>NZ_JBIWKU010000029.1:0-1090 GCF_044765825.1 Streptomyces flaveolus | reverse complement strand
GGTTCTCTTACCGCTTGTGGCCGTTGCCGTGTCCGTCGGGGTGCAGGACCACTTTGGTCCAGCCCTCGTCACGGGCGTCGAAGTGCTCGTAGGCGGTGGGGGCCTCGTCCAGGCTGAGTTCGTGGGAGACGACGAAGCTCGGCTGTGCCTTCTCGCCGGCGATCAGGTCCCGCAGCGCCCGGTTGTACCTCTTCACCGGCGCCTGCCCGGTCCCCATGTGCTGGCCCTTGAACCACATCATGCCGAAGTCGATCGCGATCTTGCCCTGCGCCTCCAGCTCGCCCTGGGCCTCCTTGCCGCCGGGGTCCTGGGGCAGGAACACCCCCACCACGCCGATGTCGCCCGTGAACCTGACCGAGTCGATCAGACCGTTGAGCGTGAGACCGGCGTCCTCGTGTCCCTCGGGGTCGTGCGCCTGGTAGCCGACGCATTCACAGCCGTTGTCGGCGCCCAGACCGAGGGTGGCCTCCTTGACGGTCTCCGCCGGGTTCTGCCCGGCGGTGTTGATCGGGATGGCCCCGATCTCCTCCGCCTTGCGCAGCCGGTCGGGCTGGTGGTCGGCCACCCAGACACGGCCGGCGCCCTTGAGGAGGGCGGAGTAGGCGGCCATCAGCCCGACGGGACCGGCCCCGAAGACGATGGTCTGGTCACCCGGTTTGACGTGGGCCATCTCGGTGGCGTGATAGCCGGTGGGGAAGATGTCGGCGAGCATCACGTAGTCGGTCTGCCGCTCGGCGGCGTCCTCGCCCAGACGCAGCGCGTTGAAGTCGCCGTAGGGCACGCGCAGCAGTTCCGCCTGGCCGCCCTGGTAGGGGCCCATGTCGGCGAACCCGAAGGCGGCTCCGGCGAGAGCCGGTTCCGGCTGCATGGTCAGGCAGTAGTTGGTCAGCCCCCGCTCGCACTGCTTGCAGAAGCCGCAGGCGATGTTGAAGGGCAGGACCACGTACTCGCCGACCTGGACCTTGCGCACGGCCGAGCCGACCTCCACGACCTGGCCCATGTTCTCGTGTCCCAGGGTGCGGCCGGACTCGAACGAGGTGCGGCCCTCGTACATGTGCAGGTCCGAACCGCAGATATTGGTGGTGGTGAT
>NZ_JBIWKU010000028.1:0-1543 GCF_044765825.1 Streptomyces flaveolus | reverse complement strand
GCACGTGCTCGTGGACCACCCGCGTGTGTCCGCCGGCTCCGTCCTCGCCCTGCGGCCGTCCGCGCCACGACGTCGCCCAGGGGGCGTACGCCAGCAGCAGCGAGCCCGCGAACCAGCCGGCGTCGAGCAACTGGCCGGAGCGGTAGTTGTTGTGCAGCAGCGGCGAGGTGAACAGGGCGTCGCACATCACCGTCAGAGCGAGCGCGCCGATGGCGGTGTTGACCGTGGACCGTCCCCTGGGCGAGCGCCTGAAGTGCAGCGCGAGCACCATGCTGATCAGGGCGATGTCGAGCAGCGGATACGCCACGGTGAGCGCGGCGTGCGCCACGCTGGAACCGCCCTCGGCCTTCGCCGCCTGGGCGAGTGCCAGGCTCCAGGCCAGGGTCAGCAGCGACCCGCCGATCAGCCAGGCGTCCAGGCCGAGGCAGATCCAACCCGCCTTGGTCACCGGCCGTTTGGCCAGCACCAGCAGCCCCACGATGGCGGGCGGCGCGAAGCACAGGAAGAACAGGTCGGCATAGCTGGGGCTGGGCACCGGCTGCCGCAGGACGACCTCGTACCAGCCCCAGACCAGGTTGCCCAGGGCCGCCATCGCCGAGGAGAGGGCGAACAGGAGCCAGGCGGGCCGGAAGCGGACCCGGCGACCGCGGGCGTAGACGAAGCAGGAGACGGCGGCGGCACCGGCGGCGGCGCTCAGCCCGAAGTCGCCCATGATCGTCGCGACGTACTCGGAACCCCAGCCGAACGCGGAACCGACGGCGTACGCCGCGCAGACCAGGGCCAGGACGAGCTGGTGGAAGAGGGCCGGCCCGCCGACGTGCGGCGTCGGCGCGGGCGGCAGGGGTCCGGACGCGGTCGGCGTCCGCGGCGCTCCGTCCAGCGTGGACACGGATGTGGGCGGACTCACCGGGGCCTCCCGGTCCGCGCCGCCACCGCGTCCCGCGGGCCGGGGTGCGCCGGAGTCGCCTGCTTCCCGCGGCTGCTCTGGCGGCGCTGGTGATGACCGTGCTGACCGTGATGGCCACCGCGGTGACCGTGCTGACCCCGCCTGCGCGTGGCCGTGCGCCAGGGTCGCCGGCGGCGGCTCCGCCGCGTCGGGTCGTTCGTCCATAGGCCGTGCATCGCCCGTCGCCCCCCTCACAGTCTGAGTTGTCCGTCCCCGGCGCCGAACCGTGTGCGGCGCATCCCCTGTCGGACGATACACCAGTCTCGTCACTCAGGGACATAGCTTCTCTACGCTCCGTGACGACCAGGGGATATGCGGGTACCCACCGCACCCGAGAGGTTGCGGAGGGTACCTGAAACGGATTACCCGCCCGTCGTCAGAATCACGTTGCGCAGCGGCTCCCGGTTCACGAACCGGGTCAACTGGTCCGTCAACAGCCGCTTGGCGCGCGGCAGGAAGGCGGACGTCGGCCCGCCGACGTGCGGGCTGACGAGCACTCCCGGAGCCTGCCACAGGGGGTGGCCCGGGGGCAGCGGTTCGGGGTCGGTGACGTCGAGGGCGGCGGTGACGCGTCCGCTCTCCAGTTCGGCGAGCAGC
>NZ_JBIWKU010000027.1:2868-4283 GCF_044765825.1 Streptomyces flaveolus | reverse complement strand
AACACAGTGGACGCGAGCAACTGAGGACAAGCCCTCGGCCTATTAGTACCGGTCACCTCCACACCTCACGGTGCTTCCAGATCCGGCCTATCAACCCAGTCGTCTACTGGGAGCCTTACCCCATCAAGTGGGTGGGAGTCCTCATCTCGAAGCAGGCTTCCCGCTTAGATGCTTTCAGCGGTTATCCCTCCCGAACGTAGCCAACCAGCCATGCCCTTGGCAGGACAACTGGCACACCAGAGGTTCGTCCGTCCCGGTCCTCTCGTACTAGGGACAGCCCTTCTCAAGACTCCTACGCGCACAGCGGATAGGGACCGAACTGTCTCACGACGTTCTAAACCCAGCTCGCGTACCGCTTTAATGGGCGAACAGCCCAACCCTTGGGACCGACTCCAGCCCCAGGATGCGACGAGCCGACATCGAGGTGCCAAACCATCCCGTCGATATGGACTCTTGGGGAAGATCAGCCTGTTATCCCCGGGGTACCTTTTATCCGTTGAGCGACGGCGCTTCCACAAGCCACCGCCGGATCACTAGTCCCGACTTTCGTCCCTGCTCGACCCGTCGGTCTCACAGTCAAGCTCCCTTGTGCACTTACACTCAACACCTGATTGCCAACCAGGCTGAGGGAACCTTTGGGCGCCTCCGTTACTCTTTAGGAGGCAACCGCCCCAGTTAAACTACCCATCAGACACTGTCCCTGATCCGGATCACGGACCCAGGTTAGACATCCAGCACGACCAGACTGGTATTTCAACGACGACTCCCCCTGAACTGGCGTCCAGAGTTCACAGTCTCCCAGCTATCCTACACAAGCCGAACCGAACACCAATATCAAACTGTAGTAAAGGTCCCGGGGTCTTTCCGTCCTGCTGCGCGAAACGAGCATCTTTACTCGTAGTGCAATTTCACCGGGCCTATGGTTGAGACAGTCGAGAAGTCGTTACGCCATTCGTGCAGGTCGGAACTTACCCGACAAGGAATTTCGCTACCTTAGGATGGTTATAGTTACCACCGCCGTTTACTGGCGCTTAAGTTCTCAGCTTCGCCACCCCGAAGAGTGACTAACCGGTCCCCTTAACGTTCCAGCACCGGGCAGGCGTCAGTCCGTATACATCGCCTTACGGCTTCGCACGGACCTGTGTTTTTAGTAAACAGTCGCTTCTCGCTGGTCTCTGCGGCCACCCCCAGCTCACGGAGTAAATCCGGTCACCAGACGTGGCCCCCCTTCTCCCGAAGTTACGGGGGCATTTTGCCGAGTTCCTTAACCATAGTTCACCCGAACGCCTCGGTATTCTCTACCTGACCACCTGAGTCGGTTTAGGGTACGGGCCGCCATGAAACTCGCTAGAGGCTTTTCTCGACAGCATAGGATCATCCACTTCACCACAATCGGCTCGGCATCAGGTCTCAGC
>NZ_JBIWKU010000027.1:1381-2775 GCF_044765825.1 Streptomyces flaveolus | reverse complement strand
CGTGCCTACACCCTTACCCCGGGACAACCACCGCCCGGGATGGACTACCTTCCTGCGTCACCCCATCACTCACCTACTAACCGCTTGGTTCGGCGGCTCCACCACTTTCCTTTCCCCGAAGGGTCCGGAACGGCTTCACGGCCTTAGCATCACGATGCTCGATGTTTGACGCTTCACAGCGGGTACCGGAATATCAACCGGTTATCCATCGACTACGCCTGTCGGCCTCGCCTTAGGTCCCGACTTACCCTGGGCAGATCAGCTTGACCCAGGAACCCTTAGTCAATCGGCGCAAACGTTTCTCACGTTTGTATCGCTACTCATGCCTGCATTCTCACTCGTGAACCGTCCACAACTCGCTTCCGCGGCTGCTTCACCCGGCACACGACGCTCCCCTACCCATCCACACACCCGTTGGGGCTATATATGTGAATGACACGACTTCGGCGGTACGCTTGAGCCCCGCTACATTGTCGGCGCGGAATCACTAGACCAGTGAGCTATTACGCACTCTTTCAAGGGTGGCTGCTTCTAAGCCAACCTCCTGGTTGTCTGTGCGACTCCACATCCTTTCCCACTTAGCGTACGCTTAGGGGCCTTAGTCGATGCTCTGGGCTGTTTCCCTCTCGACCATGGAGCTTATCCCCCACAGTCTCACTGCCGTGCTCTCACTTACCGGCATTCGGAGTTTGGCTAAGGTCAGTAACCCGGTAGGGCCCATCGCCTATCCAGTGCTCTACCTCCGGCAAGAAACACACGACGCTGCACCTAAATGCATTTCGGGGAGAACCAGCTATCACGGAGTTTGATTGGCCTTTCACCCCTAACCACAGGTCATCCCCCAGGTTTTCAACCCTGGTGGGTTCGGTCCTCCACGAAGTCTTACCTCCGCTTCAACCTGCCCATGGCTAGATCACTCCGCTTCGGGTCTTGAGCGTGCTACTGAAACGCCCTGTTCGGACTCGCTTTCGCTACGGCTACCCCACCCGGGTTAACCTCGCAACACACCGCAAACTCGCAGGCTCATTCTTCAAAAGGCACGCAGTCACGAGACACCAAGTAAACTTGATGTCCGACGCTCCCACGGCTTGTAGGCACACGGTTTCAGGTACTATTTCACTCCGCTCCCGCGGTACTTTTCACCATTCCCTCACGGTACTATCCGCTATCGGTCACCAGGGAATATTTAGGCTTAGCGGGTGGTCCCGCCAGATTCACACGGGATTTCTCGGGCCCCGTGCTACTTGGGTGTCTCTCAAACGAGCCGCTGATGTTTCGACTACGGGGGTCTTACCCTCTACGCCGGACCTTTCGCATGTCCTTCGCCTACATCAACGGTTTCTGACTCGTCCTGCCGCCGGCAGACGACAGAAGAGAGATCCCACAACCCCGCG
>NZ_JBIWKU010000026.1:0-4404 GCF_044765825.1 Streptomyces flaveolus | reverse complement strand
GCATGGCCTGCACCATCTTGATGACACCCGCGACACCGGCCGCCGCCTGCGTGTGACCGATGTTGGACTTGATCGAACCCAGATACAGCGGCCGGCCCCCGGACCGGTCCTGGCCGTAGGTCGCCAGCAGCGCCTGCGCCTCGATCGGGTCGCCCAGAGTGGTGCCGGTGCCGTGGGCCTCCACCACGTCCACGTCACGCGGCGTCAGCCGGGCGTTGGCGAGGGCCTGCTGGATGACCCGCTGCTGCGAGGGGCCGTTCGGAGCGGTCAGACCGTTGGACGCGCCGTCCTGGTTGACCGCCGAACCCCGCACCACCGCGAGCACGTCGTGCCCGAGCCGGCGGGCGTCCGACAGCCGCTCCACGAGCAGCATGCCCACGCCCTCCGACCAGCCGGTGCCGTCGGCGGCGTCGGCGAACGGCTTGCACCGGCCGTCGGCCGCGAGGCCCCGCTGCCGGGAGAACTCCACGAACGTGCCCGGCGTTGCCATCACCGTCACACCGCCCGCGAGCGCGTACCGGCACTGGCCGGTGCGCAGCGCCTGGATCGCCCAGTGCAGGGCGACCAGCGACGACGAGCACGCCGTGTCCACCGTCACCGCCGGGCCCTCCAGGCCCATGGTGTACGCCACCCGGCCCGAGGTGACACTGCCCGCGTTGCCGTTGCCGATGAACCCCTCGAGGTCCTCGGGCACGTCCCGCAGCCGGGCCACGTGGTCGTGGTACATGAGCCCCGCGAACACGCCGGTCTGCGAACCGCGCAGCGAGACCGGGTCGATTCCCGCCGACTCCACGGCCTCCCACGCGGCCTCCAACAGCAGACGCTGCTGCGGGTCCATCGCCAGCGCCTCACGCGGACTGATCCCGAAGAACGCCGGGTCGAAGTCCGCGGCGTCGTACAGGAAACCGCCCACGTTCGTGTAGGAGGTGCCCGGCCGGTCCGGGTCCGGGTCGTACAGGGCCTCCAGGTCCCAGCCGCGGTCCTCGGGGAACGTCGACATCTCGTCCCGGCCCTGCGCGACCAGGTCCCACAGGTCCTCCGGACCGCGGACGCTGCCCGGGTACCGGCAGGCCATGCCGACGATGGCGATCGGCTCGTGTGCCGCGTCCTGGACCTGCTGCAGCTTTTCGCGGGCCTGCTTCAGCTCTCCCGCGGCACGCGCCAGGTATTGACGGAACTTGTCCTCGTTTGACATTGGGCCCTCGCTGAGTTCTGCGTTGTGCTGACGCGTTGACGAAGTGGGTGGGCCGGCGCTGAGCCGGGCAGATCGGGCCACGGCCCGCGGGCATCACTGCTCGCGGGCCGTGGGACGGAAGGGAACGCTCAGATGCCGAGGTCCCGGTCGAAGTAGTCGAAGATCTCGTCGTCCGAGGCGGACAGCAGCGTGTCCTCGATGGCGGGAGCACTCTGCGTCCCGGCGCCGCCGGTGTGCTTGGCGAGCACCGCCCGCAGCCGGTCCCGCACCCGGTCGACGTCGTCCTGCTCCGGGGACAGTTCGGACAGCAACTGCTCCAGGCCGTCGATCTGCTGGAACAGCCGGTCGGCCGCGGACTCCGGCTCCGGCAGGATCTGCTGCCCCAGGTACTCCGCGAGCAACGCCGGGTTCGGGTAGTCGAACACCAGCGTCGTGGGCAGCTTCAGACCGGTGATCTCACCCAGCCGGTTGCGCAGCTCGACCGCGATCAGCGAGTCGAAGCCCAGCTCGGCGAAGGACTGATCCGCCTCCAGGGCGCTCCCGGAAGCGTGGCCGAGCACGGCGGCCACCTCCTCGCGCACCACCGTGAGCAGCGTCTGCCGCTGCTCCTCGGGCTGCTGCGCGAGCAGCCGCTGCAACAGGTCCGGCCCGAAGGACGCGGAGCCCGCCGCCGCGGCGGCGCGTCGCACCGCCGGAACCAGCGACCGGAACAGCGCGGGCACCGCCGCACCACCCCTGGTCATGTCCAGGCGCATCGGCAGCAGCACGGCGTGCCCGGTCCGTCCGGCCGTGTCGAACAGGGCCATGCCCTCGGCGGTCTCGAGGGCGGTCACGCCACCGCGCGCCATGCGGGACCGGTCGGTGTCGCTCAGCTCCGACGTCATCCCGCTGGCCTGCGCCCACGCACCCCACGCGAGGGACTGCGCGGGCAGCCCGGCCGCCCTGCGGTGCTCGGCCAGCGCGTCCAAGAACGCGTTGGCCGCCGCGTAGTTGCCCTGGCCGGGCGCCCCGACCACACCGGCCGCGGAGGAGAACAGGACGAACATCTCCAGATTCGCGTCCGCGGTGAGCCGGTGCAGATGCCAGGCCGCGTCGACCTTGGGTCGCAGCACCCGGTCCACCCGCTCGGGGCTGAGCGACGTCAGCACGCCGTCGTCAATCACACCGGCGACGTGCACCACACCGGTCAGGGGGTGCTCGTCCCCGATCCCGGCCAGGAGCGCGGCGAGTGCCTCACGGTCCGCGGCGTCACACGCCTCGACGCGAACGGACGCGCCGAGCTCCGTCAGCTCCGCGGCCAGCTCCCGCGCGCCGCCCGCCTCCGGGCCGCTCCGGGAGGCCAGCACCAGGTGCCGCACCCCACGCTCGGTGACCAGGTGCCTGGCCAGCTCACCGCCGAGCACACCGGTACCGCCGGTGATCAGGACGGTGCCGTCCGCGGACAGCTCTCCGTCCGCGTCCGGCGTTCCCGGCTCGCCGCCGGCCCTGACGACGCGCGGCACCAGCAGGCCACCGTCGCGCACCGCGAGTTGCGGCTCGTCCTCGCGCAGCGCCGAGGCCACCGAGGCCACCGGCACACCGCCGAGGTCACCGGTGCCGCCGACGTCGAGCAGCCCGATCCGGCCGGGGTTCTCCGACTGCGCCGACCGCAGCAGACCCCATACGGCGGCGCCCGCCAGGTCGGTGACGTCCGCCTCGGGCGAGGTCGCCACCGCACCGCGGGTCGTCACCACGAGCCTGGCCGAGACGAACCGCTCGTCGGAGAGCCACTGCTGCGCCAGCGCGAGCGCCCAGCCGGTGGCCTCCCGGGCCGCCGGCACGAGGTCGCCCGGCGCGCCCGGCCAGGCCGCGAACACCAGCTCCGGAACCGGCTCCCCGTCGGCGACCGCCGTGCTCAGGGCCGCCAGATCCGGGAACGACGGCTGTCCGTCCGCCGCCTCACCGACGAACGCGTACGAGGCGTCCGGGGCGGGCGCGGCCTGCTCGGCGCGCTGCCAGTCCAGCCGGAACAGCGAGTCGCCGCGAGCCGCCGGCCGTACGGCGAGCTGCTCCTGGCTGACCGGTCGCAGCACCAGCTCCTCGATGCGGGCCACGGGACGGCCCGCCACATCGGCTATGTCCACCGACACCGTGCCGTCGGCACCCGTCGGGGTCAGCCGCAGCCGCAGGGCCGCGGCGCCCACGGCGTGCAGTGTGAGCCCGTTCCAGGCGAACGGCAGCATGGCCTGCTCGCCCATGGCCTTGGTCAGGCCGACCGCGTGCAGGCCCGCGTCGAGCAGCGCCGGGTGCAGGCCGAACGCGCCCGCGTCGCCCTGCTGTTCCTCGGGCAGCGCGACGTCCACCAGGACGGTGTCGCCGTCGCGCCAGACCGCGCGCAGCCCCTGGAAGACCGGGCCGTACGCGAAGCCCGCCTCGGCCGACCGGTCGTAGAACCCGTCGATGCCGACGGCCTGTGCGCCCTTGGGAGGCCACACCGACCAGTCGGGCGCGACGGGAGGCTCCGGCGCGGCGACGGCCAGCGTCGCCTCGGCGTGCTGGACCCACGGCCCGTCCCCGGACCGCGAGTGCACGGTCAGCCGGCGCCTGCCGCGCTCGTCCGCGGCACCCGCCGTCAGCCGCAGATCCGCCGCGCCGTGCTCCGTGAGCACCAGCGGCGCCTGCAGCGTGAGTTCCTCCACGTGCCCGCACCCGACCACGTCACCGGCGCGCACCGCCAGTTCGACGAAGCCCGTGCCCGGGAACAGCACCGAACCCAGCACCGCGTGGTCGGCGAGCCAGGGGTGCGTGCGCAGCGACAGCCGCCCGGTCAGCACCGTGCCCCCGTCGTCGGGCAGTTCCACCCTGGCGGCGAGCAGCGGATGCCCGGCCTCGGCGAGACCGGCCGTGGCGAGATCGGCGCCCGCTCCCTGGCCGCTGCCGGAGAGCCAGTAGCGCTGGTGCTGGAAGGCGTAGGTCGGCAGCGGAGCCGGGACGGGGTGGCTGGGGGCGAGGAGCGCCCGCCAGTCGATGTTCCTTCCTCGGGTGTGGAGGTGCGCGACGGCCTGCATGAGCGTGACGGTCTCCGGCCGGTCCTTGCGGACGGCCGCCAGGACCTGCACAGGCGTGTCGGTCTCTTCGGGGAGGCAGGTGGTGGTCATGGCGGCGGCGGTGCCGTCGGGGCCGAGTTCGAGGTAGGTGGTGGTGCCCAGGGTGTTGAGGGTGGTGATGCC
>NZ_JBIWKU010000025.1:0-4891 GCF_044765825.1 Streptomyces flaveolus | reverse complement strand
AGGGCGATCTCGGGCTCTCCCTCGACCGCGATGGCCTGCTCCAGCAGCTCGGCGTCCACCGCACCGGCATCCAGATCCACCAGACGCACCGAACGCTCCGCGTACTCCGCCCGGGCCGCGCGGACCACGCCCCACACGGGCGCGTGCGCGAGGTCGTACGCGCCCTCACCCACAGCGCCACGCGTCACCCAGACCACCTCGGCCTCGGCAAGCCGCGGCTCCGCGACGACGTCCTGAACCTGCGCCAGGACAGCCGCGGCGGCATCCCGAACGGACTCCGCGTCGACCACGCCACCGCCCGGAGCGGCACCCGTGGCGTCCACCACGATCCGCGCGGGCGGCAGCTCGTCCTCACCCAGCCCGGCGAGCGCGGCCGCCAGATCTGCTACGGCCTCGACACCCAGCGCTCGGGCGAGATCGCCCGAGCCGCCGAGCACCCACACGTCCTCATGCGGCACCTCACGCAGAGCACGGGCCGGCGTGAACGCAACCTTGTACAGATGCCGGGCTGACCGGCTGCCGCGAATCTGCTCGCGCGTCGCCTCACGCAGCGCCAGCGTTCCCGACACCACGACGTTCCCGGCCGGATCGGCGGCGAGAACCCGCGCCGACGTCTGGGCGTCGTCCAGCTCCACCCGCACCCGCAGCTCGCCGGGCCCGGTCGAACGCAGCTCGGCAGCGCTCCATTCGAACGGCAGGATCACGGCCTCTTCGGTGCTGCGCAGCGCCGCGAGGGTGTGCAGGGCGGCGTCGAGCAGCGCCGGGTGCACGCCGAACTCACCCGGTGCGACCCCCTCGGGGAGGCGGACGAGGCCGTATCCGACGCCGTCCTTGCGCCACAGCTCGTGCAGCCCCTGGAAAGCGGGCCCGTACCCGAGGCCCTGCTCCGACAGCCGGTCGTAGAGACCGTCCAGTTCCACCCGCTCCGCTCCGGGCACCGGCCACTGCGCGAGCGCGGACGACGCCCCGGAAGCGGCGGCGTCAGCGCCGTCCTGGTCCGAAGCGCCCCCGAGAACACCGGTGGCGTGGCACGTCCAGGTCTCCTTGCCGTCCTCCTGCTGGCTGTATACGGCCACCTCGCAGCGGCCCGAGTCGTCCGGCGCGCCGACGGTGACCTGGAGTCGTATGTGGGTGCTGGTCTCGCCGGGTTCGGGCAGGACGAGGGGTTCGGCGAGGGTGAGTTCGTCGACGCGGGTGGCTCCGGTTTCGGTGGCTGCGGTCCAGGCCAGTTCGAGGAGTCCGGTGCCGGGGAGGAGGGGGGTGTTGTAGACGGTGTGGTCGTTGAGCCAGGGGTGTTGGGTGGGGGAGAGGCGTCCGGTGAGGAGGTGGCCTTCGCCGTTGGCGAGGGCGGTGGCGGCTCCGAGCCAGGGGTGGGTGGAGGCGTGGAGTCCGAGTGAGGTGGTGTCCTGGGGGGTGTGGGTGGGCTCGGTCCAGAAGTGTTCGTGCTGGAAGGGGTAGGTGGGCAGGGGTGCCTGTCCGGCGGATGCGGGGAGGGTTTTGGTCCAGTCGGTGGTGTGGCCTTGGACGTGGAGCAGGGCGAGGTTGCGCAGGAGTTGGGTGTGGCTGCCGTGGTTGCGGGCGAGGGTGCCGATGACGATGCCGTTGTGTTCGGTGGCGGCGTTGGTGAGGGGCATCGAGAGCACTGGGTGGGCGCTGATTTCGATGTAGGTGGTGTGGTGGTCGGCGAGGAGGTGGGTGAGGGCTTGGTCGAAGCGGACGGTTTCGCGCAGGTTGCGGCACCAGTAGGTGCCGTCGAGTTCGGTGCCGTCGGTGGGCTGGCCGGTGACGGTGGAGTAGAAGGCGGTGTTGGTCTGGGTGGGGGTGATGTTGGTGAAGCCTGCCGCGAGGTCGGGCAGGAGGGGGTCCATGTGGGCGTGGTGGGAGGCGTAGTCGACGTTGACCTTGCGGGCGTAGACGTTGCGCTCTTGCAGCTCGGACACCAGCTGGTCCAGTGCGCCGGCCTCGCCGGAGATGACCGTTGAGGTTGAGGTGTTGATGGCGGCGATCGACAACGCCTGGCCGTAGGGTGCGATGAACTCCTCGACCTCTGCCTGGGGGCGCTCGATGAGGGCCATGCCGCCACTGCCCGAGCAGGCCAGGACCGCCCGGGAGCGCTGGGCGACAATCTGCGCGCCCTGTTCCAGGGTGAGTGCGCCGGCGACGACGGCGGCGACGACTTCGCCCTGGGAGTGGCCGATGACGGCGTCGGGGTTGATGCCGTGGGAGCGCCAGAGGGCGGACAGGGCCACGCCCATGGCGAAGAGTGCGGGCTGGATGACATCGACCCGGTCGTGCGGCGGGTGGTCGCCACCCTCACCGGTGAGGACTTCGCGCACCGACCAGCCGGTGAACGGCTTCAGAGCGGTGTCGCAGGCGTCGATCGTCTCGGCGAACACCGGCGACTGGGCGAGCAGGTCCCGGCCCATGCCGATCCACTGACTGCCCTGCCCGGGATAGACGAACACCGTCTTCCCCCGCGGCTGAGCCGTCCCGGTCACGACCTGCTCATGCGGCTGGCCCTCGGCGATCGCCCGCAGCGTCTCAACGGCCTGCTCCACCGACTCCGCGAGCACCGCAGCCCGGGTCCCGAAGTGCGTACGGTGCAGCGCAGCCGTGGCGGCCACATCGGCCAGCGGGACCTCGTCGTGGTTCGCCAGCCAGTCCGCCCAGCGTCC
This sequence comes from Streptomyces flaveolus, assembly GCF_044765825.1. Lineage (NCBI taxonomy): Bacteria > Bacillati > Actinomycetota > Actinomycetes > Kitasatosporales > Streptomycetaceae > Streptomyces > Streptomyces flaveolus. The sequence goes on along the minus strand of NZ_JBIWKU010000025.1, from coordinate 2,216 downwards.
CGCCTGTTCCCGCAGTGCGGCCTCGCTCCGGCCCGACACCACGATCGGCACCGGAAGCCGAGGAGCCTCAGCGGCCTCGGCCGCCTCGACGGCGGGCGCCTCCTCCAGAATCAGATGGGCGTTGGTGCCGCTGAGACCGAACGACGAGATGCCCGCGCGGCGTACCCGCTCACCCCGCACCCACGGGCGGGCATCCTGGAGCAGCTCCAGGCCGGAGCCCTCCCACTCGATGTGCGGGCTGGGCTGGTCGGCGTGCAGGGTCTTGGGGAGGGTGTCGTGCTGGAGGGCGAGGATCATCTTGATGACGCCCGCGACACCGGCCGCGGCCTGGGCGTGGCCGATGTTGGACTTGGAGGAGCCCAGGTAGAGGGGGTGGTCCTTGGCTCGCGTGGGTCCGAAGACCTCCGCGAGCGCCCCCGCTTCGATGGGGTCGCCGAGGCTGGTGCCGGTGCCGTGGGCTTCGATGGCGTCGATGTCGTCGGGGGTCAGGCGGGCTGCCGTGAGTGCGTCCTGGACGACGCGCTGCTGGGAGGGGCCGTTGGGGGCGGTCAGGCCCTGGCTGCGGCCGTCCTGGTTGACGGCGCTGCCCCGGATGACCGCCAGCACACGGTCGCCGTCGCGTTGGGCGTCGGAGAGGCGCTTGAGGAGGAGGATGCCGGCGCCTTCGGCCCAGCCGGCGCCGTCGGCGTCGGCGGAGAAGCTCTTGCAGCGGCCGTCGGCGGCCATGCCCTTGAGGCGGCTGAACTCGACGAAGAGGGCGGGGGTGGACATGACGGTGACGCCGCCGACCAGGGCGGTGTCGCACTCGCCGTTGCGCAGGGCGGTCACGCCGAGGTGGGTGGCGACCAGCGACGACGAGCACGCCGTGTCCACCGTGACGGCCGGGCCCTGAAGGCCGAGCGCGTACGAGACCCGGCCCGACACCACACTGCTCGCGTTGCCGGTGCTGACGTACCCGTCCAGATCGCCCAGACCTGCCTGCTTGCCGTAGTCGGAGCTCATCGTGCCGAGGTAGACGCCGGTGCGGGACTCCGAGAGCGTGTCGGGGCGGACGCCTGCCCGTTCGAGGGCCTCCCAGACGGTCTCCAGGATGATCCGCTGCTGCGGGTCCATCGACTGCGCCTCACGCGGGGAGATGCCGAAGAACTCCGCGTCGAAGCCCTCGATGTCCTCGATGAACCCGCCATCGCGGGCGTAGGACTTGCCGACGGCCTCGGGGTCCGGGTCGTACAGGCCCAGGCCCTCCCACCGCTTGGGCAGGCCGCTGATGGCGTCGGATCCGCTGACCAGCAGCTGCCAGTAGTCCTCGGGGGTGCCGATACCGCCGGGCAGGCGGCAGGCCATCGACACCACCGCGACCGGCTCCGTCTTCGCGGCGCGCTCCGAGGCGAGGTCGTTCTCGGCCTGCAGCAGCGCGTTCGTCGTACGTCGCAGATAGGTCTCGAGCTTCTGCACGTCGGTAGCGCTCACTTGCCCACTCCAAACTTGCGGTCCAGGAAATCGAGGAGGTCTTCTTGGCTGCTGTCCGTGACGTCCGCGGCGTCCATTTCGGGTTCGCCGGGTTCGGCGGCGGCCGTCTTCGACAGCGCCGCGTGCAGGTCCACGAAGCTGGCCACGAGGCCCTGCGTCGTGAGCTGTTCCGGCGTCGCGGAGAGCAGCAGCTCCACGAGTGCGTCGATCTGGATCTTCGTCAGGCGAGGTGCCGAGGCGCCCGAACCGGCGCCGCCGAGTGCGAGCTTGTCGAGCAGGAGCCCGGCGATGGCGGTGGGGGTGGGGTAGTCGAAGGCGAGGGTCGCCGGCAGCGACACCCCGGTCTCGGCCGACAGGCGGCGGCGCAGCTCGACCGCCATCACCGAGTCGATGCCGAGATCCTTCAGCACCTGCTTGGCGCCGACACTCGCGGCGTCCGCTATGCCGAGGACAGTGGCGACCTCGCGCCGCACCACCTCCAGCACCGACGCGTGCCGCTCCTCCTCGGGCAGCGCGAGCAGCCGGTCGCGCAGTGCGCCCGGGGCCGCTGCCGCCGCACCCGCCCGGCGCTGCCTCGCCCGCACCAAGCCGCGGAAGAGGGCGGGCACTTCACCGCTCCGCTCCGCCTCACGGCGCACCGCGCCCAGGTCGAGCTTCAGCGGGATGGTGTGGGGGTGGTTGGCGGTGAGGGTGGTGTCGAGGAGGTGGAGGGCTTGTTCGGTGGTCAGGGCGGTGACGCCTTGGCG
>NZ_JBIWKU010000024.1:2268-17631 GCF_044765825.1 Streptomyces flaveolus | reverse complement strand
CGGGGCGCCCCGGGGGGGGGGGGGGCGCGCCGGGGGGGGGGGGGGGTGCGGGGGGGGGGGGGGGGGGGGGGGGGGGGGCCCCCCCCCCCCCCCCCCCCCCCCGCCACTCCCGGGTCACTTGGCGGGGGAGTAGTTGTAGATCGACGGGGCGGCCATGCCGGACTGCGGGCGGATGGTCACCGATCCGTCCGAGACGTGCAGGTAGCTCATCCGGTAGAAGGGCACGAACCATGCCTCCTTCACCAGGTGCTCGCCCAGCTCCCGCACCGCCGCTCCGGCCTGTCCGGCCGTTCCGGACCGGATCCGCGGCAGCAGCTCCCGCACGGTGGCGTCGGTGGTGCCGAACATGTTGAAGGCGCCCGGGTTGACCAGTTCGTCGACCACGACCCAGTCCGACGAGGACTGGCCCATGTTCATCACCATCCCGGAGTACGCGCGGTCGGTGAACACCTTCTGCACGGCCGAGGCACCGTCGAGGTCGTCCCAGACCAGCTTCACCCCGATGGCCTCGAAGTCGCCGGCCAACGAGGCCGCGAGCGCGTCGTTGACGATGGCGGCGATACGGGGGAGCTCGAGCGTGAACCCGTCGGCGTAGCCGGCCGCCCGCAGCAACTCCTTGGCCTTCGCCGGGTCGTGGGCGTAGTAGGTGTCCAGCCGTTCGTCGTACCCGTGCGTGTCGGGGCCGAAGACCTGGGAGGTGACCTCGCCGCGGTTCTGGCGGATGGCCTCGAGCATCGTCTTCCGGTCGATGGCGAGGTTGAGTGCCTGGCGGACGCGGGGGTCCTTCAGTGCCGGGGTCAGCTTCCCGTCCCGGTCGAAGAGCAGCAGCCCCTGGAAGTCGAACTCCTGCTTCGTCGTCTTCATGCGGGGATCGGACTCGATGCTGATCTGCTGATCGGCGCTCTGCAGGAGAGCGGCGTTCACCTGACCGGTCTTCAGACCGTTGACGATGGCCGTCTCGTTGTCGAAGAAGCTCATCGTCAGCGTCTCGTAGGGGAGGCGATCGCCCCAGTAGTCGGGGTTGCGCCGGTAGACCCACTTGGTGCCGACCGTCGTCTTCGCCTTGTCGAGGCGGTAGGGGCCGGTGCCGTCGGGAGTCGTCTTGAGAGCGTCACCCTTGGCGAAGGCGGCCGGATTGGCCATCAGGCCGGCCGCGTCGCTCAGGTAGAAGATCATCGCGGGGTTGGGCTGCTTCAGCTTCAGCGTCGCGTGCGAGGCGTCCGCGACCTCGACCGACTCCAGGTCCTTCAGCCACTTGGCGTCGGCGCCGCCGCCCTTGGCGAAGCGTTCCATGTTCGCCTTCACCGCCGTCGCGTCGAAGGGGGTGCCGTCCGCGAACTTCACGTCCTTGCGCAGGGTGAGGGCGAGCTCGGTGCGATCGGCGTTGTACTGCCACGCGGTGGCCAGCATGGGGCGGAACTCGCCGTCGGGCGCACGTTTGACGAGGGTGTCGTACGTGGCCTGGAAGAACGGCAGGGCACTGCCGACCGCCTGCGCGGGGTCGAGGCTCTGCGGAAACGTCATGGTCGCGATGTTCAGTGCCGACGAGCCGGTGGCGGCGGTGCCGGAGTCGGTGCATCCCGCGAGGGCGAGCGATGCCGCAACGCACGCGGCCACGGCCCCGGTTCGGGTGGTTCTGGTCATGAGGATCACTCCGTGTGGAGAGCCGGGGGTGGGTCGTCCCGGACGAGATGGGCGGTGAGCTTAACCGCGGAACTAACCACTCGGTAGGTTTTTCTCGCGGTGAGGTCGGCCGGCTGATAATTTCCGGGGGTCCTCGCGGGGCCGTGACGGTGCCGCCCCGCGATCCACCGGTGACGACGGCAGGAGACCGCCGCAGTGAGCGCACGACCCGAGGACGCCCCGCGTCGCCTCTCCAAGGGCGAGCGGACGCGGGCCCGCATCCTGGACTCCGCGACCGAGCTGTTCTCCCGCGCCGGCTTCAACGCCGTGTCGCTGCGGGACATCGCCGCGCACGCGGGGCTGACGCACGCCGGTGTGCTGCACCACTTCGCCGGCAAGGAGGCCCTGCTGACCGCGGTGCTGGGCCACCGGGACCGGACGGACGCCCAGTCGGTGTTCCCCGGCATCACGCATCCGGGTGCGCCGGAGCCGGTACCGGCCGAGCGGCTGCGGATGCTGCTCGGGCTGGTCGCCCGCAACAGCGCGACCCCGGGCCTGGTCGCGCTCTACACCAAGCTGTCGGCCGAGGCCACCGACCCGGGGCACCCCGCCCACCGCTACTTCAAGGAGCGCTACCGCATCCTGCGGGAGGAGCTGACCGTGCTCGTCGAGGCGCTGCGGGCGGCGGCCGACCCGCCGCCCGCAGTGGATCCCGCGGTCGTCGCACGGCAGTTGCTGGCGCTGATGGACGGGCTCCAGACGCAGTGGCTGCTGGAGCCGGAAGCCGTGGCGATGGAGGACCTGGTGCGGGACTACCTGGTCCGGCTGGGTCTCGATCCGGACGCCGGTGTGCGGGGGCCGGGCGTCAGCGGGTGAGTGCGGCGAGCACCGCATCGGCCGTACTCCGGTGCCCGGCGGCGTTGGGGTGGAACCCGGCCGCCGCGGCGGTGTCCTCGGGCTCGATCCAGCGCACGCCCGCCGGCCGGCACACGTCGTGCCCGACGGAGGGACCGTAGGCGTCGACGTAGGAGGCGCCGTCCAGGACGGCTTGGCGTGCGAGTGCGGTGTTGAGCTGCTTCGCCTTGTCCCGGAGCCAGGGGAAGTCGCCCTCGGCGAGCGCGACGGTCTCCCGGCAGGCCGTGCCGTCGTCGGGGAAGATCGCCGGATACCCGACCACCAGCACCCGGGCGTGCGGGGAGCGGGCGTGGATCTCGTCGAGGACGGCCTCGACGCGCGGTGCCGTGGCCTCGATGCGGGAACCGATCTCGTCGGTGCCGAACAGCGTGTAACTCCCCTTGCACGGCGCCCCGTGCGGGGCGAGGTACCCCAGGAGCACGCAGCGCGTGATGACGCCGGTCAGGTCGAGGTCGTTGCCGCCGATGCCCATCGTCACCAGGGTGGTGTCGGGGCGCAGGGCGTCGAGCTGCGGCGGCACCGTGTCCTGAGGTGCCGTCATGTGACGGGTCTCGGCGCCCGCACAGGTCACGTCGGTGAACGTGGCGGCGCCCAGCGCCTGGGCCACCAGAGTGGGGTAGTCGGCCGAGGAGCGCCCGCAGACCGGGTCGGTCTGTTCGGGGATGCCGAGTCCGGAGCTGAAGGAGTCGCCGAGCGCGACGTAGTGCACCTCCGCGGCGCTCCGCCCGGCCGCGGGCGCCGGCGCCGGGGCCGCGGAGGCGGCCGTGGTGGCGCCGATCAGGGCGGCGACGGCCGCGACGACGGCGGCGGCGCGCCGTGCCGTGCGCCGTGTCGCGCGTCGTGTGGGTGGCGCACCGGCCGGCTGGCTGGACCGAGACATGGCGGTTCCTCGATTCGTCGGTGGGGAGATGCGAAAACCGTACGGTGAACGGTTTCTGGTCGTCAATAGGGCGTACGAACAAGGCCGGACGCCGTTTGCCGCCCCGGCTACCGGCGGGTAGAGAACCCTTGACAGTAAAAACCGATCACTTTACGGTTTTTGCACTCTCACCCGCCCGTACTCCCCTCCACCCCGTACTCACCTTCCTCACCGGAACCGAAGAGGTGCGCGTATGACCCAGCAGCCCCCGGCAGGTGCGCCGACGACCCGGCCGAACCCGTCGACGCCGTCCCTCACGCTCGCCGACAAGGCCTCGCTGACCAGCGGCGCGGGCGACTTCGTCACGACGGACCTCTCCGCGGCCGGCCTTCCCGCCGTCACCCTGTCCGACGGCCCGCACGGTCTGCGGCTGCCGAAGGAGAGCGGTGACGGCGGCCAGCTCGACCTGCACAGCGCCGCACCGGCCACCTGCTTCCCGCCCGCCGTGGCCCTCGGCAGCTGCTGGGACCCGGACATCACCCGCCGCGTCGCCGGCGCGATCGCCGCGGAGGCGTCGGCCCACGGCGTGCACGTGGTGCTCGGACCCGGCATCAACATCAAGCGGTCGCCCCTGTGCGGGCGCAACTTCGAGTACTTCTCGGAGGACCCCCTGCTCACGGCGGAGCTGGGCGGCGCCATGGTCCGCGGACTGCAGGAGGCGGGCGTCGGCGCGGCACTCAAGCACTACGCCGCCAACAACCAGGAGACCGACCGCATGCGCGTCAGCGCCGACGTCGACGAGCGCCCGCTGCGCGAGATCTACCTGCGCGCCTTCGAACGCATCGTCCGCCGCGACCGCCCCTGGTCCGTCATGGCCTCCTACAACGCGCTCAACGGCGTCCCGCTGTCGCAGAACACGCGGCTGCTCACCGACGTCCTGCGCACCGAATGGGGCTTCGACGGCATCGTCATGTCCGACTGGGGCGCGGTCCGCGACCGGGTCGCCGCGCTGCGTGCCGGTCTCGACCTCCAGATGCCCGGCACGGGCGGGCGTACCGACCGCGAGGTCGTCTCCGCCGTGAACCGCGGCGACCTCGACGAGTCGGTGCTCGACACCGCGGTCGAACGCCTCGCCCGTTTCGCCCGGCGCGCGACGCGAGGTGCCCGGACCGGCGCCGGGTTCTCCGCCGAGGAGCACCACCGCCTGGCCGGCGAGGCAGCCGACCGGTGTGTCGTGCTCCTGAAGAACGACGCCGGAATCCTGCCCCTCGACCCGGCCTCCGGCACCGTGGCCGTCATCGGCGAGCTGGCCCGCACCCCCCGCTACCAGGGCGCGGGCAGCTCCCAGGTGACACCCACCCGCCTCGACACACCGCTGGAGTGCCTGCGGCGCCTCGCCGACGGCGCCCGCGTGGATTTCGCCCCGGGCTACGCCCTCGCCGGAGCCGAGGGCACCGGTCCGGGGGCGGACGAGGACGAAGCGGTGCGGCTCGCCGCCGGAAGCGACACCGTCGTCCTCTTCCTCGGCCTCGCCGCGCAGGACGAGTCGGAGGGCTTCGATCGCACCCACATCGAGCTGCCCGCCGACCAGGTGCGCCTGCTGGAGCGCGTCCGCGCCGTCAACGACCGGGTGTGCGTGGTGCTGTCCAACGGCGGTGCCGTGCGCACCTCGCCCTGGCACGAGACGGTCCCCGCCGTGGTGGAGGGCTGGCTGCTCGGCCAGGCGGGCGGCGGCGCCCTGGCCCGGGTGCTGTTCGGCGCGGTCAACCCCTCGGGCAAGCTGGCCGAGACGATCCCCCTGCGCCTGGAGGACAGCCCCAGCCACCTGTCGTTCCCCGGCGAGGAGGGCCGAGTCCGCTACGGCGAGGGTGTGTTCGTCGGATACCGGGGCTACGACGCGGCTCGCCGCGAGGTCGCCTTCCCCTTCGGCCACGGGCTGTCCTACACCACGTTCGCCTACTCCGGCCTGCGCGTGGACCGGAGCGAGGACGGCACGGCCTTCACCGTCGCGGTGACCGTCACCAACACCGGTGACCGTGCGGGCCGCGAAGTCGTCCAGTTCTACAGCGCCGGACCGGCCGGCTCCGAGGTCGCCCGCCCGCCGAGGGAACTGCGTGCCTTCGCCTCGGTGTTCCTGGGCCCCGGAGAGAGCCGTGAGGCGGTGGTGGAGCTGACACGCGCCGACCTGGCCCACTACAGCGAACGCGAGGGCGGCTGGCGGGTCGAGGGCGGTGTCCACCGCATCGAGGCGGGTGCCTCGTCGCGGGACATCCGGTTGTCGGCCGACCTCGCCCTCGACGGCGATCCCTCGCGGCTGCGCCTGACCGGGCGCAACACGCTCGCGGAGTGGCTGGGGCATCCCGTGGGCGGACCGCTGCTGGCCGAGCGGTTCGCACGCGCCCGCGCGCGAGCGGAGGCGACCGGGCCGAGCGCCATGGACGACCCGGTGATGCGGCGGTTCCTCGCCGGGATGCCGCTCGACGTGATCTCCGAGTTCCCGCAGAGCCCGGTGTCGCCCGAGGCCGTGCGGGAACTGGCCGCCGCCGTCGCCACGACCGGCGGTGCGACCCCGGGCGACGACACTCCGCACGACGCGTCGCGGTGACCGCGGGCGGCATCGGCAACGCCCGGTCGCTGTCCCGGCTGTACGCCGCGCTCGTCGGCGAGGCCGACGGCGTACGGCTGCTGTCCGCGCCCGCCGTCGACCGGGCCCGTGCTCCCCAGACCGACCACCTGCCGCCGCCCGGGCCCCTGCGCCTCGTCGACGGGCCCGGCCGGTCCCGCTTCGGCCTCGGCTTCGAACTGCCCCGACCCGGCGAACCCCTGCTCGGCGAGGGCTCCTTCGGCCACGCCGGTGCGGGCGGCCGCCTCGGCATGGCGCATCCGGAGAGCGGCCTGGCCGTCGGCTATGTCTGCACGGCCATGTCCTGGGAGCCGTCGGCGGGACCCGACCCGCGGTGGACGCCGTGGACGGCGGCGGTCCGGGAGGCGGCCGGCGCCTGCCGGGGCTGACCCCACTCGCGTCGGCCGGACGGACCGGGGAGCAGGAGAGGGGCGGGACCCGCACGGGCCCCGCCCCCCGGCGGTCCACCGACCGTCCCCGGTCAGTCCTCCCGCTGCGGAGCGAGCAGCCGCATGACGTCGTCGATGGGCTGCTCCATGTCGGTCGACCGGTCGATGAGCCACTGCAACTGGATGCCGTCGGCCACCGCCAGCAGGAGCACCGCCAGCCGCTCGGGCGGGACGACCGTGGTCATGCGGCCCTCGTCCATCGCCTTGCGCACGTACGCGGCCACCCGTTCGCGCAGCACCGGGTAGCGCTCGGCGAAGTGCGCGTGCGCGGGGTGCGCGGTGTCACTGGCCGCCGCCGCCATGGACACGAACAGCTCCACCAGACCCGGAGTCCTGGCGCCCTCCCGGATGATCTCCCGGTAGCTCTCGGGACTGGTGCGCTCGTCCTGCCGCATCCGGGCGGTCTCGTCGCGCATGCGCAGCACCTGGGTGAGCAGGTCTTCCTTGGAGTCGAAGTAGTGCATCAGCCCGGGGAGGCTGAGATTGCACCGGGCGGCGACCTTGCGCAGCGAGGTCCCCCGGTATCCCTCGGCCGCGAAGATCTCCAGAGCCGCGTGCAGGATCTCGCTGCGCTTCGCCTCGCCCTTCTCGTACGGGCCCCGTTTCGCCATGCCGGCCAGCCTAACCCGCGCCGACGACGCCGGCCGCCGTGGCGGCGGGGGTGCCCGGCAGGCGCCCGGAACGGGCCACCGAGCCCAGCCAGCGGGCCGACTCCTTGGGCCGCCGGGCGAAGGAGTGCGGATCGACCGCGATGAGGCCGAACGTCGGCCGGTAGGAACCCCACTCGTAGTTGTCCAGCGCGCTCCAGTGCAGGTAGCCGCGCACGTCTACGCCGTCGCGCATGGCGGCGGCCAGGCTCGCCAGCGCCCCGGTGGTGTAGGAGACACGGAGCGCGTCGTCGTCGGTGGCGATGCCGTTCTCGGTGACCATGAGGGGCACGTCCGGGCCGACCACGGCGGCGGTGTGCCGGACCGCCTCGCCCAACGCCTCGGGGTACACCTCCCAGCCGGTCAGCGTGGTCGCGGCGCCCTGCGGCACGGGCAGGGGGCCGTCGGGGCCGATCCGGTGCCGTGTGTAGGCCTGTACGCCGATCCAGTCGTCCTCGCGGGCGGCCTCCAGGAAGACGTTCTCGCGCGGACCGGCGTACGCCGCGGCGACCTCTTCGGCACCCGGCTCGGCCTGGTAGACCTGGTTGGCGACGGTCCAGCCCACCCGCAGTTCCGGATCGGCGGCCTTCAGCACACCGAAGGCCGCCCGGTGCGCCCGGATCAGTGCCCTCGTCACGTCGGCGTCCGGTTCCAGGGAGCCGGGGTCGAAGGCCGCCGCGCCCGAGCGGCCCCGGTCCGGCGTGCGGGCGGCCTCGCGCTTCAGGGCGTGCATCAGCGCGACCATGTTGGGTTCGTTGATCGTGGCCACATGGCGGGCGCCGGCCGCGAGCACCTCGGCGGCCACGGCCGCGTAGGCCGCGAACAGGTCGGCCGACTCGGGCGACGACCATCCGCCGAGTTCGCTGAACCAGCGCGGTGAGGTGAAGTGATGCAGCGTCACCACCGGCGTGAGCCCGCGTTCCAGGGCTCCGCGCACCATGGCCCGGTAGTGCGCGACGGCGGCCCGCGAGATCCGCCCCCGCTCGGGCTCCACACGGGCCCATTCGATCCCGAACCGGTAGGCGTTGAAGCCGAGTTCGCTCAGCAGGTCCATGTCCTGCGGCCAGCGGTGGAAGCTGTCGGCGGCGTCCCCGCTGGGCTCGGCGACGAAGCTGCCCGGCCGGTTCTCGATGGCCCACCAGTCGCTGGAGACGTTGTTCCCCTCGACCTGGTGGGCGGAGGTGGAGGCTCCCATGAGGAAGCCGCGCGGCAGCACGAGACCGGGCCCGGTCGGGGGTGTCATACGGGGGCTCCTTCCGCCTCGGACCCGGCCGGCATGGGGCCGGACCGGACTCCGTGAAAAGCGTTCATTGATCGGTTTTCGTGTTAGCGTACAGGCCGAGCCGCTCCGGCAGGAAGGCGCGCCGGCCCACACTCCTCCGGAAACGGCCCGCCGCCCCGGGGCCCGCGCCCACCTGACGGGGCGCGGGCCCCCGGAGCCGGCGGCACAGCGCCGTACCCGGGTCCGCGGGCGGCACCGACAACGGCACCAGGCGCCTGGAGGAGAACCATGGACGTCGTCATTCCGGGGCTCGCGGGGGCAGCGGCAGCCACCACCGGCGGGGTACTGAGCCTCGCCGGACCCTGGCGTGTCGCCGCCACGGACCCTCGGCTCACCGCGGTCGCCCGGACGGTTCGCGCGCTGCTCGCCCCGCACCTGGGCGACCGCCTGCTGTCCCCCGAGGCGGCGCCCGGTACCGCCGCACGCACGCTCGAACTCGCCCTCGACACCGCCCCGTCGGCCCCGCCCCGGCCGCCCGTCGGGGTGTCGCCGCGCGGGGCCGCGGAACCGGGCGACGAGTCGTACCGCCTCACGGTCACCGAACGCGGCATCAGCTGCGGGGCAGCCACGCCGGAGGGCGTGTTCCGCGCCGCCACCACGGCACTCCAGACGATCGCCACGGCCACGGACCACATCCGCTGCGGGGAGGTGACGGACGCACCGCACTACGCATGGCGCGGGCTGACGGTCGACCCGGCACGCGCCTACCTCACACCCGCCGAACTGCGCCGCGTCGTCGACCTGGCGGCCCTGTACAAGCTGAACGTCCTGCACCTGCACCTCACCGACAACGAGGGCTGGCGCCTGCCGCTGCCCGCCGCGGCCGCCGACCGTACGGACGGCGCCCCCCGGCAGCACTACACGACCGAGGACTACCGCGACCTCCAGGACTACGCGGCCGAACGCTTCGTCACGGTCGTCCCCGAGATCGACCTTCCGGGCCACTGCGCCGCCCTGCGCGAGGCCGTACCGGGGCTGCCCGCCGCGCCCGCGCCGGAGGGCCTGGTCGGCCGATTCCCGTACGTCCCGCCGCTCGACCTCGCCGACCCTGCCACCCGGTCCCTGGTGGCCTCCGTCCTCACCGAGGTGTGCCACGCGACGGACGGCCCCTACGTGCACATCGGCGGCGACGAGGCGCTCGGCATGACCGCGGACAGCTTCGCCCTCGCCGTAAGCGAACTGCGCGCCCTGGTGCGGGCCGCCGGCAAACGCCCCCTGGCCTGGCAGGAGGCGTCACGTGCCGGGACGACCCCGGACGACATCGCCCAGTTCTGGGTGGACGTGCCGATGATGGACCTGCCCGACACCGAGGAGGAACTCGCCCGCCGCCCGGAACTGCTCGCGGCCGGCTACACCGTCGACCTCGTCAAGGCCCTCAAGAGGTTCTTCGCACCCACCGACCACGACCTCGCCCGCGTCCTGGACGCCGGTGGACGCGTGCTGCTCTCCCCGCAGTCCCACCTCTACCTCGACCGTCCCTACGCGCTCGACGTCGCTCCGCCCGACCAGGCCGAGACCGCCGCCCGCCTCGGATTCACCGCCTACCGGCCACGCGGCGTGCGGCACACCGCCGACTGGGACCCGGCCGCCCACGGGATCCCCGAGGAGGCGATCGCCGGGATCGCGGCGACCGTGTTCGGGGAGTCGATCGACGAATTCGACGACCTGACCACCCTGCTGCTGCCCCGCCTGCCCTCCGTCGCGCACACCGCGTGGACCGGCCGGGCACCGGACTGGGACACCCACCGCGACCGTCTCGCCCGCCACGGCCGGCTCTGGCGCGATCGCGGCCTTCGGTACCTGGCCTCCACCGAGATCCCGTGGAGCTGACAGCGTCACCGGTTGCCCCCGGCTCTTTTCTCTGACTAAGGTCAGAGAATGGAAAGGGAGCAGGTGCGGCAGGTCCGGCGCTTCAACCGGACGGTCGCCGAACGCGTGGGAGTGCTGCACGACCACTACCTGGGCGGTGCACGCCCCTACGGCCAGGCACGGCTGCTCTGGGAGGTCGGCGACGGGGACACACGCGACGTCCGCCGCGTACGGGACCGGCTCGACCTCGACTCCGGCTACCTGAGCCGACTGCTGCGGGCGCTGGAGCGCGACGGCCTCGTCGTGGTCGAGCCCCACCCCCGCGACCGGCGAGTGCGCACCGTACGGCTGACCGAGGCGGGCCGGCAGGAGCGCGCCCTCCTCGACGACCGCAGCGACGCGCTCGCCACCTCGCTCCTCGCCCCGCTCGACGCCCGGCAGCGCGACCGGCTGACCTCGGCCATGGCTGAGGTCGAGCGACTGCTGACCGCCTCGGTGGTCTCCCTGGCAGTGCTCGACCCCGACCACCCCGACGCCGCGCACTGCCTGCGGTCCTACGCCGCCGAACTGCAGGAACTCTTCGAGACCGGCTTCGATCCCGCGAACAGCCTCCTGCCCGACCCGGGCCAACTGCGCCCGCCGCGCGGCCTGTTCCTCGTCGCCCGGCTGCACGGCGAGCCGGTGGGCTGCGGCGGGGTCAAGCTGCCGGCCGGAGCCCCCGCGGAGATCAAACGGCTCTGGGTCTCCCCCCGCGTCCGAGGACTCGGCCTGGCCCGGCGCCTCCTGGCCGAGCTCGAGGAACGCGCCGCCCGGCACGGCAGCGATCTGGTCCGGCTCGACACCAACAAGGCCCTGGAAGCAGCCACCCGCCTCTACCGCAACAGCGGGTACAGCGAAGTACCCGCCTTCAACGACGAGCCGTACGCCCACCACTGGTTCGAGAAGCGTCTGACCCCGAAAGGCCGGTAGAGACCGCGCCGGTGAGGACGGGAGCGGCGGGGGAGCCGGGCCCGCCGGCCGGACCGGGGCGTTCCGCGGGCACCGGCTCGTCCCCGTGCCGCGCCGGATCCAGACGGACCATGTTCGTCTCGTCCGCAGTGCCGGGGACCGCCTGATAGACCACCATCCGCTGGCCGCCCGTCCGGGCCAGCTGCATGACCTCGTAGGTCAGGGTCATCTCCCCTGCCTTGGGGTGCCGGAAGGACTTCTGCCCGCCACCTCGTTCGCAGACGTCGTACCGTTCCCAGAGCCTCGCGAACTCGGGTGACTTCAGCACCAGTTCACCGACCAGCGTGGTGAGTTCGAGGTCGTCCGGGGCGGCTCCCGCCACCGCCCGCAGATGGGCGACCGAGCGGGCGACGGTGTCCTCCCAGGGCTCGTACAGGGTCCGGCCGACCGGGTGGAGGAAGAGATAGCGCGTCAGATTGCGCTGGTCCTCCGGCCACTCCCACAGCCCGGGCAACAGCCGCCGCCCGGGCGGATTCGCCGCGAGCACCCGGTTGAAGCGGCTCACCACGTAGGCGGGCAGCGGACGAACCGATTCCAGCATGCGCAGAACCGAGTCACGCACCCCGTGGTCGGAGGACGCGGGCAGCTCGGAGGGCCGGCCGGAGGCCAGCTCCGCCAGTTCGTGCAGACGCTCGTAGCCGTCACCGCGCAGCCGCAGCGCGCGGCCGAGGGCGTCCACCACCGCGGGGGAGGGGTTGGTCTCCCGGCCACGCTCCAGGCGGATGTAGTAGTCGACGCTCACCCCCGCCAGCGCGGCGAGCTCCTCGCGACGCAGCCCCGGAGTACGGCGAAGTCCCGCACCGGCAGGCAGCCCGACGTCCTCCGGACGTACCTGCGCCCTGCGCGCCTTCAGGTACCGGCCGAGTTCGGTGCCGCGCGCGTCCCCTGTTGCAGCCATCCGGCCATTGTGGCAGGTGGGTGACGGGCGTGAGGGGCCGTGTCAGGACCTGGAACGCGGCACCCCGGGTACGACGCGGTCTGCCGGACCTGGCCGTACCCGGGCAGAGTCGGTACCGGAGCGGGCGGCCCGGCCGCCGGGGCCCAGGGGGTGCACGACACCGGACCGCGGCCCGGCGCACCGGACCGCCCGCCCACCCGCCCGCCCCGTCAGGGACCGGGTCCGTCGCCTGCCTCAGGAGTTCGCCGTGCCTCTCACCTCGTCGCCGTCCGCCTCGTCCGAGAACACCGCACCCGCGGGTGCCGGCGAGCCCGCGCGTCGCGTACTCCGGCGACGGCAACCGGCCCGGAGCCGACCGGCCGGCACACCCGCGGACGACGCCGCCGCGCCGAGGCGGAACACGACGGCGCTCATCGCGGCGCTGCTCGGCTTCACGGTGATCACCGTCGACGTCTCCGCCGTCAACATCGCGCTGCCCGCGATCCAGCACTCCCTCAGCGGGGGGATGGCCGGACTGCAGTGGGTGGTCGACGCGTACACCCTGATGTTCGCGGCCCTGATGCTCTCCGCCGGTGCCTTCGCCGACCGGGTCGGTGCCCGCCGCGCCTACGCCTGGGGCGTCGCCCTCTTCACCCTCGCCTCCCTCGGCTGCGCCCTCGCGCCCGGCATCGGCGTGCTGATCGGTGCGCGCGTGATCCAGGGCGTCGCCGCCGCGGTGGTGATGCCGGCCTCGCTGGCGCTGATCCGCCACGCCTACGAGGACGCCCGGGCGCGGGCCCGCGCCATCGCACTGTGGACGGTCGGCGGGTCGGTGGCGATGGCCGCGGGCCCGGTGCTGGGCGGGCTGCTCACCGACGCCGCGGGCTGGCGGTCGGTGTTCCTGCTCAACCTGCCGGTGGGCGCGGTGATCCTCGGTCTGCTGGTGCGCGTGGAGCGCTCCCCGCGGCGGCCCACCGCGCTGGACGGCGCCGGCCAGCTCACCGCCGTACTGGCCCTGGCCGCCCTGGTCTTCGCCGCGATCGAGGGCGGCCACCTGGGCTGGACCAGCGGGCCGGTGCTGGCCGCCGCCGGGCTCGCCGTCGTCTCCGCGTACGCCTTCTACCGGGTGGAGGCCCGGCACGAGCGCCCGATGGTCCCGCTGAGCATGCTGAGCGATCGCCGGGTGGCGCCCGCTCTGGCGGTCGGCTTCGCCCTCAACGCCGCCTTCTACGGCGGGATCTTCGTCCTGGGGCTGTACTACCAGCAACTGCGCGGCATGTCGGGGGTCGCGGCCGGACTGATGTTCGTCCCGATGTCGGCGCTGGTGACGGCGACCAACCTGGTGTCACCGCGGCTGGCGGAGCGGATCGGCCGGCGGGCGGTGATCGTCACCGGGCAGGTGCTGTTCAGCGCGGCCATGGTCACCATGCTGCCGCTGGCCGCGCACACCCCGCTGTGGCTGGTGGTGGTCCTGCTGGTGCCGCTGAGCGTGGGCGGGGCACTCGCGGTGCCGGCGCTGACCGCGCTGCTGATGGAGGCCGTGCCGGCCGGGCGCGCGGGGATCGCTTCGGGACTTCTCAACGCGTCCCGCCAGACCGGCGGCGCGCTCGCCGTCGCGCTGTTCGGCACCGTGCTCGCCGATTCCCACGGAGGCTTCTCCCTGCCGGGCATGCGCCTGGGCCTCCTGGCCGTCGCCGCCCTCCTCCTGGCCACCGCCGGTCTCGCCCGCTTCCTGCTCCCGCGCGGCTGAGGTCCTGGGCGCGTCCCGGCCCCCCCGGGGGGCGGGTTCAGTCCGCGACGCGCCGACGCGCGAGGTGGATGGTGAGGTCGGCAGTCATCTCGACCCGGTCCGGCAGGACCCGCATGATCCGGCTGAACGCCTGCTCCCGCTCCGACGCCGGCAGGACGAGGTACGCCGAGACCGTAGAGAGATGGCCGACGTAGTCCGAGGCGCTCATCGTCAAGCGTCTCGCGAGCACCGACTGCCGCACGTCGGTGAACCACTCCGACTGCTGCAGTTCCGTACCCGGCCACTGCATGTCGTGCTCAGCAGGGGTCCCGTCCGGCGACGGGATCTCGTCGCTCACCAGGAACGGGGCTCGCGCCGCGCGAACCGCCTGCTCCACGGCCGGGTCGGCCAGGCGGATCGGCCCGCCGCACGAGGCGAAGACGCCACCCGGCCCCAGCAGCGCGGCCACGCGTGACCACCGGCCCCGCGGGTCGGTCCAGTGCAGCGCCGCTGCCGCGTAGACCAGCCCGTACCGCTCGACCGGCCGCAGCTCCTCGAACGCGGCCTGAACCGTCGTGACGCTCGCCGGCACGTGCGTGCGCAGCTCGGCGAGCATCGACCCGTCCGGCTCGGTCGCGGTGACCTCGACTCCCCGCCGGGCGAACAGGCGGGTCGCCTTGCCGGTCCCGGCACCGATCTCCAGGGCGGTCCGCACCGGACGGCCCGCGTACGCCATCACGGTGTCGAACAGCTCCACGGGGTACCCCGGCCGGAACCGTTCGTACGCTTCCGCCACCATGCCGAAACTCCGGGCGCGACGAGACATGCCGGGCATCGTAACGGCCGTACGGACGAGGGCGGGGCGTACGGCAGGGCCCGGCCGTCACCTCACGTCCCGGCCCGGTAGGCGGGGGTACGGAACTCCGGCTCGTCGGAGAAGTCGAAGCTGATCAGCGGGCCGGCCGCGGCGAGCCCGGGCAGTTCGGCCTCGGTGCGGGAGTGGACGCTGGAGTGCACGAGGGCGAACGACGCCGCGTAGTCCAGCAGACCGGGGTCCAGGACGAGTGGTGCGCGCACCGCCTCGCCGCCCTCGTCGTACCCGAGGAACACCCGGTCGCCGTCGCGCACATGCAGGGTGGAGACCGAGGTCCCGCCCCGGCGCACCGGGCTGTGATCCACGGCGACGCCCTGCGCCGTCACGGCCGTGCGGAGGAAGGTGCCGAGGTCGTCGTCACCGAACACCCCCAGACAGGCGGCGTCCAGGCCGAGCCGGCGGGCGTAGACGGCGACGTTGACGCAGTTGCCGCCGGGGTGGTCGGTGCCGCGGTCCACGAAGCGGTCGACGGTGTTGTCGCCGAAGCCGAGCACGTTTATCAAGGTCTCCCGAGGCGCGGACACGGCGTGCGGGGAACGCGGCGCCCGCCGTGGGGGGGGGGGGGGGGGGGGGGCCCGCCCGGGGGGGGGGGGGGGGGGGGGGGGGGGGGCCGGGGGGCGGGGGGGGGGGGCGGGGGGGGGGGGGGGGGGCGGGGGGCGGGGGGGGGC
>NZ_JBIWKU010000024.1:0-2258 GCF_044765825.1 Streptomyces flaveolus | reverse complement strand
GGGTCCCCGACGCGGTCGCCGGTGTTGTCGCCGACGCGGCGCCCGTTTATCAAGGCCGCCCGCGGCGCGGACACGGCGTGCGGGGACCGCGGCGCCCGCGGGGGGCGCGCCGGTGCCGGGGCACCGGCGCGCGGGGTGGATGGGCGAGGGGAACCGGTCCGGCGGTCAGTAGTCCATGACGCGGTAGTAGCGGCGCAGGTCGAGCGAGTGGTCCCGCACCCGCTCCAGGTGCTTGCTGACCCGGTCCATCACCGTGTCCAGCACCAGCGGCGCGAGCAGTCCGCGGAACTCCGGGCTGATGCCCTCCAGGGGGTAGTCGCGGGTGTCGAAGACGGTCACGTCCTTCGAGACGCGCTCGGCGAAGGACTCGGCGCGGCCGGTCAGTTCGCGCGTCTTGTCCTCACCCTGGAAGACGATCACGCTGGTGTCCTCCTCCAGGAGCTCCAGCGAGCCGTGGAAGAACTCCGCGCTGTGCACCCGGGTGGTGCGCAGCCACTGCATCTCCTCGAGGATGCACATGGAGTACAGGTAGGTGAATCCCCACAGGTTCCCGCCGCCGATGAGGTGCCGGTGTTCGACCGCGTCCTCCCCTTCGAGAGGCACTCGAGGCGGCGTCCCGCCCTGGGCAGCGGCTCCCACTTCGGCGAGGTCGCCGGCCGTCACGAAAACCAGAAACGAGTAGTCCCGTGCGGATCGTGGGAGACCGGGAGAACTGGCCGTACCGCCTGGACCTGCCGGTGACGGCCAGCGTGTCACGTGGTGCCGACGTCACCTCGGGGGCATCCTGTGGGCACGTGCGATCGCGGGGGCAGCCGACGAGAAGGGTCCAGTGATGCGGGTGTCGTCGCGGGACGTCACGGTCGTGGCTCTTCTGGCGGATCCGGACGCGCCGACGGAGATCGCGCAGCGCATGGCCCGGATCCTTCCTGATCGGCTCGCCAAAAGGTCGGGCCAGGGACGACGGTTCGACGTACACGTGGTCAGTGAGCCCTTCACCGCGGGGACCGAGGACCCGCCCACCTTGATGCGCCGGATCATGGACCGCGCCAGTGGGGAGAACTGGGACATCGTGGTGGCCCTCACCGACCTTCCGCTGCACTCGCACGGGCGCAAGCTCGTGGTGGATCTGAGTCACGAACACGGCTTGGCGCTGCTGTCTCTTCCCCCGCTGGGGGGCTTGCGTCTGCAGACCAGGGCACGGCGGGCCGTGGAAGAAGCCGTGCTCAGCCTGGCGGGCCCGCGGGCCACCGGAGCTGAAGGTCCTCCGCAGCGACAACCGCTGGGACGCTTCGTCAGTCGTCTCGCCCCGATTCACCGGGCCCAGGTCGGTGAGGAGGAGACCGCCGATCTCCGGTACGTCGCCGGCGGGCCGCGCGGTTACCTGAGGGTGCTCGGCGGTATGGTCCGCGCCAACCGGCCGTGGCGATTGGTGCCGGGCTTGTCGAAAGCCCTGGCGGCCGCACTCGCCACGGGAGCAATCGCCACCGTGAACTCCACCATCTGGAGCCTGGCCGCGTTCCTGAGCACGCCACGCCTCGTGATCGCCATGGTCGGGTCGATCGTGCTCATGATCGGCTGGCTGATCGTGGACGCGCACCTTTGGTACCGACCGACGGACGCCTCGCCGGAGGAGAGGAAGAGGGCGAGCCTCTACAACGCGTCGACGGTCATGACCGTGGGTCTCGGAGTGCTCGTCTGCTACGGGGGCCTGGTGGTCATCAACTTGGTGTGGGCGCTGTTCATCCTCAACGACCGGGTGTTCGCCTCGATCACACGGACCCCGCTGCATGCCACGGAGTACTGGACGTTGTCGTGGTTCGTCGCTTCGGTCGCCACCGTGGGCGGCGCGCTGGGATCGGGCCTGGAGAGCAAGGCGGCGGTCCGGGCAGCCGCCTTCTCCAAGCGCGAACAAGAACGTCGTAGCGCGGCGCACGACGACGGTGACTAACTGGTGACCTCGGTCGGAGATGTGCCGTCGGCCGGGGTCGTCCGGGTCCGGAGATTTCGCTGATCGGTCGCTGTGTGGCTGTTTCGCGTCGGAGGCCGACGGGGACCCGGACGGCACGCCGCCGGAGCGCCGAGGTTCCGCCGGGCGGGCCGGCGGCGGCACCACCGTTCCATCTGATCCGGATGGACGGCCCGCAGAGGCGTGCCGGAGCATGGCCCCCGTCGTTCCGACTTTTGAGAGTCAGGCTCTTCGTGGCGTCTCCAGCACCGCCGTGCCGTGGTCATGCCGCGACACCGAGGGAAGTCATCAT
>NZ_JBIWKU010000023.1:0-30620 GCF_044765825.1 Streptomyces flaveolus | reverse complement strand
CCACCGCTCCCCCCGCCCCCCCCCCCCCCCCCCCCAAACCCCAACCCCCCCCCCCCCCCCCCAAACCCCCCCCCCCCCACCCCCAACCCCCCCCCCCCCCCGCCCCCCCCCACCCCCCCCCCCCCCCCCCCCCCCCCCCCCCCCCCCCCCCCCCCCGCGGCGGCGCCCCCCCCCCCCCGCCCCCCCCCCCCCCACCCACGTCCTGACCGGCGGACCTACTCCCCGAGCAGCGTCCGCACCCGGTCCTGCCCGACCGCCAGCAGCAGCGTGGGCAGGCGCGGGCCGGTGTCGCGGCCGACGAGCAGGTGGTACAGCAGCGCGAAGAACGTCCGCTGGGCCGTCTTGATCTCCGGCGGCAGTTCCTTCGGCGTGGCGTCGGCGGAGAACCCGGCCTGGACCTTGGGCACGCCGTAGACCAGGTGGGTGAGCCCGTCCAGCGACCAGTGCTCGGCGAGCCCGTCGAGCAGCAGCCGCAGCGACTGCCGGGACGGCTCGTCGAGGGACTTCAGCAGCTCGGCGTCGGGCTCGTCGCGGACGATGGTGCGCTGGTCGGCGGGGACGTGGGTGTTGATCCACGCCTCGGCCTTGTCGTAACGCGGCCGGGCCTCGGCCAGCGAGCCCAGCGGGTTCGCCGGGTCGAGCTCGCTGAGGATGCGCAGCGCCTGGTCCTCGTGGCCGGCGGTGATGTCGGCCACGGACGCGAGCGTCCGGTACGGCAGCGGCCTGGGCGTCCGCGGCAGCTCACCGGCGGCCGTGCGCACGGCACGCGCGTGCGCGGCGACGTCGGCGGGCAGCGCGCTGCCGTCGGCCACCTTGGCGTCCAGGCGGTCCCACTCGTCGTAGAGCCGCTGGATCTCCTGGTCGAAGGCGATCTTGAAGGACTGGTTGGGCCTGCGGCGCGCGTACAGCCAGCGCAGCAGCTGCGGCTCCATGATCTGCAGGGCGTCGCCCGGGGTGGGCACGCCGCCCTTGGACGAGGACATCTTCGCCATGCCGCTGATGCCGACGAAGGCGTACATCGGGCCGATCGGCTGCTTGCCGCCGAAGATGCCGACGATCTGCCCGCCGACCTGGAACGACGACCCGGGGGACGAGTGGTCGACCCCGCTGGGCTCGAAGATCACGCCCTCGTACGCCCACCGCATCGGCCAGTCGACCTTCCAGACCAGCTTGCCGCGGTTGAACTCGCTCAGCCGGACCGTCTCGGAGAAGCCGCACGCGGTGCAGGCGTACGTCAGCTCGGTCGAGTCGTCGTCGTACGCGGTGACCGTCGTCAGGTCCTTCTCGCAGTTGCCGCAGAACGGCTTGTACGGGAAGTACCCGGCGGAGCCGGAGCTGCCGTCGTCCTCGGCGGCGGCGCCGGAGCCCTCCGCGGCCTCCAGCTCGGCCTCGTCGACCGGCTTCTGCTGCTGCTTCTTCGCCGGGGCCTTCTTGGTCCGGTACTGGGCGAGGATCGCGTCGATGTCCTGCCGGTGCTTCATGGCGTGCAGGATCTGCTCGCGGTAGACACCGGAGGTGTACTGCGCGGTCTGGCTGATCCCGTCGAACTCCACGCCGAGCTCGGCCAGCGCCTCGACCATGGCGGCCTTGAAGTGCTCGGCCCAGTTGGGGTGGGCGGAGCCCTTGGGCGCCGGGACGGAGGTCAGCGGCTTGCCGATGTGCTCGGCCCAGGTCTCGTCGACGCCGGGGACACCGGCCGGCACCTTGCGGTACCGGTCGTAGTCGTCCCAGGAGATCAGGTGCCGGACCTCGTGGCCGCGGCGGCGGACCTCGTCGGCGACCAGGTGCGGGGTCATGACCTCGCGCAGGTTGCCCAGGTGGATGGGACCGGAGGGGGAGAGTCCGGACGCGACGACGACCGGTTTGCCCGGGGCACGACGCTCCGACTCGGCGATGACCTCGTCCGCGAAACGGGAGACCCAGTCGGTGGTCTCTGTGCTCTGAGCCACGATCGGCACGTCCTCTTTCCCTGGTGTTTCCTGAAGTACAGCTCGGGCAGCCGCTACGGTCGCACGGCTGACCGCTCCATTCTCCCAGCCCGGCCCGCATCCGCGAAAACCCCTTTTCATCGCGTGGGATACTCGGTTTCCGTAGTACTTCCGGAACCCGAGCAGAACGGCAGCCACTCCATGGCCTCGGTCACGTCCCTCAGCGACTCCGTCCAGCAGCACCTCGCGTCCGCCCTCTCGGCCGTCCGGCCGGAGGCCGCCGACGTCGACCCGCTGCTGCGACGAAGCGACCGGGCGGACTACCAGGCCAACGGCATCCTCGCCCTGGCCAAGAAGTCCAAGGCGAACCCGCGTGAGCTGGCGGCCGAGGTCGTCTCG
Organism: Streptomyces flaveolus; assembly: GCF_044765825.1. Lineage (NCBI taxonomy): Bacteria > Bacillati > Actinomycetota > Actinomycetes > Kitasatosporales > Streptomycetaceae > Streptomyces > Streptomyces flaveolus. The sequence continues at coordinate 28,293 of NZ_JBIWKU010000023.1, read as the reverse complement.
CACATCACCACCGGCGACCTGATCGCGGACGTCGAGGTCTCCGGGCCCGGCTTCCTCAACATCACCATCGGCGACCGGGCGATCACCGGGAACCTCGCCGCGCGGTACGCGGACGGCGAGCGCCTCGGCGTGCCGCTGAAGGAGAACGCGGGCGTCACGGTCGTCGACTACGCCCAGCCGAACGTGGCGAAGGAGATGCACGTCGGCCACCTGCGGTCGGCGGTCATCGGCGACGCCCTGCGCGGCATGCTCGACTTCACCGGCGAGAAGACGATCGGCCGGCACCACATCGGCGACTGGGGCACCCAGTTCGGCATGCTCATCCAGTACCTGTTCGAGCACCCCGGCGAGCTGGCCCCGGCCGAGGACGTCGACGGCGAGCAGGCCATGAGCAACCTGAACCGCGTCTACAAGGCGTCGCGTGCGCTCTTCGACTCGGACGAGGAGTTCAAGGACCGGGCCCGCAAGCGGGTCGTCGCACTCCAGTCCGGTGACAAGGAGACGCTCGAACTGTGGCAGCAGTTCGTGGACGAGTCGAAGGTCTACTTCTACTCCGTCTTCGAGAAGCTCGACATGGAGATCCGCGACGAGGAGATCGTCGGCGAGTCCGCGTACAACGAGGGCATGCCCGAGACCGCCCGCCTCCTGGAGGAGATGGGCGTCGCGGTGCGCTCCGAGGGCGCGCTCGTGGTGTTCTTCGACGAGATCCGCGGCAAGGACGACCAGCCGGTCCCGCTGATCGTGCAGAAGGCCGACGGCGGCTTCGGCTACGCGGCGTCCGACCTGACCGCCATCCGCAACCGCGTCCTCGACCTGCACGCGACCACGCTGCTGTACGTCGTCGACGTACGCCAGTCGCTCCACTTCAGGATGGTCTTCGAGACGGCCCGCCGGGCCGGCTGGCTGAACGAGGACGTCACCGCGCACAACATGGGCTACGGCACGGTGCTCGGCGCGGACGGCAAGCCCTTCAAGACCCGCGAGGGCGCGACCGTGCGGCTGGAGGACCTGCTGGACGAGGCGGTGCAGCGGGCCGCCGAGGTCGTCCGGGAGAAGGCGCGGGACCTCACCGAGGAGGAGATCCAGGAGCGGGCCGCGCAGGTCGGCATCGGGGCCGTGAAGTACGCGGACCTGTCGACGTCGCCGAACCGCGACTACAAGTTCGACCTGGACCAGATGGTCTCGCTCAACGGCGACACCTCCGTCTACCTCCAGTACGCCTACGCCCGGATCCAGTCGATCCTGCGCAAGGCCGGCGAGGTCCGCCCCGCCGCTCACCCGGAGCTGGACCTGCACGACGCGGAGCGGGCGCTGGGCCTGCACCTGGACGCGTTCGGGGACACCGTCTTCGAGGCGGCCGCGGAGTACGCCCCGCACAAGCTGACGGCGTACCTCTACCAGCTCGCGTCGCTGTACACGTCCTTCTACGACAAGTGCCCGGTCCTGAAGGCCGAGACGCCCGAGCAGGTGGAGAACCGCCTGTTCCTGTGCGACGTCACGGCCCGCACCCTGCACCGGGGCATGGCCCTGCTGGGCATCAGGACGCCCAAGCGGCTCTGAGTGCCTCGCCCGTGCCCGCCGGGCGGGCCGTGCCGGGTCGGACCGGCAGGGTCAGCCCGTCGGGCACGTCGATGCCGAACTCCTCCGCCAGCACCCGGCGGACCGCCGCCTCGTCCGGCACCTTCCGCTCGGTGACGGTGCCGTCGGCGCGGGTCTCGGTGACGCGGTCGCCGGCGAGCAGCAGGTGTCCGTCCGCCGTGAGGTGCTGCACGTAGGGCCGGCGGGAGAAGGGCGACCGGGGGTTCGTGGCGATGTGCCAGTTGATGACCTCGTAGTCGCACTGCTCGAACGGCTCCAGCGTGAAGGCGTACTGCGCCTGCCAGCCGGCGCCCGCGGACGCCCCGTGCGCCTCGAGCACCCACATCTCCAGCGGCCCCCGGTGCGGTGCGTGCACCAGCCGGTGCCGGCGCCCGGCGTCGTGGAACTCGGTGTCCGCGGCCAGCGGCACCGGCTCCAGCAGGGACCCGACGGCACCGAAGCCGACGTCGGCCAGGTACGGCCGGGGTTCGCCGGGGACCTCGGCCAGCAGGGCCATGTGGGTGCGGGGCCGGTCCTCGACCCGGTCGGCGCCGACGACGACCCGCGCGGTCAGCCGCGTCACCCGGAACCCGAGCGCCTCCAGGGCGAGCGCGAACAGCGTGTTGTGCTCGTAGCAGTACCCGCCGCGCCGCCGCCGGTGGACCAGCTTGGCCATCAGGCCGGCGGGGTCGAGGGAGGGCGCCGTGCCGCACAGGGCGTCGAGGTTCTCGAACGGGATCGCCCTCAGATGGGCGAGGTGCACCCCCCGCAGGGTGGCCGCGTCGGCCCGCCGCTCCCCCTCCCAGCCGATCCGCCCGAGGTACGCGTCGAGGTCGAACGGTGTGGTCCGTGAGCTGGTAGCCATACCGCCACCTTAGGGACGCGCCGCCCACCCCGTCCGCCGTCCCCGGCCGGACCGGCCCCCCGCCTTTCGTCCTAGGCCGACAGTCCCTTGGCCCCCAGCGCCGCGCCCAGCCTCCGCAGCCCCTCCGCGATCTCGTCCGGCGTCTGCGTGACGAAGCACAGCCGCATCGTGGCGCGGTCGGGCGCACCGGCGTGGAAGGGGGCGCCGGGCACGTACGCCACGTCGTGCCGGACGACCTCGGGCAGCAGGGCCGTGGTGTCGTACCGCTCCGGCAGCCGCGCCCACAGGAACATGCCGCCCTCGGGACGGGTCCACACCGACCCCGCCGGCAGCGCGTCCGCCAGGCCCGCGAGCATGGCGTCCCGGCGTTCCCCGTAGGCGGCGGAGACGCGGGCGACGTGGGCGTCCAGGTCGTTGTCGGCCAGGTACCGGGCGGCGGCGAGCTGGTTGACGGTCGGGGTGTGCAGGTCGGCGGCCTGCTTGGCGACCGCGCAGGCCCGCAGCAGCTCGGCCGGCGCCCGCAGCCAGCCCAGGCGCAGGCCGGGTGCCATCACCTTGGAGAAGGAGCCCAGCAGCACGGTGCGGTCCCGGGCCCCCTCGTGGGAGGCGATCCACGGCACCCGCTCGCCTTCGAAGCGCAGCTCCCCGTACGGGTCGTCCTCGACGATCCACAGCCCGCACCGGCCGGCCACCTCGGCGACGGCGGCACGGCGGGCGGCGGGCATGGTGCGGCCGGTCGGGTTCGAGAAGGTGGGCACCGTGTAGAGCAGCTTGGGCCGCTCGCGCACCACCAGCTCCTCCAGCGCCACGGGGTCCAGCCCGTCCTCGTCACCGGGCACCGCGATCACGCGGGCGCCCGCGAAGCCGAAGGCCTGGAGGGCGGCCAGGTAGCAGGGATCCTCGACGAGGACCGTGTCGCCGGGTTCGATCAGGGCCGTGGCGAGCAGGGACAGTGCCTGCTGCGAGCCCGTGGTGACGAGGATGTCGTCGGCGTCGGTGGCCAGCCCGCGCACCGAGGTACGGGCGGCGAGCGCGGCCCGCAGGACGGGCTCGCCCTCGGTGGTGGAGTACTGCAGCGCCCGCGCGGGTGCCTCGGTGAGGACGGCCCGGTACGCGGCGGCGATGCCCTCCGCGTCGAACAGCGAGGGGGCCGGCAGCCCGCCCGCGAAGTTGATCACCTCGGGGCGGGCGGTGACGGCGAGGATGTCCCGTACCGGCGAACCGCCGATCGACCGGGCCCGCGCGGCGAGCGGCGGCAGGGGTGCGGTGGCGGTGGGAGCGGCGTCCTGAGTCACTGTCATGACCGCAGCCTAGGGAAGTACGTGCCCTCTACAGGGACGTTTCCGTGATGCGGACACGCGTGCGAGTCAGGTCCCCGCGACCCACTCCCAGGCGTGGCTGCCGAGAGGATACGCGTAGTAGGACGCGTCCTTGGAGGCACTGGTGCGGAACGGCTTGCCGTGGTCGTCGATGCGCAGGGTGCCCTGCCGCTCCCCGCTCGACCACTCCAGCTCCAGGTACCAGCTGACGTCGTGGCCGCTGGTGTGCGCCTTGACGTGGAACACCTCGGGGTCGGACTCGGTGACCTTGTACGGGAAGTCCCGCTGCCCCGCGACCGGCATCGCCAGCGGGGTGCCCAGGTCCAGCGAGACGTCGAAGGACGCGGTGTCCACCCCGCCGCCGCAGCCGTTGCCCATCACGTACTGGTTCCAGTCCAGCGCCGGCTTGCTGCTCACCACGCGCACGTGCAGGTCCTCGAGGACCACGGTCTCCTGGCCGGTGCCCTGCACGGTGAGGACGACGGTCTGCCGGTTCGCGGAGACGGCGCCGTAGGCGGTGGCCCAGCCGACCGCGTCCTGCTGCGGGGGCGGGGGCAGCACGTTCTGCGGGCTGCGGTCGACCAGGAAGGCGTGGTCGCAGGGGGAGTCCCAGAAGTACGGGGTGGTCGCCACGGTGAGCGCCGGGCCGCCGGCGGGGGCGGGGCGGCTGGGCGCGGCCGTGCTCTCGCGCGTCGCGGTCGCCGAGGCGGACGCGGAGGTGGACGGCGACGGGGAGGCGGTCGCCGAGGCGGAGGCGCTCGCGCTCGGCGACGCCGGCCGGCTGGCGGTCCCGGACACCGGGGCGGAGGCCGACACGGCGGCCCCGACGGCCCCGGCCGGACCGCGCTGCCCGCCGTCGCCGTTGCCCGGCACGAGGTTCGCCACGAGCGCCACGGCACCGGCGATGACGACGACACCGGTCGCGGCGTACAGGGCGGTGCGGTGCCGCCGACGGCGCGAGGGAGCGGGGCGCTCCGGTGCGGAGGGGGCATCCAGGGTGTAGGAGGGGGCCGATGCGTTCCCGGCCCCGCCGGCGGACGCCGATCCGGCCCCGGCCCCGACCGCGGACCCCGATCCGCTCCCGACCCCGCCTGCGGACGCCGATCCGCTCCCGGCCCCGGCCGCGGACCCCGATCCGGAGACCGACCCGGGCCCGGAGGCGGACCCCGATCCGGAGGCGGACCCCGGCCCCGAGGCCGACCCCGGCCCGGAGGGGGACGGCTCTCCGGGTGCGGACGCGGCGGCCGCTGACGACGCGTCCGGCGGCCCGCTCCCCTCCCCCGCGCGCGCCCCCGCCGCTCCGGCGCTCTCCGCCTCGGCGGCGTCCTCCGCCGCCGCTTCCGCCGGGGGTGCCTGCCGCCCGGCGTCCTCCCCCTTCTTCACGCCGCGCAGCGCATCCGCGCGGATCCACCGGCGATGGAGTTCGAGCAGCTCCTCGGGGGTCGCCCGGCACACCCGGGCCAGCCGCTCGACGGGCGCGAACTCGACGGGTACGACCTCCCCGCTGACGTACCGGTGCACTGTGGACGCGCTCATGTGCAGCCGCTTGCCCAAGGCCCCGTAGCTGAGCCCGGACCGCTCCTTGAGCTCCTGCAACAGTCCCGCGAAGTCGTCCCCCGCCACCGTCTCTCCCTCTCCCGCATCCCCGCACCGCATCCCAGAGGGACACCGTTTCCCCAGGTCAGAGCCGTTCCCGGCATCCCATTGTCCCGCATGCGGCGGCACGGCTGGCGCACGGGACGACTCGGACCCCAAGCTGTGGTCATCCAAGCAGCCGCTCCCGGCGAACGGTCGAGCGGCTCACCCAACTTCCTTCGAAACGGGGCTCCTTCATGTCTGCACGCACCACCCGTACCCGCCTGTTCGCCGCCACCACGGTCGCCCTGGCCGCGCTCGCCCTGACGGCCTGTGAGGGAGGTTCGGAGACGGGCGCCGAGAGCGGTCCGTCCACCTCCGCGACGGCCACGGGCCACAACACCCCGTCCGCCGGCGCCTCCGCCTCCACGGGCGGCGACAAGAGCTCGTCCGGTACGACCACGGGCTCGGGCACGGACACCCACGGCTCCACCGGTTCCTCCGGCTCCAACGGCTCGGCCGGCTCCTCGGGCTCCGGCGGCAAGGACGCCTCCTCCGGCTCGGCCGGCGGCAACAGCGGCTCCGGCGCCCAGGGCGGCGACGACGAGGACGACATGCCCGGCAAGTGCTCCGCGTCCGACGTGAAGATCACCGCGCAGAAGCTGTCCCGCCCCCTCAACCACCTGCTGCTGACCGCCACCAACACCGGCTCGAAGACCTGCATGCTGCCCCCGTACCCGGCCGCCCGCTTCGGCGAGGCCCAGTCGGTGCCGCCGGTCGCGGAGGCGACCAAGCCGCAGTCGCTGACCGGGGTCGCACCCGGCGAGTCCGGCTACGCCGGGGTGCTCCTGTCGGCCGGCGACGGCAGCGGCGAGAACGGCTACGAGACGAACACCCTCACGATCCCCTTCGAGGACGGCTCCATCGCCACGGTCGCCCTGCCCGCCGGCGGCGTGTACGTCGACACCGCGCTGACGGTCACCTACTGGCAGACCGACGTGGACGCCGCCCTCGGGTTCTGAAGAGGTGCCCGCACCCCGTGCGCGAAGCACCGGGGGAGGTCGCTCAGCGCAGCGTGCGAGCGACCTCGGTGGCCCAGTAGGTCAGGATGTTGCGCGCGCCGGCCCGCTTGATGCCGGTGAGCGTCTCCAGGATGGCCCGGTCGCGGTCGATCCAGCCCTTCTCGGCGGCGGCCTCGATCATCGAGTACTCGCCGGAGATCTGGTAGGCGGCGACGGGCACGTCCACGGCCTCGGCGACCTTGGCCAGGATGTCGAGGTAGGGGCCGGCCGGCTTGACCATCACCATGTCGGCGCCCTCCTCCAGGTCGAGCGCCAGCTCCCGCATCGACTCGCGCACGTTGGCGCCGTCCTGCTGGTAGGTCTTGCGGTCGCCCTTGAGCGAGGATCCGACGGCCTCGCGGAAGGGCCCGTAGAAGGCGGAGGCGTACTTCGCGGTGTAGGCGAGGATGGCGACATCCTCCCGCCCGATCTGGTCGAGGGCGTCGCGGACGACCCCGATCTGGCCGTCCATCATCCCGCTGGGACCGACCACATGGGCACCGGCGTCGGCCTGGACCTGGGCCATCTCGGCGTACCGCTCGAGGGTGGCGTCGTTGTCGACCCGGCCCTGGTCGTCGAGCACACCGCAGTGCCCGTGATCGGTGAACTCGTCGAGGCACAGGTCGGACATGACGAGCAGCTCGTCCCCGACCTCGGCCCGCACGTCCCGCAGGGCGACCTGGAGGATCCCGTCCGGGTCGGTCCCCACCGTCCCGGCGGCGTCCTTCTTGGCCTCCTCCGGCACGCCGAACAGCATGATCCCGGAGATCCCGGCCTCGACCGCCTCTGCGGCGGCCTTCTTCAGGCTGTCCCGGGTGTGCTGCACGACCCCGGGCATCGCCGCGATCGGCACCGGCTCGCTCACGCCCTCCCGCACGAAGGCGGGGAGGATCAGGTCGGCGGGATGCAGCCGCGTCTCGGCGACCATCCGACGCATGACGGGAGTGGTCCGCAGCCGCCGGGGCCGGGTGCCGGGAAAGGATCCGTACGTCGTCATACCACCTACGCTACGCCCGCCCCCGCCATGCCTTTGCCGACGCGGAGTCGGCCCCCGGGACGCTTGACCTCGACCAAACTCGAGCTTCTACGGTCGGCGCCATGGACTACTCGCACAGCGACGCCGAACTGATCCGACAGCCCGTCGGCTACTGGACCTGGGCGGCCTACAAGGCCGTCGTCACCCGCACCCGGGCGGCCCTCGCCGAGATCGGCACGACCCAGCCCCAGTGGTGGACCCTCGCCCAGGTCGCCCGCGCGGACACCCCGAAGACCCGCGCCGAGGTCTCCCGCATCCTGCGCGGCTACCTCGACACGGGCGCGGACGGCATGGAGGCGGAGATCGACGCGACCGTCACCGCCGGCTGGATCACCGAGCACCCCGACGGCCGCCTGACCCTCACGGCCGAGGGCCGCGCCTTCCACGAGAAGGCGGCCGCCCTCCAGACCGACCTGTGGACGGAACGCCACGCGGGAATCTCCGACGAGGAGTACCTGACCACCATGAAGGTCCTCCAGCGCCTCATCCACAACACGGGCGGCCGGGCCTGGCACCACTGACCCGCCCTTCGCCTCGGGCCCGCGTCCCGGACGCGGACGGCGGAACCGATCACCGGCGCGGGATGTCCGGACAGATGTGGCGGCCCTCCTCTTCCTGACCCTGGCCCTCGCGCCGTTCCTGACGCCGTTCGTCGTCCTGGGCACCGCGGGGGTGCTCGCCGTGCGGGCGTGGCACTGGGAGCCGGAGAACGGTCTGCGCATGCCCGGCGCCGTGTCGTGCGGTCTGCTGGCCGTGCTGGCCGGATCGGCGGCCCTGGGCGCCTACGCGTACGGCGTGAACCAGGGGTTCTACATCCTGGACCCCGACCAGATGTGCGCCGCCGCCGGAGCGCCCGGCGATCACGTGGTGACCCGGATGACGCTGCCGGTCAGCGCCCAGTGCGTCACGTCGGACGGCGTGGGCACCGAGCTGGTGCCCGGCTGGGTGAACCCGGTCGTCCTCACCGGCCTGACGGTTTTCGTGCTCGCCCTCGCTTCCGCCGTCGCGTCGGCACTGCGCCGGGCACGGGCACACCCCCGTGGTGGACAATCCGAAGGCCTCCGCCCGCGCCGCGGCGGAGGCACCGGGCTCACAGGAGAGGGCTGACATGCGACTGCGCTGCGCCGTGCTCGACGACTTCCAGGACGTCGCCACCACCGTCGCCGACTGGAGCCCCGTCAGCGACCGGGTGGAGGTGACCGCCTTCACCGAGCACTTCGCCACCGAGGACGAACTGGCCGAGGCCCTCGCGGACTTCGACATCGCGGTGACCCTGCGCGAACGCGTCCCGTTCCCCGCCTCCCTCCTCGACCGGCTCCCCCGGCTGAAGCTGATCGTCGCGTCCGGCATGCGCAACTCCGTCATCGACCTCGCCGCCGCCGAACGGAACGGCGTCACGGTCTGCGGCACCCAGAGCTCCCCCACCCCGCCGGTGGAACTGACCTGGGCGCTGCTCCTCGGGCTGGCCCGCGGCATCGTGACGGAGAACAACGCCCTGCGCGCGGGCGGCCCGTGGCAGTCGACGGTCGGCGCGGACCTGCACGGCCGCCGCCTCGGCCTGCTCGGACTGGGCAAGATCGGCGGCAGGGTGGCGCGGGTGGGCCTCGCCTTCGGCATGGAGGTCACGGCCTGGAGCCCCCACCTCACCAAGGAGCGCACGGACGAGGTGGGCACCGACCTCGCGCCTTCGAAGGAGGAGTTGCTCCGCACCAGCGACTTCCTCTCGCTCCACCTGGTACTGGGCGAGACCACCCGGGGCATCCTGGGCGCTCCCGAACTGGCCCTGATGAAGCCGACCTCCTACCTGATCAACACCTCCCGCGCGGCACTCGTCGACCAGGACGCACTGCTCACCGCCCTGCACGAGGCCCGGATCGCGGGCGCGGCGGTCGACGTCTTCGACAGCGAACCCCTGCCCGCCGACCACCCGATGCGCACCGCGCCCCGCCTCCTGGCCACCCCGCACCTGGGCTACGTCTCCCACCTCAACTACCGCACGTACTACGGCCAGGCGGTGGAGGCCATCGACGCCTACCTCGCCGGCACCCCGATCCGCCGCCTCGGCTGAACCCGTCCGGGGAGGTCACTCACCGGGAAGGGGAGGCCTTGGCGAGGGTGCAGACGCCGTCGGCACACCGGCGCTCCAGACGGCCGCGGGACGCGGTCTGCGCCAGACCGACCATCCAGCAGGTGGGGCAGCCGCGGAACGCGATCAGGGCCAACGGGGCCGCCAGCAGGGTGGCGGGGCCGGCGACGGGCACCAGGGCGATCGAGCCGATGACCAGCCCGAAGCCGATCGCGCCGCGCGCCAGGTGCCGCGGGACGGACTTGCTCGCGAAGTTCTTCCCGGGCACCGGGGACCGGGCCGGATTCACGGTCATGACTCTCCTCCGACGGGTGGCTCGATGGCTGTTTCGAGGGCTGGATCGTTCGCTGCCAGTGAGTGACGCAGTGCCGCGCGAGCTCGGTGCAGCCGCGACTTCATCGCGGCGTTGCTCAGCCCGAGCGCATGGGCGACGGCCCTGCCGGGCAGGCCCTGGACGTCCCGCATGATCAGGACCTGCCGCTGGTCACGGGGAAGGGCGCCGACCGCGGCCGCGACCCGCTCCAGCTCCAGCCTGCGCAGCACCGCGTCCTCGGCGGACGGTTCCGGAGGCCCCTCCGGCGCCTCCTCGCTCCGCGGGACGAGCAGCCGTACCTGACGGAGGCATTCGTTGCGCACAATCCGGAACATCCATGAGGCGAGCGCGCCGGTGGCCCGCAAAGTGCCGATCTTCCGGTAGAGGATGATCAGCGCCTCCTGCGCCGCGTCCTCCGCGTCCTGCGGCGAGGCGCACAGGGACAGGGCGAACTTGCGCACATGGGGCTGCGATTCCATGACGACGGTGGTGAGCGACGTGACGTCACCGTCCTGAGCGGCCTTGATCAGCCGCTGGTCCGGCCAGCGGAAGCGCCGGTTCATCCGCTCCCCCCACCGGGATGCGCCCCGCGCGCCGGCACCGGTCAGCTTCCGCTCTTGTAGCGACGCATCAGGTGCCAACCGCACGCGCCCACGAGCAGGGCTCCGATCACTACGAGTCCGGTGACCATCATCGGCGTTTCCTCCCGTTTCCGCCGGCCCGTTCGGCCGGTACGCAGACAAGAGGCCGGGAGGCCCGGAAAGGATTCACCTTCCCGCGAAGACCCGCCGCCGCCCGGGGTGACGTCCCAACGAGTGGTGGCGGGACGCGCACAGCACGTCCCGCCACACCTCACGCCCACGACCTCAGGTCGAGGACCGCCGCCTGCGCGCCCCCGGCCGCCGCTCGCTCGGCCGCGTCACCGGATCCCCGGCGTCCTGCGCCGCCGCGCGGCGGCGCAGGCCGAAGTCGGCCAGGGCCTCCGCCAGCTTGTGGACGGACGGCTCGGGAGCCATGACGTCCACACGCAGCCCGTGCTCCTCCGCGGTCTTGGCCGTCGCCGGGCCGATGCAGGCGATCACCGTCACGTTGTGCGGCTTGCCCGCGATACCGACCAGGTTCCGCACCGTGGACGACGACGTGAACAGCACCGCGTCGAAGCCACCGCCCTTGATCGCCTCACGGGTCGTGGCCGGCGGCGGCGAGGCGCGCACCGTGCGGTAGGCGGTGACGTCGTCGACCTCCCAGCCCAGCTCGATCAGCCCGGCCACCAGAGTCTCGGTGGCGATGTCGGCCCGGGGCAGGAAGACACGGTCGATCGGGTCGAAGACCGGGTCGTAGGGCGGCCAGTCCTCCAGCAGACCCGCCGCCGACTGCTCGCCGCTCGGCACCAGGTCCGGCTTCACGCCGAAGGCGATCAGCGCCTTGGCGGTCTGCTCGCCCACCGCGGCGACCTTGATGCCCGCGAAGGCACGGGCGTCAAGACCGTACTCCTCGAACTTCTCCCGCACGGCCTTCACCGCGTTGACCGAGGTGAACGCGATCCACTCGTAACGGCCCGTCACCAGGCCCTTGACCGCCCGCTCCATCTGCTGCGGGGTGCGCGGGGGCTCCACCGCGATGGTCGGCACCTCGTGCGGCACGGCCCCGTACGACCTCAGCTGGTCGGAGAGCGACGCCGCCTGCTCCTTCGTGCGCGGCACGAGGACCTTCCAGCCGAACAGCGGCTTGGACTCGAACCACGACAGCTGGTCACGCCGGGCGGTGGCACTGCGCTCGCCGACCACGGCTATCACCGGGCGGCCACCGTCCGGGGACGGCAGCACCTTGGCCTGCTTCAGCGTCTGCGCGACCGTGCCCAGCGTCGCCGTCCAGGTGCGCTGCCGCGTCGTCGTACCGGCGATGGTCACCGTCAGCGGGGTGTCCGGCTTGCGGCCGGCCGACACCAGCTCACCGGCGGCCGCGGCCACCGAGTCCAGCGTCGTCGACACCACGACCGTCCCGTCGGAGGCGCCCACCTCGGTCCAGCAACGGTCCGACGCCGTACGGGCGTCCACGAACCGCACATCGGCGCCCTGGGCGTCCCGCAGCGGCACACCGGCGTACGCGGGCACGCCGACGGCGTTCGCGATGCCGGGGACGACCTCGAAGGGCACCCCGGCCGCGGCGCACGCGAGCATCTCCTCGGCGGCGTACGTGTCGAGCCCGGGGTCCCCGGTCACCGCACGCACGACCCGCCTGCCGCCCCGCGCGGCCTCCATGACAAGATGTGCGGCATCCCGCACGGCGGGGACACCGACGGCCGTTGACGACCCGTCAACAACCGTCAGCTGGGGCGTGCCTGCGCCCGGATCCGACGGATCGGCATCCGTGTGCACCTCGGCGACGCCCTGCCTCGCGTGCGTCCGTACGACGTCGAGCACATCGTGCTCGGCGACGAGGACGTCCGCGTTCGCCAGCGCCTCCACGGCGCGCAGAGTCAGCAGTCCCGGATCTCCGGGTCCGGCACCGAGGAAGGTGACGTGCCCGTGTTCCGGACAGGCGGGAAAGGCGGTGGGGCTCAATGTGCTCGCTCCCCCATCAGACCGGCCGCGCCCTGGGCGAGCATCTCGGTGGCGAGTTCGCGACCGAGTGCCAGCGCCTCATCGTGCGTCTGGGGCACGGGACCGGTGGTGGACAGCTGCACCAGCGTCGAGCCGTCGGTCGTGCCGACGACGCCGCGCAGGCGCATTTCCTTGACAGTCTGCCCGTCGGCCAGGAGGTCGGCCAGCGCGCCCACAGGGGCGCTGCAGCCGGCCTCCAGGGCGGCGAGCAGTGACCGCTCGGCCGTCACGGCGACCCGCGTGAACGGGTCGTCGAGCTCGGCGAGCGCGGCGATCAGCGCAGCGTTGTCCGCGGCGCACTCGATCGCCAGGGCCCCCTGGCCGGGGGCGGGCAGAACCGTGTCGACCGACAGGAAGTCGGTCACCTCGTCGATGCGTCCGACCCGGTTCAGTCCGGCGGCGGCCAGCACGACGGCGTCGAGCTCACCACTGTGGACGTATCCGATGCGGGTGTCGACGTTGCCCCGGATCGGGACCGTCTCGATCTCCAGGCCGTGGGCGCGGGCGTACGCGTTCAACTGCGCCATGCGACGCGGCGCGCCCGTGCCTATGCGGGCCCCGCTGGGCAGGTCGGTGAACTTCCGCGCGTCCCGGGCGACGATGACGTCCCGCGGGTCCTCGCGCACGGGGGTGGCCGCCAGGACCAGGCCCTCGTGCTCCGCGGTGGGGAGGTCCTTGAGCGAATGAACCGCGAAGTCCACGTCGCCCCGCAGCAGGGCCTCGCGCAGCGCGGCGACGAACACGCCCGTGCCGCCGATCTGGGCCAGGTGCTCGCGGGACGTGTCGCCGTACGTGGTGATCTCGACGAGCTCCACAGGCCGTCCGGTCACCTGGCTCACGGCATCCGCCACCTGCCCGGACTGGGCCATGGCGAGCTTGCTGCGCCTCGTCCCCAGTCTCAGTGCCTTCTCAGTCATGCCGGCCCTCGGTTCTTCTCAGTGCTGTTCTCGGTCCGTGAGACGGAGGCCACCGTCTCCTGGTCGAGGTCGAACAGGGTGCGCAGCGCGTCCGCGTACCCGGCGCCGCCGGGCTCGGCGGCGAGCTGCTTGACCCGGACCGTCGGCGCGTGCAGCAGCTTGTCGACCACACGCTTGACGGTCTGGGTGATCTCGGCGCGGTGCTTGTCGTCCAGACCCGGCAGCCGCCCCTCCAGCCGGGCGATCTCACCGGCGACGACGTCGGCGGCCATGCTGCGCAGCGCGACGACGGTCGGCGTGATGTGCGCGGCCCGCTGGGCGGCGCCGAAGGCCGCCACCTCGTCGCCGACGATCCGGCGGACCATGTCGACGTCGGCGGCCATCGGCGCGTCGGCCGACGCCTCGGCGAGCGACTCGATGTCCACCAGGCGCACCCCGGCCAGCCGGTGCACGGCGGCGTCGATGTCGCGGGGCATGGCGAGGTCGAGCAGGAAGAGCACGGGCTGCGGGCGCGGTACCTCGGCGACCGGCTCGGGCCGGCGGCGCTCGGGGATCCGGCCGACGCTCGCGGCCGTCGCGGCCAGCGCGGTGATCAGCTCGGCGTCCGTCCCGGCGCCCGGACGCCCGGTCTCGCGCGGCCGGTCCACGGCCGTACCGCCGGCGGCCCAGGCCCCGTGCTGCTCCAGCGTCGCCGCGTCCAGGCCGGCCACGGCGGCCTCTCCCATGACGGAGAAGCCGGTCGGCACGGAGGACAGGTCCAGCGGGCAGTTCTCGTCGGCACCCTCGGGTACGGCTGTGGGGCCGGCGTCCGCGGCCGGACGGGCGCCGTCGGCCACGGCCACGGCCGCGGGCGCGCCGGTGCGGCCCTCCACCGTCGCCGCCACGGCGTCGGCCGTGAGGACCAGCCCGGTCGCCCCGGTGCAGGAGACGGCCACGTCGGCACGTGTCAGCTCGGCCGGCACCGCGTCCATCGGTACCGCGCGGGCCAGCACGTCCGTGTCGTCGCCCTCGGAGAGGATCTCGGCGAGCCGCTCGGCCCGCTCGAAGGTGCGGTTGGCGACCACGATCTCGGCGATCCCGGCCCGGGCCAGCGTGGCGGCGGCCAGCGAGGACATCGAGCCGGCGCCGATGACCAGCGCCTTCTTGCCCCGCGCCCAGGTCTGGACGTCGGCTCCGGCGGCGAGCTGCTCCAGGCCGAAGGTGACCAGGGACTGCCCGGCGCGGTCGATGCCGGTCTCGGAGTGGGCGCGCTTGCCGACCCGGAGCGCCTGCTGGAACAGGTCGTTGAGGAGCCGTCCGGCGGTGTGCAGGTCCTGGGCGCGTGCCAGGGAGTCCTTTATCTGGCCGAGGATCTGCCCCTCGCCGACCACCATCGAGTCCAGCCCGCAGGCCACCGAGAACAGGTGGTGGACGGCCCGGTCCTCGTAGTGCACATAAAGGTAAGGAGTGAGCTCGTCCAGGCCGACCCCGCTGTGCTGGGCGAGCAGCGTGGACAGCTCGGCGACACCGGCGTGGAACTTGTCCACGTCGGCGTACAGCTCGATGCGGTTGCAGGTGGCCAGCAGCGCGGCCTCGGCGGCCGGTTCGGCGGCGACGGTGTCCTGCAGCAGCTTGCACTGCGCGTCCGCGTGCAGCGAGGCCCGCTCCAGGACGCTGACGGGGGCACTGCGGTGGCTCAGCCCGACGACGAGGAGGCTCATGCCGGCATCACGGCGGGCACGTCCCCGTCGGGTCCCTGGTCGGCGGAGGGCTGCTGCTTGCGGGCGACGGCGGGCGGCACGGCACCGGCGTCGGCCGCGGCCTCCTCACCGGCCTTGCGCTGCTCGTGGAAGGCGAGGATCTGCAGCTCGATGGAGAGGTCGACCTTGCGCACGTCGACGCCCTCGGGGACGTTCAGCACGGTGGGCGCGAAGTTCAGGATGGAGGTGACACCGGCGGCCACGAGCCGGTCGCAGACCTGCTGGGCGGCACCGGCGGGGGTCGCGATCACACCGATCGAGACACCGTCGTCCTGGATGATCTTCTCCAGCTCGTCGGTGTGCTGCACGGGGATGCCCGCGACGGGCTTTCCGGCCATCTGCGGGTCGGCGTCGATGAGCGCGGCGACGCGGAACCCACGGGACGCGAACCCGCCGTAGTTGGCGAGCGCGGCGCCGAGGTTGCCGATACCGACGATCACGACCGGCCAGTCCTGGGTCAGCCCGAGTTCACGCGAGATCTGGTAGACGAGATACTCGACGTCGTAGCCGACGCCCCGGGTCCCGTAGGAGCCGAGGTAGGAGAAGTCCTTGCGCAGCTTCGCGGAGTTGACTCCCGCCGCGGCCGCCAGCTCCTCGGAGGAGACCGTGGGCACCGAGCGCTCCGACAGTGCGGTGAGGGCTCGGAGGTACAGCGGAAGCCTGGCGACGGTGGCCTCGGGAATCCCTCGGCTGCGGGTCGCCGGTCGGTGTGTTCGGCCAGTTGCCACGGTGCTCCTGCGGGTAGAGCGGGGCTGTAGGCGGTCATACGTCCCTACATGACCGCCCCGTCGAATGCAGGCTATGTCTTTGTGAACGCGTGCACAAAGATGGTGTCCGATTTGCCCGGCCAACGTGACCGGGGTCACGCGCCCCCGGCGCACGAACGGGGAACCGGCGCACTCGCACCTGCGTTCCTCTCCCATCGGGGGCAAAGCCGCTCACACTCCTCACGATCAACGCCCCCGAGACCATGTCGCCATCGATCCTAAGCGACCATCCGGACTACTTGTACTGCTCGGTCAGTGCCTTGCGCAGGCGCTCCTCGTTCACACGCCAGAAGGTGTGCTGCCTGCCGTCGACCAGGACGACCGGGATCTGCTCCCAGTACTGGTCGTGGAGCCGGCGGTCCTCGGTGATGTCCTTCCCCTCCCAGGGGACACCGAGTTCGGCGCACACCTTCTCGACGACGAGCTGTGCGTCATCACACAGATGACAGCCGGGTTTGCGGATGAGGGTGACGAGATGGTTCTCGGAGTGCGGAGAGGGTGGCGGGTTCTCGGCGGTCTCGGGGGCCCCGGGCGCCTGCGGGGCCCTGCGGCGGAAGAGGGGACTCATGTCCGCCATTCTCGCGCGGCCCCGGCCGGACGCGGGCCCTCCGCCGGCGAGGGGGCCGCCTGCCCGACCGGCAACCCGACGCGCCCGGCCGCCCGGCCCTTTAACGGCACGGTCGCCCAGAGTTCACAGCCCCCCAACCTCTCGAGTCCGAAGCCCCCGAACAAACTGGCTATGCTCACGGGCATGGCCGCTCTCGGATGGCTCACCCCCCGTAGGCGCTCCGCCACGGCGCGGAGCGTGTTGGCAGGCGAGGCCTCGGCGGAGGCCGCCCGCAAGTCCACCCAGGACCTTCCCGAAGCCGCCCCGGGCGGGGAACCGGAGTTCCCCGTCCACGGCGACGACCGCGCCGCCGCCTTCTTCGACCTCGACAACACCGTGATGCAGGGCGCCGCGCTCTTCCACTTCGGCCGCGGCCTGTACAAGCGGAAGTTCTTCGAGACCCGCGACCTCGCCCGGTTCGCCTGGCAGCAGGCGTGGTTCCGGCTCGCCGGCATCGAGGACCCGGAGCACATGCAGGACGCCCGCGACTCGGCGCTGTCGATCGTCAAGGGCCACCGCGTCTCCGAGCTGAAGTCGATCGGCGAGGAGATCTACGACGAGTACATGGCCGAGCGGATCTGGCCCGGCACCCGGGCGCTGGCCCAGGCCCACCTCGACGCCGGCCAGAAGGTCTGGCTGGTCACGGCCGCCCCGGTGGAGATCGCCCAGGTGATCGCCCGGCGCCTGGGCCTGACCGGCGCGCTCGGCACGGTGGCCGAGTCGATCGGCGGCGTCTACACGGGCAAGCTGGTCGGCGAGCCGCTGCACGGCCCCGCCAAGGCGGAGGCGGTACGGGCACTGGCGGCGGCCGAGGGCCTGGACCTGTCCCGCTGCGCCGCCTACAGCGACTCCCACAACGACATCCCCATGCTGTCGCTGGTCGGCCATCCGTACGCGATCAATCCCGACGCCAAACTGCGCAAGCACGCCCGTGAGCTCGAATGGCGGCTGCGCGACTACCGCACGGGCCGCAAGGCGGCCAAGGTCGGCATCCCGGCCGCCGCGGGCGTCGGCGCGGTGGCGGGCGGCACGGCGGCCGCCATCGCACTGCACCGCCGCCGCCGCTGACCGGCCTGCGGCACCGGCGGCGCGGCGCCGCCAATCGGTCGGACCTACCCCCGGCGGATCCTCTTCAGTCCTCTGCTTTCACTTCGAGCACAACACGCACTGTAGCCACCAGGAATCCGAAACGTTTCGGTCGCGAAGTGATCAATCTTCCGCACCTGACCGGGCGTCAATCGGCTACAGAAGCGACGCAATCGATGATTTGAGCAACTGGGCGTAGCAGCACCTGTACGAAGCGTTATTCTCCTCAGACGCAATCCGGTACCCCACCTTCGCTACGACGGGTGAATGGTTCCGTACTGCACGTGATGGAAGCTCTGCCTCTGGGAGTCCCGTGTACCCACACGTCGGGGTTGACGCCTCGGGCCTGGCTACGCTGCGCGCAACGGTCAAATCAGCCCAGGACCTGTTGCGCGTCTTCGTCCCCACCGCGTATGCCGTCCCCGCCCTCGCCGCGGCCACCGCCCCCGTCGGCCCGTGCTATGCACTGGCCGAGGGCAGCGCCGCCGTCGGCAGACGGGCGCGGTCGTCCTCGTCCGGGGCCGCCGCCACCCACCGCCGCCCCGCCGCGGACAGCGACAGCGCCCGCATGATGGACCTGGTCGAGCGCGCCCAGGCCGGCGAGGCCGACGCGTTCGGGCGGCTCTACGACCAGTACAGCGACACTGTCTACCGCTACATCTACTACCGCGTGGGCGGCAAGGCGACCGCCGAGGACCTGACCAGCGAGACCTTCCTGCGGGCCCTCAGGCGCATCGGCACCTTCACCTGGCAGGGGCGCGACTTCGGCGCCTGGCTCGTGACCATCGCCCGCAACCTCGTCGCCGACCACTTCAAGTCCAGCCGCTTCCGGCTGGAGGTCACCACCGGCGAGATGCTCGACGCCAACGAGGTCGAGCGGTCCCCCGAGGACTCCGTCCTCGAATCCCTCTCCAACGCCGCCCTGCTCGACGCCGTACGGCGGCTCAACCCGCAGCAGCAGGAGTGCGTCACCCTGCGCTTCCTCCAGGGCCTCTCGGTCGCCGAGACCGCCCGCGTCATGGGCAAGAACGAGGGCGCCATCAAGACCCTCCAGTACCGTGCCGTCCGCACCCTCGCCCGACTGCTGCCGGACGACGCCCGCTGAGCCCCCGGCGCCCCCGAGGCGCCGCCACCCTCCGCATTCCCCAAGTCACCGTCAGTCAAAGTCGGTTGAGACCAGGGTCCGGTCCTCCGTCGTCCGTAACCCAAGTGCCGCGCCGCTCGTTGTGCGGGATGCAGGCTCCCTGTGGTCACTCCCCGACCGGCTCCCACCACACGCGGGTGTGGTTCCGTCCGGGGCGTGCAACCCTCAGGACCCCCTGGGGAGTCGACCGTCATGACGAGAGGAGGTGCCGCCAGTGATCGCGAACGTATCGGCGCACCGGCGGGCGAACGCCTTCGCCCAGGCTCTGGAGGAGCAGTCCGATCCCGGGGCGGCGGCCGAGCAGTCCGAAGGACCGGCACCCGCCGGGGCCGTCGCGGAACAGACCGAGCAGGGACGTCTGCTGTCCCTCGCCGCCGGCCTGGAAACGCTGCCCCGGCCGGAGCTGGATCCCGAGGTCAAGGTCGTCCAGCGAGCCCAACTGGTGGCCGCGTTCGAGGCCATGCTGCAGGAGGGCACCGCGGGCGGCGGGGCGACGGACCCTTCGGTGCCCGAGCAGCGCCGGGCCCGTGGCGCCCATCGGGCGACCCCACTGGGAAAGTTCCGGCCGCGGTCCCGGCTGGCCAAGGGCCTCACCGCGGGCGGACTGAGCGTGACTGTCGCCGCCGGAGCCTTCGGCGGAGTCGCCGCTGCCAGTTCGGACGCGCTGCCCGGTGACTCGCTCTACGGCCTCAAGCGCGGCATAGAGGACTTCCGGCTCGGACTCGCCGACGGCGACGACGAACGTGGCCGGGCCTACCTCGACCTGGCATCCACCCGGCTGAACGAGGCACGTCGCCTCATGGAGCGCGGCCGCAGCGGCCCCCTCGACCACGAGGACCTCGGCGAGATCCGCCGCGCCCTGTCCGGCATGCGGCACGACGCGTCCGAAGGCCACCGCCTGCTCAGCGCGGCCTACGCCCGCGACCCCGATTCCCTGGGCCCCATGCAGGCGCTGTCCGCCTTCTCCCGCTCGCACCGGGACACCTGGGGCGCCCTGCGCGAACGGCTGCCCGTACAGCTCGGGGACGTCAGCGAAGAGGTGTCGTCGGTGTTCGACGCCATAGAGGAAGACGTCGCCCCGCTGGAGTCCCTGCTGCCGAAGCCACCGGCGCAGGAGGGCACCCCCGGCGACGACGGGCGACCGAGCGGTTCCGGCTCGGCGACCACCGACACGCCCGGCACCGGACGCTCCACGTCCCCCGGCACCGGCAGCGGCGGCTCGTCCGACGGCACACGCACCGGCAGTGGCGGCCCCAGCGAGTCCGCCCCCTCCGGCGGCACCGACGACGGCCTGCTCGGCGGCGGCAGCGGCGGCCTGCTCGACCCGCCGAAGGCCAGCGGCAGCGCCGCCTCCCCGTCCCCCGGCGACACCACACCACCCCCGAAGCCGGACGTCACCCTCCCGCCCCTGCTCCCCGGCCTGCTGCCCGGCCTGGGCATCCGCGGCGAGGACGCGGACTGACCCGGTGGGGTGCCCCGGCCCAAGGGGCACCCCACCGCCGCCGCTCAGAAGAACACCGACCGCCGCTGCACCAGCAACTTGTACAGCGTGTGCTGGAGCCCACCCCCACCGCCGGCCTCGCACCGCTGCGCGGGCTTCGCCCGGCTGCGCCGGACTCCGTCCGCCGACTCACCCCGCCCCGCCTCAGAAGAACACCGACCGCCGCTGCACCAGCAACTTGTACAGTGTGTGCTGGATCTGCTCCCTGACCTGGTCCGTCAGGTTGAACATCAGCATCGGGTCCTCGGCCGCCTCCGGCGGATAGCCGTCCGTGGGAATCGGCTCACCGAACTGGATCGTCCACTTCGTCGGCAACGGCACCGCACCCAGCGGACCGAGCCACGGAAACGTCGGCGTCAGCGGGAAGTACGGGAACCCCAGCAGCCGCGCCAGGGTCTTCGCGTTCCCGATCATCGGATAGATCTCCTCCGCCCCGACGATCGAGCACGGAATGATCGGCGCGCCCTGCCGCAGCGCCGTCGACACGAAGCCGCCGCGTCCGAAGCGCTGCAGCTTGTACCGCTCGCTGAACGGCTTGCCGATGCCCTTGAACCCCTCCGGCATCACCCCGACCAGCTCCCCCTGGGCCAGCAGCCGCTCCGCGTCCTCCGCACACGCCAGCGTGTGGCCGAGCTTGCGGGCCAGCTCGTTCACCACCGGCAGCACGAACACCAGGTCCGCCGCGAGCAGCCGCAGATGCCGGTCGGCCGGATGGTGGTCGTGCACGGCGACCTGCATCATCAGGCCGTCCAGCGGCAGCGTCCCGGAGTGGTTGGCGACGATCAGCGCGCCGCCCTCCGCCGGGATGTTCTCCACGCCCTTCACATCGACCCGGAAGTACTTCTCGTACATCGGGCGCAGCAGCGACATCAGCACCTGGTCGGTGAGTTCGGCGTCGTAGCCGAAGTCGTCGACCTCGTAGTCGCCGGTGAGCCGGCGCCGCAGAAAGGCCAGACCCGCCGCGACACGCCGCTCGAGGCCACCGTCCGCGTCCTGCGCCCGCGCCTCGCCGCCGTCGCCGCGAGCCCCCGGCGGCCCGCCGGGCACGGGACCGTCGTCCCGCGCCCCGCGGACGGGCAACGGCTGCACCTCGCGCACCGGCACGGACTCCGCCGCGCCGCCCTTGCGCCGGCTCCCCCCGCCGCGGCGCCGCGCAGGGCGCTGTCCCGCACTCCCGCCGCTCCCGCGGGACCGGTCGTCGTCGAACGGAATGACCTTGGCGTCCGCCATCGTTGTTGCGCTCCTCAGTTGGCGCTCTGGGTCGGGAGGTGGCCGCTGCCCCGCAGGGACAGCTCCGCGATCCGGTCGACGGCCCCCGCGAGGGCCTCCGGCGGCAGCAGCCCCGGACCGCGGCCGCGCACGAAGTCCGCGAACGTCCCGGCCGTCGTGTACTTCGGCCGGAACCCCAGGGTCTCGCGCATCTGTGTGGTGTCCACGACCCGCCCGTGGGTGAGCAGCCGGATCTGCTCCGGGGCGAAGTCCGTCATCCCCAGCGTACGCACGAGGGAGCCCGCCCAGGTGACCGCCGGAAGCAGCAGCGGCACCGTGGGGCGCCCCAGCCGGCGCGAGCACTGGGAGAGCAGCAGGACGCCGTCACCGGCGATGTTGAAGGTGCCGCTGTTCAGCGTGCCGCGCCGCGGCTCGTGCGAGGCGGTCCGCAGCACCTCGATCACGTCGTCCTCGTGCACGAACTGCAGCCGCGGGTCGTAGCCGAACACCGTCGGCAGCACCGGCAGCCCGAAGTACGACGCGAGGGGCGTGTCCGCGCTCCGGCCCAGGATGTTGGCGAACCGCAGCACGCACACCGCCACGTCCGGCCGGCGGCGCGCGAAGCCCCGCACATACCCCTCGACCTCCACGGCGTCCTTGGCGAAACCGCCGCTGGGCAGCGACTTGGGCGGGGTGGTCTCCGTGCAGACGGCCGGGTCGCGGGGCGCGGAACCGTAGACGTTCGTACTGGACTTGACCACGAGCCGCTTCACGGTCGGCGACTTCTGGCAGGCCCCGAGCAGCTGCATCGTGCCGATGACGTTGGTCTCCTTGACCGACGTACGGCTGCCGCTGCCCAGCGGGGTGCCCGTGACGTCCATGTGGACGACCGTGTCCGCGCCCGTCTCGGCCAGCACCCGCCCGATGGCCGACTGCCGGATGTCGGCCTGGACGAAGTCGGCGCCGCCCAGATGGTGCTCCGGCGCGACGGCGTCCACGGCCACGACCCGGTCCACATCGGGGTCGCGCTGGATCCGCCGGACGAACCGGCCTCCCAGCGGACGGGCCACCCCGGTCACGAGCACGACCTTGCCCAAGATCCGCGCCTTCCTCTCGCCGTACTCCGTACCCTGCCGCGTTCCCGCCTGCGGGCCAACTTAGCCGGTCGGTGTTGCGCTGTGATGACCGCCGGATGCAGCACGTGACGAGAATGCGCGCTCGCCCCGAGGATGCCGACGGTATGCCCGGATACGACTGTGGCCCCCCACCGAATCGGTGGGGGGCCACAGGACACGCTGACGGCGCAGCGTCGCTTACTTCTTGTTGCGACGCTGAACGCGCGTGCGCTTGAGCAGCTTGCGGTGCTTCTTCTTGGCCATCCGCTTGCGCCGCTTCTTGATAACAGAGCCCACGACTACCCTCGCTCACTTCTCATCACTCGGTTGTTTGGGCGCCATGGGCCCACACGACCTACGAGGGGCTAGCCTACCCGCCCGAGCGCTGAGGTCGTAATCGAGGTCGTCAGGCCGTTTCCACCCCCACATAGCTCTCGCGGAGGTACTCGTGAACCGCTTGCTCCGGGACGCGGAACGACCGTCCCACCCGGATGGCGGGCAGATGACCGCTGTGCACCAACCGGTACACGGTCATCTTGGACACGCGCATCACCGAGGCGACTTCCGCCACGGTAAGGAACTGAACCTCGTTCAGAGGCCTTTCGCCAGCTGCAGCCATGACACACCTGAACCTTCCGCACTCGACGGCCACCGGCTTCCCCTTCCGGTGACTCTTCGTCGCTGCGTGCTCACTCCCCAATGTAGGTGCGGGTGATGCGAATGGGGAAGAGGTGCACGCATCGGCGTCCTACTGGGACAGACACGCCCGATTGAGTACGTAGCGGGTGAGCGGCCGGTAGTACTCGGGCCGCACACCGTCATCAAGCGGAACGGCGACGGACACCAACCCCTCGGCCTCCCCCACGAAGAGCGCGGGATCGTTGGTATCGCCCGGCCCGATGGCCTCGAACCCCAGCTGACCTGCTCCGCAGACCCAGCCGTGGTCCCCGATCACCAGCTCGGGAAGCGGCCCGCCGGCGTCGGCCGCCACGGCCAGCGCGGTCCGAACCGGGAGCGGCGAGTGCGTGTGTGCGCCGGGCTCACAACCGGGGCGTTCCGAGCCGGCTTCCCGCACCAACGCGACTCCCCGGACGTACGCGAGGTTGTAGGTGCGTAGACCGAACCGGGTCGTTATGTCGACACAGTGACCCTGCGCCGGAGTGAGGACAGCACATCCCGCCGCCGACAGGGCGTCTGCCAGGGCGACGTAGAAACCGAGCAGCCGATGCGGGTGCCCGGTGCCGAGAAGGACCGGAGCGCGACGCTGGGCCACCGCGGCCAGGCGCCCGGCGAAGGCGTCCAGAGCGGTCAGCGTCCGCTCGGGGTCGATCACATCCTGGCCCGAAGTATGCCGCGGGTCGGCCGAAACACCACACCTGCGTGCCATCAGCCCGAGCAGATCCCGCTGCCCCCAGTCGCCCTCCGGGTCGATCCCGATCAGCACCCGCGGATCCCGGGCGGCGAACAACCGGTAACTCCGCAGACTCGCCTCCCGAGAAGTGGCCACGACCCCGGCAAGACGGACATCCAGAAGATGAGCCCGAAGAGCTCCACGGCTCAACACCCCACCGATCCTGCCGGACCCACCCACCCACGAAGCCCAGATCCCCCAAACATCCCCACGGACGGCGTAACCCCCCGCCTGAACGGCCGGGAGGTACCCTCAGGGGCGGCACGGGTGGGCGCAGCGGCACCCGGCCGGCGCCGGGCCACGCGACCCACCCTCGCCCCGCACCAGCACCGGGTGCCAAGGCAACGCCGGCCGGCTCACCCGCCCCGCACGCCAAAAGAAACCGTCACGCCAACAACCCCCGCAGCGGAAACGCCGCCCGCCGAGCCGCCACCACCGCCTGATCCAGCCGATCCGCAGGGTCGTACCCCGCCTCCCACGACGCCCACGACACCGGCCACCGCCCATCAGTCATCCGCATCGGCCCCAACTGCCGCGTCCGCGCGAACACCTCCTGCCGCCACCCCTCCGGAATCACCGTCTCCGGCTCCACCGGCCGCCCCGCCGCGATCCCCACCAGATGCGTCCACGACCGCGGCACCACCTCCACCACCGCGTAGCCACCCCCGCCCAGCGCCACCCACCGCCCCTCGGCGTACTCGTGCGCCAGGTCGTGACACGCCACCTGCACGGCCCGCTGAGCGTCCAGCGACACCGCCAGATGCGCCAGCGGATCCTCGAAGTGCGTATCGGCCCCGTGCTGCGTCACCAGCACCTGCGGCCGGAAGTCCGCGATCAGCTCCGGCACCACCGCGTGGAACGCCCGCAGCCACCCCGCGTCCCCGGTCCCCGCCGGCAGCGCCACGTTCACGGCCGACCCCTCCGCACAGTCGGCCCCGGTCTCCTCCGGCCACCCCGTCTGCGGAAACAGGGACCTCGGATGCTCGTGCAGCGAGATCGTCAGAACCCGCGGATCCTCCCAGAACGCCGCCTGCACCCCGTCCCCGTGGTGCACGTCCACATCCACGTACGCGACCCGCTCGGCCCCCAGCTCCAGCAGCCGCGCGATCGCCAGCGCCGCGTCGTTGTAGACGCAGAACCCCGACGCCGCCCCCGGCATCGCATGGTGCAGCCCGCCCGCGAAGTTCACCGCGTGCAGCACGTCCCCGCGCCACACCGCCTCCGCCGCGCCCACCGACTGCCCGGCGATCAGCGCGGACACCTCGTGCATCCCCGCGAACGCCGGATCGTCGACCGTCCCGAGCCCGTACGACCCGTCCGCCGCGCCCGGATCCGCCGAGGCCGCCTTCACGGCGTCGATGTAGTCCTCCCGGTGGACGAGCCGCAGCGTCGACTCCCCCGCCGCCTTGGCCGCGACGACCTCCACCTCCCGGTCGAGCCCCAGGGCACCGACCAGTCCTCGCGTCAGGGCGAGCCGGACCGGGTCCATCGGATGGTCCGGACCGAAGTCATAGCCCGTTACTGCCTCGTCCCACATCAGCTGTGCGCGGCCGCTCATGCCCGCCACCGTATCGGTCCGGTTGAGCTTCGAACGACCGGGCGTACACCAGTGTCACCAGCACCAACACCATCGGCACGAGCATGGCACCGCGGTAGCTCCAGGCGTCCCCGAGCGCCCCCACCAACGGCGAACCGATCAGGAAACCGACGTAGTTGAAGATGTTGAGCCGCGCCACCGCCGCATCGGACGCCCCGGGGAACAAGCGCCCCGCCGCCGCGAACGTCTGCGGCACCAGCACACACAACCCCAGCCCCAGCAGCGTGAACCCGAGCATCCCGACCCAGGCCCCCGGCGCCACGGCCACCACCGCGAACCCGCCCGCCGCGACGACCGCCCCGCCCCGCACCACCGCGACGGCCCCCAGCCGCCGCACCCCGAAGTCCCCGACCGCCCGCCCCACCAGCGTCGTCACCATGTACACGTTGTACGGAACGGTCGCCAGCTGCTCCGAACTCCCGAGCACGTCCTGGAGGTACTTCGCACTCCAGTTGGAGACCGTCGAGTCCCCGATGTACGCGAACGTCATCACCAGGCACAGCGGCAACAGCACCTTGAAGCCGACGCCCGCACCACCGCCCCCGCCCGCCGGCACCTCCGCCCCGGTGTCCGTCCGCTCCCCGTCGACGTACCACCGGCTCCCCACCAGCGCGGCCGGCAAGAGCACCGCCACGGCCGGGAGATACGACACCCACAGCGCCAGCTCCCCGTGCGCCCCCACCCACGCCAGCGAGGCCCCCAGGATCCCGCCCAGACTGTAGGCCGCGTGGAACCCGAGCATGATGCTCCGCCCGTACGCCCGCTGCAGGCTCACCCCGAGCATGTTCATCGAGGCGTCCAACGCCCCCACCGCCAGCCCGAACGCCGCCAGCGCCACGGCCAGCCCCGCCATCCCGTCCGCCGCGCCGACGCCCAGCAGCGCCAGCAGCACCACGGGCTGGGACCAGCGCAGCACCCGACTGGGCCGCACCCGCCGCACCAGCCGTTCCGTCACCACGCTCCCCACACCGGCGAGGATCGGGACGGCGGCCAGGAAGACCGGCAGCAGCGCGTCGGAGATGCCGTACCGGTCCTGGATGGCCGGGATGCGCGTCACGAGCAGAGCGAAGGCGACGCCCTGCGCGAAGAAGCCGAACGCCAAGGAGGCCCTGCCGCGCCGCAGCACATCAGTCATGGCGGCGAGCGTAGGGCCCCGGCTTACCGGTGGGTAGATCCCGCCAAAGATGAATTCTCCTCAACTTCGCCGAGCTCGACGGAGACAGGGCGGGAGTCCGGGCCGGAATCGGGCCCGGCGTTCGAGGCGACGGCGGCACCGATCATGTGCACCATCGGCCCGGCACCCAGCGCCCCGCTGACCACGAAGGCCAGCACCATGGTGGCGACCATGACGACCGTCCCGAGCCACACCATCGTGTCGACGGGGATCGTGTATGCGCCCACGGCCCGCACCGCGCACTCGGCGACGAACGCCGTGCCCCACACCCCGGTGAACCTGAGCTCCGCCCTCCGGAACGTCGGCGACTCCCGGCGCAGCCTTTCCCACGCGGCCTCGCGCCGGGCCTCTCCCTTGATCAGGAACGGCTTGAGGTTGGCGGTCATCATGGGCCGCCCCGTCACCACGGACGCCAGCAGCACGATGCCGACCACGCTGCTGATCGCGCTGTCCTTCAGGAGCAGCAGCCGGGCGTCCCCCGTCCCGAAGCCGAGCAGCAGCCCGGCGAGGCTCACCAGGAGGATGAGCACGGGCAGCCCGTTCACCTCCCGGTGCCTGAACAGCCCCCACCCGGTCCGCAGCACCGGCACGACGCTGCTCCAGCCGAGCGCCGCGACGGAGCTCATTCCGAACGCGCCCTTCAGGAGGTAGTACGACCCGACCGGTACCCCCACGTCCAGCAGGAGGGAGACGACGGTACGACGCTTGCCCTGCCGCTGATTGCCCGTGCCCGTGTTCGTCGTCATGCACACAGCTTCGCGGCCGGACCCGGTCCCCCAGTAGAAACAACCGTCCGGACCTACGCATGACAAATGTCAGCGCGGGCCCGATGCCTCCGGTCATACGAGCAGGTCGGCCAACTCCCCCATGTCACCGAAGAGTCGAGTGGCCCCGGCGAGCTTCGCGGCGGGCGTCATCCCGGTGAACCCGTACACGTCCATCCCGGCCGCGACGGCCGCCTGCACACCGAGCGCACTGTCCTCGATCACCAGGCACCGCTCCGGGGCGACGCCCATCCGCTCGGCCGCGTGCAGGAAGAGATCGGGCGCCGGCTTCCCCCGGCCCACATCCTCGAAACTGAAGATCCGCGCGTCGTCGAACCATCGGTGCAGTCCGGTCTTCCGATGCCCCACCCGGATCCGCTCATGGCTCCCGGAGGAGGCCACGCAGTACGGCACCTCGTCCGCGGCGAGCTTCTCCAGCACACCGACGACCCCTGGGACGGGCTCCAGGTCCTGCTCGAAGGCCGCGAACACCCGCCCGTGGAAGACGTCGTCGAAGTCCTCCGGAAGCCGCCGGCCGGACCGCTCCAGGACCAGATCGTGGACCCGGTGCATCGCGGCCCCCATGTAGTCGCGCAACGACTCGTCGTACGACGTCGGGTGCCCCAGCTCGGTCAGGTAGGCGGCCAGCAGCCGGTTGGAGATCGGCTCACTGTCGACCAGGACACCGTCATTGTCGAAGACAATCAATTCGTAGCGCATACAACGACCCTAAACGCAGAAAACCCCGCACCGTAAGGTGCGGGGTTTTCCCAAAAATTGTTCGGCGGCGTCCTACTCTCCCACAGGGTCCCCCCTGCAGTACCAT
>NZ_JBIWKU010000022.1:0-34667 GCF_044765825.1 Streptomyces flaveolus | reverse complement strand
TGGCGGATGCCGTGTTCGTGGACGAGGTGGGTGGCGAGTTGTCGGCCGAGTTCGCCGGTTCCGCCGGTGATGAGGACTGTGCCCTCGGGGTCGAAACGCGGAGTGTCCGCCGCCTCGCCTCCCTCCGACTGCCCGACCCGGGTCAGGCGGGGCACGTACGGAACGCCCTGTCGCACCACCAGCTCCGGCTCGCCCGCGACACCGAGCGCCCGGGCCAGCACGTCCGCGTCGGATTCCTCCGCACCCAGATCGACCAGGCGGATCGGCCGGTCGGGGTGCTCGTTGCGGGCGACCCGCAGGAAGCCCCACAGCGGGGCCTGCGCCAGATCGGGCACGCCGTCGGACGGTACGGCCACGACCGACTCACGGGTGACCCACACCAGTTCGGTGGTCTCCAGGCGCGCGTCGTCCAGGGCGAACCGCAGCGTCTCCATGGCGTCCGCGGCCAGCTGCCGGGCCGCCTGCGCACTGTCTCCCGGTACCTTCCCGGTCACGTCCAGGACCAGGCGGGAAGGCCGTACCTCCGTGCTCTCCAGCTCGGCGGCCAGCGCGTCCAGATCGACCAAGCGCTGAACGCCGAGTGCCTGCGCTAGGCGGTCCCCGCCGCCGACGACCCAGGTGGCCGGCGCCTCCACCCCGCTGGGCAGGGGCACGGCCTGGAACTCCACCCGGTAGAGGTGCTCCACCGGGCGGCTCGCGCGGATCTGGTCCGGCGTCGCCGTCCTGGCGCGCAGCCGGGCTGAGGCCAGCGGACTCCCGGTGGCGTCCACCACCCAGACGCCGCCCTCGGCAGTGTCCGGGTCCCAGTCGGCGCGCACGCGCAGCTCGGTGGCGCCGGCACGATGCAGCTCGGCGTCGCTCCACTCGAACGGCAACAGCACCTGCTCCGGCTCCGACCCGGCCGCCGCGTTCCCGTCCCGCGCCGCCGCGAGCGTCTGGACCGCCGCGTCGAGCAGCGCCGGATGCACGCCGTACGCGGACCCGTCGAGCCCCTCCGGCAGCCGCACCAGCGCGAAGGCGCTGCCCGGCCGGTGCCACAGCTCGGTCACGCCCCGGAATGCCGGGCCGTACCCGATGCCCTGCTTCGCGTACCGCTCATAGAAGGCGGCCACGTCCAGCGGTTCCGCACCGGCGACCGGCCAGCGGGCAAGCTCGGCGAACTCCCGCGCCGACCCGGTGGCCTCGGCACCGGCACTGGCCCCGGCGTCGGCCCCGTCGCCACCGAGCAGGCCGGTGGCGTGACAGGTCCACTCCTCCTGGGTGTCCCGGCGGCTGTGCACCGAGACCGGACGCCGTCCGTCCGCCTCGGCCACGCCGACGGTGACCTGGAGTCGTATGTGGGTGCTGGTCTCGCCGGGTTCGGGGAGGACGAGGGGTTCGGCGAGGGTGAGTTCGTCGACGCGGGTGGCTCCGGTTTCGGTGGCTGCGGTCCAGGCCAGTTCGAGGAGTCCGGTGCCGGGGAGGAGGGGGGTGTTGTAGACGGTGTGGTCGTTGAGCCAGGGGTGTTGGGTGGGGGAGAGGCGTCCGGTGAGGAGGTGGCCTTCGCCGTTGGCGAGGGCGGTGGCGGCTCCGAGCCAGGGGTGGGTGGAAGCGTCCAGGCCCAGAGAACCGGGATTGGTGCCGCGACTCGTGGACTCCAGCCAGAAGTGTTCGTGCTGGAAGGCGTAGGTGGGCAGGGGTGCCTGCCCAGTGGACGCGGGGAGGGTTTTGCTCCAGTCGGTGGTGTGGCCTTGGACGTGGAGCAGGGCGAGGTTGCGCAGGAGTTGGGTGTGGCTGCCGTGGTTGCGGGCGAGGGTGCCGACGACGATGCCGTTGTGTTCGGTGGCGGCGTTGGTGAGGGGCATCGAGAGCACCGGGTGGGCGCTGATTTCGATGTAGGTGGTGTGGTGGTCGGCGAGGAGGTGGGTGAGGGCCTGGTCGAAACGGACCGTCTCGCGCAGGTTGCGGCACCAGTAGGTGCCGTCGAGTTCGGTGCCGTCGGTGATGTGGCCGGTGACGGTGGAGTAGAACGCGGTGTTCGCCTGGGTCGGGGTGATGTTGGTGAAGCCTGCCGCGAGGCCGGGCAGGAGGGGGTCCATGTGGGCGTGGTGGGAGGCGTAGTCGACGTTGACCTTGCGGGCGTAGACGTTGCGCTCTTGCAGCTCGGACACCAGCTGGTCCAGTGCGCCGGCTTCGCCGGAGATGACCGTTGAGGTTGAGGTGTTGATGGCCGCGATCGAGAGGGCTTCGCCGTAGGGGGCGATGAATTCTGCGACTTCGGCCTGGGGGCGCTCGATGAGGGCCATGCCACCGCTGCCTGAGCAGGCCAGGACCGCCTGGGAGCGCTGGGCGACAATCTGCGCGCCCTGTTCCAGGGTGAGGGCGCCGGCGACGACGGCGGCGACGACTTCGCCCTGGGAGTGGCCGATGACGGCGTCGGGGTTGATGCCGTGGGAGCGCCAGAGGGCGGACAGGGCCACGCCCATGGCGAAGAGTGCGGGCTGGATGACATCGACCCGGTCGTGCGGCGGGTGCTCACCACCCTCACCGGTGAGGACTTCGCGCACCGACCAGCCGGTGAAGGGCTTCAGAGCGGTGTCGCAGGCGTCGATGGTTTCGGCGAACACCGGCGACTGGGCGAGCAGGTCCCGGCCCATGCCGATCCACTGGCTGCCCTGCCCGGGGTAGACGAACACGGTCTTGCCGCGGGGCTGGGCCGTGCCGGTCACGACCTGCTCATGGGGCTGGCCTTCGGCGATCGCCCGCAGCGTCTCAACGGCCTGTTCCACCGACTCGGCGAGTACCGCCGCCCGGGTGTCGAAGTGGGTGCGGTGCAGCGCGGCTGTGGTGGCCACATCGGCCAGCGGGACCTCGTCGTGGTTCGCCAGCCAGTCCGCCCAGCGCCCTGCCTGTTCCCGCAGTGCGGCCTCGCTCCGGCCCGACACCACGATCGGCATCGGAAGCCGAGGAGCCTCAGCGGTCTCCGTCGCCTCGACGGCGGGTGCTTCCTCCAGAATCAGATGTGCGTTGGTGCCGCTGAGGCCGAAGGAGGAGATGCCGGCCCGCCGGGTCCGTTCGCCGCGTTCCCAGGGGCGGGCTTCCTGGAGGAGTTGCAGGCCGGAGTCGTCCCACTGGATGTGGGGGCTGGGCTGGTCGGCGTGGAGGGTCTTGGGGAGGGTGTCGTGCTGGAGGGCGAGGATCATCTTGATGACGCCTGCGACACCGGCGGCTGCTTGGGCGTGGCCGATGTTCGACTTGGACGAGCCCAGAAGCAGCGGCCGGTCGGCCGGGCGCGTGGGTCCGAAGACCTCGGCGAGGGCGCCGGCCTCGATGGGGTCACCGAGGCTGGTGCCGGTGCCGTGGGCTTCGATGGCGTCGATGTCGTCGGGGGTCAGGCGGGCTGCCGTGAGTGCGTCCTGGACGACGCGCTGTTGGGAGGGGCCGTTGGGGGCGGTCAGGCCCTGGCTGCGGCCGTCCTGGTTGACGGCGCTGCCCCGGATCACGGCGAGGATGTGGTCGCCGTCGCGTTGGGCGTCGGAGAGGCGCTTGAGGAGGAGGATGCCTGCGCCTTCGGCCCAGCCGGCGCCGTCGGCGTCGGCGGAGAAGCTCTTGCAGCGTCCGTCGGCGGCCATGCCCTTGAGGCGGCTGAACTCGACGAAGAGGGCGGGGGTGGACATGACGGTGACGCCGCCGACCAGGGCGGTGTCGCACTCGCCGTTGCGCAGGGCGGTCACGCCGAGGTGGGTGGCGACCAGCGACGACGAGCACGCCGTGTCCACGGTCAGGGCCGGACCTTGAAGGCCCAGGGTGTAGGACACCCGGCCGGACAGGACACTGCTCGTGTTGCCCGTGCCGAGGTAACCGTCGAGGGCCTCGTAGTCGTGGTTGTGGGGATTGTCGTAGTCGGAGCCCATGGTGCCGAGGTAGACGCCGGTGCGGGACTCGTTGAGGGCGTCGGGGCGCACGCCTGCCCGTTCGAGGGCCTCCCAGACGGTCTCCAGGATGATCCGCTGCTGCGGGTCCATCGACTGCGCCTCACGCGGGGTGATCCCGAAGAACTCCGCGTCGAAGCCCTCGATGTCCTCGATGAACCCGCCCTCGCGGGCGTAGGACTTGCCGACGGCCTCGGGGTCCGGGTCGTACAGGCCCAGGCCCTCCCACCGCTTGGGCAGGCCGCCGATGGCGTCGGATCCGCTGACCAGCAGCTGCCAGTAGTCCTCGGGGGTGCCGATACCGCCGGGCAGGCGGCAGGCCATCGACACCACCGCGATCGGCTCGTCCGCTCCCGCGCGACGGGTGCGACGCGCGACGGCCGTCCGCTGGGGGACGTTCGTCAGGTCGAGCTTGTCGAGCAGGAGCCCGGCGATGGCGGTGGGGGTGGGGTAGTCGAAGGCGAGGGTCGCGGGCAGGGCGGTGTCCGTCTCGGCCGACAGGCGACGGCGCAGTTCGACCGCCATCACCGAGTCGATGCCCAGGTCCTTCAGGACCTGGTCCGGACCGAGACCCGCCGCGTCGGAGACGCCGAGGATGATCGCCGCCTCGTCGCACACCAGGCGCGTCAGATCCCTGCGCCGCTCCACGTCGGACAGGGCGGCCAGACGGTCCCGGAGTGCCGACGGCCGCGCCGCGGCCCGGCCCGCCTGCCGCAGCCGCGGCCGCACCAGCCCGCGGAACCTCGGCGCGACCTCGCCGCCCCGGTCCGCGGCCCGCTGCAACTCCGCCAACTCCAGCTTCACCGGGGCGAGATGTGCATACGGCTGGGTGAGCGCGGCGTGGAGCAGTCGCATGCCCTCCGCCTCCGACAGCGAACCGATGCCCTGTCGGCGGATCCCGGCGAGTTCGGCGTCGCCGAGGTGGGCGGTCATGCCGATGCCGGCCTGCTCCCACAGACCCCACGAGAGGCTGATGGCGACCTGGCCCTGAGCCCGGCGGTGTTCGGCGAGCGCGTCGAGGAAGGCGTTCGCCGCCGCGTAGGTGCTCTGACCCGCCGTACCCAGGATTCCCGCCGCTGAGGAGAAGAGGACGAAGGCGGCGAGGTTGTGGTCGGTGGTCAGTGTGTGCAGGTTCAGGGCGCCGTCGATTTTGGGGGCGAGGACGTGGTGGAGGCGTTGGGGGGTCTGGGTGGTGATGAGGCCGTCGTCGAGGGTGCCGGCGAGGTGGAAGACGCCGGTGAGGGGGCGGGTGAGGTTGTTGATGAGGGTGGCGGTCTGGTGGTGGTCGGTGATGTCGCAGGCGTGGATGTCGACGGTGTCGGCTCCGGCCTGGGTGAGGGTGGTGATGAGGTCGTCGGTGCCGGGGGTGTTGGTGCCTCGGCGTGAGGTGAGGATCAGGTGGCGGATGCCGTGTTCGTGGACGAGGTGGGTGGCGAGTTGTCGGCCGAGTTCGCCGGTTCCGCCGGTGATGAGGACTGTGCCCTCGGGGTCGAAGCGTGGGGCTTCGGCGTTGTCGGGCTGGTCGGTGCGGGTCAGGCGGGCGACGAGGATGCGGTCCTGGCGCAGGGCGATCTCGGGCTCTCCCTCGACCGCGATGGCCTGCTCCAGCAGCTCGGCGTCCACCGCACCGGCATCCAGATCCACCAGACGCACCGAACGTTCGCCGTACTCGTTCGCGGCGGTCCGAAGCAGCCCCCACAGAGGAGAGTGCGCCAGGTCGGACACGCCGTCGCCCACGGCCCGGCGCGTCACCCAGACCAGCGCCGTCGATGCGAATCGCGGCTCACCGAGGAAATTCTGAAGCGTGGTCAGGGCGGCGGCGGCCGTCTGCGCGGCACTGTCCTCGCCTTCGCCCGACACGGCACGCGTCGCGTCGATCAGGACGAGACCCGGAACGGACTCACCGGCCAGCAACTCGTCCACGCCGGCGACCACGTCGAGGCCGAGCGCGGCAGCCAGCTCGGAGCGAGCACCCAGGACGACGGCGTCCTCGAGCACGTCCGACGCACCGCTGTCATCGTCAACGGCGGTGGCCGCCTCCGTGCCCGTCGCACGCAGCGGCTCGAACGCCAACCGGTACAGGTGCTCCACCCGCTCGGCGACCCGTATCTGGTCGGACGTCACCTCGCGCAGGTGCAGCTCCCGCACCGACAGGACCGGGTGTCCCGCGGTGTCCACCGCCCGGATGCGGGCGACGGACGCCACCCGGTCGAGCTCGACCTCGACCCGCAGTTCCGTGCCGCCCCCGGCGAACAGCTCCGCGCCGCTCCACTCGAAGGGCAGGACGACGGAGTCGTCCCCGTCGCGCAGCGCCCCGATGACGTGCAGGGCGGCGTCGAGCAGCGCCGGGTGCACGCCGAACTCACCCGGTGCCACCTCCTCGGGAAGTCGTACGAGACCGAAGCCGCGGTCCCCGTCACGCCACAGCTCCCGCAGCCCGCGGAACGCCGGGCCGTACCCGAGGCCCTGTGCCTCGAACCGGTCGTAGTACCCCTCGAGTTCCACGTGCTCGACACCCGCGACCGGCCACTGCGCGAGCGCGTCCGCACCGGATCCGTCCTCGGGCGAGTCCGCCACGAGCTCGCCCGTCGCGTGTCGGCGCCACACGCCGCCCAGCGAGTCCTCCGACTGGCTGTAGACGGCCAGCGAACGACGACCGTTCGACTCCGGGCCGACCACCACCTGCACCCGAACGGCATCCCGCACGACCAGCGGCTCGGTCAGCGTCAGCTCGCCGACGCCGGCCGCCCCGACCTCACGGGCAGCGGTGAACGCGAGGTCCAGGAGTCCGGTGCCGGGGAGGAGGGGGGTGTTGTAGACGGTGTGGTCGTTGAGCCAGGGGTGTTGGGTGGGGGAGAGGCGTCCGGTGAGGAGGTGGCCTTCGCCGTTGGCGAGGGCGGTGGCGGCTCCGAGCCAGGGGTGGGTGGAGGCGTGGAGTCCGAGTGAGGTGGTGTCCTGGGGGGTGTGGGTGGGGTCGGTCCAGAAGTGTTCGTGCTGGAAGGGGTAGGTGGGCAGGGGCGCCTGCCCAGTGGACGTGGGGAGGGTTTTGGTCCAGTCGGTGGTGTGTCCTTGGACGTGGAGCAGGGCGAGGTTGCGCAGGAGTTGGGTGTGGCTGCCGTGGTTGCGGGCGAGGGTGCCGATGACGATGCCGTTGTGTTCGGTGGCGGCGTTGGTGAGGGGCATCGAGAGCACCGGGTGGGCGCTGATTTCGATGTAGGTGGTGTGGTGGTCGGCCAGGAGGTGGGTGAGGGCCTGGTCGAAGCGGACGGTTTCGCGCAGGTTGCGGCACCAGTAGGTGCCGTCGAGTTCGGTGCCGTCGGTGGGCTGGCCGGTGACGGTGGAGTAGAACGCGGTCTGGGTGGTGGTGGGGGTGATGTTGGTGAAGCCTGCCGCGAGGCCGGGCAGGAGGGGGTCCATGTGGGCGTGGTGGGAGGCGTAGTCGACGTTGACCTTGCGGGCGTAGACGTTGCGCTCTTGCAGCTCGGACACCAGCTGGTCCAGTGCGCCGGCTTCGCCGGAGATGACCGTTGAGGTTGAGGTGTTGATGGCCGCGATGGAGAGGGCTTCGCCGTAGGGTGCGATGAACTCCTCGACCTCTGCCTGGGGGCGCTCGATGAGGGCCATGCCGCCGCTGCCTGAGCAGGCCAGGACTGTCTGGGAGCGCTGGGCGACGATCTGGGCGCCCTGTTCCAGGGTGAGTGCGCCGGCGACGACGGCGGCGACGACTTCGCCCTGGGAGTGGCCGATGACGGCGTCGGGGTTGATGCCGTGGGAGCGCCAGAGGGCGGACAGGGCCACGCCCATGGCGAAGAGTGCGGGCTGGATGACATCGACCCGGTCGTGCGGCGGGTGGTCTCCACCCTCGCCGGTGAGGACTTCGCGCACCGACCAGCCGGTGAAGGGTTTGAGGGCGGTGTCGCAGGCGTCGATGGTTTCGGCGAAGACGGGGGACTGGGCGAGCAGTTCGCGGCCCATGCCGATCCACTGGCTGCCCTGCCCGGGGTAGACGAACACGGTCTTGCCGCGGGGCTGGGCCGTGCCGGTCACGACCTGCTCATGGGGCTGGCCTTCGGCGATCGCCCGCAGCGTCTCAACGGCCTGTTCCACCGACTCGGCGAGTACCGCCGCCCGGGTGTCGAAGTGGGTGCGGTGCAGCGCGGCTGTGGTGGCCACGTCGGCCAGCGGGACCTCGTCGTGGTTCGCCAGCCAGTCCGCCCAGCGCCCTGCCTGTTCCCGCAGTGCGGCCTCGTTGCGGCCCGACACCACGATCGGCACCGGAAGCCGAGGAGCCTCATCGGCCTCGGCCGTCTCGACGGCGGGTGCTTCCTCCAGAATCAGATGTGCGTTGGTGCCGCTGAGACCGAACGACGAGATGCCCGCGCGGCGTACCCGCTCACCCCGCACCCACGGGCGGGCTTCCTGGAGCAGCTCCAGGCCGGAGCCCTCCCACTCGATGTGCGGGCTGGGCTGGTCGGCGTGCAGGGTCTTGGGCAGGGTGTCGTGCTGCAACGCCAGCACTGTCTTGATCACGCCGATGGCGCCCGCCGCGGCCTGGGCGTGGCCGATGTTCGACTTGGACGAGCCCAGAAGCAGCGGCCGGTCGGCTGTGCGCGTGGGTCCGAAGACCTCGGCGAGGGCGCCGGCCTCGATGGGGTCGCCGAGGCTGGTGCCGGTGCCGTGGGCCTCGATGGCGTCGATGTCGTCGGGGGTCAGGCGGGCTGCCGTGAGTGCGTCCTGGACGACGCGCTGCTGGGAGGGGCCGTTGGGGGCGGTCAGGCCCTGGCTGCGGCCGTCCTGGTTGACGGCGCTGCCCCGGATGACCGCCAGCACACGGTCGCCGTCGCGCTCGGCGTCGGAGAGGCGCTTCAGGACCAGCACACCGGCGCCCTCGGCCCAGCCGACCCCGTTGGCGTCGGCGGAGAAGCTCTTGCAACGGCCGTCGGCCGACAGGCCCTTGAGGCGGCTGAACTCGACGAACGTCGCCGGTGTCGACATGACGGTGACACCGCCGGCGAGGGCCAGACCGCATTCCCGGGTGCGCAGTGCCGAGACCGCGAGGTGCAGGGCGACCAGCGACGACGAACACGCCGTGTCCACCGTGACGGCCGGGCCCTGAAGGCCGAGCGCGTACGAGACCCGGCCCGACAGCACGCTGCTCGCGTTGCCCGAGCTCACATAGCCGTCGAGGGCGTCCAGGTCGTAGTGGGTCAGGGCGTCGTAGTCGGAGCCCATGGTGCCCAGGTACACGCCCGTGCGGGACTCGTTGAGGGTGCCGGGGCGGATGCCCGCCCTCTCCAGGGACTCCCAGGCCGTCTCCAGGACGATCCGCTGCTGCGGGTCCATCGACTGCGCCTCACGCGGGGAGATGCCGAAGAACTCGGCGTCGAAGCCCTCGATGTCCTCGATGAACCCGCCCTCGCGGGCATAGGACTTGCCCAAGGCCTCGGGGTCCGGGTCGTACAGGTCCAGGCCCTCCCACCGCTTGGGCAGGTCTCCGACCGCGTCTCCGCCGCGGGACAGCAGGTCCCAGAACGCCTCCGGCGTTCCGATGCCCCCCGGCAGGCGGCAGGCCATCGAGACCACGGCGATCGGCTCCGTGCGCTGGGCCTCGAGGTCGGCCGCGCGCTTCTGGAGCAGACGGATCGCGGGCAGGGCGGCTTCCATCCGGTCGGAGGGCGGAGTGCTCATCGGTCAGCCTTTCTGGGCGAGCAGGGCGGAGAACGGTTCGGGTGTGTGCGTGGGCCTCAGGGGGCGCATCGGGCGCATGTCAGAAGGCCTCGTCGCCGACCGAGGCCAGCAGGGCGTCGAGCTCCGCGTTGATGTCGTCGACGGACCGCTCCGCGGGACGGGACGTGCCGGACGGGGACGCGGGCCGGGCGGCCGGGCCGGCGGATGTGCCGTCCGGACCCGGGGCGTCCGCGCGGTCGGCGAGGTCCACCAGCAGGTCGAGCAGGCCGCTGCGCTGCATCTCGTCCGCCGACACCCGGTCGAGGACCCGGGCGAGGACCGAGTCGGGGTCCGCGGCCGTCGCCGTCTGTTCCGGACCGGCCGCGAGGTCCAGTCGGGTCAGGACGAGTCCGGCGATGGCGGCGGGGGTCGGGTAGTCGAAGGCCAGCGTCGAGGGCATCGGCACACCGGCCCGTGCGGCGATCCGGCGGCGCAGCTCCACCGCCATCAGCGAGTCGAGGCCCAGTTCCTTCAGCACCTGGTCCGCCTGGACGGACGTGCGGCTGCTCAGGCCGAGCACCGCGGCAGCCTCCTCCAGTACGACCTCGGTGGCCAGTCGGGTCCTGCGCTCCGCGGGCAGCGGTTCGAGCTGCTGCCGCAGCGACGCCGGGTCGGCGGCGGAGGATCCGGCCGCGGCTCTGGGCAGTTCCGGCCGCCGCACCAGGACGCGCAGCACCGGGGCGACCTCGCCGCCCTCGCCGAGGTGGCGGGCTGCGGCGGCGGTGTCCAGCCGCAGCGGCACCAGGTTCGGCTCGGGCCGGCGCAGGGCCTCGTCGAGCAGTCGCAGGCCGTCCTCCACCGGCATCGGGGCGATGCCCTGCCGGCGCATCCGGGACAGTTCGGCCGTGCCGAGATGCGCGGTCATGCCGGTTCCGCTCTGCTGCCACAGGCCCCAGGCGAGGCTGTGCGCGGTCTCGGAGCGCTGCCGGCGGCGGGCCGCCAGCGCGTCCAGGACGGTGTTGGCGGCGGCGTAGGTGCTCTGGCCGGCCGTGCCGAGCACACCGGCGGCGGAGGAGAACAGCACGAACGCCGCCAGGTTGTGGCCCCGGGTCAGTTCGTCGAGGTGCAGCGCGCCGCGCACCTTGGGCGCGAAGACACGTGCCAGGCGTTCACCGTTCTGCGCCGTCACCAGACCGTCGTCGATGACACCGGCCAGGTGCACCACGCCCGTGAGGGGGTGGGCCGGGTCGATGCCGGCCAGCAGTTCCGCCACCGCGTCCCGGTCGGCCACGTCACACGCGGCGATCCGGACGCTCAGCGCGCCCGCCCCGGTCAGCTCCCGCACCAGGGTGTCGGCGTCCGGGGCGTCCGGGCCCCGACGGGACGTCAGGACGAGACGGCGTACGCCGTGCTCCCGCAGCAGGTGCCGGGCCACGGCCCGTCCCAGTTCGCCGGTGCCGCCGGTGAGCAGCACCGTGCCCTCCGGGTCCAGCGGTGTGGCCGGGGCCTCGGAATCCGGGGCTTCGGCGCGCACCAGGCGCGGCGCGAAGAGGTCCGTGCCCCGCACCACGAGCTCCGGTTCGTCGGGCACGTCCAGGGCGCTCAGCAGGGACTCGGCCGCCGGAGCGCTGTGCGCGCCGCTGATCTCGACGGTGCGCAGCGACCGGTCCGGGTACTCGCCCCGGGCCGCGCGCAGCAGCCCGCGCAGCGACGCCGGCGCGAGGCCCCGGGCGTCG
The DNA here is from genome assembly GCF_044765825.1 of Streptomyces flaveolus. NCBI lineage: Bacteria > Bacillati > Actinomycetota > Actinomycetes > Kitasatosporales > Streptomycetaceae > Streptomyces > Streptomyces flaveolus. The sequence goes on along the minus strand of NZ_JBIWKU010000022.1, from coordinate 23,353 downwards.
GTGCCGGTGTCCGTGTCCGGATCGTCGTACGGGCCCGGTGCCGGGTCGGTCACCCACACCAGCTCCGCCTCGTCCAGGCGGGGTTCGGCGAGCAGCCGGTTGAGCAGTGCCAGGGCGTCGCCCGCCGCCGACGTCACCTCCTCGTCGGGGCGGTCGGCGAGGCCGGTCGCGTCGACGAGGACGCGCCGTGGCCGCGTGCCGTTGTCCAGGGCGGCCGACAGCGCCTCGACGGAGGGCACCGCCGGGGTGTTCAGCACCTCGGCGAGCCGGCCCTCGCCGCCCAGGACGACGGTGGCGGGCCGCTGCGCGGCGGGGCGGGGGCGGGCCACCGGCCGCAGCCGAAGCTCGTGCAGGTCCCGTGCGGCCGTGTCGGTCACGGCCGCCGAGATCTGCGCGGCGGTGGCGCGGCGCATCTCCAGGCCCTGCACGCGGGCGACCGGGGCGCCGGTGGCGTCGGCGACCTCGACCGTCAGGTGCCGGCCGGTGGCGGTGTCGCGGACGCCGACCCGGACGCGCAGTTCGCCGGCGCCGGTGGCGTACAGCTCGACGCCCGACCAGGAGAACGGCAGCAGTACGCCGTCCTGCCCGGCGGTGTCGTCGTCCGGCACGGCCTTCATCACGTTCAACGCGGCGTCCAGCAGCGCCGGATGCAGCCCGAATCCGTCGGTGGCGCGGTCCTGGCCGGGCAGCCGCACCACGCCGTAAGCGGTGTCCCCCTGCCGCCACAGCGCCGCGGTGCCCCGGAAGACCGGGCCGTAGTCGATGCCCTGCTCCTGGAACCGCTCGTAGAAGCCGTCCATGGCGACCGGCTCGGCACCGGGCGCCGGCCACCGGCCGGCCCAGGCGAACCCGGCGGAGGCGTCCGCGGGCGCCGTGCTCAGCTCGCCCGTGGCGTGCAGCGTCCAGGACTCCGGGCCCTCGTTGCCGTCGGCGGTGCGGCTGTGCACCGTCACGGTCCGCGGGCCGCTCTCGCCGCCACCTACGACGACCTGGAGGTGCACCGCCGTGTCGGCGGGCAGCACCAGCGGGGCCACCAGGGTGAGGTCGGCGACGCCGGCCGCGCCCGACCGGTGCGCGGCCGCCAGGGCCAGTTCCAGCAGCCCGGTGCCCGGCAGCACCGCCCGGCCGAACACGGTGTGGTCGGCGATCCAGGGATGCTCGGCGAGGGAGAGCCGGCCGGTGAAGATGTGGCAGGAGCCGTCGGCCGACGCCGTGAGCGCGCCCAGCCACGGGTGCGCGGGGTCGGCGAGCCCCAGGGCGGCGGTGTCGAGCGAGAGGGACGACGGCTCGGGCCAGAACCGCGCCCGCTGGAAGGCGTACGTCGGCAGCTCCACCCGCTCCGCGCCCGTGCCCGTGAAGAACCGCTCCCAGTCGACGGTGACGCCGTGGGCGTGCGCGCGGGCGACCGAGCCGATCAGCGTCCCGGTCTCCGGGCGCTCCCGGTGCAGCAGCGCCACCACGCCCGTCGTGGCCTCGACATCCAGGTCCGCCAGGCAGTCCTGCACCATCGCGGCGGCGGTGCCGTCGGGGCCCAGTTCCACGAAGCGGGTCACGCCCGCGGCCGTCAGGGCACGGGTGCCGGCGGCGAACCGGACGGCTTCCCGCACGTGCCGGACCCAGTAGTCCGGGTCGCGCACCTCGTCGACGACGCGTTCGCCCGTGAGGTTGCCGACCAGACCGAGCACCGGCGCGTGATACGTCATCCGCCGCGCGACCGCGGCGAAGTCGGCGAGCATCGGCTCCATCAACGGCGAGTGGAAGGCGTGCGAGACGGTCAGCCGCCGTGTCTTGGTGCCGCGGGCGGCCAGCTCGGCGGCCACGTCCTCGATGACCTCGGCGGGCCCGGACACCACCACCGAGCCGGGACCGTTCACCGCGGCCACGCCCGCCGCGTGCCCGTGGCCGGCGAGCAGCGGCGCCACCTCCTCCTCGGGCGCCTTGACGGCGAGCATCGCGCCGCCGGCGGGCAGGGCCTGCATCAGCCGGCCGCGGGCGGCGACCAGGGCGCAGGCGTCGGCGAGGGACAGCACACCGGCCACGTGTGCGGCCGCCAGTTCGCCCACCGAGTGGCCCATCACGTAGTCGGCGGTGACGCCCCACGACTCCAGGAGCCGGAACAGCGCCACCCCGACGGCGAAGAGCGCGGGCTGGGTGAATCCGGTCTGGTCCAGCAGTGTTGCCTCGGGGGTGCCGCGCTCGGCGAACACGACCTCCCGCAGGGGCCGTTCGAGCTGCGGGTCGAGTTCGGCGCAGACCGCGTCGAAGGCCGCGGCGAACGCCGGGAAGTCCCGGTACAGCTCCCGGCCCATGCCGGGCCGCTGAGCCCCCTGCCCCGGGAAGACGAACGCGGTCCGGCCCGGCAGCGCGGCCGTGCCGGCGGCGGTGCCGTCGGCGATCGCCCGTACGGCGCCCAGCAGTTCGTCGAGGTCACCGCCCACGGCGACCGCCCGGTGCTCGAACGCGGTGCGCGTGGCCGCCAGCGAGTACGCCACGTCCGCCACGTCGGTGGCGGGCCGGTCCGTCACATGGCCGGCGAGCCGGAGCGCCTGTGCGCGCAGCGCGGCCTCGTCCCGGCCGGAGAGCAGCCACGGCACGACCGGGTGGCCGGTGGCGTCCGGCGCGGGCGCCGCGTCCGGTGCCGGCGCGGGCGCGCTGCCCTCCGGCCCCTCCAGGACGATGTGCGCGTTGGTGCCGCTGATCCCGAACGAGGACACACCGGCGCGGCGCACCCGCTCGCCGGGCGTCCACGGCACCGGTTCCGACAGCAGCCGCACGCCGCCGTCGGACCAGTCGACGTGGGTGCTCGGCTCCTCGGCGTGCAGGGTGCGCGGCAGCCGGCCGTTGCGCAGCGCCTGGACCATCTTGATGATGCCCGCGACTCCGGCGGCGGCCTGTGTGTGACCGATGTTGGACTTCACCCCGCCCAGCCACAGCGGGTCGCCCGTCGCGTGGGCAGCCCCGTACGTGGCGATCAGCGCGCGGGCCTCGATCGGGTCGCCGAGCCGGGTGCCGGTGCCGTGCGCCTCCACCGCGTCGACGTCGGCGGCGCCGAGCCCGGCGTCGGCCAGGGCGGCCCGGATCACGTCCTGCTGCGCCTGCCCGTTGGGTGCGGTGAGGCCGTTGGACGCCCCGTCCTGGTTGACGGCGGTGCCCCGGATCACGGCGAGCACGGGGTGGCCGTTGCGGCGGGCGTCGCCGAGCCGCTCCAGCAGGAGCATGCCGCTGCCCTCGGCGAAGCCGGTGCCGTCGGCGTGGTCGGAGAAGGCCCGGCAGCGCCCGTCCGGCGCCAGGCCGCGCTGCCGGCTGAACTCCACGAGGAGCTGCGGCGTGGCCATCACGGTGGCCCCGCCGGCCAGCGCCAGCGCGCACTCGCCCCGGCGCAGCGCCTGCACCGCCAGGTGCACCGCCACCAGCGAGGAGGAGCAGGCCGTGTCGATGGTCAGGGCCGGGCCCCGAAGGCCCAGCGCGTAGGCGATGCGCCCGGACAGGACGCTGGCGGCGGCGCCCGTCAGGGCGTGCCCCTCGCTGCTGCCGTCGCCGATCAGATCCGCGTAGTCCTGACCGTTGGTGCCGATGTAGACGCCCGTCGGCCGGTCCTGCACCGACTCCACGGTGATGCCCGCGCCCTCGAACGCCTCCCAGGCGTTCTCCAGCAGGAGCCGCTGCTGGGGGTCCATCGCCACGGCCTCGCGCGGCGAGATCCCGAAGAACCCCGCGTCGAACGCGGCCGCCTCGTCGAGGAACCCGCCGGCGGCGGCGTACACGGTGCCGGCGTTGTCCGGGTCCGGGTCGTAGAGCCCGGCCGTGTCCCACCCGCGGTCCTCGGGGAACGGGCCGATGGCGTCGGTGCCGTCGTCGAGCAGCCGCCAGAAGTCCTCGGGCGTTGCGACGCCGCCCGGCAGCCGGCAGCTCATCGCCACCACGGCGATCGGTTCCCGGTGCCTGCCCTCGGCCTGCCGCAGCCGCTCCCGCGTCGTGTCCAGTTCACCGGTGACGCGCTTGAGATAGGCGCGCAGCTTGTCTTCATTCGCCATGTCAGAGTCCGAACTTCTCATCGATGAACTGGAACAACTCGTCGTCCGACGCGTCGTCGAGCGCCTGCGGCGCCTCGTGCGGTTCCTCCGGGGGCGCCTGCCGGTCACCGGCGTGCGCGAGGATCTCCTGAAGGGCGCGGGAGACGGCCGACAGGCGGTCCGTGTCCGCCGGTGCAAGTGCCGACGCGTCCAGGGCGGTGACGGCCGCCTCCAGCGCGTCGACGTCCACCGGCCGCTGCGCCTCGGCGGCGGCGCCCACGCCGAGTTCGGCCAGCACATGGCCGGCGAGCGCGGTCGGTGTCGGATGCTCGAAGACGAGCGTGGCCGGCAGCCGCAGACCGGTCTCCGCGTTCAGCCGGTTGCGCAGTTCGACCCCGGTCACCGAGTCGAACCCGAGCTCCTTGAAGGGGCGCCGGTCCTCCAGCGGCTCCTCGGGGCCGTAGCCGAGAACGGCCGCGGTGTGCGCACGCACCACCTCCAGGACGGCGTCGGTGCGCTGCCCGTGCGGCAGCCCCTGAAGACGCCGGCGGAGATCCGGCTCGCCCGGGCCGTCCTGGCCCGCCGCCGCGGCGGGCGCGGAGGCGGCCCGGGTCAGTTCCACGACGTCGGGCAGATCGGCGAGCAGGGGGCTCGGCCGGCCCGCCGTGAACGCCGTCAGGAACCGGGGCCAGCGCACGTCGGCCACGGTCTGGCAGGGCCGCCCGCCGTCGATGGCCTGCTGCAGGGCGATCAGGGCGAGATCCGGGTCCATCTCGGGCACCCCGTGCCGCTCCAGAACGCCCCGGACGGCGCCGCGGGCCAGCCCGCCGCCGCCCCAGGCACCCCACGACACACAGGTGGCGGGCAGCCCCCGCAGGTGACGCAGCTCGGCGAGCGCGTCGAGGTAGGCGTTGGCGGGCGCGTAGTTGCCCTGCCCGGGGATGCCGACGGTCGCCCCGTACGACGAGAACAGCACGAACGCCGACAGGTCCTGGGCCCGGGTCAGTTCGTGCAGGTTCCAGGCGCCCTGTGCCTTGACGCGCAGGACCCGCTCCACCTGGCCGGGGTCCAGCGCGTCGACCATGGCGTCGTCCAGCACGGCCGCCGTGTGCAGCACCGCGGTGAGCGGTCCGTGCGCGGCCGCGCGGTCCAGGACGGCGCGCAGCGCTTCCAGGTCCGCCACGTCGCAGGCCTCCACGACCGCGTCGGCACCCAGCGCCCTCAGTTCTTCGACGAGCTGACCCGCGCCCGGCGCGTCCGGGCCGCGACGGCTGGTCAGCACCAGGCGCTCGGCACCCTGTTCGGCCAGCCGGCGCGCCACGCGGCGGCCGAGCGCGCCCGTGCCGCCGGTGACCAGCACGGTGCCGGAAGGCCGCCAGGTGTGGCGCGGCGCCTCCCCGGCCCGGGTCAGGCGGCGTGCCCGTACCCCGTCGGTGCGCACCGCGACCTGGTCCTCCGTGCCGTCGCCGCTCAGCAGTGCGGCCAGGCGCCGCCAGATGCCCGCGTCCGGCGAGCCCGGCAGGTCGATCAGACCGCCCCAGCGGTCGGAGTGCTCCAGCGCGGCCACCCGTCCCAGCCCCCAGATCATGCGCTGGGCGGGATCGACGGCCAGGTCGCCGGATCCGGTCCGGACCGCCTCGCGGGTCACGCACCACAGCGGGGCGGTGAGCTCCACGTCGCCGAGTGCCTGGACGGCCCGCAGCGTCGCGGTGTATCCGGCGGGCACCGAGTCGTGCCGCGGGTCGCTGCCCGTCGCGAGGGCGAGCAGCGACAGCACACCGGCGAACTCCTGCCCGGAGCGGGCCGCGTGGTCCTCGCACGCCGTGCGCAGCGCCTTCGCGGTGAGTTCCCGCTCCTCGTCGCCGAGCACGACCGCGACGAGATCGGCACCGGCGTCCGTCAGGCCGCGCAGCACCTCGGCGGCCCGTGACTCGCCCGCCGGCAGCAGCGCGAGCCAGGGCGCGGCGGGCGGCGGCCCCACGGGGTCGGTGACCTTCTTCCACGTGATCTCGTACCGCCAGTCGCGCACCTCGGCCGTCGCGCGGGTGCGCCGCCGCCACGCGGACAGCGCGGGAACCAGCTCGCCGAGGCCGGCGGCCGGGCCGACGTCCAGGGACGCGGTGAGCGCGTCCAGGTCGCCGCGTTCCACCGCGGACCAGAACTCCGAGTCGTCCGCGCCCGTTGCCGCCGGGACCGCGGCGGGCGAGCCCTCGACCGGGTCCAGCCAGTGGCGCCTGCGCTGGAACGCGTAGGGCGGCAGATCGACCGTGCGCGGCCCGCCGGGGCCGCTGCCGGTGAAGGACGCCTGCCACGTCACGTCGGCGCCGCGCACCCAGGCCTCGGCCGCCGAGGACAGGAACCGGGAGGCGCTGTCGGTGCTGCGGCGCAGGGTGCCGAGCGCGGTGGCGCCCGCCGCGCCCGCCGTCTCCTCGACCGCGAGGGTCAGCACCGGGTGCGGGCTGGCCTCCACGAACAGGCGGTGTCCGCGCTCGGCGAGCGCGGCGACGGCGGATTCGAACTCGACGGTCGTGCGCAGGTTGCGGAACCAGTAGTCGGCGTCCAGCTCCGCGGTGTCCAGCAGGCCGCCGGTCACCGTGGAGAAGAACAGCGTTCCGGCGGAGCGCGGCCGGATCGGCGCCAGCACCGCGAGCAGTTCCTCGCGCAGGGTGTCGACCTGGGCGGAGTGGGAGGCGTAGTCGACGGGGATGCGCCGGGCCCGTACGTCGTCGGCGGCGCACTGCTCCATCAGCTCGTCCAGGGCGTCGGGCGCGCCGGAGACCACGGTCAGGCCCGGGCCGTTGACCACGGCCACGGACAGGTGCCCGTCCCACCGCGCGATGCGCCGCTCGACCTCGGTGCGCGGCAGGGCCACCGACACCATGCCGCCGCGCCCGGCCAGGGACCGTGCGATGGCCTGGCTGCGCAGCGCCACGACGCGGGCGCCGTCCTGCAGGGAGAGGCCTCCGGCCACGCAGGCCGCGGCGATCTCGCCCTGGGAGTGGCCCACCACGACGGCGGGCCGCACCCCGTGGGCGCGCCACAGCTCGGCCAGCGACACCATCACCGCCCACAGCACGGGCTGCACCACGTCCACCCGCCGCAGGGCGTCCTCGTCGGTGAGCGCCTCGGTCGGCGACCAGTCGACGAACTCGCCCAGAGCCCGCGCGCACGCGGCGTAGGAGTCGGCGAACACCGGTGAGTGGTCGAGTAGTTCGCGGGCCATGCCGGCCCACTGCGCGCCCTGCCCGGGGAAGACCAGGACACAGCCGTGGTCCGGGCCGGCCGGCTCGGCGCCGTCACCGGTGACCAGTCCGGGGGTGCTGCGGTCCGCGGCCAGCGCGGCCAGGCCCCGCAGGAAGCCGTCGCGGTCGTCCGCGACCACGACCGCGCGGTGCGCGAACGCCGTACGGGTGGTGGCCAGGGAGTGTCCTACATCCTCGGGGGACAGCCCGGGACGGTCGTGGACGTGGTCGTGGAGGGCCGCGGCCTGGGCGCGCAGCGCCGCCGGGGTCTTCGCGGACAGCACCCACGGCCGGGCCGGTCCGGCCTGTGGCGCGGCACCGGTGGCCGCTGCCCAGTCCACGCCGACGCCGTCGTGCCACAGGGCGTGCAGCAGCTCTTCCAGCGTCTCGGTGGCGGGCCGGTTCCGGCGGCACGCGGCGAGCACACGCGTCTGGTCGGCCGCATCGTCCGCGCGGTCGGCCAGTGTGCGCCGCACGGGCGTGGACACCACCGGGTGCGGGGCGATCTCCACGACCCGCAGTCCGCGGCCCGGTGTCCGGGGCAGCCGGCGCACGGCCTCGTCGAGCAGCATCGGGCGGCACATGTTGCTCGCCCAGTACCGCGCGTCGAGCAGCGTGCCGTCCAGGTGGTCGCCGGTCACCGTCGACAGGAAGGGGATCGAGGCCGCCGCCGGACGCAACGCGCCCAGCCGCGCCACGAGTTCGTCGGCGAGCGGAGCCAGCTCCGTACTGTGTGAGGGATAGTCGATGTGCACCCGGAACGTCCGCACGCCGGCGTCGCCGAGTTCCCGCTCCACCTCGGCGAGGGCGGCCGTCGTTCCCGACAGGCAGACCTGGCCGGGCGCGAGGTGTCCGGCGAGGGTGACGCGGCCCCGCGCGAGGGCAGTGGCCCGCTGCGCGGTCAGTTCGCACACCAGCATCGAGCCGGTGCCGGCGGCGCGTTCGGCCACGAGCCGTGACCACACGCCGATCACATGGGCGCCCTGTTCGAGGGTGAGCGCGCCGGCGGCGACCGCCGCGGCGACCTCGCCGACGCTCTGCCCGAACACCACGTCCGGGACGACGCCCCACCGGCGCAGGGTGCGGGCCAGTGACACCTGCAGGGCGAACAGCACGGGCTGCAGCACCTCGGTGCGTTCCAGCCGGCTGTCCGCGGCGACCAGTTCGTCCAGAACGGACCAGCCCGTCACGGCGGCCACGGCCCGGTCGGCCTCGGCGAGTTCCGCGCGGAAAGCCGGTTCGGCCAGCAGATCGCGTCCCATGCCGGTCCACTGGGAGCCGTGCCCGGAGAAGCAGAACGCGAGGGCCGGTGCCTGCTCGGGCCGTTCCCCCGCCGGCGCGGGCGCGGTCAGGGCCCGGCGGTGCGGAGCCTCCGTCAGGGCCAGGTGCACGTTCGTGCCGCCGAAGCCGAAGCCGCTCACGCCCGCGTGCCGGGGGCCCTCGGGCCAGTCGCGGGCGGCCGTGACCACCTCCAGGCGCAGGCCGGTGAAGTCGATGAGCGGGTTGGGACGGTCGAAGTGCAGGCCGGCCGGGAGCCGGCCGTGGTGCAGGGCGAGGGCCGTCTTGAGGACGCCGAGGACACCGGCGGCCGGTTCCAGATGACCGAAGTTGGTCTTCGCGGAGCCGAGCAGCAGCGGCGTCGTCCGGCCCGGCGCGAACACCTCGCCGAGCGCCGCGGCCTCGATCGGGTCGCCCAGCGGGGTGCCCGTGCCGTGCGCCTCCACGTATCCCACCTGGTGCGGTGCGACGCCCGCCGCCCGCCAGGCCGCCCGGACCACGTCGACCTGGGCGCGCGGATTGGGCGCGGTCAGCCCGTTGGAGGCGCCGTCGTTGTTGACGGCGCTGCCGCGCAGCACCGCGTAGACGCGGTCGCCGTCGCGCAGCGCGTCCGACAGACGGCGCAGCACGACGACGCCGCAGCCCTCGCCGCGTACGTATCCGGCGGCGTCCGCGTCGAAGGCACGGCACTGGCCCGCCGGGTTCATGCCGCCGAACTTCGTCATGGCGACCGTGGTGTGCGGGTGCAGCATCAGGCTGACCCCGCCCGCCAGGGCGATGTCGGACTCGCCGCGGCGCAGGCTGTGCGCGGCCATGTGCACCGCCGCGAGCGACGAACTGCACGCCGAGCCCACCGAGAGCGCCGGCCCCTCCAGGCCGAGCGCGTACGCGATGCGGGCCGGCACGATCGAGGTGTCCCAGCCGACCGCCGAGTGCGAGCCGATCGTCTCGGGCCCCGCGCCGGTCGCCAGCTGGTACTCCTGCCACATCGTGCCGAAGAAGACTCCGGTACGGCTGCCGGCCAGCGTGCCGGGGACGATGCGGGCGTCCTCCAGCGCCGCCCACGCCACTTCCAGGGCGATGCGCTGCTGCGGGTCCATACGGGCCGCCTCGGCGGGCGAGATCCCGAAGAAGGCGGCGTCGAAGCCTGCCACGTCGTCGAGGAAGCCGCCGCGGCGCGTGGACATCGTGCCCGGCGTCTGCGGGTCGTCGTCGAACCACTCGTCGGCGTCCCAGCGTTCCCGGGGCACCTCACCCACGGCGTCGCGGCCCGCGAGCAGGGCCTCCCACAGGGCGTGCGGGGTCTCGATGCCGCCCGGCAGACGGCAGCCCAGACCGACGAGCGCGATGGGCTCGTCGGCGGTGACCGCCGCGGTGCGCCGCTCGCCCCCGGCCGTCCGGTCCGGCTCCCGCTCACCGGCGAGCGCCGCGGCCAGCTCCGCCACGGTCGGGTGCTGCCACAGCAGCCAGCCGGGCACGGCCCGGCCGAGCCGCTCGGACAGCGCGCCGGCCAGCCGCGTCACACCCGACGAGTCGACACCGAGGTCGCGCAGCGCGACGGTCGCGGGGACCGCCTCCGCCTGTGTGCCGAGCAGGTCCGCGACCGCGTCGCGCAGGAACTCCGCGATGTCCGCGGCCACTGCCTCCGTTGCGTTAACACCCATGTGACACCTTTTGGTCGCGTCGGCCAGGATCTGTGCTGGTCGCTGCCGGGAACCGTCGACATCAGGGGCCGTGGAACCACCTGCCCAAGGGCATCACGGCGCACTTGACGCGGAGTCGACTCCGCTCCGCGCGGCACTCGACTACGACCTGGATCCCGGGCGGGGCGCGGTGGCGAGGAGCCGTGGGAGACCACCGAGGGTCTGCCCGGGGTCCTCGCCACCGGGGTCGCCCGCCCGGGCGGGGTGAGGTGCGGATCAGACGCCGTCCGCCGGGACCGCGGCGAGCAGCTCGGCCACCATCGCCTCGGCGTTCTCCAGCGGCGCGGCGTGCGAGCCGGCGATGGTGTGCAGCGAGAACGCCCCGAGGGACAGCTCGCGCCAGGCCTCCATCGCCTGCGGTGCCGCCACCGGGTCGTCGGTGGCCGCGACCGCGAACACCGGGACCTTCAGCGACTCCCGCCGGAGGTCGGTGAGTGCGCGCCGGTGGCTCGCGCCCAGCTCGGTGTCGGCGTGCAGCCGCTGCGCGTACTCGACGAGCAGCTCCTCGTTGTCGAGGATCTGCCGGGGCAGCAGCCCGTCGAGCGCCTCGGCGATCTCGGCCGGCGAGGCACCGTCGCGGCCGGCGGCGACACCGGCCCGGCGCACGAAGTCCGACACCTCGGCGTACGGCGTCTGCGCGCACGCCACCACGAGGGACAGCTGCGGCTCCTCGGGCCGCAGCCCGAGCCGGTGAGCCACCTCCCAGGCCAGCCAGGCGCCCTGGCTGTGCCCGAACAGCACCAGCGGCACGTCGCAGCGGTCGGCGAGCGCCGCCGCCACCTCGTCGGCCATCTTCATCATGTCCGTCAGCGGCGGCTCGTCCGTGCGTGCCTCACGGCCCGGCAGCTGCACCCCGACGAGCTCCACACCCTCCGGCAGCGCGCCGATCAGCGGGATGTAGCCGCCGGCCGTACCGCCCATGCCGGGCATGCACACGATGCGTGCGCGGGGCCGTGCCGCGGGCTTCAGCACCCGCAGCCACGAACTGTCCGCGTCGGACTGCGGCTCCTGCTCCCCGCCCAGCAGCTCGCCGAGCAGATGACGGCCGAGCGCCGCGCAGGTGGAGTGCCGGACGAAGACGTTCGTCGTGAGGGCCAGACCGGTGCGGCGGGCGAGCGCGCCGCGCACCGTGACCGCCATGAGCGAGTCGAACCCGAGCTGCAGCAGCGGCTGTTCGACGTCGAGCGCGTGCACCTCCATGCTGAGGGCCTGTGCCACCTCGGTCCTGACCAGCCGGGTCAGGGTCCGCAGCCGCTCCTGCCGGTCCATGCCGGTCAGTTCCGCGCGAAGGTCGTCACCGGCGTGCGGGTCGAGCGGCGCGTCGGTCGCGGCCAGTGCCGTCCGCACGTCGTCGATGTCACCGATCAACGGCCGGGGCCGGGCCGCGCTGTAGGCCGGGGCGAACCGGGCCCAGTCGATGTCGGCCACGCCCAGCGCCGGCAGGCCGGCGTCCAGGGCGAGTCCCAGCGCGTGCAGCGCGCGGCCCGGCTCCATGGCCATCAGGCCACGTGCCCGCACACTCTCCTCTTCTTCCGCGCTGAGGATGCCGTCGACCGCCCAGCGGCCCCAGTGCAGCACCGTCGCGGGCAGCCCGGCCAGGTGCCGCTCCCGCGCGAGCGCGTCGAGCGCGATGTTGGCCGCGGCGTACACCGCCTGGTGGCCGCTGCCCCACAGCCCGGCGCCGCTGCCGTACAGGACGAACGCGTCCAGCGGCCGGTCCCCGAGCACCTCGTGCACATGCCGGGCACCGTGCGCCTTCGCCGCGAGTTCCCCACCGAGCTCCTCGTCGGAGATCGAGTCGAGCGGGGCGGCGGCGGAGACACCGGCCAGGTGCGCGACCGTGCGCAGCGGTGCCCCGGCCGTCTCCGCGGATGCGATCAGCTTCTCGACCTGCGTGCGGTCCGAGACGTCGCACGGCACGAGCACCACCTCGGTGCCCTTCGCGGCGAGGTCCGCGCGTAGAGCGGTGATCTCGTCGGTCTCGAGGGCCCGCCGCGACGCCAGGACGATCCGGGTGGCTCCCCGGCCGGCCAGCCAGTGGGCCAGGTGCCGGCCGAGCCCGCCGGTGCCGCCGGTGATGAGCGCGGTGCCGGAGGTCGACCAGCCCGCCTCGCCCGGCTGCGGCGCGGTGCGCACCATGCGGCGCACGAAGCGTCCGCCGGGGCGCAGCGCCACCTCGTCCTCGTGGTCACCGGCACCCAGGCTGAGCACGAACTGCGCCGCCCAGTCCTCGTGCGGCAGCGGCGGCACGTCGATGACGCCGCCCCACCGCTGGGGCTGCTCCAGGGACACGACCCGGCCCACGCCGCGCACCAGGGACCCCAGCGGGTTCGGCAGCGGCTCGACGCCGTCGACGCTCACCGTCCCCGAGGTCAGCGCCCACACGGGCACGGGCCGTCCGGTGTCCCCGACGGCCTGCACCAGGGCGAGCACCCCCCGCAGACCCTCGGTCACGCCCTGCGCGTCCGCCGCGTCGTCCAGGCCCGCGAGCGTCACCACGCCGAGCAGTCCGCTCGGCAGCGCCTGCAACGCCCGGGCCAGGCCCGCACGGTCCGCGGCGCCGTCGATCCGGTGCACGGTGGCCCCGGCGAGCCGCAGTTCCCGCTCGATCTGCTCGCCGTACCCGGCGTCCGCGGCCTGCCCGGGGCAGGTCACCAGTGCCCAGTCGCCGTCCACCGGCCCGGACGCGGCCGGCTCGGCGGGGCGCCACACCTCGTCGTACAGCCACGAGGCGATGGCGGAGCGGCCCTTCTGCTCGTCCTGCCACGCCGAGAGCAGGGGCAGCAACTGTGCGATGCCCGCCCGCAGTTCCTCGGGAGCGCCCAGCATCTTTGCGACCCGGTCGGCGCCTCCGTCGTCCACGGCCTGCCAGAACGCGTCGGTCGCGGCGGGCACGGTCCGCTCGGGCGTGGGCTCCGGCTCGGCCCAGTACCGCTCGCGCTGGAACGCGTAGGTGGGCAGGGGCACGGCCGGGGCGTCGCCCAGGGCCCGCGCCCAGTCGACCCCGGCACCGTGCACGTGCAGCCGCCCGACGCCGCGCAGCACCTGCGCCAGGTCTCCCCGGTCGCGCTGGAGCGTCGGCACGGTGACGGTCTGGTCGTACCCGGCGTACAGGGCGCCGTCGGTGAGCGGCATCAGCAGCACGGGGTGCGGGCTCACCTCCACGAACACGTCGAAGCCGGCCGCCAGCAGCGCCTGGTGCGCCAGATCGAGGCGGGCGGTCCGGCGCAGGTTGCGGCACCAGTACGCCGCGTCGAGTTCCTCACCGCGCACCCGGTCGCCGGTGACGGTCGAGTAGAGGGGGATCTGCCCCGCGCGCGGCCGCAGCTCGGCCAGCTCCTCCGCCAGGACGGGCAGGACCGGATCCACGTGGTGGCTGTGCGCGGCCATCCGGGCTTCCAGGGGACCGCACGCGATGTCCTCGTCGTCGAGGCGGAACAGCAGGTCGTCCACGGCGTCGGCGTCACCGGAGACCGTCACCGAATGCGGCGTGTTCACCGCAGCGATCGACACGGTGCCCTCGTACTGGGCGACCCACGTCTGCGCCTCGGCCGGCGGCAGCTCCACCACCGCCATCCGGCCGGAGCCGGACTGCCGCTGCATGGCGGCGGAACGCGCCGCGATGACGCGCGCCCCCTCCTGAAGGGTCAGGGCGCCGGCGACCACCGCGGCCGCGGCCTCGCCCTGCGAGTGGCCGACCACGGCGGCCGGCTCCACACCGAGCGAGCGCCACACGGCCGCCAGGGCCACGTACATCGTGAAGCGCAGCGGCTGGACGATGCCGAGGTCCGACCACTGCGAGCCGTCCCCCTCGCGCAGCAGTTCCGTCATGGAGCGGCCGGTGAAGGGGGCGAACGCGGCGTCGCACTCGGCCACGGCCCGGGCGAACACCTCGGACTGCTCCAGCAGTTCACGGCCCATTCCGGCCCACTCGGTGTCCTGGCCGGGGAAGACGAAGACGACGCGGCGGTCGGCGGCCGTCCCCTCGTCCAGGGCGGGGTGCGAGCGGCGCTCGGCCAGCGCGGCGAACGCGGCGCCTGCCTCGGCGGCCGTGGCCGCCGTGACCGACGCCCGCGCGCCGAAGTGCTCGCGGCGGGTCGCCGCCGACACCGCGACGCGCCGCAGCGGCACCTCGGGGTGGGCGTCGAGCCAGTCCGCCCAGCGGGCGGCCTGCGCACGCAGCGCGTTGGTGTCACGCGCCGACAGCACGACGGGCAGGGCGCCGTCGGTACCGTCCGCCGCGGACTCGTCCACGACCGGCGCAGGGGCCTCCTCCAGGACGACGTGGGCGTTGGTGCCGCCGATGCCGAACGCGGAGACGCCCGCCCGCCGCGGCCCGTCCCAGACCCAGTCCCTGGTCTCGGTGTTGACGTAGAACAGGTCCGGGTCCAGGTCCATGTCCGGGTTGGGGCGCTTGAAGTGCAGCGTCGGCACGAGCTCCCGGTGGTGCAGGGTGAGCACCGTCTTGATGAGCCCGGCGACTCCGGCGGTGGCGTCGGTGTGGCCGATGTTGGTCTTCACCGAGCCGAGCGCGCACGGCTCGTCACGTTCGCCGCCGCGGAACACCTCCTGCAGCGCCTGGACCTCGATGGGGTCGCCGAGCGCGGTGCCGGTGCCGTGCGCCTCGATGAAGCCGACGCTGTCCGCGCTGATGCCAGCGGTGCTGTGCGCGGTGGCGATGACCTGCGCCTGCCCGGCCACACTCGGCGCGGTGAAGCCGACCTTGTCGGAGCCGTCGTTGTTGATGGCGCTGCCGCGCACCACCGCGTAGACGGTGTCGCCCGCGGCGAGCGCGTCGGAGAGGCGGCGCAGCACCACCACGCCGACGCCGTCACCGAACACCGTGCCGGCGCCGTCCGCGTCGAAGGCCCGGCAGCTGCCGTCCGGTGAGACGACCATGCCCTCCTGGTACGGGTAGCCGTTCTTGAGCGGCACCGACACCGAGGACGCGCCGACCAGGGCGATGTCCGACTCGCCGCGCAGCAGGCTCTCGCGGGCCAGGTGCGTGGCGACCAGACCGGTGGAGCAGGCGGTCTGCACGTTCAGCGCCGGTCCGCGCAGATTCAGCTTGTGCGCGACGCGCGGCGCCAGGAAGTCTCCCTTGGTGCCGACCATGTTGCGGAAGAAGGACGACAGGTCGTTGATCTCGTGCTGCTGGTAGCCGCCGGACCCGGAGCCGCCGAACACGGCGATGGGGCCGTCGAACTCCTGCGGCACGATGCCCGCGTTCTCCAGGCCCTCCCAGGCGCATTCGAGGAAGAGCCGGTGCTGCGGGTCCATCGCCTCGGCCTCGGTACGCGAGTAGCCGAAGAAGCCGGCGTCGAACCGGTCGACGTCCTCGACGTACCCCTTGGCCCTGACGTACGAGGGATGGGTGAGCAGGGCCTCGGGGACGCCGGCCTCGCGCAGTTCGGCCTCGGTGAAGCGGCTGATGAGCTCGCGGCCCTCGCGCAGGGCCTGCCAGAAGGAGTCGATGTCGGGCGCTCCGGGCAGGCGGCAGGCCAGGCCGACGACGGCGATGGCGTCCTCGGCCGGATCACCGGAGGCGTGCCGGGCCGTGCGGGCGGCCGGGCCGGTGGACGTCCCGGTACCGCTCAGGTGCGCGGCCAGTCTGCGCACGGTGGGGTGGCGGAAGACGGTGGCCAGCGGGAACTCGCGGCCCAGCTCCGCGCAGATCGCCTGGTGGGCGCTGAGCGCGGACATGGACGTGCCGCCCAGTTCGAAGAACCCGGTGTCGCGGTCGACGCGGGGCAGGCCGAGGACGGCCTGCCAGGCCCGGGCGACGACGTCCTCCACCGCCTGCGCCGGGTCCGTCGCGTGCGCGGCCTCGGCAGAGCCGTCGCCGGTCGCCTCGGCGCCGGAGTCGAGCGCGGGCAGGGGAAGGGCCTTGAGAGCGTTGCGGTCGGTCTTCTCGTTGGGGGTGTGGGGCAGCTCCGCCATGCGGACCAGCCGGGCCGGGACCATGTACGCGGGCAGCCGGCCGGCCAGATGGGCGCGCAGGTCCGAGCCGTCGGCGGTGCCGTCGGCGGGTGTCCAGTACAGGAACAGGGCCGGATCGCCGGGGGTGTCCTCGCGGACGATCGCGGCGCACTCCAGCACGGCCGGGTGGTCACCCGCGACCGACTCGATCTCGCCGAGTTCGATGCGGTGGCCGCGGAGCTTGATCTGGGCGTCGGTGCGCCCGCAGAACTCCAGGGTGCCGTCGGGGCGGTAGCGGACGATGTCGCCGGTGCGGTACATCCGCGCGCCCGGCACGGGGCTGTGCGGGTCGGGGGCGAACCGCTCCCCGGTCAGCTCCGGGCGGTGGTGGTAGCCCCGGGCCACACCGTGGCCGCCGATCCACAGCTCGCCGTGCGCACCCTGGGGGACGGGCCGCCGGTGCGCGTCCAGGAGGTACAGGCGGTTGCCGTGCAGCGGCTCACCGAGGGAGACGACGCCCGGTTCGAGGGTCCAGGCGGAGGACCACACGGTGGTCTCGGTGGGCCCGTACATGTTGGTGATCCGGCCGGTGCAGTGCCGCAGCAGCTTCTTGGCCAGGGCCCGGTCGAGGGCCTCACCGCCGACCAGCAGCCGGTCCAGGCCGCCGAGGAGGGCACGGCCGTCGCGGTCGGCCAGCAGCATGCGGGCCAGGGACGGGGTGCACTGCAGGTGGGTGGGCGCGGCGTCGCGGTAGCGGCCCCAGTCGGCCACCGTGCCGTCGGCGACGATCACCCGGTAGCCGCGGGTGAGGGTCCACAGCAGTTCGACGGTGGAGATGTCGAAGGAAGGGCTGGTGACCGCGAGCCAGGTGTGGCCGGGACCGCCGCCGACGCGGTCGTCCATGGCCGTGCAGAAGTTGGCGAACTGGGCGTGCTCCAGCAGGACGCCCTTGGGGGTGCCGGTGGAACCGGAGGTGTAGATGGCGTAGGCCAGGTCCGACAGGGCCGGCAGCGCATCCGGTATCTCGGCGTCCGCACCCGGCGACGTGACGGCGTCGACGGACAGCACCTCCAGGCCGTCGGCGTCGACGGCCAGCGGATGGCCGGGGGTGGTCAGGACGACCCGCATGCCGCTGTCCCGCACCATGTGGTCGATGCGCGACGCCGGGTACGCCGGGTCGATCGGCACGTACGCGCCTCCGGCCAGCCACACGCCCAGGGCGAGCACCACGAACGCCGCAGAGCGCGGCGCGTGCACGCCCACCAGGACGTCCGCACCGACCTCGTGGGCTCCCAGACGCTGCGCCACCGAGCCCGCGCGGTACACCAACTCTCGGTAGGTCAGGCGGTGTTCGCCGTGCACCAGGGCCACCGCGTCCGGGGTGGAGCGGGCCTGGTCGAGGATCCTCTCCAGGGCGGTGCGCGGGTCGGTCAGCTCGGGCGTGACCGTCCCGGCCCGTTCCCGGAGCGAGGCCAGCTCGCTCTGCCCGAGTGCCTCCAGCCGTGCCAGGGGAGTGTTCGGGTCCCGCACCACCGAGTCCAGCAGCGCGGTGAAGTTCTCCGTCATCCGCTGCGCCGCCGCCCGGCCCAGGACGTGGGACTGGAACTCGAGCTCGCCCCGCAGCCCCGTCTCGTCGGAGACCAGCGTCAGGCCCAGCTCGAACTTCGCGGCGCCGCGGACGTTGCCGAGCGCGCTGCCCGTGGCGGGGCGCGTCCACGCGTCCTCGCCCTCCCCGAGGGCCGGCGCGGATGCGCTGATGTAGTTGAACGCGGCGCGGAAGAACGGGTTCTCCTCGCCGGTGCGCTCACCGGCGGCCGTCCGCACGATCTCCGTGAGCGGCACGCTCTGGTGCTCCAGGGCGCCCAGGACCCGCGACCGCATCGCGGCCAGCAGCCCTGTGAACGTCGGATCGCCGCTCAGGTCGCAGCGAAGCGGCAGCGTGTTCGCCAGGAACCCGGCGAGGTTGGCCGTGCCGGGCACCTGCCGGTTGCCCCACACCGTGCCGACCGCGAAGTCGTCCTGGCCGCAGTAGCGCTCCAGGAGCACCGCGTAGGCGGTCACGAGCACCGTGTACGGGGTGACGTTCGCGGCGGTGGCCAGCCTCTCCACGGCGTCGCGCAGGCCGGCCGGCACCGTGAAGTACACGGCGTCACCGTCGGCACCGCTGTCCGAAGCGCCCGGCGGGCCGGGCGGGAACTCCAGACGCGGCACGCCCGCCAGTTCCCTGCCGAAGAAGTCCAGCGCGGGCGCGAAGCGGCCCTCACGCACCCAGCGGTCCTCCCACAGCGCGTAGTCACCCACCTGGTGCTCCACCGCGGGCCGCTGCGGATCACGGCCGTCGCGCAGCGCGTGGTAGGCCTCGTACAGGTCGTGCAGGAAGATGCCCGACGACCAGCCGTCCGTGATCGCGTGGTGCAGCACGAAGCAGAGCAGCTGCCCGCCGCCGGGCAGGGTCAGGACCAGGCCCCGCAGCAGCGTCCCGCCGTCCACCGTGAACGGGGTCTGCTCCTCCTCGCGCAGGCGCGCCGCCACAGCTTCCTCGTCGGCGTGCGACAGGTCTTCGTGCACCAGCGGCACCGTCAGGGACGGGTGCACGACCTGTACGACGTCGCCGCCCTCGGCGCGCAGCGTGGTGCGCAGAGACTCATGCCGGTCCACCACCCAGGCCACGGCGCGGGCCAGGACCTCCGGGTCGAGGGGCCGGGCGGTGTGCTGCCGGAGTACGCAGTTGTACTGCGCGGAGCCCGGGTGCAGGTGCTCCATGAACCACAGGCGGCGCTGCCCGTGCGTGGCGGGGTACGCCGTGGCGCCTTCGGCCCGTGCCAGAGCGGGCAGTTCGGGACCGGCCGCCCGGCTTGCGGACGTCGTCCCGGCGGGAGCGCCCAGGTCGGCGAACGCCTCGGTGAGCAGGAACAGTGCGATGGCCCGCGGTGTGGGATGGCTGAACGCCAGGTCGGAGCGGAGCGCGGCACCGGCCAGGTCGGACAGGCGCTTGCGCAGCTCCACCGCCATCAGCGAGTCGATGCCGAGCTCCTTGAGCTCCTGATCGGCGCCGACGCCGTCCGCCCCGGACACGCCCATGACGACGGCGACTTCACGCCGCACCGCCTCGGTGAGCACCTGCCCGCGCTCGGCTTCCGCGGTCGCGGCGAGCCGGTCCCGCAGGGACGTGCCACCGCCGGAGGACTGCGCGGCCTGCCGCAGCTCGGCCCGCGGCCGGACCAGCGCCCGCAGCAGCGCGGGCACGCCCGCGCCGCGGCCCAGCGCCGCCAGGTCGAACTTCACCGGAACCAGGTGCGGCTCGGGACGGCACAGCGCCGCGTCGAGCAGGTCGAGACCCTCGGCGAGCGTCAGCGGATGGGCGCCCTGACGGCGCATCCGGGCCAGCTCGGCCTCGCCCAGGTGCGCGGTCATGCCGGTGCCGTGCTGGGCCCACAGGCCCCACGACAGGCTCACCGCCGGCAGTCCCCGGTGGCGGCGGTGTGCGGCGAGCGCGTCCAGGAAGGCGTTGGCCGCGGCGTAGTTGCTCTGGCCCGGCGAGCCGAGCGTGCCCGCGGCCGAGGAGAACAGCACGAACGCGGCCAGGTCCAGGCCGGCGGTCAGCTCGTGCAGGTGCACCGCGCCGTCGACCTTCGGGCCGAACACCGCCGCCAGCCGCTCGGCGTTCTGCCCGGCCACCATGCCGTCGTCGATCACCCCGGCCAGATGCAGCACGGCCGTCCACGGGCGGTCGTCGGGCACGTCGGCGAGGACGGCCGCGACCTGGTCGCGGACCGCCACGTCGCAGGCGACGATCCGCACATCGGCCGCGCCCGCCTCCTCCAGGGCCGCGGACACTGCGGCGGCGCCGGGAGCGTCCGGACCCCGGCGGCCGGTCAGCACCAGGTGACGCACTCCGTGTTCGCGTACCAGCCGCTCGGCAACGGCCCGGCCCAGTTCACCGGTGCCCCCGGTGATCAGGACAGTGCCCTGCGGATCCAACGGCCGCGGTGCGGTGAGCACCAGCTTGCCGGTGTGCCGCCCCTGGCCCATGTACCGGAGCGCGTCGGGCGCGTTCCGCAGGTCGTAGGCCGTGTACGGCAGAGGCGCCAGCGCCCCGTCGGCCAGCAGCTCGGTGAGGATCGCGAACATCTCCCGGATCCGCTGCGGGCCGCTCTCGATAAGGTCGAACGCCTGGTAGCGGACCCCGGCGTGGACGGCGGCCACCTCGTCGGCGTCGCGGACGTCGGTCTTGCCCATCTCGAGGAACCGGCCGCCCTCGCCGAGCAGCCCCAGCGAGGCGTCGACGAACTCCCCGGTGAGCGCGTTCAGGACGATGCCGATGCCGTGGCCGTGCCACTTCTCGGCGAAGCCGGTGTCGCGCGAGGAGGCGATGCGGTCGTCCGCGAGGCCCAAGGCGCGCAGCGCCGGCCACTTGCCCTCGCTCGCCGTGCCGTACACCTCGGCACCCAGGTGCCGGGCCAGCTGGACGGCGGCCATGCCGACACCGCCGGCCGCCGCGTGCACGAGCACCTTCTCGCCCGCGCGCAGTCCGCCCAGATCGGTCAGCGCGTAGTACGCGGTGAGGAACGCCAGCGGCACGGTCGCGGCCTGCGCATAGCCCAGGCCCTCGGGGATGCGGGCCACCACGCGGGCGTCGGCACGCACCTCGGTGCCGAACGTGGCCACGGACAGGCCCATCACGCGGTCGCCGACCCGCAGGTGCATCACCTCCGAGCCGGCCTCCACGACGTCACCGGCGAACTCGAGACCGAGCTCCGGCGCGTGCACCATGTCCAGGGCGTTGAGCACGTCACGGAAGTTCAGGCCGGAGGCGCGCACCCGCACCCGCACCTCCCCGGCGCCCAGCGGCGCGGAGCGGTCCACGGGCACGGCGGTGAGCGCGTCCAGGCGGCCCTTCTCCCGGACGGTCAGGTGCCACGGCGCGTCCCCGGCGGGCACCGCCACCGCGGTGCCCGCCCCCTGGGCGCGTACCAGGCGCGGGACGTACCCGCCGTCGCCGCGCAGCACCAGCTCCGGCTCGCCGTCGGCGGCCAGCGCGGCGTGCAGTATCGCGGGATCCAGCGGCTGCGTGCCCACGTCGACCAAGCGCAGCAGCCGCTCCGGCTGCTCGGCCCGTGCGGTGCGCACCAGACCCCACACGGCGGCGTCCGCGAGGGCGCCCGCTCCGTCCTCCGGGCGGGCGGCGACGGCGTCCCGCGTCACCCACACCACCTCGGTGCCGTGCAGGTGTTCGTCGGCCAGGACCCGCTGGACGAGCGCGAGCGCGTCCACCGCCGAGTCCCGCGCGTCAGCGGCCGGGTCACCGGTCCTGTCCGCCGTCAGGTCCACGACGAGGCGGCGCGGCGCGGCACCCTCGGCGAGCTCCTCG
This sequence comes from Streptomyces flaveolus, assembly GCF_044765825.1. NCBI lineage: Bacteria > Bacillati > Actinomycetota > Actinomycetes > Kitasatosporales > Streptomycetaceae > Streptomyces > Streptomyces flaveolus. The sequence continues at coordinate 1,827 of NZ_JBIWKU010000022.1, read as the reverse complement.
GCAGCCGTCACCCCGAGCGCCTCGGCGACGGTCCCGTCGCCGAGCACCAGCAGCCCCTCTCCGCCGGTTTCGGGCTGCGCGTCCCTCTCCAGGCGTATCCGCTGGAAGTCCAGTCGGTACAGGTGCTCCGCCCCGGCGTCCTGGGCGGCCCGCAGTTGCTGTGCCGTCGCCCGCTGCATCCTGAGCGCACGGGCTCGCAGCACCGGCGCGCCCTCGGCGTCCGTCACCAGGACGGACGCCACCGGAGCCCGGTCCTCGGGCTCCAGCAGCTCGATCCGCACCCGGAGCTCGGTGCTTCCGGTCGCGTACAGCTCCACGTCCGACCACGCGAACGGCAGGACCACCGCGTCGCCCTGCGGCCGGTCGTCCGCCGACGTGATCCCGGCGAGCACGTGCAGCGCGCTGTCGAGGAGCGCCGGATGCACTCCGTAGCCCTCGGTCGTGCCCGCGGCCTCCGGCAGCACGACGCGCCCGTACGCCACCCTGCCCCGGGTGCGCAGTTCCTCCAGGGCGCGGAAAGCCGGACCGTACGTGAAGCCCTGCGCGTCCAGGCCCTCGTAGAAGCCGCCGAGGTCGACCGGGTCGGTGTCCGGGACTGGCCAGCCGGTCAGCTCCGGCGCGGCCTGCACGCCGTCGTCCGCGGCCGTGGCGTCGGCGACCTCACCGGTCGCGTTGAGCTGCCACGTGCCCGGGTCGGGCGTGTCCTCGAGCTGGCTGTAGACCGCGAGGGCGCGGTGCCCGTGCTCGTCGGGACCCTCGACGCGAACCTGCAGTCGCACCGCCGTGTCCGCCATGAGCGGCTTGGCCAGGGTCAACTCGCGCACCCGTGTGGCCCCCACGGCCCGCGCGGCCGCGAGTGCCACGTCCACCAGGCCGGTGCCGGGCACGAGCGTTCCGCCGAACACCGCGTGGTCGGCGAGCCAGGGGTGCGTGCGCGGCGAGAGGCGCCCGCTGAGCAGGTGACCGTCGTTGTCGGGAAGCGTCGCCACCGCCGTCAGCCATGCGTGGTCGGCGGGCGTGAGCCCCGCCGCGACGATGCCGGTCTCCGTCCGGGCCCCGGACGTCGCGGGCAGCCAGTAGCGCTGGTGCTGGAAGGCGTAGGTCGGCAGGGGAGCCGCGGTGGCCCGGCTCGGGGCGAACAGGGCGGACCAGTCGACGGTCCGGCCCTGGGTGTGGAGGCGGGCGACGGCCTGCGTGAGGGCGAGGGCTTCGGGCCGGTCCTTGCGCTGGGCGGGGACGACGTGGGCCTGGGTGTCCTCGGGGAGGCAGGTGGTGGTCATGGCGGCGGCGGTGCCGTCGGGGCCGAGTTCGAGGTAGGTGGTGGTGCCCAGGGTGTTGAGGGTGGTGATGCCGTGGGCGAAGCGGACGGTGTTGCGGATGTGCTGGGCCCAGTAGTGGGGGGTCTGGATGTCGTCGGTGGCGAGTTCGCCGGTGAGGTTGCTGATGACGGGGATGGTGGGTGGGTGGAAGGTGATGTGGTGGAGGGTGGTGGTGAATTCGTCGAGGACGCTTTCCATGTGGGGGGAGTGGAAGGCGTGGGAGACGTTGAGCCACTTGGTTTTGCGGCCTTGGTCTTCGAAGTGGCGGGTGATGTCTTCGACGGCTTCGTCGTCGCCGGCGATGACGGTGGAGCGGGGTCCGTTGAGGGCGGCGATGGAGACTTGGTGGGTGCGGCCCTGGAGGTGGGGGAGGACTTCTTCTTCGGTGGCCTGGAGGGCGACCATGGGGCCGTCGTGGGGGGCGGTTTGCATGAGTCGTGCGCGGGTGGCGACGAGGGTGCAGGCGTCGGGGAGGGTGAGGATGCCGGCGATGTGGGCGGCGGTGACT
>NZ_JBIWKU010000021.1:0-38964 GCF_044765825.1 Streptomyces flaveolus | reverse complement strand
CCGGCACCTTCTACCCGCTCGCCGAACGCCTCACCGGCTGGACCGACAGCGACCCCGACACCTTCCTCGACCACCTCCGCAACGACCTGCTGCACTACGCCGGCGGACACCTGGACGACGACGCCGCCATGATCGCCATCGAACGCCCCGTCTCGCCCCGGGTCTGATCACTCGCCCGCTTGCGGCCTCACGAGCCCCACGTTCTCGTCACGGCGCTCGCCAGATGTTGTCGAAGGCCGCCTCTTCGATCTGCCGCTGTTGCCTTACCCCTGCGAGTTCCGTCACCGCGTCGCCGACGGCGGCCAGAACGGTCTCGAGCGCATCGGCGCCCGGGCCTTCGAAGTCGACGGCCGGCTCGTCGTGGACCCCCACGGCGGAGGCGAGGCCGGCCAGGACGGGCTCGCCCGACGCCCAGCGCTCGGCCGCATGGCGCCGGGCCGGTGAGTCGGCCGACGCCGTCGGGGCGGACCTGCGGCGCAGCCGGCCGTGTCGTGGCCGGGTGAGCTGCCCCTCCGTCTCCAGCGCGGCGCGATAGGCCTCGGACAGGCCACGGCCCCGGCGCCACAGCCAGTCCTCGACGGACTCGTACGGCGCCTGCCGGTCGAGCGACGACTCGGCCATGTCCAGCAGGCGGTCCTCCAAGGTCCACGGCGGACCGGGCACGATGCGGTCACCGTCCAGGGTGACGGCTCCGGCGTCGATCAGGTCGATGAGCTCCGCCCCCGCGAGGGCCAGCGACAGGTCACCCTCCTCCACGGGGCGGTCGGTGGCGACTTCCGAGGTGACGATCAGCAGATCCATAGGTGTGGTCATGTCCGACTCCATGTCAGAGGCACTGGTGGCGACACGTCGCCGCTCGTGTCCGGGCCCGGGCACTGTCCGCCGGCGCGGACTCTCCCGAACGGCCCGGCATGTCCCACCACCATGTGCCGCGGGAGCCCGATGCGCAGCACAGGGGCGCGGCAAAGGAGGAGGCGTCCCGGGCGAGGCACGTCGAGTGCTTCCGCCCTTTCGATACACCGATGTATTCGATACATTCGCGTATCGAACAGCGGAGAGGCGGTGCGGACATGCCGGTGGGGCAGGCCCCCGGGCGCATGACCAGGCGGCGCGCGCGGACCCGCGCCGACCTGCTGGAGGCGGCGTTCGCGGTGTTCGCCGCCAAGGGCTTCGGCCGGGTCCCGATCGAGGAGGTCTGCGAGGCCGCGGGCTACAGCCGGGGCGCCTTCTACTCCAACTTCGCCAGCCTCGACGAGCTGTTCTTCGCCCTCTACCGCGAACGGGCCGACCTGATCGCGGACCAGGTGTCCGGCGCCCTCGCCCTCGACGGACCGGACCTGGACGTACGGGCCGCGGTGGAGCGCGTCACCGAGGTACTGCTGCTGGACCGGGACTGGCTCCTGGTCAAGACGGACTTCCTGGTGCACGCCGCCCGTCGCCCGGACGTGGCACGGACCCTCCTGGAACACCGGGCGCGACTGCGCCGCGCGATCGCCGACCGCCTCGCCCGGGCACACGCCCACACACCGCTGCCCGCCGTGCTGGGCGACGCCGAGGCCGCCGCGCACGCCGTGGTCGCCGCCTACGACGGCGTCACCACCCAACTGCTGCTCGACCGGGACGCCGAGCACGCGCGCGGCTGGCTGGGACAGCTGCTCACCGCGCTGCTCACCGACGGAAGCAGCACCCCTGACAGCCCCGGCAACAGCACAGACAACACCGACAACACGCCGTGACAACACGGACGAGGAAGGGACGGTCGCCATGGACGCCGACGTCATCGTGGTCGGAGCGGGCCTCGCGGGCCTGGCCGCGGCCCACGAGCTGACCAGCCGGGGCCGCAGGGTCGCGCTGGTCGACCAGGAGAACGCCGCCAACCTCGGAGGGCAGGCCTTCTGGTCCTTCGGCGGCCTCTTCCTCGTGGACTCCCCGGAGCAGCGGCGCCTCGGCGTCAAGGACTCCTTCGACCTGGCCTGGAGCGACTGGCAGGGCAGCGCCGGCTTCGACCGGACCGAGGACGAGGACTCCTGGGCGGTGCGCTGGGCGAGGGCGTACGTCGAGTGGGCGGCGGGGGAGAAGCGGTCCTGGCTGGCCGGGCACGGCATCACCTTCCTGCCCACCGTCGGCTGGGCCGAGCGCGGCGATCTCACGGCCGGCGGGCACGGCAACTCGGTGCCCCGCTTCCACATCGCCTGGGGCACCGGCACCGGAGTCGTCGAGCCGTTCGTGCGGTACGCGCAGCAGGCCGCGCGGGACGGTCTGCTCACCTTCCACCACCGTCATCGCGTCGACCACCTGGTCGTCGAGGGCGGCACCGCGCGCGGAGTGCGCGGCACGGTCCTCGCCGAGGACACCTCGCCCCGCGGCGTGGCCTCCCGCCGCGACGCGGCCGGCGACTTCGAACTCACCGCCCAGGCCGTGATCGTCACCTCCGGCGGCATCGGCGCCGACCACGACATCGTGCGCCGCCACTGGCCCGCGCGCCTCGGCACGCCGCCCGCCGAGATGGTCACCGGCGTCCCCGCCTACGTCGACGGGCGCATGCTGGACATCAGCGCCGAGGCGGGCGTCCGCCTGGTCAACCGCGACCGGATGTGGCACTACACCGAGGGCCTGCGCAACTGGGACCCGATCTGGCCCGGCCACGGCATCCGCATCCTGCCCGGCCCGTCGTCGATGTGGTTCGACGCCCTCGGCCGCCGCCTGCCCTCGCCGTACCTGCCCGGCTACGACACCCTCGGCACGCTCAGGCACCTGCGCACCGCCGAGGACCTCGCGGGCCATGACCACTCCTGGTTCATCCTCACCCAGAAGATCATCGAGAAGGAGTTCGCCCTCTCCGGCTCCGAGCAGAACCCGGACATCACCGCCAAGGACCGCGCGGGGTTCCTGCGCGAACGCGTCCTCGGCAAGGGCGCCCCCGGTCCGGTGGACGCCTTCCTGCGCGAGGGCGCCGACTTCGTGACCGCGCCGGACCTGGAGCAGCTGGTCGACCGGATGAACGGCCTCACCGACAAGCCGCTCCTGGACGCCGCCGCGATCCGGCGCCAGATCGAGGCCCGGGACCTCCAGATGGCCAACCCGTACGCCAAGGACGCCCAGGTGCAGGGCATCCGCAACGCCCGCCGCTACATCGGCGACCGCCTCGGCCGGGTCGCGACACCGCACCGCATCCTCGACCCGGAGGCGGGCCCGCTGATCGGGGTCAAGCTGCACATCCTCACCCGCAAGACCCTCGGCGGCATCCAGACCGACCTCGACTCCCGCGCCCTCGGCGTCGACGGCACGCCGGTCGAAGGGCTCTACGCGGCGGGCGAGGTGGCCGGCTTCGGCGGCGGCGGGGTACACGGCTACAACGCCCTGGAGGGCACCTTCCTCGGCGGGTGCCTGTTCTCCGGGCGGGCGGCGGGCCGGGCCGCCGCCCGGCAGACCGCCTGAACGCACCCGAGTCCGCGGCGCTCCTTCCGGACGGCCGAGCCATGCCCGGTCTGTCCCCCGGCCCTCTCGACGTGGAGGAAAGGCGGGCGGACCGGCCGTACGGGTGCGGGCGGCCCACCTGGCGCACGACTACGGGCATCTGCCGCACGACAAGGGCCGCGGCGTGCGGCCCCGGGTGCTCACCGGCCGGGAGACGGGCCGCGGCCCGGACCACGAGCCGCCGGCGGCCGACGGCCCGGACCACGAGCCGCCGGCGGCCGACGCCCGGCCGATGTGCTGGACCGCCCCCGGGTCATCGAGGAGGCACGGAGCGCAGCGGGGCGCCAGGAACGCCCCTGGGGCTCGTTGCGCCGACGGGCCGCTGAGGGCCCGCGCTCACCCGGAGCGCCGGCGTGCCGCCGCGCGGCGCTTGAGCGCACGGCGCTCCGTCTCGCTGGTCCCGCCCCAGACGCCGAGGGACTGTCCCGTGTCGAGCGCCCACTGCAGGCACTGCTCCTGGACCGGGCAGTGCCGGCAGACCGCCTTCGCCTGCTCGGTCTGCAACAGGGCCGGGCCGGTGGTGCCGATCGGGAAGAACAGGTCGGGGTCCTCCGTGCGGCACGCGGCGTGCTCGCGCCAGTTGTCCATCAAAAGTCACCTGCGATCGAATCGAGTCGTGCCCTCGTGAATCCCTTACTCCGTTTCGGGTGACCTGTCGACAGCGGAGTGAAACCGGCGGGATTGCCCGGGTCCTGTCGGGCACTCAGCTCCGCAGCGTTTCGGCCGCCGCCGTCACCACCGCGTCGGCCACCGTCGCCAGCGCCGGGGAATCGAGCTTCCACTGCTGCCAGTACAGCGGGACGTCGACGGCCAGATCCGGTGCGAAGTCGACGAGACGGCCGGCCCGCAGCAGCGGATCCGCCTGCGGTTCCGGCACCATGCCCCAGCCCAGCCCGGCGGCGACCGCCTCCACGAAGCCCTCCGAGGTCGGCACGTAATGCCGCGCCGCGCCGGCGCCGTCCCGCCCGAGCCGCCGCACGAAGGCGTCCTGGAAGTCGTCCCGCCGGTCGAAGACCACCACCGGCGCCTCGGCGAGCACCTCGCGCAGCGGCCCGTCCAGGTGCCGGGCAAGGAAGTCGGGGGCCGCGCAGGGCCGGTAGCGCATCCGGCCCAGGGACCGGACGGTGCAGCCCGGCACCGGATCGGGGGAGGAGGTCACCGCGGCCATCACCACGCCCTCCCGCAGCAGGGCCGACGTGTGGTCCTCGTCCTCGCGGCGCAGCTCGAAGCAGAGCCGGAGCTCCTGGGACACCCGCGTGAGGGCGCCGAGGAACCAGGTCGCGAGCGAGTCGGCGTTGACGGCCACCGAGACCCGGGTCGGCTCCCCGGCACCGCTCAGCCCCAGCTCCGCGTACGCGTCCCGCTCCAGCCGGGTCACCTGCCGGGCCAGCCGCACCAGCACCGCCCCGGACTCCGTGGGCCGCACCGGCTTGGTGCGCAGCAGCAGCACGCGCCCGGTGCGCTGCTCCAGCGCCTTCACCCGCTGACTGACCGCGGACGGCGTCACGTGCAGCGCGGCGGCGGCCGCGTCGAACGTGCCCTCGTCCACCACGGCCAGCAGGGTGCGCACCTGGTCCAGCGGCAGATCCGCGAGCACCGCCGTCGTCCCCGTTGCCACCTCGGCCCTCCTCTTCATCAGGAACGCTAAGGATACGTAAGAATGTTTAGCTGTACGGACAGTGATCATCCCGCTTAGCGTCAAGGGCATGACCAACGCACTGTCCGCCGCGGCCGCCGGCTTCGGCACCGGCCTCTCGCTCATCGTCGCCATCGGGGCCCAGAACGCGTTCGTGCTGCGCCAGGGGATCCGCCGCGACGCCGTCCTCGCCGTGGTCGGCATCTGCGCCCTGTCCGACGCCGTCCTCATCGCCCTCGGCGTCGGCGGGGTCGGTGCGGTGGTGGTGGCCTGGCCGGACGCGCTGACCGTTGTCGCCTGGGCCGGGGGAGCCTTCCTGCTCTGTTACGGCGCCCTGGCCGCCCGGCGCGTGTTCCGGCCGGCCGGGGCGCTGCGGGCGGAGGGCGACGCGGCCGGCTCGCGGCGGCGGGCGGTACTCACCTGCCTGGCGCTGACCTGGCTCAATCCGCACGTCTACCTCGACACCGTGTTCCTGCTGGGCTCCGTCGCCGCCGACCGCGGCCCGCTGCGCTGGACCTTCGGTCTGGGTGCCGCCTTCGCCAGCCTGTGCTGGTTCGCCGCGCTCGGTTTCGGCGCCCGCCACCTCGGCCGCTTCCTGTCCCGGCCCGTCGCCTGGCGCGTCCTGGACGGACTGGTCGCCGCCACCATGATCGTGCTCGGCCTGACCCTCGTCGCCGGCGCCTGAGCACGGCCGGCGCCCGGGCCGGCCACGCGGTTCGGGCGCATCCGAACAGGGCTGCGATAGTGAGGCTCGCACAAACGAAAGATGTAACGAGCACGTAGGAAGCGCGTGGACACGAGCGAGAGCAGTACCGAATCCCCGGACGAGGCCTCCGCCCCGGACCGGGCCCCCGCCGCGGACGGGGACCGGCGGCGCGGCTGGCGCCGCTGGGCCATGGACACCCGTCCCCTGCGCCGTCCCCCCTACCGCAGGCTGTGGTCCTCGACGATCGTCACGGCCGTCGGCAGCCAGCTCACCGCCGTCGCCGTGCCGAAGCAGATCTACGACATCACCGGCTCCTCCGCCTGGGTCGGCGCCGCGAGCCTCGCCGGACTGCTGCCGCTGATCGTGTTCGCGCTGTGGGGCGGCGCGGTCGCCGACACCATGGACCGCCGCAAGCTGCTGCTGATCACCAACACCGGCATCGCCGTCACCTCGCTGCTGTTCTGGCTGCAGGCCGTCAGCGGTCTGGAGTCGGTGGCCGTCCTGATGCTCCTGCTCGCGCTGCAACAGGCCTTCTGGGGCCTCAACGCCCCGGCCCGCAATGCCTCCATCGCCCGCCTGGTCCCCGAGGGCGAACTCGCCGCGGCCAACGCGCTCGGCTCGACCGTCATGCAGACCGGCCAGGTGGTCGGACCGCTGCTCGCCGGCGCCCTCATCCCCGTCGTCGGCCTGCCCGAGCTGTACCTCGTCGACGCGCTGGCCCTGTGCGTCACGGTGTGGGCGGTCTACAAGCTGCCCGCCCTGCCGCCGCTCGCGGGCACGGCCGTCCGGCGCGCGGGCGTCCGCGAGGTCGTGGCCGGCTTCCGCTACATCGCCGGGCACAAGGTGCTGCTGCTCTCCTTCCTGGCCGACATCGTCGCCATGGTCCTCGGCATGCCCCGCGCGCTGTTCCCGCAGCTCGCCGCCGAGACGTACGCGCCCTGGGGAGAAGGGCTCGCCCTCGGGCTGCTGTTCGCGGCCATCCCGATCGGCGCGGTGGCCGGGGGGCTGTTCTCCGGCACCTTCTCCCGGGCACGCCGGCACGGCTGGATGGTGATCGGCGCGGTCGTCGTCTGGGGGGCGGCCATCACCGGGTTCGGGCTGAGCGGCAGCCTGTGGCTCGCGGTGGCCTTCCTCGCCGTCGCCGGAATCGCCGACATGGTCTCCATGGTGTTCCGCGGGGCGATCCTGCTGTCCGCCGCGACCGACGAGATGCGCGGGCGCATGCAGGGCGTCTTCACGGTGGTCGTCGCCGGCGGCCCCCGTCTGGCAGACGTCCTGCACGGCGGCGCGGGTTCGGCCTTCGGCGCACGGCAGGCGGTCGCGGGCGGGGGGCTGCTCGTCGTCGTGGTGATGCTGGCCCTGGCCGCCGCCGTACCGGCGCTGCGCCGCTACCGCGTCTGACGCCGCGTCACAGCGCGCCGCGTCCCCGCAGCGCGGCGTGCTCCATGAGCCGGCCCCGGGTGGCCTCCAGCCGGTGCGCGAGGATCTCGGCCACCGTCCGCACCAGCACGATCCCGAGCTGCGGGTCCTCCTCGCACAGGGCGAGGACCGCCGCCGCGTCGAACTCGTAGGCGCGCACCGGGCTGAAGGCCTCGGCGCCGAAGTCCCACTCGTACGGCGGGAACAGCCAGGACCAGCCGAGCAGGTCGCCGACGCCCAGGCTGGCGACCGTCACCCGTTGCAGGGACGTCACCTGCTGGGTCAGGGAGACCGCGCCGGACCGGATGACCCAGAAGCGGTCGGCCCTGTCTCCGGCCTCGAAGATGCGGGTGTCCTCCGGGAAGGAGACCTCGTGGGCGAGTGCCGTGAGGCGGCCGCGCTGGTGCGGGGGGAGGGCGGTGAGCAGTTTGATCGCTTTGGTCATGACCTGGGGCTCCTCGCCGACGATTCGGTTCCGGTGCTTTCCCTAGGCACCATTTCAGCCGCTGCCGCCGCCCTGAGCACCTCGACGGACGACGAATCCCGCAGGAATTCCGTGCCGGTCCGGAGGATGCGGTGCCGGGGTATGAAAAAGCCCTGGCTGGACGGGGGAAGCCAGCCAGGGCCGTAAGCGGTGACGTACGAAGGACATGTCCGTCGACTCCGTCGCCACGTATGGGTGAACGCTAAACCATCTTCCGAGGTTCCGGGAACCCGGAACCGGGGCACGTGACCTGTTTCACTGGACCGTCACCCACGGCGACGAGCCGTCACCCGGCGTCCGCCGCGACGACCCTGACAGCGCCCAGCGACGGGTCGCTCGGGTCCGGCAGGAACATCCCCGCGTCCAGACCACTGCGCAGGTACCGCAGCACGGGCCCGGTCAGCCGCTCGCCCGGCAGGACCGCCGGGACACCGGGCGGATACGGCGTGATCATCTCCGCGGCCACGCGCCCGGCCGCCCGGTCGAGCGGTACGGCCTCGGCCGGCCCGAAGAACGCGTCCCGGGGCAGCATCACCTGCGGCATCCGCAGCTCCGACGGCGGCGGCACCTCGACGCGCGGCGCGGCGTCCAGGCCCGGCGCCGCCCGGGCGAGGTCCTTGAGCGCGGCGAGCAGCTCGCCGGCGGTCTCCCGGTCGTCGCCGTGGGTGATCTGGACGCCGATGCGGCGGTGGTCGCCAGGTGCGCGACGACGCTGCGGTGTTCGCGCAGCCAGTCCGCCGCCCGGTAGCCGGACACCCCGAGCCCGTCGAGGTCGATGACGACGGGCAACGGGTCGAAGCCGTGGGCCAGCCCCGGGCCGCAGAAGTCGTCCCGGTCGTTGACGTGCATCCCGTCGATCTCCTCGACGGCCGCCCGGACCTCGGCCACCAGGTCCAGCGCACCGCCCATGATCTCCCGCCTCGCCAGGACGTCGCCGAGGAAGACGGCGTCGCCCAGCACCTCACGCACCGCCGGATCGGCACCGCGCGCCTGTTTGTGCCCGGGCGGCGTGAACGCCGGCCGTCCCTCGCGGCGGTACTCGACGAGGGCTTCCAGGACGGGCGCACAGGTGTGGTCGACAGTCATGCCGCCCCGGTTTGCCGGCCGGGCCCCTCGTCAATCCGCCGCCGGCCTGCCGGCCCTGTGCCCGTGGCCTGGGGGCCCGCGGCCTGTGTGCCCATGGCCGGCCGGGGGCCCACGGCCTGTACGGGGCGCGGTCCGCACAGGCCGCAGGCCCCCCGTGTCCCGGCCCGTTCAGCCGGAGCCCGTGTGGCGGCCCGGGGTCAGTACCTCGTCCAGCACCCGCAGAACTGCCTCGTAGGCCACCGTCCGGACGGCCGCCTCCTGGGAGGCCTCCGGGTCGGTCGTCCGCAGCTCTTCCCTTCGCGCCCGCCACGTCCGCTCCTGCTCCATCGCGCAGGCCCTCGCGCGGTGCATGCGGCGCAGCAGTTCGTCCGAGTCCACAACATCCGTCATGCACTCCGCGTACCCCCGCACGGCGCCCGGATGGCCGTTGGGCCGTATGGAGGGCCGAAGGTTTGGGGGTGCGGTCAGAGGTCAGCCGGAAAGCACGACCCCGCCGCGGGCGCACCGCGCGGGTCCGGCCGTCCCGCCCATGTCACCGACCAGGGAGCTGACGGATGTACGACAGGCACACCACCCCATCGGTCCGACGCCGGCCGTCATCGCCGTGCAAACCCGCCGAGGCACGCAGCACGGTGGAACGCGTGGTCACCGAATGCTGCCGAACCGACCACAAGCCGTGCGACGCGGGAGCCCTGTCGGACGCCGTGCTCGTCGCCTCGGAACTGACCACCAACGCGATCCTGCACGGAGGCGGCATCACCGACTTCCAGGTCGACGTGGTCGGTCCCGGCGTCCGCCTCTCGGTGTGCGACCGCAGCGCCGAGCTGCCGGTGGCCGTCGCGCCGACCGACCCGCAGGGCCGCCGGCGCGTCGGCGGCCACGGCTGGCCCATCGTCTGCCGGCTGGCGCGCGACGTGCGCGTGGCAGATCTTCCGTCCGGAGGCAAGCGCATCACGGTCGTCGTTCCGCTGTCCTGAGTACTTTTCGAAAAGCGGAGTTTGTTCCACCGGGGCGGGGGCAGTCGCAAGTTCGTGCTTCGGACCGGAGGCGCAGCAGCGGGAGCGGTATGACTGCTCCGGCCCCTCCGGGTGGAGACCCGGACAGTGCCGCTTCCGCGGAAAGTTCCCCTGAGACCACCGTTCAGGAGCGAATCCGCATGCTCATTGAAACGCCCACCATCCGTCCCGGTACCCCCGAGCCCACGCACGCCTCCGCCGCCCCTGCCGACGCCCCCCGGCGCCGGCACGACGACGCGCCGGACACAGCCGCGCTGTTCGCGCGGCTGTCGGCGCTGGAGGACGGGCCCGAACGGGATGCCGTCCGCGACGAACTCGTCACGGCCTGGCTGCCCATGGCCCACCGGATCGCCGGCCGCTTCCGGGACCGCGGCGAGTCCATCGAGGACCTGCGCCAGGTCGCGGCACTCGGGCTGGTGAAGGCCATCGACCGCTTCGACCCGGAGCGCGGTGCCTTCGAGAGCTACGCCGTCCCCACCATCACCGGCGAGGTCAAGCGGCACTTCCGGGACCGGATGTGGGCGCTGCGCGTGCCCCGCCGGGTCCAGGAACTGCGCAACAAGGTGCGGGTGGCCCGACGCGAGCTCACGCAGAGCCCGGGCAGCCCCGAACCGTCGGTCGCCGACGTCGCCGCCCACACGGGGCTCACCGAGGACGAGGTCAGCGCCGGGATGGAGGCGCTGGAGAGCTTCAGCACCCTCTCGCTGGACGCCGAGCTCTCGGCCGGCGACGACGGCTACAGCCTCGCGGACACCCTCGGCGCGGCCGACGCCTCGTACGACACCGTGATCGACCGCGAGTCCGCCAAGGAGGGCCTGCGCAGGCTGCCCGAACGGGAGCGGGCCATCCTCTACATGCGCTTCTTCGAGGACATGACGCAGAGCCGTATAGCCGACCGCCTGGGCATCTCGCAGATGCACGTCTCGCGGCTCATCAGCCGCAGCTGCGCCCGCGTGCGCGACGAGGCGATGGGCCAGCGCCCGGTCCGCCGGCGCACGACGGTGTGAGGACGGCCGGACCGCTCCGCCGGGACCCTCCCGGGGAGCGTGGAGACGGATCCTGACGCCTCACCCTGCCCTGCCGCGCCGGCTCGCCGGCGTGCCGCCCCGTATGCCGGTACACGGCATACGGGGCAGACGCATGTCCGGGGAACGAAGGCGGAGGAATGTCATGACGGCGGCCGATCACGGGGCGGGTGAGCGGGTGGACCCGGGAGAGCCGGAGCCGCCGCGCGAAGAGGGGGAACGGCTGCGCGCGCAACTGCGCGACCTGCGGGCCCGGGCCCGTGTCCACCCGTTGGTCTCCCAGGCTCAGCGCATGCTGCGGGAGCGGTACGCGCTGCCCGACGCGGAGACGGCGTTCGCGCTGATGCAGCGCGCCTCCCAGCGCTCCAACACGATGGTCTCCGCACACGCCGACCGCCCGCTGCGCGAGCCCAGCACAAGGCACTGGACGCCCTGGGCCGCGAGGCGGGCCGCTGGATCGCCTGGCACGACCACAGGGTGGTCCTGGACGCCCTGGAACACCTCCACGTCCTCGGGCCGGGCCGCGCGGGGCAGCCGCCTGCGCCGGAGCTGAGCGGGCGTGCGCGCACCGGCGCGAAAGTGCCCCGTGTGCAGGGGAGAAGGCGGGGCATGCGGAGTCCCGGAGGGGAGGCTCGCATGAGTGTTCTGACACGCACCGGCCGCGGAAGCGCCCGGCGGGCGGCCAACGGATCGGCCGCCGAGGGGGCCGCACGGGCGGGACTGACCGCCCGCGGCGTCATCTACCTGCTGGTGGGGCTGCTGGCCCTGCGGATCGCCTTCGGCGACGGGCAGCGGCAGGCCGACCGCGGTGGTGCCCTGGCCGAGCTGTCGGACAAGCCGTTCGGCGCCGTGCTGCTGTGGGCACTGGGCGCCGGACTCGTCGGCATGGCGCTGTGGCGGCTGTCCGAGGCGCTGTTCGGCGCCGTCGGCAAGGACGGCCGTAGCGCGAAGAAGCGCGTGCCCGCCGCCGCCCGCTGCGTCTTCTACTCGTTCGTCGCCTACTCCGTGCTGGCCTTCGCGGCCGGCTCCCGCGGCAGCGGCGGCGGAGCCGGCGACCGGCAGTCCCGGGACGTCACGGCCAAGGTGCTCGAGATGCCCGCCGGACGGTGGACCGTGGGCGTGGCCGGGGTCGCGATAGTCGTCGCCGGGGTGGTGATCGCCGTCCAGGCGGTGCGCCGCAGCTACCACAAGAAGCTGAAGCTCGGCGAGCTGAGCCCGAGGGTGCGGCGACTGGTCGACATCACCGGCGTCGGCGGCGGAGCGGCCCGCGGAATCGTCTTCGCGGCGGCCGGCGCCTTCGCCGTGCAGGCCGCGGTCGACTACGAACCCGACAAGGCCAAGGGCCTGGACGACACCCTGCGCTCCTTCGCCGGCACCCCCCTGGGACCGTGGCTGCTGGCCTGCGTCGCCGCGGGGCTGGTGCTGTTCGGCGTGTTCTCGTTCGCCCTGGCCCGCTGGCGCAGGGTCTGAGCCGAGGTCTGAGCCGCGCCTCACGGGGAACACGGGGCGAATGAACGAACACGAGATTCCTCCGCCGGACGGACGTCCCGTGGACGTCTACCTGGATCTGCTGCGCTTCCGCATGGAGACCGACGACTACCAGCTGCTGCTCAGCGTGGTGGAACCGGTCCTCCAGGCGATCGACGAACACCAGATGCCCACCATCGACTTCTCCCTGGACGGCGACAACGCCGAGGCACTGCCCCAGGAGATCCGGGACGAGGCCGCCCTGGTCATCGCCACCGCCGTCACCGGCCGGCTCGACAACGAGGTCGTCGAGATCAGCACCGACGAGACCGGCCCCGTCCGCGTCGTCACGGACGCGGTCACCGCCTCCGACCCCGAGCGCCTGGGCGAGATCGCCGACTACCTGAAGGAACGCCACCGGCAGAACGAGGAACTGCGCGGCATCGCCGAGGTGAGCGGCATGCCGACCGACTTCTGACCCGTCACCGCTTCGGCGTCGTGACGGGCACACCCAACGGCCGGGCGAGGCCCATCACGGCCTCGTCCAGCCGCTCCAGGTGCCGCAGGACGCGTCCGGTGATCCGGCCGTACCGCGGCACCCCGCCCGGCTCGAACTCCAGCAGCGAGGCGATGCTGGGCCCGGTCTCCACCTCGGTCCTGGCGTCCTCGTCGGCGACGCGCGCCGCGATCGCCTCGATGTTGCGCACCGTGCGCCGTACCGCCCCGCGCAGCCGCGGGTCGGCCGCGATCGACGGGTGGGTGGGCAGCAGCTCGGCCGTCGCGGCCAGGGACCGTGCGTGATAGGCGCACGTCTCCAGCAGCGCCACCACGTACTGGGCCGTGTTCCGGCGCGCCCGCAGCGGCGTGATCGGGTGGGTGAGCGGCTGGGTGGCGCCGCGCAGATCGCCCAGCGCCTGGTCCAGGTCCCGCGCCCTGTCCAGCAGATCGGCGGCCGGCCCGCCGCTGAGCTGGTCGACGGCGCCCTCGGTGACGTCGACCAGCCGTTCCAGCACGGTGCCCAGCAGTTCGTTCGTACGCCGGTCCGTGCGGATCGGCAGCACCAGCGCCGCCGCGATGATCCCGCAGGCCGCGCCGAGCGCCGTCTCCTCCACCCGCAGCAGCAGCACCGCCATGCTGTACGTGTGCAGCAGGGTGTACAGCAGCCCGAGCATCGCGGTGACGAAGAACGACATCAGCGTGTAGGACAGCGGCGCCGTGTAGAACATCGCGAAGATGAACAGCAGCACCAGGCCGAACGCGGTCCAGGTGTGGTTCCCGACCAGCCCGGCCAGCACGATGCCGGCCACCACCCCCAGCATGGTCCCCAGCAGCCGGCGGTAGCCCTTGACCAGGATCTCGCCGGTGGAGGCCGTGTTGAGGAAGACGATCCAGCAGGTGAGCACCGCCCAGTACCAGCGCTGCGAGGACAGGAACTCCCCGCCGACGATGGCCAGCGAGGAGCCCACGGCGACCTGCACGGCGGCGCGGGTGGTGGGCCGGCGCAGACCGGCCGGCTCCTCCTCCTGCGCCGCCTCCTCGCCGGCGTCGATGGCGGCGTCCTCGGCGTCCAGCTCCTCGCGCGAACGGGTCGTGGCGGGGGTGTCGTCCGACTCGTCCTGCGGGCCGTCCAGGGCGATCCTGAGGCCCATGACGGCGCGGGCGGTCTCACCGATCCCCCGGAAGACGTCCTGCACGGCAGGCGTCGCCTCGGGCAGGTTCTCCTCGTCGCGGTAGCCCAGCAGCCGGTTGCGCAGGTGGGACAGCGCCGTACCGCGTGCCTCGGCGGGGGGCCGCAGCACCAGCGCGCGCAGCGCGCCCAGGTCCCGGCGCAGGACCGCCGTCGCCTCGCCGGGCGCGGGAGTGCTCCCCACCGACGGGGCCGGAGCGCCCGGCAGATGCAGGGTCAGGGTGTCCGCCCGCTCGGCGCTGCGCGCGGTCAGCAGCAGCAGGCCGAGGCGCTCGGCGGCGATCTCGGCGTCCGCGATACGGCGCTGCACCAGCCGCGCCGTGGACGCGTCCGGGGTGCCCTCCTCCAGCCGGGACTGGATCATCAGCGCGGTCTCGTGCAGCCGCGCGGTGCCGTCCCGCAGGTGCTCGAGCGTCTTGTCGATCTCGTCCGGCCCGGCGTCCAGCAGTTCGAGCTGCGCCGAGATCAGTTGCGCCAGCCGGGCCCGGAAGGCCTGCCGCAGCCGTGACAGGACGCGTGCGGGTGTCGCCGGCACGATCGCGAAACGCACCAGGGCACTACAGGCGAAGGCCACGGCGATCGCGGCCCACAGCCCCGGCAGCGCCGACGTCCTGGCGCCCACGAACAGGGACACGAAGTAGACCTGGAAGCCGATCAGGCCCAGGGCGGTGCCGCGGTCGCCGAACCGGCGGCTGTAGACGGCGCAGAAGATCAGGACGACGAAGAAGGCGTCACCGATGACGACCCGCGAGGTGAGCAGCGCGCTCACCGACACGGACGCCAGCGCCACGGGCAGCCCCAGCGCCAGGGTGACGGCCTGAGCGCCGGGCTGCTTCTCGCGGATGGCGAAGGTGGCGACCATCGCCGACATGGCGCCCGCCACCAGGTGCTTGACGTCCGACCCGAGGAGGGCCAGCACGGCCAGCGCCAGGGCGATGGCGCCCACCGTCCGCAGCCCGGCCGTCAGCCGCAGCAATCCGGGATCGGACGCGGCGACGCGGTCCCGCAGTCGTGTCCGCACCGAGCGCCCCGCCTGCTTCACGCCGCCGTACACTCTCCCGCTTCACATCGATTACACGCCTAGATCCACTTCTCAGCATGCCATGCCGCGAGCGGGCCCTGGTCAGCGGGTCACAGCTGTGCCCGGCCCGCCGCTTCCACCTGCTTGCGCACCTGCTCCGGCGTCAGATAGGCGTCCGTGTACTCGAAGTCCTTCAGCTTCGCCGGCTTGCGGGCCTGGAAACCGGTGCGCACGAAATCGTCGCCGGCGACCGCGTTCAGCAGCCAGTTCGTCGCCACCCGGGCCTTGGCCACGCCCGTGCGCAGCGCCGACCAGTGGTATCCGCGGGCCACCACCTGGGCGGGCAGACCATGCAGTTCGATGCCGAGCGGCTTGGACACCGCATCGGTGCCGCCGAGGTCGACGACCAGCCCGAGGTCCTTGTGGACGTACGGCCGCATCGGCTGGTTGCGCAGGGTGGCGATGAGGTTCTCGGCGACGTGCCGGCCCTGCCGCATGGCGTGCTGGGCGGTGGGCGGGCAGACGGCGCCCTCCTGGCCCTTGGCGAGGTCGGGAACGGCCGCGGAGTCGCCGAGCGCGAACACCCCGTCGTGGCCCGGCAGGCACATCTCGGCGGTGACCGCGAGCCGCCCCTTCACCGTCTCCGAGCCGAGCGTGGCGATCAGCGGGCTCGCGACCACGCCGGCGGTCCAGATCAGCGTGCGGGTGGGCACCACCCGGCCGTCGGTGAAGGTGACCTCCTCGGGCCCGGCCTTCGCGATGGACACACCCAGCGAGATCTCGATGCCGCGCCGGGTCAGGACCTCCTGCGCGCTGCGCCCGAGCTTCTCTCCCAGCTCGGGCATCAGCTTCGGCGCGATGTCGATCAGGTGCCACTTGATCAGGGACGGGTCCAGGCGCGGATAGCGCTTGACGGCCGCGTGCGTGAGCCGCTGCAGGCAGGCCGCGGTCTCGGTGCCCGCGTATCCGCCGCCGACCACCACGAACTGGAGGCGGGAGGCGCGCTCGGCCGGGTCCTGGCTGGCGTCGGCCAGGTCGAGCTGCGAGATGACGTGGTCGCGGATGTAGGCGGCCTCCGCGAGCGTCTTCATGCCGAACGCGTTGTCGGTGAGCCCCGGGATGTCGAAGGTACGGGTGATGCTGCCGGGGGCCAGCACGATGTAGTCGTACGGTTCGTTGACGATCTCGCCGGTGATGGTGCGCACCACGCAGACCTTCGCCTTGAGGTCCACGCCGATGGCCCCGCCCGGGATGATCCGGGTGCGGTACCTGCTGCTGCGGCGCAGGGACAGCGCGATCGACTGCGGCGTCAGCACGCCCGAGGCGACCTGGGGCAGCAGCGGCAGATAGAGCTGATAGGCGAACGGCGTCACCAGGGTGACGTCGGCCTCGTCGGGGGAGAGCCTGCGCTCGAGGCGGCGGACGCACTCCACGCCGGCGAAACCTGCGCCGACCACCAAGATCCTGGGTCGTGTCACGGTGTTCATCCCTTCCTGCGGCTTCGGGCGGTCTGCCGCGAACGCCATTCGCCTGCCCCTGGATCGCTGCTTCGCACCTCGTCGATCCCATCGCGTAGGCGGTGGTCCGGCGAGCCGGGAGGGCCAGGCAGGCGACACACCCTGTGCACCACCATGCCCCGGCCGGGGCCGGACCGCACCGGGCGGGAGTGAACGGCCGGGACTGGATCGGTGGGGGAGTGGTGACGGGGGCGGTCAGGCCGGGCCGTCGAGGTGGCACAGCAGCAGGCACACGTCGTCGTCGCGCTCGGAGTCGCTGAGCAGGGGACGCAGGATCCCGTCCGCCGAGCCTTCCAGGTCGGTGCCGAGCTGCTCGGGCGCGAACGACCCCAGGGCCTCGGCCAGGCGTTCGATGCCCGGGTCTATGCCCCGGGCCCGCCGCTCCACCAGACCGTCCGTGTACAGCGCCAGCGTCGAACCCGGCGCGAGCCGCTCCGTGTGGTCGGCGATCTCCTGCTCCAGCGGGATACCGAGCATCGCTCCCGGTTTGGCGTCCAGCGTTCGCACTCGGCCGTCCGGGGTACGCAGCACCGGCGGCGGATGACCGGCCGCGGCCCACGTCATCGTCGGGTCGTCGGGGTGGAAGCGCGCGATGACCGCGGTGGCGAACAGGTCCGGCTGAAGGTGGTGCAGGAACGTGTGCAGTCGGGTCAGCAGCCGGCCCGGGCTGCCGCCGTCGACCGCGTAGGCCCGCAGCGCGGTCCGCAGCTGGCTCATCATCACGGCCGCCCGCAGCCCGTGCCCGGTCACGTCGCCGACCACGACGATCACCCCGCCGTCGGGCTGGCGGAACGCGTCGTACCAGTCGCCGCCGATGTTCAGTCCGTGCGTCGCCGGAAGATACCGCGCGGCCAGGCTCAGGCCCGGCGGTGCCGGAAGGTCCGTCAGCAGGGCGCGCTGCAGGGTCTCGGCGATGTCGCGGTTGTGCTGGTAGCGCTGGGCGTGGTCGATCGCGATGGCGGCCCGCCGGGTGAGCTCGATCAGCATCACGGCGTCGTCCGGGTCCCAGCGCTCCCCGGGCGGGGTGAGCGTCAGCACCCCGAGCGGCGCTCCCCGGGTCGGCAGCGGAATGCACAACAGGGGCTGCTCGGGGTCCAGCGCCGACGGCGGCTGGTCGTCGACACCCGGCAGCCCGCCCGGCGCAGCGGCGGCGTACTGCGGCCGTCCGGTGCGGGCCGCGACCACGGCCGCGGCGGCGTGCACCGGAGGCCGGTTCCGGTCGCCCTCCTGGTCGAAGATCCAGACGTCGACGCCGGCGGCGTACTCGGGCACGAGCAGGTCCGGCAGGCGGCGCACGATCTCGTGGTGGTCGAGCGAGGCGGTGAGCACCGCGCTCGCGTCCGCCAGGAACGTCAGTCTGCGTCGGGCGTTCTCCGCCTCGGTGCGCGCCTTGCGCTCGGCGGCGAACGCCTCCCGCTGGGCCCGCCCGGCGGCGTCCAGCTCGGCGTGCAGCGCCACGACGCCCTGGTTCGTCTGCTGGAGCTCCTCCCGGTGGAAGGCGACCAGGTCCTCCTGCTCGGTGAGCTTGTCCAGCACCAGCGCCGTGTCCTCGTCGGCGCCCAGCAGGGCCTCCGCCAGCGCGGCGGGATCGTCCGCCACGGCGTCGTCCCCGGCGGCGGGCACCGCCTCGGGGCAGGGCACCGTCATCCGCCACGGCGGCTCTCCGTCGGCCGCGGCCTCACGCGCAGGCGTCACCACGGCGTGCAGCACGCCCTGCCCGGCGTCCGGCGTGCCGGCGGGCGCCGTGGCCGCCTCCAGGGTCAGCCGCCAGGTGCCGCCCTTGGTCAGGCACTGCCGCAGCCGCGTGCTCAGCGAGGCCGCCAGCCGGGTGCGCTCCAGCGGCGGCACACCGTACGCCGCGGCCAGCCGGGCGGTGGCGATACGGGCCCGGGCGGCGTCGGTGACGCCGGTGATCTGCCAGGTACGGGTCATGGGCGGTCCGGCGGGGTCGAGGTCAGGACGGCCACGGCGGTGTCGTCCCGCACGGGTCGGGCGGAGCTGCTGGCGTCACGGATCGTCACGGCGGCCGTCACGGCCGGGTCGACGCCCGGAGCACAGGCGTCGGGCGACGGCGTCCAGCGGCTCGGCAGGCCGTCGCTGTGCAGGATCAGCACCCGGTCGTCCGCCCACTCCCGCTCCTCGTCGCGCACGGTCCTGGGCCGGTGGGTGCCGACGATGCCGGGCTGGGACACCAGGGGCCGCCAGGTGCCGCCCGAGCAGAGCCGGGCCCCTATGTTGCCGACGCCGGCGAACCTGAGCCGCCCGGCCCGCGTGTCGACCTGGGCGACCGCCACGGCCGCGCCGCGGGTGCCGGCCAGGGCCGCGTCCAGTCGCTTCAGGGCCTCGGAGGGCACCAGGTGGGCGGCGCCGCGCAGCGCCTCCACCGCGGCCGACGAGGCCCGGGCCGCCTCGGGGCCGTGACCCAGCCCGTCGGCCAGCATCAGCGTCACCCGGTCCTCGGTCCGCACCCACGCCCAGGCGTCGCCCGAGTAGTCGGCACCGGCGAACGGCACGTTCACGCCACCGGCCCGCACGCCCGCCACCGGGTCCTTCGCCGGGGCACGGCCGCGGGGGGCGCCGCCGATCCGGGCCAGCGCCACGGTGCCCCGGCCCGGGACGCTGTGGAGCTCGAAGTCCTCGGCGAGGCGCGCACAGGTGCCCAGGCCCGCGCCGAGCGAGGCCGTGGTGGTGAAGCCGTCGCTCAGCGCGGCGGGCATGTCGGCGATGCCCGGACCGTGGTCGACCGTCGTGATCTGCACGGCCCTGGCCTCGTCCCGGCCGGCCGTGAGGACGGGCGGGGACACCACGTCGATGAGGACCCGGCCGCCCCCGGCGTGCTTGAGCAGGTTGGTGGCCAGCTCGGTCGCCACCAGCGCCGCGGAGGCGGTGCACTGCTCGTCCAGCCCGGCCAGGGCCGCCGCGTGCTCCGCGGCCACCCGGGCGTCGCGCACCCGGGTCGAGTCGTGCACGGGCACGTCCCACACGCGTGGCATCAGAACTCCTCTCGCGGGCGCGGCGGACGGCCCACCCAGGAGGTCACCCGCACCGTGGTGCCGGTGCCCGGACCGCTGTCGATCGTGAACTCGTGCACCAGACGCCGCGCGCCGCCCAGCCCCATGCCGAGCCCGTCGCCGGAGGTGAAGCCGTCACTGAGCGCCTGTTCCACGTCGGGGATGCCGGGGCCCTCGTCGCTGAAGGTGAGCCGGAGTCCGCGCACGCCGCCCTCGGTCAGGGCTTCCGCGTCCATCGTTCCGCCACCGCCGTACACCAGGGTGTTGCGGGCCAGTTCGCTGGCCGCCGTGACCAGCTTGGTCTGGTCCACCAGCCCGAAGCCGAGCTGGGCGGCGGCCTGCCGCACGTGCTGCCGCACCCACACCAGATCCATGTCCGACTGGATCGGCAGGCGGGCCTGAGCGCCCGCGGCAGTGTGCATCACGGACTCTCCTGGCGCAGTCCGCCGTAGCGGGACGACGGAGCATGCCGCGTGAGGAGCTCCATGGCCACCTCGGTACTGAGCGCGGTGTGCACCCGCGGCAGGGTCAGGCCCAGTTCCACCAGGGTGATGGCGACCGCAGGCCGCATGCCGACCACCACGGTCCGCGCGGCCAGCAGATCGGTCTGCCCGGCGATCTCGGCCAGCACCCGGCCCAGGAAGGAGTCGACGATCTCCACACCGGAGATGTCGATGATCACGCCTGTGGCCCCGTTGCGCACGATGGTCTCGGCGAGATCCTCCTGGAGCTGCTGCGCCGTGCTGTCGTGCAGATCCCCCTGGAGGGTGACCAGAAGGACGTCACCGAGCCGCAGGACCGGCACATGACCTGTCACGAGACCCGCATGGGGCCCGGGGAAGGGCTGGTTCACCGCGCGACCGGACCGTTCATGACGGGATTCACGATGCCGACGCCGAGCTGGTGCAGCACATAAGCCAGCGCGTCGGCGAGACTCGCCCGGGTCACCACCGTGCCCAGGTCCAGGCCGAGGTGGACCATCGTCTGCGCGATCGCGGGCCGGATGCCGGAGACGATGCACTCGGCACCCATCAGACGGGCCGCGGCGACCGTCTTCATCAGATGCTGGGCCACCAGCGAGTCGACCGTCGGCACCCCGGTGATGTCGAGGATCGCGTAACGCGCCTGCTGCTCGACGACGGACTCCAGCAGAGTCTCCATCACGACCTGGCTGCGGGCGCTGTCCAGCGTCCCGATCAGCGGCACGGCCACGATGCCGTCCCACAGCTTGATGACGGGCGTGGCCACCTCCAGCAGCTGCAGCCGCTGCCGGTCGATCAGGGCCTGCCCCTCGCTCAGTGCCGTCTGCATGACCACCACCCGCAGGGTGCCCATCAGGACACTCAGTGTGGTGACACACTCCCGGGTGTGGTCGGCCGGGGCGTCGGGGAGATCGGAGAGCAGCAGCTTCTCGACCGGCGGGCGCAGGGCGGCCAGTTCGCTCGACACCTGTGCGGTGCTCAGGCCCGCGCGGGAACGGGCCGCCCCCATCCTCGCCAACTGCTCGCGCACCGCGGTGAAT
The DNA here is from genome assembly GCF_044765825.1 of Streptomyces flaveolus. Classification (NCBI taxonomy): domain Bacteria; kingdom Bacillati; phylum Actinomycetota; class Actinomycetes; order Kitasatosporales; family Streptomycetaceae; genus Streptomyces; species Streptomyces flaveolus. The sequence continues at coordinate 17,890 of NZ_JBIWKU010000021.1, read as the reverse complement.
CCCGCGGCGTCCGGGTCCTCCACCCGGGAAGCGTCGGCGACTTGGGCCAGCGCGTCCACCACGGACTTCCCCGCCTCGACCGCCTCGTCCCGCGAAACGGTGAACACGGCCCGGAACAAGGGCTCGTCGGCCCACCGCTGGGCGATCTGCTCACGGCGGCGCCGCAGGAACTCCCTGACCTCCTGCGTCGCCGATCCGGCCGTTCCCTCCGCCTGCTCCGGCACCTGTTCCACTCCTCATCCGCGCTGCGCCGTACCTACCCCGCGGGCGACGTGACGGCGACGTGACTCTGCCGGGCGACAACTGTAACCACCCCTCGACCTCGCACGACACCTGCTCCCGCACGAGCGGGCCCGGATGAGTGGCCCGGATGAGCGGCGGGGCGGGCCGGCTCAGGCGTCCGGGACCGCCGGACCCTCCGGTTCCCGGTCGACGCGGGCGAGCGCCTCCTCGACGCTGTCGGAGACCGGCACGGTGATGCTCACACCGGTCAGGTCCAATATGCGCAGCACCGCCGGGGCGGGCGAGATGATGTGCACGCTGCCCGGCAGGTCGCGTGCCTCCTGGTAGACCCGGAGGATGATGTTCATCCCGGAGGAGTCCATGAACGGGACGTCCGACAGGTCCAGCAGGAAGTGCCGCCGGCCGTGGTGCAGTTGGTTGGCCAGGTGGTGCTGGAACTCGGTCGCGGTGTCGACGTCCAGGTAGCCCTCCACCTTGAGCAGCGCGACGTCCTCCCGGGGCAGCGTCACCTCGACGGACAGCGGGTTCTGGGCAATGGGCACGTGTACCTCCAACGATCCTGACGGCCAGGGGCTGGGCCACCCCCGTGAGCGACTGCGCAGTCCGCGGGTGAGGGGCACGTCCGGTGATCATAGTCTCACCGTCTGCCGTGCCCCTCACTCGTGAACACCGCTCACCGCGCCGGGCGTCTACCCCCGAATCCGAGGGCCATGCGTCACCCGACCCGGATACCCACGAGACAGGTGTCGTCGTCCGTGTCCGACCTGCTGTAGGTGAGCAGCCGGTCCAGGTGCTGGTCCAGCGTCCTGGGGGTGGGACGGGCGGTGCTCAGCAGGTGCGTCAGCGACTCCTCCACCGAGCGGTCACGGCGTTCGATCAGGCCGTCGGTGTACATCAGCAGGGTGTCCTCGGCGGCCAGCTGGACCTCGTCCTCCTCGTAGACGGCCTCCGCCACCGCGCCCAGCAGCATGCCCCTCACCAGCGGCAGGGGCTTCGCCTCCGGACCCCTCACCAGCACCGGCGGCAGATGCCCCGCGCGGGCCCAGCGCAGCGTCCGCCGCACCGGGTCGTACAGGCCGCACACCGCCGTCGCCGTGACCCCGCCCGTCAGATGGTGCGCCACGATGTTCAGCCACGACAGCAGCTGTCCCGGACCCGCGCCCGTCACCGCCAGCCCGCGCAGCGCGTTGCGCAGCACGACCATGCTGGTCGCCGCCTCTATGCCGTGCCCGGCCACGTCCCCCACGCACAGCAGCACCATCCGGTTCGGCAGCATCACCGCGTCGTACCAGTCACCGCCCACCAGCTGCTCCGTCTCCGCCGGCCGGTAGCGGACGGCCACCTGGAGGTCCGGCACCCTGAGCGGGGTGTGGGCGGGCGGCATGATGGCGTGCTGCAACTGCAGGGTCAGCCGGGCCCGCTCGATGGCCTGCTGCTCGGTGTGCGCCAGCTGGTCGCGGGTCGCGGCGAGCGCTACCTCCGTCCAGTGCTGGGCGGAGATGTCCTGGTAGGCACCCCGCACCACGAGCAGGCGGTCGTCGGTGTCCAGCACCGGTTCGGCCACCACCCGCACGTGCCGGGTCACCCCGTCCGGACGCTGCAGCCGGAACGCCGCCGACGCGGGCCTGCGGTGGTGCAGCAGCGTGCGCAGGAACCGGCCGATGGGGACGGCGTCGTCCGGGTGGGCGTGGGCGGCCAGCTCCTCCAGCGGCACCGGGACGCTCGTCTGCGGGCGCCCGTACAGGTCGAAGAGCTGTCCGTTCCAGGTGATCTCACCGGTCAGCAGATTCTCCTCGAAGCCGCCGATGCGGCCGAGGCGCTGGGCGTGCTGGAGGAGGCTGGCCAGCCGGGCCGTCTCGTCCTCGATGCGCCAGATGAGCAGGACGGCGTTGCCGTGCCGGCTGATGCTGATGTCCGCGATCGCCGACAGCGGCACCTGGTCGACCAGCGCGGTCAGGTTCATCCGCCGGGCCCGGAACGACTCGCCCGTGGCGTAGACCCGCTCCACGCTCCGGAACAGCTCGCTGTCCCCGGCGGCCATCGGATAGGCCTCCAGCAGCAGCGCGCCGCCCACCACGGCACGCGGCCGTCCGGCGGGGTCCAGGAAGCGCTTGTTCACGTGCTGGATGCGGAAGTCAGCCAGGTGCCCGGCGGCGTCCAGGTGCGGCACCAGGACCAGGGCGGGGTCGTGCAGCCCGTCCGCCAGATCCATCAGCTCCGCGGCGTCCGGCAGCACCCGCGGCTCCAGCCCGGCGCCGTGCGGCGGCGTGTACGTCTCCAGCGTGTGGGCGCACAGCTCCGCCAGGGCCTCCACCTGACGCACCACCTGGGGCGGCTGGGCGGGCAGGGGCTGCGGCCAGGCGATCTCCAGCACGCCGTGTATGCGTCCCCCCGTACCGGCGGGCACGGCGGCCCGGCCGCCGTCCGGGTACTGGTGCCGGCCCACGCTGGGCAGCCCGGTCTCCGCCAGCGACGTGATCCACTGGCCCGCGCGTTCGGTCAGGCCGCGCCGCGCCACCGTCGCCACGTCCGGCGGCACATAACGCCAGCGGGTGGCCTCGGCGGGCGAGAACCCGGCGCAGCCGGCCAGCGTGAGCGACCCGTCGGAACCGGCCGCCCAGATGGCCACGGCGACCGCGCCGAGCGGGCGCAGCGCCTGCTCCAGCAGGGCGTCGGCGACGGCCTGGGTGTCGTCCGCGGCCAGCGCACCGCTCTCGGCCGCCCGCAGCCGCACGGCGGCGGACTCGGCGGACGGCTCTTCGGCCGCCTCGGCCTTCTCCGCCTCGGCCGCGGCGGTGGCCGCGAGGAACGCGTCCGTGACCTCCGACATCCGGTCCCGGGCGGCCTGGTTGATGACGTCGACCGCGAACTCCAGCGGCGTCACCTGGGACTGCTCGGCCAGCTCGGCGAGCTGCCGGGCGGCCTGCGCCGGGCCGCAGCCGAGCCGGGCGACCAGCACGCCCTTGGCGAGCTCGATCAGGGCCCGGCCCTCGGCCTCGGCCTGGGCGGCCCGCACCTCGCGGCTGAGCCGGTCCACCGTGGCCGCGAGCCTGCCCACGGGCGACACCGGGGTCATGCCGCGCAGGTCGACGGCGGGGCCGTCGACCGCACTGGACTGCGGCGGCGCGGACCCCGGGGGCCGCGCCGCGGACGAACCGCGCGGCTCGGCGCCGCCGGGTTCGGGTGGCTGCTCGGAGATGCTCACGGTCGGGTCACTCCTCGGCTGGAGACCGCCACGGAGCACGACGGGACGCGTCGCGCACCGCCCGGCCCACCGGTGTACGGAACGGGGGCCGGCGCGCTCATGCGGGCAGCCAGCGCCGGACGCATGCGATGAGGTCCTGCGTGTCGACGGGCTTGGTGACGTAGTCGCTGGCGCCCGAGGCGATGCTCTTCTCCCGGTCGCCCGGCATCGCCTTCGCCGTCACCGCGATGATCGGCAGCTCCGCGTACTGCGGCATCCGGCGGATCTCCGCCGTCGCCGTGTAGCCATCCATCTCCGGCATCATCACGTCCATCAGGACGAGGGCGACCTCCGGATGGTTCACCAGCGTCTCGATGCCCCGCCGCCCGTTCTCCGCGTGCAGGACCCGGAAACCGTGCAGCTCCAGGATCCCGCTGAGCGCGAAGAGGTTGCGCGCGTCGTCGTCCACGACCAGGACGGTGCGGCCCGACGGCGCCTCGTCCACGGACAGCGGCACGAGGCGCTGCGGCTCGTCGGGGCGGACCAGGGACAGCACGTCCCCGGGTTCCTCGGCCGCCAGGTGCAGCGCGATGCGCTCCCGCAGCTCGTCGAGGCTGGACAGGAACTCCAGCGCCCCGCCGCCGGTACCGGAGCGCAGGCTCTCCTCCAGCGCCGCGTCCGCGCGGTGACCGCTGTGCACGAGCACCGGCACGCTCGCCAGCGCCGAGTCGCCCCGCAGCGCCTCCAGGAACCGGGACGCCTCGGAGTCCGGCATGCCCAGCTCCAGGACGACGCAGTGGCACGGGTCGGCCGCCAGCGCGCCGGCCGCCTCCTGCGCCCCGACGGCGGTGATGACGTCGAGCGGGGGCCTGCCCCCCGCGTCGTCCCGCCCGTGCGACAGGTCCGCGACCACGCTCTCCGCGACCAGGGTCAGCAGACCGCGCGGCCGCTCCTCCACCACGAGCAGGCGCCGGGGACGCTGCCGGTGCCCGCCCGTCAGCTCGGGCAGCGGTGCCGGGCTCGTGAGCACGTCCACCGGCGACTCGGCCGGCGTCTGCTCCCCGCTCCGGCCCAGCAGGTCCTCGAAGTCGGGCCGGGCCACGGGCAGGAACAGCGTGAACGTACTGCCCCGGTCGGGCGTGCTGTCCACCGAGACGGCACCGCCCAGCAACTGGGCGATCTCCCGGGTGATGGACAGGCCGAGGCCCGTGCCGCCGTACTTGCGGCTCGTCGTGCCGTCCGCCTGCTGGAACGCCCCGAAGATCGACTCCAGGTTCTGCTCCGGGATGCCGATGCCCGTGTCCTTGACCCGGAAGGCCACCACGGCACCGCCCCGGACCACGCCCTGGGGCACCTCGTCGTCCGGTGCCGGCTCGATGGCCAGCTCCACCCCGCCCCGCTCGGTGAACTTCACCGCGTTGGACAGCAGGTTGCGCAGCACCTGACGCAGCCGGGAGTCGTCGGTCAGCAGGTCGGCCGGCGCGCCCGCGGCCGTCGTCACCGTGAACTCCAGGCCCTTCTGGGTCGTCATGGGCCGGAAGGTGGCCTCGACGTACTCGATGAGCTGCCGCAGCGTCACCCGCTCCGGGGAGACGTCCATCTTTCCGGCCTCGACCTTCGACAGGTCCAGGATGTCGTTGATCAGCTGGAGCAGGTCCGAGCCCGCCGAGTGGATGATCCCCGCGTACTCGACCTGCTTCGGGGTGAGGTTGCGCGACGGGTTCTGGGCGAGCAACTGGGCCAGGATGAGCAGGCTGTTGAGCGGCGTGCGCAGCTCGTGGCTCATGTTCGCCAGGAACTCCGACTTGTACTTCGAGGCCAGCGACAGCTGCTGGGCGCGGGCCTCCAGCTCCTGCCGGGCCTGCTCGATCTGCAGGTTCTTCGCCTCGATGTCCCGGTTCTGGGTGACCAGCAGGGACGCCTTGTCCTCCAGCTCGGCGTTGGAGCGCTGCAGCTCCTCCTGCTGCACCTGCAGCTCCGTGGAGCGCGCCTGGAGTTCGGCCGTCAGGCGCTGCGACTCGGCGAGCAGCTCGTCGGTACGGGCGTTGGCCACGATCGTGTTGACGTTGACGCCGATGGTCTCCATCAGCTGTTCCAGGAAGTCCCGGTGGATCGGCGTGAACTCGGTGACCGACGCCAGCTCGATCACGCCGAGCACCTGCCCCTCGACCACGATCGGCACCAGCACCAGGGCGGTCGGCACCACCTGGCCGAGCCCCGAGGAGATGGTCACGTAGCCCGGCGGCAGCTCGTCCACCACGATGGTGCGGCGGCTGCGCGCGGCCTGGCCGACCAGCGTGCGGCCGAACGCGATCCGGGTGGGCCTCTCCGCGTCGTCGGGGTAGCCGTACGAGCCGACGAGCCGCAGCTCCGGCCCGCCCTCGCCGTCCTCGGCCAGGTAGAAGGCGCCGTACTGCGCCGACACCAGCGGCACCAGCTCGTCCATGATCAGCTCGGCGACCACGGGCAGGTCCCGGTGGCCCTGCATCAGGCCGGAGATCCGGGCGAGGTTGGTCTTGAGCCAGTCCTGCTCCTGGTTGGCCCGGGTGGTCTCGCGCAGGGACTGCACCATCGCGTTGATGTTGTCCTTGAGCTCGGCGACCTCGCCGGACGCCTCCACGTTGATCGAGCGGGTCAGGTCGCCCTCGGCGACGGCACTCGTCACCCCGGCGATCGCGCGGACCTGGCGGGTGAGGTTGCCCGCCAGCTCGTTGACGTTCTCCGTGAGCCGCTTCCAGGTGCCCGAGACGCCCTCCACCTCGGCCTGGCCGCCGAGCCGGCCCTCGGTGCCGACCTCGCGGGCGACGCGGGTGACCTCGTCGGCGAAGGCGGAGAGCTGGTCGACCATCGTGTTGATCGTCGTCTTGAGTTCGAGGATCTCGCCGCGCGCGTCGACGTCGATCTTCTTCGACAGGTCGCCCCGGGCCACCGCCGTCGTCACCAGCGCGATGTTGCGCACCTGGCCGGTGAGGTTGTTGGCCATCGAGTTGACGTTGTCGGTGAGGTCCTTCCACGTGCCGGCGACGTTGGGCACGTGCGCCTGGCCGCCGAGCCGGCCCTCGGTGCCGACCTCGCGGGCCACGCGGGTGACCTCGTCGGCGAACGCCGACAGCGTGTCGACCATCGTGTTGATGACCTCGGCCAGGGCCGCGATCTCGCCCTCGGCCTTGACGGTGATCCGCTGCGACAGGTCACCGCGGGCCACGGCGGTGGCGACCTGGGCGATGGAGCGGACCTGGCCCGTCAGGTTCGACGCCATCACGTTGACGTTGTCGGTGAGGTCCTTCCAGGTGCCGGACACGCCGCGCACCTGCGCCTGGCCGCCCAGATTGCCGGCCGTGCCGACCTCGCGGGCGACGCGGGTGACCTCGTCGGCGAAGGCGGAGAGCTGGTCGACCATCGTGTTGATGGTGTTCTTCAGTTCCAGGATCTCGCCGCGCGCGTCCACGGTGATCTTCTGGGAGAGGTCGCCCTTGGCCACCGCCGTGGCCACCTGGGCGACGTTGCGGACCTGGTTCGTCAGGTTGCCCGCCATGAAGTTCACCGAGTCGGTGAGGTCGCGCCACGTCCCCTTGACGCCCTGGACGTCCGCCTGGCCCCCGAGCCGGCCGTCGGTGCCGACCTCGCGGGCGACGCGGGTGACCTCGTCGGCGAAGGCGGAGAGCTGGTCGACCATCGTGTTGATGGTGTTCTTGAGCTCGAGGATCTCGCCGCGTGCGTCGACGTCGATCTTCTGGGAGAGGTCGCCCTTGGCCACCGCCGTGGCCACCTGCGCGATGTCGCGCACCTGGGTCGTCAGGTTCCCCGCCATGGCGTTGACCGAGTCCGTCAGATCGGCCCAGGTACCGGAGACGCCCGGCACCCTGGCCTGCCCGCCGAGGGTGCCCTCGGTGCCGACCTCGCGGGCCACCCGGGTGACCTCGGAGGTGAACACGGACAGCTGGTCCACCATGCCGTTGAAGACCTTGGCGATGTCGCCCAGCAGGCCGTCCGTCTCGTCCGGCAGGCGTGTGCCGAAGTCGCCGTCCCGCACGGCCGTCAGGCCGGCCAGGAGGCGCCGCAACTCCTGATCGCCCGGAACCGTCTCCACGGTCCCGGTGCTGTCGCTGGTCATGCGCACCCTCGTTCCGCTCCCCAGGAGCCCCCGGGACCCGAGGGCTCGGAACACCTCCGGACACGTCGGGCGGTCCGGTCTGTTGTGCGTGCATTTCCGCAGTTCACGGATATGCGCGATGAGAAAAATACGTCAGAGGCTAACCCAGGTGCCGGTCGGGCGACAAAGCAGGGAGCCCCTGCCGCTCCCTGGCTTCCCGACGCCGCCCGGCCACGCGCCCCGAATGCGGCGGCCCGGGCCGGGTATCCGCTGCTGTGGAGCCGGTTCGGGCCGGCCCGAACCGTGGAAGCCGCCCGGCCCGTCATTCGCCGCTCCGGTCGGAGCCGATCCATGCGGAAGGGAAGGGGCAGCGTGCCGACGGACAACATCTGGTCGTACGCGGTGGACAGCGGTCACACGGAGGGGCAGGACCTCACGGGCTGCACCGTTCTGGCGAGTGACGGCACCGTCGGCCACGTCGACCGGCAGGCCGACCACTTCGGCATGCGGCACCTCGTCGTCGACACCGGCGTCTGGGTCTTCGGACGCAGCGTGCTCGTACCGGTCGGCATGGTGCGGGGCATCGACACCGCGGCCCGCACCGTCACCGTGGCGTGCACCAGGGCGGAGATCAAGGCGGCGCCCCGGTTCCGGACCGACAGCGAGACCATGGACCGGGAGTATCTGGCGGCCGTGGGCGACTACTACGACCGGTTGCCGCCCCGGGAGACCACGGACGACTGACCCGCCTGCCGACCCGGTGCAGGACGACAGCACGGCCTCAGCAAGCCAGGGACACCACACCATGGAACGAACCGACCAGATCACCACGACCGCATCCGGCACCGCGCCGGCCGGCCCACCCGCTCCGACGGGCACACCCGCGCGGGCCGCCGTGACCAGCGCGGCCGACGCGCGGGCGTACGCGGAGTCGGCGGTGCGCGAGCGGTGGGGCGGCACGGAGCGCGGGGTGCGCGACGAGGACGTCATCGACCTGCTGCTCGTCGTATCGGAGCTGGTCACCAACGCGATCCGGCACGGCGGCGGACTGGCCGGCTTCGACGTCCGGACCACGGACGAGGGCGTGTGGATCGCCGTCCACGACAACAGTCCGGTGATACCCCGGGCGGTGTACGCGTTCCCCACCCGGCACCACGGCAGTGGCTACGGCTGGCCGCTCGTCGCCCGGCTGACGCGTGACATCGCCGTCGAACGGCGCCCCGAGGGCGGCAAGACGATCAGCGCCCTGGTGCCGATCCGCCCCGCCGGTACCTGACCGGGACGCCTCACCAGGGCAGGAAGACGTGGATGTCCTTGCCCCGTCCACCGGTGACCACGCTCACCTGGTCGGACAGGGTGTGGATCAGATGCCAGCCGATACCGCCGCCGCCGTTGCTCGGATGGAAGGGGCGCGGCGCGGGCTCCGTGGTGCTCGTGTCGTGCATCACCACGTGCACCCCGTCGAAGGTACGGCGCAGGCGCAGCTCGAAGGGCCCCGGGGCGTACTGCACCGCGTTGGCCGCCAGTTCGGTGACGACCAGCAGGATGTCGTCCCAGTGCTCGGGCGCCGAGGGCGGTGCCACACGTGCCAGGTCGTAGAGGAACTCCTCCGCGACAAGGCGAGCACCGGTCACATTGTGCAGCTCTCCGGTGAAGCTGGCGGTGCGGCTCGTGATCTCCTCGGAAGCCAGTGTCCTGTCCCAACGCGACTCGGCTGCCATTTCGCCTTCCCGGCCCGGCGTCCACCGGGCGTCGTGCCTTCCTTTGCTTTCCCTTCGTTTAGTTCCCGAGTCGGCGCAGGCTACGCGCCCGTCTGTGCGGCAACGGCGCAGCGCACCGGGGGGTGACGCTCCCGTCAGCGGAAGAAGACGTTGTCCGAGTCCTCCCAGCCGGCCGGCTCCTGCGCCGGCACCTGCGGCCGCCGCCGCGAACGCGCCTCGTACATCGCGTCGATCTCCAGGGCGTACGTCCGCACGATCTCGTCCCGCCGCAGCTTCATCGACGGCGTCAGCAGCCCGTTGCTCACGTCGAACGGCTCCGGCAGGACCCGGAAGACCCGGATGGACTCCGAGCGGGAGACGGCGCTGTTCGCCGCGGCGACGGCCCGGGCGATCTCCTCCCGCAGCGCGTTCTCCTCGCGCGCCTCGCGCACCGGCACGTCGCCCTGGAGCGCCAGACCCGCCCGCCAGTGCGTCAGGAACTCGGGATCCAGGGTGATCAGCGCACCGACGCAGGGCCGGTTGTCGCCCACGACCACCGCCTGGTGCACGAGCGGGTGCATCCGCAGCCGCTCCTCCAGGGCGGCCGGGGCCACGCTCTTGCCGCCGCTGGTGATGATGACGTCCTTCTTGCGGCCCGTGATCGCCAGGTAGTTCTCCTCGTCCAGATGCCCGAGGTCCCCGGTGGCCAGCCAGCCGCCGCGCAGCACCCGGCGGGTGGCCGCCGCGTCACCGACGTACCCCTGGAACAGCGACGGCCCGCGCACCAGGATCTCCCCGTCGTCGGCCACCCGGATCTCCATGCCGGGCAGGGGCTGCCCGACGGTGCCCGACTTCTCCCGGCCCAGCGGCTGCATGGTGAGCCCGCCGCTGGTCTCCGTCAGGCCGTAGCCGTCGTGCACGTACACGCCGATGCCCTCGTAGAAGAGCGACAGGTCGCGGCTGAGCGGCGAACCGCCGCACGTCGCCCGCCGCACCCGGCCGCCCAGCGCGCTCCGCAGCCGGCGGTACACCGTCCGCTCGTACAGGGCGTGCTGGAGCCGAAGATCGAACCCGGGCCCCGGCCCCCTGCCGAGCCGCTGGCGTTCCAGAGCCGCGGCGAAGTCCCGCGCCGTGCCGGCGGCCCGCTCGAACAGCGCCCCGCGGCCCGCCTGCTGGGCCGTGCGCAGGAAGTTCTTGTAGAGCTGCTCCAGGACCGACGGGACGGCGTAGAAGTACGTCGGACGGAACGACCGCAGTGCCGACGACAGCGCCTCCTGGCTCATCGCGGGCTCGTGCGCCATGAGCAGTCCGCCCCGGACGCACAGGCTCTGGATCATCAGCCCGTACACGTGGGAGAACGGCAGGAACGCGAGGACCGCGCCCTGCTCCCCTTCGGGCGCCACCGTGTGACCCCAGCCGGCCAGCAGCGTGTCGCACGGGGCCGCCAGGCTGCGGTGGCTCAGCGCGCAGCCCAGGGCCCGGCCCGAGGTGCCGGAGGTGTAGGCGACCACGGCGGTGGAGTCCGGCAGCACGATGCGGCGCATGGAGTCCACGGTCGCGAACGGGATGAACTCACCGCGCGCCACCAGCGCGGCCGGCGCGCCCGCGTCCAGTTGCCACACGTGCCGCAGCGACGGCAGCGACGCGCACACCGAGCCGACGGTCATCACGCTCTGCTCGTCCTCGACCACCACGGCCACGCAGCCCGCGTCCCGCAGGATCCACTCGACCTGTTCGCGCGAGGAGGTCGGGTAGATCGGGACGACCTCGGCACCGACCGTCCACAGCGCGTAACTGAAGACCGTCCACTCGTAGCGCGTGCGCGCGAGGATCGCCACCCGGTCGCCCGGCTGGATCCCGCACGCGATCAGCCCCTTGGCGAGGTCGACCACCTCGTCGCGGAACTCGACGGCCGTCACCTCCTCCCAGACGGCGGAGGAGGGCACCGGGCGGCGCGCGAGCATCGGCAGGGCGGGGGTGCGGGCCGCCGTCTCGAAGAGACTGTCGGCGAGCCCTCCGGTCAGGGGCGGCGGGGCGGCCGGGGGAGCGAGAGCGAGGTCGCGCATGCGCTGCTCCTGACATGTACGGAGGGTGACGTCACCGACGGGCACCGTCATCGGCGGCTCGAATCTAGCCGAGCAGCGAGCGACGGGGGGCGGGGACGGCAGAAGTGTTCCCACCCGGTGATCCCGGCGGATCGGGGGACCCGGAAGGCATGAGCTATACGAACCCCGATCCCGACCCGGAACACACCACCGGTCTGGAACCGGGCGGCGGCGTACCGCCCGGTGAGACCCCGCCGGCGGAGAGCAGCATGCCCGAGGCGGGCCCGTACGAGGCGCACAACCCCCCGAAAGGCTGGGCCAAGGGACCGCTGATCCTGATTTTCGCCGTCGTGGTGCTGATGGCGGCCGGATTCCTCGCCTACGCCCTCGCTCTGATCTTCTGAGCGGTCACGGTCAGGAGACGGACCGGGCAGGCCGTGGCGCGCCTCAGGGCATCTGGGTGCGGCGCACGCACTCGGTGACGACGTCCCGCAGGCTGCCGGTGCGCTCCAGCAGCTCGCGCTGCACGCGGGCGCCGTTGCCCTGCCGCAGCAGGCCCTCGGCCAGCTTCTCGGCCCGCTCCAGGTCACCGGCGGCGGCCAGCGCCTCCTGTACGTGCTCCAGCAGGGCCCGGACCACCGTCTCCGCGGGCATGCGCCGCATCGTCGCGGGGTGCAGCAGCTCCTCCGTCAGCCCGGACCGGGCGGCCCGCCAGGCGGCCAGACGCAGCAGGCTCACACTGTGCCCGACCGGCTCCCTGCCTTCCCGCCACTCGCGGGCGGCCGTCTCGACCAGGCCGCGGGCCAGGGTGGCGACCAGTACGGCGGTACTCGCGTCCAGGCAGACGTCCGCGACCCGGAACTCCACGGTCGGGTAGCGCCGGGACAGCCGGACGTCGAAGTAGATCATCCCCTCGTCGAGGATGGTGCCGGTGGCCACCATGTCCGCGACCCGGCGGTGGTAGGTCTCCGCCGATCCGAACAGCTCCGTGGGACCGGCCGACGGCCAGCGCTGCCAGACCCGGCTGCGGTAGCTGCTGTACGCCGAGTCCTGACCCTGCCAGAACGGGGAGTTCGCGCTCAGCGCGGTGAGCACCGACAGCCAGGGCCGCACCCGGTCGATCACCGCGACGCCCTCCTCGTCGGACTCCACGGACACGTGCACGTGGCAGCCGAGGACGAGCTGCTCGTGCACCACGACGCCGTACTGCTCCGCCATCCATTGGTAACGGTGGTTCATGCCGACGGCGGGGCTGACCGGCAGCGGCGACGTGGCGAGCGCGGCGACGGCGCAGCCGGTCCCGGCGGCGTGCCGCCCGGCCTCCTCACGGCAGCGGACGATCTCCGCGTGCAGGCGCTCCATGTCCGCCTGCGGATGCGTGGCGAACTCGAGCATCTGCTCGTGCAGTTCCTTCTCGAAGACGTCCTGCTCGGCATCGTCCTGGGAGACCCGGGCGAGCACCGCGGCGGACAGTGCGCGTGGCTCGCCGGACTCGGGATCGACCAGGAGGAGTTCCTCCTCCACTCCGACGGTGCGCACGTGATGTCGCCTTTCTGTGGGCCGGCGGGGCGACGGCCGGGGTGTTCCGGTCGTCGGACCCCGACTGCCCCCGGAAAGGCGCCGAACACCTGGTGGCGCCGCCGCGCCTCAGAGACCGAAGGGCATCAGCCACACCGTGGCCAGCGGCGGCAGCGTGATCCGGATGCTGCCGTCCTCCGGCTTGACCGGGTCGGGGTTGGTCACACCGCTGCCGCCGTACTCCTCGGCGTCGGTGTTGAGGACCTCCTGCCAGACGGCGACGTCCTCGCCGACGGCGAGCCCGTACTCGTGCCGGACCACCGGTGAGAAGTTCGACACCGCCAGCAGGGGGTTGCCGTCCTTGTCGTACCGCAGGAAGGCGAAGACGTTGTCCTCGGCCGCGTCCACGGCGACCCAGCGGAAGCCGGCCGGATCGGTGTCGCGCTGCCACAGCGCAGGGGTCCGGCCGTAGCGGGTGTTGAGCTCGCGCACCAGGTCCTGGATCCCGCGGTGGTCGCCCGCCGAGGCGTACCCCTCGTCGAGCAGCCACCACTCGGGTCCCTGCTTCTCCGACCACTCGGCGCCCTGGGCGATCTCCTGTCCCATGAACAGCAGCTGCTTGCCCGGGTGGGCCCACATGAAGCCGAGATAGGCGCGGACGTTCGCGCGCCGCTGCCACCAGTCGCCCGGCATCTTCGACACCAGCGCCTGCTTGCCGTGCACGACCTCGTCGTGGGAGATCGGCAGCACGTAGTTCTCGCTGTACGCGTACACCATCGAGAAGGTCATCTCGTGGTGGTGGTACTTGCGGTGCACCGGCTCGTGCGCGACGTACTCCAGCGAGTCGTGCATCCAGCCCATGTTCCACTTCAGCCCGAAGCCGAGCCCGCCCCCGTCGGTCGGACTGGTCACCCCGCCCCACGCGGTCGACTCCTCGGCGATGGTCACCACACCGGGGCAGCGGCGGTAGACGGTCGCGTTCATCTCCTGCAGGAACGCCATGGCCGCCAGGTCCTCCCGGCCGCCGTACTGGTTGGGTTCCCACTGCCCGGAGTCGCGCGAGTAGTCCAGGTACAGCATCGAGGCGACCGCGTCCACGCGCAGCCCGTCGATGTGGAACTCCTCGCACCAGTACACGGCGTTGGCGACCAGGAAGTTGCGCACCTCGGTGCGGGCGAAGTCGAAGGTGTACGTGCCCCAGTCCGGGTGCTCGGCGCGCCGGGAGTCCCCGGGCTCGTACAGCGGGTCCCCGTCGAACCGGGCCAGCGCCCAGTCGTCCTTCGGGAAGTGCGCCGGAACCCAGTCCATGATCACGCCGATGCCCGCCCCGTGCAGGGCGTCGACCAGATACCGGAAGTCGTCGGGCGAGCCGAGACGCGCGGTCGGCGCGTAGAAGCCGGTGACCTGGTAGCCCCAGGAGGGCCCGTAGGGGTGCTCGGCGACCGGCATCAGCTCGACATGGGTGAAGCCCAGGTCCTTGACGTAGGCGGGGAGCTGATCGGCCAGCTCGCGGTAGCTCAGCCCCGGACGCCACGAGGGCAGGTGCACCTCGTACACCGAGAACGGCGCCTCGTGCACCGGAGTGGCGGACCGGGTCCGCATCCACTCCCGGTCGTTCCACTCGTAGTGCGACGCCGTCACGACGGAGGCCGTGTTCGGCGGCTCCTCCGCCGCGCGCGCCATCGGGTCGGCCTTGAGGAACCGGTGCCCGTAGCGGGAGTGGATCTCGAACTTGTACCGGGTGCCCTCGCCGACGCCCGGCAGGAACAGTTCCCACACCCCCGACGAACCCAGCGAGCGCATCGGGAACGCCGTGCCGTCCCAGTGGGTGAAGTCGGCGGCGACCCGCACGCCCTGCGCGTTCGGCGCCCACACCGTGAAGCGGGTGCCGGTGACGCCCTCGTGGGTCATCGGCTCCGCGCCGAGCGCCCGCCACAGCTCCTCGTGCCGGCCCTCGCTGATCAGATGCAGGTCCAGCTCGCCGAGGGCGGGCAGGAACCGGTACGGGTCGTGCGTCTCCTGCTCGCCCTCCTCGTACGCCACGACGAGGGTGTACGCGGGGATCTCCGCGAGCGGCAGGACGCCGGAGAACAGGCCGTCCTCCTCCGACACGAGAGGCCGGCGCTCGCCGTCGACGACCACGCTCACCTCGCGGGCGAAGGGGCGCAGCGCCCGGAAGGCGATCCCGCCGGGCACCGGATGGGCGCCGAGCAGCGCGTGCGGGTCGTGGTGGGCGCCCGCCAGCAGGCGCCCTCGGTCGGTCGGGTCCAGGGGCGGGGCGGCTCGGCACGCACCGGGTGCGTGCGGGACGGGACCGGACGGCTCGGGGAGCGAGGTGTCGCGGAGGGCCACGGGTCAGTCTCCTCTCACGGCGAGTCGTTCGATCGCCGCCATGGGTACGGGAAGCCAGTCGGGGCGGTGCCGGGCCTCGTACAGCACCTCATACACGGCCCTGTCGGTCTCGTAGGCGCGCAGCAGGCCGTGCTTCTTACGGGGGTCCCACCCGGCTCGGGCGGCGTAACCCGCGCAGAACGCCTCCCGGCAGCGGCGCGCCCACTCGGGGCGCCACGGGCGGCGCTGCCGGGCGGCGTAGTCGAAGGAACGCAGCATGCCCGCGATGTCCCGCACGGGGGAGTGGGCGCTGCGCCGTTCGGCGAGTGGGCGGGACGGTTCGCCCTCGAAGTCGATGACGAACCAGTCCCGGCCGGCCCGCAGCACCTGACCCAGGTGCAGGTCGCCGTGGATGCGCTGGGCGGGCGGCCCCGAGTCGCAGGTGGTCAGCGCCGCGAAGGCCGCCCGCAGACCGGGCACGAAGGGCTGCAGCGCCGGCACGCAGTGCGCGGCGGCGGTCAGCCGCTCGGTCATCGCCGCCGCCGTGCGGCCGTTCTCCCCGGGGGCACCGGCCGGGAAGGCCGAGGCCAGCGCCAGGTGCACGTCGGCCGTCGCCCGTCCCAGCTCGTGGGCCTGCGCGGTGAAGTCGTCCCCGGAGGACAGCGCCTGAAGGGCGAGGGTCCAGCCGTCGGACGCGTCGTGCAGGAACGGCTGGAGCACACCGAGCGTCGCCCCGTAGGGATGGGTCGTCCGCAACCACGCCACCGGCGCGGGCACCCGCCCGCAGCCCTGCCGGGCCAGGGCGCTCGGCACCTCCAGATCGGGGTTGACCCCCGGCTGGATGCGACGGAACACCTTGAGGATGAACTCGTCGCCGTACACCAGCGAGGAGTTGGACTGCTCGGCGTCCAGGATGCGGGGTGCCAGCCCGCCGGGCACCGGACGGGACGGGTCGCACTCGAAGCGCAGCGGACCCGCCTCGCCGGGATGCCGGAGCCGTTCCAGGAGCAGCTGGGCCGTCCGGGGGTCGTGCAGCGCGTCGTAGACCGTCCGGCCGGCCAGCGGGCCGTCCTGCACCTGACCGATGAGCGCCCGTCGCAGGCGCGGCGACGGCTGGTCGCGCACACCGAGCAGCAACTGGTAGCAGTCGCCGGCCTGGGGCGCGCCGACCGGCGCGGGCACGGGGCCGTGTCCGGCGTGCACCAGCAGATGCAGACAGCCCGGGAACAGCTCGGTCATCGACAGCAGACCGAGTTCGGCCACGGGCCGGTCCTTGCCCGCGAACCAGCGCTGCTTCGGCAGCCACTCCCGCAGCAGCCCGCCGAGCGAGGCCATCGGCTCGGCGAGATGCGCCGGTCTCGGGCGCAGGGGTGCGGTCTTCGGCATGGTGACGCGTCCTTTCCTCGGCCCAGCTCACACGCGGCGGCCGATGCGGGATGCGACTCGGGTGAGCCGGAACCAGTAGAAGCCGTGGCCCCCGAGGGTCAGCAGGTACGGCAGTTCACCGATGGCGGGGAAGCGGACCCCGCCGAAGAGCTCGACCGGATGGCGTCCGGCGAACTCGCGCAGGTCCAGCTCGGTGGGCTGCGCGAACCGCGCGAAGTTGTTCACGCACAGCACCAGGTCGTCCTCGTACTCGCGCAGGAAGGCCAGCACGGCGGGGTTGGACGAGGGCAGTTCGGTATAGCTGCCGAGGCCGAAGGCGGGGTTCTGCTTGCGGATCTCGATCATCCGGCGGGTCCAGTGCAGCAGGGACGAGGGTGAGGCCATCGAGGCCTCGACGTTCGTCACCTGGTAGCCGTAGACCGGGTCCATGATCGTCGGCAGGTACAGCCGGCCCGGATCGCAGGTGGAGAAGCCGGCGTTGCGGTCCGGGGTCCACTGCATGGGGGTGCGCACCGCGTCGCGGTCGCCGAGCCAGATGTTGTCGCCCATGCCGATCTCGTCGCCGTAGTACAGGATCGGTGAACCCGGAAGGGCGAGGAGGAGGGCGGTGAACAGCTCGATCTGGTCCCGGTCGTTGTCCAGCAGGGTGGCGAGCCGCCGGCGGATGCCGATGTTGGCGCGCATCCGCGGGTCCTTGGCGTACTCCGCGTACATGTAGTCGCGCTCTTCGTCGGTGACCATCTCCAGGGTCAGCTCGTCGTGGTTGCGCAGGAAGATGCCCCACTGGCAGCCCGACGGGATGGCCGGGGTCTTGGCCAGGACTTCGGAGACCGGATAGCGGGACTCGCGGCGCACGGCCATGAAGATCCGCGGCATCACCGGGAAGTGGAACGCCATGTGGCACTCGTCGCCCCCGGAGGCGTAGTCGCCGAAGTAGTCGACCACGTCCTCCGGCCACTGGTTGGCCTCGGCCAGCAGCACGGTGTCCGGGTACTGCGCGTCGATCTCGCGGCGGACGCGCTTGAGGAACTCGTGACTGGCGGGCAGGTTTTCGCAGTTGGTGCCCTCCTCGGCGTACAGGTAGGGCACGGCGTCGAGGCGGAACCCGTCGATGCCGAGGTCCAGCCAGAACTTGAGCGCGGCCAGCATCTCCTCCTGGACCGCGGGGTTCTCGTAGTTCAGGTCCGGCTGGTGGGAGAAGAAGCGGTGCCAGAAGTACTGCCCGCGGACCGGGTCGTAGGTCCAGTTGGAGGCCTCGGTGTCGACGAAGATGATGCGGGCGTCCGCGTATCGCGTGTCGTCGTCGGCCCAGACGTAGTAGTCGCCGTAGGGCCCGTCGGGGTTCTTCCGCGACTCCTGGAACCACGGGTGCTGGTCGCTGGTGTGGTTC
>NZ_JBIWKU010000020.1:0-65408 GCF_044765825.1 Streptomyces flaveolus | reverse complement strand
CCCATGTTCTCGTGTCCCAGGGTGCGGCCGGACTCGAACGAGGTGCGGCCCTCGTACATGTGCAGGTCCGAACCGCAGATATTGGTGGTGGTGATTTTGACGATGATGTCGCAGGGGTGCTCGATCTTCGCGTCCGGTACGTCCTTCACCGTGACCGTTCGCGGTCCTTCGTATACCGCTGCTTTCATGATGACTTCCCTCGGTGTCGCGGCATGACCACGGCACGGCGGTGCTGGAGACGCCACGAAGAGCCTGACTCTCAAAAGTCGGAACGACGGGGGGCCTGGCTCCGGCAGGCCTCTGCGGGCCGTCCATCCGGATCAGATGGAACGGTGGTGCCGCCGCCGGCCCGCCCGGCGGAACCTCGGCGCTCCGGCGGCGTGCTGCCCGGGTCCCCGTCGGCCTCCGACGCGAAACAGCCACACAGCGACCGATCAGCGAAATCTCCGGATCCGGACGGCAACCGATCACCGACGAATCTCCGCGGGGACACGGTTCCCCTGGCTCGGTGACGGCGCCTGTCGCGCGGTTCCCGGTGCGATCAGGTAATCAGGAACGGTGAACAAGGACGCGACCGACCCCTTCGTGCATGTCCGGGGCGCCAGTGAGAACAACCTGCGGAACGTCGATGTCGACGTTCCGCGGGACGCGATGGTCGCCTTCACCGGCGTCTCCGGTTCGGGCAAGTCCTCGCTCGCGTTCGGCACGCTCTACGCGGAAGCCCAGCGCCGCTACTTCGAGTCCGTAGCACCGTACGCCCGAAGGCTGTTGCAACAGGTCGGCGCACCGCACGTGCAGGAAATCACCGGACTGCCACCCGCCGTGGCCCTGCAGCAGCGACGCGGGTCGCCCAGCTCGCGCTCGACGGTCGGCACCATCACCACGCTGTCCAATCTGCTGCGCATGCTGTACTCCCGCGCCGGCACCTATCCGCCCCGGGCCGCACGGCTGGAAGCCGAGTCGTTCTCACCCAACACCGCGGCCGGCGCCTGCCCGGAGTGCCACGGACTGGGCGTCGTGCACGACGTCGCCGAGGACCTGCTGGTCCCGGACCCCTCGCTGAGCATCCGCGAGGGGGCGATCGCGGCCTGGCCGGGCGCCTGGCAGGGCGCCAACCTGCGCAGCGTCGTGAACGGCCTGGGGATCGACATCGACCGACCGTGGCGCAGGCTCAGGAAGAAGGACCGGGACTGGCTCCTGTACACGGACGAGCAGCCCTCCGTGTACATCGAGCCGGAGGAGGACCGCGTCGACTACGGCTACCAGGGCAAGTTCTGGAGCGCCCGCAAACACGTCATGCACGTCCTCGCCGACTCCAGGAGCGAGAAGATGCGCGAACGGGCGCTCCGGTTCGTCAGGAGCGTGCCCTGCCCCGAGTGCCACGGCAGCGGCCTGCGGCCCGAGGCACTCGCCGTGACCTTCGCCGGACGTTCCATCGCCGAGATCAACGCGATGCCGCTCACCGACGTCGTGGCGCTGCTGCGGCCCGTCGCGGGGCGGTCCGAGGCCGACGCCACCACCTCGACCGCCCGATCCGGGGAGACGACCGAGGTCGCGGTCCGGATCTGCGGCGACCTGGTCGCGCGGGTCGACGTACTGATCGACCTGGGCCTCGGATATCTCGGCCTCGGCCGCCGCTCGACGACCCTGTCGCCCGGAGAGGCGCAGCGCCTGCGGATCGCCACCCAGCTGCGCTCCGGGCTGTTCGGCGTCGTCTACGTCCTCGACGAACCCTCCGCGGGCCTGCACCCGGCCGACGCGGAACCGCTGCTGGACGTGCTGGACCGCCTCAAGGCGGCGGGCAACTCGCTGTTCGTCGTGGAGCACGACATGGACGTCGTACGGCGGGCGGACTGGGTGGTCGACATCGGCCCCGGCGCGGGCGAGGGCGGCGGACGCGTGCTGTACAGCGGCCCGGTCGCGGGCCTTGAGCGGGTCGGGGAGTCGGCCACGAGCCAGTACCTGTTCGGGCGAGCCCAGCCGCTCGCTCACCGCCCGCGCACCCCGCACGGCTGGCTGCACCTGCGCGGCGTCTCCCGCCACAATCTGCACGACGTGTCCGTCGACGTACCGCTCTGCGTACTGACGGCGGTGACGGGCGTGTCCGGTTCCGGAAAGTCGACGCTGGTGACGCAGGTGCTCGCCGAGGTCGTCCGCGGCCACCTCGGACTCGTACCCGAGGAGCCCGACGAGGCGCAGCTCGAGGTCGACGTCCAGGACGCGTCGGGGGTCGAGTCGTTCGACCGGCTGGTCCGGGTCGACCAACGGCCCATCGGCCGGACTCCCCGGTCCAACCTGGCCACGTACACGGGGATGTTCGACGCGGTGCGCAAGCTGTACGCGGCGACGGACGAAGCCAGGACGCGCGGCTACTCGGCCGGGCGGTTCTCCTTCAACGTGCCCGAAGGGCGGTGCGAGACCTGCCAGGGCGAAGGATTCGTCGCGGTGGAACTGCTGTTCCTGCCCGGCACCTACGCGCCGTGCCCCACCTGCCACGGTGCCCGGTACAACGCCGAGACACTGGAAATCACCTACCGCGGCAAGAACATCGCGGAAGTACTGGCGCTGTCCGTCGACGTCGCCGCCAAGTTCCTGTCCGCCGTCCCGGCCGCCTCCCGCAGTCTGGAGACGTTGCGCGAGGTGGGACTGGGGTACCTGCGGCTGGGCCAGCCCGCGACGGAACTCAGCGGTGGTGAGGCGCAACGCATCAAACTGGCCACCGAGTTGCAGCGAGCCCGCCGCGGGCACGCGCTCTACCTGCTCGACGAGCCGACGGCGGGGCTGCACCCCTCGGACATCGCGCTGCTGCTGCGACAGCTGCACCGGCTCGTCGACGCCGGCAACACGGTCGTCCTCGTCGAGCACGACCTGGACACGATCGCCATCGCCGACTGGGTCATCGACCTCGGGCCGGGCGGCGGCGACGCGGGCGGGCGGGTGGTCGCGGCGGGCCCGCCGGCCAAGGTGGCGAGGGCCCGCCGCAGCGCCACCGCGCCCTATCTCGCGGCTCGGCTCGCGCCCGCCTGACGACGGCGCGAGCGGCTGAGCACCCGTCAGTCCCTCGCGCCGCAGGGTCGCGCGCGTCGCCGTGCGTGCCGGCCTTCGACGCGACGGTGCGACGCCACGGACCGGTAGCCGTACGGAGGAGACCGCCCCGGCTGATCGGCCCGTGGGGTGGCAGGGTCAGCCGGGCACGGGGTGCTGCGCCTGGGCAAACTGTTCCACGACGGCGGCGCAGAAGGCGGGCAGGTCGGCCGGGCCGCGGCTGGTGACCAGCTGCCCGTCGACGACCACCTCCTGATCGGCGACGACCTCCGCGCCGGCGTTGCGCAGGTCGGTGCGGATGCTGGGCCAGGATGTCAGGCGGCGGCCGCGCACGGCGTCGGCTTCCGCCAGGGTCCACGGGCCGTGGCAGATCGATGCGACCGGTTTCCCGCCGGCCATGAAGTCCTTGACGAACTGCACCGCGTCGCGGTCCATCCGCAGCTGGTCAGGGTTCATGGTTCCGCCGGGCAGGAGCAGCGCGTGGTAGTCGTCGACGGAGGCGTCGGCGACCAGGCGGTCCACGGCGAAGGTTCCGGCCGCGTTGAGGTCGAACTGGCGGGCCTGGATCTCGCCGGGATGGAGCGAGACGATCTCGGTCTTCGCCCCAGCGCCCTGCAGCGCACCGCGCGGTTGGTCGAGTTCCACGCGCTCGACACCGTCGGTGGCCAGAATCCCCACCCGCATCCCCCGGAGTTCCTGTGCCATGGTTCGGCTCCCTTCACGAGTCGCTGGTCAGTCCGGCGGCATGCACCAGGGCGCGACTGCTACAGCAGCCGGTCGAACACCGCGGTCACGCCCTCCCAGTGACTGGTCTGCGGGTTCTTGACATCCGGATACATGATTCTGAACGTCTCGGCGAGGGCGACGCTGAGACCGCCGATGATCTCGGGGTAGCGCTCTTCGGTCTCCTGGGTGGGCGTCCTGTCGAGGGGAGGA
Organism: Streptomyces flaveolus; assembly: GCF_044765825.1. Lineage (NCBI taxonomy): Bacteria > Bacillati > Actinomycetota > Actinomycetes > Kitasatosporales > Streptomycetaceae > Streptomyces > Streptomyces flaveolus. The sequence goes on along the minus strand of NZ_JBIWKU010000020.1, from coordinate 61,427 downwards.
TGCGCGGCGAGCTGTTCCAGGATCGGCTTCAGCTCGACCTCCTCGTCGAGTCGCCGGAACCGGTGGATGCTCTCCTGGAGACCCTTGGTGATCGGTAGATCCCACGGTTCGACGACATCCCTGCCGTTGGCCTTGGCCGACGCCTGGCCGACGACCAGGAGGTCGTAGAGCTTGGCGTCGACGAAGTCGCCGTACCGCTTCAGGTCGTTCCTGTCCACGTCGAGGCTCGCGGCGGCGCGGAAGAACCTCTCGAACTTCGACACACCCATCACGGTCATGCCTCTCGCCTCCTCACCGGGAACGGACGGCATCGTTCGCTCCCGCCCGCGCGCCATCGGCTGCTACCCGGTCGAGATTCGCAGAACCCCCCTGCTGGGCGCCTCCGCACCCCAGGCCGAAAAAGGGCGTCACCTCTTCCCCTGGCAGAGCAGCATGAAGTGCCCAGGCATCCCTCGGCCGGCCGGCCGTACGGCCGGCCGTCCGTCCGCAGGAGGCCGCACGGCGTTGCAACGCCTCGAACGCGAATTGCCGACCGGACGACACGACCGACTCGGGGCCGGTCACGGCGCCGCGGGCGGCCCGCACGACGTTCAGCCGCTCGAGGTCGATCACGACAGGATGGCGCGCCCCCGGCTCGTCGTCGGAAGGGGGGTTCGCTGCGCACCCGTCGACCAGCCTCGCCGCACTGTGTGCAGCGGCCGATGCGGGCGCCGACGGCCGGACTCCCTCAGAGCATCTCCAGGGGCGTGGGCCCGCTGGGCGGCGGGAACGCCGCGTCGAGCGCGTCGAGCGCCTCGGTGGGAAGGCGGAGGTCCGCCGCGCTGCCGTTCTCGCGAACGTGGTCGGGTGATCCGGAACGCGGGATCGCGGCCACCCCCTGTTCCAGCACCCAGGCGAGTGCCACCTGGGTCGGCGTGGCTCCGAGGGCCCGGGCCACGGCACCCAGCGCCTCGACCTTCAGCAGCCGCCCCTGCTCGATCGGGGAGTAGGCCATGTCCGCCACCCCGGCCTCGCGGCACCAGGGGAGCAGATCCCACTCGATGCCGCGCCGGGAGAGGTTGTACAGCACCTGGTCGACGGCCACGGCGTCGCCACCGGGGAGGGCGGTCAGCTCTGCCATGTCGGCGACGTCCAGGTTGCTCACGCCCCAGTAACGGATCTTCTCCGCATCCAACAGGTCGGTGAATCCCGCAAGGGTCTCCTCGAGCGGCCGGCGTCCCCGCCAGTGCAGCAGGTAGAGGTCCAGCCGTTCCGCACGGAGCCGCCGCAGACTGGCCTCGCAGGCGGCGACGGTACCCTTCCGGTCGGCGTGGCCTGGCAGCACCTTGCTGACGAGGAAGACCTCCTCCCGGCGTCCCCGGAGGGCCTCCCCGACGAGCTCCTCGGCTGCGCCGCCGCCGTACATCTCCGCCGTGTCGACGACGGTCATGCCCAGGTCCACGCCCAGCCGCAGCGCGGCGATCTCCTGTTCACGCCGGGCCGGGTCCTCGCCCAGGTACCAGGTGCCCTGCCCGAGCGCCGCGATCTCCTCACCGGAGGGGAGCGCGATCGTTCTGGCCGATTCCGCAGACATCTCGGGCCTCCCGTCCGTCGCGGATCCGTGTCACGCGCACCCGCACCGAGTGCCCAGGCCCGCGCCTCCCAGACAACCGGTGTCGCATGCGTCGCAGGGAGGTCAGGAGGGGCGAGCGGACTGTGCCGAGAGCGCGCCGGGACCGGGTGCGCGGTCGCGCAACGCGACGGCGACCGACACGACGGCACCGCAGGAGAGGACCGCCGCGAAGCCGATCATCGCGTTCTGCACGGCGAAATGCCGCAGGGCGATGCTGAACAGGACGGACGGCAGGCCCATTCCGAGGTACGCGACGACGAAGAACATGGAGAGGACCCCCGCGCGTGAGGCGGGCTCGGCCACGGAAACGGCACGTTCGACGCCGCCCTTGAACAGCAGGCCGGCGCCGGCTCCCGACAGGGACACGGCGACCAGGTAGAGCCAGAGCGCCGGGTGGTAGAGGGCGACGGCGCACAGGACCAGGCCGACCGGGAAGACCACTGCCCCCACGGTCAGGACCCGGAACAGCGGGAGGCGTCCCAGCACCAGCTGGGCGGCCGCCGCGGAACCGAACATGAGGAAGGCCGCCAGGCCGACCACGAGGTGCGAGTCGGTGTGCAGGGTGCCGTGGAGCACGCTCGCCCCGAGGGAGGAGATCAGGCCGAGGATCGCGAAGGCGAACGCGCCCAGCGCACCGGCCGCGCCGAACGTCCGCCGGCCGCCGGGGCGCAGGACGAACCTGCTGGGCGGTACGGCCGCGGGCAGCTCCCGGTCCACGGTCTCCGGGGTGCACAGCACCAGCGCCAGGCAGACCGCCATGGCGAGCGTGAAGATCACCTGGGTGGTGATCAGGGGCGCGGGCAGCCACTCGGCGGCGGCTCCGGCGACCAGGGGCCCTGAGGCCAGGCCGCCGAGGTTGGCGGCGGTGGCCACGATGCCGGGCAGCACCGAACCCGTCCGCTGCGGACGGGCCTCGTGGTGGAGGTCGTGCAGGTACGTCGTCGCGGTCGAGGCCATCAGCCCCAGTCCGACACCGTTCAGGATCCTGCCCGCGATCAGCCCCGGCAGGTCCCGCCACACGATCAGTACGACCGACGCGACGATGCCGACCAGCAGCGCCGGGACGATGATGCGCCGCCGGCCGAGCCGGTCCGACAGGTGGCCCAGTCCGAGGAAGGCGGCCGCTGCGCCCACGACCATCGAGGCGTACGCCACCGTGACCGTGGTCGCGCCGAAGTGGTCCCGGGCCTCGTACAGCGGCCACAGCGGGGTGGGCGCGGTGCCGAAGGCCATCAGCACGGTGAAGGCCACCGCCACGAACCAGAAGCCGGTCGCGTGCGGGTCACGGCGCCGGACGCGGGCGCGGGGCGGGCGGTCGGCAGGAGCGGGTGCTGGAATCCGGTGGGTCGTGTCGCCGGGAGCGTCGGCTGCGGGACGGCTCAGCGGCATCGGAACGGCAGGCAGGGGTATCTCCTCGGGCGGAAGTGGATGGCGCTTTCCATCCTCCTCACCTGCCGGGATCAATGCCAACGAATGTTTTTGCTGGGCTCGAGCAATGCGAGTGATACTTCGGTGTGGAGCTACGTCAGCTGGAGCACTTCATCGCGGTCGCCGAGGAGCTGAGTTTCACGCGTGCCGCCCGTCGGCTGCACGTCGTGCAATCGGGGGTGTCCGCCGCGATCCGCTCCCTGGAGCGCGAGCTCGGCTGCGCGCTGTTCGAGCGTACGTCGCAGCAGGTCCGTCTCACCGGGGCGGGCGCGGCGCTGCTGCCGGAGGCCCGGGCCACCCTGCACGCCGCCCAGGCGGCCCAGGACGCCGTGCGCGCCGCACAGGACACGCTGCGCGGCACGGTGAACGTGGGTGCCATGGCCTCGGTCGAGGTGGTGGACCTGCCGGCGCTCCTCGGGCAGCTCCACGCGCGGCATCCGGCGATCGACGTCCGGCTGCGGCTGGCGACGACCGGCTCGGCGGGACTGGCGCACGCGCTGCTCAGCGGGGACCTGGACGTGGCCTTCCTGTCGCTGCCCGAGCACAAGCCCGCCGGGATCGACGCACGGGAGCTGGCCACCGTGCCGCTCGTCCTGGTGGTGAGCGTCGCCCATCCGCTCGCGCAGCGAGGGGAGGTGGCACTTGCGGATCTCGCGGGGGAGCCCTTCGTGGACTTCCCGCCGGGCTACGGCAACCGCGAGGTGGTCGACCGGGCGTTCGCGGCGGCGGGCGTCGCACGCCGGGTGGCACTGGAAGTGCCCGACATCGACATGGGGGCGGCACTGGTCCGGCACGGTCTGGGCATCGCCTTCCTGCCCGCGTTCGCCGTAGCCCGAACCCCCGGCCTGCACGTCCTGGACGTCCACGGCACCAGGCTCCGCTGGAGCATGCATCTCGGCACGTCGTCGACCCGGCGGCCCAGCTCGGCCCTGCGGGCGCTGCTCGACCTGGTCGACCTCCACGTCATCGCCCTGTGACGCCCGGCCACCGCGCCCGCCTCGCTCCGGCCGCGACATCTGCCGCCGCATCCGCTGACGCGCTGCCGCCGTCCACGGGCGGCGTCGGACACCTTCTTCCGGGCCACTCGCCCTGAGGCATCAGCCGGGTCCGCCCAGCATGATCTTCCACACTCGGGTCGCCACCTGGAGGTTCAGCCGGTCCTCGACGTTCGCGAGGTCGTTGCCGCTGATGTCGCGGATGCGCTGGAGCCGATAGCGCAGCGTGCTGCGGTGGATCGCGAGGGATTCCGCGGTCTCGTCGTAGTTGCCGCCGCAGTCGAAGTACCGGGACAGGGTCTCCACCATGGTCGCGTGGTGTAGGGAGTCGTAGTCGATGAGCTGCCCGAGCCACTCCTGGACGAACGTCTCCAGCTCCCGGTCATCGTTGCCGGGTCCCAGGATGCGGTAGAGGCCGAGCTCGTCGAAGAACGTCGTGCCGTAGCGCTCGCGGGAGCGGCGGCGCACTTCCAGGGCGCGCCTCGCCTCCTGGTAGTGGCGAGGGATGTCGTCCACGGAGTCGCAAGGGGAGCTCACCCCGATCGTCCCGGACCGTGTCCCGGTCTCCCGGGCGAGCGCCTCGTACAACGCGCGGGCGTGCGGCCTGCCATCGGCGACGAGGACGACGTGCTCGGAACGGCGGGTCAGCAGCGAGTGCATCCCCACGGCGGCGGCCGCCCGGCCCACGGCCTGCGCGAAGGAATCGTCCGCAGTCCGGTTCGACCACTGCACCACGACGATGTAGTGGCTGCGGTGCAGGTCGTGTCCGACTGCCTCGGACCGGGCGTAGGCACTCGCCTCGGCCGTCCCGGCCAGGAGGTCGTCGACCAGATCGCGGTGCAGCCTCAGCTCCACTTCGGCCAGATCGCGCAGGTGCGCCAGCTCCAGGGCGAGCGACGTGGCGGCGTGTCCGAGCGCGAGTACGGTGTGCTCGTCGGCCTCGTCACGGACATCGACCAGAGCCAGTACGCCCAGGATCTCGCCGTGCGGACGGACCAGGGTGACCAGCCGGTCCTTTATCCGCACCGGCCCGGCCTCCCGGGCGACGGCGTGCAGCATTTCGTCCTGGCGCACGGGGTCCGGTTCGGGATAGGGGTCGGGGCGGCTGGGGCCGGTCCAGGACCTCAGCCGACCGAAGCGGTCCTCGACCAGCGCGGGAAGTCCGGTGAGCCTGTGCAGTGCACGGGTGACGGCTTCCTCGCCGTCGCTGGAGGCAGCGACGTCGGCCATGAGCGCGTGAACGGCCCGCTGGTACCCCAGCTCGGCCACGACGGAGATCAGCTGCTGCTGGAGGGCGGTGCGTTCGTCCCTCAGCCGGTGCAGCTCCAGCGCGTCCTCGCGTCGGCGGCGGTGTGCGAAGGCGACGGACAGTGCAGCAGCGGTGTGCCCGACGAGCGTGGCGAGCAGGGACCGCTCGGCCTCGGTGGGCCGGGAGCGGGACGTCACCACGAGGTAGCCGTGGAGTCCTTCGAGTCCGCGCAGGCCCAGGGCCCGGCCCCAGGACCTGCCGGGTACGGTCACGGGGCCGTCCTGCCCGGCCAGCTCCCGCACCCTCCGGCCCACGGCCGAGGCATGCATCTGTCCGTTCCTCGGGCTGGGGACCAGGTCGCCGTCCACCGTGAGGTATCCGGCCTCGGCGCTGTAGGGCCCGGCGGCGGCTATGTGGTCCATGGCCAGGCGCAGGATCTCGCCTTCGTCCGGGGTGTCGAACAGGGCGCGGGAGAGCACCGTCAGGTCGCGGAGGGCATGGTCGGCCGGGGTGCGGGGCCCTCTGTGCGCGGCCGCGGGATGCCGCCCGGCGCTGCCCCGTGGAAGGCTGCCCTTCCGGTTGGAGTAGCGGCGGTACAGGCTGTGCGCCCGACTGCGGGCCATGGGATCGCTCCGTTCTCCCCGCGCCTTCACGGGGGCGAGCGGTGATTCGCGTACCCGCTCTCGGGCCGGCCTACCCGGAGCGCGGATTGTTTCTCTCGTACTCGTGGGGCGACCGGACCCGTGCATTCCTGACTCGCCAGGCGCAGGCGTGGAGCCACCCGGTTCGTCACGCTGAGGAGTGCTCGGCACCCTCCGTGCCGCACCGGTGGGGAGCCGGCGGAGGTCCCACCTGAACGAACGTGATCCGGAGAGTCGACGCGGGCGCCGTACCGGGAGGAGTTCCTCATGGCCAAGGCAGTGGGCATCGACCTGGGCACCACCAACTCGGTGATCGCCGTGTGGGAGGGCGGCGAGCCGGCCGTCGTGCCCAACAGCGAGGGCAACCGCACGACACCGTCCGTGGTGGCCTTCACCGACACCGGGGAACGTCTGGTGGGCCAACTGGCTCGACGTCAGGCGATCCTCAACCCCAAGGGCACCATCTACTCGGCCAAGCGGTTCATCGGCCGGCACTTCGACGAGATCTCCGACGAGGCCAGGGCGGTGGCCTACGACGTCGTCGAGGGCGACGGCGGGGCGGCTCGCTTCAAGGTGCGGGACAAGCTCTATGCGCCTGAGGAGATCAGCGCACAGGTGCTGCGCAAACTCGCCGACGACGCCTCCAAGCAGCTCGGGGAGCGGGTCACGGAGGCGGTCATCACGGTGCCCGCCTACTTCAACGACGCTCAGCGCACCGCCACCAAGGACGCCGGACGGATCGCGGGACTGGAGGTGCTGCGGATCATCAACGAGCCGACGGCAGCCGCCCTCGCGTACGGCATGGACAAGAAGGAGCACGAGACCGTCCTCGTCTTCGACCTGGGCGGCGGCACCTTCGACGTGAGCATCCTCGACGTCGGCGACGGCGTGGTGGAGGTGCGCTCCACCGCCGGCGACAGCCACCTGGGCGGCGACGACTTCGACCGGCGTCTGGTGGATCACCTCGCGGACGACTTCCAGAAGGCGAACGGCATCGACCTGCGCAAGGACCCGCAGGCGCTGCAACGACTGTTCGAGGCGGCGGAGAAGGCCAAGACCGAGCTCAGTTCAGTGACACAGACGCAGGTCAGCCTGCCGTTCATCACCGCCGACGCCTCGGGCCCCAAGCACCTCACCGACTCGATCATGCGGTCCACGTTCGAGCAGATCAACAGCGACCTGGTGGAGCGCTGCCTGGGACCCGTCGAGCAGGCAATGGCCGACGCCAAGGTCGGCGAGAGCGACATCGACGAGGTCATCCTCGTGGGCGGTTCCACACGTATTCCGGCAGTCCAGGCCCTGGTCCGCCGGCTGACCGGCGGCAAGGAACCCAACATGAGTGTCAACCCCGACGAGGTCGTGGCCCTGGGCGCCGCGATCCAGGCCGGGGTGCTCAAGGGCGAGGTCAAGGACGTCCTGCTGCTCGACGTCACCCCCTTGTCGCTGGGCGTGGAGACGCGCGGCGGAGTGATGACAAAGATCATCGAGCGGAACACCACCATCCCGGTGCGCCGCAGCGAGACCTTCTCCACCGCCGAGGACAACCAGCCGGCCGTCGATGTGGTGGTCCTCCAGGGCGAGCGCGAGCGGGCCGCCGACAACCGGGTGCTGGGCCGGTTCCAGCTCACCGACATCAGGCCCGCGCCGCGGGGTGAACCGCAGATCGAGGTCACCTTCGACATCGACGCCAACGGCATCCTCAACGTCAAGGCCCGCGACCGGGACACCGGCAAGGAACAGGGCATCACCATCAGCGAGAGCTCCAACCTGGACCGCGGTGAGGTCGAACGCATGGTCCAGGAGGCCGAGCGCAACCGGGGCGAGGACCAGGCACTCCGCGACGCCGTCGACGCCCGCAACGAACTCGACGCCGTCGCGTACCAGGTCGAGAAGCGTCTCACCGAACTGGGCGACGCGGCGCCCGCGCACGAGAAGGCACGCGCAGAGATGCTCGTGTCCGACGCCCGGGCGGCGATCAAGGAAGAAGCAGGCGTGGAGCGCGTGCGGCCCCTGACCTCCGAACTCCAGCAGGCGTTCGCCGGGCTGGCGGCTCATCAGGGCACCGCCACCGCGGATGGCGGCCCCGTCCGGAATGCCGCCACCGATGGTCCCACGAGTGGCGGTGACGGTGACGACGACGTCATCGACGCCGAGTTCGACAAGGACTGAGGCGCGTCATGCCCAGCCACCCCCACGAAGCCGACCGGGCCGCCTCGGATCCGGTCGAACCGGCCCCGGAAGGCGCCGTACGCCCCCCTCGCGGGGATGTGCCGCAACCGGGCCCGCCGTCCCGGCCCGAACCGGCGGACGGCGAACCGGGACCCGATGCCGCCGGCCCCACGCCTGCCGAGGACGCGTACACGACCGCTGTCCGGGAACTGGAGGACCGCTGGCGGCGCGCACTCGCCGACCTCGACAACCTTCGCAAGCGTCACGCCAGGGAACTGGAGCGCGAACGGGCCGCCGAGCGGTCCCGCACGGCGGCCGCCTTCCTGCCCGTCCTCGACAACCTCGAACTCGCCCTGACCCACGCCGGCGCCGATCCGGGCGCGATCGTGGAGGGCATCCGGGCCGTACGCGACCAGGCGGTGAACGTCCTCGATCTGCTCGGCTACCCGCGGCATGCGGAGACCGGCGTCCCCTTCGACCCGGCCCGGCACGAGGTGGTCGGCGTCGTCCAGGACCCCGATGCCCCACCGGGCACGGTCGTCGAGGTGCTGCGCCCCGGCTACGGGGACGGCGAGCGGCAGCTCAGGCCCGCCGCCGTGACCGTCGCGAAGCGGGAGTGACCGGTCATGGCGCGGGACTTCTACGAGGTGCTGGGCGTGTCGCGGACCGCAGGCCAGGACGAGATCCAGCAGGCCTATCGCAAACTCGCCCGCAGGTACCACCCCGACGTCAACAAGGACCCCGGGGCGGAGGAGCGGTTCAAGGACCTCAACGAGGCGTACAGCGTCCTGTCCGATCCCCAGACCCGAGCCCGCTACGACCGCTTCGGCGAGGATTTCCGCAAGATCCCGGAGGACTACGACGAACGGGTCGCGGCGGGAGCGGGTGGCGGCTTCCGCGGTCGGAGGACCGCAGGCGGTGGCGGACCTCGCGTCCGGTACGCCGGCGGCTTCGGCGCGGAGGACATCGACATCGAGGACCTGCTCGGCTCCATGTTCGGAGCCGGCGCCGCCCGAGGCGGCGTCCCCGGAGCGGACCAGGAGGCCGAACTGCCGCTCACCGTCGAGGAGGCGTACCGAGGCGGCCGCCACACCGTCACGCTCGCCGGTCCCGCCGGGCAGCCGCGGCAGTACGAGGTCGACGTGCCGCGGGGCGTCACCGACGGGCAGCGCATCCGACTGGCGGGTGAGGGCGGACAGGGCAGCGGTGACGCCGCCCCCGGCGACCTGTACCTGCGGGTGCGTATCCAGCCCCACCCAAGGTTCCGGCTGGACGGTCGCGACGTGCACATCCAGGTTCCGGTCGCTCCCTGGGAGGCGGCCCTGGGTGCCACCGTGCCGGTACCCACGCCCGGCGGCGGCACGGCCAAGGTCACGGTGCCCGCGGGTTCGTCCAGCGGCCGACGGCTGCGGCTGCGCGGCGAGGGCATGCCGAACCCGCGCGGCGCGAACGGTGACCTGTACGCCGAACTCCGCATCATGGTGCCGCCCACCCTCGGCGACCGGGAGCGCGAACTGTTCGAGGAGCTCGCCGCCACTTCCTCGTTCGACCCCAGGAGGATGCGATGAACGACCGACCCGCGGGAGCGGCAGGCATCGGCCGGGCCGGTGCGGGCGGCCGTCCGGTACGAACGGGCGCCGACATCACCGCCTCGACGGCTGTCCGGTACGCGCTCGTGCCCGCCCCCAGGCTCTCCCTCGACGCCGTGGCCCGTCGCTCGGGCCTCCATCCTGACCTGATCCGGCGGTTCGTCGCCCTCGGCCTGGTCGACGCCGAGCGCGACGACGCGGGACGCCTGGTGTTCGACCGCACGGCCCCGGCGGTCCTCGCCCGCATCCAGCGGCTGCGCACCGGACTCTGCCTCAACTACGCATCCATCGGCCTGGTGCTCGACCTGCTCGACCGCATCAGCCTGCTCGAAGCCGCCCTGCGCGGCCGCGGCACGAGGAGTGAAACACCCCCATGGACATGAACCGTCTCACCCAGAAGTCCCAGGAAGCCCTCCAGGAGGCCCAGACGGCGGCCGTCAGCATGGGGCACACCGAGGTCGACGGTGAACACCTGCTGCTCGCTCTCCTCGATCAGGAGGACGGTCTGATCCCGCGGTTGGTGCAGCAGGCCGGCACCGAGCCGAAGGAACTGCGCGCTGCCGTGCGCGAGGAACTCTCCCGTCGGCCCAAGGTGACCGGCCCGGGTGCGGCGCCGGGCCAGGTGTTCGTCACCCAGCGCCTGTCCCGGCTGCTGGACGCGGCCGAGCGGGAGGCCAAACGCCTCAAGGACGAGTACGTGTCCGTGGAGCACCTCCTGCTCGCCCTGGCCGAGGAGGGCTCGGCGACCGCCGCCGGACGCCTGCTCAAGGAGCACGGCATCACCCGGGACTCGTTCTTGAGCGCACTGACCCAGGTCCGCGGCAACCAGCGGGTCACCTCCGCCAACCCCGAAGTGGCCTACGAGGCTCTGGAGAAGTACGGCCGCGACCTGGTCCTCGAGGCGCGGTCCGGACGGCTGGACCCGGTCATCGGCCGTGACGCGGAGATCCGCCGCGTCACCCAGATCCTCAGCCGCAAGACCAAGAACAACCCCGTCCTCATCGGCGACCCCGGCGTCGGCAAGACCGCCATCGTCGAGGGCCTGGCCCAGCGCATCGTCCGCGGCGACGTCCCCGAGGGCCTGCGCGACAAGACGGTGTTCGCCCTCGACATGGGCTCCCTGGTCGCCGGCGCCAAGTACCGCGGCGAGTTCGAGGAACGCCTCAAGGCCGTGCTGTCCGAGGTGAAGGCCGCCCAGGGGCGCATCCTGCTCTTCGTCGACGAACTCCACACCGTCGTAGGAGCGGGTGCCGCCGAAGGGGCCATGGACGCGGGCAACATGCTCAAGCCCATGCTGGCCCGCGGCGAACTCCACATGATCGGCGCCACGACCCTCGACGAGTACCGCAAGCACATCGAGAAGGACGCCGCCCTCGAACGCCGCTTCCAGCAGGTCCTGGTCGACGAGCCGAGCGTGGAGGACGCCATCTCCATCCTGCGCGGACTGCGTGAACGCCTCGAGGTCTTCCACGGCGTGAAGATCCAGGACACCGCGCTGGTCTCCGCGGCAACCCTCAGCCACCGCTACATCACCGACAGGTTCCTGCCCGACAAGGCCATCGACCTCGTCGACGAGGCCTGTGCCCGGCTGCGTACCGAGATCGACTCCATGCCCGCCGAACTCGACGAGATCACCCGTCGCGTCACCCGCCTGGAGATCGAGGAAGCCGCCCTGTCCAAGGAGACCGACCCCGCCAGCAAGACCCGGCTGGAGGAGCTGCGCAAGGAACTGGCCGACCTGCGCGGCGAGGCCGACGCCAAGCACGCCCAGTGGGAGGCCGAACGGCAGGCGATCCGCCGCGTGCAGGAACTGCGCCAGGAACTGGAGCAGGTCCGCCACGAGGCGGAGGAGGCCGAACGCGCCTACGACCTCAACCGCGCCGCCGAACTCCGCTACGGCCGCCTCCAGGACCTGGAACGCCGACTCGCCGCGGAGGAGGAGCAACTGGCCGCCAAACAAGGGCAGAACCGGCTGCTGCGCGAGGTCGTCACCGAGGAGGAGATCGCCGAGATCGTCGCCGCCTGGACCGGCGTCCCCGTCGCCCGCCTCCAGGAGGGAGAACGCGAGAAACTGCTGCGCCTCGACGAGATCCTGCGAGAGCGCGTCATCGGCCAGGACGAGGCCGTCAAGCTCGTCGCCGACGCCGTCATCCGCGCCCGCTCCGGCATCCGCGACCCTCGCCGCCCCATCGGCTCGTTCATCTTCCTCGGCCCCACCGGCGTCGGGAAGACCGAGCTGGCCAAGACCCTCGCCCGGGCCCTGTTCGACTCCGAGGAGAACATGGTCCGCCTCGACATGAGTGAGTACCAGGAGCGGCACACCGTCAGCCGGCTCATGGGCGCACCGCCCGGATACGTCGGCTACGAGGAAGGCGGCCAGCTCACCGAGGCCGTACGCCGCAAGCCGTACTCGGTCGTGCTGTTCGACGAGATCGAGAAGGCGCACACCGATGTCTTCAACACCCTGCTGCAGATCCTCGACGACGGCCGCATCACCGATGCCCAGGGCCGCACCGTCGACTTCCGCAACACCGTGATCATCATGACGTCCAACATCGGCTCCGAGCACCTCCTCGACGGCGTCACCGCCGAGGGAGAGATCAAACCCGACGCCCGCGCCCTGGTCATGGGTGAGCTGCGCGGGCACTTCCGCCCGGAGTTCCTCAACCGCGTCGACGACATTGTGCTGTTCAAGCCGCTCGGTGAGCGGCAGATCGAGCGGATCGTGGAGCTGCAGTTCGAGGAGCTGCGGCAGCGGCTCGCCGAACGCCGCATCACCGTCGAACTCACCGACGCGGCACGCGAACTGATCGCGCATCAGGGCTACGACCCGGTGTACGGGGCCCGGCCGCTGCGCCGCTACATCTCCCACGAGGTCGAGACGCTGGTCGGGCGCGCCCTGCTGCGCGGCGACGTCCAGGACGGCGCCACGGTCCGCGTCGACGCCCAGGCCGGAGAGCTGGTGGTCACCTACGACTAGCCCGAGGACGAGAAGGGAGCACGGGCGGCATGAGCACGATGCAGGCGGCGACCGTCAGTTGCCCGAACTGCCGGCGCACCAACCGGGTGCCGGCGGCCGCGGAGGGCCGCCCCAAGTGCGGCCACTGCAAGCAGCCCCTGCCGTGGATGGTGGACGCGGGCGACGACGACTTCACCGAGGTCGCCGAGCGGGCCGACGTCCCCGTCGTGGTCGACCTGTGGGCCACCTGGTGCGGCCCCTGCCGCATGGTCAGCCCCGCGCTGGAGAAGGTGGCCACCGATCTGGCCGGGCGAATCAAACTCGTCAAGGTCGACGTCGACGAGAACCCGCGACTGTCGCAGCGTTTCGAGGTCCAGGCGGTGCCGACACTGCTCGTCCTCGACAAGGGGGAGACCATCGCCCGGCAGGCGGGGGCGGCGCCCGCCCCCGCTCTGCGCCAGTGGGTGGAACAGTCGATCACGGCCCGGGAAGGGTGATCCGGATGACCCTGCACACAGACCCCCACCTCGCGCTTGTCCAGCCGGTCCAGCCGCTGACCCCGGAAGGGTGTCAGGAGTGTCTGCTGCTCGGCTCCCCGTGGGTCCATCTGAGGCTCTGCCTGACCTGTGGGCACGTCGGCTGCTGCGACTCCTCGCCGAACAAGCACGCGCGCAGGCACGCCGCCGCCGACGCCCACCCGATCGTGCAGTCGTTCCAGCCCGGCGAGGACTGGCGCTGGTGCTTCGTCCACGAGGCGTTCGTCTGATGTCCGCCGACCAGTCGCTGCCGGGCGGGGAACCGGTGCCGGAGAAAGCGGACGAGGCCGCCTTCTGGGAGACCCCGGACATCTACGGCGCGTACCCGCGCCTCACGGAGGACCAGACAGCACGTCTGGCGGAGCACGGGCAACGCCGGAGCATGGCTCCGAACGACGTGCTGATCCGGGAGGGGGAGCGCTGCGAGGCGTTCTTCGTCGTCCTCAGCGGTTCCGTCGCCGTCGTCGAGGACTACGGCACTCCCGAGGAGCACGTGCTGCGCGTGCACGGCCCCGGTCGCTTCATCGGCGAACTCGGGCTGCTGCACGGACAGGTGGCCTTCTACACCGCTGTCGCCCGAGAGCCGGGCGAGGTCCTCGTCGTCTCCTTGGAGCAGCTGCGCCACCTGGTGTCCCAGGACTCCACCATCGGGGACGTCGTGCTGCGCGCCTGTCTGGGCCGTCGCGCACTGCTCGTCGGACAGGGCGCCGGCTTCCGCATCATCGGCTCGCGCTACTCGCCCGACACCAGGCGGCTGCGCGAGTTCGCCGTCCGCAACCGGCTGCCGCACCGCTGGATCGATCTGGAGACCGACGAGGAGGCCGAGGACCTGCTGCGCCGCTTCGGCGTCGGCCCGGCGGAGACACCACTCGTCATCTGGCGGGACACCACCCTGTTGCGCAACCCCAGCAACGCGGAACTGGCCCGGCTCATCGGTCTGCCGTCACTGCCCGCCGGAAACCGTCACGGCGACGTCCTGATCGTCGGCTCCGGGCCCGCCGGCCTCGCTGCCGCGGTGTACGCCGCCTCCGAGGGCCTGAGCACCACCGTGGTGGAGGCGATGGCCACCGGCGGTCAGGCCGGCACGTCGTCCCGCATCGAGAATCTGCTCGGCTTCCCCTCCGGCATCTCCGGCGCCGAACTCACCGAACGCGCCGTGTTCCAGGCCGACAAGTTCGGCGCCAGGATCAGCATTCCGGCGGAGGCGACCGGTCTTCATCCCAAGGACGAGGACCACTTCGTGGTGGCGTTCGCCGACGGCAGCGAGATCGCCGCCCGCGCCGTCGTCCTGGCCATGGGTGCCCGCTACCGCCGGCTCCAGGTGCCCGGCATCGAACGCCTGGAGGGAACGAGCGTCCACTACTCGGCGACCGTCTACGAGGCCCAGCAGTGCCGCACCGACCCGGTGGCCGTCGTCGGCGGAGGCAACTCGGCGGGCCAGGCGGTGCTGTTCCTCGCCGGGTACACGCCGAAGGTGCACCTGCTGGTCCGCGGACCCAGCCTTGAGGCCAACATGTCCCGCTACCTGATCGACCAGGTCGAGCGCCATCCGCGGGTGGAGATCATGCTGCACACCGAGGTCACCGAGGTCATCGGCCAGGAGGTGCTGGAGGAGCTCGACGTGGTCGACAACCGCACGGGCGGGCACCGCCGACTCGCGGTACGGGGCCTGTTCGTCTTCACCGGTGCCGAACCCCACACCGAGTGGCTCGCCGGCAGCATCGCCCTCGACTCCCGCGGCTTCGTCCTCACCGGGCCGGAGGCCCAGGAAGCCTGCGCCCACCCCGAGGTGTGGCACGGCCTCGGGCGCTCGTGCATGACCCTGGAGACCAGCCTGCCCGGGGTCTTCGCGGCAGGGGACGTCCGCAGCGGCTCGGTGAAGCGGGTGGCCTCGGCGGCCGGTGAGGGCGCGATGGCCATCCACTTCGTGCACCGGCATCTGGGGCACTCGGCCGCACCCGGCACCACGGGCACGTCCGCTGCCGCGGGCGGCTCGGACATCGCCCCACACATGCGTCACAAGAAGTCCCCATGGCTCGCATGACCCGTGCGACGGGCCGGTGCGAGTCCTCGAACATGAGGCCGCTCGGTGCAGCAACGTCGGCTGGTCACGGTGCCGCTGGATCGTCGAGGGTCAGGCCGGTGCCGGCCATGAGGCCGTTGAGGGTGTCCGGCCCGTACTGGAGGCGCTTGGGCTGGTCGTCTACGAGTGCTTCGAGCCGGACGAGGACCACGGCGAGGTCGGCCCGCCCCGATGTCGCCCTACTTGTCAGCGTCTGTCTTGCGCCCCTCAGTCACTGCGGAGGCGATCACTGCCACGAGGTTGTCGGTGCAGCAATCGGACTCTTTCGTCGCCACCTCAACGCCGCATCCGCCGCGGACGAGGTGGGGTCCGTCAAGGCCGGGGATCCGGTGCGGGCGGCGAGCCTCTGCTGCGGCCGTTCGGGAGAGACGGGTGTCCCTGCTCGCCAGGTGGGCGTACTGAGGTCAGGTGTGCGTGTTGAGGTAGCCGGGGCCCTCGCCGCGACGGGCTCGCTCGACGGCGTCGAGCCGGGCGAAGGCCCGTGTCGCCATCAGCTCCTGCCATGTGGCGAGGTCGTGGACGGCCCACATGTCGTGCTCGGCGGGATCGAGTCGGATCCGGTCGAGCTGGTCCGCGGTCAACTGCCCTCCGTCGAAGACGAGACCCACCTTGTTCAGTGGCGTGCCGGGCCCGGCGTGCACGAAGTGCGTCAGCAACAGCCGCGGCGCGTCCGGGCCGAGTTCCAGGCCGGTCTCCTCGACCGCTTCGCGGCGGGCGGTCTGCAGCGGGTCCTCTCCTTGGGCGTCCAGGTTTCCGCCCGGGAACTGCCAGAGTCGCGATCCGTACACCGAGCGCAGCTGGATCGGCCTGTCGTGCTCGTCTCGGATGTACAAGCACCCGTACACCGTGTGGTGGGGGACGGTCTGTGCGTAGTGCGTGGGCGTCATCGGCATGGGGCGGCCTGGGCGGGCCGGTCGGTGGTCGAATTCGAGGGCGAGGACGCCGAGGGCTTCCTTGGCCGGCGGGTAGATGCTCCGGAGGTTGGCGAGCAGTTCTCCGGGTGGTCCGTCCGGGGCGATGCGGGCGGGGTCCTCCGAGCTGAGCAGGTCCTCGAAGGAGGGGTACGGGGTGATCCGCTGCACGATGACGTCGAGTTCCCTGCCGGTGTCGCGGTCGTGGAAGACGACTGTGTCGCCGGCTGCGACGGCGCGCTTTCGTGGGGTGGCCACCCTCACTTCGATCGTCTTGCGGCCTGCCTCCACTTGGCGGTAGTACCGCGGGAGCAGGTGCATGTGGTGCTCTCGTGGCCCACCTCCTGTCGCCGGACTCGGGACGGCTGAGATCGCCTGTTGAATGTCGTCAGGCACGCAATGCCTCCGATCGATGTTCTGGCTGGGTCCTTATCGGCTGGGGACGCTCTTGGTTGCTCCGTGACGGAGTCAGGGAGTCGAACACAAAGGGCGCGAAGGCGGAGTCGGGGTGACGCAGTCCTCGCGCTGGTGGGTGGGCTCGCCGTCTGGTGGTCGGGCGGTTGGGTCCCGCGGGAGCCGGCCGCGGCCTTGGGCGGGTTCCCGGCTCCACCGTTGTCCCGTTCGACGGACGCCAGTGTGTTCCCCCTCGTGGACGTGATGGAGGTGTCGCTGTGTCCAACGACGCCGCACCGGTTTCGCACGCCTACGCTTTCGGACGGGTTGCGCACCATTGGGTTGAGCGGACTTTCGAGGTGTGCGGTGCACCGCCCTTGCCGTGCGAGCACACCTCCAGTGATGTATTGGCCGACACTCAGGCGTTCACGTTCCGACCGGAGCGGGGCTGGTTCGCCAGCGGGCCAGGGTCCGTCTTCCCACAGGTCTCGCCCGGAGCAGGAACGAGGTGAGAGAGGCCGCTGCTTCGTCGGAGGTGGCGGTCTTGTCGTACCTGGTCGCCCCGCGCCACCGCGCGCCGGCCACTGCGGCCGGCCCGCGGCTACTGCATGGACGGGCTCAGGCGGAGGCGCGGGCGATGGTGCCCGCGGTGAGCGTGGCCAGCATCTCCTGCAGGGCAGTTACGAAGTCCAGCTTGAACGCGGTGAGTGAGGGGTCGGCTTCGTAGGCGGCGAGCATCGCCGGGGAGGGCCGGGCATGTGTCCACACGGCGCCGGCGGCCATGATCATGGCTGCGGTCAACTGCGGTGCGCTGTCGCCCAGCTCAGGAAGGTGCTGGTGGGCCAACGCCGCGATGTCGGCGACGTTGGCCACGGCCGCGCGCTTGTAGCGGGCGGCCACCTGCGGGGAGACGTTGTGTTCCAGTACGCCCGCCTGCGCGCTCAGCAGGTCGCACAGGACCCGGCGCTGGGCAAGGGAGGCCGCGATGACGGCGGCGAACTGCTCACCACGCCGGCTCACCGGAGCGTCCTGGTCCATGCCTGCGTGCACAAGGGCAGGCAAGTCGGCCACCCACTGCCGCCAGGCACGGTCGAGCAGCTCCAGCAGGATCGCCTCACGCGATTCGAAGTAGCGCAGCACATTGGACTTCGCCAGCCCGACGCGGCGGCTCAGCTCATTAAGGCTGATCTCGCCGATGGGCATCTCCTCGAGCATGGCGGCGGCGGTGTCGAGGATGGCCTGGCGCCGTACCTCACGCTGCTCCTCACTGCGCGCGCGCTGGAAGTTCGTCATGCCCCCAGGTTACAGACTGCCGGTCTTTTGACATCAGACCGGTGGTCTTCTATGTTGGGATCGCAGTCGAACAGACCACCGGTCTGAAAGGGGGGGGCGGGTCTGGGCTGCGCACGAAGAGCGACGCCTTTCCCTGCGAAGTCGTCAACGGGGACTGTCTCGACGTTGTCGACCAACTTCGTGCAGCCGCACATCACGTGACACGGCGCCAGCCTGGGAGAACGCCGAGGCGCCTGCGCCAATGGGAAGTTCATGGCGGCTCAGTCCCGCGCGCGTTCAGCGGCATGCGCCTGGACATCATCCAGGTCGTCACCGAAGCCGCTTCGCCGAGGACATCATCGGCATGCTCTTCCGACTCGCCATCACGAAACTGCCGAGCGCCGCACCGAGCACGAATCAACGAATCCGAGGAGCGTGACAACGGTGAACCACTGGACTCCCGACGACATCCCCGATCAGACCGGCCGCACGGCGCTGATCACCGGCGGGAACGGCGGGATCGGACTCGAGACCGCCCGCGCGCTCGCCCGGCACGGGGCCCGCGTCATCCTGGCCGGCCGCAGCCAGACCAAGCTGGACCAGGCCGCGGAGGCCATACGCGCCGCGACCCCCGAGGCCCGGACGGACACTCTCGTGCTCGACCTCTCCGACCTCTCCTCCGTCCGCGACGCTGCGGCCCGAATCGCCGAGACCGAGACGGTCGACCTGCTCTTCAACAACGCCGGCGTGATGAACCTGCCCGAGCGGCGGACCACCCACGACGGCCTCGAGATGACGGTCGGCACCAATCACCTCGGCCACTTCGCCTTCAACGCCCAGGTCTGGCCCGCCGTGCGCCGCTCGTCCGCACCGCGTGTGGTCACCGTCAGCGCCATCGCGGCGCGGTGGCCGATGGGCAAGCTGGACGACCTGATGAGCGAGAAGAGCTACCGCGCCATGGGCGCCTACGCCAAGTCCAAGCGCGCCAACATCGTCTACACCCTCGAACTCGCGCGCCGCACTGCAAGCAGCCCCGTCGAGGCGCTCGCCGTCCACCCGGGGTCGGCGATGACCGGTCTGCAGCAGCACGGCACCGGCACCTTGAGCCGCATGGTCACCCCGATCGCCGCACGCCTGCTCATGGGCTCGGCCGAGGGTGCGGCCTGGCCCTCCCTGTACGCGGCGACCAGCCCGCACGTCCGGTCGGGCCGGTTCATCGGCCCCGCCGGACGGGACCAGACCTCCGGCACCCCCAAGCCCGTCAAGCTCCCCACAGGCGCCGACGACCCCGCGGAGGGCAGACGGCTGTGGACGGCGAGCGAGCAGCTCACAGGTGTCCCCTTCGACCTCGAAGCCGGGGCCGCCCTCTAGAGTCCCTCTTCACAGGTCGCCAGATGGCGGACCATGGTGGCGTGGTGCGTCGTCATGAACTCACCCATGAGGATCGGGAGTTAATCGCCCCGCTCATTCCACGGGACGCGACGGGTCGGCCTCGGGTGGTGGACCGCCGATGGCCTACAAGATGCGGACCGGGCTCTCCTGGCGTGACCTGCCGGGGCCCTGCATCGCCTCCACCATCGTCCGCGCCCACCAGCACGCCACCGCCACCGGCCGAAGAGGGGGACGGAGCGGCCGGACGAACCGGACGATGACGCCCTCGGCCGGTTCCGAGGCGGACTGACCACGAAGGGCCACCTCGCCTGCGACGGCCCGGGCCGGCCGCCGGCCCTCCTGCTCACGGCCGGCCGGCGTCACCGCGGCGTCTGCGCCCGTCCGCTGCTTGAGCGCATCCGGGTGCCGCGTGCGGGGCGATGCCGACCGCGCTGCCGCCCGGACCACGTGATCGCGGACAAGGCGTACGCCTCCCGCGGGTTCCGCTCCTACCTGCGCAAACGCGGCATCGGGCACGCCATCCCACAGTATTCCGTACGCGCTCCTGCTCAACGGCTTCGCGGCAGCATGATTCGCGTAGAACGCGCAGATGAGAAGCCTGTTCGCCACGGCGCCCGATGTTGTGAAAGGTGTTCGAGTCGAAGGCGGCCGATGTACAGTGAGAAACGCCCCTGACCTGCAGGAAGCTGGCGGGGAGCCGTCTTCTAGGAGTCCAAAGTGCTGCGTACTTTGTTCAAGTCCAAGATCCACCGCGCCACCGTCACCCAGGCCGACCTGCACTACGTGGGATCCGTGACGATCGACGCCGACCTGCTGGACGCCGCCGATCTGCTGCCCGGCGAGCTCGTGCACATCGTGGACATCACCAACGGTGCCCGGCTGGAGACGTACGTCATCGAGGGCGAGCGCGGCTCCGGCGTGATCGGGATCAACGGGGCCGCCGCCCATCTCGTGCACCCCGGCGACCTGGTGATCATCATCAGCTACGCTCAGGTCACCGACGCCGAGGCGCGGTCGCTGAAGCCGAGAGTCGTGCACGTGGACGGCGACAACCGCATCGTCAAGCTCGGTGCGGACCCGTCCGAACCGGTGCCGGGATCGGACCAGCAGCGCAGTCCCCAGGCCGTGTCGGCCTGACCCCTTCGTACGAGGAGCGTGCCCGTGAGCGACATCGAGATCCGTGACGACCGGGCGGCGGGCCGCCTGGAGGCCAGGGGCGACGGCGAGGTGGTCGGCCACATCGAGTACTTCGTCCTGGAAGCCCCCGAGCGCGCCCTCGTCCCCGTGCACACCATCGTCGAGCCGGCCCACGAGGGCAAGGGCATCGCGGGCTCGCTGGCACGCGAGCTCTACACCATGGCGCGGGGCGAGGGCATCCCCGTCGCCCCGCTGTGCCCGTACGTCGTCAAGTGGGCCGAGCGGCACCCGGACGAGGCCCCCGCCGCCGACCCCGAGCTGCTGCGCGCGGCGAAGGAATGGCTCGTGGCCCACCCCGGCCGGTTCTGACCGGCATGCTGGCCCTGCTGCACACCTCACCCGTCCACGTGCCGGTCTTCGACGCCCTGCGCGACGAGGCTCACCCCGGCCTGGAACTGCGGCACCACGTCGATGCCGGGCTGCTGGACCGGGCCCGGCGCGAGGGGCCGCAGGCGGTGCGGGCCGGCGTACTGGCCGCGCTGCGGCAGGCCGTCGCCGACGGCGCGCGAGCCGTGCTGTGCACCTGCTCGACCATCGGCGGTGTCGCCGAGGAGGGCGCCGGCAGTGTCGGGGTGCCCGTGCTGCGGGTCGACCGGCCGATGGCCGCCGCGGCGGTGGCCGCCGGCCCGCGCGTCGTCGTCCTCGCCGCCGTGGAGAGCACGCTCGCGCCGACTCGGGCACTCGTCGCCGATGAGGCCCGGCGCGCCGGGCGCCCCGTCGAGGTGCGGACGGGTCTGGTCGACGGTGCCTGGCCGTACTTCGAGGCCGGGGACACCGACCGCTACGCACGTCTGGTGGCCGAGGCGGCCGACGCGGTCACCGACGCCGACGCGATCGTCCTGGCCCAGGCGTCCATGGCGCCCGCCGGGCGGTTGACGCGTACCCGGATTCCGGTACTGGCCAGTCCCGCGCCGGGCCTGGCCGCCGGGGCGGACGCCGTACGGGACGGCCGGCCGGCGGTCTGAGGAGCTGCGGACCTCCTCGGCCACTTGGGCCCTGCCCTTCATGCGGGGGAGTGAGTGGGGACACCGCGGTCGGGTAGGCGGGGGACAAGTCCAGAGCCGCTCTCGACCGACTGGCCGGAGGACCCCGCCATGACGAACCCGTATCCGGATCCCGTCCCGCCCGGGCCCACCCCGGGACCGACTCCGGGACCGGACCCGACGCCCGCGCCTCCGACGCCCGGGCCGGGCCCGGACCCGACGCCCCCGCCGCCACCGCCTGGCCCCGGCCCGGCACCGACCCCGCAGCCCCCGGGTCCGGGACCCGAGCCGACGCCCCAGCCCCCGGGACCCGGCCCGGCGCCGGGGCCGACTCCGCCGCCCCCGCACCCCGGCCCGCCGGAGCCCTCCCCGTCACCGATCCCGCCGGGCCCGGAGCCCGTACCCAACCCGGAACCGGGACCGCCGCTCACCTGACCCGGCCCGGTCCCGATCGGCAGCCGTGGCCGTAGCCACAGGCAGTGGGGACAGGACAGGTGAGGGGCGGGGGACGACCGCACAGGCCGTCCCCCGCCCCTCACCGCTCGCCCCGACGACGAGTCCACGCGGCCGCCGGTGTCCGAGCCCGGCGCACCCCAGGCACTGTCGTCGACCTCAGTGGCCGTCGACTTCGACCTCCGTACGGTCGCCGGACCACAGCGTGTGGAACGTGCCGCTCCTGTCGGTGCGCCGGTAGGTGTGGGCGCCGAAGTAGTCCCGCTGGCCCTGGACGAGCGCGGCGGGCAGGCGCTCGGCGGCCAGGGAGTCGTAGTAGCTGAGGGCGGAGCTGAAGCCGGGTACGGGGACGCCGGACAGTGCGGCGGTGGCGACCACGCGCCGCCAGGCGTCCTGCCCGTCGGCGACGGCCTGCGCGAAGTACGGGGCTTCGAGCAGCGTGGCGATGTCCGGGTTCTCGGTGTACGCCTGGGCGATGCGGTCGAGGAACCGCGCCCGGATGATGCAGCCGCCACGCCAGATCTTGGCGATCCGGTCCTTGTGGATGTCCCAGCCGTACTTCTCCGCGCCGGCGGTGATGGCGTCGAAGCCCTGTGCGTACGCGACGACCTTCGAGGCGTACAGAGCCGCGGCCACGTCGTCCGCGAAGGAGGGGGAGACCGCCTGCGGCTCCGGCCGGGAGGGGCGCAGGCGGCGCACCGCGTCGCGCTGCTCGGCCTTGCCGGAGACGGCACGGGCGAACACGGCCTCCGCGATGCCGCCCACCGGCACGCCCAGGTCCAGGGCGTTCTGCACGGTCCACACGCCGGTGCCCTTGGAGCCGGCCCGGTCCAGCACGACGTCCACGAACGGCTGCCCCGTGGCCTGGTCGACGTGGCGCAGGACGTCGGCGGTGATCTCGATGAGGTAGGACTCCAGCGTGCCCTTGTTCCACTCGGTGAAGATGTCGGCGATCGCGCGCGGATCAAGGCCTCCCACCGTCCGCAGCAGGTCGTAGGCCTCCCCGATCAACTGCATGTCCGCGTACTCGATGCCGTTGTGGATCATCTTGACGAAGTGGCCGGCGCCGTTGGTGCCCACGTGCGTGACGCAGGGCTCGTCCCCGACGACCGCGGCGATCGAGGCGAGGATGGGTCCGAGGGTCCGGTAGGACTCCTCCGAGCCGCCCGGCATGATCGACGGCCCCTTGAGCGCGCCCTCCTCGCCGCCGGAGATGCCGACACCGACGAAGTGGATGCCGGTGGGCGCGATCCGCTTCTCCCGGGCGATGGTGTCCTGGAAGTTGGCGTTGCCGCCGTCGACGATGATGTCGCCCGGCTCGAACCGCTCGGCGAGCTGGTCGATGACCGCGTCCGTGCCCGCTCCCGCCTGCACCATGATGATGGCGGTGCGGGGCCTGGCCAGCGAGGCGACGAAGTCGTCGATCGACCTGCCCGCGATGAAGCCCGCTTCCGGGTGCTCGGAGAGGAGCCTCTCGGTGCGGGCGTAGGTGCGGTTGTGGACGGCCACGCTGTTGCCCTTGCGGGAGGCGAGGTTGCGCGCCAGGTTCGAACCCATCACCGCAAGCCCGACGACGCCGATGTTGGCGGATCCGCTGGTCTCCATCTGGACCTCTTTCGATCGGTTGTCCCGAACCGGGGGCTCCGACACTAGTGGGCGGAGCCGGGACGGGGGCGGGTGACGCCCGGGAGGCGTGAGGGAAACGGGTGAACGGGGTGGGTCCGACGGACCGGCTGTTAATGGGCTTACCCCCGGGATGGCCGGATCGGAATCCGGAGGAGAAGGGGCCGCATTCTCATCAAATCCCATGCCGGGGGAAAGCCCTTCCTCCTCCGTTCCCGCCCTGCCCCGCGTCGAAGGGGCGGCCTTTCGGCAGCTCTCCGCAGGGCGGATTCGGGCAGGCGCAACGAGGTGTTCACGGCGCTGAAACCGGTTGCGAGCAGGAAGTTGCAGGCCTCTCGGAACGTCTTGTTGGCCGAGGTTGCCGTGTGATCGAATGATGACGTAATGGAGTCGGGGTGCGACGGAAACCGCTCGGGGGTGGGGAATTGACGGGCGTCCGTGTCATCGACGGGGCTTCCGCATACCTCTACGGCCTCGTGGCCCGGTCGCCGCGTCCCGAGACGTGACCACGTCGTACTTCTCAAGGGGGAGCTCATGTCGGCTGCGGCCGGTTCACTGTCTGTTCAACTTCTTGGACCTCTCCGCGTCTGGCGAGGTGATCAAGAGTTAGCCGTGGGGCCGCCGAAGCAGCGGGCACTGCTGGCGCTGCTCAGCACCCACCGGGGCACGGTGGTGGGCCCCAGCCAGATCATCGACGGACTGTGGGGTCCGGTGGCGCCCAACACGGCCATCAACGGTGTGCACACCTATGTCGCGGGCCTGCGCAGGGCTCTGGACCCCACGCGCCGCGGGCGAGAGTCGGGGGGTGTCCTGCTCTCCGTGGCCGGCGGATACGAACTGCGCCTGCCCCTGGAGGCGGTGGACGCACCGCAGTTCGTGCAGCAGTTCACGGAGGCCCGGCGACTGACCGCGCAGGGCCACTCCGACGCCGCCTTCGACATGCTCGGCAAGGCGCTGGGGCTGTGGCGCGGGGATGCCCTCGCCGGGGTGCCCGGCCCTTTCGCGGCCCTGGAACGGAGCAGGCTCCGCGAGATGCGGTTCTCCGCCGCGGAGGACTGGATCGCCGGAATGATCGCCGCCGGACGCAGCGAGGAGGCGATCGTGGTGACGAGCGAGGCCGTCGCGCAGGAACCCCTGAGGGAGAAGCTGCGGTGGCTGCTGATGCTGGCGCTCTACCGGTCCGGCCGGCAGGCGCACGCCCTCCAGGCGTACGGCGAGGCCCGCTGCCATCTCCGTGACGAACTCGGCATCGAGCCGGGATCGGAACTGCAGGAGCTGCACGCCAGGATCCTGGCGGGCACGGTGGACGACAGTGCCGTGCGGCGGCAGATCGCGTCGGCCGGCCCGGCCGTCGTGCAGACCCCCTCCCAGGCGGGCGGCGAGCGCGCCGTGTTGACCCGGATGGGACTGTGCCCGCGTCAACTTCCATCCCGAGCACACATGTTCACCGGCCGCGAGGCGGAGCTGGAGCAGGTGCGCGCGCTGCTCGACCAGGCGTCCCCGGCGCGGGGGCGGGCCACCCCCATCGTCGCCGTCGACGGACGGCCCGGGGTGGGCAAGAGCGCTCTCGCGTTCGAACTGGCGCACGAGTTGGGGCCCCGTTTCCCCGACGGCCAGCTCTACGCGGACCTCGGCGGGACCGGTGAACGTCCGATCCATCCCTTCCATGCCCTGGGTCGGCTGCTGGAGAGCCTCGGTGTCAGCAGGGCGGACCTGCCCGTCGATCTGGACGGCCGGGCCATGCTCTACCGCAGCCTCCTGCACGAGAAGCAGATGATGGTCGTGCTCGACGACGCCGTGGACATGGAGCAGATCGGACCGCTGATCCCGCAGGCGTCGGCTTGTCTGATCGTCACCAGCCGCCGGCCCCAGCGCGGGCTGGTCGCGCGGTACGGCGCGCACCGCATCGGCCTCAAACCGCTGCTCCCCGCTCCCGCCGCCCAACTGCTCGGCAAGCTCCTGGGCGGCGAGGGTGCCGGGGGGCGGAGTGCGGCGGTCCACCGGCTGGCCGAGTTGTGCGGGTACCTTCCGCTGAGCATCCGGATCACCGCCGCAGCGCTGCTGGAAGCCTCCTACGCCGGCCCCGAGCGGCTGGCGGCGCTCTACGAGGACCCGGTGACCCGGCTCGACCTGCTGACGGTCGTGGGTGACGACGGGATGAGCCTGCGCGCCTCGCTGGCCGCCAGTTACCGCGGCCTGCCCGGCGAGACGGCCCACCTGTTCCGGCTGCTCGGCAGGGTGGGGCTGGAGGAGATCGGGGTTCCCGAATCCAGCCAGTTGCTGGGCGTGCACAGCTCCGAGGTCGCCGCGCAGCTCGAACTCCTCGCCGACCTGGGGTTGTTGGAGCGGACCGGGGCCGGCGTCTACCGGTTCGACGATCTGACGCGCGTCTTCGCCGTCGAGTGCGCGGAGGAGGAATGGCCCGCGCGGCGGACCCCCTTGCTGCGTCGGGCGGCCGAAAGCGCGCCGGTCGACAGCGAGTTGCGCACGGGCTGACGAGTCCGGACGGGGTGCTTCACCCGTCCGGCTGAAAAGCACCCCCTAGGGCGCTTTCAGGGGGTGCGGGCCGGGTGCGCCCGTGTTTTGATACGAGTCAGTCTCGTATCAAAATTCAGAAAGGGGGAGCTGTGTCTGCATCCGCAGTGTGGACCAGCCCGAAGCGCTGGTGGGCACTGGCCGTGCTGGTGATGTGCGTGCTGGTCAACGGCCTGGACGCCACGATCCTCTATGTGGCGATGCCCGAGCTCGTCGACTCGCTGGGCGCCTCCAACTCCGATCTCCAGTGGTTCCACAACGCGTATCTGCTGGTCTTCGCAAGCCTGATGCTGCCCTTCGGCGTGCTCGCCGACCGCATCGGACGCAAACGGCTGCTCCTGGTGGGACTCGCGGTCTTCGGTCTCTCGTCCGGCTACGCAATGCTGGTGGACAGCTCCGGTGAACTGATCCTCGGGCGAGCCCTGATGGGGCTGGGGGCGGCCATCGTCACCCCGGTGTCCCTGGCCATGCTGCCGGTCCTCTTCGCCCCGCGGGAACGGGCGCGCGCGCTGGCCATCTGGTCCGCGGGCGTAGCCCTCGGCCTGCCGATCGGTCCGCTGGCCGGCGGCTGGCTGCTGGAGCACTTCTGGTGGGGATCGGTCTTCCTGATCAACATCCCGATCCTGGTCGCCGCCATGGTGGCGGGCTTCTTCCTCTTCCCCGAGCACCGGGGGGTGCGCGAGCACGCCTTCGACTGGCAGGGGGCGGTGCTGTCCGTCCTCGGACTCGGCGCCATCACCTTCGCGCTGACCCAGGCCCCGGAGGAGGGCTGGCTGAGCGGCCGGACGCTGGGCGGTGCGGCGGCCGGCGTGGTGCTCCTGGTCCTGTTCGTGCTGCG
Organism: Streptomyces flaveolus; assembly: GCF_044765825.1. NCBI lineage: Bacteria > Bacillati > Actinomycetota > Actinomycetes > Kitasatosporales > Streptomycetaceae > Streptomyces > Streptomyces flaveolus. The sequence goes on along the minus strand of NZ_JBIWKU010000020.1, from coordinate 34,569 downwards.
CGAGCGGAGCACCCCGTACCCGCTGCTGAACGTGCGGTCCTTCGGCAACCGCTACTTCGGTGCCTCCATCTCGGCACTGCTGCTGGTGCACTTCGCGATGACCGGCTTCCTCTTCATGCTGAGCCCCTACCTCCAGGCCGTGCTCGGCAACTCCTCCCTCGGCACCGGCGTGCGGATGCTTCCGGTGGTGCTCGCGGTCATGGTCGGGGCGGGCACGGCCGAGCGGCTCGCGCCGCGGGTCGGTCCGCGCGGTCCCGTGGTGGCGGGCCTGTTACTGATGGCCGTGGGACTGCTGCTCTTCTCGAGCACGGACGTCGACTCCGGCGAGTTCACCGTCGCCGCCTGCCAGGTGCCGCTCGGCATCGGCATCGGTCTCACCCTGGCCATCGCCATGCACGCCGCGCTCGCCACCGCCTCCGACGACAAGTCCGGTGAGGCCTCGGGCATCACCAGCGCCTTCCGGCAGGTCGGCGGTGTGATCGGCGTGGCGGTGCTCGGCAGCGTGCTCAGCACCGGGTACCGGAGCGACATGGAGAAGTCCGTGGACGGTCTGCCCCCGGAGGCGGCCGACGCCGCCGAGGAGACGGTCGGCGCCGCGCTGGCCGTCGCGCAGAAGCTGGGTCCCGCGGGACGGGAACTGGCGGAGGCCGCCCGCCGGGCGTACGTCGACAGCATGGACGTCGCCCTGGTCGGCGGGGCCGTGGTGGTCCTCGCGCTCGCCGCGGTGGTCTTCGCCTGGATGCCGCGTCGGGCCGCGGAGCACGACGCGCCCTCGCCCTCGGCGGGCACCTCCCCGCCCGTCACGGAGTCCGTATGATGGTTCGTTCGGAACGTGCTCGGTCTGCGGCAGTGGTCATATCGAGAGGCTGACGGGATAGATGTACGAGACGCGTGAAGGTCGACAGGCCACATCCACCCCCGTCGGGCGGCCGCGCAGCCCCCGTGCGGACGCGGCGATCCTGCAGGCGGCGGTGACGGTGCTGGGCGAGTCCGGGTTCCAGGGACTGACCATGGACCAGGTCGCCCGCCGGGCCGGAGTCGGAAGAGCCACCGTCTACCGGCGCTGGCGTTCCAAGGAAGAGATGATCATCGGTGCGCTCGACACGCTGATGGCCGATTTCGACCTCGAGCCCAGCGGCGACCTTCACGAGGATCTGCTCGCCATGACGCGCTGGCTGCGGGACGGGCTGCTCAACGCGCCCGAGGGCCGGCTCCTGCCGCACCTCGCGGCCCAGGCGGTCAGTGATCCCAACTTCCCTTCCAGCCACATGGACACCTGGGTCTGCCCCTGGCGCGACGCCGTCGAGGCGGTGTTCGTCCGGGGCCGGGCCGACGGCCTGGTCCGCCAGGACGTCAACCTCACCGCCGTCGTGGACATGCTCGCCGGTGTGGTGATCCTCCGCCTGTTCCTGGGGCAGGGTAAACCGCTGACCGACGAGCAGATCCAGGAGATGATCGACGCCCTCCTCGGAGGCGTGTTGCTGTGACTCCGCTCTGACGGCCCTCCGTGCCTGAAGCCGTCCCCGGACGGCAGCGACCGGCCCCGCTCCGCCCCCGCGCACTCGACAGAGACCGAGGGCGGACCGGGGCCGGTCTCCTTTCGTCACCGATGGAGACTTCCGATGACCTCCCCCGCCCGCCCGCCCCTGTCGCCGCCGCGCCCGTTCGGTGAGATCCGCACGTGGCCGGACTCCTTCGCCGACCGCCTCACCTCCCCGCTGCCCGGCGTGACGGACTTCCTGCGCCTCGCCCTGCGCGGCCAGCGTCTGCGCCCGCCCGGCAGAACGCTCGCCCAGCTCGGCGAGCTGCCCGTCGACCCCGCACCCGTCCCCCACGTCGCCCCCACGGACCTCTCCCTGACCTGGGCCGGGCACGCGAGCTGGGTCGTCCGGATCGGCAGCCTCACCGTCCTGACCGACCCGGTGTGGTCGCACCGGATCGTCGGCACCCCGGAACGCGTCACCCCCGTCGGTGTGCCATGGCGCGAGCTGCCCCACATCGACGCCGTCGTCATCAGCCACAACCACTACGACCACCTCGACACCGCCACGCTCGACCGGCTGCCGCCGGACACCCCCCTCCTCGTGCCGGCGGGCCTCGGCGCGTGGATCCGCCGCCGCGGCTTCACCGAGGTCGCCGAACTCGACTGGTGGGAGGCGGTGGAACTGCCCGGACCGCTCGGACCGGTCCGGTTCGACCTGGTCCCCTCCCACCACTGGAGCCGGCGCGGACTGACCGACACCTGCCGCAGCCTGTGGGGCGGCTGGATGCTGACTGCCGGGGACGGGCACCGGGTCTACTTCGCGGGAGACACCGGATACGGCCACTGGTTCGAGGAGATCGGCCGCCGCTACCCCGGCATCGACGTGGCCATCCTGCCGATCGGCGCGTACGAGCCGCGCTGGATGCTCCGGCCCGTGCACACCTCTCCTGAGGAGGCGGTCCAGGCCTGCGAGGACATGGGGGCGACGAGCATGGCGCCCATGCACTGGGCGACCTTCCTGCTGTCCGCCGAACCGCCGCTGGAGCCGCTGCACCGGGTCCGTGCCGCCTGGGAGCGGACCGGACGGCCCCGCGAGGACCTGTGGGACCTCCCCATCGGCGCGTCGAAGGTCCTGAAGGCCGGTCTTTAGCCGACGACCAGAACTCGTCCAGAGGAGCTGCAGACCTTCTCCAGGTGACTCAATGCAGACTGGCGGCGGGCAATACGGCGGGGGGTCGAATTCGCCGAATCCCGCTCAGTTCTCGCACCGGTCCAGGGTCTAGGGGAAGGTAACAGGCGTGTCATCTAGTATTTACGGAATATCCGCCGACTACGACGTCGTCATCATCGGAGGAGGCCCGGCCGGTGCCACGACGGCCGGTCTCCTCGCCCAGCGCGGACACCGTGTTCTGGTACTCGACCGCGAGCGTTTCCCGCGTTACCACGTCGGCGAGTCGCTCATTCCGGCGTTCATGCGCCCCATGGAGGAGCTCGGCCTCACCGAGCGCATGGACCAGCGCGGTTTCGAGCGCAAGTACGGCGGCAGTCTGGTGTGGGGCAACAACCAGGTGCCGTGGAAATTCGCCTTCCTGAAGGGCAAGCACCCCTACGCCTTCCACACGCGCCGCGCCGACCTCGACGCCCTCATCCTCGACCGTGCCCGCGAACTCGGCGCGCACATCGTCGAGGACGCCACCGTCAAGGACCCGATCGAGGAGGACGGCCGCGTCGTCGGCGTCCGCTACGCCCTGCGCGGCATGGAGGGCCTGCGCGAGGTGCGGGCCGGCCTCGTCATCGACGCCTCCGGCCAGGCGCGCGTGCTCAGCCGGCGCTACACCGACGTCAAGTGGCACGACCAGCTGCGCAACGTCGCCGTGTGGACGTACTACGACAACTGCGAGCGCCTCGAGGGCGACGAGTACACCAACATCCTGATCGAGGGCCTGGACGGCGGCTGGTTCTGGGCGATCCCCATCGACAAGGGGACCATCAGCGTCGGGTACGTCACCCGCGTCGCCAGCGCGGGGGAGTCGGGGCAGTCCCTGGAGGAGCTGTTCCACCAGCAGCGCGACCGCACCGTCAAGCTCAGGAAGATGCTGGCCAACGCCCGGCAGTCGGCGGGCTTCCGCACCGCCCGGGACTGGTCGTACCACTCGGACCGCTTCCACGGCGACGGCTGGGTGCTGGTCGGTGACACGGCGGCCTTCGTGGACCCGCTCTTCTCCACGGGCGTGGCCCTGGCCTGCATGGCCGGCAGCACCCTCGCCAAGATCGTCGACCAGGTCATCAAGCACCCGGAGATCGAGGCCAAGGCCCTGGACCGGTACGCCACCGCGTACTCCGGATTCTTCGACGAGATCCGGGAATTCGTCGAGCGGTTCTACGACCAGACGAAGTACAAGGAGTTCTACCACAGCCTCGCCCAGGAGATGATCGACCCGGAGCACGAGCGGAAGCCCGCCGACGACTTCGTCACCCTCATCTCCGGTCTCAGCGGAAACCACCCCCTGTTCAACATCACGCTGGACGACCTCATCGCGGACCACTCGACGCCGGACATGACGCAGTCCTGAAAGTAATTCCTGGGGTAGCCGCCGGGCGGATTCGACGGCTGCCCCAGCAGCATTTCCGCGCACGAAACGCGCTGCATTCGAAGACGAGGCCGGGGGAAATGAACAGTCATCAGTTACAAATTCTGTTTCTCGATCTAGCCATTATTCTCGTCATGGCGCGCGGGCTCGGACATCTCGCCTCGCGCATTCGGCAGCCGCCGGTGGTGGGCGAGATCCTCGCGGGAGTGCTGCTCGGTCCGACCCTCTTCGACGGGGTGTTGAGCGAGACCCTGTTCCCCGACGACGTCCGGCCCGTGCTGTCGGGTGTGGCGAATCTGGGCGTCGCCCTCTTCATGTTCGTGGTCGGCCTCGAGATCGAGGGCAATCTGATGAAGGGGCACGGCCGCACCACCGTGGCCGCGGCGGTCGGTTCGACCGCCGTTCCCTTCCTGCTCGGCATCGGACTCGCCTTCGCCCTGATGCCCGGGCACGACCCCGCCGACCGCGGGACCTTCGTCGTCTTCATCGGGCTCGCCGTGTCCGTGACCGCGTTCCCCGTGCTCGCCCGCATCCTCGCCGAGCGGGGCCTGACCCGTACCGCCATCGGCGGCATCGCCCTGGCCGCGGCGGCCTTCGTCGACGTGGTCGCCTGGGCGGCGCTGGCCGCGGTCAACGCCTCGGTCGGCGCGGCGGGCGACCACCGGCTCGTCCTGCTCACCGTGCCCTACCTGGCCGCCATGCTCTTCGTCGTCCGCCCGCTGCTGCGCCGCGTGCTCGCCCCCGGCGACAAGGCCGCGGAGCCGGGCCCGCTCAAGTTCGCCGTCGTCCTGGTCGGCGCGCTGCTGTCGGCCGCGGCCACCGAGGCGATGGGCATGCACCACATCTTCGGCGCCTTCCTCTTCGGGCTGATGGTGCCCCGCGAACGCGCCCAGGCCCTGCGCGCCGACCTCCACGACCGCACGACGCATCTCACGTCGGTGCTGCTGCCCGTCTACTTCGTGGTGGCCGGCTTCCAGGTCGACCTCGGCGGCATCGGGCTCGGCGGGCTGCGGGAACTCTCCCTCATCCTCCTGGTGGCCATCGCGGGCAAGTTCGGCGGCACCTACCTCGGCGCCCGCGCCACGAAACTGGCCCCCCGGCCCTCCGCCACTCTCGCGGCGCTGATGAACACCCGTGGCCTCACCGAACTGGTCATCCTCGGTGTCGGCCTCCAGCTCGGGCTGCTGGACGACTCGTTGTACTCGCTCATGGTCGTCATGGCCGTGGTGACGACGGTGATGACCGGTCCGCTGCTGAGCCTCGCCGGATCCGGCCGCTCCGGGACCCCGGCCGACGGTACCGCGCCCCGCGAACGGATCAGCGCGGCCCCCTAGGACGGACGCGACCCAGGAACGGCCCCGCGACGGCGCGGGCGTGCGGACGCAACTCAACAGGCACCGAAGGGATGACCCCACATGCGCTTGGTCGAACGGGACCAGGAGCTCTCCTCACTCACCGACGTGATCCGAAGCAGCGCCCGCGGCGCCGGGCAGGTGGCCCTGGTGACCGGCGGCATCGGCTGCGGCAAGACCGCGCTGCTCGCCGAGATCGGCTCCGTCGCCAAGAAGCTGGGCTTCGAGGTGCGCGGCGCCACCGGCTCACTGGTCGAGCGCCCGATCCCCGGTGCGGTGCTCGGGCAACTGCTGCGGGACGTCGAACCGGCCCTCGTGGACCGGGCGGTGGCGGCCGGGACGGCCCGGGGAGCCGGCCCGGGCCGGCACGACGGCACGGGGACGGTCGCCCGGCTCGGCCCGGACACCCTCGACGCGGAGACCGGGCGCGCCCTGCAGGACCTGTGCGCCGTCGTCGAACGACGGGCCCGGCGTGCTCCGCTGCTGCTGTGCCTGGACGACGTCCAGTTCCTGGACGACCTGTCGCTGCACTGGGTGCTGCTGCTGATCCGCCGGCTCTCCGACGTGCCCGTCACCCTGATCATGACCGAGCGCGGGCTCTCCCGGCCGGCCGACCCCCGGCTACGCGCGGAACTGCGCCGCCGTCCCGAGCACCGGCCGCTCGCCCTGCGCCGGCTGACCGGCGACGGGGTCGCGGCCGTCCTCGTCCCGTACCTCGGCGCCGACCTCGCCTCCCGGCTCGCCGCCGAGTGCCACGGGGTCAGCGGCGGCAACCCGCTGCTGATCAGGGCGCTCGCGGAGGACAGCAGGCGCGGCGCGGCCGGCACGGTGCACGCCACCGGGCGCCTGGTCGTCGGGGACGCCTTCCTGGACGCCGTCACCGGCTGTCTGCACCGCGGCTGGCCCGCCCTGCTGCACATCGCCCAGGCCCTCGCCGTACTGCACGAGGACCACGCCACGGCGCAGACCGTGGCCCGCCTCGCCGGGGTCGAGGACGCCGTACTGAGCCGGGGCCTGCGGGCCCTGGACGACGCCGGTCTGATCTCCGACGGCAGGCTGCGCCACCCGGCCGCCGCTGCCGCCGCTCTGGCCGGCTGCACCGGCGAGGAACGCGCCCGACTGCACCGCCGCGCCGCTGAACTGCTGTACGAGGAGGGCGGTGCCGGAGTCCTCGGTGTGGCCCGGCACCTCGTCGCGGCCGGCACGACGACCGCGCCCTGGGCGGTGGACCAGCTCCGGGAGGCCGCCGAACGGCACCTGGCCCTCAGCCGCCCCGCCGAGGCCAGACTGTGCCTCGAAGTCGCCCTGCGGCACTGCCGGGACGACGACGAGCAACTGCGGCTCAAGGCGCTGCTGGCGGGCGCCACCTGGGTGCTGGACCCCACCATGGGGGCACGGCACCTCGTCGAACTCGCCGACGCGCTCCGGGCCGGCCGGCTGCCGGACCAGTACGCCGTGGTGCTCGCCAAGTACCTGCTGTGGCACGGGCGGTACGTCGAGGCCGCGGACGCCGTCGAGCGGATCGGACGCCGCGACGCGGGCATGACCGACCCGCTGGCCGCCGCCGAGGCCCGGGCCACCCGGGAACTCCTCTCGGTCGGCTACCCCGGGCTGGTGTCCGCGGGCGCGACCGCCACCGGGCCCGCGCGGCAGGTGTCCTTCGGCGGCGACCCGCGCATCCGGGGCGCGGTGGCCCTCTCCGACGTGCTGCGGCGCGGCCCCCGCCAGGACGTGGTCGACTCCGCCGAGGCGGCCATGCGGGCGATGCGGCTGGGCCGCAACACCCACGAGTGGCTGACCTGCGCCGTCTCCGCGCTGCTGTTCGCGGACCGCACGGAGGCCGCCGCGGCCTGGTGCGACCACTGGCTCGACGAGGCGCGCGGCCGCAGGGTCCCGCTGTGGATCGCCGAGTTCTCCTCGCTGCGGGCCGGTATCGCCCTGCGCCAGGGCAGGCCGCGCGAGGCCCGCGAGCTGGCGGAGGCCGCCCTCGCGCGGATCCCCGTGGAGAGCTGGGGCGTGTGCATCGGCGGGCCGCTCGCCAACCTGATCCAGGCCAACACCGACCTCGGTGACCACGAGGCGGCGGCCGAGTACCTCGAAGTACCGCTGCCGCAGGGGATGTTCGACAGCCGGTTCGGCCTGTACTACCTGCATGCCCGGGGACAGCACTACCTCGCCACCGGGCAGCCCCGGGCCGCCCTCGACGACTTCACCAACTGCGGTGCCCTCATGCGCGCCTGGGGACTGGACCAGCCGTCCCTCGTCCCCTGGCGGTCCGGTGCCGCGCGGGCCCTGCTGGCCCTCGGCGACAACGACCGCGCGCACGCCCTGGCCCGGCAGCAACTCGACCTGGCCGGGGACGCGCTGACCCGCACCCGCGGCATCTCCCTGCGGGTCCTCGCCGCCGCCGGGCGGCCTTCCCAGCGGGGCGCCCTGCTGAAGAGCGCCACGGCCATCCTGGAGCGCTCCGGTGACCGCCTCCAGCTGGCCGGGGCCCTCGCGGAACTGGCGGTCGCGCATCTGCGCTCCGGCCGGGACACCGAGGCCCAGGCGCTCGCGCAGCGGGCCGCGCACCTGGCCGGCGCCTGTGGAGCACCGGCCCTCGCCGCGGAATTCGCCCGCCTGCTGCCGACCCGGATGGCACCGCCGGGCACGCCCGGCACGGCTCCGGCACAGGACCTGGACCTGCTCAGCCCGGCCGAGCAGCGCGTCGCCTCACTGGCCGGAGAAGGGCTCAGCAACAAGCAGATCTCCGCACGCCTCAGCATCACCGTCAGCACCGTCGAGCAGCATCTGACGCGGATCTTCCGCAAGCTCGGCGTCCGCACCCGCGGCGATCTCCGCCAGAACCGGGCCCTGGCCGGGTGAACCGCCCAGGTCCCCCTGCCCGTCAGCGGCAGTCACCACCCCACGAGGAGGGTCAGGAACCCCATGAACCGCAGTGACCAATACGATGTGGCGATCCTCGGCAGCGGCATGGCCGGCGGAATGCTGGGCGCCGTCCTGGCACGGAACGGCGTCAAGGTGCTGCTCCTCGACGCCGGCACCCACCCGCGGTTCGCCGTCGGGGAGTCGACCATCCCCTACACCTCCGGCCTGACCAGGCTCATCGCGGACCGCTACCGGGTGCCCGAGCTGCGCGCCCTGTCGAGCTTCAAGGGCATCCGCGAGCAGGTCTCGCGCAACTGCGGCCAGAAGCAGAACTTCGGCTTCGTCTACCACCGCGAGGGCTCCCCGCAGGACTGGCAGGAGATCAACCAACTGGTGGTCCCCTCCGTGCTGCGCACCGAGACCCACCTGTTCCGCCAGGACATCGACGCCTACCTGTTCCACGTGGCCGTCAAGTACGGCGCCCACCCGCGGCTCGGCACCCGGATCGTGGACGTCGAGACCGACCCGGACACCGGCGCCGTCCTGCGCACCGACGGCGGCGAGGAGTTCCGCGCGCACTACGTGGTCGACGGCAGCGGCTTCCGCTCCCCGCTGGCCGAGAAGTTCGCCCTGCGCGAGACGCCCACCCGGGCCAGGACCCATTCCCGGTGCCTGTTCACCCACATGATCGGGGTCGAGCCCTTCGACAAGGCGCCGGCGGCCCGCCGGCACGACCAGCCCAACCCCTGGCACCACGGCACCCTGCACCACGTCTTCGACGGCGGCTGGCTGTGGGTGATCCCGTTCGACAACAACGAGCACTCGCTCAACCCCCTGTGCAGCGTGGGCCTCACCCTGGACCCCCGCGTCCACCCCAAGGGCGACCGCACCCCGCAGCAGGAGTTCGACGACTTCCTGGCCCGGTACCCCGAGATCGCGCACCAGTTCCGCGGGGCGAAGGCGGTCCGCCCCTGGGTGTCGACCGGCAGGCTGCAGTACTCGGCCAAGCAGGTGGTCGGCGAGCGGTTCTGCCTCACCTCCCACGCGGCCGGCTTCATCGACGCCCTGTACTCGCGCGGCCTGACCAACACGATGGAACTCGTCAACGCCCTCGGCTGGCGCCTCATCGCGGCCAGCAAGGACGGCGACTGGTCCATGGAGCGGTTCGGTTACCTGGAGGACCTCCAGCAGGGTCTGTTCGACTTCCACGACGACATCGTCTACAGCTCCTTCGTCGGGTTCCGCGACTACGAGCTGTGGAACGCCGTCAACCGCACCTGGATGCTCGGCACCATGCTCGGCAACGTCATGCTGGAGGACGCCTACTACCGGTTCGAGCGCACCGGTGACGACGGCGTCTTCCGGGAGCTGGAGGAGTTCGGGCACCCCGGGTCCCCGCTCCCGGTGAGCGAGGGCTTCACCCGTATGGGACCCCTCACCAGGGAGCTGTGCGAGGCGGTCGACCAGGGCACGGAGACCTCCGGAGAGGCAGCGCGGAAGATCCTTTCCTACATCCGGGACGCCGACTTCATCGCGCCGTCGTTCCGGTTCGGGGAGCGCGACACCCGCTGCTTCGCCATGTCCCCGGCCAAGATGGCGATGAACGCGCGCTGGTGCCGCAAGGACGCGCCGCCGGAGATCGGCCCCCGCATGATCAATGCGAGCAAGGGGCTCGTCCGCATGCGACTGCGCGCCGGGAAATAGCCGGCCCCCGCACCCCCTATGCCCGTCTCAGGGGGCAGCGGGAGAACCCCCCGTTCCGCGTGGCAGGGGGTTCTCCCGCACCCGGCGCTCTTCCTAGCCTGGAACCACACGAGTTCACGGATATCCGGTCCCTCCCAGGGGCCGTCGAGGTCCGCGCCCACGACGCCGTCGGCACCCGCGAGTGAGGTCCCAGGCCGAGCCCGGCACTACTCCCAGGACGAAAAGGCAGCGAATGAACGCGCATTCCACACCCGATCCCGAAGGGCTCATCGCCGTCGTCGGCATGGCCGGCCGCTTCCCCGGAGCACCGGACGTCGACAGCCTGTGGCACCTGCTGATGAACCGTCAGGAAGCCATCGTGCCGGTGCCGTCCGACCGCTGGGACGCCTCCGCACAGCTGGACCCCCGGCTGCGTATCCCGGCGGTAGGCGGCTTCCTCGACGACATCGACCTCTTCGACGCCGGATTCTTCGGGATCTCCCCGCGCGAGGCGGCCGCCATGGACCCCCAGCAGCGGCTGCTCCTCGAGGTCGGCTGGCGGGCACTGGAGGACGCCGGACAGCGGGCGAGCGACCTCGCGGGCTCGCGGACCGGCGTCTACGTCGCCACCGTCTGGCACGACTACGAGCTGCTCCGCAAGGCGCGCGGCGCCCTGCACACCTCCCACTCCCTGGTCGGCACCGGCCGTGACATCCTCGCCAACCGGCTCTCCTACCTCATGAAGCTGCGCGGCCCGAGCCTCGCCGTCGACACCGGCTGCTCCTCCGGGCTCGTCGGTCTCGACCTGGCCGCCCGCGCGCTGCGCGCCGGCGACATCGAGGCCGCCATCGTCGGCAGTACGAACCTGATGATGGACCCGCACGTCAGCATCGGCCTCACCCACTTCGGCGGGCTCTCCCCGGACGGCCGCTGCGCCTCCTTCGCGAAGTCCGCCAACGGCTTCGTCCGCGGTGAGGGCGTCGCCGCCGTCTACCTGAAGACCCTCGCCCGCGCGCTGCGCGACGGCGACCGGGTGCACGGCGTCCTGGTGAGCACCCTGACCAACAACGACGGAGGCGGCCACAGCCTGGTCAGCCCCAGCCAGGAGGGCCAGGAGGACCTGCTGCGCCGCAGCTACGGGGAGCACACCGTGCCGGCCGCCGCCCTGTCGTACGTCGAGGCCCACGGCACCGGGACCAAGCGCGGCGACCCCACGGAGGCCGGCGCGCTCGGCGCGGTCCTCGGCCGCGCCCGTCCGGCCGGCGACCCACTGCCGATCGGGTCGCTGAAGACCAACATCGGCCACCTGGAGGGCAGTTCCGGTCTGGCCGGGCTGATCAAGGTCCTGCTCTCCCTGCGCCACCGCACCGTCCCGCCGTCCCTGCACGCCGAGGAGCTCAACCCCGACATCCCGTTCGAGGACCTCAACCTGAGCGTGCTGCGCGAGCCGCTCGCCCTGCCCGCCGAGGGCTCGGTCCTCCTCGGGGTGAACTCCTTCGGCTGGGGCGGCACCAATGCCCACGTGGTCGTCTCCTCCCCGCCGCAGCCCCGGCCCGCGGACCGCCACGACCGGTCCGACGAGACCGGGGTGCCCCCCGTGGTCACCCTGTCCGCGAAGCGCCCCCCGGTGCTCGCCCGCCGGGCGGCCCAGCTCCGGGACGCGCTCGGCGCCAGTGGCGAGCACGAGGCCGCAGAGCTGGCCGGCACGCTGGCCTGGCGCCGCGACCACTTCCCGGAGCGGGCCGCGTTCGTCGCCGAGGACCTCCGGCAGGCCGCCGCCGGCCTCGCCGCCCTCGACGACCCCGCCGCCGCGGACGCCGACGTCGTCACCGGACGGGCCGTGCCGCACGGCCGCACCGCCTTCGTCTTCCCCGGGCAGGGCTCGCAGTGGCGGGAGATGGGCGTGGCCCTCTACCGCGACAGCGCCCTGTTCGCCTCCGTCGTCGACCGCTGCGCCAAGGCCCTCGCCCCGCACGTCGACTGGGACCTGACCGACGTGTTCGCCCCCGACGCCGACGCGGGTCCCGACACGATCGCCCACACGTGGACGACCCGCACCGACGTCCTCCAGCCGGCGCTGTGGGCCATGTCCCTGGGCCTGGCCGAGCTGTGGCGCGCCGCCGGCGTCACCCCCGACGTCGTGCTCGGCACCAGCCAGGGCGAGATCACGGCCGCCACCTTCGCCGGCGCCCTGTCCCTGGACGACGCCGCCCTCGTCCTCGCCCGCCGCGGCGCGCTGATCGCCCAGCGGGTGTCCGGCCGCGGACTGATGCTCGCCGTCGACCTCGACCGCGAGGCCGCCGAGCGGGCCCTGGAGGGGTTCGAGGACCTCGTCTCCTTCGCCGCGCACAACGGCCCGCACTCCTGCGTCCTGTCCGGGGACCGCGACCACGTCCTCGCGCTGAGGGAACTGCTGGAGGCCGAGGGCACGTACTGCGCCCTGGTCAACATCGACTACGCCTCCCACAGCGCCGGCATGGACGTGCTGCGCGAGGACCTCATGACCGGCCTCGCCCCCGTCCGGCCGGCCGCGGGCGACATTCCCCTCATGTCGACCGTCGAGGCCCGCGTCGTCGACGGCGGCGCCCTGGGCCCCGACTACTGGGTCCGCAACCTGTGCGAACCCATCGAGCTGGTCTCCGCGACGGACGCCCTCTTCGACGGCGGTGTGACCCACGTGGTGGAGATCAGCCCGCACCCCGTCCTGCAGCCGGCCCTGGAACAGCAGACCGCCGTACGCGAGGAGCCCCTGGCGCTGCTCACCACCCTGCGCCGCGGGCACGGCGGCACCCGGGACGTCGCCCGCGCCTTCGCGCGCGCCTACACCGCCGGTCTGGAACCCTTCGGCACGCTGCCCCGCGACGGCCGCTTCCCGGTGCCCGCCTACCCGTTCGAGCGCGAGAGCTTCTGGCCCGCCGACAACCGCCGCACCGGCGACGCCGCGCAGGGGTTCGAGGCACCGCTCGCCCCCGCCCCCGGCCGCCCCGGCGTGTGGCACGGCGCCCTGGAGCTGTCCCCTCTCACCCAGCCCTGGCTCACCGACCACAAGCTCTACGACACCGCGCTGCTCCCCGGCACCGGCATGCTGGCGCTGGCCCTGCACACCGCCACGGCCCGCACGGGCGCACTGCCCGGCCGGCTCGTCGACGTCTCCTTCCGCAAGGAGGTGACGATCGGCGCGGACCCCGTCCGCTTCACCACCGAGTGGCAGGACGCGCCCGGCGGCGGTGCCTTCCGGCTGCTGTCCCTGCCGCCCGGCGCCACCGAGTGGGACGTCGTCGCCACCGCCGGCGCCGAGCCCGGCACCGACGCCCCGGAGGGCTTCGGCCTCCCCGCCTGGGCCGACGAGGTCGCGGCCGAGGACCCCGGCGAGTTCTACCGCCGCTGCTCCGCCCGCGGCCAGAACTACGGGCCGGCGTTCCAGGTGGTGCACTCCCTGCGGCGCCACCCCTCGGGCGACGAGGCGCTCGGCGAGATACGGCTCCCGCAGGAGCTGTGGGCCGGCCTGCGGCCCCGGGTCCCGCACCCCGTGCTGTGGGACGGAGCGCTCCAGGTCGCCCTGCTGCTCGACGACGGCGCCGAGGCGCTGATGCCGACCGCCGTACGCGCCGTCCACGTGCTGCACGCCGGCGACGAACCCGTCACCGCACTCCACTCCCACGTCCTGCGCCGCCCCGACGGCACCGTCGATGTCCGCGTCCTCACCGGCGACCGGCGTCCGCTGCTGGTGATGGAGGGGCTGGTCCTGCGGTCCCTTCCCACCTCGGACGGCCACGACGCGCACGCCGACCGGTTGCACCGCCTCCACTGGACCGACACCACCGCCGCGCCGCCCCGCGACGCCGGCTCGGCCACGGCCGGGCGCTGGGTCGTCTGCGGCGGCACGGGCGGCACCCAGGACCTGGCCGACGCCCTCCGCGCGGCCGGCGCCGAGGTCACCGCGGTGGACGACCCCGCCCACCCGGAGAACTCCCTCACGGGCGACGTCGACGGCGTCGTCTTCCTCGCCCCGCGCGCCTGCGTCGGCCCCGACGCCCAGCAGCGCGGACTGACCCACCTCACCACCGTGGTCCGCGTCTGCGCGGCCCTGCCCTCGCTGCCCCGGCTCACCGTGCTCACCGACCGGGCCCAGAGCGTCACGGCGGCCGACACGCCCGATCCCGGCGCCGCCCTGTACTGGGGCTACGGACGGGTGCTGCAACGCGAGCACTCCGAACTGCGGCCGCGGCTCGTCGACGTGGACGCCTCCCACCCCGACTGGGCCGCCCAGTGCGGCCGCGCCCTGCTCGACGAGGACACCGACGACCAGCTCGCCCTGCGCGGCGACCGCCGGCTGGCCGCCCGGATCGTCCGGGGCGGCGACCCGGACGGCGCCGAGGGCACGGCGCGTCCCGCCTGGCGCACCGGACCCCAGCCCTTCCGGCTGGGCGCCGCCCGGCGAGGCGCCTCCACCACGGCCGAGTTCCTCCCGCACCCGACACCGACGCCCGGACCCGGACAGGTCGTCATCGACACCACGGCCGCCGCCGTGTCACCCGCCGACCTGCGCGACCTCGCGGAGATCCGCGCCGGACGAGCCCCCGTGACCCTGCCGCTCGGCCGCGCGTGCGCGGGCCGCGTCAGCGCCGTGGGCCCCGACGTGAGCGGGCTGCACCCCGGGGACCGCGTCGCCGCCGTGGCACCCGGCGCGCTCGCCGGGCACGTGCTCGCCGAGGCGGCCCACACCGTCCGGCTGCCCGACCGGCTCGACGACACCGAGGCCGCCGCCCTCGCCCTCCCGGCCGTCACCGCCTGGTACGCGCTGACCCACGTCGGCCGGCTGGCGGAGGGCGACACCGTCCTGATCCACACCCCGGCCCTGCCCGACGCGCTCGCCGCCGTACAGATCGCCCGCAGCCGGGGCGCCGTCCCGCTGGCCGTCGTCGACGGAGCGGCCCGGCACGCCGGGTCGCTGCGCGCCGCCGGTGCCCTCGAGGTCCTCGACACCGCCGACCCCCACTGGCCGTCGGCCGTCGAGGCGATCGCCGGCGAGGGCGTCGACGTGGTCCTCGGCCCGCGCGGCGGAGCGACCGCCTCCCATGCCTGGGACCTCCTGGCCCCGGACGGACGCTACGTCGAGGACGTCACCCGGGCGGCCCTGTCGGACCCGGCCCCGCAGGCACGGCCGCTGCCCGCCGGCGCCACCTTCGGCTCGACCGACCTCGAGGCGCTGCGGGTCCGCCGCCCCGCCCTGTTCGCCCGGCTGCTGACCGACGTCCTGACGCTGGCCGCCGACGGCAGGCTCACCGCCCCGCCGCCGAGGACGTACGACTGCGCCGGTGTCACCGGCACGACGTTCGACCTCGACCACGACCCGCACGGTCCCCGGCTCGTGCTGACCCGGCTCGCCGAGGTCGCGCACGTGGCGCCCGAGCCCCTGCGCGACGGCCGGTTCCGCGCGGACGGCGCCTACCTGATCACCGGCGGCCTCGGCGCCCTCGGTCTCTCGCTCGCCGAGTTCCTCGCCGCGCACGGCGCCGGCACGCTCGTCCTGGTCGGCCGGTCCGCGCCCTCGGCCGAGGCCGCCGCCCGGCTGACGGCGCTGCGCTCCGCGGGGACGGTGGTCCACACCCCGCACTGCGACGTGCGGGACCGCACCGCCGTACGCCGGACGCTCGAGGGCCTGCGCGAGCGGGGCCTGCCGCCGCTGCGCGGTGTCGTGCACGCGGCCGGCGTGGTCTCCGACGCCACCATCGGCAGCCTGACGTCACGTCAGATCGCCAAGGTGCTGCAGCCCAAGGTGGACGGCGTACGCAGCCTGGAGGCGGCGACCGGACAGGAACCGCTGGACTTCTTCGTCATGTTCTCGTCCGTCGCCGCCCTCGTCGGCAACCCGGGACAGGCCGCCTACGCCGCGGCCAACGCCTACCTCGACGCCGCCGCCGAAGCGCGCCGCGACCGCGGACTGCCCGCGCTCAGCGTGCAGTGGGGACCGTTCGCGGACATCGGTCTGGCCGCGCGCAGCGCGGAGGCCGGCGCCCGCCTCGGGGACCGCGGCATGAGCAGCTTCCCGGCGGACGAGGCCTGGGCAGCGCTGACCCGGCTGCTCACGGAGGAACGGCCCGTCCACGGCTACGTCCCCCTCGACCTGCGCCGCTGGTTCGAGGCCGCCCCCGACACGGTCGCCCTGAGCGCCTGGCGCGGTCTGCGCGAGGCGCTGCGGGACGGCGGCTCCGTCACCGCCGGGAGTGCCTTCGCGGCCGGCCTGCTGGACGCACCGGAGGAGGAACGCCACGGCCTGGTGGAGGCCAAGGTCCGTGAACTCGCCGCCCAGGTGCTGCGCCTCAGCCCCGAACGTGTCGACCGCGACACCCTGTTCGAGTCCCTCGGCCTGGACTCGCTGATGAGCCTCGAACTGCGCAACCGGCTGGAGGCCGCCTTCGGGCTGCGCCTGTCGCCGACCCTCATGTGGACGTACGGCACGCTCCGCACCCTCGCCAAAGCCCTGACCGAACAGGTCACCCGAGCGCAGGAGACCCGGTGAGCGCCGACCGGACCACCCCGCCGGCCCCCCTGACGCCCCGACCACAAGGAACCCCGATGCACGAGACAAGCCCCTCCCAGGGAGGCAGGCAGACGCCGCTCACGCGGGCCCTGGACACCGTCCGCTCCCTGCGGCAGCAGCTCGCCGAGCAGCGGGGGAACCAGCCCGTCGCGATCATCGGCGCGGGGCTGCGGCTGCCCGGCGGCATCGACACGCTCGACGCGTACTGGACCGCCCTCGCCGAGGGCCGCGACCTGGTGCGTCCCATGCCGGAGCACCGCAAGGGCCCCTTCGCCGACGCCTGGCGGGGACTGCCGCAGCGCGGAGGCTTCCTCGACGAGGTCCTCGACTTCGACGCGGGCTTCTTCGGCATCAGCCCCCGCGAGGCCCGCCACCTGGACCCGCAGCACCGGCTCCTGCTGGAGGTGGCCTGGGAGGCCCTGGAGCACGCGGCCGTCCCGGCGGGCACGCTCGCCGAGGCCCGGGCCGGTCTCTACCTCGGCGTGATGTGGCAGGACTACCGGGAATGGTGCGAGGGCGAACCCGACGCCTACTGGGCCACCGGCAACGGGCACAACTTCGCCGCCGGCCGGGTCGCCTACGCGCTGGGCCTGACCGGGCCCACCATGACCGTCGACACGGCCTGCTCGTCCTCCCTCGTCGCCGTGCACCTCGCGGTGCAGGCGCTGCGCCGGGGCGAGTGCGAACTCGCCTTCGCCGCGGGCGCCAACCTCATCATGTCGCCGCAGACCATGCGGTTGGTGCAGGAGACCCGCTCGCTGTCGCCGGACGGCCTGTGCAAGACGTTCGACTCCCGCGCCAACGGCTTCACCCGCGGCGAGGGCGTCGGCGCGGTGCTGCTGAAGCGCCTGGACCACGCCCTGCGCGACGGGGACCGGGTGCTCGGCGTGATCCGGGGCACCTCCGTCAACCAGGACGGCCGCTCCAGCGGCTTCACCGCGCCGAACGTCCTCGCGCAGGTGTCGCTGATCGAAGCGGCCCTGGCGGACGCCGGCCTGGAGCCGGACGCCGTCGGCTACGCGGAGACGCACGGCACCGGCACCCCCCTCGGCGATCCGATCGAGATGGACGCACTGGCCACCGCGCTGGGCCGGCGCAACGGCGGCGCACCGCTGCCGGTCGGCGCGCTGAAGACCAACTTCGGGCATCTCGAAGGCACCGCCGGGGTGGCCGGGCTGATCAAGGCGATGCTGTGCGTCTCGCGTCGCCAGGTGCCCCCGGTCGTCCACTTCCGCCACCTCAACCCGCGGATCGACCTGTCGGGGACCGGGATGACGGTGCCCGACACGCTGGGGGAGTGGTCCCCGCTGTCGGGTGACTGCGCCTCCGTCAGCTCGTTCGGGATGAGCGGCACCAACGCGCACGCGATCGTCGGACCGCTGTCGGCCGAGGAGGCGCCGGCCCGCCCCGACGACGGCTCCGTGCCCGTCACGGTCACCGGGTTCGCCGTCTCCGCCAGGACCGAGGAGGCGCTGCGGGCGCGTGCCGCCCAGTACGCCGGGGCGCTGGAGGCACTCCCCGCCGCCGACTACCCGGCCTTCGCGCACACCGCGACCGCCGGACGCACGCCCATGGACGTGCACGCGACCGTCACCGCGGCCGACCCCCGCTCCGCCGCCGAGGCGCTGCGGGCGCTCGCCGGGGGGCGCACGGTGCCGGAGGTCGCGGTCACCGAGGGAGGCGGCGCGCCGGACGTCGCCGGCCCCGATCTACCCCGCAGGGTCGTCGACCTGCCCCCTTACCCGTGGCAGCGCAGCCGGTTCGCGCCCCCGACGCGCGCCGCCGGCCCCGGTGCCGCCACTGCCGGCCGGGAGGACACCGCCCCGGCCGCCCCCGCCGTACCGCTCGTGCACGAGGTGGCGTGGCGGCCCCAGGCCCCCTCGGCCGCTCCGGCCGCCCGCTCCGTCGTCCTCGCCGGCGACGACGAGGACCTCCTCGTCGCGCTGGCCGGCCGGGCCGCCGCACGAGGGCTGACCGGTACCGTGCTCGCACCGTCCGCCACGGACCTGCCCGACGGCTGGCGGCACGCGCGGCTCCCGGCCGACGCCGCCGCCTGGGCCGGAACGTGGGCCGCCGGCCAGGACACGACCGGCGAGGCCGGCGTCCCCCTCGTCCTCGCCCTGCGCGCCACCCCGCTCCCCGGGAGCGACGGCGCCCCGGACACGGCGAGCGACCCCGCGGAGCCGGGAGCCGCCCTGTGCGCGGCGGTGACGACCGCGGTCACCGCGGCCGCCCGCGCGGGCAGCCACCGGGTGTTCGCCCTGACCCGGGCCGCTTGCCGGACCCGGCCGCAGGACACCGCGGCGGCGACCGACCACGGTCTCCTGCACGGCTTGGGACCCGTCCTCGGCCTCGAACTCGCGGCCGGCTGGGGCGGCGTCGTCGACCTGCCCGCCGACCCGGGCGGCGCGGATCTCGACGCCCTGCTGTCCTTCGTCGCGGGGGAGAGCGACGCCGCCGCCCGCGGGGAGGCGGCCGAGGACCGGGCCGCCGTCCGCGACGGCGCGGTCCTGACCGCCCGTCTCGTCGAGAACACCGCACCGACCGAACCCCTGCGGGTGGTCCCCGAGGCCACCTACGTCGTCACCGGCGGTCTCGGCGGCGTCGGCCGCGAGCTGACCTCGGAGCTGGTCGCCCGCGGCGCCCGCCATCTCCTGCTCATCGGCCGGCGCAGCCGGGAGGACCTGGCCCCCGAGGCGCGGGAGCTGCTCGACGACCTCGCCGCCGCCGGTGTCGAGGCCGTCTACCGGCCGGGCGGATGCGACACCCCT
Organism: Streptomyces flaveolus; assembly: GCF_044765825.1. Classification (NCBI taxonomy): domain Bacteria; kingdom Bacillati; phylum Actinomycetota; class Actinomycetes; order Kitasatosporales; family Streptomycetaceae; genus Streptomyces; species Streptomyces flaveolus. Next base: position 15,274 of record NZ_JBIWKU010000020.1, on the reverse strand, counting down.
CAGGCCGTGGCGACCGCCTGCTCCGCGCTGGAGGCCATGCCGCCCGTGCGGGGCGTGCTGCACGCGGCGGGCGTGCTGGACCGCGTGCCCGCCGCCGAAGCCGGCGCCGCGCACTTCGCCGACGCCCTGCGCGGCAAGTTCGCGGGTGCCTGGCTGCTGCACCGTGCCTCGCTCGACTGGCCGTTGGACTTCTTCGCCATGATCTCCTCGGTCTCGGCCGTGTGGGGCACCGACCGGTGCGCCGGCTACGCCGCGGCCAACGGCGGTCTCGACGCCTTGGTGGCGCACCGCGCCGGCCGCGGCCTGCCCGCGGTCAGCATCGCCTACGGGCCCTGGGACCTGGGCGAGTCGGGCATGGCCGACTCCGCCAGCCGCGACACCTTCGCCCGGCTGGGCGTCGGCGCCCTCGACGCGGCCGCCGGCCGTGCCGCGCTGGCCGCGTCCCCCGCCGTCTCCGGACACGTCGTCGTCTGCCCGCTGGACATGCCCCGGTTCCGCTCGGTCATGTCCCGCTTCCGGGCCCGCGGCCTGTTCTCCGCCGACCTGCCGGACCCGGTGCGGGACGAACCCGTGGCGGCCGTCCGCGAGCCGTCGGTCGTGGCCGGGCTGGCGGCGGTGCCCGAGCGTGCCCGGCCCGCCGCCGCCCGCGTCCACGTGGCCCGGATCGTCGCCGCCCAGCTCGGCTTCGAGTCCGCGGCGGCCGTCAAGGACGACACCGGCTTCTTCGACCTGGGCCTCGACTCGATCATGGCCGTGGACCTGGTCGCACGCCTGGGCCAGGCCTTCGAGGTCTCCCTGCGCGCGGCCGACGTGTTCGACCACCCCACGGTGACCCGGATGGCGGAGTACCTGCTCACCGACGCCCCGCCGTCCGCCCCCGCGCCGGAGACGGCCCCGCCCGCGCCCGGGCAGCGGCCGGCACCCGCCACCACGCCGAACGGCACTCCGGCTGCCACCACCACGCCGTACGACACTCCGGCACCCGCCGCCACGCCGTACGACGAGGCCCCGGGCGAGCCCCCGAGCACCGCACACGAGCCGATCGCGATCGTCGGCATGGCCGGGCGCTTCCCGCAGGCCGACTCCGTCGAGGACCTGTGGACCCTGCTGCGCGAGGGCCGCGACGCCGTCGGCCCGGTCCCCGAAGGCCGGTACGACACCGCCGCCTTCCACGGCGACGACGCCCCCGAGAGCGGCCGGATCACCACCGACCAGGGCGGCTTCCTCACGGACATCGAGCGGTTCGACGCCGGCTTCTTCGGCATCCCCGGCCGCGAGGCGGAGAACCTCGACCCGCAGCAACGGCTGCTCCTGGAGTCCGCGTGGCACGCCCTGGAGGACGCCGGTACCGACCCGCATGCCCTGCGCGGCTCCCGCACCGGCGTCTTCGTCGGCATCAGCTACGCCGACTACGCCCGGGTGCTCGCCGGAACCGGCGCCGAGCACCTCGACGCCTACTACAGCACCGGCACCTCGCTCAACGCCGCCGCGGGCCGCCTGGCGTACACCCTCGGGCTGAACGGTCCCGCGATGGCGGTGGACACCGCCTGCTCGTCCTCCCTCGTCGCCCTGCACCTCGCGGTGCGGTCGCTGCGCGGCGGCGAGTCGGACACGGTGCTGGCCGGCGGGGTCAACATCATCCTCGACCCGATGGCCTCCGTCTCGGCCAGCCGCGCGCACATGCTGTCGCCCGACGGACGCTGCCGGACGTTCTCGGCGGACGCCAACGGCTTCGTGCGTGCCGAGGGCTGCGGAGTGCTCGTCCTCAAGCGGCTCACCGACGCCCGGCGCGACGGCGACCGCGTGCTCGCCGTGATCCGCGGCACCGCCGTCAACCAGGACGGCGCCTCCTCCGGCCTCACCGCCCCCAGCGGCACGGCCCAGCGGGCCCTGCTCGCCGACGCCCTCGCCGACGCCCGCGTCACCGGTTCCCAGGTCTCCTACCTGGAAGCCCACGGAACCGGGACCGCCCTGGGCGACCCCATCGAACTGGGCGCGGCCTGGCACGTCCTGGGCCCGGACCGCAAGCCCGGCGAGCCGCTCCACATCGGCTCCGTCAAGAGCAACATCGGTCACTGCGAGTCGGCCGCCGGGATGGCGGCGGTCTTCAAGACCGTGCTCGCCTTGAGACACGATCTCATCCCGGCCAACCTCCACTTCGCGGCACCCAACCCGCACGTGGACTGGGCGGAGATGAACGTCCGGGTGGTGGACACCCCCATCCCCTGGCGTTCCGGCGCTGTTCCGCGCGTGGCCGGCGTCTCCGGTTTCGGACTCACCGGGACCAACGCGCACGTGGTGCTCGCCGACGCACCGGCCGGGGCCCCTGCCGCCACGAGCGGCGCCCCGGCCGGCACCCCGTACCTCGTCCCCCTGTCCGCCCCCGACGCGGCGGGCCTGGAGCGGCTCTCCGCCTCCTGGCGCGAGCGGCTGACCGCCGCGGGCGACGAGGAGCTGGCCGGCCTGGCCGCCACCGCGTCCGCGGGCCGGGCCCACTTCCCGCACCGCCGCGCCCTGCTGGGCGACACCCGCGACAAGCTCCTCGCCCAGCTCGCCGCCCCGCTCGCGAGCCGCCGGACCACCGGCCGCCCGCGCATCGCCTTCCTGTTCTCCGGACAGGGCAGCCAGCGCTTCGGCATGGGCCGCGAACTGTACGAGACCGAGCCGGTCTTCAGGGAGGTCTTCGACCGCTGCGACCGCGAACTCGCCCCCGTCCTGGGCGGCTCCCTGGTGGAACTCGTCCTCTACGGCGACGACCCGAAGGCCGTCGACGAGACCCGGGTGACCCAGCCGGCCCTGTTCGCCCTGGAGAGCGCACTGGCCGCCCTGTGGGAGTCCTGGGGCGTCACCCCGGACGTGGTCATGGGCCACAGCGTCGGCGAGGTCGCCGCCGCCGTCCACGCCGGAGTGACGGACCTGTCGTCCGGGCTGCGGCTGATCGCCCGGCGGGCCGAGCTGATGCAGGGCACCCGGCGCGGAGCCATGCTGGCCGTCCGCGCCTCCGAGCAGCAGGTGCGCGCCCTGCTGGCGGACACCCCCCTCGACATCGCGGCCGTCAACGCCCCGGACGCCACCGTGGTGGCCGGCGCCCCGGAGGACATCGAGCGGTTCGCCGCCCGGATCACCGCGGACGGCGTACGCGGCGTCCGGCTCACCGTCTCGCACGCCTTCCACTCGCGGCTGCTCGACCCCGTCCTGCCGCGGCTGCGTGAGACCGCCGCCGCCCTGGACCTCACCGACCCGGGCATCCCGCTGATCTCCAACCTCACCGGCACCCTCGCCGAACCCGGCACGTTCGACGCGGAGTACTGGGTGCGGCACGCCCGCAACCCCGTCCGCTTCCACGACGGTGCGCGGCGGCTCGCCGAGCAGAAGGTGGACGTCTGCCTGGAGATCGGCCCGGACGGCACCCTGGTGAACCTGGTGCGCGCGGGGGGTTCGGTCCCGGCCGGCACCCTGCTGCCCTCGCTGCGGCGCGGGACGGGGGACCGGGCCGCCCTGGCCGCCGCCGCCAAGGAACTGTACGAACTCGGCCAGGACATCGACTGGGCCGCCGTACAGGCACCGCGCCGCACCCCGCGCGCGGCTGCCCCGCTCTACCCGTTCGCCGCGACCCCCTACTGGCGGGGCGCCGGCCGGGCCGGCACACCGGTCCCCGCGTCCGCCGCGCCGCAGGACGGGCGGCCCGTGCCCGCGGCCGCCCCGGCCGGCCCGCCGTGGGGCACCGAGCTGCGCTCACCGGCGATCCAGGGGCGGGTGTTCGTCACCGAGCGCAGCACCGTGTACCCGCCGCACCTCGACGACCACCGGCTGTTCGGCACCGTCCAGGTGGCGGGTGCCTCCCAGACCGCCACGGTGCTGTCCGCGCTGGGCCGCGACGGCGACCGGGTGGTCCTGGAGGACCTGCACTTCCCGCGCGCGCTGGTGCTGCACGACGGCGAGCGCTACGAACTGCAGATCATCGAGCGCGACGGTGAACGGGGCGCCCGCACGGTCAGCGTGCAGAGCCTCCTCGACCCGGAACGCCATCTGTGGCAGGAGCACCTGACCGCACGCCGCATCCCGGCCGACCCGGCCGGGCACCGCACCGCGCCCGACCCGCGGGAGTTCATCGCGCACGCCGACCGTCACCTCGGCGGCGAGGCCTTCTACCGCCATCTGCGCGGCATCGGCTACCTGCTCGGCCCGTCCTTCAGCTGGGTCGGAGACGCCTGGATCCGGGGGGACGAGGCCCTGATCCGGTTCGACTGGCCGGAGAAGATGAACGAGCCCGCCGAGGACTACCAGATCCACCCGGGCCTGCTCGATTCCTGCCTGCAGAGTTCCGTCTGCTTCGCCATCCACGAGGACGACGCGGAGCCGCTGGACCAGGAAAAGGCCCTGGTCATCCCGTTCGCCGCGGCCCGCGTGTCGTTCCCCGGCCGGCCCGTCCCGGGCCGGCCCCTGTGGGGGCACGTCCGAGCCGAGCTGCGGGAGACGGCCGACGACCGGTTCCACCAGGTGGAGACCGCCGACCTGCACCTGTTCGACGAGAGCGGCGCCACCGTCCTCGCCATGGACGGCTTCCGGTTCCGCACGGCCTCCCGCGCCGTGCTCCAGTCCTCGCTGCGCCAGGGCACCCGCCACACCTGGGACCTGGCCTGGACCGAGCTGCCCGCCACCGCCCCGGCCGCCACCCGGGAGCGGACGGTCGCCGTCGTCGGCGCCGCCACCCCCGCCGGGAAGCTCCTCACCCGGGCCGCCGAGGGAGCGGGCCACCACACCCTCGCGGCCGACGCGCAGGCGCCGCTCGCGCGGACCCCGGACCTGATCGTCGACGCCCGCTTCCTCACCGCCGACGCACCGGCCGGCGCGCAGGCCGCGACCGAGGCCGTCCTCGACCTCGCCGCCGTCCTGCGCTCCGTCCCCCAGGACGTGCCCTACGCCGTCCCGGTCGCCGGCAGCACCCCGCACGCCCCCCTGCGCGAGGCGCTGTGGGGTCTGCTGGCCGGCGTCGAGGCCGAGGAGAGCGAACGCCGGCTGCTGCGCGTGACCCTCGCGGACGGCTGGGACGCCCCCGGCCTGCTGAGCGCCCTCGACCGCATCCTCGACGACGGCACGGTGGAGACCCGGCTGGAGATCGGCCCCGGCCGCACCCGCACCGCCCGGCTCGTCCCCGCGGCCGCCCCGGCGGACACCACGGCCGGCGGCCTCTCCGGCGCCGCCCTCGTCACCGGCGGACTCGGCGGACTGGGCCTGAGCACCGCGGCGGTCCTCGCCCGCAACGGCTGCGCCGCCGTCACCCTGATGGCCCGTTCGGAACCGGACCCGGAGACGCGCCGCCTCATCGAGGAGATCACCGCCGCCGGCACACCGGTCCACGTGGTGCGCGGCGACGTCACCGACCCCGCCGACTGCGCCCGCGCCGTCGCACGGGCCGGAGCGGTCCATCCGCTGCGCCTGGTCCTGCACCTCGCCGGGGCCACCGACGACCGGGCCTTCGGCCGCGTCGACCGCGGCGCCGCCGAGCGCGTCTTCGCCGCCAAGGCGCACGGCGCGGACGTTCTCGCCGAGGCTCTGCGCGGCCACGAGCTCGACGCCTTCGTCCTGTTCTCGTCGGCCTCCAGCGTGCTCGGCTCGGCGGGACAGACCACCTACGCCGCCGCCAACGGCTACCTGACCGGCCTCGCCGAGACGCTGCGCGCCGAGGGCGTGCCCGCCACGAGCATCGCCTGGGGGCCCTGGGTGCCCGACGGCAAGGGTGGGATGGCCGCCTCGGAGGCCGTGCGCCGGGCCACCACCCGGCTCGGCATCGGCACCTTCACCGACGAGGCGGCCGAGGCGCTGCTGCTGGCCGCGCTCACCGCCCGCCAAGCCCGGGTCATCGCAGTAGACCTCGCACCCGACACGTTCACCGAGGCGCTCGGCGGCCATCCGCGGGCTCGCCTGCTGGAGGCCCCCGCCGGGGGAGACGGCCACGGCGCCCGCCGACCGGACGCGGACCCGTCCGGCCGGCCGCGCGGCTGGTTCGGCGCCCACCTCGCCGCGCTGGACCCGGGCGAACGCGACGCGGCGCTGCGGGACTTCGTCCGGGAAGCCGCGGGGGAGACCCTGGGCCAGCCCGCGGCCCTGGACGAGGAGACCACCTTCGGGGACATGGGCCTGGACTCGATCATGGTGATCGACCTGCGGACCCGGCTCTCCCAGTCCCTCGGCGTCGACCTCCTGGCGACCGTGGCCCTCGACCACCCCACGGTCCCGCGCCTCGCGGACCACATCCTCGGCCTGCTGCACCCCGAACCCGCCCGGCCCGCCGACCCCGGCCGGCCGGACCGCCCGGAGACACCGGACCAGGCGGAGGCCGCCGGCCTCCCGGACCTCGCGGAACTGTCCTTCGAGGAACTCGTCCAGGCCGTCCACAGCGACGTATCCCAGAAAGGAGACAGGCAGGCATGAGTGAGGCCATGGACACCGAAGCCGTCCGCGCCCTGATGGAGGACCAGCTCCGGCTCTCCCACCGGCTGCGGGCCCGGATCGCCGAGCTCGAGGACGACCGTCACGCACCCGTCGCCGTCGTCGGCATGGGGCTCAGGCTGCCGCCGGCCATCGACACGCCCGAGGCGTACTGGGACTTCCTGTGCGGCACCGACTCGGCGCTGTCCGCGATCCCCGCCGACCGGCCCGGCCTGCGCGCGGTGTACGACCCGTCCGTCGGACGGCTCGGCCGCTCCTACGTCGACCGCGCCGGCTTCCTCGACACCATCGCCGACTTCGACGCCGGCTTCTTCGGGCTCTCCCGGCGTGAGGCCCGCCTGCTCGACCCCCAGCAGCGGATGCTCCTGGAGACCAGCTGGGAGGCGCTGGAGCGGGCCGGCATCGCGGTCCGCCGCTCCGACCGGCTCGACGTCGGGATCTACCTCGGCATGATGACGTCCGAGTACAGCGAGCGCAACGAGGACCGCTCGGACATGTCCCGCATCGACCCGTACTACATCACGGGCGGCGGCCTCAGCTTCGGCGCCGGACGCGTCAGCCACCTGATGGGCTTCTCCGGCCCCGTCCTCGGGGTGGAGACGGCCTGTTCCTCCTCCATGACCACCCTGCACCTGGCGGTCCAGGGGCTGCGCAACCGCGAGTGCCGTTACGCGCTGGCCGCCGGCGCCAACCTGCTGCTCTCCGCGAGCCTGATGGTCTCGCTGTGCCAGACGAGGGCGCTGGCACCGGACGGCCGATCCAAGTCCTTCCTCGCCACCGCCGACGGCTACGGGCGCGGCGAGGGGGTCGGCGTCGTCGCCCTGATGCGCCTCGACGACGCCGAGCGCGAGGGCCGGCCGGTCCTCGCCGTCATCCGCGGTACGGCCGTCAACCACGACGGCGCGGCCTCCGGGCTGACGGCCCCCAACGGACCGGCCCAGCAGGAAGTGATCCGGGCGGCGCTGGCCGACGCCCGGGTCGACCCGGCCGAGGTCGGCTTCGTCGAGGCCCACGGCACCGGCACCGTGCTCGGCGACCCGATCGAGATCGGTGCCCTGGACGGGGTGCTCGGGGAGGCGGTCCGCCGCCGGGGCGTCCCGCTGGCCGTCGGCAGCGTCAAGTCCCGGCTCGGCCACCTCGAAGGCGCGTCCGGCATCGCGTCCGTGATGAAGACCGTGCTCATGCTCCAGCACGGGGTGATCCCGGCTGCCGCGCACCCCGACGACGGCGAACTGAACCCGCACATCCCGTGGGGGCGGCTCGACTTCACCGTGCCGCGCCAGAACACGCCGTGGCCCGGCGAACTGTCCCGCAGGGTCGCCGGCATCAACTCCTTCGGCATGAGCGGCACGAACGTCCATGCCGTCATCGAGGCCCACCGGCCGCCCGCGGAGCCCGCCCCCGCCCCGCCCGGCCCCGAACTGCTCACCCTGAGTGCCAAGGACCACGCGGCACTCGACCGGCTCGCCGACCGCGTGGGCTCGCTGCTGCGCCGCACCGACGCACGGCCGGCCGACCTGTGCCACACCCTGCGCGCCGGACGCGCCCCGTTCGCCCACCGCCTGGCACTGACCGGTGCCACCGCCCGCGACCTCGCCGAGGCCCTCGCCGACTGGCGCGCCCAGGGCGTGGTCACGGTTCCCGTGCAGGAACCGCCGCGCCTGATCACCCTCCACACCGGGGGCCCGGCCGGGCAGCTGGAGGCCGTGGTCGCCGGCCTCGCCGACGCCCACCCCGGCCTGCGGGACGCGGGCACCGGGGCCGAGCACCCCGCGGCCCGCCTGCGCGACATGCTGGCCCGGCTCGGCGTCCACGCCAGGCCGGCCGAGGGCGCCGGGCGGACCGCCGCCGACACGGAGGACCGGGTCGCCCTGTCGTGGGAGGCGCACGGCCGCCGGACCGTCCTGCCGCTGGCCGGGGCCGGCCCCGAGGACGCCCCCGGCCTGCTGCGGACGGCCCTCGCCGAGCTGTTCGCCGCGGGAGCCGACCTCCGCCTGGGCGCGCTGTCCGCCCCCGGCGCCCGCTTCGTCGGAGAGCTGCCCACCTATCCCTTCCGCCGCAGGACGTACTGGATCGACGAGCCGGCCGCCGTTCCCGAGCCCGGGCCCACCGCCGAGACCGCGGCGGGAGTCGCCCTCCCCGAGTCGCTGGAAGCCGAGCCGCTGACCCGCTACCTCCTGGACCTGCTGCAGGAGGTCCTGCAGGCGGAGGCCCTCGACCCCGAGCTGACCTTCCTCGACGTGGGCGGCGACTCCTTCACCTCCACCCTCTTCATCACCCGCGTCGAGGAGCACTTCGAGGTCGGCATGACCGCCGACGAGCTGTCCCTCTCCATGCCCCTGCGGGACCTGCTGGGCAAGCTCGCCGAAAGCATCGCCGCGACCGCGGCCGCCGGCCGGGGGGTGGGCGCATGACGACCGGCACCGACGCCTTCGTCCGGCCCCGGGCCGTCGCCGCGCCCGCCGTCCGTCTGGTGGTCGTCCCGCACGCGGGCGGCTCGGGCAGCGTCTACCACCCCATGACCCGCTTCCTGCCGCCCACCTGGGACCTGCTGCTCCTGGACCTGCCGGGCCGTGGCAGGCGGCACGCCGAGCAGCCTGTCACCGACATGAAGGCGCTGGTCGCCCGGGTCACCGAGGACGTGCTCGCCGTCTCCGACGGGACACCCCTGGCCCTGTTCGGGCACAGCCTCGGCGCGGTCGTCGCCTCCGAGACCGCACGGTCCCTCCAGGACCGCGGCACCGCCCCGCTGTGGCTGGGCGTCTCCGGCCGGCAGGCACCCGGCATCCAGCCCGCGATCCGCCTCCTGGACCCCAGCCTGTCCGACGTGGAGTTCGTCCGCCGGCTCACCCGGCTCGGCGGCATGCCGGACCGGCTCGACGAACTCCCCGAGTTCAAGGACCGCTTCCTCAAGGTGATCAGGTCCGACCTGCGGGCCCTGGACTCCTACCGGCCCGACCCGGGGCGGCGGCCCCTGACCGGCGCGCTGACGGTGTTCGCCTCGACGGACGACGCACTGGCGCCCGCTCCGGGCGCGGCGGCCTGGGCCCCCGAGACCGAGGGCGCCTTCCGGCGCCGGCTCTTCGCCGGCGGCCACTTCCACTTCCTCGGCGACGCCTTCCCGGCGTTCACGGAGGCCGTGGTGGCCGAGATCCGGGAGGCGCTCGGCACCCTGTCGTCCTCGGCGGCCACGGGCGGCCGGGAAGGAGCGTACTGATGCACGGGCATCCCGCCGACTTCCGCACCCTCATGGCCGGATTCCCCACCGGCGTGACCGTCGTGACCACCACGGGACCCGACGGGGCGCACCGCGGCATGACCCTCACCTCGCTGTGCAGCGTGTCCCTGGAACCGCCCGTGCTGCTGGTGTGCATGCGCCGGGGCAGCCCGACCCTGGACGCCGTCCAGGACGGCCGGCGGTTCGCGGTCAACCTGCTGCACCGCCGGGCGCGGGCCACCGCCGAACTCTTCGCCTCCGGGGCACCGGACCGCTTCGACCGGGTGCCCTGGCGCACCGGCGACGACGCGGCCGGTCCCCACCTGGTGGACGCCGCCCACACGATCGCCGACTGCACGGTCACCAACGACCAGGTCGTCGGCGACCACGTCGTGATCATGGGCCGGGTCACCCGCGTCACCCGGATGGCGGAGGAGCAGCACCCCCTGCTGTACGGGCTGCGGCGCTTCGCCACCTGGCCCGACACCGAGGACCACCTGTCCTACGACTTCATCTCCTGAGACGGGGAGGACCAGTGACCACGCACCAGCGGAAGCGGCGGGAGCCCACCCTCCCGTCCCGGGACGGACCACCGGCCGCCCTCGCCCTCGACCAGATCTTCGCGCACACCGCCGGGAGTCATCCGAACCGGGTGGCGATCCAGGACGGCTGGCACCGGCTCACCTACGCCCAGGCCGATCGCCAAGCGGTCCGGCTGGCCTCCGCCCTGGTACGCGGCGGGGTCCAGCTCGGGGATCCGCTGGTCGTCCGCTGCGAGAACCACCGCCAGGGGCTCGTCGCCCAGCTCGCCGTGCTCAAGGCGGGGGGAGTGTGCGTCCCCGCACCGCACGGCCCCGGCGGCACGGCGGCCGCCGTGCGCGCCACCGGGGCGCGTGCCGTCCTGTGCAGCCGCTCCACCTACGACCCCGCCGTGAACGGCGCCCCGTCGCTCGCCCTGGACGACCCGGCGACCTGGCGCAAGATCGCCTCGGTCCCGGTGGAGGCGGCCCTGTCCCGCTCGTCGGCGGAAGGCGGCGCCCATCTGCTGCTCGACCGGGACGGCCGTGAGCGGCTGATCGACCACCGGTCCTGGCTGCGCTCCGCGGCCGACCGCAGCCGCCGGGCCGGCGTGCCCGGCGGCACCGTGACCATCGATCAGGAACCGGCGTCGCCGGCCGCTCTGGCGGCCATGTGGTGGGCCTACAGCTGCGGCGCGATGCTGCACACCGCGCCGTGGGACCAGGACCCCGGCTGGCCGCTCACGGGAGCGCGTGACAGCGTCACGGTGCTCACCCCGGAGGAGTACGCCGACCGCCTCGACGCCGGCCCGCCCCCCGAGCGGCGGACCGTTCGGACCGCCGGCGGCCCGGGCACCGTGGTGCTCATCGGCGGCCCCTGCACGCGTCGGCTGGTCTCCCGGCACTTCGCGGCCCGCCCCGGCACCCGGCTGTGGTCCGAGTTCGCCCCGACCGACGGCGCGGTGCCGTGGACCGCGCAGGAGCTGTTCGCCCGGGACGGCGGACGGCCCCACGAACCCGGCGCGGGCAGCTCGGTGCCGCCGCTGCGCCTGCGCGTCGCCGGAGCCGGCGGCGAGAGCCTGCCGCAGGGAGCGGTCGGCTCCATCGTCGCGACCGGCCCGCCCTGGTGGCCCGAGGACGTGCAGTACTCGGGCTGGCGGGGCTGCTGGACCCCGGATCACACCCTCGACCTCACCGGCCGCGCGGCACGGGGACCCGGCCGCGAAGACCGGCCGGCGGCCCCGGCGGCCCGCCCCGACATGGAAGTGACATGACCTTGCCCACGAGTGACCGCTCGCCCACGGCGCCGGCGCCCGGCTTCACGGACGCTGTGAACGCCTTCATGACCCGCCCGCAGGAACCGGAGACGCTGCAACTGCTGACGCCGGCGGGCACCCTGGTCGCGCCCCCGGAGGAGATCCCCGGCTACGCCCCGGAGCTGCTGCGCACCCTCTACCGGGACATGGTGATCTCCCGTGGCCTCGACACCGAGGCCACCGCCCTGCAACGGCAGGGCGAACTGGGACTGTGGCCGCCGCTGGCGGGCCAGGAGGCGGCCCAGGTCGGCTCGGCCCACGCACTGCGCCCCGACGACTACGTGTTCCCGAGCTACCGCGAACACGGCGTCGCCTGGTGCAGGGGCGTGGACCCGGTCGACGTGGTCCGGCTGTTCCGGGGAGTCACCAACGGCGGATGGGACCCGCGCGAGTCCGGCTTCCACCTGTACACCCTGGTCGTCGGCGCACACACCCTGCACGCCACCGGATACGCCATGAGCCTGGCCAAGAACGGCTCGGACGCCGCGGCCGTGGCCTACTTCGGGGACGGCGCCAGCAGCGAGGGCGATGTCGCGGAGGCGTTCACCTTCGCCGCCGTCCACGACGCGCCGGTGCTGTTCTTCTGCCAGAACAACCAGTGGGCCATCTCCGAGCCCGTCACCCGGCAGCAGCGCGGCCCGCTCTACCGCAGGGCCCACGGCTACGGGTTCCCCGGCGTGCGGGTGGACGGCAACGACGCCCTCGCGGTGCACGCCGTGACGCGGTTCGCGCTGGACCACATCCGCAGCGGCAACGGCCCCTTCCTCGTCGAGGCGTTCACCTACCGCATGGGCGCCCACACCACCTCGGACGACCCGACCCGGTACCGCACCCAGACGGAACTGGAGTACTGGCGGGCGAGGGACCCCATCGCCCGGCTCCGCGTCCACCTGACCGAAGCCGGGCACGCGGCGCCGTCGTTCTTCGAAGAGGTCGAGGAACAGGCCCGTGACCTCGCCCACCGGGTCCGTCGCGAGGTGCGGAACATGCCCGACCCGCAGCGGCCGGCCGTCTTCGACCACGTGTACGCCGAAGGGCACGCCGTCCTGGAAGAGGAACGGCGGCAGTTCGAGGAGTACCACCGATCCTTCGCCCGCCCGGAGAGTGGATGACCATGCCTGCGGACACGATGACACTGGCCAAGGCACTCAACCGGTCCTTGCGCAAAGCTTTGGAGGACGACCCGCGAGTCCTCGTGATGGGGGAGGACGTCGGCAGGCTCGGAGGCGTCTTCCGGGTGACCGACGGCCTGCAGAAGGACTTCGGTGAGGACCGTGTGATGGACTCCCCGCTCGCCGAGTCGGGCATCCTCGGCACGGCCATCGGACTGGCGCTCGGCGGCTACCGGCCCGTGGTCGAGATCCAGTTCGACGGTTTCGTCTTCCCCGCCTACGACCAGATCGTCACCCAGCTGGCCAAGCTCCACGCCCGCTCGCACGGCACGATCCGGATGCCCGTCGTGGTCCGGATCCCCTACGGCGGCGGCATCGGTGCCGTGGAACACCACAGCGAGTCCCCGGAGGCGCTCTTCGCCCACGTGGCGGGACTGAAGGTCGTCTCCCCCTCGAATCCCTCGGACGCCTACTGGATGCTCCAGCAGGCCATCCGCAGCGACGACCCGGTGATCTTCTTCGAGCCCAAGCGCCGCTACTGGGACACCGGCGAGGTCGACGAGGCCGCCGCCCCCGCCCCCCTGCACCGGGCGCGGGTGGTGCGCCCCGGCACCGACCTGACCCTCGTCGCCTACGGCCCCATGGTGCGGCTGTGCCTGGAGGCCGCCGAAGCGGCGGCCGAGGAGGGCCGCTCACTGGAGGTCGTCGACCTGCGGTCCGTGTCCCCCGTCGACTTCGACACCGTGCAGGACTCCGTGTCGAAGACGCACCGCCTGGTCGTCGTGCACGAGGCACCCGTCTTCTTCGGGGCCGGCGCGGAGATCGCCGCCCGGATCACCACCCGGTGCTTCTACTCGCTGGAGGCCCCGGTCCTGCGGGTCGGCGGACACCACGCCCCCTACCCGGCGGCACGGCTCGAGGAGCACTATCTGCCCGACCTCGACCGCGTGCTCGCCGCCGTCGACCACGCGCTGGCGTACTGAGGGACCACCCATGACTGACACTGCCGGACGACTGCTGGAGTTCCGGATGCCCGACGTGGGCGAGGGACTCACGGAAGCGGAGCTCCTGACCTGGTACGTGCGGCCCGGCGACACCGTCGTCGACGGGCAGACCGTGTGCGAGATAGAGACGGCCAAGGCCGTGGTGGAACTGCCGATCCCGTTCGACGGGGTGGTGCGGGAACTGCGGTGCGCGGAGGGCGAGACGGTGCCCGTCGGCACGGTCGTCATCACCGTGGCCCAGGCCCGGGCGCCGGACCCGTCACCCGCGCCGCCGGCCCGGGAACCGGTGCTCGTCGGCTACGGGGTCGCCTCCGGGCCCACGAGCCGCCGTCGCCGCACGGCGGTCCCGCCCCCCGCCCGCCCCGCCGAACCCGGCTCCGCCTCCGGCTCCGGACCCGTCCTGGCCAAGCCGCCGGTGCGCAAACTCGCCAAGGACCTCGGCGTCGACCTCACCCGCGTCGTGCCCTCGGGCCCGCAGGGCGTCATCCTGCGGGCGGACGTACACGCGGCCGCGCACACGGCCGGCACCGTGGTCGCACCGGCCCCGGCTCCCGCATCGCCCTCCGTCCCCCAGGAGTCGGCACCCGGCCCGGACGGGGAGCCGATGGAGACGAGGCGGACGGGACAGCCGAGGGAGACGAGGGTGCCGGTGCGCGGAGTGCGGCGGGCCACCGCCGCAGCCGTGACCGCCTCCGCGTTCAGCGCCCCGCACGTGACCGAGTTCGTCACCGTCGACGTGACCCGGACCATGAAGCTGGTGCGCGACCTCAGAAGGGAGCCGCGCTTCGCGGACCGCAGGGTGGGCCCGCTGCTCCTGGTGGCCAAGGCTCTCCTGGTCGCCGTCGAACGCAACCCGGAGATCAACGCCTCCTGGGACGACGGGGCCCAGGAGATCGTCCGCAAGCACTACGTCGACCTGGGCATCGCCGCGGCCACCCCCCGCGGCCTGATCGTCCCGGCCGTCAAGGACGCGCACACGCTGTCACTGGCCGAACTCGCCGGCGCACTGGACGACTTGGTCGACGCGGCCAGGGCCGGGCGGACCAGTCCCGCCGCGCTGAGCGGTGGGACGGTCACCCTCACCAACATCGGTGTCTTCGGCGTGGACAGCGGCACACCGATCCTCAACCCGGGGGAGGCGGCCATCCTCGCCGTCGGCGCGATCACGCCCCGCCCCTGGGTGCACAAGGGCAAGGTGGTGCCCCGCCAGGTCGTCTCCCTGTCGTTGTCCTTCGACCACCGGCTGGTCGACGGGGAACTGGGTTCCAAGGTGCTCGCGGACGTCGCCGCGGTGCTGGAGCGCCCCCACCGCCTGATCGCCTGGAGCTGAGCGCGGCCCGCCTCCAGCCGATGTCCAGAGGTTGCACAGACCGCCGTCGCAGACTGTGTGACGCCCCCGTGACAGGGCCGGCCGCCAGCCATCCCCCGCCTGGCGGCCGGTCCGTCTTCCGCCCGTCCCTTCTGTACCCGAACACATGAGGAGCACCGCAGTGTCGGCCAACAACTCGGTGAAGGCGGTGAAGACCGTCGACCGGGTGATCATCAGGTTCGCCGGGGATTCCGGTGACGGTATGCAGCTCACCGGTGACCGTTTCACCTCGGAGACGGCGTCCTTCGGCAACGACCTGTCGACGCTGCCGAACTTCCCGGCCGA
>NZ_JBIWKU010000019.1:71073-112204 GCF_044765825.1 Streptomyces flaveolus | reverse complement strand
CCCGGAGCTGCGGAGCCTACGGCTCCGCTGGGTGGCTTCCGCTGCGCTCCAGCCACCAGGGGGTGCTGCGCACCCCCAAGGGCCGGCCCCGCTGCGCGGGTCGGCCAACGGGCCTGCGGCCCGAGCATCGAGGGGAAGGGTCGGGGTTGCGGAGGATCGGAATCCGATTTTCGAGGAGTGGGTGCCCGACCAAACAGTAGAACTCGTCCCCTGTTTCCACTGTTTGATCCTTCTTCAGACTTTTATGCTTGGACTCATGACAACGCAGAGGAAAAGCAGCTGGTTACTTGTCGGCCTTTTGGCCACCGGGTTTGCCGTGGTCATTGGCCTGATGAGTGCAGTGTCCTGGTTTCAGGATGATCAACGGAAGCCGTCCAGACCTGCGGCAGATGACTTGACTCTTGCCAAGGCCCCATACATGTCTATTTCGGGTCCGGGTGTGCAGGCTTCCATAAGCAACACATCCGGTCTCGCGTGCTCATACGTTGTCAAGGTGCAGATATCCGGTTCGAGCGATTCTGGCACGCAGCTTTCCGCTGAGGGCTCCGAGACGGTGTCTGTTGCTTCAGGAGACGACGAGCAATTCGTTGTCGGTGTCGTTGAGCCCCTGGGAGGCGAGCACATGGAGTACCTGAAGAAGGTCAAACTCCTCTCGATCGATCGCTCCTGCTCGGACTGAACGGTGCGGTATTCCTCGTACCCGTCATGAACAGGCGCCCGCAACGACAACCCTCAGTCCCCGCACGGTGGTCGATCGTCCCAAGGGGGCCGGCGCCGCTGTGAGAGGGACGATCAACGAGCCTGAGGCTTGCTCACCTGCAGGGAAGGCTCGCCTGGTCCGGTCAAGGCTCTGCCCGGCAGGCGTGGTCGGGGTCTGGCCGACTTCGTGAGCTGAGCAACGTTGACGGGCTCTCAGGCGTGAGCGTGACGGCGGGTGCTCGGCAGCTTGTGCGGGGCAGCGTGATGCACGGGCCGGCCCGTTGCGGGAACTGCGAGGCGCCGAAGGGCGAGGCTCGCGGTGACGAGCAGTACGGCGAAGACGGCCAGGAGGAGGACGGACACCCACATCTGCCGGCTCCCGGGTGCCTGCCAGCCGGTCCAGAGGGCCGAGCCCGTCCACAGCAGGATGCCCGCAGCGTAGAAGGAGCGGATACGGCGCAATTGCCGCACGGCCCGCAGGAACTGGATGCGTTCGGTCTTCGGTGCCATGCGGCACCGTGTACCCCGATACGCGATGCCCATCAGGTCGGACGGGATCTCGTGGAGGGATGTGTCGAGGGGGTCTCACAGGTCTGTCTCTCAATGTGATGCAGCATGTAGCGTTGGCACATAGTGGGGACACCCGGTAGCAGGTCACATCATCCTTGGTACTAGCGCTGCAGCGGCTGACGACCTGGATACCGGTCGAGCTGAGCACGGCGTCGCCGTACTTGGGGAGGAGCGGGATTGTGAACTGGTACGTGCTGGTGGAACGGGTCAGTTACGGGGAGTGTGAACTGGTGGACAAGATCCCCGTCGAAGACGGAGAGGAGGCGGCCCTTGCGCGCGCCGAGGAGACCGCTCGCACACGGCGCCCGAGGTACAGCACCGACTCCAGCGGGTGCGGCCGATTGGTCTTCCGCACCTCACCAACGAGCTGGCTCGTGGAGTTGACCAAGTCGTCCTGGAGCAAGGGCGACAAGTCGCCGACCACGTACACCGAGCACTTGAACATCCGCGTGGCCGAACTCGTCCACGTACAGGAGATGGTCCCTGCCGAACCCCCCAAGAAGGGGCGCTTCGGCCGGTGAACGCATCCCGCTTCCTCACTCGGCACCTGGTCGGCTACTGGGGAGCAGCCGCCAAATAATCGTGGTGGAGGAACCTGATGTAACCCGTTAAAAGAAAGGAATTGATTCTGTGATCAGCCTCCGGGAACATCAGGTGGCACAGAAGTTGGCGATTCGGGAATGGGTCAGATTTTTTGCAAGATCTTCTGTGCCTCCTGAGGGAGCACGGGGCACGCTGGTGTCCGCCACCGGATCCGGTAAGACGATCACGGCTGCCGCGAGCGCGCTGGAATGCTTCCCCGGCGGGCGGATCCTCGTGACCGTGCCGACCCTGGACCTGCTCGCACAGACCGCCCAGGCGTGGCGGGCGGTCGGTCACCGGGCGCCGATGGTCGCGGTGTGCTCGCTGGAGAACGACCCGGTGCTGAGCTCGCTGGAGGTGCGTACCACCACGAATGCGATCCAGCTCGCCCTGTGGGCCGGGTCCGGGCCCGTGATCGTGTTCGCTACCTACGCCTCCCTCGTGGACCGCGAGGACCCGGAGGACCCGACGGGCCAGCAGACGGTTCGCGGGCCGCTGGAAGCCGCCCTGGCGGGAGGGAAACGGCTCTACGGCCAGCAGATGGCCCCGTTCGACCTCGCCATCGTGGACGAAGCCCACTCAACCGCGGGCGATCTTGGTCGGCCGTGGGCGGCGATCCACGACAACCAGCGGATCCCCGCCGACTTCCGGCTCTACCTCACCGCAACCCCGCGGATCCTCGCCTCGCCTCGCCCGCAGCAGGGCGCGCACGGCCAGGAGGTGGAGCTCGCGAGCATGGCCGACGACCCGGACGGCACCTTCGGGGCGTGGCTTCCCGGCGCCGAGCTGGGGCTCTCGGAGGCGATCGAGCGGGGCATCCTCGCCGGCTTCGAGATCGACGTCCTCGAGATCCACGACCCCTCCCCCATCGTCGGGGAATCCGAGGAGGCGCGGCGGGGCCGGCGCCTGGCGCTCCTGCAGACCGCACTGCTGGAGCACACTGCGGCGTACAACCTGCGTACGGTCATGACGTTCCACCAGAAGGTCGAGGAAGCCGCCGCGTTCGCGGAGAAGCTGCCGAAGACCGCAGCCGAGCTGTATGCGCGCGATGCCTCGGACGAGGACCTGGCGGCCGCGGAGAAGCTGCCCGTGTCGTCGATCGGCGCGCAGTTGTACGAGCTGGAGTCCGGCCGGCACGTGCCGCCGGAGCGGGTGTGGTCGGCGTGGCTGTGCGGCGACCACCTTGTCACGGAGCGGCGCGAAGCCCTTCGCCAGTTCGCCAACGGCATCGACGCGGCCGGGCACAGGGTGCACCGGGCGTTCCTCGCCAGCTGCCGGGTCCTCGGGGAAGGGGTAGACATCACCGGCGAACGAGGCGTGGAAGCCGTCTGCTTCGCGGACACCCGCGGCTCCCAGGTCGAGATCGTGCAGAACATCGGCCGCGCGCTCCGGCTCAACCGGGACGGCTCCACGAAGATTGCGCGGATCATCGTGCCCGTCTTCCTCGAGCCCGGCGAGGACCCCACCGACATGGTCGCCTCCGCCAGCTTCAAGCCGCTCGTGGCTGTCCTCCAGGGCCTGCGCTCGCATGACGAGCGCCTGGTCGAGCAGCTCGCCTCACGCGCCCTCACCAGCGGCAAGCACAAGACCCACATCCAGCGCGACACCGACGGGCGCATCGTCGGGACTCACGGCGAGGGCGAGGAGCAGGGTGACACCGACGCCGCTGCCGAGTCGGCCCTGCTCCACTTCTCCACCCCCCGGGACGCGGCGACCATCGCGGCCTTCTTGCGCACCCGCGTCTACCGGCCGGAGTCGCTGGTCTGGCTGGAGGGCTACCAGGCCCTGCTCCGCTGGCGGAAGGAACATGAGATCAACGGTCTCTACGCCGTGCCCTATGACGTGGAGACCACGGTGGGAGCGACGAAGTCGTTTCCGCTTGGTCGATGGGCCCACCAACAGCGGAAAGCCCTGCGGGCCGGGGAGCTGGAACCTCGGCGCAAGAAGTTGTTGGACGCGCCGGAGGCCGGGATGGTCTGGGAGCCTGGCGAAGAAGCCTGGGAGACCAAGCTCGCGGTGTTCCGGGCCTACCGACGGGCCACCGGACACCTCGCACCCCGCCAGGACGCCGTCTGGGGCGAGAGCGAGACCGAGGGCCTTGTGCCCATCGGGCAGCATCTGGCGAACCTGCGTCGCAAGGGCGGCCTCGGCAAGAACCCCGAACGCGCGGAGACACGCGCCGCACAGCTGACCGGGATCGACCCCGACTGGAACTGCCCCTGGCCACTCGCCTGGCAACGCCACTACCGCCACCTCGCCCACCTCGCCGCCGACGAACCCGGCGAGCTCCTGCCCGACATCGCACCCGGCGTGCAGATTGACGGCGACGACATCGGACGCTGGCTCAGGCGACAGACCCAGCCAGCCACCTGGAAACAGCTGTCCGCCGAACAGCAAAACCGGCTGACCAGGATCGGTGTTAAGCCCGCCCAGACGCCGCCTCCCGCCCCGACGGCCAAGGGCGCGACAAAGGGGATCAAGGCCCAACAGGCCTTCCTTCGTGGGCTGGCCGCCCTCGCCCAGTGGATCGAGCGAGAGGGCGCCCAGCGGCCCGTCCCGCGCGGCGCCGTAGTGGAGCTGGTGGTCGACGGCGAAGCCGAGCCGGCGTCGGTACGCCTCGGAGTATGGGTCTCGAACACACGCACCAGACGCGACAAACTCAGCGCGGAGCAACTCGACGCGCTGCGGGAGCTGGGCATCGACTGGGCCTGAACAAGCTGCCCGCATTGGGGCCTTGGGATACTCGGAAGATGCTGCTGATCCGTGGCATCACCTGGTCCGACTACCAGGCGGTGGGCGAACTGCTCGACTCGAACGGTCTGGGAATCGGCAGGGCTTACAGCCCCGAAGGTCTGCACGTCATCGTGGCCGAGCTCCACGAAATGGATCCTGTCGATGGCCGTCGCGGATACCCACCGCCGTCATGAAGTCGGTCGCACCCTCCTCACCGAGATCGCCCGCCGGGCCCAGCAGGCTGGCCGCACCTTCCTTGCCCTGGCCCCCCAGGACGGCGAAGATACGGCTGGCCGAGGGACGTTTTTCCGGGCGTGCGGACTCGCCCCAATCGAGCCTGGCGCATCCGGCGCGGCCTGGGGCTGCCCGGTTGGGCAGATCCCTCGCTGCAGGTGCGTGGGATGGACGGACGAGGAGGAATCCGTAACTTCCTGTTCCGGGAGTGCTCCTTGACGTACGGTTCGCCCATCAAGGGGAGGTACCGGCTATTTCCGTATTCGACGAACTGCACGAACTCGGGTGCTTCGGCCCCGCGTGCCTGACTCTGACCGGCAAGCTGGTGCGGCAGGAAGCACTGCGCTTTCCCGTTCTGAATCCGCCGGCCGGCTGGCAGAAGGCCGATGAGGAGGATCTGCTGTATGAGTTCCTGGCAGACCGCCTCCAGGCGGTCACCGCCAATCTCCTGGCTCTGGCCACCGACGATGACAGTGTCGGACGATTGCTGCGGACATCGATCCGGCGCTGGTTGATCGACCAGGCCCGTAAAACCGCGCTCGGTTCGGTCAGGCGCTCGCTGGAAGAGGTGCTGACACACTGCAGTGCCTTCGAGGCGGTGCCGCCGGACGAGGCGGGGGCCGGTAGGTGGCGCTTGTCCGGCACGACGGTGCAGCCCTGGTCCGGTCCCCCCGACCCGCTCGTCGACGCCGCGTACGCCGTGCCGAACATCAAGATCCCGAAGTGGACCAGTGAAACGCGTCGCGCCCCTCTCGCTGACAGGAAGTCGCTGGAAGCTGTGATCCGTGCGGTTTTGTCCACCGCCGCCGGATCGATGGAGGTCGCGCAGCTCGTCGAGGTGTTCATCGCTCGTTTTCCCGTGGCGCTGGATCCGAGAGTCCTCCCGCTCCCCGACGATGCGGGATCGCAGATCACCGCCAGTGCGCACGCCTCCCCGGAGGAGATCGTGCTTGCTCGCGACGACGAGGCCGGTGCGGCGTCTGCCGCGGCACATATCGTGGCCATGCTCAGCCCTCAAGAGCGGGGCATGGTCGCGTATCTGGAGAGCCCTGGAGAGCTCCAGGCGCATTTGGGCTGCGGCCGGTCCCAGGCCTATCACCACAGAACACGTCTGAAGGAGAAACTGCAGCAGCTCGTCGGGAACGAAGACGGGGACCAAGTACGTTCGGTGGGGTCGGAGGTGATCCGGCTGTGCAGCGAAGCAACGCAGACACGATGAGCGCGGCCGAGGCCGGACGTCCTGGCCGGTATGACGTCAGTCGATGGTGGAGGCCTGCTCAGTCGATGGATGCGGGAGGACACCATGAGTGACTCAGGAGTGCCGCAGCGGTTCCTAGACCTGGCCCGGCAGATGCGTGGGCCGCATGCTCTGTCGGAGGCAGGGCTGAAGGAGCGCTTCGGTGATCCGGCTCAGGCGGAGATCAAGGCTGGTCAGGTGTGGCGGGCACGCTGGGACGAGGTCAGCGTGCTTGTGCTGATCCTGGAGGTGGAGGCCCGTGAGGTGAACGCCGTCCCCGTCACGATCGACCCGCCCGGTGAGGATGAGACCAGCGTGGTCGTCGACGGGGCACGTACCGCGTTCGGCGTCGAGGCCACCGTGTGGGCAGGGCTGGTCTCCTGTGTCCCCATGCGCGTGCTGGAGCGCGTGGTCGATGCCTGGGACGAGGACATCGTGGGGTGTGCGGCGGCCCGGGCCCAGGGCCGGCCGGCGCCGGCCGCGGCAGGGGTACGCCAGGGACAGATGATCCGTTCCGCCCTGGAGCCGGACGCCGAGACACGAGCCGGCCTCGCTGATGATCTGGAGCATCTGCAACATGCGCCCGGTCTGCCGGTTCAGGAGAGCGGACGGCCTCCCGGGACCTTGGCGTCGCTGCTCGGCGGCCGGTTGGACTTGAGGACGCTGTGCTCTGCCTTGGAGATGCCGCAGCCCGAGGTCATGAAACTGCTTCGCGGCAAGGCCCCGCTGCCTGCCGACCGGATCGGTGCCATCGCCTCGGCGACCGGGCTGAGCGCAGAGCAGATCGCCCGGACGGTCCGTCCCCTGCCCGCCGACCTCGTCCAGGCCATAGAGCACCCGCGGTGGCGCTCGGTATGGGTACGCCGCGCCCGGCAGCTGGAGATCAGTGAAGCCCAGGCGCGTCTTTGGGGCAGTTACGGCGCCTTCGCCCTGGCCGCTCGCGAGACAGGCGGTGGCGCGGCCGACTGGGACGCCCGTCTGCGGCAGTTCCTCGGCGGCGAGGACCCTACGAAGGGCGGCGCGTGACACGGCGCCGGTTCGACCAGGAGGCTCCGCGTCAGGCGGAGGCAATGATCTCGGCTCTTGAGCGGCTGCACCCCGGCGCTGTGGAAGCGCTGCGTGCGGATCCGCTGGCCGAACTGGGCCGCTGGACGGACGTCCAGGTGTCGTTGCAGACCGCGTCGGACGGCGGTGGCCGGTGCTCGGTCGCCGGCAGCTACCGGTCGCAGACCGATCCCCCCACGCTGGTGGTCGGGGCGGCCCGCTCACATCGGCGCCGCGGATTCACCGGCCTGCACGAGCTAGGCCACCATCTCCAGCAGACCGACCCCGAGCTGGGGCAGCGCCTGTTCGACTGGGAGGACTCCGAAGCGTTCGAGGAAGCCGCATGTGACGCCTTCGCCGCGCGTATCCTCGTGCCGGATGCGCAGATTGCCACGGACGTACGCCGCCGCGGACCCTGCGCCGACGATGTGGCCGCCATGTTCCGTACCTCCCGGGCATCGCGCGAGGCGTGCTGTGTGCGTGCGGCGCAGTACCTGGCCGGCGGGGGCGCGGTCGTCCTGTTCGACACTGGGGGCCGGGTGCTGTTCGCCGCGGCTCACGGCATGATTCCGCCGGCTCGGGGCTCCGACCAGTCGAGCACCCCGCTCCTGGCCGCGGCCCTGGAGACCCGCGCGACGGTGGAGCGCGACAAGACGTTCGTGCTCTACCGGTCCGGCCAGCGGAGCGATCTGTTGTACGGGCAGGCGGCCTGGTGTGACGAGGAGTATCTGATCGCGGTGCTCGCCGAGGACAGCGTGGCCTGGCGGACTTTCACGGCGCCGCGGCCGCGGACGGGGAGTTCCCGGTTCGGTTCCTGGTGGGAGTGCGAGACGTGCGGGGAGCCATTCAAGATCACCGAGCCGGGGTGTGCAGTGTGCGGGGACCCTTCGTGCGGGCAGGGGCACTGCGGTTGCACGGCTGCCAGGAGGCGGAGCGACCGTGCCTGCGAGGAGTGCTTCATGGTCCTGGCCCCGTCCCGGTTCGAGGGTGCAAGCACGGTCTGCCGGGACTGTTCCTGACCTGATTGCAGCGAGGGTGAGGGGTGCCCGGACGATCTCGGCGGTGTGACGTCAGAGGAGGGTGAGCCGCCAAGTGACGGCTCCGCCTGGGGGAAGGCCCTGGGCGCTGTGCGGCGCTCGGCGCCCCTCACCTGAACGGACACACCCTCATGGGATACACCGAGGACATTCTCAACGACATCCGCGGCCAGATCGACGCCCACCCTGAGCCGCTGGCGCAGGCCCGTGCGCGGCTGGACCTGGTCTGCTCGAGCGCGATCGGCTTCACGGGCGCGCTGAGGACCTACCGCAGTGGTTCGCTGCCCCAGCACACCTTCACCCACCCGGTCGGCGACGGTGACGGCGGAGTCGTCCTGGACCGGCGCGTGTATTCGCGGCTCGGCCCGGACGGGGGCGGCGAGACGCCGGCCGAGATCACCGGCGAGCTGTGCGCGCTGCTCGGCCCCGCGGTGCGCAAGGTGTACCCGAAGGCCCGGTGCGGCACCTCCAAGCGCGGCCCGAAGATCACCTTCGGGGAGCCGGTAGACGGCCAGGACCCGACGGTGGACCTGGTCGTGGCCCTCACCCGGAAGGAAGGGGGCGGGCTGTGGATCCCGAACCTGGAGACCGACCGGTGGGAGGCGTCCGACCCGGAGGGACACGTCGCGCTCTTCACCAGCGGGACGCAGTCGATGCGCCGTACCCGCCGCAGGGTGGTGCGCCTGCTGAAGGCGTGGAACAAGCAGTACTCCCAGCCGGGCTTCTCCTCGCACAACCTGACGGTGTGGGCGTGGGAGTTCATCGAGCCGGGGATGGGGGTGGCGAAGGCACTGGCCACGGTGCTGTCCGAGGCTGCAGCCCGGGTGGAGGCCGGTACGGCGACCAAGGATCCTCTGGGGGTCTCGCCGAACGTGAAGCTGCTGGTGGGGCGTGAGGCTGCGGCCCGTCGGCTGCGCGGGGCGGCGGACGGCGTGGCCGAGGCTCTGGCGGTCGACGACGACCGCGAGGCGGTGCTGTCGGCGCTGTCGGGGGTGTTCTACCGGTACGTGCAGGCCCCGGTATCCGACAGTTTCGCGGGCAAGATCGCGGCGCTGCGGCAGCGCACGCCTGTCACGACGGTGACGCTGGGGCTGAGCGGGTCGGCGGCCGAGGTACGGCCCACCCGGGCCTACGGCGCGGGGCATGACGCGTGAGACGCCGTCCTGCCTGGCGTGCGCCGGCCTGGTTCGCCAGGCCGGCGGCCCGCATCGCCTTCCAGCGCCGCCTGGCCGCCTGCGGCCAGCCGGTCAGGGTCATCCCGCCTCCGCGCCGCTTCCGCGGCGGCTTCGCCCTGGCCGTCCAGCTGCGGGTCGCGGACGTCGTCGATCAGACGGTCTCGATCGTGTTCGGCCCAGGGCTGCCCGACGTGCCGCACGTGTACACCGACGGGTCGTCAGAGTCGCCTCACCGGTATTCCGATGACGCTTTGTGCATGTGGTACCCGTACGATGCACCTGAGCAGCGCTGGATCCGCGCGGACGGTCCAGAGGCCTTGCTGGGGCATGTGGTGGCCCATCTGCTGCGTGAACAATGGTGGCGTAGCACGGGTGAGTGGCCCGGCCAGGAATCTCCCCACGGCATGTGAGCGACGTGCCCGATATCTGCTTGGAGGTCGTCATGACGCCCGTGCAGACGGCGGTTGCGCCGCCGACTCCTTCTGTGTCGGCGACCGCAGCGGTGCCTTCCGCGACGCCTGCGGCCCCTTCCGTGCCGGTCCCGGCGGTGTCGACTGCCACCGTGGTTCCTTCCACGCCGCCCGCGGCCCCTGCTGCGGCCGATGCCACCTCGGTGTGGCCGGCCGTGGTGTCCGGGGCGTTCCTCGCCGCCGCGCTCACCGCGGCCATCAACATCTGGCTCGCACGGCGAAAGAGCCGGGAGGAGGAGATCAGCAGGCTCCGGACCGCCTTCGCCGAGGCCTTCGCCGCCCACAGCGCCTACAAGGAGATGCCCTACGCCATCAGGCGGCGCCGGTTCGACGCCGCGGCCGAGGAACGCGTGCGGCTGTCGGAGACGTTGCGGGAGATCCAGGGCAACCTCTCCTACCACCTTGCCTGGACGAAGATCGAATCCGAAGCGGTGGGCCGTGCCTACGCTGATCTCGTCCAGGAGCTGCGCAAGACGGCCGGAGCGGCCATGCGCGCAGCGTGGGAAACGTCTCCCATCGAGAGCGACACGGGCATGAACATCCCACCGGCACAGATCGACCTCAGCGCGCTGCAGACGCTGGAGACCGCCTACATCGCTGCCGTCCGGGAGCACCTGCGCGCGCTCAAAAAGCCGTGGTGGTCCCGGTAGAAGCGCCAGAGTTCCTGCCGCACGCACTTGTCGGGTTCAGGCCGACTCGTATCAATCGATTAGGAGAGAGCATGATTCGGCCCGAACATGTATCCATTCGCTGATTGGCTGTAGCCCAAGGCATCAGCGTGCAATGTTCTCGTTTCGGATCATGCGGCGCAGGCTGGTGCGCGCTGCCGCGAGGTCTTCGTCCAGGGGTGCGACGCGGGCCTTGAGGGCAGTGTTCTCGTCGGTAGTCTGCCGGATCTGGTCAGCAAGCCGTTGGTTCTGACACATGAGCTCGTCGACCCGTCCGCTCGAGCCGCAGCCGAACCGCCGGCCGCGAGGTGCCCACCACCCTCGCGCGGACGACACCACCACAGGTGTCTGCTGTCCTCGGCCCCTCTGCTCAACGGAGCAACATCATGACCCGGGACAACGTCCCCGCACCTGGGCCACATCAGCCCGCCGTGGGTACCGAGCTGACCGCCGCGATAGGCCAAGGCGCCGTTCAGGGCGCCGCCCGCTCAATCACCGACCGGCTGACGGACAAGTTCCTCACCAACCCGCCCGACTGGCTCAGAGCCCTGTGGCGCGCGGCCGAAGCCCTGGGAGTAGCCACCGCGGCCGGGCAGACCCTCCGCCGCCGCTCGGACGTCAGGCGGCGCTGAATTCGTGGGCGTGGCCGCCGCGCCACTCCACCCACTGCGGGTCGTCTCGGTGGGGGCGGTGACACCGGCGACTTCGAGGAGTACGAACAGGTCGTGGTCGGTGTAGGCGGTACTGAGGAACTCTCGCCGTCCCTGTCGGCAGGAGCGGCAGCCAGTGGCTGGCGGAATCAAGTACGAGAGCAGCTGCGTATGACTCGGGCTGGTGACCCCGCCGCGGCCAAGCGGCAGGTCACCAGCCCGTTCTGTGTGGGTCGCGCGCCAATCGCGACCCTGTGCGTTCCCCAGATTGAAGCGCCAACAGCAATGCGGGGGCTGCGTGGCAGGATTAATGGAAATCCATTACTTGCGCAGTGCCTCCACTGTGGACGTGATCCCCGTGAATGGCAGCCATTCCAAGCGGGACGACTGATGAGCCAACCCGGGACGCGGTCACATCGCCGCAGGTAGATGGCTCCACAGGGGATGGCGGTCCTGTCCCTAGACGGCGGATGAGCCAACTACTGGGCCGTTAGCGGAGATGTGCCCGGTCCTGGGATCGTTGTGGCTGGCGGTCCCCACGTCAACTTCAACGGACTGTACGCCAGCGGCCCGTGACTGCAAGGACCTCCCGGATCCCCCGATCGCATCCGGGGCGGCACCGCCAAGCCGTCCCGCGGTCTCCCGGATTCGAAGACGCCAACAGCTGGGGCGGCGGTGCGTTCACGGCCGCCGCCCCTCACAGACATGCATGGGGGTTGTTATGACCTTGCACAAGACTGTCCAGGACAACGACTCGAACGGCAGCGCGTCGGTGTTCGGCATGCCGCAGGCGCTGGTGGTCCTGGGCTTCCTCTCCGCCGCCGTCGTTCTGCGGCTCGTCACTGCGATCACAGTCCGGGACATCGTGGTACTTCTGTCCGTCGCCGGCGGCACGAGCGTGGCCGTCCTGCTTGCCGCTGGTTTCAACAGCCGCCGCGGGGGTCACAGCCTGCTGCGACGCCTGATCAGCGCCGCCCTCACGTCCGGTTCGGGCAACTGAGGGGGCGCGCCATGGGACGCCCGGAGAAGCCCCCTTCTTGATGATGGTGACATTGCACAGGGTGGCCACCCGAGGGCGGTCGTCGAGGACGAAGTCGGTGATCATCCGGCGTGCGCGGGTGTCGTAGAGGTAGTGGAACCCGCCGCTGTCCTGCGAGGCACGGATTTCCAGATCGGCGAAGTCCCTGCGGGTGACGTCGAACTCTGTAGTGGAGAAAAGGAGGCGGAGACCGCGAACGATGGGGGTAGCGGGGGCCGCTGCCTCGGTCCGCCAGTCCGGGGAGATATTGGGCAGCGGCCGGGTATCGCCTTCGACCACAAGGTTTTGGACGTCGGTGCGTCCGAGCTGGCTGAGCAGTTTCTCCAGTGTCCGCCAGATCACCTCCTTCATCTCCGGGGTGCAGGTGGGCTGGAGTTCGCGCTCCACGGTCAGGACGGCCTCGTAGGTGTCCGCCGTCCAACCGTCACCAGGCAGGGGGCGGAAGAAGCCGCCGTCGCGGCGCAGGGTCAGGACAGCCATGCGCAATAGGTCACACGCGGTCTCCTCACCGGCGCAGTCGAGGAGGCTGTAAGTCTGCCCTAGGACCAGATCGAGCTTGCTCGTGTCGTCGTCGTTCAGCGGTAGCGGGACCAGCGGTCCCGTGGGCGGTAGCCGGACCGGCGTGTAGACAGGGCGGCCCGAGAGGAAGTCGTGTGGACGCAGGCCCCACCCGTCCGGTGCCAGCAGCCGGTTGAGCTCCTCAACCTGCTTCGTCGCCTCCTCGACGCCAACCGCGACCTCGGGATGGACGGTTCGCGCCAGGAAGGCGAGCAGCACCTCGTCCGGTCCGTCGGATAGCTCCAACCGGGGGTCCTCGAAGATCCAGTCGTCATCCAGATCGTAGTTGTTAATCCGGTGCTGCTGGATGTCAGCGCGGACAGTCGAGAGCCAGCTGTTATCGGCCGTAGGTTGGACCAGGTCGTAGAGGTCCTCCAGGAACGTGACCTCGTCCAGTTTCCCCCACCAGGGGCTCGATATTTCGCGCAGGTAGTTAAAAATGTCGTTCCGCGTCACCGATGTGATCGATGGCTGCGGGTGTGCCGGGGCGGGGTCGCTGGACGTCATGTGTCTCAGGATGGAGGGCAGGGCGGCCGGGTACCGGCAGATCGAAATTTTTTGAGGCGCACACAGAGGTCCCCACCAACCCGCCCGACTGGCTCAGAGCCCTGTGGCACGGGCTACCGAAGCCCTGGAAGTAGCCGCCACGGCCGGATGTCAGCCGCGGAAGCGGGAGAGCCTGGTGCCTCCGGCCTTCCGCTCGGGCACGGCCTGGTCGTGCTCCTGGTACTCGGCCGGCCTGCGCGGTTTGGCGTTCGGCGGTGATGGCCCGTTGCTTGCAGTCGTCGCACAGGTGCGGGTGGGTGTCACGCGGGGTGCCCCACCCGGCGGGCTCGATGGCCTTCACCCGACATCGGCACAGCCAGCCGCCACAGAGGCGTACTGGACGCGCAGCATCCCGCTGGGGCCGCGCAGCGAGGAAAGGGACGGGCCCGCGCATCCAGAGGCTGGCTCGGCTCTGCCCGTCCCGATCGGGTGGCCGCGTCCGCTTCTGCACGAAGTGACGGAGCGACACGCGGCGCGGCGGATGCGCTGTTGAGGCAACCGTGCAGAATCAGCCGTGCCCAGCCGTTCAAGGGCCGGTGCGGTCCGATCGCTGGGAGACTTCGCCCGGTAGGCAGTCGCGCGGAGCGGGGGGTAGCTGTGGCGCAGAACCGCAAGGGGTACTACCGGGCGGGGCACTATGTGAAGCCGTCGTCGGCTTCCGGCAAGTGGAAGAAGCCGTCCACGGGCGTGGTCGTGGTGGCGGTGCTGGTGGCCGTAGCCGGATGGAACACGCTGTTCGCCGACGAGTCCGACGGCTCGGGCAAGACGCCCGCTCCCCAGCTGTCAGGCTCCTCGGCCCCTGCCGTTTCCGGTCGTTAGCCCCGCTCCCGGCCAAAGACCGACCAGGACCGCGGCCACAGTCGTGTCCTGCCGCTGCCAGCCCGGGCAGGGGGTGCGGGGTGTGCGGTGGCCTCTTCCGCCGTCGCGGGCTGCGCGCCCAGGTGCTCCCAGAGGGCTTGCCACCGGGCGATCTGGCCGTCGGGGACACCGCAGGCAGCGAGGTAGGCGGCGGTGGTGCCCCAGGTCGTCGGGAGGGTGGTGCGGTTGAGCAGACGGCTGACG
The DNA here is from genome assembly GCF_044765825.1 of Streptomyces flaveolus. Taxonomy (NCBI): domain Bacteria; kingdom Bacillati; phylum Actinomycetota; class Actinomycetes; order Kitasatosporales; family Streptomycetaceae; genus Streptomyces; species Streptomyces flaveolus. The sequence continues at coordinate 97,900 of NZ_JBIWKU010000019.1, read as the reverse complement.
GTGCCGGCCGAGATGCGTCCGGCAGAACGCTCGCCGACTGCCTGGTGGGTCAGGCCGCTGATTACACGGACGTCTGCGAGAGCCGTGAAGAAGCCCGTGACGGTGCGGACCGCCCCCGGGTCCGGCCAGGGCCGCTCACCGCTCACGGTGCCGGGTGAAAGGGCGGCCGGCGGGGCGGGGAGGGATGCGTGGTTGCGTCCAAGTGCCACCTTGGAGCCGCTGTTGCGGTCCCTGGCCTGCGGGACGGGGTGTCCCCTGGCTTCCAGGGTGCGGCGCAGATACTGGTAGAGGGCTGCGAGATCGAGCAGGATCGGACCGCCCGGGATGCCGTGACGCAGGGTGTCGAGCAGGGCGCCGGTGAAGGCCGTGTAGGTGTCCCCGACCGGCGCCAGGGCGGTCCGGGTCTCTGCGGCGGCTGCCAGGAGGAAGCTGCCCTCCACGGCCGCCTGGTCGGCGAGCCCGGGTGAAGCGCTCATCCTCCCCAGAGCCAGGCCGCTGTAGCAGCAGTCCAAGATCACGACGTGCCGCTCGGCCTGGGAGTCCAGCAGGAGAACCTGGCGCAGCCAGTCATAGGGCAGGCTGGTCTCGATGCGCCCGTACTCGGTGTCCGGCAAGGCCAGGCTGAGCGCGTCCGCATCGACCGAGCCGTGCCCGGCAAAGTAGACGATCAGTGTGTCGGTGGCTTCGGCAGCCGCCTGCCTCACTGCCCCCACCGCGCTCTGCCCGGCGGCCGGGTTCTCGACGACGCGGACATGCTGGGCGGGCAGGTGCAGGGACACCGGGCTGGTCAGGAGGCCGGCGAGGGCCCGCAGATTGTTCGAGACCGCCGGCAGCTGCTCGAGGTGCCGGTAGCGGCTCGTGCCGATCAGGACCGCGCGCGACGCTCCCGGGTCGGGCAGCACGCTCACCGGCCTGCCTCCCCGTCGCCGTCGAGGTGGTCAAGTGCCCGCGTCGCCTGCTGGATCTCCTGTTCGGAACAGTCGGTGAGAACGATGACCGTGTCCCCGCGGCGGATCTCCACCCGCGGCCGCTGCGGGCGCGTCTGCCGCCACGCCGCCACTGCCAGCACGAACGATGCCGCACTCCACCCGTTGCCCGTCACCAGCTGCAGGACATCAAGCGCCGTGCCCATGTCTCCCGGACCGGGGACACCGCCCCGCACGTGTGCCGTCACCGACCGGCGCGCCTCGGGATCCGCACGCAACCAGCCCTGCAGTGAACGCAGTTCCCCCGCAGACGGATCGACCCGCACCTCTAGCAGCACTGCGCCCACCCCGGCTCCGCACCGATTCCAACGACGATGCAGACCTATCCCCCGCGAGGGCTGGAGAATCCAGAACGCTCGCGCGGGTTGTCTTTGTACCGGCCCCGCAGCCGTGCCCAGGACGCGGCACGGGTAAGGGGAATGCGGGCACTGGAGAAGGAGGCATCCCATCCGGCACGTTGCCTGAAGGCCGCGGTATGACGGTCGCGTTGCGGCGGGCGCGGCGCCGCTGCCCGGCCAGGCTGGGGCTGTCGTGGCCCCCTCCTTGCAGCCCGCGGGCAGACCGTTGGCCGGCTGCGTGTACGGGCCGCACGAGGGACGCCTGTGTCCTGCGTCGGCCGGGGCACCGTCGGCTGGCCGGCGTCGTGCCCGCCGTGTACGCCGGCCGCGGGGGTGTGCGGGACCACACGCGGAAGCCGGCGCCCGGGGGATGGGTGCCGGCTCGGTGCGGGCAGGCCACGCGCCAACGTGGCTTGTGCCGGGTGTCCCTGTCAGCGTCGGTTGCAGCCAGTAGCAGTTCAAGGACGTTCGCGGCCAGCAGGACCGGCCTCGTGGTGTTGTGCGGCCCACCATCACTCATAGACAGGGACTGCGGCAAGCCGAGCGTGGACGCGAATGAACCATCCCGGCGGCCGGGCCCCTCCTGCGCCGCCGTCGTACGACACCAGTGCTGGTCAGAGGGGGACGCAGGAGCAGGGGGTGAGAACCGCTCTCTTGGACACCAGCGAACCAAAAAACTCCCATACCCCACATGTGGAATTTTACGGGCGGTGGTCGCTCTGCGGGGAGCGGCCTCGTCCTGGAATGATGGAGATCTCCCCCGGCGCAGCTGGCGACGCCAATCGCCGCTGTGCACACGGGGTTTGCAGCCAGTAGCAGTTTCGCGCCCGGCCCGCCGTCTTCTGGCGGCCGGGCATGCCGAGAGGACGTCATATGCCCACCGAGACCACCCTCGCAGTGCCCGTCCCCGCCGAGCCCGTGCGGACGGATCCTGCGTCCCGTTTCGGCGCGCCGCAGGCCTTCACCGCAGTGTCCTTCCCCGTCCTGGGCGGTGCCCTGCACGTGGCCGGGGTGCCGCTGCAGGACATCTTCGTCCTGCTGGGCGGCTGCGGTGCCCTGGGCGCGGCGGCGGTCGTGGCCGTCGGCGGCGGCCGTCGCCGTGCGGCGGCACTGGCCGGTGCGGTGCTGCGCGCCGCCGCCGGAAAGTAGGAGGCCGCGATGGGACGCCGGGAGAATCCCGTCGACCACAGCCGGCCCGCCCGGGGCCGGCTGGCCGCATATCTGCGCCTGCGGCGGCAGTCGGCCGCCATGACCTACCGGGAACTGGCCCGGGCGACGGGGCTGTCGCCGGCCACGCTCAAGCGGGCGGCCTCGGGCATCGTAGTGCCCCGGCACACGACGGTCGAGTCCTACGTGGAGGGCTGCGGCGGCGGGGCGGCACAGGTGCAGTACGCCGGTGAGCTGTGGCGGCACGCGCGCATCGAGGAACGCGGCCGGCTGTCCGGGCTGCACGCCCCGCGGCCCGAACTCATCAGCGACGCAGCTGACCTGAGCCGGGCTCTGGAAGTGGTGTGGGAGCAGGCAGGGGCGCCGAGTCTGCGGGACATCCGGGACCGTTCGGGCAACCCGCTCGCCCTGCCCGTCAGCAGCGCCGCCCGCATCGTCAACCGTGACGCCATACCCGCCGACGAGCAGCAGCTGGAGGCGTTCCTCGCCGGCTGCGGCGTCCCGCCCGACAAGCACGCCGCTTGGACGGCCGCCTTCGCCAAGGCCACCGCCGCGCATGAGCTGCCGCCGGAACCGGCAGCTGCGGACCGCCCCGTCGAGCGGCGCCTGCTGCACATGGCGTCCGCCTACGCGGGCGGACCGGGTACGCGGACCAACAGCCAGGCATGGAGGCGGCTGGTCGAACTGCTGCCGCCCGCCGCGCTGGATGAAGCCGTCGCGATCGGCATGCACAGCTACCTGGCGTCGCAAGCCTCCCTCAACGGCAAGAGCCTGCATGCTCCACTCGCCTGGCAGCCGGACCTGTTCACGACGCACGAGGGCCGGTACGTGGCGGTCGAAGTGAAGAGCCTCTCCAGCCGGGGCCGCGGCGGCCCCGCAGCCGGCGGGAGTGTGAACAAGCCCCGCACACCGGCCCCAGGAGCTCCTCCCACCGCGCGGGCCGCACACAGGTACGGGCGAAGCTCCTCCAGCCGGCCACACACCGGCTGACGGCCGTCCGCTGACCTCCCCTTGACAGGACACGGACCGCATCAGGCGGTCAAGGGCAGGACGCCCCCGGCTGGGCAGTGTTTCGCTGCGGTGAGACGCTGCCCAGCGGACGGGCACGGGCAGCCGGGTGGGCGCGCGGGTCTCGGCGGCCCGGGGCCGGGGCTCTCGGTCCGCAGGCCGGGGCCTGGCTGTTGCAGGTCGAGCTCGAGGGGCTCGATGTCCGTGAAGCGGACTTCTCTTCCAGGGAGCCGGCGCGGCGGCCGCCGTCCTGGAAGTACACGTCTTTGAGGGCTTCGGCCGCGATCTCGCGCGCGCAGGCGGGCGCCGAAGAGGCGGGCGGCGTAGTGCGGAAGCAGGGTGACGGTCAGGTGGCGGATGCGGTCCTGGTCGGTGGATGGGTGCGGTGTAGCCCAGGCGGGCGCGGGTGTCGATGACGATGCCGCCGGTGGTTGCCGCCCGGCGGCGGGCCCAGGCCCGGATCTGCGGCTGCCACCGCTTCTTCACCTCGCGCTCCAGGCGGGCGGCGAGGTCCGGGCGGGGCTTCTTGATCTGGTTCTTAACGTACCGTTGACGGTGCGCTGGGAGATGCGCAGCAGCTGGCCCACCGCGCGGGTGCCTTTGCGGTTTCTGACGAGGTAGCGCATCTGCGCGGACGCGGTCTTGAGTACGGGGTGGGTGAACGCCTTGTGCACGGCGGCGTCCGGCCGTCCGCGAACATGCTCATCGGCCGTCTGCTCCCTACTCGCCGTGGCCGGTGTCGGTGACGTGCCGTCCTTAATGTAGCGGGCGAGGTTGAGGTCGGGGGCGTCGTAGCGGTCGCGGACCTCCTCTGAAGCCGCCGGGAAGCGGCTTGCCACAGCGGCGCAAGCCGGTCGGTATCCGGCCAGCCGTTGCCGGCCGACACCTGGGTGCCGGACGCATCCCAACAACCCGCGGTTGCACTGATGTTGCGGTTACCGGCCGGTTCTGCTGCGCGGCAGGTCAGGTATGGCGTTGTGTGGAGTACGTGATCGCCGACAGCAGCCAGGAGGCCGCATCGTCCGCGGTGCCCGAGGCCAGGTGCCGCATCCCCGAGCCGCACAGTACGGATGGTGCCGTGCGACGCGAAGACGCTCCAGCCGTAGACGTCAACCTCATCGATGTGCGCTTTCGAGACCCTCTGGGTTGCTCGCGTCAGGTCCCGTGGCTTGAGGCTGCGCAGGACGTCCCCTTCGAGGAGAGTCCTGCGGTACGGCCTTTCCCCGTCCGGCACGGGCGGCGGGTTGCTCCGGGTTGGTGGTGGTCGTCGACGACCGGGCGGCTGGTGGCGTACGGGTCTGGTGTCATGCGGACCCAGCTGATGCTGCTGGACCGGGAATCGACGGTGGTGGCGCTGGCCTGCCGGCCGGTCGAGCTGCTGTGGCGTGAGGAGAGCAAGGCCGTCGGTCATGCACCGCAGCTGATGGCCAGGTTTCAGGACGGCAGCGGCCTGTTGCTCGACTGCGCGGGCCGCAGCGGCCCCTCGGCCCGGCTGGCGGCGCGGGCACGGGTCGCGGCAGCTGCCGCGGAGGCAGCGGGCTGGTCCTACCGGCTGGCGGGGCCGCCGGATCCGGTGTTGGTGGCCAATGTGCAGTGGCTGGCGGCGTACCGGCATCCCCGGTACGCCGCAGGGCCGTGGATGCCGGCTCTGCTGGAGGCCTTTGGCAGTCCGCGGCCGGCGGTGGATACGGTGTGTGAGCTGGGGGATCCGATCGCCGTATGGCCCGCGGTCTTCCACGCACTGTGGAGCGGTGTGCTGCGGGTGCGGCTGGACGAACCGCTGCACGAGCGTGTCGTCGTCTCGGTCGCACGGCAGGAGGCCGAAGCGGCGTGACGCAGGCGGTTGTCGAGGTCGGGGCGCGCCTTCGCTACGACGGACGGGTATGGACGCTCGCCGTGCTGGAAGGTCCCCGGGCCACGCTGGTGAGTGACGAGGGCGCCTCGGCGGTGGTGCTGCTGCCCTACCTGTTCGCCGATCCGTCCTTCGAGGTGGAAGGCGGACCGGTGCCGGGAAAGGTGCCGCCGTTCGGGCTGCTGGAGGCCCTGCCGGACCAGGTGCGTGAGCGGGCTCTGGCGTGGCAGCGGCATGTGCGGGAGGTGGAGACCGGCTTTCCTGACGCGGACGGTCAGGGCGCCCCGCGTGAGCAGTTCGATCCGGCGACGCGGAGCCTGGCGCAGCGGGAGCGGGCGAAGGCCGGGGAGTTGACGGCGGCAGGCTGGGCGGCGAGTGCGGCGACAGTGCGCCGGATGCGGGCGCGCTACCGCAGCGAGGGCCTGTGGGGGCTGGTCGACGGCCGTGCGGTGCGGGAGCGGTCGGCGGTGGGGCGGGCCGATGAGCGGGTCGTCGCGGCAGTCAGGAAGGTGTTGGAGGGACAGCGGGAGCGGTCGACAGGCACGCTGGCACGACTGCGCCGCCAGGTGAGGTGGCTGCTGGAGAAGGAGTACGGCGCCGGAGTGGTGGCCCTGCCGCCGGCGTCGACATTTAACCGGCTGGCGCACGCGGTGGCCGACGGACAAGGCCTTTTGGGAACGGCGGCGCAGCGGCGGTGGCACGCGTCGCGGCCGACACCTCCCTTCACGCCGACGGTGGCACTGCGGCCGGGCGAGCTGGTGATGCTGGACAGCACGCCGCTGGATGTACTGGCGGTCCTGGACGACGGTGTGACCGGCCGGGTCGAGCTGAGCATCGCGCTGGACGTGGCGACGCGCAGCATCTGCGCCGCGCTGCTGCGCCCGATGGGCACGACGTCGGTGGACGCGGCGATGCTGCTGGCGCAGATGGTGGTGCCGACGGCGATCCGGCCGGGCTGGGACAAGGCGCTGTCCATGCAGCGATCCGTCATCCCGTATGAGCGGCTGATCGCGCTGGACGCTCGGCTGGAGCAGGCGGCCGCACGGCCGGTGATCATGCCGGAGACGGTGATCGTGGACCAGGGCCGTGTGTATGTGTCGGCTTCGTTCGTCTCCGCGTGCGAGAGCCTGGGGGTGTCGGTGCAGCCGGTACCGCCGGCGAACGGCCCGGCGAAGGGGAACGTGGAGCGGACCTTTCGCGCCATCGCCGACGGGTTCAGCCAGTACCTGCCAGGCCACACCGGCTCGGACGTCTCCCAGCGGGGCGCGGCCGCAGAACCGGATGCCTGCTGGAGCCTGGCGCAGCTTCAGGAACTGCTGGACGAGTGGGTCATCTGCGGGTGGCAGGAGCGTCGTCACGAGGCGCTGCGGCACCCGATGATGCCGCAGGTCGCTGTCTCTCCGAACGAGATGTGGGCAGCTTTGGTGGCGGTGACCGGTCACGTGCCCGTGCCGTTGTCCGCCGACGACTACGTTGAGCTGCTGCCCTTGCGGTGGCTGGCGATCAACGACTACGGCGTCCGCTTCGGCTACCGCACCTACGACCACCCCGGCCTCAACCCCTACCGGCGCCGCCGCTCACCGCAGGAGGACAAGAACGGACGGTGGGAGGTCCACCACAACCCCTACGATCCGAACCGGGTGTGGGTGCGCCTGCCCGGGGGATGGTTGGAGGTGCCGTGGGTCCACGCGGAGGCGGTACGGCGCCCCTTCACCGCGTTCACCTTCGACTACGTCCGCCGCACCGTGGAACGCCGCGAGGGCCGCGAAGAACACGAGGCGGCGATCGCTCAGGCGCTGGATGCGCTGCTGCGCCGTGCCAGCCAGGGACTGGGCAGCAGACGAGAGCGGACGGTAGCCGCCCGGGCCCAGGCGGCCGCGCAGATGACCGACCCGTCCCCTGCCACCGCCTCGCAGCAGTGCCCTGCGCCTCTGGCGCCGGGGGCCTCGTTCGGGCTGCCCGGCTCCTTCACCGTCCCGCTTGAAGACGGCGACCGCTGGGACACCGACGACAGCCTGGACGACATCGAGGACGACCCGGACGGCGAGGACTACCTTCTCGCCGCCCTCGCCGACGGCCAGGACGCCGCGGCAGAACACGCGGATGAGGCCGAAGCATCCGAGTCGTCGGCCGAAACAGACCGGGACCAGGCCGCAGGGCAGACGCTGAACGCCGCCGGGGCGGGCGGCATGCTCATCTACGACCCGTACCAGGAGGCCCAGGCATGGTGACAGCGGCCCAGCCCGCCACCACGAGCACTTTCAGTCCGCTGACCACGTGGGACGGGTGGCAGCAGTTCGTCGACACACCCCACGCCCCGGCACGGGACGCCGGCGACCAGGAGTGGACGCTGGAGCAGCGGGAGGACTACCACGCACGGTTCGTGGTGCTGAAGACCCCCGCCATGGACACCATCTCCACCGCGGTCCGCCGCCTGCTGCTGCTCAACCGCGGCCAGCAGGGCGGAGCCAGACGCGGCCTGATCATCTCCGGGCCGGCGACCACCGGGAAGACCACCGCGATGCAGCAGCTCGGGCGCACCGTCGAACTCGCCGACCGGCGCCGCCAACCGAACCAGGACGGGCGGCTGCCGGTCCTGTTCATCACCGTGCCGCCGTCCTCCACCCCAAAAATGCTCATCAGCGAGTTCGCCCGCTTCCTGGGCCTGCCGACGCTGGAGCGGATGAACCAGATCCAGATCACCAACGCCGTGTGCGAGCTGCTCTGCGAGATGGGCACCCAGCTGGTCCTAGTCGACGACGTGCACCTGATGGACACCCGCAGCCGGGCCGGCGCCGAGACCTCCGACCAGCTGAAGTACCTCGGCGAACGGATCCCGGCGACGTTCGTCTACTCCGGCATCGACGTCGAAGCCTCGCCACTGCTGACCGGCGTGCGCGGCTCCCAGCTCGCCGGCCGCTTCAAGATCGTGCGCAACCAGCCGCTGCGCTACGGCAGCAGCGCGGACAAGCAGGTCTGGAATGCCCTGGTGAACGGCATGGACAGCGCGCTGCGGCTGCGCCAGCACCGGCCCGGCACGCTGGTCACACACGCCGCCTACTTGCACGCCCGCACTGGCGGACGCATGGGCAGCCTCTCCCACCTCATCCGCGAAGCCGCCCTGGTATCCCTGCTGGACGGCACCGAAAAGATCACCAAGAAGCTGCTCGAACAGATCGAGCTCGACACCGCCGCCGAACAACGGGCCCGGGCACCCAGGCGCCACCGGATGCCCACGCAACGCCAGCCCTGACCGGCGGCGTCTGCCTCAACCGTCCGCACCGATCCACCGTTCGGCCACGGCTCGGATGCCAGCACGTCCGGGCCCGCCAGGAAACGACCTTCACTCCCTGATGCACGACTTTCTTCCACCACAGCCGCAGCCGCCGCGTACGGCTGCGGCACGACCGGGGCCAGCACGGCTCGCGCCGCTGCCGGGCGAGACGAACCTTTCGTACCTGGACCGGCTGGCCGACCGCTACCGGCTCGGCGTCAGAGACCTCGTCCCCGCGCTGCTGCAGGTCGGTGGAGGCCTGTTCAAGGGCTACCGCCCGGACGGCGAGGTCTACCTCAACGCCGAAGCCCGCGCCCGTGTCTGCATGTTCAGCCGCGTGCCCGAGGAGATCCTTCAGCGTGCCCTGCCTGCCTGGACCGCCCAGGAACCTCTTTCGCCGGACGGGGCGGGCACGGCCGGGCGGTTCCGCTTCGGCTCCGTGGTCCCGGCTGCGGGGGAAGGCTGCCGGCTGTGCACAGCCGCACGCACCGGACGGGCCAAACCCGCACGGCTGTACTTACAGCCGCACACCCGGGTCTGCCCGCGCCACCGACGCTGGATGCTCGGCACCCACTGGATCGGCGGCGCACCGGCCGGCACCGAGCAGATCGACCTAACGGGGCTGCCGGAGATGATCACGGCACACCGGCGACACCTGAATCTGCTGCGCCACCGGCCGGACGGCGTTCGTGCGTTCGAGGTCGCACATGCCGTAGCCGTCTCCTGGTGGGCACAGCAATGGCCTGAGGACGAGCAATGGCCGCGCCGGGCACTGCAGCTCGCGCCGCCAGGCACCGATCCCGGCTGGTGGCGACTGCTGGCCAGGGACGCGGTCACCTACCCGGAGACGGTTGCCCTCGCCTCTGCTCTCGTTGACGAAGGCTTCAGGCGGCGACTGCTCGCCGAGAGCCGCGGCCACCTGCCGCACACCCTTGCGGATACGCCCGCTCTGGTCAGCGAGCTGGCCCAGATCACCAACCGGGGCTGGCTGCCCGAGAAGATCGCTTCGACCTCAGCCGGGCCCCTGCTGGTATGGGTGCACAACTGCGTGCGGTCCCCTGATGGAGCAGACGCCGCCGATCGTTTGTGGACGCTGCACATGGCACACCGGCCCCGGCCCATCGCCCGGGAACTGCAGGCCTACCGCAACGGCAGTAAGCCGGAGGCGGTGGGAGGCAGCCCGTCGCGGGGCCGCGGGCTGCGGCTCACCCCCGAACAGGCATTTCATACCGGTCTGGCCCACGCCCGTGCCTACGCTGCCCTTCACGGCCACCTCGCGGCTCCGATCGGCGAGCGGTTCAACGGCTTTGGGCTGGGCCGGTGGCTGTCGAACCACCGGAAATCCCCCTCGGTACCGCCCGAACACGTCGCGGAACTCGAGGCGTTGGACCCGTGGTGGCGGCCGCCTTGGACGGTGATGTGGCAGCGTACCTACTACGAAGCCCGCGACCATGCCCGCGCCCGGGGCGGCCTGCGGCCCGAGCGCGGCTTCCCCACCACCAGCTTCGGTCTGGGTGAATGGCTGCACATGCAGTGCACCGGCTATGCCGACCTGCACCCCGCGCAGCAGCGTCTGCTGTCTGACATCGGCCTCACTCCCGAGGCCGTACGGGCGGCCCGACCTCGCCGCAAGCACATGGCCACCCACTTCGAACGCACCCTCGCAGGTGCACGCGCCTTTGCCCGCGCCCACGGCACGCTGGTGACCGCGACCGCCGACACCGTCCAGGACGGATTCAAGCTAGGGCAGTGGCTGGCCAACCAGCGCAGCAAAGACCGGGCCTACCAGCTGCGTCATGGCGCTCCCTCACCCCGAGCACTGGCACTGTCGGCAATCGACCCCTGGTGGAACCCGCCCTGGGCCCTGAAGTGGCAACGCTCCTGGCACCAGGCACACACCCACATCGCAGACGGTCACGTCCTGGACGCCGCGGCCGGATTCCCCGGCACCAGCCGCGCACTCGCCAGGTGGCTGACCAACCAGTGCGCCCAATACGACACACTCCAGCCCGACCAGCAGGACCTGCTCACCCGGATCGGGCTGACCGCGGACCGGGCCCGCGGCGCGGCCGCACGGCCCGCCGAACGCGAAGCCGACTTCGCCGTCGGACTCGGCTACGCACGTTCCTATCACTCCACACACGGCACTCTCGCCGCCGCGATCAGCACCGTCCACGACGGGTTCGAGCTGGGGCGGTGGCTGCGCCGGCAACGCCAGCACGCCCGAACAGATGCCGACACGGGCGCGCCTCAGTGCGCTGCGGCGAAGGCGCTGACCGCGGTCGATCCGTGGTGGTGTCCGCCCTGGAGCCTGGCGTGGCAACGCGCCTGGCAGCACATCCATCATCAGGTCCAGGCCGGCCACCAGCCAGACGCCATGCACCAGTTCCGCAGCTTCGCCCCCGACGAGCAGGCCTGGCTACGCTGGCAGATCAGGCACTACGCCGACCTGCATCCCGGCCAGCAGCGCCTGCTGGCCGACATCGGCCTCACCGAGGAGAGCACCCGCACCCGGCCCGTCACCCCGTATGCCGAGACCGCGCTCGAGCACGCCCGCAGCTACACAGCCGCGCACGGCAGTCTGGCGACGCCGTACTGCGCCGTCCACGACGGCTTCCCCCTGGGATCCTGGCTCGCCCGACAACGTCTTCTGGCCCATCACGCGAACACCCCATACGCCGTTCACCGCGCACTGACCATGCTCGACCCCTGGTGGAACCCACCCTGGCCCATGCGCTGGCAGCGCGCCTACCACCACGCCCGCACCACACCCATCAACTCCACCACCCATTCCTGGGCATCCGCTCAACGCGCCGCCTGGCGCCAGCTACACCCGCAACAGCACACGCTCCTCACAGGCATCGGCATCACCCCGGAAAACCGCACCAGCACACAGCGCCGCGAAGCGACCCGCCCCTACCCGCCAAGCCCCGGCGTGGCACACGCCCGCGCCTGGGCCAAGGAGACCGGCAACCTCTGCGTCCCCAAAAGCACGCCCCATGACGGCTTCCCTCTAGGGGTCTGGCTGATCCAACAACGCCGCAAAGCCAGCCAACGCCGCCTCTCCCCCGCCACCCTGCACGCCCTCGACACCATCGACCCCTGGTGGAACCCACCCTGGCCCTACCACTGGCACCGCACCTACCATCAAGCCCAGACCGGCCACCACACCGGTCAGCCCTACCCGCCACGCATCACCACATGGATCCAGACCCAACACCGCAACTGGCCACGTCTGCACCCCCAGCAACAGCATCTCCTCACCACCATCGGTGTCATTCCGCCATGAACTGACGCCCCCACCACTGTCCGCCCCGGGCACGCCCGACCCCCTCTTCCGCCCGGCCGGAAGAAAAAACTCAAAAAAGATCTGGCATCGAGGTCACGCAGCAGGCCCCTTGCAGGCACTCACCCTTCGACAGTCGAGCCCACGTTCACCGATCAGGAGCCCCAGCGATGCCGGAGTATGAGATTGCAGCCCTCGCCGCCGGGGCCGGATACCTCACAAGCGCGCTGCGGATGTTGATTCGGGTGCACGGACGCACCAGCATGGCCCGCATCCGCAGCAGACATCGCAGCGAGATGATCCGGGAACTGCCCGGCGGCAGCCGGGTCATGGACGAACACGACAGAATCACCATCGAAGTCGGCGGACCGCGGGCAATTGAGAAGCAGGGGGGCAGCAGTGTCATCGTGGGTGACTGAGTGGTCGGATCAGGCGGCCTGCCGTACCAGTGATCCGGACGAATTGTTCGTGCAGTCGACGGCACAGGGCCGGGCCAAAGCGGTGTGTACCGACTGCCCCGTGAGAACGGAGTGCCTCGCCGACGCACTCGACAATCGAGTGGAGTTCGGCGTGTGGGGCGGCATGACCGAACGAGAACGGCGCGCACTGCTTCGCAGACGTCCCACCGTCAAGTCCTGGCGCACGGTTCTGCAGAACGCACATGCCGAGCCAGAGCAGAGCGCCGGTCTACTTGTCGAAGAACGGCCCCGGCAGACCCAAGAGCAGCAGGGTCTGTCACTGGAACAGGAACAGCAGTACGGGGCTCTCTTCCGGGTTCGCTTCGTACCGACCGTCGGGTTCCTGATCGCCGCCGGTGCAGGACGACACGACGCTGAGGACGCCGTGCAGAGCGCTTTCGTACAACTCGCACGGGCATGGGAATCAGTGACACACCCCGAAGCCTGGCTTCGGACCACCGCCTGGCGCATGTGGCTCAAGGCCAAAGACAAGCAGAAGACCTGGTCCTCGGACCCCGCCGACCTACCCGAAGCGGGTGTGCCCGACCCGAGCGGCGACATCGCCGAGCAGGTCGACCTCGTGCAACTGTTGCGGAGGCTTCCTGTTCTCCAGCGCACGGTGATGGCCTTTGAAATCGACGGAGCCACGCCCGCACAGACAGCCGAAGCACTGGGCGTCCCAAGCGCCAACGTCCGCCAAAATTTGCGCCGGGCGCGTCACAACCTTGAGCGCATGCTCCAGGAACAGGACGAAGGAGGCGCACTGTGAGCAACTCCCCCAGGCGCAGCGCCGCCCAGCCGGTAGATGACGTGCTGACCTCCGCCATGCGGCGCCTGACCAACGCGCTGGACGCGACCACGGATGTCGACAGCAGGGCGGCAGCCGCCCTGTACGCCGCCACTCTTCCTCCCGCGCCTCCCGTTAAAGCCTCAATCGACGCCTTCCTCGACCACGGCCGGCAGGAATTGCAGGCAACCCTTGAGGCCACCACAGACGTCGAAAGCCACCTTGTCCTGGCCCTGCATGAGATCGACCTCGAACCGCAGACCGACAGCACCAACGACGAGTAGGCACACAAGCACAGCCGACAGGTCCAACCTCAACGACCTCACCAACCCCGACATCGCCTGACCTGTTCCATCAAATAGCAGCTCACTGCAACTGCACCCTGCTCGACCAAGCTGCGCACACCCGCGTACGCGCAGGTCAGAGAGACACCGCCTCGACCAACCTCACACTCGATCACCCCCAGGCACCGCCAACATCACCCATATGAACTGAGAAACCCCAGCTCACAGCCCGAGCAGTAACTCAGAAAAACTGGGCGACGACAGCAAGAAGCTCCTCGACGCCCCCGAGGCCGGCATGGTCTGGGAGCCCGGCGAAGAAGCCTGGGAGACCAAGCTCGCGGTGTTCCGGGCTTACCGGCGCGCCACCGGACACCTCGCACCCCGCCAAGACGCCGTCTGGGGCGAGAGCGACACCGAGGGTCTCGTACCGGCGGGGCAGCTTCTGGCGAACCTGCGGCGGAAGGGCGGCCTCGGGAAGAATCCCGAGCGGGCGGCTGCGCGCGCGGCACAGCTGACGGCGATCGACCCGGACTGGAACTGTCCCTGGCCCCTGGACTGGCAACGCCACTACCGCCACCTCGCCCACCTCGCCGCCGACGAACCCGGCGGAGTCCTGCCCGACGTCGCACCCGGCGTGCAGATCGACGGCCACGACATCGGACGCTGGCTCCAACGGCAACGTCGGGACTGGAGACTGCTGACCACCGAGCAGCAGGAACGGCTGTTGAAGCTGGGCGTACAGCCCGCCCAGGCACCGCCTCCCGCACCAACGATCAAGGGCACGGCAAAGGGGAGCAAGGCCCAGCAGGCTTTTCAGCGCGGACTGGCAGCCCTCGCACAGTGGATCGAACGGGAAGGCCAACGGCCAGTCCCCCGCGGCCACAGCGAACAGATCACGGTCGACAGCGAGGCCGAGCCGGTGGCTGTACGCCTGGGCGTGTGGCTATCGAACACCCGCGCCAGACGCGACAAACTCACCGGTGAGCAGGTGCAAGCGCTGCGAGAGCTGGGGGTGGAGTGGGCGTAGCTGTGGTCCAAGTGGTCGCACAGCGTCCGTACGAGGGCGGGACGCTGGTCACCTGGAACGTCCCGGGCCATGGCTCCCACGCCGCAGACGATGGCGGCAGGCGCCGACCCAAGGCACTGTGCAGCTTCACCTGGGCGAAGGGCGAGGGCCGCGTCGTGCCCGGTTTGCCGGACAACCGCGAATGCCTCCGTGAAGTCCAGCTCGGTGCCGAACGGCCCCGCGGCCGTTGGTGACTACTGGTTGCCCTGTGAGCAGCGGACCGGCGGCGGGCCGTACGCGCGGACGGGTCTGCGCTCCCCCAGCTCGACAAAGCGCGGGCAGCAGGAACTGGCCGTTCCCGGCGAGGAGTACCGCAGTACACACCGGTCATGATGTCCTACGGCATGGATGAGGGGTGTGTGGCCCTGGAACGCACGTGGCGGATGCCCACCAACTGGCGCAGGTCTACTTCCAGGCCGCCGTCGGCGAGGCGGCCCTGGGCGAGTTCGAGCAGACCGAGCGCCGGCTGGACGCGGTGATCGCACTGCGGGGCCACGACCTTCTGGCCATGGCCCGCACCGCCGCAGCGTTCGTCGACAACCTCACCCTGGTCACCGGCAACGAGTGGGTGACCGGCAAGCCCCTGGCCAAGGCCATGGGGCAGACCGAGAGCCTGGACGAACGGGTGCCGCCGGCCGCCCGCGCGCTGACCCTGCGGTTGATGTCCGCCTGGTCGTCGCAGGATCGCGAGTCTGTTCGACGCGCTGTTCACCGCGGCGGCCGGCGCTTCCGGGGCCGCAGACCACGTGCGGGATCTGTTCGTATACGCACTGGAGTGGACGCAGCCCAAGGCCGCCTCCGCAGCCAACCCGCAGTCGCTGGTCAACGCGGTGTGCAAGGCCATGAAGAACCACGGACCCTCGTTGTGGGAGTGGGAGCGCCCGGAGCATGACAGTGCGCCTGCGGGGATGGCCCCGACGGCATCGGGGCGGCGACGCTCACTGTCCACTGTTGCCCGCGCCCGCGGGGATGCCGCTCCTTCTACAGGTTGAACTCCACGTGCTCGACATCCGTGAACTCGACCTCCAGGCCTGCGGCGCGGCGGCCGCCGTCGCGGAAGTAGACCTCGCCGAGTGCTTCGGCCGCGAGGGCCCGCAGCTGCTGTTCGCCGGCGCCTTGGTCCTGAGCGTCGAAGAGGCGGGCGGCGTGGTGCGGGGGCAGTGCGAGGGTGAGGTGGCGGATGCGGGCGTCGTCGGTGGTGCCGGGTGCTGCGGTGAAGCCGAAGCGGGCGCGGGTGTCGAGGACGAGGCCGGCGCTGGTGGCAGCTTGCTTGCGGGCCTGGGCGCGGATGCGGGGCTGCCAGCGCTGGCGTACGGCGTCCTCGAGGCGCTGCGCGAGGTCGGCGCGGGGGCGGCGGATCTGGTCCTTGACGTAGCGCTCGACGGTGCGCTGCGAGAGGCCGAGTGCACGTCCAGAGGCGGGTACAAGTCCGGCCGGCGCTATTTCACGGAAGTTGTGCCAGAGCCGGAACTCGTGAACAGAGCCAGGCGTAACACGCGTGCGTCTGGCGTCATCCGCCGTGTCCGAAGAGGTCAGCTCGTCTTGATGGGCACCCGGCCGGCGTCGTACACCTGCCCGCTCAGAGCGTTGACTCGGTAGGTTTCCACGGGAGCTGGCGCCTGCGCATCGCCGTTCTGTCCGGCGTTAGGCCATGTCACGTTGACGAGCCAGTAGGGCTTCCACGCGCCATCCAGGTCGTCGGCCTTCACGGTGATGGCTTTGGTCTGGAACTCGGCGCCCGTGCTTCCGTTGGCCCGCAACTGCGCTGCCACGGCGTCGTTCACCGCCTTTTCGGCCTGCTCCGCGTCGAGCTTGGGCTTGGGAAGGTCGGCGCGGGTAGGGCCGAGGGTTACGTCGATCTGGGATACGCGACCGGCCTTGTCGATCTGGACGTCCAGCATCCTGGGCATGAGGACATCGTTGTGCGTCCATCGCCAGTTCGTCATCCAGCCCAGGCTGGCCTTCTCGCCGACGGGGTCGGTCTCCTGCACGGTTGCGCTCTTGGCCCACGGGTATTGCTGGCGGGCGTATGTCTGCGCGATCTCGTGTGCCTCGTGGTCGGTGGTGGGTGTGGTCGTGCCCTTTACCGGATATCCCATGTCGGTGGGCCGGTCGCTGTCTTCCAGGAGGACGTTCAGGTGCTTCTTGTCCGGCCAGGAGAGGCTGCCGTTGCCGAACAGCTCGGACTGGCCCTTCCCACGGATATGCAGGTTGAAGATGATGTTCTTGCACGAGGTGTCCAGACAGGGCTGTTCATAGAGCTGGCCGATCGTGTAACGGTCGCCGAAGGCTTCCTCGACCGCCGCCTCGACGGCCTGCCTCTGGTCCGTGCCCGCTGCAGAGAGGCCGCTGCCGTCGACGTTGGTGAAGTTGAGCATCGGGCGGGCGACACCCGAACCCAGCAGGAGCAATGCAACGGAGGCGATCAGCGCACCCTTCACGCCGCCCTGCCACCGGAGCGACGCGCGCACAGTGAGCACCGTCGCGGTGATGGCGATCCCCACCAGCCCGCCGATGATGTTCATCTCGGCGTCCGAGCTGTCGCAGACGCGCCCCAGACCGTCGACGGTGGCCTGCGTGAACTCAATCGCCAAGGGGAAGGCGACGACGGCGACAAGGGCGGGCAGGAGCCTGCGGACGGCCAGGAGGGCAAGAGCGCCGACGGGCACCATCATCGCCAGGTTCCACAGCCCTTGGGTGGTGTGGAACGGCTCGCCAAACTGGTGGTTGAGGACACATACGCCGCTGGCCGGGCCGGCACCCATGAACGTGACGCCGAGGACACCGGTGACGGTGAAGGCAAGCCCGGCCCACCACAGGCCGTGGGGATTGCCCAGTCGGCGAGCGAGCGCCCACGCCCCGCCACCGAGCGCCAGGGCGGTCAATGTGCACGCGACCAGATAGGCGACGTGATGCTGGAAGATCGCGGAGAACACGGCGCGGTCCTTGCGTAGTACGGAGTGATCCAACAGGGCATCAGGCCCCGTCTGATCAGACGGGGCCTGCGCACGTCTGGTTTCAGCAGTGCGTGGACGGCGTCTGGAACGTTCCGCCGCTGTAGTTGAGGACGCCCGTCATGCTCTTGCAGTAGGCGCTGCTGCTCAGGCCCCATGACTTCTTCACCGTCTGGCCCGAGCCGATGGAGAAGTAGGAGGAGTACGTCGTGGACCCGTTGTACGTGTAGCCGAGGCGGACGCTGACGGTAGAGCCGCCCGTCTTGGAGTACGTGGTGTACACGGTGGTGCCGGAGACCTGCTTGTTGTAGACGATGCCGTTGGACAACGTGGTACACCGCTCCATCGGTTCGTTGGTGGCGGTGTAGCCGGAACCGCTGCAGTAGGCCGCGGCCGACGCGGTCGGCGCGCTGAACATGACCGAGCCAGCCGCTATCGCCAGTGCGGTCAGGGCGATGTTGGTCTTGGAGCGCATCAGTTACCCCTAATTATGTCGTAGACATGACAGTTCCCTCGACGCAGAGAGGCGCTGCTCATGTCGATGCCGTAAGTATTTGATCACGCTACGCGCATCTTCGTGAAGATCATTTGAGACAGGTAGTGGCCATATCCTTACGCTCAGGTAGATCACAGGGCTGGTTGCCGGCCGCCTCACGAAGGGCCTGCTGTGGCGGCACGACCCAACCGAACGGCCCAGCGCCTTCGGTGGCGCCCTGGTGTCCTGTACCGGCTCCCTGGAGATCGTCGACCTGCCCCGGCCCGGCGAGCAGCTCACCCTCGACCTCGGCCTGGAATCCGACCAGCTCGAGGACGCCCCGCCTCCGGGTATCGACACGATCGCCCTGTTCCAGCAGGCCCGCCTGCCGAGGGCCGTCTCGTACCACCAGTTGAACGGTGACCAGCCGCCGTGCGGGCAGTCCCGCTTCACGCCGCCCACGCCTTCGTCGTCGCCCTCGCGCATCCGCCACGCGGCGATGAGACCCCACTCGGCCATGCCGTGCGGCCGGCACCGGTCACAGTGGGCGGTCTTGCAGCTCACGGCCTTCTCCATCGAGTCACCGTCGGCGTAGGACAGGCCTCCACCCGCCATGGCGCTTGGCAGCAGATTTCGCCCCGCGGTTTCGCGGGTTCCGCGCGGTGAGCCGACTTCCGCAGGGGGTGTCCCGTCTGACGGCGGCCGCGCCGCGCGACGTCGTGGTGCAGGCAGTTAAGTTGGCGCGCAGTTCTTCGCTGACCGGTGTGGGAGACGTGTATGTCCTCGTTGGATGAGTGGCAGGCTCTGCTGGGCGAGCCCGTCGCCGGGCGTGCGGACCCGGGCGGCCGGGAAGAGGTCGAGCAGTACCTCGGTGCGGCCCTGCCCGTCCTCCCCGCCGACGCGGGGGTGCTTCGCCGCGCAACCCTCCCTTGACCCCTAGCCTCGGGCTTTCACGAGCCAGCCTCTCCGGGGCTTGGGGGCTTGTCTGGGTCCTGTCGGCTGCCAGGAAGGAGGCACTCTCCAGGTGAAGAAGCGCGGGCGGGCGTGCCCTCTGTCTGCTGTAAAAGCGCTGGTCGCGGGTGCGGGCTGTGCGGGACCCTGGGTACATGCCTCGACGCCTCATGTTCGTGCAGTTGAAGTCTGGTTATGACACCGACCGTGGACCCTCGTGGATCGGGTGGGTGGACTTCTCGAAGACTTGGAGCACTGCGTATTTTCAGGGAAGGACATTGCGCCGGGCAGGCGGGATGTTCGACGCGAACTTCTACGACACGCAGACCAGTGAGGAGTTCTGGGTCTCCGGACCGAAGCGGGACCGCTCCGACACCCGCTATGGACCGTCTAACCCGGAAGTCGAGCCGGATGCCGTTGAGACCTATCACGCGTTCCTGGATGGCGCGGCCCTGCCAGGGCGGGATAAGGGCTGACCCGGGCTTCCCGCGAGTGAGCTTGTCCGGGTTTTGATCCGTCGAAGTCGCAGGAGCCGGGACACGCGGTCTTCAGGTCCGGACCGACACGCTGCTGTCCGCCTTCGCCAGCGTCTGATGAAAACAGCTTGTTCGACGTGACCAGTCCGAATAGCGCGGCATCGGATCTAGATCTTGTGACAGGTGCCGCTCTACCCTCCAGTGTGCGGTCCGTGAACATTAGCTCACGTTAGGTCGGGGTCGGGGAGACTCCGCGGGGAGGCTGTGTCATGCCTGTGAGTAGACGGCTTTGCACTGTCGGGATGGTGCTGTCCATTGCGGCGGTGCTAAGTGGACTCTCAGCGACCAGTGCGGCGGGGGGCGTTCGAGACGAGATACCCGCCGCGTTCGGCCGTTCGATGTCTGCGGACGAGGCCCCGCAGCGGACGGCCGTGGCGGGGCGCTGGATGTTCGAGACGGCTTCAGGTTCCCCGCTGGTGACGCCGGATGCATCCGCTTCGGACAATGCGATGACGTTCGGGGTACTTGACAGCACCCCGACCGCTCACTTCACGGCAGGCCAGCTAGGGGCTGTCCCGCAATGGCTCGGGAGCTCGAGGCCCTGTCATTCTGCAGGTTGGCAGCGAGGCTGTAGGAACAGTTGAATACCCTCGTGACGGACTGGACGCAGGTGGTCGATGCTCACGGGGTGGTTGGGCGAGTGCCACTGCTCCTGGATCAGGTGGAGCGAGAAGAAGCACCAGAGGCGTGGGACGAGCTGTGGGCCCGTCTCTGCCTCCACGGTGAGACGGTCTCCGCGGCGAGCTTCGCAGCTCTCCCGCGCTTGGCAGCTTTAGCTCCCGCGTGTGCCCAGGCACTCGAATTGGCCAGTGCCATCGTGCGTGGCACGTTGCGGCACCCCGATGGTGAAGCTCTGCTCGCGGGCTGTCCGAACGAGGTCGACCGGTTGCGGGAACTCGTGGACCAGAGGCTTCGGACGCGTCCGGCCGACTACAACCGGCTCTTCGGTGATCTGCTTGCCCTTGCAGGGCAGTACCACTGGAGCGCCTCCTTGGGGGGACTTCGCCGACGACTTCTATGCCGTGTCCTGCCCGGGCTGCGAAGCGGAGGTGACCATCGCCGTCGGTGACTACGGCTGCTACGCGGCCATTCGGGACTGGGAGCAGGGCGACATCGAGCGGCGGTCGCTGCGGCCCGCCCCGGCCGAGGAGCTTCGCGACCCGGGCCGATGGATGCACGCCACAGCCGACCGGGACGGGCAGCAGCGGCTCGCCGAGGGGATCAGACACGTCTTTGGCCGGGCAGAGTGTCCGGCGTGCGCCAGTGTGTTCAACATCGCGGAAGCGCACACGACCGCGAACCTTCCTCCAGCCCTTGAAACGTACTGAACAGGGAGAGGCGCCCGGCCACTTGCGGTGATCCTGAAATGGCTGGCGTCATCACGGCTTCGGATCCCGCGTGGATACCCCCGTTCAGCGGTTTGAGCCCAAGGCAATTCGGCAAGCTGATCACCGCGCTCCGGCGCGAGGGCGCCGACCCGGTCCGCAGGGGCCGGCCGTGGGGCGTGCCGCTGGCGGACCGGGTGCTGTTGGTCGCCGCTTACTGGCGCACGAACCTCACTCTGCGCCAACCGGCACCGCTGTTCGGGGTGTCCAAGTCCGCGGCCGACCGCATCATCGACCACCTCGGGCCAGCGCTCGCACCCCAGCAGCGCAAGCGGTTCCGCACCGGCACCGTCCTAATCGCGGAGGGCACCCTGGTCCCCACCCGCGACCACAGCATCGCCGAGCACGACGCGGGCCTCGCCCGTAGTGAGTTGGCTGGCCGCAGGGGTGCTACTCGCACGAACTGCTGGCCGCACCTGGCGGAGCCCGCTGCGTTCTAGCCAGACCGGAGAACAGGGGGCGGGTATGACGACGGCGGACAACGTAGTGGCGAGCAACGACGACGTCCAGGCGGTGCGCCGCTGGGTGCGGCTCTGGTGCACCGAGCCGGGCACCCACCTCACTGCGCCCTGGACCGGCCCGCCGGCCGGAGGACGATGGAGTCGTGGGCGAGCAGCACGAGGACCAGGATCACGGCGCCGAACCGCCGCGGCCGCGCTTGACTACGGCCTGTCCCAACGCGCCCTGATCGACGTCTCCAGCCGCGCGGACGTCGTCGCGGCGCTTGATCACCCGCGGCCTCGCCACGCTCGCCCACAGCGGCCTCCGGACCCTCGACAGCGCCACGGTGCGCGCCGTGGTCCGCCAGGCCGTCCGCGACGTCCGCGCGCCCCGCCACCGCCTCCCACCGATCCGCCGGCCGACCCGGCCGTCGCCGCGCACCGTCGTAGACGACCTCGCCGCCAGCACCCACGCGATCGGGGAGCCGATACTCGAAGTCGCCCCGGCCTGCAACACGGCCTCTCTGCCCACGCCGATGAGACGCCAGCTGATCAACGCCAGCGCGCGGCGCGATGTGCGCGGCCTTCGTTCTGGGCTCGGGGACTTTGATCTCGGCTCCCTTGGCGAGGTCCAGAGAGTGACCAGTTGACCTGGGAGGGGGATCAGCTCACGCAGATCAGCCCGAGCACACAGATGCCCGACGGGGAGGTCGCCGCCGGTGCGGAGTTCGACTGGGACGTCCCCGAAGACTCTGAGGACGACGCATCCGACGTGCTCGACGTGCCTGATGTTCCCGACCCGCCTGAAGTTGCCGAGGTTCCCGACCCCGTGCCGCCGGTGGCCGTCGGCTCAGGCGACCGGGCCGCCGACGTACCGGTACCGGTGCCGGCAGTCGTCGTGTCGGCAGACCGGGTGTCGGCGGATGGTACGGACGCGGCCGGCTGTGCGGCAGCCCCCGACCTCGCCTGTGAGGCCGCGGCCACCGGCTGCCGCGCCCTCGCCGAGTCCGTGTGGGTCGCGACGGCCTCGGAACGCCGCTGCGAGGTGCCGGTCGTGGAGGACCGGGAGCTCGTGGAGGAAGGCTTTCGGTGCTTGCCCGTGCCGGCCGGCGGGAGCTCGGCGGTCTGATCCACCGACTGCTCACCGGTGCCCATGCTCGAAAGGTTATCGGCCGTCGACGCCTGGGCGCGATGGCCGGAACTGCCCTCCATCGAGGCCACGGTCAGACCGCCGCCGACGAGCGCGACGGCGGTCGCGACCACGGCTCGACGCTGGTTCTTCTTCCAGCGGGCCCGCTGTCGGCGCCGGCCCGCCCGCCCCTGCGGTGAGGAGGCAGGCCCCTCGGTCTCACCGTCGGCACCCTCGACATCACCGCCGACGTCCTCAAAAACAGTGCCGGCGTCGTCGTAGGCGCCGTACGCGTCGGCTCCCGCCGTCGCCGCCACCTCCGGCCAGAGCGCTATGGCGGCCGGGGCCGGGACGGTGCGGCCGCCTGAGGTCAACGGCGCTATGTCCGGGGCGTAAGCGCCGCAACCCGGACACACCAGGGCTCCGTTGAGGTGCCGACGGCACGAGGAGCAGTAGTCCATCCGCTTCTTCCTGACAGTTTTGCACGAGGGATCGGATCGAGCGTGGGATCGAGCATGTAACGCTAACGGCGCCTTCGAAAGACCGTGTGGGGCCGATGTGGCGCTCCTGTGCGGATCCCCTGCCTCAGCGCGCGAAACTTCAGGTGACGTGCGAGTACGTCGCCTTGATCACGGTCACCGAGACCTACGGGCGAGAGGCACAACGGCGACCAGTTCCCTGTCGTTCAGTCGTCGACAACATCCCCCAGATCTGTGTCATCGCGCGAGCGGACCCAGCTGGACCCAGCAACCGCCCGAGAACCTGGGTCCCTGGGTCCTCAGACCGGTGTTTTCGCTGGTGGACACGGTCCGCAACGGCCGCCGGGTCCGCCTGGGCCCCTGGGTCCCGCACCTTCGTATGGCCGGGTTCGTGGCTTCATGCGCTCCGCAGGATGGCAACGAAGCGAGGCTCTCCGCCCCTAAGACCGTGTCCTACGTGGTGAGGCGGATGAGGTCGCTTGTAGTAGCACAGGGCGGCTGCCAGGCCGAGAAAGGCCAGGTAGTTGCGGGGATCTCGCTCGTAGCGACCGGGGACCGCGAGTGTCTGGCTGCAATCGTGTTCGTGGCCACGTCAGGCTGCTCGTGGCGGCAACTGCCACCGGTCTTCGGGCCGGCCTGGCCCACGGTCTACCGGCGCTTCGCCCGCTGGAGCCAGGCCCGGGTCTGGGCACGTCTGCACCGCGTCATCCTCGATGAACTCGGAGCCCAGGGCGAGCTGGACTGGTCGCGCTTCGCCGTCGATTCTGTCAGCGTCCGAGCACTCAAAGGGGGCAGCTGACCGGACCGAATCCGACCGACCGAGGCAAGAGTGGATCGAAAATCCACCTCGTCGTGGACCGCAGCGGCCTTCCCGTCGCCGTCGCCATCTCACGTCGAGGGCGACGTGATCCGGCACACAGAGATCTTCGCCCCGCTGCGGGCTCTGGACCTGCCCGTCGGCCACATCGTCACGGTCCTGGAGGAGATGGGGATCTTCGAGGACGACAGCAAGTCATCCTTCGAGCGCTGGCTCGTCGGATGCCTGGAAGGGCTCGCACCCGGCATCCGCTCGGAAGCCGAGCGCTGGACCCGCGTCCTGCGCAACGGCGGCCCCCGCAGCCTCCCACGCAGGGAGGGCACGGTCTGGCTCTCCCTCAACCAGGTCCGTCCGGCCCTACTGGAGTGGTCGAACCGCTACGACCACCTGCGGGAGGTGACCCGCGACGACGTCCTCGCCCACGTCAAGACGCTGCACGGGCACCAGCGGCGTGACCAGCTCGTCGCTCTGCGGTCCCTGTTCACCTGGGCCAAACGGCAGGGGCTGATCTTCCGCAACCCCACCAGCCGGATCAAGGTCGGGCAAAACGAGTACGCCGTGCTGCAACCGCTCCTCCCCGAGCAGGTCGAACGCTCCGTCGCGACAGCGATGACCCCGGCGGCGCGGCTCGTGCTCGCCCTCGCGGCGGTCCATGCCGCCCGGGTCGCCCAGATCGCCGCCCTGGTGCTCGACGACGTCGATCTCGGCAACCGCAGGCTGACCATCGCCGGACGCGCCCGGCCTCTCGACGACTTCACCCTGAAGCTCCTGACGGACTGGCTGGACCACCGGCGTGCCGATGGCCGAGCACCGCGAACCTCCACCTGCTGATCAACAACCAGACCGCCAACACGACCGGCCGGGCCAGCAACCACTGGATCAGTGCTCCGATGCGAGGGCAGGACGCCACCTTGGAGCGGCTTCGCGTTGACCGGCAGCTCGAAGAAGCCCTGACCCACGGGCCTGATCCACTCCATCTCGCGGAGGTCTTCGGGCTCGACGAGAAGACCACGATGCGCTACGCGGACTCGGCCCGGCGCCTCCTGGAAACCAGTGCCGAGTCGTTGAGCGCTGTGACAGCCTCAGTCGATGATCAATGCTGAGGACCTGGTCGGCAGACGCCTGCTGAAGGTGACGACGTCCTGGCACCACTACGAGGAGACCGAGCCCTCTCTCCTGCACATGTGGCTGCATATGGACGACCTCGGCCCCGTCCGGTTCCACACGCCAGGCGATGGATTGTCCATGGAGGTTGACCAGCCTCATGGCCCCTACGACATGGACGAATATGGCCACACCACGGTCGAGGACGACCTGCCCGACTTCCCCATGACCCGGTTCGTCGGCCAGCAGATCTTCTCCACCCGAGAGATCCGCTACCGGCACGACAACCTCGACTTTGCCCTCGGCATCGTCCTGCAGTTCGCGAGCGGGAGCATCCGTGTCCTCAACCTCGCGGACGAAATCGTCCTGGCCTATGACCAGCACCTGGGTCCGGTTGAGGCCCATCTTCACAAGGCGATGAAGCCCGCAGATTTGGATGCCTCAACGTGAGTTCGAGACGAACCCACCGATCGATCCCCTCAGAGCACACCATCCGACCCTCGAGTTCCCACTGAGGCCCCTTCAGTTTCCCTGAACTCACGTGGCTCTCCGGCCTCGGGGAACATCGGTACAGCGGTTATCGGTGAGAACGATCATGGTCAGGGCGTGAGTGCACTGACCCGGAGCGCCCGGGGCGCCCGGGGGACCAGGCGCAGGTGCTGGCGGCGCTGAACACTTCCTCTTCCCGTGTCCGCCTTGTCCGGGACTGATCCGCACGAGGCCCTGACCAGCACGGACAGTGTTCCGGTTGTCCGGGACAGGAGTTGGCTCTTGCCCCTGCCGACGCTTCCCTATCCCCTGGGTCACGCGCCGATCCGGCTGCATGACTGACGTACGGAAGGGACAACACAATGCGTCTGACGCTTCGCAAGGTCGCGGTTGCCGTGGCCACAGCGACCGCTGGAGCAGCCCTCGCCCTGGCTCCATCCTCCGCTTCGGCGGCGGAGTACAACATCAGCGGAACCTCGTACAACTCGTGCTGGCGGGTCACCGGCACGTACGGCTACAAGCAGTCGTCCGACCTCAACTACCCGGGCTACATCACCTGGGGCTCGTACTCCATGTCGCGGGCCAACTCCGCCTGCACGCTGCGCGGCGTGTTCCAGTTCAAGGGCGAGGTGCAGGCAGGGCCCACATCCCCCTGGGTCACCTACAGCTCGTTCCGCACCTGGAGTTCCACTTCCCTGGACATGGGATTCCGGGCCCGGAACATACAGTTCCGTGTCTGCAACATCTCACCGGCGGGCTCCGTCACCGGCTGCGCCTCCGTGGTCTGACGTCGGCGGCGATGTCCTGCCCGCGAACACGCGGGCAGGACAACATGGCGCAGCGGCATCCGTCGTGGCTGTCGGTCCGCTGTCACAGCGACCGATTCCGCCCCCTTTCGTCATCGACGACTGCTCGCTGGACGGCCGTCGGGCCTGAACTCGGGTGCTGAAACCTTGGGCGTTGCTACATGCGGGTGGACCGTGCCCATAGCTGCACTGTCATGTCCTGGCTGGCAGTGGCCAGCAGGGCGCCGTCGGGAGAGAACGCCACCCAAAAGACGTAGTCGGCGTGTCCGGTCAGGGGCTTGCCGACCAGCTCCCGGGTGACCGGGTCCCACAACCGCACCGTCGAGTCGGCGCCGGCCGTAGCCAGCAGGGCGCCGTCCGGGGAGAACGTCACCGAGTACACGATGCTGGTGTGTCCGGTCAGGGGCTTGCCGACCGGCTCCCGGGTGACCGGGTCCCACAACCGCACCGTCTTGTCCCCGCCGCCGGTGGCCAGCAAAGTGCCGTCCGGAGAGAACGCCACCGCGCTCACGTCGCCAATGTGTCCGGTCAGGGGCTTGCCGACCGGCTTCCGGGTGAGCGGGTTCCATAGGCGCACCGTCGAGTCAGCGCCGCCGGTGGCCAGCAAAGTGCCGTCCGGAGAGAACGCCACCGCGCTTACGTAGCCGGTGTGTCTAGCCAGGGGCTTGCCGACCGGCTTCCGGGTGAGCGGGTTCCATAGGCGCACCGTCGAGTCAGCGCCGCCGGTGGCCAGCAAAGTGCCGTCCGGAGAGAACG
>NZ_JBIWKU010000019.1:0-70978 GCF_044765825.1 Streptomyces flaveolus | reverse complement strand
GAACGCCACCGCGTGCACGGGGCCGGTGTGTCTAGCCAGTGGGTTGCCGACCGGTTCGCGGATGGCCGGGTTCCACAGGCGCACCATCCCATCGGCACTGGCGGTGGCCAGCAGTGTGCCGTACGGGGAGAACGCCACCGAGAACACGTCGCGAGTGTGGCCGACGAGGGGTTCGCCGACCGGCCTTCGGGTGGCTGGATCCCATAACCGCACCTTCCCATTGGCGCCGGCGGTGGCCAGCAGTGTGCCGTCGGGGGAGAACGCCACCGCGGCCACGGCGCCGGTGTATTCGGTGAGCGGCGCGAGCCGCTTGTAATGCGCCGGTACGTCCGCGGTCGGGCCCGGGCTGGCCTGGAACGCAGACGCAGACTGGGGCGGGCGAACAGATATGTCGGCTGCAGACAGTGGGTGGGCCGGTGCGGGCGGTGCGAGGTTCTGCTCCGCGTCCGGGCCGGGGGGCGAGGGATCGGGGCGTCGGCGGTGGAGGCGGGCCAGGGTCTGCCAGCGTTCGCGCCAAGGCTGCAGGGCGGGATCGTTCGGCGGGACCAGCTTGCCGGTGAGCCGGCCGTCGTCATCAAGGGCGAGCAGGACGCGGACCACGGCGAGTAGGTGTTCCTGCCGAGGCAGCCCGGTCCCGCCGAGGATCTTGCCGACGGTGGTGTAGCCCACCACGTTCCTGCTGTGGTCCGCGATCGTGCGCAGCGAGGGGTTGCCGCGGCCGATCCGCAGCGCGGCCAGGTCCTCTTTGAGGGCGATCCGTTCAGCAGTGAAGTCCCCCCGCTGCCCGGACACCGTGCCGTCGTCCTGTAACGCCATGCGCTTCCCCCGGGATCCGTGGCCGAAGGCCAGGATAGAGCGCGGCGCGGACACAGGAGCGGACAACAGCGAACACTCGCGGGCACACCGCAACACAGCTTCGGTGTTTGCGGACGGGCACTCGTTGTCCGTGTCCGACCGCAACCGTTCATGACGCTTGGTAGCAGGTAGCAGGGGATATTTCACTGGCAGTTATGACGACCTCGCCGCCGGAGACCCCGGACCCGACCTCTTCCGCCCCCGCTCGCCCCACCACCGCGGCGGGCCAGGCGGTGCCGCGCGAGCGGCTGCTGGACCTGATCGCGCTGCTGCTGTTCCTGACCATCACCGCGACGCTGTACCTGCTGATCGGCCCGAGCGCGGGCATGGTCACCGGAACCGCCACAGGCCTGTACACCGCCTACCGCCGCGCCAACGCCTCAACACAGACCACACCACTCAACGACGGCAACCAGGAACGGCAGTGACACCAGAGCAGGCCCGTCAACCACAGCCCAGGACCGTTTCCGCTCCCCCGCCTTCATTGGAGTACCCCTACCGCATTGTTTCGCCACAACGACTCGACGCAGCCCGTTGTTTCGACGCAACACGGCCGCTTCTTCGCCGCCGGCCACGACAAGACCGCCGAAGCAGCGTTCCTCGCCATCAACCACTCCGCCTCGGTCGCGCAGATGCTCCACGCGCACGGCTACCGACCCGTCGTCGACCCGGACGACCCCAATTCGGTTACCAAGACCGCCGTGGACAGGGGGCTCTGGCTGGAGTGCCCGCGCGGCTGCGGCTGTCGGGGCGCCAGCGAGAGCATCAACAACCACGTCAACCGCTACTACTGACGGCACGAAGCGGACAGACCTGACGAGCGGCGCGGACGGCAACGCCCACAGCAGGGCACACAGCCTCTTTCTCACGACCGACGTTTCTGCGGGGTCAGGGCATTGAATGGGGCTCTTTCGCGAGTCAGGGTGCCGGGGGTTGCGCGGCTTGGTGCGGTGTCCGCCAAGGTGCCGCCACGCATTCGACTCCCTAGATCCCCTTCGAGGAGAGCCCTGTTGCGCCGAGAGGCCGCGACACAAGGGGTGAGTGCCACTCATGCTCTGCCCGCTCTGATCGCTTCGTGACCACAGGAGGTACCCGTCATGTCCGCCTCGGCCGACTCCGTCGTACAGCAGCGCCTGGACCAGGCGCAGAAGACGATCCGCGCGCTGTCCGTCGCGATGTGCGTGCTGATCGGCGCCGTGATCGGCATGGGTGCTGGCGTCGTCGCCGCAGCGCTGGGGGCGTCTCCGATAGACGCCGTCAAGGCCGGGGGTGCCGCCTTCATCGGCGTGTCGGGGCTCGCCCTCATCGTGGAGGTGCGGGTGAACTCGTCGTGAGGGTCGGCCTGATCTGCATGGCACCGACGACGTCAATCACACGACAATGATCAGTCGAGACAAGGGGGATTTCATGCCGAACGGCATCTCCATCACCGACCAGCTGGACCCGCACGAGTGGTCCAACGAAGAGACCGCTGCGTACGAGGCGGCGATCGAAGCAGTCAACGGGGCGGTGGGCGCCTACAGCGCCGTCATTGCCGCGGAGGAGGCCAAGGCGGCGCCGGACGGGTCCGTCATCGAGGCCGCCCGGGCGGCGCAGAACCGGCTGGCCCGAGAGCACGAGGGGCTACGTTCGTCCGACCGCGAGGAGATCACGGCTGCCCGGGCGCACTACGCGGACCTCGCCCGTGAGGTCATGGCGGGTCTGGCGTGATCGACCCGGCCGAGGTGGAACGGCGCCGACCGGCCCCCGAAGGAGAACGAACGAATCTTCCGCGAACGGATCGTCCCTGACCTGCTGGAGGGGCGTGCGTCGCAAAAAGATGCCCACCGTCGTCTTCCTCGTCGGTCAGCCCGGCGCCGGCAAGAGCCGGGTCACCGAGCTGGTGGCCACGCAGCTCAACCGGCACGGCGGCTCCGTGGGCGTCGACAGCGACCTCTACAAGCCGCACCCCGCGCACATCCGCGACCACGGCCTCCACGCCCGAGGCTGCAGGCCCCGCCTCGCCGGCTGCCGCGCCTCGCTCGCAGCAGTCGGCGCGGCCAGCGCAGCGCCGTAGGCCACGGCACTGACAACTCCCCCCGGTCCTCCGCCCCAGCGCACCTCGTCGCGCCAGTACAAAAGTCGGGAAAGCCGTGTGACTGTCCCCAGGGCCCATGTTGCATCGCTGGAGGACCCCGGTACTCGTCCCGGCCAGGGTGCTCGCCGGCGAACTCGTTGCGCCCGTCGTCCGGCTTCGGGTCGAAGGCAACGAGGTGGCCGCGAGCCACGGTTCAGCGGCCGAGCGCTATGAGTGAATCGGGTCGGGGGCGAGGGTGACGGCCATCCATGGCACGGCGGCTTCACGGAAACTGTGCCCTACAGGGTTGAGGACGCTCTGCTCGGTGAGGCTGAAGGTCGTCACCATGATCATTTCTGAGCCTTCGGCGGCGGACACGAGCTGGGTCCCGCAGTGCAGGCAGAAACCGCGGTGCAGGGTCGGCCAGGTCGAGTACCAGTCGGCTCACCTCCAGGGCCGGTCCAGGTCAGCGCATCCCTGCGGAACCCGACCCACGCTATCGCCGGCGAGCCGGAGAGAAGTAGCTTGTCGCAGTTGTCGCAGTTGTCGCAGTCCAGGTTCCGGGGGCATTTCCCGCCGTCCACGACGACCTGGGCCGTGCAGAGGCCGCCCAGGGTCGGCGTGCACCAGCGACCCACATCCACCGCCACATCCTCAGCCCGGCCGAGCCGGCAGCCCCACCGGGGGCTCCCTCGCCGGGAGGCGCGGACCCCTGGGCCGTCCGTAGGCTGAACATGCTCGGGGCTGTCACGGAGGTACGCCAAGCACGTCCGCTCACCACTCGCCCCGTAAAGCGTCAGGGGCCGCCAGCGGCCCCTGACAGAAGATCCTGGTCAGTGGACCTTCAGTTCCATCTCGCAATCCATTCCCTGGAGGAGGTCGCGGTTACCCTGCCGGTATTCGAACTGGCACGTTCGAATGTTGCCTTGCGGTGGAGCCGTGATCTTTAGTTTTGCTTGGAAGAAGATCTCACTCTCCTCCTTAGCGGCAACCCGGACCGGCGATTTCGAGTAGTCCTTAAGACGCTCGAAATTGGGTGTCTGCACGTCTCCCTCTCGCACCAGCAACGGCAGCCCCTCGGTGTCGACTCGACTGTATGCGGCATAGTCGAGCACCTCGATACCTTCAGGGACATCCACGATACTTGCGCCAGTGACCTCGATGCTCTCACCGCTATTATTGTGCAGAACGGGAAGCGCGAAAAGCCACGTCTGGCCGACCCGAGCATTTTCGTTGCCGACCATTCCGCTGGACTGATTGCCTTTTTCGTCCAGCGCGTCACCGGTTATGCGTTCCGCGCGCGAGGAACAACTGGCGAGCAGCAGGCACACCAGGAGCACAGCCGCTCTAATAGGAGTAGAAGACCCCAGGCTTGCCCGATACGCTGCCATTCCTACCCCAGATTTCGTGCTTGGCAGTTGTACGCTCGCCAGCAGTGATGCGCTGCTCGCCAGCTCCGCGAGCGTGAGGGCAACAGCTTCCTTGAACGGCTTCGTGTTCCGCACAGCCGCATCGTAGGCGCGCCGCTGTGGCCGGCGGGCGGCTTCACCAGCATCGATGCGCAGCGACAAGCAGCCTCGGGGGGTTGTCAGTGGTGGCTGACATGCCTGGCCTGCGGCAGCACGGTCACGCCTTGTTCGGTGACATGGCGGTGCGCTGCTACAAGCACAAGGGCCGCTGGACGTATAACGAACGCGATGTCCGGGAAACGGGATGCGCGTTGGCCGGGCTGCGAGTCCGTCCGCCACCCGCACCGACACCAGCGTCTTACCGGTCCCCGTCGCCGACACGAACAGACCCCGCGCGCCGGGGCGGTGCAGATGCCGCACCAGCCGCTCGACCGCCTCCACCTGATCAGGGAAAAGGACCTGCCTCACCGGGGCGGCCGGACCTCGGCAACTCAACCAGGGTCATCAAGCTCATCCTCGATCAGAAGCAGGCCCGTCGATGAAGGCACCTTACCGAGCAAGCCCCCTGCCACCCGGCGGCCTGCATGCACGGAGAAACATACGCGGTACGTACGGCGCTCCGGCCCCCTGGCCCGTCACACGTTCGAGAGGCAACCGTGGTCACCGACGCGCAGACGCTGGAGCTGTTCCGGTTCGCAGACGCAGTTCAGAGCGTCACCGTCGAGGTGAGATGCGACGCCCCCTGGACGGACGGCGAGGAGCGGTACTACCCGGCAGAGATCGTTCTGCGCAGCGACTTCGTCAACGGACGGGTCCGCCTGGTCGTGTCCCCCGCGGATCTGGACGAGTGGGAGCGCTGCCTCGACGCTCTGGAGGCCGAGGGGGGAGCCGTGTGGCCGGCCGGTGACCGCAGCGCCTGGATGGACATCGTTCCCGACGACCCGTTCGAGGCCACCGTCCACGACTCACCGTCCACACAGATCGCCGTCCTCGTGCCGGTCGACGTCGCCGAGAACTGCACGTGCTCCGGGGCGCCACAGATTGCCTGCCCGTCGAACGCATCTCGTGGGTCGGGGGACGACCTGGAAGACGGAAGTCGGCACCGGCCGACTCGGAGCAGCGGGGCGGCGTCCGGGCTGAAGCAGGCGTTGGAGGCAGCATGGGCTCGGCAGACACGCCACCCGCGATGTGCACGCCTTCCGTACGCGATCCGTACGCTTTCCGCTCGGTAGCAGGGTGGGCGCAGCGTGTTGGTCCCTCGGGGGGCGGTCAGGCGTAAAGCGTCAGCCGAACAGTGCCCACCCCTTGAGGGCCGCGATCACCGCGCACACCACTGCCAGACGTTGCGGCGCTGCGGCCGCGAGCTGCACGAAGGGCAGCAGTTCGCCCACCAGCGGCCGGCCGCCGCCGACCTACCCGCGTGAAGTGCGTCGGCCGCCTCGGGAACTGCGCGCAGTGCTGCCGCGTCTGACCTGCTGTGAAGGAAGAGATCAAGGGTCTTGCTGGTTTCCTCGTCGCCGGTCTGGGTGCCGCAGCGGCGCTGCTGGCCTGGGCACCGCTGGCGAGGGTCAATGTGGAGGGTGGATTCGATGGGAGCCACCGGGACCTCAGCGTGCTCTACATGGACCTGCCGCTCGTCGCCGCGGGGGGCGCCTTGGTGCCGCTCGCCTTCTGGATGCTCACCTTGCGCCGGTTCCATCGCCCATGGCTCGCCGCCCTGGCCGCCGTCACCGCAGCCGCCCTGGGAATCTGCGGTCTGACGAGTTGGTGGGCTCCCTACCAGGCGCCTGAGTTCGCCTACTGAGATGACGGCAGAACGACCTCCGCTACCAGGCGATGTCTGACAATTGATCTTGTGGTTCGTCGTGGAGAGCTGACGGATGCGGCGCACCCTCTACGAGGAAGCCATCCGCCAACTCGCGATTGAGAACGAGGCTCTGCGCACCGGCCCCAGCGTCATCCCGCTTCAAGCCCGGCACCGGCGCGCCTCGCCGCCATCCTCCTGAACTGGGGCCCGTGCGAGGGCCGCTCAGCATGCGCGCGAGAGCCACGACGTAGATGCGACGGTGTGGCCCTGGTACCTCCGATCCAGCCGATGATCGCCGAGGCCCGCGTGACTTACACCCGAACGGGGCATCGCCAGGTCAACTGATCATGGAGGCCAAGCTGGACGGCTTCAGGGCCATCCTTTTCGCGCGCCCTGAACTGGTCATGGTCTATTCCCGCCAGAATCCTCGCCTGCCCAAAGGTGGTGGGCCGCCGGGTCTCTGCCATCCCGTGTGCAGGAGCCGGTCGTGACTGGGTGGTCACAGCCTCACCGGGACCACCAGACGCCAGCAGCGCCCGTGGCCAGGTCCGGCAGTGCCTGCGGCTGGCGCACGGGGGCTTGCTTGGGCGTCGAGATCTCAGGTGTCGAAGCGGCGGCTGCCCAGCCAGCTGACGGACTCGGGGTCATGGTGGTCGAAGATGCTGCTGGCACTGGTGTCGAGCTTGGCGATGCGATTCATCTCCTCCTCGGTGAGCCGGAAGTCGAAGACGTCGAGGTTCTCGGCCATGCGCTCGGGGCGGACGGACTTCGGGATGACCACGATGTCGCGCTGGATGAGCCAGCGCAGGACCACCTGGGCGACAGTCTTGTCGTACCCGGTGGCGATCTCGGTCAGGACCGGGTTGGTGAACAGGTCGTCGCGGCCCTGGGCGAGGGGTCCCCACGACTGGAGCTGGACGCCGCGCTCGCGCATGAGGGCTCAGGCGGGCGGCTGGGAATCGACAGAAAGCCCGTCGTAGAGGGTCGCGGCCGTCCGTCAGTCGGCACTTAACAGTGACCCCCTGCCGTGCGCGGAACGCCGTAGCCTCGAAAGCATGGACAACCGAAGCGAGGTCCGCAAATTCTTGACCAGCCGCCGCGCGAAGATCGCCCCGGAGCAGGCCGGTCTGCCGGTGTACGGCAACCGCCGGGTCAAAGGACTGCGCCGCAGCGAGGTCGCGATGCTCGCCGGAGTAAGCGTCGAGTACTACACGCGGATGGAGCGCGGCAGCCTCAGCGGCGTCTCGGACGCCGTACTGGACTCGCTCGGCACAGCGCTGCGGCTCAACGACACGGAACGCGCGCACCTGCACGACCTGGCCCGCGCCGCGAGCGCGAAACCTGCCCGCGCACGGCGCACCGCGGCCCCCAGGCGTCCAGCTGTCCGGGCGGGGGTCGGACGGATGCTGGAGGCAATGCCGACGCTCCCGGCGTTCGTGACCAACCACCGCTTCGACATCCTGCTGGCGAACCCGCTCGGACGGGCCCTGTATGCGCCGGTGTTCGAGGCCGGGGCCGCCCAGAGCAACACGGCCCGGTTCTGCTTCCTCAGTCCCGCGGCCCGGCAGTTCTACGTCGACTGGGAACAGATCGCCCAGACCGCCGTCGGCGCACTGCGGGTCGCCGCCACCAAGGACCCCTACGACCGTGAGCTGTCGAACCTGATCGGCGAACTGTCCACGCGCAGTGATGCCTTCCGGGTGATGTGGGGCGCCCACGACGTGCGGGTCTTCCGGGACGGCACGAAACGCTTCCGGCATCCGGCCGTCGGCCGGATCGATCTCGACCACGAGACCATGTTCCTGGCGACCGACGAGCAGATCGCCGTGGCCGTCTACAGCGCAGTACCCGCCAGCACCGCCGAGGACGGCCTCAAGCTGCTGGCCTCCTGGGCCGCCACCACAGAGGCACCGGCCTCCGCCGACACCGACAGCTGACCGGGCACCCCTTCCTGTCTCCCAGCGCGCCAGACACTGAACGGGGCTGGGCCTGCGCATATCGGTAAGGGGGTCCCTGCCATTACCCCCATAGACGCTGACTCCCACAGCCTCGCAGACCGGAGTTGCATGGTCAGTGCCGCACTTCTGCGGCCGTCCCCGATGCAAGAGGTTGTCACTTCTCCATGTCTGCTTCGAAAGACAAGTCCGGCGCGCTGCCGTTCGTCGTCTATCTCCTGGGTGTCGGTGCGTTCCTGATGGGCACCACCGAATTCATCATCGCCGGGGTACTGCCCGAGCTGGCCGCTGACCTGGGGGTCGGTGTCGCCCGGGCCGGACTGCTGATCACCGCGTTCGCCCTCGGCATGATCGTCGGCGCGCCGGTGATGGGGCTGGCCACGCTGCGCCTGCCCCGCCGCTCCACCCTGGTCCTGGCGCTGGCCGTGTTCGCCGCCGGCCATGTCATCGCCGCGCTCAGCTCCTCCTTCACCGTCGTGTTCGCCGCCCGGGTGCTCAGCGCGCTGGCGACCGGCACGTTCTGGGCCGTCGCCTCGATCGTGGCCACCGCCGCCGCGGGCCCCGCCGCGAGCTCCCGCGCCCTGGGCATCATGATCAGCGGATCCGCCCTGGCCACCGTCATCGGCGTGCCCGTGGGCACCTGGGCCGGGCAGGCCGTCGGCTGGCGCGGCACCTTCTGGGCCCTGGCCCTCCTCGCCGGTCTCGTCGCCCTGCTGATCAGCCGCTTCGTGCCCGCCGACACCGGGCGCGCCGCAGCCTCGGTCCGCTCCGAATTCAACGCACTGCGCCAGGGCCGGCTCTGGCTGTCGATGAGCGCCACCGCCCTGATCACCGGCGGCGCCATGGCCGCCTTCAGCTACATCACCCCGCTGCTCACCGACCGAACCGGCCTCTCTGCCGGCTCGGTGCCGCTGGTCCTGATCGGCTACGGCATCGGCGCCCTGGCCGGTACCAACCTGGGCGGGCGCTTGGGCGACCGCAAGCCGCTGACCACCGTCACCGGCGCCGCGGTCGGCGCTGCACTCGTCCTCCTGCTGCTGGTCCCGCTGTCCGCCCACGCTGTGCCGACCATCGTGCTGGTGGTCCTGCTGGGCGCGGCCGGCATGGCCGTACCCCCGGTCGTCACCTCGCTGGCCGTGCGGTTCGCAGGCGATGCCCCCACGCTCGCCGCCGCACTGGCCGTCTCCTCCTTCAATGTCGGCATCGCTCTGGGCTCCTGGATCGCGGGTCACGCCCTGGAGTCCTCCCTGAGCCTGACCGGACCCGCCCTGATCGGCACCGTGATGGTCACGCTCGCCCTCATCCCCCTGGCCGCCCTAGGCGCGATCGGTGCCACCCGCACCACGGCACCCTCCACTCCCGCCGCAGCCGGGCCAGACACCGCGCGCGAGGCCGAAGCACCGCACGCGGCCCTCTGAACACGCCCCGCAGCGCGCTCCCCGTCGCGCCGCCACACACCCCGGTCTACGCTCCAACAGCCACCAGAAGGGATCTTTGTTATGAAGTACCGCACACTAGCTCCGGTCTCGCCGGGTCCGAGCTGGCACTCGGCACCATGTACTGCGGAAAACGCCAAGCTCAAGGAGCGGCTGGATCAGTCGGAGCAGACGGTCGATGAGCTCACGGACTTCCGCACCCAGGCTCTGGCCCGGCTCGCCGCACAACACGAGGAGATCGTCCACCTCCGCGAGGCCGCTGACGCCTCGAACCGTGTCACCCGCCTCCCTTCTGCCCGAACGACCGTCATCGGGTCGTGCAGCTGAGATCCACCGACACCCTCTTCATGGCCCGAAGCACGGGAACCGAGGTCGCCATGACGAACAGGCCGAAGAGCGTGATGGGCAGCAGCCCGACCGGACGCAGCAGCCATGCCGGATTCTCCTGCAGCCACGGCCAGTTGACGATCCAGTTCGCAATGACGTCCAGCGCCATCACAGCGCAGGCCAGCCGGATCCCCGTCGGCCGCACGCGTCCCACCAGCACTACGACCATCGGGTCGAGGACCGCCAGGCTGACGAAGAACACCTGCAGCGGCACCGGGGCGAAGGACGCATAGACGTGGATCCCACCGCCGATCAGATCCAGGAAGTGGGCATCAGCCCCTTCGAGGAAGCCGATCAAGTACACCGCGAGCGTCCATCTCACCCACCGCGGCTGTCTCGTCCATCGATCCCGCAATCCGCCCCTCACCAGGTCAACCTATGCGTGGCGCCGGGCATCGATCAAAGAAACGACTACCCCACGCGACGGTGTGATCCGCCTCACGAAGGCGTCGTCTAAATGCACCACGACCGATGGCCGACGTTGCGAACGCGGCCTCCCCGGACAAGCTGCTCTGGGGGTGCGAGGTGGCGCGGCCGAAGCCGTGGCTCGCTGACCGGCAGTGGCTGGCCGAGATCGAGGAGCCTGACGTCAACCGGTCCTTTGCCGACCGGCAGCCTGACCGGCTGCTCGCGCCAGGCGATCGGCGACCCTGGTGAACCCCACCGGCCCACCGTCACCGCACCGTGCGGCACGCCCCGGGGACAGCGTGCCGCACGGCTGCGTGCCACCACGCGGTCTTCCGCCCGTCTACTCGACAACGTCACGCGCCCAACAGCACGCGGCCGATCCCCGAAGGAAGATCCGGTCGGGCGCTCCACGTGCGCGCCAGATCATCACTCGTCCGCGTGTAACGGCTACGGAAATGATCACGCGGCTGCCGCACCGCCGTAACGTGAGGCCGCCGACCGCGCCCGCTCGGACAGGAGCCAAGAACTTCGTGAACGATCACGAAGACATCGCAGAGCCAGAAGACGAATCCCGGCACGACAACTTCACCTCCGAAGGCATCGCCGCGATCACAGGTCGGCTCGACGTCAGCAGAGAGAGGGCCATCAAGGCCCTGCGCGCCTCCAACGGGGACGTCGTCAATGCCATGACGTTGCTGAGTCGTTAGAACACCGCCCCTGGACCCGCTTGATCCGCAGGAGGCACCACCCCCTGAACCGGCGCGCCCACGGAAGAGCCGGCACCGGCCCCTGGCCGACAGACCGCCGGCACGCCCGGTCCCCGCACCTGGCGCGCGAGCACGGTGGCGCCGACTGCTCTATGCGCTGGCGTCCAGCCGGATATCAGTGGCCTGAAGTGGGTCGGGTGTGATGAACCCGTATCCCTTGCTGCACCCTGGCGCTACAGGGCAGCAGCGCGGCGCACAGGGGCCAGGCTGCGGCGGGCCACGCTGGCGGCGGATTCCTCTTTCGGAGGTCTTCGGCTGGCCGGTACCCCGTGCCACCCGCTTCGGCGGACTGAGGGGTGCCGGCCTTTCTGCTGGTGGACCAGCCGAGACTGCCGAAGGACCCTAGAAGTCGGGCTTTGCGTCATTTCCACACATGCGCACGGCTCCCCAGCGAACCACCCTGCCGAGTGGCCTCTGTTGGGACTGACACCAGGCAAGTCGGCGGTCACGGCCGCCCCCGCCAGGATGTGGGTTGAGGCGCTGAACAGTTCATTACGACCACGCACGTCCAGTGGCGCCCGCACCTGCGAACAAGAGCGTCCCTCGTGAGTGGAGGCAGGCCTCCCCGCACGAGGGACAAAAGGCCTACTCAGCCCTTTTCCGGGGCATCGCTGGCACTGACCGCACAAGCACCCGGCAGAAAGAGATCACTGTGTCCCGTCGTTCGATCACGGCGGCCGTCGGCGCTGCCTGCAGCGCCTTCGCCCTGTTGCTGGCCGTGCCTGGCTCAGCCTCCGCGGCAACCGGCCAGTTCCGCTACACCTACACCACCGCCGAGGGATACGAAGCCGCCGGCTTCCTCAACAACCCCGCCAGCGGCCAGTGCATCAATCTCCCCGCGCCGGGCTCCGCCCCCGGCACGGCCTCGAGGGCGCCCAAGAACCGCACCGACGCCACCGCCACCGTCTTCCTCGACGCCGACTGCGAAGGCGACACCTACTACACCCTGCCCCCGGGATCGGGTGCATCCGACCGCCTGCTCCTGCGCTCCGTCGTCTTCTCCTGAAGGAACAGCGAGACGAATCACGCAGGACAGGGCCGCGGCGCGCTTCCGGCCCGGGCGCTGTGCGCACGGGCCGGAGCCCGGACAGGGCGAATCACCTGCCACGGCTGACCACCCGTCATCGAGACACGAGGGCCAGCTGCCGGACGCACCCGGAGGGCTGGTCCTCACGACTGGGCTCAGCTGGCTGGTAGCTGCCCGAGCTCCACGCTTTTGATCACGGTTCAGGCAGCGGTCATCAGAGAATTCAGCCCGCTGGGCGCGTGCCGGACAGCAAGGCCCCACACCGGCAAAGGCCGCATAGTCCGTCGGGTCCGCCATCAGCGCATCGAAGTCGGTCACACAGAGTCCAACGAAGATCGCGCCGTAGGGGCCCGTTCCGTGGTGTGCATCGGCCTGCCTGGGGCCGCGGGCGCTCACGCACGCTCGAATGCCGCGTGGGCGGTGCTCACTCGACGGGGACCTGACTGGTGTCACCCGGCACGCGATCGCCGAGCAGGCGCGGGCGGAGGTGGCCCGGTCGTGACCGGGTTCCACTGCGAGGTCTCGGACGGAACCACCACGACCCGTACGAGCGGCTCATCCGGCGGGCCGTGGCCCCGACGCCCTCGTCCGCCTGGCGCCGCTGGATCGAGGACCGGCTCGGGGCGCGTCAACTACTACCAGACCTGTCAGGGCTCGAGGTCGACCGCTCCCCTGCCGCTCGGAATGTCGAGCGGCACCGAGACTTGGTCGTGCACGATCAACCAGGGGCCGTCGGTCTTCCGGAGGCAATAAGTGACCCTGACCCACATACCGCTCATCGCCGTCCCGTCCTTCAGCGTGCCGCTGAGACGAGCAAAGGCGTGCCCGAAGGCCACCTCATCGCCCACGGTGAGGGTCAGCTCGCGAACCTCATAGGTCACGCTCTCGAAGAATTCGAACACGGGCGCCCAATTCTTGAGTTTCGCCTCCACCCCCACACTCTGGAGCGGCGGTTCGACGTCGAAGGAAACAACGTCTGTTGCGTACAGCTTCTTCAGGACCTCAGGGTCCTTGGCTTGGAGTCCTTCGGCGATCTTGTTGATGTGATGGCGAATCTCGGCTTCGTCTATCTCGCGTTGCGTGAGCATCGTTGTCCCAACCTCTCTTTGCCACCCCACCTATCAGTGCAGAATTTCGGCCCGCACTCTCTCTTTCGGCGTTGCGATGTCCCAGTAGCGAGCGGTTCCCCGCGCGTTACGGAAGTCTCCCGTACCGCCCGTGATGGCCATGTCGAGCGAGCTTGTTCCGCTTGCCCAGAGCGATTGCATGGTCAGAGAGCCACGCTTGAGTTCCAGCGTGATCAGGCATTGCGTCGTGAGTTCTTGACCATCGATGTGAATGACATGGCACGACCCGCCCCCACGGCCGACACTGCGGCCGTCCCTCATCGCGGTACCGGAGTAGACGTACGTATCACCCAGGCTCGTCCCTTGCGAGCCGAGATCGACATCCGCGTACTGATCGTTGCGAACCTCAAGTTCGAGGACCTCGACTCGGCTCCTTGCGGGGGTACCGGCGTCTGCGCTGCTTACAGCAAAGACACCGACCAGGGCGATGGTCAGCGATACGGCGAAAAATTTGGTGCGCGATGCTCTCATATTGCTCTTTCCTCGCTCCCTGTGATGCGTGCCGACGAATCCCAGATTGCTTCTGACCATGGCGGGTCCTCCATATTTCGATCCTCGCGAAATGGCGGCAGCCCATCACTACGGGCCACCATCGAGCCCGACGGCCGGTTCTAGAATCCGATGGCCTCGCGGAGCAGCAGCACGGTGCCGCGGCCGGACTGGTGTTCCGCGTTGAGGATGAGAAGCCGGTTGACGGCGCTGGGCCACCCGTAGGCCTCCATGGCGCGGGCGTTCTCCAGCGGGAGGCAGTGGTCTTCGATGCGCCGCAGCGCCGTGCCGAGGTCGGGTACCACCTTCTGCGCCCCGACGATCCAGATCGCGCGGGCGGCACCGCCGGCATTGCCGGGCAACTGGCTTCCGCTGCCCGAGGCGATCACGAGGGAGCCGGTTTCGGTGACAGCGTTGACGCTGTTCACGATGACGTCGGGGCTGGCGGTCAGCCGCCGGATCTCGTCCATCTGCGTTGCGCGGTCCATGGCCAGGATGCGCGGCTTGATGGCGTCGTATCGCCCGCCGGCGTTGATGTCCTCGGCGATACCGGACAGCCGGAGGGTCTCGCTGGCTCCGGTGAACACGCTGGCGCCCTCGGGGATCAGATCCTTGATGCGCGTACGCGCGGCGGCGACCTCATCGAGGATCTCTACGGAGAAGCCGTTCGCGGTCAGCGCGGTGGCCGCCCGCTCCAGGCGCTGCGCGGGCGCCGGGCCGGTGAACGGCGTTGCCGGTAGTGAGGTGTTCATGATGGGCTTCCTGTTTGCTGGACGACGTGTTCGTCTCAGCAGGTTCGACAACGCAGCCCGCTGGAATGTCAGGCCACCCACTGGCCTGACATTCCAGCGGGCTGTCTTGTCGAACCGGTAAGGACAGTTGCGACCGAGGGAGCCGTCGGCACCATGAACACCCGATCCGAGCCAGCACACGGCCGGCCCGATCCGGGCCTGGACGCGATCATGCGCGAGCGGCGCCGGCTGCTCAATCTCGCGTACCGGCTACTGGGCTCTGTGGCTGAGGCCGAGGATGCGGTCCAGGAGACGTACACCCGCTGGTACGCGATGTCCCGTCAGCAGCAGGACGTCATCGAGTCCCCGGGTGCCTGGCTGACGACGGTCGCCAGCCGTGTCTGCCTCAACCTGCTCGGCTCGGCACGGGCCAGGCGAGAGACCTACATAGGCGAATGGATCCCCGAGCCGCTGCCCGAGGACACGGAGTGGATCAGCGGGCCGGGCAGCGCGAGCGCCGACCCGGCCGACCGGGTCACCCTGGACGAGTCGGTGAACCTGGCCTTCCTGGTCGTGCTCGAAGCGATGACCCCGGCCGAACGCGTCGCGTTCATCCTGCACGACGTCTTCTGCCACTCCTTCGCCGAAGTGGCCGAGGTCGTCGGCCGGACCCCGGCGGCGTGCCGCCAGCTGGCCTCCTCGGCCCGCCGCCGCATCCGGGCCGCGCAGCCTTCCGCGACTTCGGCAATCCAGCGCACCGGCGTCGTCAGGGACTTCAAGCAGGCATGGGAGGCCAAGGACATCGACGCCCTGATCGGCCTGCTCGACCCAGACGCCACGGCGATCGCCGACGGCGGAGGCCTGGCCACCACTTTCCCGCGC
This sequence comes from Streptomyces flaveolus, assembly GCF_044765825.1. Taxonomy (NCBI): domain Bacteria; kingdom Bacillati; phylum Actinomycetota; class Actinomycetes; order Kitasatosporales; family Streptomycetaceae; genus Streptomyces; species Streptomyces flaveolus. The sequence continues at coordinate 55,642 of NZ_JBIWKU010000019.1, read as the reverse complement.
CCCATCGAAGGCGGTGAGCAGATCGCGCGCGCCTGGGTGGAGATCGCCCGCTGTAGGCCCGACACGATGACGTTCCTGGAGCGTACGGTCAACGGCCAGCCAGGACTGGTGGCTCAGCAGGACGGCATCATCGTGTCGGTGTACGCGTTCGAGGTCGTGGACAACCGGATTAAGCACATCTGGGTCGTACGCAACCCCGAGAAGCTCCGCCGCTGGACGACGGGCTGAGGGCCCGGTGTCCCGGCCGCCGGCGCCCTGCGCCCGCTGCGCGACCTGGAGGCGCAGGAGCTGGACGAGGACGACGACGGTGGGCCGCCGTGACCGAGCGGTGAGGCCGGGGCAGCGCGGGCCCGCACCGGCCGTTCAAGGACTATCCGGCGGTCCTGCTCACACAGATCAGGGTCTGCTGGCCATTCGCGACGAGCTTGCGGGCGCCGTCGGCTTGGACGCCGTAGACCTCCGGTTGGCAGACGGTCAGAGTGCGGCCGGGCTTGAGGACGGTGCCGATCGCCTCGAGGTGGTCGCCGGCGGCGACGGTGAGGACCTCGGAGTCCTCGTCGAACAGGGTGAGCGCGGCGTACCCGCCTGCGCTGTCGGCGGTGGCGCTGGTGGCGCCGGCGTGGATGTAGCCGTGCTGCTGGGTCACCTCGGGGCGTGCCGGGAGCACGATGTGTACGCTGCCGGGGCTGATGTGAGCGAGGCGGGCGTCGAGGTGGGACATCAGGCCCTGCCGATCGAAGCTGTCCCGGACGCGCTTTTGCACCGCGGGGCTCGCCTGTTCCTGCTGCATCCGGTCTTCCACCTGCATGCTCTCCATCGGGTCCGTGTCGGGCGGGCGGGGCTTCAGCGGGCCAGGCGTTCCACCAGCAGCAGGGCGCCGATGGCGATCATCATGGCACCGCTGATCCGGGTGACGATCCGGGCGGCCGAGGGTCGGGTGCTCAAGACGGTGCGGGCGAGGATGCCGACGGCGAGGTAGACGACGGCGCACGCGGTCAAGTGCACCGTGCTGAGCAGCCCGGTCTGCGCGGCGACCGGCCAGCCGGTGGCCGGGTCGATGAACTGCGGGAACAGCGAGAAGTACAGCAGCAGCGCCTTCGGGTTCAGGCCGCTGATCCCGGCCCCCTTCAGCAGGACCTGGAGGCGGGAGGCATCCGGGCTCTCACCAGCGGCCGCCGGAACGGCCGGCTGGCGCAGGACTCCCCACCCGAGCCACAGCAGGTAGCCGGCGCCCGCCACGGTCAGGGCGGTGAGCGCGGCCGGGGAGCTCGCCACGATCACCGCCAGGCCCGCGACGGCCACGAGCGCGTAGGCGGCGTGTCCGGCGATCAGTCCGGTGACGGCCGGGACGACCGAGCGCCCTCGCAGTCCGGCGGAGATCGCATAGGCCCAGTCCGCGCCCGGTGTGAAGACCAGCAGCAGGTCCACCGTCAGAAAGGCCGCCAGCGTCGTCGTGTCCATCGATCATTCCCTCTCACGTCTTGCTCTGGAGGGAACGCTAGGCCGGATTTGCCCGAAAGTGTTTGCGTCTTTACCTCATGATCGCGGGTTTCGGGGGAGAATTTACTCCATGGACGCCTTGGACCGGAAGATTCTTACCGAGCTACAGCTCGACGGCCGCCTGACAGTCACCGAGCTGGCCGCTCGCGTGCAGCTCAGCGTCTCGCCCTGCCACCGCAGGCTGCGCGACCTCGAACGGGAGGGCGCGATCCGCGGCTACCGGGCCGTGGTCGACCCGGCAGCCGTAGGCCTGAACTTCGAGGCCCTCGTCTTCGCCACGCTGCGCTGGGAGACGCCCGACACTGTCACCGCCTTCGAAGAGGCCGTGGCCGCCGTCCCGCACGTGCTCCAGGCGCAGCGTCTGTTCGGCGAGCCCGACTACCTGCTGCGTGTCGCGACCACCGACCTGGCCTCCTTCCAGGAGCTGTATGACCAGCAGCTCGCCCGGCTCCCCGGCGTCCAGCGCCTGACGTCCACCCTCGTCATGAAGAACGTCGTCCAGGACAGGCCACTGCCCGAATGAGCCGCGCCCGGTCCCAGGCCGCCTGTCGTCAAACGATCGTTTGACGACAGGCGGTCGACGCGTCCAATGAACCCCCGCAATCCGGTCATGAGACGGCCCGCCAGACAACCGGCCGGTGATCATCACAGCAGCCCATAGCGGTCCGACCTGACCCAACACCCGATGCAATCACTCATACGAGTCGCCTCCTGATTTTTGGAGTGGACGATCAGCGACCGGCCAGGTCATTCCTTCTCGTCACCGTCCTGGGGCCGCTCCAGCTTTGGGTGTGGGACTTCATCGACCGGCCGGGGGTCCGCTGAGGGACGGCTGAGCCGGCCTCGTGCGCCGAAAGGAATCTGGCCATGAGGACGGAAAGCGGCCACGATCTCCGGAATGTCCGAGTCTGCCCGCGTCCTCCTCCTACGCTCCTCAATCGGACCGGGACATCCCGGCACGCCACCGACCGCGGGCACGGCCCGCCGGATCACAAGGGGGACTCATGGCTGAGCTCGACCTCGGAGTCGCGACGCGCTGGGAAGAGGCGGAGACCCACGGCCGGGTCAAGCTGGTGGACAACCGGATCTACCGGGACTCCCCGGAGAAGGACGTCGCGATCATCTCCCCGAACAGCGTGGAGATCGTACTGAACTCCAACCACTCCAGCTCCCAGGAGTCGGACAAGGTCTACATCACCACCCACCACGGCAGCACGAAGAAGATCCTCGGCATCCTCGACTCCGACGGCAACCTGAAGATCGCCGGGAAGCTGATCACCGACCAGAAGGACCTGCGCTGGGACTCCTGAGCCCCCTCAGGTAGCCCGGATCCGGGCACTGAGGCCACGCCACTGCGTGAGCCTCCTCCCCACGTAGTACGAGGGTCCGCACGACCTGACCGGTCGGGCGGGCCCTTCCTATTCGGGGGTGAGAAGTCTGCGGCGCAAGAAGTCCCAGGCGAGGTTGATCTTGGTTGGCTAGCGACCGGTCTGTGGCCTCGCCGGGGATCCGGACCGTCACGACGTAAAGCGTCAGCCGAACAGTGCCCACCCCTTGAGGGCCGCGATCACCGCGCAGACCACTGCCAGACAGCCCCACACGATTCTCATGTGGTCTTCGGTGAACCGAGGGCCGGGCGCGCCACCCAGCGAGAACATGCAGGTGATGTCGTACACCCGGAGGGCGAGATTGCGATAGTCCAGGGCTATCAGTGAGCCCAGGACAGTGAGCACCACCGCCCACACAAAATGGATCATTCGATAAATCTCCGAATACTGGGCGCCGGTGTCAGCGGCGGGTGACGGTGTAGCCCGCGTCGTTGACGGCTCGGGTCCACACGTCCCGGTCGAACCCCTTGCTGATGTCCGGCTGCATCTCGGTGATGGTGCGCATCCGGGCCTGCCAGTCGTGCCCGCCCGGGCCGCGGCTGCCATCGCAGCCCATGCAGCCGTCCTCGCCCTGGATGTGGCCGGCCATCCAGGTGTTGACCGCCACGTTGACGATGACCGAGAACAGGTCGCCGCCCGTCTGCGCCAGGGAGTCGGGGACACCGGCGAGGACCAGGGCCAGTTCCGGATTGTCGATCGGCGGCATCGGGGCCCGGCCCGCGTCCGTGGCACTGGTGCCCTCTTTGAATGCCTGCGCGCTGCCGGCGAGACGGTCGGCGAGGGCGGCGGCGTCGAAGTACCGCCAGGCGGAACGCACCTGGATCCCCAGGCGCTGCGCGACGGTGCTGATGTTCTTCTCGATCGTGTCTTCGACCGTCGCCGGTGCGAGCGTCACCCCCCGGTGAGCCAGCTCCGCGAGCGTGAGGGCAACAGCTCCCTTGAACGCCTTCGTGTTCCGCACAGCCGCATCGTAGGCGCGCCGCTGCGGCCGGTGGGCGGCTTCACCAGCATCGATGCGCAGCCACCGACTGTTCTGGGGGTGTTGTCAGTGGTGACTGTCATCATCCCGGTCATGCCCATCAGCCGGGAGTACGCGCGCTCCCTGTTCGCGGAGCTGACGCAGAGCGCTGCGGTCGGCAGCACGGTCACCTTCTCGGCGACATGGCGGTGCGCTGCTACAAGCACAGGGGCCGCTGGACGTAACGAACGCGATGTCCGGGAAACGGGCCGCGCGTTGGCGGGGCTGCGAGCCCGTCCGCCACCCGCACCGACACCAGCGTCTTACCGCTCCCCGTCGCCGACACGAACAGACCCCGCGTGCCGGGGCGGTGCAAATGCCGCACCAGCCACTCGACCGCCTCCACCTGATCAGGGAAAAGGACCTGCCTCACCGGGCGGCCGGACCTCGGCAACTCAACCAGGGTCATCAAGCTCATCCTCAATCAGAAGCAGGCCCGTCGATGAGGGCACCTTACCGAGCAAGCGCCCTGCCACTCGGGGGTCTGCATGTACGGAGAACGTACGTGATCCATACGCGATACGTACGGCGCTCTGGCTTGCGGGCATGGCATGGGCCGTATGCGAGAAGATCAGGGACACCTTGGTCCGTCACACGTTCGAGAGGCAACCGTGGTCACCGACGCGCAGACGCTGGAGCTGTTCCGGTTCGCAGACGCAGTTCAGAGCGTCACCGTCGAGGTGAGATGCGACGCCCCCTGGACGGACGGCGAGGAGCGGTACTACCCGGCAGAGATCGTTCTGCGCAGCGACTTCGTCAACGGACGGGTCCGCCTGGTCGTGTCCCCCGCGGATCTGGACGAGTGGGAGCGCTGCCTCGACGCTCTGGAGGCCGAGGGGGGAGCCGTGTGGCCGGCCGGTGACCGCAGCGCCTGGATGGACATCGTTCCCGACGACCCGTTCGAGGTCACCGTCCACGACTCACCGTCCACACAGATCGCAGTCCTCGTGCCGGTCGACGTCGCCGAGAACTGGATGGAGGAGAACCGGATGCTGCTGGACCGTGTCCGAGCGGCCCTCTCAGCGGCCCCTGAGGCGCGCACGGTTTGATGATCACCGCGTGGCGATCACAGTGCCGGAGCCGTCACGCAGTAGCAGCGACAGCAGCTCACGGCCGCAGGATTCTCCCTGCGGATCGAAGCAGACAAGGCCGTGTGCACGAGCCAGCACAGCGGCGTACTCGGCCACTTCGTCGGCCTTGCCGTACGAGATGGTCAGGTACGCGATCGGGCCCGACGCCTCCTCCATGACCGGTGTCGACGCCCATACGACACCGTGGTCGGCGTCGTCCGGGTACCGCGCGACCGCACCCGCTTGATGATCATCGTGTGGGCGGTTCGCCGTCCCACACCGCAAGGTCATAGCTCAGCCGGGCATCGTCGCAGGCAGGCGCTCCGCCGACGCCAGCAGGTCTGCGAAACAGATTGCAGTTGAAGGAGACGGACTGGCCCGCGCGAAAGTCGACGACCTGCCGCAGCACCGGGCGACGGTGCTTACCGGGCAGATTCGGGGCTGGCTGCAGGCCGACGAGATCCGCGCCTTCTGCCGAGCTGCCGCGCCCGAGCCGACGACGCGCCGGTTCCGACGGACGAGGCGGCTGGCTGAAATGGGCTGAGGCAAACGCGGTGCAACTCGGCCCCCTGCAGGAGCCCTTGCGCACTCCTGTGGATCCGCCGGCCGGGCGGGGGGTGCTACGTTAGCGGGCTAAGATCGATGTTTACGCCCACCCGTGGCCGATCGACACTGACTGCCGCTGGATGCTTCCCGACGACCGGCCAACCGAGCCCCGAACGTGAACCGGCCCCTGTGCAACCGGGAAACGCCTTCGCCCTGTCCGCGGAGGACAGGGCGAAGGAACGTTCATGCGACGATACAGAGCGGGGTTTCCATGCGTTCCCAGGCTCCCAGCACGGCCTTATGCGCGTCCGGCTGAAGGTGGGCGTAGCGCTGGGTGGTCTGGAAGCTCTCATGGCCGAGAAGGTGCTGGACCTCGTAGAGCGAGACCCGGTCTGGACCAGCCACGAGGCGCAGGTGTGGCGCATGGAGTGCGGCGGGTAGTGCGGGACGAGCTGCAACTCGCCGTCGTCGCCGAAATGGTAGGCAGCCTCGACAGCAGGCCACCAGGTCTGCCGACGCCAGTCGCTATCGGCGAGGAGGCGTCCGGAACGGCCCTTGGTGATGATGGTCGTAAAGACCACTGCGTCGCGGTCGAGCCGGTGGATGTGGCGTTCGAGGGCCTCCAGGACATGGGGCGAGAGCGGGACTTCCCGGCGGCTCTTGGAGCTCTTGGGGTACTCCTTGATGCCGCTCTTGGTATTGGAGGGTCAGGTGCCCACGAGGTGCCCGGCGGGCGCCGCAGCGCGCTGCCACAGTGCTGCCGTCTGAACGGGAGTGCGGTCGGGGCGGATCCGCAGGCGCAGGAAAGCCGGCAGGTCGCCCTCCTCGCGCCTGGCCGCGATGTCCTCCGGCCCGAACCCCTCCACACCCCCACCCCCGACCCTGGCGGGACCATGCCCGGTCATCGTCAGTGTCGCCGCCGCAGGCACCCGCCGGGGATAACTGGAGCAGAACGTCCCGCCGGGCGGGAGGGCAGCGGCGCGATGCCGGGTCGGGCGTTCCGCCAGGCGGGCCGGCCCGGCGGCAGCGTGGTGGTGGAGCCGGGATCCGAAGGCTTGCCGCAGTTGTGGAGTCTGTCGTGGCAGGCAGGGTTACATGCCGCGCTCAGGCCCGTTCCAGGGCTCCGGCCGTGCGTCAGCGGTCATCGGAAGACGGCGCAGTTGTACCGGGCCGGGATAGAAGGCTGAGGTGTTGGGGCCGGCCATGTCTTCGCCGACGAGGTAGCGGTAAAGCCATTCGGCGAAGTTCATCTCGTACTGCGTCCAGCCGCCCTCGCCGTCTTCGACCAGGATCTTGGACAGCGTGCCGTCCGTAGCCATGAGGAACAGGGTTTCGCCTCGGTCGGTGCTGGCGATCGGCCACAGTCCGTTGCGGGTAGCGAAGCTCAACTCCGCAAGTCCGAACAGCAGGCGAGGATCCTCCTCCGGGCCCAGATCGTCCCAGGGAATCTCGGACCAGGCGCGCGCTGTGTCCCGTATCCACTCGCCCAGGTTCCAGCGTGCGGTCGCCGGGTGAGACAAGGACAGGTGGCCATTGAGCTGGACGGGAGCGTAAGCGTCCACGATGGTCTGGTAGTCGGTCGGCAGCCGGATGCCGAGTTCTGCGTGAAGGCGGTCCCAAGCGGATGGATCCGCGTATCGGTTGTGGGCCTGGCCGAGCATCGCCATGACCGCAGGCAGGTAGTCGGCCATGACGCTCCTCGCTGCTGTGCCGTCCTCGCAGCAGGATCATCTCAGCTCGAAGAGCAACCACTGCCGCCGGAACCACCCCCTGGACCAACGCGTCCGGCACCAGCCGCTCCCCCATGGCCATCAGGTCGGTCAGCCTGGTTCGCGAACCAGTGCAGCCGACCTCTGAGTAGCCGTCCGCGACAGCATCTGGTCAGCTGGCCCGCGGCTGCTGCTCGACGCGCGCGCTGTCCAGGACGTGCCGCCAAGAGGCAACGCCCGGTCGGCGGCGCAGCAGTGAGCGGCGTTCGCGTTCGGTCATGCCTCCCCACACGCCCCATTCGATGCGGTTGTCGAGTGCTTCCACCAGGCAGTCGATGCGCACCGGGCAGCCCTCGCAGACAGCTTTGGCGCGCTTTTGGCGGGTGCTTTCGGCGAACAGTTCGTTCGGGTCGGCGCCGCGGCAGGCGGCGTCCTCCTGCCAGTACTTCACGGTCGTCATGATGTTCCTCCCCCGTCGCGTTCGGCGACGGCACCGAGCCTATGCCCAGGTCACAGCCGATCAGTCTTCATCTGTCCTCAAGGTGGCGATCGTGCGGGACTGTAACTATGGGGCATTTGGGGTGAGTAGCATCCGTCAGCAACATCCCAGGTAGAAGGAGTGTGCTGTCGTGGCCGACGAGCCCCAGACGACCCCCGTGCAAGAACGTGTGCGCCAGCGATTCGCCGACGAGCTCACGGCCAACCACGCAGAACAGGAAGAGCTCACCGGGCAGATCGCCGAACTCCAGCAGCGTCTTGACCAACTCAGGGCGGATGAGGCGTGGTTGACGCATGCGCAGAGCAGCCTGCCCACGACGGGCGAGCCCGGAGCCGAGGCCTTGGGCAGTGCGTCCGAGACGCCGTCGGCGGCCACGGTGGAGCAGGCCGAGGTCTCCGTACCGGCCGAGACCGACGCCGAGGCGTCGCAGACCGTTCCGACGCAGCGCCAGGGCCAGACGGTGAAGAAGGCGGCCCAGGCGAAGAAGCCCGCCGCGCGGCGAAGAAGCCGGCAGCCGTGAAGAAGGCGGCCAGCAAGGCGCCGGTCAAGAAGGGCACCGTCAGGAAGACGGCGTCGGCGACCGAGAAGCCGGCTGCCGGGAAGCCCGCCGCGAAGAAGCCTGCTGCGGAGAAGTCGGCGGCGGAGCAGGCTCCGGCACCCAAGGCCACCACCTCGAAGGCTGCGTCGCCGAAGGCCGCCGCCACGAAGGCTCCGGCGGGCAAGGCCGCGGCCGGCGGGCCGCCGCTGTGGGAGCTGCTGCTCGGTGTGCTCCGCAAGACGCCGGGGCAGCCGCTGGTGGCCCGTGAGGTCGGCGAGCAGCTCGCCAAGGACCACCCCGACCGGGCGACGTCCGCGCAGACGGTGCGCAACGGCCTGCAGACCCTGGTCACGAAGAACCTCGCCGAGAAGACCCGCCAGCAGGGCAACGTCATGTACACCGCCCACACCGACGCACCCGCGACGCCCTCCCCCTCGGAGGACGAGCCCGCGAGCGACAAGGCCAAGCCGGCGGCCTAGAAGGTCCCGGCGCAGGTCAAGTAGCCGCCGCGCTGCCCGGGCAGCGCCGGACGCGCCCCGCCGGTGGCTACACGGCCGGGGATGCGGTGAAGTGGTAGCTGCGGTAGCCCTTGCCGTCGTTGTCCCAGTCGAGCTGGAGGTAGCCGTCGCCGAGGCCGCGCCGGTTTCCGGCCGTCCAGCGGATGGCGAAGGTGGTGTAGGGGCCGGAGCGGGTCTTGTTCTCGATACGGTTTTTGATACCGGGGAAGTTCTTCCAGACCTGCACGGTGTCGGGGCCGGAGCGGGAGTGCTTGATCTGCTGGACCCAGCGGGCGGCGTCGAAGACGGGGCCCTTGTCGTAGAAGTTCGGCCCGTTCACGCTGACCTTCGCGTACGCGTACACGTACAGGTACGAGCCGGAGCGCTTGGCGCAGATCGTCGCGGACAGGTCCCAGTTGACGGGCCAGGGGCCGCTGTAAGCGGGGTCGTCGACGGTCATCTTCGAGGTGGTGCAGCGGTAGCCCGCCGCGGAGGCCGTCGGCGCGGTGGCCAGGGCCGTCGCGGCGATGGCGGCCACACTCAGAGCGGTGACGACGGTGCGCTGGAAGCGGGGCATGACAATCCTCGTGATCGGCGGGTTGTTGCCCGGGAGCCTGCAAGCGCGCAAGGACCCGTGACCGGTGGGCCGTTGTCGTGTGCCGGGGGCCGCGACAGTGATCGTGAAGGCCGGTCCGTACGGCGGGAACGGTGACCTGCACCCGCTCCCCCGGGCCAGGCGGCGGGCGCGGGGTTGTGGGTGCGGGCGGTGAGGACGAGCGCGCCCAGGGCGGCGCCGTACGCCGGGCCCCCAGGGGGCGGGGGACGACGGACGGACGGTGCCAGCGGCGTCACGGGGCGAGCCGCCGTGGCGAGCAGCACAGCAGCGCCGGCCGCACCCCCTCAACGCCCTGTCCGGTGGCGCGGACCGGGGCGCGTGCTGCTCGTGATCAGCGGGAGAGGTCCGTCGTACGGCGCTGCGGCGCGGTGGGCGTTCGACGGCGTGATGGACGATGTCAGCGAAAAACCCGACGCAGCGGATTGCGTTCGCCTCGCAGAATGGGCGGCATGGCCGCAGACAAGGACGCAGCGTTCACACTGCCGCGGGGCGCCACCGGCTTCTTCTGGCCGAAGGACGGGCCGCTGCCGCTGACCGACCTGCGGACGTTCCGCACAGCCCTATATGGGGCCGCCCGGGCGGCCGGAGGCCGTGTGGGCGAAGTCGAGGAACAGACGTACCCACGTACGTTCCACACCGCGACGGTCCTCGCGGGCACGACCGAGTACGTTCTGCTGTGCCACGCCCACCACCCCTGGATCGCTTTCGCTCACGCGCGCCGGGACTGGTACACCGACGAGTTCCTCGCACCGCCACCGTGGGCCCACACCTTCGTCGACCTGGGCCTCTTCGTGCTCGATCACGCCGAGCTCACTCTGCCGCTCTCGGACGTCGACACGTCGGTCCTCACACAAGGCGAGTGGCGCGAGGTTCGCTCCTACGGCATCACCACGTTGGGCGGAGTGCTCTTCAACGCCTGGGACTGAAGCGCGGGCGAGCCTCGGGCCCGGTGCGAGTCAGCCACGGCAGACTGCGATCAAGACACTGGGGCCTCGCCTGGTGGGATGAAGGCGTCGGCGCTATCAGCATCCTCGACATGACCTTGAGGATCGACCGTGATGGCTGTCGCCCGCCCCTGTGACGTGATGAGCCAGGCCAGCACCTGCTCCGTCAGCGGCGTGCCTCCTGGCCCCTCGTCCTTCCAGTACACCCGCCATCCTCCACCAGGTATCGCGGCCACGACTTGATCGGCTCGCTCCAGGTGGGAGAAATCTGGGTAGTCCGTCACTGGACGCAGGGCACCACGCTTGGGATCGACGACCAGAGCTGTCCCGGTCGCCTGGTGCCAGCCCTCTACGCGCACCATGCGGCCGATCTCGGTGTCGGTGCCGTTGAAGATCGCGGTCCAGCCGGTCTGATTGAAGTAGCGAAGAGACACGGCCCCATCATCTCGAACCGCAACACTCCTGCTGCACAGGCGAGTACGCCGATAGACGCCGGATCGGAGCCTGCCCGGCGCATCCCGCTGTCTTAGGTCGGGCCCCGGTCACTGGTGGATTCCCTGTTTCGGGGCCGAAAGCCAACGCCGGGGGATGGGTCTTGTTCGCTGCCGCCCCGGCGCTGAGGTCTCACCGGTGGTCGGGTGGATAGCGGTCTGCCAGGACAGCCGGGTACATGGGGAGGGCTGGTCGGTGTTCTTTGTACTGCTCTTGGTGCTTGGTCGCCCTGGGTATCGTGCTGGCCGTCATCGGCGTGCAGGCTCTGCTCCTCGGTCGGATGCCCGGCGCGTGGCTCCGGCAACGAGTGTGGCAGCCCAGACTCTGGGGAGCAGGAGCGATTCTGATCCTGATCAGCTGGAACGGCTCCCCCACCCTCTTGGTCGTCGGCTTTGGCCTGGTCGCGCTGGACATGTCGTGAAGTCCTCACCACGACACCGGCTCTCAAGGCTGAAGGCCGCGTCTTTTGCCGACATGCCGGCACCACGTGCCCGGCATCTGGATGCAAGGGAAATCAGCGTGGGCAACCGGTTCGTAGACGGGAGACACATGGGACAGGGTGCAGTGCAGGTGGACGGGGCTTTCGGCGGGCGGCTGAAGTGGCGTTCTCGCTTCCTCATCCGGAAGGCTCGCCAGCGGGGCCGGACCGGCCTGTTGGTCCAGGTGGACCTGCGTGACCCGGTCCGCAGCATGTCACCGAAGTGGTGCCGGGTGTCCGTCACGGAAGACGGGCGCGAGCTGTGCGGCGTGGACCGGACCACCATCAGCAAGGTCCGCTTCAGCCCTCTCCCCCCAGGCCCCCACGCGCTGCAACTCGAGGTCCTGCGTGCCCGAAGAAGAGGCTCCACCCGCGTCGAACGGAACGTCGTGCTCGGCCAGGGGGACATTCTGCTGGTGACGTGTGATCCGGTACAGCCGAACGTCTTCTACCGGCGCAGCAGCGAGGCGGACACCTGGAGTTGGCAGATCCTGCAGCAGCGCAGCGCCTAGATCCAGTTTGCCCAGCCGAAGGAGAAGAGGTAGGCGCGGCGCGCTGCGTCGAGCCATCGGATGCCCCGCAGGAGCATGACCACCACGGCGGCGAGGAACAGAGCGGCGAACGCTCCCGCCACGAAGGCGCCCGCGGCGGGTTGCGTGAACCTGCCCAGGAGCGCGCTCGCCACGACGACGATGGCCAGCCCGACGTGCGCGACGGGCAGATCGGCCCTGATCGCCTCTCGCAGGGCCTTGCGCGAGGCCCTCAGATCAGAGGTGTAGCGTTCCCGGGCCGCCTCCGGGTCAGCGGCTGGTCCCTCAGGCCACGGTTGCATCGTCACTCCCCCGATTCCGTCTGTCCGTTTGGAGCCTAACTGCTGGGACGCGCATCGGACGGTGGCCGGTTGAGGCAGCCCTGGCACGACGTGAACCGGGAGCCTCATCGGCGCGGTGCGCCGTGCCCCCGCACGGTCACCGGTGGATCCCTGGTGTGCTGGGGCCGGCGGCCCGGGTCTGGGCGTGGGTTTCGTGGCTGGCGGCGAGAGCCGTGGAGGCGGGTCCGGCCGGTGCGGGGTCGGGCTGAGGGGCGGGGCGTGCCATGGCCTGCTTTAGGCGGGCGCGGATCTCGTTCTCGTCGAGCGGGACCACCGCCGTGGTGAGGCGGTCGAGTGCGGTGCGGACGGTTGTCAGGAGGTCGGCTTCGGTGCCTGAAGCGTCTGGCCCGTGTTGGCGTTGGTAGGTGATCTGTCCGTCGAGGGCCTGGGCGGCCCGGTCGAGGGTGCCGAAAGCCTCGATGAGGCGGCGTTCGGTCTGCGCGGCCGCGACCGACACGACGTCTTCGGGCAGGGCGGCCGGGGGCTCGGTGGGGAAGGCGAGGCGGCCGAGTGCGTCGTGCAGGGCGTGCACCTGTCCGAGGCGGGCGGACAGGTAGGCGATGCGGGCATGCAACAGGCGCGGGTCGGCGAGGTAGTCGGCGTCGTCGTCGAGGGTGGCGGCGCGCTGTTCGGCCAAAGCCTCGACGGCCCGCTGGGCGGTGGTGGAGGCGCGGCGCCAGGCGGTTGCCGGGCCGGAGGCGGTCAAGGCCCGGGCGGGGGCGGGGAAGGCGTCCCGGATGCGTCGGGCTTCCTGCGGGCGGCCGGAGTAGAAGGCGGCGGTGTAGGCGCGGACGGTGGCACAGGCCTGCGCGAGGTGGGCGGCGCGCTGCTCATCAAGTGCCGGGGCGGAGGTGCCGGGGGTGCGGGGGCTGGTCGCCTGATGGAGGTGGTCGGTGATGTCGGGTTCGAGGACGGCGCGCAGCCGCTGGGCGAAGGCGTCGCGCAAGGCGATCTGGTCCAGGAGCCAGTCGGCCGTCCCGGTGAAGGCCGGGACGTCGGCGGCCAGGGCCTGGAGAGCGTGCCAGTCGTCGACCAGCTCGTGATGGGGCCGGTGGGGGGCGCTCCAGGCGCTCCAGGAGAGCGGTGACGTTCTGGCCAGTGGCAGCGATCAGCTCCGCGGTGCTCGCGTCCTGCCTGGCGGCGCTGAGCGCGAGGGAGACGACGGAGGGCGGCGGGTAGTCGCTCAGAGCGCGCATGTGGCACGTCCAGGCGGCCGTCGCGGCGCTCCACCCCGCGTCCACGCCCTGCGGTGCGGTGGTGCTGCGCCGGTGGAGCCAGTCGGCCAGCTGCCGGGTGAGCCAGGGGTCGTCCGCCTGGTGCAGGAGCCGGACGACGGCGAGTTCGTCCGGAGTGCGTTCGCGCAGACCGTCGGGTCCGGCGGTGACGATAGCCAGCGGGCGGGCGCCGGTGTCCAGGTCCAGCCAGCGACGCAGCGCTTCCTCGCGGCCGTAACGACCTCCTGCACCGAGACCCGTGCGAGGTCGAAACCGGGACGGGCGATGCCCGTCTCCCCCAGCGTCGGCGGCTCCGGCTCGGGCCCGCCGATCCCACCGGCCTGCTGGCCGGGCGGGTCGAGCCACACCAGGGCGTGCGCGTCCGCTCCCTGCGCGGCCAGCCACGTGCCGAACTCACCGGGCGGGGGCGCGCTCTGCTCACTCATCCACGGGGCCTTCTGCTCGAACGGCGGGGGCACGCCGCGCGGCCCGGGGACGGCGGCTGGGCAGCAGCCTGCCCGCACAGGTGGCGGCCGCCGCCGCGACGGGCGACGGCGTTCCGCCCGGCGGGAGCGCGGGGGCGCCGGTCAGCAGCAGCGGTCCGTGAGGCGGGACGGGCAGCGGCAGTGCCGGCACCGGCCAGGCAGCAGCAGGCAGGCGGCGAGGAGCAGTGCTCGGGCCTTGGCGAGTTCTGTCTGGCATGTGATGCTGCGAAGCTTTGGTGTCCGAAGCTGTGGAGGGGTTATGGGGATCAAACTGGAGCTGCACTCGGGGCGGCCCAGGCGCAAGGGATCGTCGCAGGAGACGTTGCTGCGGGGGTCTTACGAGCATGGTGAAGGGCTGGCCAGTGCGCTGAACGGGCTCGACCGGCACGGCTCGGGCAAACTCGGCTGGGTGGATCCGTACGGCGACACGCTGTTCAACGAGCAGGAAGCCGAGGTCGCCCGTCAGGAAGTCGCCGCCCTGACCCGGCGGTGCACTGACGAACGGCAAAAGGCGGCTCTGCTGGACCTCGCCGAACTCCTCGAAGCGTGTGCGATCACGCCGGGCAGCTACTTGTGGTTCATGGGTGACTAGGGTCCGTCTTCAAACGGATCTTGCCCAGAGCAGGAGTGACGCGAGTGTGACCGCTGCTTCGTAGGAGGTGGCGGTCTTGTCGTACCGGAGGGCAATGCCGCGGAAGCGCTTGGGCTTGTTGAAGCAGCGTTCGACGAGGTTGCGTCGGCGGTAGATCTCCCGGTTGAAGCCTGGTGGCCGGCCACCGCGGTTCCCGCGATGGTGCCGGTACCGCTGCTGGTCGATCTTTTCGGGGATCGTGTGCGCGATGCCGCGTTGCCGCAGGTAGCTGCGGAAGCCGCGAGAGCTGTATGCCTTGTCCGCGATCACGTGGTCAGGTCGGCGGCGTGGTCGGCCCGGGCCGGTGCGAGGAACACGGATTCTGTCCAGCAGAGCTTGTGCGCAGATGCTGTCATGACGTTGGCCGGGTGTGATCAGGAGGGCGAGAGGGCGGCCCTTGTCGTCGCAGGCGAGGTGGACCTTGGTTGTCAGCCCTCCTCGGGATCGACCGAGGGCGTGATCGTCCGGTTCGTCCGGCCGGTGCCTCCCCCTTTTCGGCCGGTGGCGGCGGCGTGCTGGTGAGCGCGGACGATGGTGGAGTCGATCTGGACCAGCCAGTCGATGTCACCGGTGGCGTCGGCCCGGGCCTGGATCTGCTGCAGGGCCCGGGTGAAGACTCCGTCGAGGGCGTAGCGGCGGAAGCGGGTGTAGACCGTCTGCCACGGTCCGTAGCGTTCCGGCAGGTCACGCCAGGAGATACCGGTGCGGATGTTGTAGACCATTCCGTTGATGACCTGCCGGTCTGCCACCCGGGGCCGGCCTGTCGTGGCCCGCGGTATCAGCGGAGCGAGTAACTCCCACTCCTGATCGGTGAGTTCATGGCGGCGTATCACCCCACCATGATCCACGACCTGATGATCATTGAAGACGGACCCTAGTACGCGAGCTGCCCGATGCCTCCGTCAACGCGCAGCACGGTCCCCGCGGTGTAGGCGGATTCGTCCGAGGCGAGGTAGACCGCCGCCTTCGCCAGCTCGGTGGCGGTTCCCAGGCGATGCAGAGGCACGGTCTGCCGGAGTTCCTCGTAGAGGGCGGCCTGGCGCTCGGGGCCGAGGGGTGCGAACGCATTGGTGATCGTCGGGCCCGGGCTCAATCCGTTGACGCGGATGCCCCGGTCCTTCAGCTCATGGGTCAGCCCTCGCGCGTATGAGAGCAGGCCCGCCTTGGCCGCGCCGTAAACGGCCGCGTGGTCGTGTCCGATGTACGCGGAGACCGAGCCGACGAGGATGACCGAGGACTGCTGCGAGAAGAGCGGCAGGAGGTCTCTGATCAGGAAGAACGGCGACTTGAGATTGGTCGCGATGAGCGTGTCGAACGCCTCCTCGGTCCATGCCTCGATGGGGAGGTGGGTGATGTCGGCGGCGTTGCTCATCAGGATGTCGAGCTTCGGCCATTCTTCCCGGAGGTGCGCCGCGAGCGCCGCCTGGCCGGGTACGTCGCCGGCGTCACTGGCGATGGTCAGCAGCGGGCCGTCCAGTTGCCGGGCCGCCTCGTCCAGCTTTTCCTGCGAGCGGCCGGTGATGGCGACAGTCGCTCCCTCGGCGAGGAACTCGCGGGCCGTTTCCAGGCCGATGCCGCTCGTCCCCCCTGTGATCAGTGCGTGCTTTCCCGTAAGACGATCCATTGTTCTGTTCCTCTTCAGATTGCGGTGCGGCCACCGTCGGCGGCCACGATCGCCCCGGTCATGTAACTGGCCCGGTCACTGGCGAGAAAGGCGATCACGTGGGCCACCTCGACGGGGTCGGAGGTGCGCTTGAGTGCGGTGGTCAGGCCCATGCCACCCATGTCCGGGCCCATCGCCGCGACCACCTTCGAGGTGCGCATCGGGCCCGGAGCGACGGCGTTGACCCGCACGTTCGACTCGGCGAATTCCGCCGCCCAGGTGCGGGTCAGTGATTCGAGCGCCGCCTTGGTGGCGCCGTAGACGGCCATACCCGGCATGCCGAGGCCGGCCGCGGTGGAGCTGACGTTGACGATGCTGCCGCCGCCGCCCGCGGCCATCTTCTCCGCGAGCAGGGCGGTGAGCAGGAACGGGGCACGCACATTGACCGCGAAGGCTGCGTCGTAGCTCGCGAGGTCCTGCCCGGTGGTCGGGGAGAACGTCATCACGCTCGCATTGTTGACCAAGATGTCGACGGCTCCGGCGTCCGCGGCCAGCTGTCGCACGCCCGCCAGACCGGACAGATCGGCGGCGACGAAACGCACCGCCCCGGCGGAGCCGCCGCCGGCTGCGCGGAGGTCTTCCACGACCCGGGCGCCGCGCTGCGGATCGGTGCCGGTCAGGATCAGGTCGGCTCCACCCGCGGCCAGCACCCTGGCTGTGACGTGACCGAGTCCCCCGATCGTGCCGGAGCCGGTGACGAGCGCCGTCTTCCCTGCAAGTGCCATTGCTCCGCCCTTCGTGCCGGTCCGTGAGCGACCGACTTTTGTGCGTCCGTTCAAGAAGTGACGCGACGGAAGCTACGACTTCTTGAACGCATAGTCAAGAAGTCGTAGGATCGAGCACGTGGCACGAACCGGACGCCCCCGCGAGTTCGACAAGGAACAGACGCTGGAGCGCGCACTCGAACTGTTCTGGTCCCGGGGATACGGGGCGACGTCGATCCAGGACCTGGTCGACGCGCTGGCCGTCGAGCGTGGCAGTCTCTACGGCGCATTCGGCGACAAGCGCCGCTTCTACCTCGAAGCCGTCAGGCTCTACTGGCAGGTGTACGAGCGGCATCTGACCGCCGCACTCGACACCAGCCCTCTCCTGCCCGCCCTGCGGGAGATCCTGACCCATCCCGCCAGGCTGGACGAACTGGTCTCCGACCTGGGCGTGCCACAGGGCTGCCTGATCGGTAACACGACCGCCGAACTCGTCCCCCAGGACAGCGAAGCCACGGAGATCGTCACACGCTCGTACCGCAGGTTCGCCGACATCGTCGCCGCTGCGCTCCGCCGCGCCCAGGCCGCCGGAGAGGTCACGGACACCTGCTCCCCGGAGGCCCAGGCGCAACTTCTCCTCTACATCGTCCAGGGCCTCTCGCTCGTATCGAGGGCGGGGCTCGACAGGACTGCGGCCCTGGCGGCGATCGACGCGGCGGTGGACGGGTTGCGGGCGTGACCGGACCCCTGTCGCGGCTGCAGCAGCCCAAACGCCTGTGTATCCGCTACGAGATACGCGCCGGCCTGCGCCGGAACCGTCCAACTCGCCTGAGCCGTCACCTGCTGCGCGGCGCCTGCTGAAACGGTCGCGGAGCGGGCTCTGGAGGAACAGCTCGGCCGGACGACGATCGCCACCCTCCTGCAGCAGATACTGGCCTGCGACAACGAAGCGCAGGACCACTGATCCAACCGTGACGCACACACGCCCCGTGTCATGACGCACACCCTGACTGCACCCAATGTAGTTGCAGTTGTTTCGGGACGTGGCGCTCCCGGGCCTCCGGCTCCCGATGCCAGCGGCTGCACCCACCCGGACCTGAACACCTACTCGGACATGCAAGGAGTGAGAGCGATGCACCAGGAAGCCGGAGCGACCGCGAGCGCCGAGGCTCGCGGTCCTCGTCATCCGTCACGCACATGTCTTCGACGGCCGCCAGGCGCTCACCGGTCTTACTGGTGCGTGGCCAGGAACGGCAGGAGGACGTCGGCCATCTCGTCGGGTACTTCCTCTGCGAGGTCGTGGCCGGCGTCGAAGACATGCCCGGTGACGTCGTGAGCCATGAGTCGCATCTGGGACTCGTTGCGGTCGCCGATGAACGCGGATCCGCCCAGCGCCAGGACCGGAATGTCCAGTTTCTTCCGTGCGGTCTGCCGGTTCTGTTCGGCGTCGACGAGCATGGCCCGGTAGATGGAGAGCATCGCGCGGATGCCGCCGGGCATGGAGTAGCAGCGCACGTATTCGTCGACCGCGTCGGGGGTGGCGCTGTCGGGCCGGCTGCGCTCGTACTTGATCATGTAGGTGATCAGCTCGCGCTCGTGTCCGGTGATCAGCATCTCGGGTATGTCGGGCTGGAAGTAGAAGCCCAGATGCCACAGGTGCATGCCGCTGGAGACGTTCTCGGGGGTGAGGGCCGTGTGGTCCTCAAAGCCGAATCCGGGGAACAGTGCCTCGGCGAACACGAGAGCAGTGACGTGGTCGCGGTGGCGGGCGGCGAGCTGGTAGCCGATCACCGCTCCCCAGTCCTCACCCGCCACGGCGTATGTCCGGTGTCCGAGGTGGTTCATCAGCTCGGCGATGTCGTCGCTCATGGTCGCGGAGTCGTAGCCGTCCGACGGGCGGGCGGAGTCGCCGAGCCCGCGAAGGTCCGGCACGACGACGGTGTAGCGGGGCGTCAGCTTGGGAACGATGTGGCGCCAGTGGTAGCTGGTCTTGGGTACGCCGTGCAGGAGCACCACCGCGGGGCCCGACCCGGCTGTGCGGTAGTGCAGACTCGTTCCGTTCACGGCGGCTCGGCCCGTGCGGACGGGCGTTCCTTCATGGTCGAACATCATGTTTTTAACCTTCTTGGTGTGCGTCGCGATGCGGGTGTCAGTGGGCTTGCGCGGGGTCGACGAGGGTCACCAGGCGGCTCGGCCCGGTGCCGTCCGCGGTTGTCCGGGCAGCGGAACGGCCGGCGGGGCGCAGGGTGACGTTCTCCGGGTAGAGCCGGCCGAGCAGGGCCAGTACGACGAGGTCGTCCTGACCGGTGGCGTCCAGAGTGACGTCGCCGCTCTGCGTCCACACCAGTCCCGGCGCGCGGAGCGCGGACCAGGCGTCGGCGGTGCCGGATGCGTCGCCTGCGGCGGGGTCCTCACGCTGGGTGAAGCGGTGGCCGCGCAGGGCTTGGCCGAGGTCGACGTGAGCGGTGGTGCCGTCGTGGGTGACTTCGATGCGGGCGGTGCGGGTCCCGTCGGCGACCGGCGCGGTGACGGTACGGGCGGAGAGCGGGCCGGATGTGGTGGTAGCGGGCGGCAGGTCCTCGACGAGGGTGCGGGGTGCGGTGTAGTAGTCCTGCACCTCGGCGACATACGTGGCGGCTTCACCGACGGCCGGGTCGGGGTGCCAGGTCAGCAGGTGTGAAGGGCAGCAGGACGATCTGGTGGAGCCACTCGTTGTAGAGCTGCATCGTGACCGGTCCACCGCGACGTCCGCGGAGCAGATCGGCTGCGGGAGGGGTGAGCAGGTGGCCGTAGCAGTGGCTGCGGACGACCAGTGGGCCGGTGGGCAGCGGTACCGGATCGGTGAGCAGCCTCTCCAGCGCCTCGGTCGACCAGGAGGCAAGCTCCTGGCCGATCGTCTCGGCCTGCGCGCCCGGTTCGCGCGCTGCCGAGGCACTGTCCGGGCCGAGGGACAGCGGGAGCGAGGTCTCCCGGGTGCCGAGGGCGAGTGCCGCGCGGATCTGGCCCTCCAGCACCTCGCTGTCGGCGCTGGTGAGGGCGTTGTCGTCGATGATGCCCTGTAGCAGCGGCTCGGTGGCGGTGAAGAACTCGCGGGCGGTCAGGGTGGTGCCGGCCGCGGGGAAGGTGTTCCAGCGGCTTCCGCCGAGAGCGGGCGTACTCGGGGTGGGTGCGGGGGGCATGGGTCCTCCGAAGTCTTCGATTGAAGCGAAGCGGGGTCGCCGGATCCCGTGTCCGAGCGGGCACCGGCGATTTTTCTGGATCGACCGATACAGATTCCGGGCATGAAAAAGTCAGTCGAGGGAGGCCAGCGCGACCTCCACAAGGGGTTCGAGGGCGCGGACGTCCGGCGTGATCTTCGCGGAGACCAGCAGTCCGTTGAGGAAGGTGACGAGGAAAGCGGCGAGGGTGTGCGGGTCGTGCCGCTTCGCGATCTCGCCCCGCTCCGCCGCGACCCGCAGCACTTCGGCGAGCGCGTCCCGACTGGCCTCCTGCATGTCGCGCACGGTGCGCCGGGTCGCCGCATCCTCAGGCAGGCGCTCGCAGGCGGCATTGACCGCCAGGCAACCCCGGCCGTTGTCCTCCACGGCGATCCGGACCCGCTCGACCAGCATCGTGCGGATCACCGACCGGGCGTCCGCCCCCTCCTCCAGACTGCGCAGGGCGGCCGCCGCGAGGTTGGTGCGGTAGTGCTCCAGCGCCGCCCGGTACAGGCCGTCCTTGTCGCCGAACGCGGCATACAAGGACCCCTGCCCGATCCCCAGGTGTCCGGTCAGGTCGCGCACCGAGGTGGCCTCATAGCCGCGCGTCCAGAACAGCTCCATCGCGCGGCTCACCGCCGCTTCCGTGTCGAACTCCCGGGTCCTTGCCATGACCCCACCGTAACCTATCTGGATCGTTCGCTCAAGAAAAGAGCCTGTGGCCGCCTGGCCAATCGCTGACCTGCAGGCCGGCCTCACGACTACTCGTCGTCGGCGTCCTCGGCGGTGTCCGGGTCGCGCAGCGGGCGCAGGCCATGCCCAGGGCCGCTGGATTTGATGCTGAACAGGTAGCGGCCCAGGAAGTTGATATGCCGGTCCGTGAGCGGGGAGAGGCGGGCGACGTCCTCGTCCTTGATGTCGTGGCCCTCGGCGCGGAGCTGGGCGAAGTCGCGTCCAGGTAGCACGTGTTCCAGAGCACCACGGCATTGAGGACCAGGCCGAGGGCGGCGAGCTGGCCCTCCTGGCCCTCGCGGAGCGCGGTGTCGGCCGCCGAGGCCGTCCCGCCGCCGCCCGCCCCGCGGCCGGCGGCCCCGGCGCAGCGGCCGGTGCGGAAGCACCAGGAAGAGTGCGACAAGGAGCTGTACGAGGGCGGGACCTGTACCTGCGACCTCATCGAGCAGTACCGACCGAACACCGAACGCGACGACTACTGACCCTGCTCCCGCACCGTGACCGTTCCCCGGGCCTTTGGGGCCCGGGGAACGGCAAGCCAACCGTGCCTAGATTGCACGGAGCTCGGAGCCGATCCCCATGCCGTCAAGGTCGCTCACGAGCCTCCAGTAAACGTCGCTCTCGTAGAAGCTCGCTGCATCGCCGTTCCCCTCAGCGGGGTCGATCTTGTCCATCTCGGGGACGTCGTAGGCCACCGTGTAACCGGCCTCCGCGTCGTTCCACTGGACCCGGACCACCATGTCCGCTGTGCCGATGTCGTAATTGTCGTTCCCGTAGTTCTTAGCGATGTACTCGAACGGGTACGTGAACGTATAGCTGTCGTCCTTCTTGATCGACCGCAGGTAGTCCAGCTCGTTCTCGAAGCCATAGTTGTTCGACTCACTCCACATGGAAGGAGCGTAGTGCTCTGCACCTCCGCCAGAGTCGACACCATGGGCCAGCAGGCAAAGCGCTCGTGATTCGGGCACGACGAAGGCCGGGAGGCGCATTCCGGCGAGCAGACGTTCGTTTTGACGATGGCCGTCGCTCATGCCGCTCGTCGCGGCGGGGTCGGTCGGGCGCTTCTCGCCGAGATCGCCCGCCGGACCCAGGAAGCCGGCCACACGTTCCTGGCACTGGTGCCGCAAGACGGCGGCGATGCGGCTGACCGGCAGGCGTTCTTCCAGGCGTGCGGGAGCGCCGCACGGGAGCCGCATCGCCGGCGACCGGGGCGGCAGGTGAGGAGAAGCCGCCCGCGACGACCGGCCGCACGGGAGCCGGTGCCTGAACAGGGGGCGGTCGGGGGCGCGGCCGGGACGTTCGGCGCGGGCCAGGACGGTGGCGTTCGGGATCAGCGGGGCGCAGGTCTCGCAGACCTCTTCGACGCTCCAGACGCGGCGCATGACCGGGTCGTGGCGCAGGATCAGCAGGATGGCGCGCCGGCGCAGTGGGTATTGCCGCCCAGGTCGCCTCTCGCGCCGTTGTCTGTGGAAGCCAACCACCCGGACATTGCTCAAATGATGCTCAGGAATCGCACGTACGCTGGTTGTGTACATGTCGTCACGTCTAGTGTTCGGGGCACTTGATCGCCACGGGGCGATCCACCAGGAATTGGTGGCTTCATGACCAGCGCCCGCATATCCAGAAATGTGCTGGCCGTTACCTGTCTGACTGTCATCGCCGGACTGACCACCGGCGGTACCGCAGTCGCTGAGGGGCCGTCACCGACGGCCACCGACACCGCCGTCGCCGAGACCGGTTCCGCCGCCGGGGCCGGAGGAGACCGACCTCGTCGAGGGCACTCCCAGCAACGAGGCCCCTGCGCCCGCGACGTTGCCTGCACCTGATCCCACTTTGGGGGATGTGGATACCGACCTGCCGACGTCCAAGCCGAGCGACACCCTGGACGCGAGGGCCTGCGAGCCCGGTTACCGGTACACGCCCACCAGCAAGGGCAAGGATTACCACAAGGGGGTGGGCGCTGAGCAGAGCAACTACAACGGCACATCGCGCACCGCGAAGTCCACTTTCACCTCCGAAGTGACCGGCAAGGTCGGTATCGCCTACAGCGGTGAACTGAAGGTCGGAGGCTCGGCCGCGGTCGTCGAGATCGAGGGCAAGTTCGGCGTCGAGCTGTCCGTGGAGCTGACGGCGAAGCCGGGCAACACCATCGCGGTCGACACCCCGTCGAAACACAGCACCCACGCCCGCTACGGCGTCTACCGGCTCAAGTCCTACGGCTGCAGCCAGTACCTGTACGCCAACTGCACCCGGGGCGTGAAGAAGAACGAAACGATCTACACGCCCCGCCGGGTCGGCTGGGTGCTGTGGGAAACCAAGTGAGAGCCCGGCACAGAGCGGTGGCGACGGCTCTTCTGCTGCTGATGGCGGTGGGCTGCACCTCCGGCGAGAGCACAGACGAGGCTTCCGCGTCCTCGGCGCCCAGCACATCGAGGCCTACGTCCAGTCCGCCAAGGGTTGAGGTCACGCCACCAGCGCTTGATCCCGAAGCCGGTGAAGTCTTCGCCGGTCGGCACGGTGAGACGCGCGGCAACGCGAGCTTCTCCTACAACGCCGGCCCTCAGGGCAAGGCACTCATCGTAGCCGTCAGCTGCCTGGGCACCGGCACCATCAAGGTCATGGTGCCCGTCCTGGGAACAGACTTCCCACTGGAATGTGGCACAGCCGAACCCGCCGTCACATACAACCAACTCGCCACGCAAGCCGCCCACAGGGCCGGCACGGTAACGGTCACCGCGCCATCGACCGCCACCTGGGCGATCACGGTCGGACGCGGCAACACCGCCGAGCAGGAGCCCCCCACACCGGGATGGCTGACGGACAGCCACGAAGAAGGGGGCGGCCCGAGCGCATGAGCCTTACTGTGAGGAACGACGAAGGAAGTCCCGGCTCGCTCCCGCGGCCGGTCCGCGCCGAGGAGCCGCCGCGAGCCGGTGCCGAGGACGACGCGACGCCCTCAGGGCCGGACCTCGCGTCCGGTGCCGAAGCCGACGCGCCGCGGCGGCGGTTCATCCTGCCCGTCGCCGCCGAGACCGGCGAGGCACTGCGCCGGACCGTTCACGACCTGGGCCGGGCAGGCCCTCCCGGGCGGGGTGCACCCCAGGCGGCTCGCCGCGCACGGCACGGGCACGCATCGCGTCGTCGCCACCGCGGACCGCCCGGACGGGCTGCGGTGGCGAACTCCTCGCACGGCTGGACGACGGGCCCGCGTGCCGCACCGGTGAACGCCCCGCGCTGGCCTTCCTGTTCTCGGGCGGCGGGCCGCAGTGGATCGGCATGGGCCGCGCCCTGCTGGCCGAACCCGCCTTCCGCGCCCCCCTGGACGAGTGCGACCGTGCCGTGCGTGCCGTGACCGGCTGGTCCGTCATCGAGACGCTCCTCGCGGACGACGGCCGGACCCTCGCGCCCACGGACGTCCTCCAGCCGGTCCTGCTCTCCGTGCAGACCGCCCTGGCCCGCACCCTGCATGCGTGGGGCCTGCGGAGCGATCTCGTGCTCGGGGCGAGCATCGGGGACGTCGCCGCGGTCGTCGCCGCCGGTGCGCTGCCGCTGGAGGAGGGAGCGCGGCTCATCGCCACCTGGTCCCGGCTCGTGGCCGAGCGCGCGTCGGGGCACGGCACCCTGATCGTCTGTGACATGCCCCGGGAGGACGCCGAACGTCTCTGTGCGGCCGGCGGCGGGCAGCTCTTCGTCGCGAGCCATCTCGCTCCCGGCCAGGTGTGCCTGTCCGGGACCCCGGGCGCCGTCACCAAGGCCGAACAGGAGCTGTCCGCCCGAGGGATCGCAACGCTGCGCACCCCCATCGACTACGCCGGGCACAGCTCCCTGCTGGCCGGTATGGCCCCCGAACTCGTCCGCAGCCGGTAGGTTGCGCACCCGCCGTCCCGCCGTCCCGTACTGGTCGACGGTCACCGGCGGTTTCGTCGACGGTGCCGCGCTCGACGCGACGTACTGGGTGCGCAACATGTGCGAACCCACCCTGCTGGAAGAGGGAGTCCGCCACCTCGCGGGCCGGGGCGCGGTGCGCATCGTCGATATCTCCCCGCACCCGGTCGCCGTGTACTCCGTCCAGCAGACGCTGACGGTCCTCGCCGCCTCCCACCGGGACCTGCCCCCACGCCACGGCCTGGAGGACCTCGCGGCCCGGCTGTGGTGCGAAGGGTTCGACGTGGACTGGAGCGCCGTGGGCGCCGTGTGGCGGGCGGCCCGGCCGCTGCCCCGGCCCCAGGGGGGAGGCTGTCAGGCCCTCCCCCGCGCCGGCGGGTGCAGCAGCAGCACGGAGGGCACCTCGTCCGGGCAGGCGAACCGCAGCAACTGATGTCCCACGCCCGAGAGTCCGGTCAGCAGGCCGGGTGTCTCCGCCCTGGTGGGCGAACCGCACACCCAGTCCGACTCCGCGGCGGCATCGAGTTTCTCCCCCAGCAGCCGCATCAGCCGGCCCGGCTCGGACCGGCCGCCGCGCTCGGCGAGCAGCACGAGTTCGAGGTTGCCGAGGTCGCCGTGGCACATGCTGTCGCTGCCGCGGCCGGTGAGCCGGTGCGCTCCGGCGCCCGGGCCGTGATCGCCGGGCCGCAGCGCCGCCAGGGCGTCCGCGGCCAGCTGCCGCTCCAGCCCCGCCGTCGCGGGCCGGCCGATCAGATCGAGCCGGGACATGCCGATCCCCGCCGCCCCGTGGCACCACAGGGAACGGAAGGGGGAGGGGGCCTCGGCGCGGAAGTCGGGCCAGTTGCCCGCCTCGGGGTCGAACGCCTCCCTCTCGTAGGCCAGTCCCCCGGCCACCGCCTCGGCGCAGCCCTCGTCGGGTGCGACGACGGCCAGCCGGGCCAGGGCGGTGACGATGCCCGCCACGCCGTGGGCGAACCCGGTGAGCGGCCGGGCGCTGTCGATGTGGTGGTGCTCCCATGCCAGGCCCCGCCCGGTGCCGTCGGGGACGGCGCCGGAGACCAGGTGCCGGGCGGCACGGCGGGCGAGGGCCGCGGCGCGTCCGTCGGGGTCCTGCCCCGCGTCGATCAGGGCGAGCAGGGCCAGTGCGCAGCCTGCCGAGCCGGCCACGACGTCGTAGGCCTTGGTGCCGTCCAGGGCGTGCTCCGCGACCGACAGCACCGGCTCGCGCACGGCGGCCAGATGCGGTGTGCCGCCGAGCAGCCGGTCGAGGTGGGCCAGGAAGTACAGGGGCCCCATCCAGGTGCCGAACGCCCCGATGTCCTCCTGCCCGCCCGCACCGGGGCCCCTGAGGGCCGTGGCGCTCGCGCGGACGCGGCGGACCAGTTCGTCGGCGACGTCCAGCGCCAGCGAGGTGAAGCGCGGGTGGCCGCTGATCCGGCCGAGCCGGGCGAGGAACAGACCGATGCCGGACAGGCCCGAGTACAGGTCCGCGTCGAGCGGGGCGAGGTCCCAGACGCCGTACGCCACCGGCTGGGGGGCGATCCAGCCGATCCGGCCCTCCCTGACGGTGGCCAGGCGCCGTACCCGGTCGCCGATCTCGGTGGCGGCGACGACGAGTTCGCCCGGGTCGGCGGTGCGGGTCCGCGTCCGGCGGACAGCGGTGGCCGAGGACGGCGGTTCCTCCAGCAGGCTGACGTCCACACCGCCGACGAACGATCCGGCGATGATCCGCTCCTGGAGCTCCCGGTCCTCGGGGCCCATGGCCTCGATGCGGCGGCGTACCGCGGCGAGGGCGGGTTCGTCGAAGAAGCCGGGCACGGTCCGGCCGTCGTCGAGGAGGAGGTCGCGTGCTCCGGGCAGCGCCTCGAACAGCGGGATGTCCCCGCGCAGCACCGCGTCCATCTCGGCGCGCACTACGGCTTCCCCGGCCGGGCCGGCGTAGCGTCCGCCGCACAGCCGGGCCGCGCTGCACTCCCGGTCCAGCGCGTCGCGCAGGAAGTCCGGGTGCATGCTCTCGGTGAGCACCTTGCCGTAGACGAAGCTCGGCCTGGGCAGGAAGCGCACGGGGGTGTCGGCGAAGCCCTCCAGCAGGCCGCCGGGGGCGAGGAGTTCGGGGCGCCGGGCACTGATCCAGTCGTAGCCGAAGCGGAATCCGGCCAGCACGTCGGCGAGGTGGTCGGCGGGCCGGGCGGGCGTACCGTCCGGCAGCCGCGGCCGGTTCTGCGAGCCGGGCGTGCGCACGTGCTCCCACACGATGTGCACCTCGTCGGTCCCCGGGTTCTTCTCGACGGGGACCGGGGTGACGGACAGCTGGCCGGCCGCGCCGTCGAGTCCGCTGTAGTCGCCGACGGGCGTCCCGGCCGGAGCCCCCTCCAGCACCACCTTGGTCGGCAGCAGTGAGGTGGACCGCACCGACTCGCGCAGGACGGACAGGGCCGGCTCCTCCTGGGGGCCTGCCGCGCTGGTGGGTGACGTCCCGTGGGGGGCGCGGGGGTGCAGCAGTGCCTCGAGGTCGACGAGCACGGGGTGCTCTCCGACGGCCATGACGTTCTCGTGGTGGAAGTCGGTGCCGCGCAGGGCGTGCACCAGGGCCAGCAGCGCGCCGGTGCGCCAGTAGAAGCGGGCCACGCCGTCGGGTTCGTCGCAGGGCCGTGCCGTCACGCACTCCGCCCAGCCGTGGTCCTGGCGGGTCAGTGTGCGCGGGGTGCGCAGGGCGTGCGGGCTGTCCTGGCCGAAGCGGTGCAGCAGCCTGCCGAACTGCTCGTCCACGGCGAGCGAGCGCGGCTTGTAGAACACGGGGGGCGCGTCGCGGAAGTCGACGCGGCACACCGAGCTGCCCCGGCGGTGGACGTCGCCCTGGCCGAAACCGACCGCTGCCACGCCGCCCGGTCTGACGCCGCGGAGCAGGTCGTCGCAGAGCGCGTCGAGGTCGTCGCGCAGGTGCCGGGCGAGGCGCGTGCGGTCCGCCACCCAGTCGTCGAGCAGTTCGGTCACGCAGCGGGCCAGTACCGGGTACCGCGTCCATAGGCGGTGCTGTTCGCGGGGTTCGGTCAGGGTGTCGACGAAGAGCCGGTAGCGCTCCTCGGCGGTCGCCCCGGCCGTCAGCCGGCCCTGGACGCGGGCCAGGTTGATCTCCAGGATCATGGTGGGCTTCAGCACCACGGCAAGCCGGGTGACCGGCACGCTCGCCGTCAGGGCCTCGGCCAGGCCGTCCAGTTCCGCGGGGAACGGGCCGAGATCGTGCAGGGCGCCGCGCAGCCGGTCCTGGGCCTGCCGTACGAGGGGTTCGGCGACGCGCAGCAGGCCGGGCAGCGGTTGCTGGTCCGTCCGGTCGGCTTCGGGGCGGGCCGAGCGCACCCGGTCCGCCCATCCCGGGGGGCCGGGCAGGCGGGCGGCGAGTGCCTCGGGGTCCTCGCCGAGCAGCCGGTGCAGCGCCGGGGCCGTCACGGCGACCGCGCGCAGTCCGGCGGTGAAGTGTTCCTCCGGTCCCCTGAAGGGCGCCAGGGCGCGCCAGCGGGCGAGCCGGGCCGCCGCCTGTTGCGGGTCCGGCGGGTCGGCGGGCGCGCAGGGGGCGGCGAGGCGTTCCCGTGCGTAGCAGGCCGCGGCCCAGAAGCCGGAGGGAAGGGAGTCCGGGTGTCCGCCGGGCGGGCTGCTGAACGGCATGGGATGTCCTTTCCGACCGGGTGGGTCCGCCGCGTTCGCGGGTCCGCGCCGGGAGGTCCGGGCGCGGCGGGCCGGGGCCGGCCGGGGCGCGACGATCCGGCGCCGGATGGTGCGCGGGGTGGCCGCAGTCGCGCGGCCACCCCACGACCGCTGCGGCGGTGAGCCGCCTGGGTCGTCAGCCGCAGCAGTTGAAGAACGGCTGCGTGGAGAGGGTGGAGGCCGCCACGGAGTCGCCCGTGGGGAGGTCGGCGGTGAGGTCCACCGCGCCCGCCGGGTGCCCCGGAGTGGCCGTGAGGCCCTCCTGCTGCATGGCGTCCTTCCAGACAGTCGTGGTGATGTCCATCGAATCCCCTTCGGTAGGTCGGTAGGTGCGTCCGCGGTGGCCGGCCACCGCGGAAAACACTGGGACGGTAGGCCGCGCCGGTGGAGTTCTGGTCGAAGGCGCCTCGGCGCCCGGTCGCACCGCGGAGAAACGACGACGCCGTGCCCCGATGCGGAGATCGGGGCACGGCGTCGGTGCACCATGCGCGGCGGCCGGGGGCCGTCAGCCGGTCTTGCGCCTGAAGAACTTCTTCTGACCGGCGTTGCCACTCATGTTCTTGACTTTCAGTCGGCCCTCTTCGTGAGCCGCGCGTGCCTGTGAGGTGCGCGCCTTCTTCTCAAGGGCCTCCTGGAAACGGCGCTTAGCCTCCTCCTCCTCGGCATGGTTCGCGGGGGGCGTGTCAGCCATGGCTGCCTCCTGGCGTTCGACGGCAAGTCCCGTACCCCAGGGCATCACTGCCCCCTCGAGGGCCGCTCGAGTTTGGCCTCAGTCCGTTTCAAGGTTGTCTCAATCGCGTGCGCCAGGGCGCCGACCGAGTCGCCGCCGGCCAGGACCACGGGCGGGGGCTGGCCGCCGTCCTCCGCGAGGCCCAGGGCGATGTCGCAGGCCACGGCGCCTACTCCGGAGACGCCGGCCAGCACCAGCGGGCCGTCGGTGGTGCGCAGATGGTGGCGGAGGGCCGTGACGCAGGTCCGGGTCCCGTGGGCCGCCGGGTGGAGCGCCACGACGGCATGCGCTCCGGTGGTGCCCCTGACGAGCCCGGCGAGCCAGGAGGCGGGGGTGCCCGGCGGGGTGACCAGGCAGGCGGTCCCGGTGCGGGGTGCGGTGGCCGCCCGCAGTGTGACCAGCGGGCCGCCCTCCCCCGCCGGGGGTACGGGCCGTTCGTGCAGGCGGGGCTGGTCGGTGCCGGGCAGGCCGTCGAGGAGGGCGGCGACGGTCACCGACTCCCCTGCGGTGTCCGGCAGTTCGCGCAGCAGTTGGGCGCTCGCCGACAGCAGGGCGAAGGCGCGGGCGTCGTCGAGGCGGGCGCGGTCGTGCACGCACGTCAGGACCAAGCCGCCCTGGTCGTCGTGGTGGACGACGATGCCGATCGGGACCGGGGGGCGGGCGGGGACGAGGTCCGGGGTGTCGACACGGATGCCCCGCGCGGCGAGGCCCGGGCCGAGTTCGCCGAGCCCGCGCGTGCGGTGCTCGAAGACCAGCAGGGAGTCGGCGAGCACGGCCTCCGCCTCGTCCTGCGGCGCGGCCGGGCCCTGCGCGAGCCAGTCGCGGATCTGGCCCGCGGCGACCCACTCGTACCCGGACACGTCCAGGGCGCAGTCGCGCAGGGCCCACAGCAGCCGGGAGACCGGGGCGTGCGGGTCCACCTCGACGGACACCGGCAGGGGGCTGGCGAAGGGGCCGGGGGTGCGCTCGATGTCCCCGAGGAAGACGCCCCGGCCGGAGACCGTGACGCCGAAGCGCACCCGGGCGGGCTCCGCGGCGGCGTCCGACGCGCGGTGCAGGAGCATCGCCCACACCGCGTGCACGGCGACGCTCTCGGTGGCGCCCTGGTGCGCCACCCATGCGGCCAGGCGTGCCACCTCGTCGCCGGTGAGCCGGACCCGGATGCGTCCGGTGCCGGTCTGCCCGGTGGTGGCGCCGGGTTCGGCCCGCGGCAGGCGCACGGCGGGACGTGCCGCCTCCCGGGACCAGAAGTCCCGGGCGGCGGACGGGTCCTGGTCTCCCAGCCAGCGGACGTAGTCGCGCAGGTCGGGGCGGCGCTCGCCGCCGGGCAGGACGCCCTCGGCGCAGTAGGCGCGGTAGAACTCACGGAGCAGGGCGTGCACGCTCCAGTGGTCGAGCAGGGCGCGGTGGTAGGTGAGCAGGACCTCGGTGGGCGCGGTACCGCCCGGCGTGCCCGGGGGTGCCCCGTCGAGGAGGGCGGCGCGCAGCAGCCCGGGGCGGCGCAGGTCGAAGCCGCGTACCCGCTCGTGTTCCATCAGGGCGGCGCGGCCGGGGAAGGTTCCGTGTGCGTGCCGTACGACCTCCGGGGTGGCGTGGCGGTGCACGGTGACTGTGGGGTGCGGGTCCCAGTCGAACGCGGCGCGCAGCACGGTCTCCCGGTCGAAGACGGACTGCCAGGCGGCGGTGAAGCGGCCGGTGTCCAGCGGGCCGTGCCAGCGCCAGGCGAGCTGCTCCACATGGTGGTCCGGGTGGTGGACGGCGTCGGCGAGGACATCGCGTTGCAGGGGGGTGACGGCGAAGGTCTCCGGAGGTTCGACCCGGGTGGGGGCGGGTGACGGGGCCGGGGAGCGGGTGAGCCGGTCGGCGAGGGGCCCGGCGAACGCGGGCGAGACCGTCGCGTGCCCGGTGTGGCGGGCGGCGGGTGCGGTGCCGGTGCCGAGGGCGCCGGTCGGTGCGGGGCCGTGGACGTGCACGACGGCCTGCCGTGTCTCGGGGGTGCCGGCGAAGGTCACGGTCACGGTCACGGCCCCCGGTTCGGGTGCCGGCGGGTGTCCCGGGACGGGGGCGGGCGCGTCGGAGGGGTGGTGGCCGTCGGTGGTCATCCGTGCCCCCTTTCCCCTCGGTGTGTCGTGATCTGTCGTGCCGTCCGGCTGTCGCGCGCGGACGCCGCCGGCGGGACGGCAGGACGGGTGTCGTGACGGTGTACTCGCGGGCGTGCCGCCCGGGGCTCACCCGGGGCGGCGTGCGGGCGTGGGGGGTCGGCCGGGATCCTTGCGGCCAGACTAGGCACTCAGGGAGCTGAGGCCGGATTCCTCTAGCGGCCCTGAAGCGGATCCCGATGCCAGGAGCCTTTTCCAGTCGATCTCGGGTCCCCGCACCTGGAGTTGGCGGAAGGCCGCCAGCAGGGCCCGGGGTTCGGGGGCGGCCTGGGGCATCTCCCGGACGGGTTCGCACCGCAGGAGCCTGCCGAAGCCCACGGGGTGCGAGGTGGGCGCGGTGCAGGGGCCGCCTTCCTGAGTGAGGGTCAGGTGGGCGGCGTCACGCAGACCGAGGGCTCCTGCCACGTGGGCCGCCGCGAGCGCGCCGATGCCGTGTCCGGTGACCGCGGTGGCGTCGATGCCGAGGGCGTGCCAGAGGCGGAACAGGCCCACCTGGTACCCGAACAGCGCGGGCTTGCCGTACCGGGGGTCTTCGAGCAGCCGGGCGTCGACTCCGTGCGGGGGCGCGAACACGGCGGCGACCAGCGGTACGGGCAGACAGCAGTCCAGGGCGTCGCGCAGGGCGTCGAAGGCGGCCCGGAAGGCGGGGAACGAGCCGTACAGGGTCCTGGTCGTGGTGGGTGGGCGGCCGTCCCAGTCGGGGAACAGCACCGCGAGGTCGCCGCGGACGCCGGGCTTTCCGCCTCGGTCGGCGCAGCCGCAGGCCAGGAGTGCGGGCCGGGGGATGTCCCGGATGTGCGGGTCGGATTTCATGGGCACCCTCTCGTGTCCTCGTGGCGAATCCACCGCGGCACGCGGGTCACAGCACCCGGACCGCGCTCTCCGCGTGTTGCCTGGCCAGTTCGAGTACCGCCCGGCTCTCCTGGCCGAGGCTCTCCCGCACGTGGCGCCGGGCCTGGGCGGTGTCCGTGCCGGCGCCGAGAACGGCTTCGATGCGGTCCGGGTCGAGGACGGCACGGTGCTGGGCGGTGACGGTCACGCCCGCCGTGTCCGGCACGACGGACCACTCCCCGGTGTGGGCCACCAGCGGGCCCGGCGGGGCGGTCAGTTTGAACACGATGCGTCCGGCGTGGGGGAAGCAGATGCGTACGGCCTCGGTGGTGCGGGCGGGCAGCCGGCCCGTCGCGTGGGTCTGCCCGCGGACCAGCTGCACACCGGGCGGGTCCTCCCGCACGTCGGCGCGGGCGATCTGGGGCAGGAGCTGGGGCCAGTCCCGGACTCGGTACAGCACGTCGTAGACGAGCTCGGCGGGCCCCTTGACGCGGGCGGAGTCCTCGAAGGACAGCATGAGTCCGTCGAGGTCGCCCCAGTGCTGCGCGTGGTGGCGCACACCCTCCAGATCCATGCGGGCGGTGGTGTCGAGGGCCCGCTCCGCCCGGGCGGCGCTCGCCGGGTCGTCGCGGGCGACGGTGAAGGTGCGGTTCAGGGTCAGCCGGGTGCGCCGCTCGTCGAGGGCTTCGACGGTCCAGGAACCGTGCATGCTCGTGAGCGGTGCTGCCGGCTGCTCCTGCCAGAAGTCCACCCGCCGCAGGTCGGACGAGAAGACCAGGCGCGTCGTCCACGAGCGCACCTGGCCCTCGGCGGTGTCCCACAGGCGGTGCCGTTCCTGCCGCCCGTCGGACTCCAGCTGTTCGACGTGCACGACGGACGGGAAGTACCGGGGCCAGTGGACGGCATCGGCCACCAGCCCGTAGACCACGCCCGCGGGGGCGGCGATCACCACGTCGTGCTGCGCACAGCGCATCCGCTCGGCAGGCATCCGTCCGCCCTCCTCCAAGTCACAGCCCGGGGCGGGGGCCCCATGGCGTCACGGGCCTCGGGCTCCGGCGGGCCGAGGCCGTCGTGCCGACTGTGTCCTGAATCACTAGAGGGAGGGACGAGGACGCCTTGAGCACCGCCTCGACAGCAGGTCGCGTCGGTGCGCGTGCGCTCAGGCGGCGAAGAGGTCGAACGTGGAGGCGCCGCGCGGGCCGGCCAGGATGTCGAGCTGGGGAGCCGTGGTGAGCATCGCCTGGTACAGCCGCTGGAGTTGCGGGGCGGGCTCGACGCCGAGCTCCTCGCGCAGCCGGCCGCACAGCCCGCGGTACGCACCCAGAGCGGCGGCCTGCCGTCCGGAGCGGTACTGCGCCAGGATGAACTGCGCGTGCAGCCCCTCGTGCAGCGGGTGATGCATCGTCAACTGGCGCAGCTCACCCAGCAGTTCGGCGTGCCGACCGAGACGCAGGTCGGCGTCGATGCGGCGCTCGGTGGTGACCAGCCGGCTCTCCTCGAGCCGTACGACCTCGATGTCGAGGACGGGTCCGAGACGCACGTCCACCAGGGCGGCACCGTCCCACAGATCGAGGGCCGCGCGGAACCGGTCGGAGGCGAGGGCGGCGTCACCGGCCTCGAAGGCGTTGCGTCCCTCCGCCACCAGCCGCTCGTACTCGTGCACGTCGATGCAGTCCGAGGGGATCTGCAGCACGTAGCCGCCGTGCCGGGTGGCCAGGATGTCCTTGGCGTTTCCGGGGACGTCCGGGCCCATGGCGGTGCCGAGGCGGCGGCGCAGCTGGAGGATGTAGGTCTGGAGCGTGGTGAGCGAGCTCAGCGGCGGCTCGACCCCCCATATCTCCTCCATGAGGGTCTGCACCGGCACGACACGTCCTCGGTAGAGGGCCAGCAGGGAAAGCAGCTGACGCGGCTTGCCGGCCGTGGGAACGATCGATCCGCCGTTGACTTCCGCCCTCAGCGGTCCCAGTACCTGAATCTTCATGTTCTCCCCCGGTGTCGGCGAGATGCACTCCATGGGCACACACGCTTGGTTCTTTGCACGCTAGCGGGACACAGAGTGTGCACGCTTGATTCTCCAGTTCTTCTCCAGCGGTTATGGACGGCTGAATTCGCTGCTCGCAGATTGGCGTGGTACGGCTCGTGAATTGCTGGAGTGCGGCCCTGAATTCGCTGGAGAAAGCAAACGCGGGGCGGTCACCGGTAGGCCGGTGTCGCGGCGACGGCCGCCGGCGCGGGCAGGGCGACGCGGTGCGGTGCCGTCCGTGCCCACGGAAATCCGCGGTGCAGGTGCATCACGGGATCCGTGAAGGGGTCGGTCTGGATGACCACGGCGGCCAGGACGTCGGGCGCGGGCTCGAGTTCGACGAACGTCCACTGCCCGTACCGGTCGTCGGCGGGCGGCTCGAATCCGAGCACACCGCGGTCCTCGGCCAGCGTGAAGGAGAACGAGTCGAACGGCAGCCCGAGTCCGAGCCCGCGCGCTTTCGCGTAGGCCTCTTTCAGAGTCCACAGCCGCATCGTCCTGCGGTCGCGCGCCGCTCCGGTGGCCGCTTCGGCCACCCAGTGCCGCTCCCGTGCCGCGAAGGTCTGCAGGATCGTGTGGAAGGAGCGCGGGTCCCGGTCGAGCCGCTCCACGTCGACGCCGATGGTGTGCGCGCGGGTCACGCCCAGCAGGTTGCAGCCACTGGCGTGCGACAGGTTGAAGTCCAGTTGCCGTCCGCCGCGCAGGAGTCCGCCCGCCGGCACGCGCAGGAAGGGCCGGCCGCGCGAGGAACGCCAGAAGTGCAGTTCGTCCTCGGCGAGGCCGGTCTCCAGCGCCAGTACGCGGCGCACCAGGGTGTGGGCGACCAGGTACTGGCGCCGGTCGCGTTCGAAGAGGAAGGCCTGTGCCGTCCGTTTCTCCTCCTCGTCGAACCAGTGGGCGGCGAGCAGGGCCGCGTGGTCCGGCGGCAGGTCGTCGTTGGCGCAGAACCACAGCTGGACGGGGCGGTCCGGGTCCTCGCTCCGGCCGATGTCCGTGATCACGTCGGTGGCTCCACGTCCGCTTCCGTGTCGCGGCCCAGCCACAGCGGCCGGGGCAGCAGGGCGGAGCGGGGCGGCACGGAGCGCGGCCCGGGTTCGCGGCCGTCGGCGGTCTCCGCCGTCCGCGTCACGTCGACGCCGCCGGCCCACAGTCCGGCGAGCTGTTCCAGGCGTCCGGCTCGCCACAGCGCGGACAGGTAAGCGCGGGTCTCGGGCGCCTCGTCGAGGAGCAGCGGATCGGCCGGTGCGGTCCGCAGGTCCGCCACCCGCAGGCGCCGGCCCGCGCGGTCACCGGGCGCCCCGGCGGCGAAGTCCCCCAGCAGTTCGGCCAGTTCCCGGTGGCTGCGAGCGGTGACGGCGAGGCGGCAGGGCAGCGCGGCGCGGCCGGTGCGCAGGGCGTGGGCGAGAGCGGGCAGATCCGCTGCCCGGCCGGCACCGAGCCAGTCGGCCAGGCGGCGGGCGGTGGCGGCGAGGTGGCCGGGGGTGGGTGCCGACAGCAGGATCAGCTCGGGGGCGGCACCCCGGTCCTCACCGTGCTCCACCGGCGGCCGCCCGGTGAAGGGGTCCGTCTCCGTCTTCGGGCGGGCGGGCGGCTGCGCCGGACCTGCCTCGACGACGACACAGGCCCGGGTGCCGGCCTCGCTTCCGGCGGTGATCACGGCCCGGTGCGGTACCGAGGCGTCCCGGCCGGCCTCTTCGCCGAGCCGCAGCACCGCCCGGGTGAGGGCGGCGACCCCGGTGGCCGCTCCGGCCCGGCCGGTGGTGCGTGCCGCGCTGTCGGGTGTCTCCAGCACGGTGACCGTGTCCGCGTCGATCGCGGCGGCTGCCAGGGCGCGGCGCACCAGGCGGTCTTCGCCGGGGCTGCGGGTCTGCCCGCCGGGTCCGGCGTGGCCGGGCTGTTCCGTGCGGTGGGCGGGCCCGGTGTTCCCGGCGCGGCCGGTGCGGCCCACGGCGCTGGAGCGGATGACGGCGTGGACGGTGTCGCCGTCCGCCCGTGCCCGGTCCAGTGGCTTGAGGAGCAGGGCGCCCACGCCTTCTCCGGCTCCGGGGAACTGGCGGGAGGGGTGCAGCCGCAGCTCCACAGCACCGACGAGCGCGGCGGCGCATTCGCCGGACTCCAGCGCGCCGATCGCCTGGTGCAGGGCGACGAGGAAGGACGAGTCGGCGGTGTCCACCGACCAGTTGGGGCCCCGCAGGTCGAGCAGCGCGGAGAGCGGGTGCGCCACGCTCCCGTGGCCGCTGCGGGGCATGGCCCGGTGGCCGTCGGCCCACAGCTCCGCGGCCAGCAGGGCGTAGTCGCAGGAGCTCACCGCCGTGTACACGCCGACACTGCGCGATTCGCCGTCGGCGCCGACCAGGGCGTCGAGGCGGGCTCCGGTGTAGCCCGCGTCCTCCATCACCTGCCAGGCGACTTCGAGGAAGAGGCGTTCCTGGGGGTCGGTGAGGGCGGCTTCCCTGGCGGTCAGCCGGAAGAAGTCGGGGTCGAAGTCGGCGACCCGGTCGAGGTAGTGGCCGGTGCGGCCGTGTTCGTCGATCAGGCGGCCGGGCGGCGGGGTGGCGGGTGCGTCCGGTCCGGTGCGCAGCAGACGCCGCAAGGCGTCGAGGTCACCGGCGTGCGGATAGCGTCCGGCGATGCCGATGACGGCGCAGCCCGCGGGCGGGGTGCGGGGGGCTGCGGGTTCGGGCCGGGCGGTGAGGGGGACGGGCGGCGGGGGCGGGCCGGCTCCTTCGGTGAGGAGCTCGACGGCCTGTTGCCTGCCGAGGGTGCCGTCCTTGAACCGAGTCAGGATCTCCCTGTTGTCCATACGCATGTGCGGCAGGCGCTTCAGGCCCTGTCCGCGGCGAGCAGAGCGACGGCCTCGTCGACGCTCAGCCGGTCGTCGCGGACGGCGTCGAGCAGGGTGTCGAGACCGGCACGGGGCCCGGCCGCGCGGCCCGGGCCGGGCGCGGCCGGGGTCCTCGCCGAGGTGCGGGCGACGACATGGGTGGCCATGGCGGCGGGGGTGGGGTGGTCGTAGAGGGTGAAGGCTTCCTCTTTGAGGCCGTACCGGGTGTTGATGGCGTCCACGAATTCGGCTCCGAGGATGGAGTCGAGGCCCAGGACGTGGAAGGTGGCCTTCTCGTCGATCTCCCACGGGTCGCAGCGCAGGATCGCGCCGAGCATCTCGCGCAGTGTGTCGAGAACGAGCGGCACGTCACCGCCGGGTGCCGACTGGGCCGGGTTCGGGTTGTTGAACACGATGGCTTCTCTCCAAGTCACGTGCTGGCCGCGGCGGAAGCATGGGCGAGGCCGTGTCGAATCCGTACGGCGATGGCTGATGGGTCCGGTTCACCCGGTCAGGGAGGGCACGGAAGCGGCGGGGGCGTCCGGCGCCGCCATGAGGATGGAGCGCTGCAACCTGCGTACGTGCGCGGAGGGTTCGATCCCCAGATCGCGGACGAGGGTGGCGCGCAGGCGCTGGTAGGCGTGCAGGGCCTCGCCACGCCGTCCGGAGCGGTACAGCGCGAGCATGAACTGGGCGTGCAGGTTCTCGTGCGTGCCGTACCGGTTCACCAGCACCGTCAGTTCCGACAGCAGTTCACGGTGCCGGCCGAGCCGCAGCTCCGCCTCGAAGCACTGCTCCAGCGCGCACAGGCGTGACTCCTCCAGTCGCCATGCCTCCGACTGCAGTTGTGCGCCCGTGCGGACGTCGGCGAAGGCCTCGCCCGACCAGAGGCCGAGGGCCTGCCGCAGCAGCGTGGACGCCTCGGTGAAGTCGCCCGCGTCCATGGCGCGGTAGCCGCGCCCGGCCAGCAGCTCGAACTCCCGGACGTCGCAGGCTCCTTCGCCGCCCACCAGGCGGTAGCCGCCGGGCAGCGTCATCAGGACGTCCTTCGCTCCGGTGTCCTGGGGCTCCTGCTCGTCCGTCGCCGGCCGCGAGGCCAGAGCGGCGGCGATCAGCTCCCGCAGCTGCAGCACGTAGGTCTGCAGCGTCGTGCGGGCGCTGCGGGGCGGGCAGCTTCCCCACAGCTCCTCGGTCAGCACCTCCACCGGCACCAGCCGGTTGACGCGCGAGGCGAGCATCGCCAGTACCTGCCGCGGTTTGGGTGCCGTGGGTGTGATCGACACACCCCGCACCTTCACCTCCAGAGCCCCCAAGACCCCGATGTCCACAACTCTCTCCCCTGTTTGTTGTGCAACCTCTCGCCGAAGTAAAAAACAGTACGATCGGTTTGTCAATGCACGGAGTGTGCCGGTGAACCCGACCTAATCGGGCAAATCGACCACTCTTTCGGCCCGATCAGGGGGCATCCTTGCTGATGCGAGGCCAAAAAGAGAACGCGATGACTTTTTTTGCCTCGATCGGGGACGGCCAGCCCGCCCCGGGGGGCGCGGCGCCGTCCCGGGGATCACACCGCCGGCTCGCACGCGACGGGCGGGCAGCCGACGGCATGCAGGGCGGCCGCCGTCTCCGGCGAGGCGACGCGCGGCAGGATCAGCCGCCAGAAGCGGACGACGACATCCGGCTTCAGCCAGGCCCGGTCCCGCACGCTGAGCGCCTCGAATCCCACGGTCGCCGCCACCACGGCCGTCGCGACGTCGGCACCGCGGATGCCCGCGCCGAGCTCCTGCGCCCGCTCGGCCTCGTCCAGGATCTGCTCGACCCAGCGCCGCCACCGCTCGCGCAGGTCCTCTCCGAGGTCGGGGCTGGAGAGGTCCAGAGTGAGGACGAACCCCGCCTGAACCACCGCGTCCCGGTCGATCCGGTCCACCAGGCGGTAGGTGGACCCGACGAGCCGCGCCAGGGCTCCGCGCCCGCCGTCACCGGGCGCGGAGCCGGTGTCCGCGCACACCTCGTCACGCAGGATGGCGGCGGCCTCCGCCACGACCGCCCGGGCCAGGTCCTGCTTGCCGGCGAAGTGGTGGTGCAGGCCGCCGTAGCTGACCCCGGCCCGTTTGCTGATCCTGCTGAGCGACACCGGCTCGTAGCCCCCGCGGGCGAACTCCTCGCCGGCGGCTCGGACCAACGTCTGCCGAGTGTGCGCCGCTCGTTCCTGCTTCACCATCGAGAAGTCTCCTGATCGCGGGACAGCCGCCCGGCACGACAGTCCGCACACAGGGGACCGCGAGCGGACATGCTTCGTAGGATCAGTAAACCATCATGACGGTTTATTACGGGAGCCCTCCGCACCGAAAATGCCAAGGTGGGCCCAGGCGGCAGCCAGAATCAGTGCGCTGTCCAGGGGCTCTTCACGACATCGAGACCCCGGCAGAAACAGTCAAGATTGTCTGTTTTTGCTTCGCGTCCAGGACATACGGATGCCCCGACGGTCCGTCACTGAGGACGGGACCGCCGGGGCTCCTGCTCCGCCGCCCGGCTTACAACGGGGGATGGTCAGCCGGTCTTGCGACGGAAGATTTTCTTCTGCGGCACCGGGCCGCTCACACCCTTGGCCTGCAGGCCCCTGTCGCCGTGAGCCTCCCCGGACCGCTGCCGGCGCTGCTTGCGCTCGAGCACTTCCTTGAACTGAAGCTTCACGTCGGTGTCTGCTGCATTGCGCTTGGTCACGTCAGCCATACGTCGCTCCTGGGTCGAGAGGAATGGAGTCGAGCGGAACCACCGCTCGAAAAGCGCTTGAGTCTCACTTGAGAATCACCTGACACCCCCTCGAATAAAGCAGTGACGATCCGCGCGAAATGCGCGTTCCAGCCACCGCACCCGGTACCTGTCGGCCAGGGAAGTCCGTTTCACCGCGCCGCCCTCGAGAGCGAGTCGAGTGATACCGGAACCACCCCTTCATAACTCGTGCAGACACCCCATACTCATGGGGCGTCATTGCGGTGCAACCTCTTCCCGCTTACAGTGTACCGTACTCCCCTTACGTAGTAAGTCAAAGCTTTTGGAAGGGAGCCTCCATGACTGAGGCCTCTGAGCCGCGGACGGCTGCGGAGACGCAGGATCCGGCCGCGGGGCCCGCCCCCCACCCGCAGCGCTGGCTGATCCTGAGCACCCTCTGCCTCGCCGTGATGCTGGTGCTGCTGGACAACACGGTGCTGACCGTGGCGATCCCGTCGATGACGGAATCACTCAACGCCTCGACCTCGGCGATCCAGTGGGTGATGAACGGCTACACGCTGGCGGTGGGCGGCCTGCTCATGACGACGGGCTCCCTGGCCGACCGGATCGGGCGCCGCAAGGCGCTCCTGATCGGCGTGGCGCTGTTCACCATCTGTTCCGGTGTGGCCTCGATGGCCGACAGCCCGGCACAGTTGATCGCGGGACGGGTCGGCATGGGTGTGGGCGCCGCGCTGCTGATGCCCAGCACCCTGGCCGTGCTCATGCAGGTGTTCGACGAGAAGGAGCGGCCGAAGGCCATCGGCGTGTGGACCGGTGTGGCCGCGGCCGCCGTGGCCCTCGGGCCTGTGCTCGGCGGCTTCATGCTCGACCACTTCTGGTGGGGTTCGGTCCTGCTGATCAACGTGCCGGTCGGGCTCGCCGCGCTGATCTCGATGATCATCCTGATCCCCGAGTCGCGCGACCCGCAGGTCCGCCGGACCGATGTCCCCGGTGTGGCACTGTCCATCCTGATGAGCGTCGGCCTGGTGTACGCGATCATCTCCGTGCCGGAGCACGGCTGGAGCTCCCCGCAGACGCTGATCCCCTTCGCGGTCGGCGCGGCGGCGCTGATCTCCTTCACGTACTGGGAGCGCCGCTGCGAGGAACCCATGCTCGACGTGGCCCTCTTCAGGAACCCCGCGTTCAGCGGAGCCGTCGGCAGTACGGCGCTGACCTATCTCGCGCTCTCCGGCTCGCTGTTCCTGTTCACCCAGTACCTGCAGTTCGTCCTGGACTACAGCCCGCTGGAG
Organism: Streptomyces flaveolus; assembly: GCF_044765825.1. Classification (NCBI taxonomy): domain Bacteria; kingdom Bacillati; phylum Actinomycetota; class Actinomycetes; order Kitasatosporales; family Streptomycetaceae; genus Streptomyces; species Streptomyces flaveolus. The sequence continues at coordinate 14,674 of NZ_JBIWKU010000019.1, read as the reverse complement.
GCCGGCCTCGGCGTCGTGCCCATGGCGCTCGCGCTCATGGTGATGACGCCGTTCGGCCCGAAGATCGCGGAGAAGATCGGCACTCCCGCCACGATGGCCACGGGTCTGGCCGTGATGGGTGCCGGTCTGGTGACACTGAGCTTCCTGGGCGAGGGTTCCGGCTACCTCCTGGCCCTGGCCGGACTGGCCGTGATGGGCGCGGGCGCCGGCATCGCCATGCCGACGGCGTCGACCGCCATGGTGAGCGCGATTCCGGTGGAACGCGCCGGGGTGGCCGGCGGGCTCAACTCCACGATGCAGGAGTTCGGCAGTGCCTGTGGTGTGGCCGTGATGGGCAGCCTCGCCGCCGGGCTGTTCGCCTCGCGTCTGCCGGACGCCATTCCTGACGAGGCGACGCACTCCATCGGGCAGGCCCTGGGCGTCGCCGCCGCCGGCGAGGACCCGTCACAGCTCGTCGAGCAGGTGAGGGACGCGTTCGTCTCCGGCTTCTCGGTGAGCATGCGCATCGGTGCCGCGGCCGCCGTCGCCGCCGGTTTGGTGGCCTGGGCGCTGCTGCGCAGGAACTCGGTCCCGCCCGAGGAGGCCGCGACGCAGTCCGCCGAGGCCACGGCGCAGGCGCCCGCTCCAGGGGCCGAAAAGACGCCGGACACCACGGGCGTATCTTGATCCCATGTCCCGCAACCTTCCCGAACCGCGCCTGGACAGCATCTGGCTGTCCAGGCCGGCCCGGCGGCCGCCCAGCGGTCAGAATCCCCTGAGCCGTGATCAGATCGTCGCGGCGGCTGTCCGTCTGCTCGACCGGGAAGGCCTCGGTGCCCTCTCCATGCGGCGCCTCGCCGCCGAGCTCGGTGTCGCGGCGATGTCCTTGTACTGGCACGTCCCCACCAAGGACGCGGTGCTCGAATTCGCCCTCGACGAGGCGTTCGGCGAGCTCGACCTGACGCCCAAGCCGGACGCCGACTGGGGTGAGCAGATCGAGCACATCTCCCAGGACCTGCGCCGCATCATCCGTGAACACCCCTGGACCAGCCAGCTGGCCGGCAGCTTCGCACTGGTCGGCCCGAATTCGCTGGCGCTGCACGAGCAGCTGACCGTGCTCGTCGAAGCGGGCGGGTTCGGCCCGCCCGATGCCTACCGGGCGGCGGGCACCCTGGTGAACTTCGTCCTCGGATTCGCGGCGGACGAGGTGAAGTGGATCCTGAAGATGCGCGAGACGGAGCTGCAGCCGGACGACATCAAGGAGATCTGGCTGTCTCCGGTGCTCGAACTCGTCGGCGACGCCTATCCGCGCATGCGGGCCAACCTGGAGGCCGGGGAGTCCCGGGCCTGGGACGACCACTTCGAGTTCGGCCTGAGTTGCATGATCGCCGGCATGCGCGCCAAAGGAACCAAGGAAAACTGAGAATCGCTCGAAAAGCGATTGATTTCTTTTCGAGCGATTCTTGAGCTCGCACCTCCGGCCAGAACAACATTGACGGCGGAGCGGGTCTGCTGTCACACTGTTCGAACAGGCGTGGTGTGCCATAATTCAAAACACACCCCCGAATACTCATAGAATTTCTTCAAGAGCCGTATCGCCCGTTGGCGATACGGCTCTCTTGCGTTTCCAGTACCCGCCGTAGGGAAAAGTGACGGAGTCGAGTCGAATGACGGATGTGAACAGGCCCGGGAACGATGACCGCCTGCGTCGCGCGATGGCCGCGGTGCTGCAGCTTCAGCAGCGCAACGCCGAGCTGGAGGAACAGCGCACCGAACCGATCGCGATCGTGTCGATGGCCTGTCGTTTCCCCGGCGGGATCGCCAACCCCGAGGAGTACTGGGACCTGCTGAACGAGGGACGGGACGCCATCGGCGGTTTCCCCGCCCGATGGGACGCCCTGGACCTGTACGACCCGACACCGCAGACCCCCGGCAAGTCCTACGCCCGTGAGGGCGGATTCATCGACGACGTCGAAGGCTTCGACGCGGACTTCTTCGGCGTCCCTCCGCGTGAGGCGCAGTCGATGGACCCGCAGCAGCGGATCGTGCTGGAGACCGTGTGGGAGGCCCTGGAGCGGGCCGGAATGCGCCCGGAGTCGCTGAGCGGCAGCCGGACGGGCGTCTACCTCGGCGCCATGCGCTCGGACTACGCGGACGACCAGACCGGCTTCGACTACCTGGACGGCTACCAGGGCACCGGTGTCTCCAGCAGCGTCATCTCCGGCCGTGTCTCCTACGTCCTGGGACTCCAGGGCCCCGCCGTGACCATAGACACGGCCTGCTCGTCCTCTCTCGTCGCCCTGCATTCCGCGGTGGGCGCGCTGCGCAACGGCGAGTGCGACACCGCCCTCGCCGGCGGGGTCACCGTCATGAGCACGCCTGTGCTGTTCGTGGAGTCCAGCCAGTTCAAGGGCATGGCCGCCGACGGCCGCTGCAAGAGCTTCTCCGCCGACGCCGACGGCGCGGGCTGGTCGGAGGGCGCGGGCATGCTGGTCCTGAAGCGCCTCTCCGACGCCCAGCGCGACGGCGACCGCGTGCTGGCCGTCATCCGGGGCAGCGCCGTCAACCAGGACGGCCGCAGCCAGGGCCTGACCGTTCCCCACGGGCCCTCGCAGCAGCGTGTGGTGCGCGAGGCCCTCGCGACGGCACGCCTCACGCCGGACGACATCGACGCCATCGAGGCCCACGGCACCGGCACGACCCTCGGCGACCCCATCGAGGCCGGCGCCCTCGCCGAGGTCTTCGGACCCACCCGCGCCCAGGACCACCCCCTCTACCTGGGCTCCTCCAAGTCCAACATCGGCCACTCGCAGGCGGCGGCCGGTGTCGCGGGCGTCATGAAGATGGTGCTGGCGCTCCAGCACGAGACCCTGCCGAAGACCCTGCACGCCGACGAGCCGAGCCCCCACATCCAGTGGGACGGTTCCGGCCTGGAGCTGCTGCGGGAGGCCCTGCCCTGGGAGCGCGGCGAGCGGACCCGGCGGGCCGGCATCTCCTCGTTCGGCATCAGCGGCACCAATGCGCATGTAGTGATCGAGGAGGCGCCCGCCGCCGAGACGGCCGAGACCGCTGAGGCTCCTCGGCTTCCGGTGCCGATCGTGGTGTCGGGCCGCAACGAGGCCGCACTGCGGGAACAGGCAGGGCGCTGGGCGGACTGGCTGGAGAACCACGACGAGGTGCCGCTGGTGGATGTGGCCGCCACGGCTGCGCTGCACCGTACGCACTTCGACTCCCGGGCTGCGGTGCTCGCGGAGTCGGTGGAACAGGCCGTTGAGACGCTGCGAGCGATCGCCGAAGGCCAGCCCCATGAGCAGGTCGTGACCGGCACGGCCCAGCCGCGGGGAAAGACGGTGTTCGTCTATCCCGGGCAGGGCAGCCAGTGGATCGGCATGGGCCGCGAACTGCTCGCCCAGTCGCCCGTCTTCGCCGAAACGATCGACGCCTGCGACACCGCTTTGAAGCCGTTCACCGGCTGGTCTGTACGCGAAGTCCTCACCGGCGAGGGTGGAGACCACCCGCCGCACGACCGGGTCGATGTCATCCAGCCCGCACTCTTCGCCATGGGCGTGGCCCTGTCCGCCCTCTGGCGCTCCCACGGCATCAACCCCGACGCCGTCATCGGCCACTCCCAAGGCGAAGTCGTCGCCGCCGTCGTCGCCGGCGCACTCACCCTGGAACACGGCGCGCAGATCGTCGCCCAGCGCTCCCAGGCGGTCCTGGCCTGCTCAGGCAGTGGCGGCATGGCCCTCATCGAGCGCCCCCAGGCCGAAGTCGAAAAGTTCATCGCACCCTACGGCGAAGCCCTCTCCATCGCGGCCATCAACACCTCAACCTCAACGGTCATCTCCGGCGAAGCCAACGCCATCACCGAGATCGTCACCCGCCTCACCGAAGACGGCGTCTACGCCCGCAAGGTCAACGTCGACTACGCCTCCCACCACGCCCACATGGACCCCCTCCTGCCCGACCTCGCGGCAGGCTTCACCAACATCACCCCCACCACCACCCAGACCGCCTTCTACTCCACCGTCACCGGCCAGCCCACCGACGGCACCGAACTGGACGGCACCTACTGGTGCCGCAACCTGCGCGAAACCGTCCGCTTCGACCAAGCCCTCACCCACCTCCTCGCCGACCACCACACCACCTACATCGAAATCAGCGCCCACCCGGTGCTCTCGATGCCCCTCACCAACGCCGCCACCGAACACAACGGCATCGTCGTCGGCACCCTCGCCCGCAACCACGGCAGCCACACTCAACTGCTGCGCAACCTCGCCCTGCTCCACGTCCAGGGACACACCACCGACTGGACCAAAACCCTCCCCACCGGCAGCCCCACCCCCCTGCCCACCTACCCCTTCCAGCACGAGCGTTTCTGGCCGGACGACCTCGACGGCGGTGCCGACGTCAGGGCCGCCGGGCTCGGGGCGGCGGGGCATCCGCTGCTCAAGGCCGGGGTGGATCTGCCGGGCTCCGGTGGCGTGCTGCTGACCGGGCGGCTCGCTCGCGGCAGCCAGCGCTGGCTCGTCGACCACCAGGTGATGGGATCGGTGCTGCTGCCCGGCACCGCGTTCGTGGAGCTGGCCCTGCGGGCCGGTGACCATGTCGGGTGCGGGCTCCTGGAGGAACTCACGCTGCAGGCGCCGTTGCAGCTGCCCGAGCGCGGCGGCGTGCAGGTGCAGGTCGTCGTGGGCGAGGTCGACGAGAGCGGCCGCCGGGCCGTGAAGGTCTTCTCCCGGCCCGAGGACGCCGACCCGTCGGAGCAGTGGGCGCACAACGCCGACGGCACCCTGGCCCGTGAGCTGCCGGAGCCGGCGTTCGAGTCGGTCCAGTGGCCTCCGGCGGGGGCCGAGCCTGTCACGGTGGAGGGCTTCTACGAGGCTGCGGCACGGGGCGGGCTGGAGTACGGGCCCGCGTTCCAGGGGCTGTCGGCGGTGTGGCGGAAGGGCGACGAGGTATACGCCGAGGTCGAGTTGCCGGCCGAACAGCACACCGAGGCAGCTCGGTTCGGTGTGCATCCGGCGCTGCTCGACGCCGCCCTGCACGCGGCCGGGTTCGGTCCGCTGACGGCGGAGGAGGGCCGGCCGTGGCTGCCGTTCGCCTGGTCGGGAGTGGCGCTGCACGCGGTGGGTGCCACCTCGGTGCGGGCGAAGATCTCGCCGGTGGGCGCCGGGTCGGTGCGGGTGGAGCTGGCCGACCGGTCGGGCAACCCCGTCGCCTCGGTCGATTCGCTGGTGGCCCGTCAGGTGACGGCGGGGCAGCTCGCCGACGTCGCCCAGCGCGGTTCGGGGTCGCTGTACCGCCTCGACTGGTCGCCCGTGCCCGCCGCCGACGTTCTCGGCGGGGCGCGGTGCGCGGTGGTGGGGCAGGGCGCCGAGGATGTCGCCGTGTCGCTGCGGGCCGCGGGCTGGGAGTGCGCGGTGTACCAGGACGTGGCCGCTCTCGCCGAGCGGGCGCAGGAGGCGGGTGGCCTGCCGGAGGCCGTCTTCGCGCCCTTCCTGCCCGGCGCGGAGGCCGAGTTGGGTGCCGATGTCGTGCACGCGAAGGTCGTCGAGGCGCTGGAGTTGGTGCGCGGCTGGGCGGCGGACGAGCGGTTCGCCTCGTCCCGGCTGGTGCTCCTGACCCGTGGCGCGGTGGCCGTCGGGTCCGGGCCGCGGGATCTGGCCGGTGCCGCGGTGTGGGGTCTGGTGCGGTCCGCGCAGTCCGAGCACCCCGGCCGGTTCGGTCTGGTCGACCTGGACCCCGCTGTCGGTCCCGAGCGTGCGGAGGAGTCCTGGCGGGCCCTGGAGAGCGCACCGCTCGGTACGCAGGAGCAGTTGGCGCTGCGCGGCGGTGACCGGCTCACGCCGCTGCTGGCCGCGGTGCCCCGCGAGCCGCTGACGCCGCCCGCCGGTGAGGCCGTGTGGCAGCTCGCCCCGGGCAAGGGAGGCCTGGCCGATCTGTCGCTGGTGCCGTTCCCGCAGGCCTGCGAGCCGCTGGCGGCCGGGCAGGTGCGGATCTCGGTGCGGGCCGCGGGCCTGAACTTCCGGGACGTGCTGATCGCGCTGGGTACGTACCCCGACGAGGGGCACATCGGCAGCGAGGCTGCCGGTGTGGTCCTGGAGGTCGCCCCGGACGTGACCGGGCTGGCGCCCGGTGACCGTGTTCTCGGCATGGTGGACCGGTCGTTCGGGCCGGTGGCCGTCGCCGACGCGCGGATGGTCGTGCCGATGCCGCGGGGCTGGTCGTTCGAGCAGGCCGCCGCCGTGCCGATCGCCTACCTCACGGCGTACTACGGGCTGGTCGACCTCGCCGGGCTGCGGGCCGGGGAGAAGGTGCTCGTGCACGCCGCGGCGGGCGGTGTGGGCACCGCGGCCGTGCGGATCGCCCGGCACCTGGGCGCCGAGGTCTACGGCACCGCGTCGCCCGGCAAGCACGCCGTGCTGCGCGCCGCGGGCTTCGACGACGCGCACCTGGCGTCCTCGCGGGACCTGGACTTCGAAGGGGAGTTCCTGCGTGCCACGGACGGCGAGGGCATGGACGTCGTCCTGGACTCGCTGGCCGGTGACTTCGTGGACGCGTCGCTGCGGCTGCTGCCGCGCGGCGGCCGGTTCATCGAGATGGGCAAGAGCGACATCCGTTCGGCCGACGAGGTGGCGCGGGACCTGCCCGGTGTCTCCTACCGCGCGTTCGACCTGATCGAGGCGGGCCCGCAGCGGCTCGGCGAGATGCTCGCCGAGGTGGTGGGGCTCCTGGCGGACGGCGGGCTGGAGCAGCTGCCGGTGCGGGCGCTGAGTCTGCTCCGGGCGCCCGAGGCGTTCCGGCTGCTGGCGCAGGCGCAGCAGATCGGCAAGATCGTGCTGACCGTGCCCCGCGCGCTCGACCCCGACGGCACGGTGCTGCTCACCGGCGCCACCGGCGCGATCGGCACCCTGGTGGCCCGTCACCTGGTGACCCGGCACGGTGTCAGGCACCTTCTCCTGGCCAGCCGCAGCGGCATGGACGCGGCCGGTGCGCCGGAGCTGCTCGCCGAACTGGCCGCGCTCGGCGCCGAGGTGAACCTGGTGGCCTGCGACACGGCCGACCGGGACAGCCTGGCGGCGCTGCTCGCCGGGGTCGACCCGGCGCACCCGCTGACCGGGGTGGTGCACTCGGCCGGTGTGCTCGACGACTGTGTGCTGGACGCCCTCACCCCCGAGCGGGTCACCCGGGTGCTGCGGCCGAAGGTGGACGCGGCGTGGAACCTGCACGAGCTGACCCGGGACGCGGACCTCGCGGCCTTCGTGCTGTTCTCCTCGATGGCGGGCACCGTGGGCTCCGCGGGCCAGGCCAACTACGCGGCGGCCAACGTCTTCCTGGACGCCCTCGCCCAGCACCGCGTGGCGTCGGGGCTGCCCGGCCACTCGCTGGCCTGGGGCCCGTGGGATCTCCGGGACAGCAGCACGATGATGGCCGACGTCGGCGACAGCGATCTCGCCCGGATCGCCCGGACGGGTCTGGTGCTGCTGCCCGCCCAGGACGGCCTGGGGCTGTTCGACGCGGCCCTCGCCTCGACCGAGGCCGCGACCGTGCCGGTGCAGTGGGACTTCCGGCAGCTCAAGGCCCGTGCCGCCGCCGGTGACCTGCCGCCGGTGCTGCGACGTCTGGGCGGCACGGTGCGCCGTACCGCCGCGGGCGCTGCCGTCGCGGCCGGTGACTCGGCGCTGCGCGGCCGGCTCGCGGCGCTGTCCGCCACCGACGCGGAGCGGACCCTGGCCGGCCTGGTGTGCGAGCACGCCGCGGCGGTGCTCGGGCACACCGGTGCCCAGGCGGTCCGCGACGACTCGGTGTTCAAGGTGCTCGGGTTCGACTCGCTGACGGCGGTCGACCTGCGCAACCGGCTGAGCGTGGTCACGGGCCTGAATCTGCCCGCCACCCTGGTCTTCGACTATCCGACGCCGCAGGTCCTCGCCCGGCACCTGGCCGAGGAACTCCTCGGTGGCCGTGCCGAGGCGCCGGCCGCGGTGCCGGCGGCGGTCGCGGACGACGACGACCCGGTCGTGATCGTCGGCATGGCCTGCCGCTACCCGGGCGGCATCAGCGACCCGGACGGTCTGTGGGACCTGGTCGCCGAGGGCCGCGACGGCATCGCCGCGTTCCCCACGGACCGGGGATGGACGGCCGGCGACGGCGCCGACTACACCCGTCAGGGCGGGTTCCTGGCGGGGGCCGCGGAGTTCGACCCGGCGTTCTTCGGGATCAGCGCCCGCGAGGCGCTGGCGATGGACCCGCAGCAGCGCCTGCTGCTGGAGACGACCTGGGAGACCCTGGAACGGGCCGGGATCGAGCCGGGCGCGCTGCGCGGCACGTCCGTCGGCGTGTTCGTCGGCGGTGCGTCGACGGGCTACGGCACGGAGGCGGACCTGGCGCGGGCCGGCGTCGAGGGGCACATGATGACCGGCGTCTCCAGCAGTGTGATGTCCGGTCGCCTCGCCTACGTCTTCGGGCTGGAGGGCCCGGCGGTGACGGTGGACACGGCGTGCTCGTCGTCGCTGGTCGCGCTGCATCTGGCGGCGCAGGCGGTGCGCTCCGGCGAATGCTCGCTGGCGCTCGTGGGCGGTGTGCAGGTGATGGTGACGCCGTCGGTGTTCGACGAGTTCGACAAGCAGAAGGGGCTGGCGCCGAACGCCCGCTGCAAGCCGTACGCGGACGCCGCCGACGGCACCGGGTTCTCCGAGGGCGTCGGCATGCTGCTCGTGGAACGCCTGTCGCAGGCGCGGGCCCAGGGGCATCCCGTGCTCGCCGTGGTGCGCGGCACGGCCGTCAACTCCGACGGCGCGTCCAACGGCCTGACCGCCCCCAACGGGCCCTCGCAGCAGCGGGTGATCCGGCAGGCCCTCGCGGGTGCCGGGCTCACACCGGGCGATGTGGACGTCGTCGAGGGCCATGGGACGGGCACCCGGCTGGGCGACCCGATCGAGGCGCAGGCACTGCTCGCCACCTACGGCCGGGACCGGCCGGAGGACAGGCCCCTGTACCTGGGTTCCATCAAGTCCAACATCGGTCACACGCAGTCGGCCGCCGGTGTCGCGGGCATCATCAAGATGGTGCAGGCCATGCGGCACGGGGTGCTGCCGAAGACCCTGCACGTCGACCGGCCGACCTCGCACGTCGACTGGTCGTCGGGCGCGATCCGGCTGCTCACCGAGGCGCTGCCGTGGGAGAGCGAGGACCGTCCGCGGCGGGCCGCGGTGTCCTCGTTCGGGGTGAGCGGCACCAACGCGCACGTGCTGCTGGAACAGGCACCGCCCGCGCCCGAGCCCGCCCCGGAGACGACGGCCCCGTGCGGCGTCCTGCCGTGGGTGCTGTCGGCCCGCTCGGCCGACGCGCTGCGGGCGCAGGCCGAGCGGCTCCTCGGGCACGTGGACACGCACGAGGAGGTGTCGGCGGCCCGGGTCGCGGGCGCCCTGGCCGTGGGCCGCGGCGCCTTCGAGCACCGGGCGGTCGTGATCGGCGCGGGCCGCGGGGAGCTGCGCGAGCGGCTCGCGGCGCTGGCGGCGGGGGAACCCGTGCCGGGGGTCGTGCAGGGCACCGCGACCGTGCCGGACCGGACCGTGTTCGTCTTCTCCGGGCAGGGCAGCCAGTGGCATGCCATGGGCCGGGAGATGCTGGAGCGCAGCCCGGCGTTCGAGGAGACCGTCGCCGCCTGCGACGCGGCCTTCGCGCCGATGATCGGCTGGTCCGTACGGGAACTGCTGCGCGGTGAACTGCCCGCCGCCGACTACCCGCTGGAGCGCATCGACATCGCGCAGCCGGCGCTGTTCACGATGTTCGTGTCGCTGGCGGCGGTCTGGCGTGAGCTGGGCGTGGAGCCGGACGCGGTGGTCGGGCACAGCCAGGGCGAGGTCGCCGCGGCCGTGGTCGCGGGGGCGCTCACCCTCCAGGAGGGGGCCCGCATCATCGCGCTGCGCAGCCGCGCGCTGCACCGCGGCGGGGGCGGCGGCGAGATGGCGTTCGTCGAACTGCCGCTGGCCGAGCTGCGGGAGCGCATCGCGGGCTACGGCGAGCGCATCGCCGTGGCCGCCGTGAACACCCCGCGCTCGGTGACGGTGTCCGGCGACACCGACGCGATCGTCGACCTGCTGATCGAGCTCGACGACGACGACATCGTCTGCGGCCGGCTGAACGCCTCGTGCGCCTCGCACAGCCGTCACATGGACCCGCTGCTGCCCGAGCTGCAGGCGCAGCTGTCCGAGCTGGCGCCGCGCGACACCTCGGTCGCGTTCTACTCGGCGGTGACCGGCGCGCCGATCGCCACCAGCGGTCTGGACGCGGCCTACTGGAGCCGCAACCTGCGCGAGACCGTGCGGTTCGAGGAGGCCACGCGGGCGCTGCTCGCCGACGGATACGGGCTGTTCCTCGAGGTGTCCCCGCACCCGGCCCTGATCATGGGCGTGCAGGACACGGTTCAGGATGCCGGGGCGGACGCCGTCGCGGTGGGGACGCTGCGGCGTGGTGAGGGCGGACCGGAGCGGTTCGTGCTGTCGCTGGCGGAGGCGTACGCCGCGGGCGTCCGCGTCGACTGGACCGCGCTGCTGCCGGCCGCCGAACACACCGAGTTGCCCACCTACCCGTTCCAGCGGCAGCGGTACTGGCTGCCGCCGAAGCCGGCGGTGCGGGACGCGGGCGCCGTCGGCCTGGGTGCCCTCGGCCACCCGCTGCTCGCCGCCGAGGTGACGTCGCCGCGCTCCGGGTCGGTGGTGCTCACCGGCAGGCTGTCGACGGCCGCGCAGCCCTGGCTGGGCGAGAGGCGGATGCACGGGCGGACGGTGCTGCCGGACGCCGCGTTCGTGGAGCTGGTCGCCCAGGCCGGGGACAGGGCCGGCCTCGACCGGATCGAGGATCTCGCGCTGCACGAGCCGCTGGTGCTCCCCGAGGGCGCGGGCGGAGCGGGCGACGGGGTGCATCTGCACGTGGTCGTGGGCGAGGAGTCCGCGTCCGGCGGCCGTCCGGTCGACGTGTACTCCCGCGCCGAGGGCGCGGCCGAGGACGCGTGGGTCCACCACGCCTCCGGGACGCTGGGCCGGGCGGCGGCAGCGCCCTCCTTCGATCTGGCGGCCTGGCCGCCCCCGAAGGCGCAGCCCGTCGCCGTGGACGAGTGGTACGAGGCGTCGGCGGCCGGCGGCCTGGAGCTCGGCCCGGTGCTGCGGTCCGTGCGGGCCGCCTGGCGGCGCGGCGACGAGCTGTTCGCCGAGGCCGAGCTGGCGCAGGACCTGCACGCGGACGCCGGTGCGTTCGTGCTGCATCCGGTGCTGCTGGAAGCGGCGCTGCACCCGCTGTGGCACCAGGAGGCCGCCGCCGACGGACGGCCGCGCGGTGTCGCCCGGGTGCGCGGTGCCGAACTGCACGCGCGGGGCGCCACGACGGTCCGGGTGCGGATCGCGCCCGCGGCGGGCGCGGCTGAGGTCGCCGTCGAGGTGGCCGACGCGTCGGGCCGCCCGGTCGCCTCGATCGCGGTGTTGGAGTCCCGGGAGATCTCCGCGGGCAAGCTCGCCGACGGTGCTTCGCGCGGAGGCGCGCTGCACCGGCTGGACTGGACGGCCGTGCCGACGGCCCCGGCCGGATCGCCGGTGGAGTGCGCGGTCGTGGGCTCCGCGGCCGGGCCGGTGACATCCGCGCTGGACGGCGCGGGCTGGTCGGTGCGGCAGTGTGCCGGTCCGGAGGCGCTCGCGGGGGCGGACGACGACGTCCCGCCGGTGGTGTTCGTGCCGGTGGAGGCGGACGCCTCGGCCGAACCGACCGCCGAGACACGGCGGGTGACGGCGTCGGTCCTCGCCACGCTCCAGGGGTGGCTGGCCGGGAAGCGGTTCGCCGCGTCCCGTCTGGTCGTCGTCACCCGGGGCGCGGTCGACGCCGGCGCGGGTGCCCCGGACCCGGCCACGGCTGCCGTGTGGGGTCTGGTGCGGTCGGCGCAGACGGAGCATCCGGGCCGTTTCGCGCTGCTGGACCTGCCCGGTGACGGGGACGCCCGGCCGTTGCCGGCCGGTGTGCCGTTCGACACGGAGACCCAGTTCGCGCTGCGGGCGGGCGAAGTGCTCGTGCCCCGGCTCGCGGTGGCGGCCGAGGCCGTGGCGGAACCCGCCGAGGGCGGTCGTCCGCTCGCGTCGGAGGGCACGGTGCTCGTCACCGGCGGCACCGGAACGCTGGGCGCGCTGGTGGCCCGGCACCTGGTGACCGCGCACGGCGTGCGGCACCTGGTGCTGACCAGCCGCCGGGGCCCCGACGCGCCCGCCGCGCTGCGGCTGGGCGCCGATCTGACGGAACTCGGCGCCGACGTACGGGTCGTGGCCTGCGACGTGGCGGACCGGGCGGCGGTCGCGGACCTGCTGAACGGCATCGACGCGGCGCACCCGCTGACGGGTGTGGTGCACCTGGCGGGCGCCCTGGACGACACCGTCGTGGAATCGCTGACGCCGGAGCGCCTCGACGCCGTGCTGCGGCCGAAGGTGGACGGCGCCTGGCATCTGCACGAGCTGACCCGCGCGTTGCCGCTGGCGGCGTTCGTGCTGTTCTCGTCCATGGCGGGCACGCTCGGAGCGGCCGGCCAGGCCAACTACGCGGCGGCGAACGTGTTCCTGGACGCCCTCGCCGCGCACCGGCGTGCCCAGGGGCTGCCCGCGCACGCGCTGGGCTGGGGCTTCTGGGAGGAGGCCAGTGATCTGACCGCGCAGCTGGGCGAACGGGATCTGGCCCGGATGGCGAAGGCCGGCATCCTCCCGCTCGCCTCCGAGCAGGGGCTGGCGCTGCTGGACGCGGCGCTCACCCGGCCGGAGGCGGCGCTGCTGCCCACCCGGTGGGAGCCGCGCCGTCTGCGGGAGCTGGCGGCGGCCGGTGCGCTGCCGCCGGTGCTGCGGGGGCTGGCCGGGACGGTGGTACGCCGTACCGCCGCGTCGGCGCCTGCCGGTGCCGCGGGTTCGGCGCTGCTGGAACGGCTCGCCGGGCTCGCCCGGAAGGAGGCGACGGCCGTGCTGGCGGATCTGGTCCGCTCGCACGCGACGGCCGTGCTCGGCGCGCAGTCCGCGGCGGCGGTCGAGGAGAACCGGGCGTTCAAGGACGTCGGCTTCGACTCGCTGACCTCGGTGGAGCTGCGCAACCGGCTGGCGGCGGCGACGGGTCTGACGCTGCCGTCGACGCTCGTCTTCGACCATCCGACGCCGGCCGTACTCGCCGCTCACCTGTACACCGAGGTGACCGGCGTGCGGTCCCGGGCCGCCGCCCCGGTGGTGGCCGCCGTCGCGGACGACAGCGACCCGGTCGTGATCGTCGGCATGGCCTGCCGCTACCCGGGTGGCATCACCGACCCGGACGGCCTGTGGAACCTGGTCGCCGAGGGCCGTGACGCCATCGGCGGCATGCCCGAGGACCGCGGCTGGGACCTGGAGAACCTCTACGACCCGGACCCGGCCAACCCGGGCACCTCGTACACGCGTGAGGGCGGTTTCCTGTACGGCGCCGCGGAGTTCGACCCGGCGTTCTTCGGGATCAGCCCGCGTGAGGCGCTGGCGATGGACCCGCAGCAGCGGCTGCTGCTGGAGACGGCGTGGGAGACCCTGGAGCAGAGCGGGATCGACCCGGCGTCCCTGCGGGGCAGCCGTACCGGCGTGTTCGTCGGCAGCATCAGCCAGGACTACGTGTCCGGGGTGGCGAAGGCCTCGGACGAGGTGCAGGGCCATCTGATGACGGGCAACACCAGCAGCGTCGTCTCCGGCCGGGTGTCGTACACCCTCGGTTTCGAGGGCCCGGCGGTGACGGTCGACACGGCGTGCTCGTCGTCGCTGGTCGCGCTGCATCTGGCGGCGCAGGCCGTGCGCTCCGGCGAGTGCTCACTGGCGCTCGCGGGCGGTGTGACGGTGATGGCAACGCCGGCCACGTTCATCGGGTTCTCCCGGCAGCGGGGCCTCGCGCCGGACGCACGCTGCAAGGCGTTCGCGGACACGGCCGACGGCACCGGGTTCTCCGAGGGCGTGGGCATGCTGCTCGTGGAGCGGCTGTCGGACGCCCGCCGGCTCGGGCACGACGTGCTCGCGGTGGTGCGCGGTACGGCGGTCAACCAGGACGGCGCGTCCAACGGTCTGACCGCTCCGAACGGGCCCTCGCAGCAGCGGGTCATCCAGCAGGCCCTGGCGGGCGCCGGGCTGACGCCGCGTGATGTGGACGTCGTCGAGGCGCACGGCACGGGCACCCGGCTCGGTGATCCGATCGAGGCGCAGGCGCTGCTGGCGACCTACGGCCAGGACCGGCCGGAGGACCGGCCGCTGTATCTGGGTTCGATCAAGTCCAACATCGGTCACACGCAGGCGGCGGCCGGTGTCGCGGGTGTCATCAAGATGGTGCAGGCCATGCGGCACGGTGTGCTGCCGAAGACCCTGCACGTCGAGCGGCCCACGACGGAGGTCGACTGGTCGGCGGGGCAGGTGGCCCTGCTGACGGAGGCCAGGGAGTGGTCGGACACCGGGCGTGCGCGGCGCGCCGCGGTGTCGTCGTTCGGCATCAGCGGTACGAACGCGCACGTGGTGCTGGAGCAGACTCCGGCGGAGGACGAGTCACCGGACGAGCCGGGGACGCCGCTTCCGGTGATCCCCTGGACGGTGTCGGGCAAGACGGCGGCCGCGCTGCGGGACCAGGCAGCCCGCCTGGCCGCCCACGTCCGCGCCCACCCCGACACCGACCCCCA
>NZ_JBIWKU010000018.1:0-126012 GCF_044765825.1 Streptomyces flaveolus | reverse complement strand
GTTGATAGGCCGGATCTGGAAGCACCGTGAGGTGTGGAGGTGACCGGTACTAATAGGCCGAGGGCTTGTCCTCAGTTGCTCGCGTCCACTGTGTTAGTTCTGAGGCAACGACCGTTGCCGGCTTTGAGTAGAACGCACAATTAAAGAGTGTGCTTGTTCGCTCGAAACCATTAGGGTTTCGGTGGTCATAGCGTAGGGGAAACGCCCGGTTACATTCCGAACCCGGAAGCTAAGCCTTACAGCGCCGATGGTACTGCAGGGGGGACCCTGTGGGAGAGTAGGACGCCGCCGAACAATCTTTGGGAAGGACCCCTGGTCACCAGCGTTCAGCTGGGACCAGGGGTCCTTTCGTTTTTCCAGGGCGCACCGGGTACCCGGCTGCGTGAGAATGACTTTGCGGTACCGAAGACAGGAGTCACCGATGTCCACCAACTCTCCCGACGATCGACCGGAGCGCGACCAGCGGCGACGGGACAGTGGGGACCGCGGTGAACGCGGTGGTCAGCGCGGGGACCGCGGTGGCTTCCGTCGCGACGACCGCGGTGGCTCCGGCCGCCGTGAGGGCGGCGACCGCGATCGTGGCGGCTTCCGCAGGGACGACCGTCGTGATGACCGTGGGGACCGCGGTGGCTTCCGCCGCGACGACAATCGTGGTGGCGGCGGGTACGCGCGTCGCGACGATCGTGACCGTGGTCCGCGCCGCGACGACCGCGGTGACCGTCCGTCCTTCCGGCGCGACGACCGTGGTGACCGGCGTGACGACCGTGGCGACCGTCCCGCCTTCCGGCGCGACGACAACCGAGGCGAGCGCGGTGGCTTTGGCCGGCGCGACGACCGTCGGCCCGATGACCGCGGGCCGCGCGGTGGTTTCCGGCGCGATGACCGGCGTGACGAGCGACGTGACGACCGTGACGACCGCGGTGGCTTCCGCCGCGACGACAACCGTGGTGGCGGGTACGGGCAGCGGGACGACCGTGACCGTGGTCCGCGCCGCGACGACCGTGACCGTGGCTTCCGCCGGGACGACCGGGGAGACCGTCCCGCCTTCCGGCGCGACGACCGTGGCGACCGCGGGGACCGCCCCTCCTTCCGGCGCGATGACCGGCGTGACGACCGCGGGGACCGTCCCGCCTTCCGGCGCGATGACCGGCGTGACGATCGTGGCGACCGTCCCGCCTTCCGGCGCGACGACCGAGGGGATCGCGGGGACCGTCCCTCGTTCCGGCGCGACGATCGTGGCGACCGTCCGTCCTTCCGGCGCGACGACCGCGGTGACCGTCCCGCCTTCCGGCGTGACGACCGCGGTGACCGCGGGGACCGTCCCTCGTTCCGGCGCGATGACCGGCGTGACGACCGCCGTGACGACCGTGGCGACCGTCCCGCCTTCCGGCGTGACGAGCGGCGTGACGACCGCGGTGGCTTCCGTCGGGACGACAACCGTGGTGAGCGTGGTGGCTTCCGTCGGGACGACAGCCGCGGTGGCGACCGTGGCGGGTTCCGGGGCCGGGACGACCGCGGACCCCGCCGTGACGACCGCGGCGGGCGGCCGGGTGGCTTCCGTGGGCGCGACGACCGGCAGGGCGGCGGTGGCCGCTTCCGCGAGGAGCGGGACCGCGACCGGGAGCCCATCAAGCGGCTGCCGATCCCGGACGACGTCACCGGCGAAGAGATCGACAAGGACGTACGGCAGGAGCTGCAGAGCCTGCCCAAGACGCTCGCGGACGACGTCGCCCGGAACCTGGTGATGGTGGCCCGGCTCCTCGACGAGGACCCCGAGGCCGCGTACGGCTACTCCAAGGTGGCGCTGCGACTGGCGTCGCGTGTGGCCGCCGTACGCGAGGCGGGCGGCTTCGCCGCGTACGCCAATCAGAAGTACGCGGAGGCGCTCGCCGAGTTCCGGGCCGCCCGGCGGATGACCGGCTCCGTGGAGCTGTGGCCGGTCATGGCCGACTGCGAACGCGGTCTCGGCCGTCCGGAGAAGGCGCTGGACATGGCCGGTGCCCCCGAGGTGCAGAAGCTGGACAAGGCCGGGCAGGTCGAGATGCGGCTCGTGGCGGCCGGCGCCCGGCGGGACATGGGGCAGCTGGACGCGGCCATCGTGACGCTGCAGAGCCCCGAGCTGGCCTCCAACTCCGTACAGCCGTGGACCGCGCGGCTGCGGTACGCCTACGCCGACGCGCTGCTGGCCGCCGGCCGGGAGCGGGAGGCGCGGGAGTGGTTCGCCAAGGCCGTCGAGTCCGACCGGGACGGCAGCACGGACGCCTCCGACCGCCTCGCCGAGCTGGACGGGGTGGAGTTCATGGACGCCCTTGACGAGCGCGAGGACGACGGCGTACGCGAGAGCGACGTGGACGGTCCGTCCGGCGACGACGTCGACGACGTCGAGGACGTCGAGGGCGGCGACAAGGACTGACGTCCGCACGGCATGACGAAGGGGCGGGACCGGCACACGGTCCCGCCCCTTCGTCGTGTCCGGTCACAGATCCAGCGCGCGCAGCACCAGGCCCGAGGCCGGCTTCGGGCCGAACGACGTCGACTTGCGGGGCATCGTGACGCCCTGACGGGCCAGGTCGCGGACGACCTCCTCGCGCACGGGGTGCATCAGTACGGCCGTACCGCCGTCGCGTTCCGCCTTCTCGACCGTGGCCGCCGTGTCGTGGATGTACGAGATGTGCGCCGCGGAGTCCTCGGGGATGTGCCAGACGTGGGCGAGGAGCGTGGCGTGCAGCACGGTGGCGTCCAGGGTGCGCCAGGCCTCGGGGCGGCCGGTGGGGACCGTGCGGGCCAGCAGGCCGGCGTCCGGACGGTCGACGAGGTGGAAGGCGCCGTCGCCGGCGAGCAGGAACGCGTTGCCCGCACCGGCCGCCCGGGCCAGGGCGTCCATGGCCTCGGTCAGGGACGTCTCCAGGCGCCGGACGCGGAAGCGGCCGTCCAGGGCCGTCACCGCGTCGCTCACCGGGAGGCCGTGCAGCAGGCGGTGGATGGCACGGACCCGGAGCGGATAGCGGGCCGTGTCGACCAGGAGGACGAGGCCGTGGTCCCAGGGGCTGGGGGAGGGGTGCTCCGCGCGGAGCCTGCGGTAGGTCGCCCAGCGGTGGTGGCCGTCGGCGATCAGGGCCTGGTGCTCCGCGAGCTCGGCCCGGACGCGGGCCACGTCGTCCGGATCGGTGAGCGACCACAGACGGTGGCAGAAGCCGTCCTCCGTGGTCGTCGACAGGAGCGGCGGCCGTTCGGCGGTGCGTTCCACGACGGTGGTGGTCGCGGCCGTCGCGCCGTTGCCCCGGTAGGTCAGCAGGAGCGGCTCGAGATTCGCCGACGTGGCCCGCATCAGCGCCGCGCGGTCGGCGACGATGTGCGGCATGACGTCCTCGTGCGGCAGCACCACCTGGTCCGAGGGGTCGGACACCCGCAGGGCGCCGATGATGCCGCGTTGCAGCAGGCCGCCACCGTCGCGCTGTTCGTACACGTACAGGCCCGGTTCCGGGTCGGCGGTCAGGACGCCCTCCGACAGCCAGCTGCGCAGGGTGTCGGCGGCCTGTTCGTTGCGGGCTTCCGGTGTGGCGGCCTGGGGCAGGATCAGCCGGACGATGTTGTACGGGTCGGCGGACTCGAGGTGGAGCAGTCCGTCGGGGCGGACCACGACGTCGTACGGAGGAGACGTCACGGCGGCCAGGCTGCCGACCCGGTCGGGGTCGTAGCGGAGGCCTCGGAACGGGGTGAGTTCCAGGCCCCGGCGCGCCGTTGCTTCCGGGTGACCCGCAGTATTCATCCCGGCATCGTACGACTGTCGGTGGCATGGGGGATGATCGGGGGAAAGGCGTCTGATGAGGAGCGATGTGCAATGAGCCGGAGCGTCAGGACGAGGCCCGACGGCAGTGGGCGGGACCTGAGCGAGGCGTACGACACGGCGCTGCTCGACCTGGACGGCGTGGTGTACGCCGGGGGGAACGCGATCGCGTACGCGGTGGAGTCCCTCGCCACGGCCAGGTCGGGCGGCATGCACCTGGCGTACGTCACGAACAACGCGCTCCGCACGCCCGACGCGGTCGCCGCGCACCTGAGCGAGCTGGGCATCCCGACGGAGGCGGACGACGTCATCACCTCGGCGCAGGCGGTGGCGCGGCTGATCGCCGAGCAGGTGCCGTCGGGCGCGCGGGTGCTGGTGATCGGCGGGGAGGGGCTGCGTGTCGCGTTGCGCGAGCGCGGGCTCGTGCCGGTCGAGTCGGCGGAGGACGACCCGGCGGCCGTGGTGCAGGGCTTCGGCGGGCCCGAGCTGCCGTGGGGGCGCTTCGCCGAGGCGTGCTACGCGATCGCGCGGGGCGTTCCGTGGTACGCCTCCAACACCGACCTGACGATCCCGGGCGCCCGGGGCATCGCACCGGGCAACGGTGCGGCGGTGGAGGTCGTGCGGATCGCCACCGGGGCCGATCCCCAGGTCGCGGGGAAGCCGTTGCCTCCCATGCACCGGGAGACGATCCTGCGGACCGGCGCGAAGCGGCCCCTGGTGGTCGGGGACCGGCTGGACACGGACATCGAGGGCGCGTTCAACGGGGACGTCGACTCGCTGCTCGTCCTGACCGGGGTGACCGACGGCGCCCAGTTGCTGGCCGCACCCCCGCAGCACCGGCCGACGTACGTCGACGCCGATCTGCGCGGACTGCTCACCGGGCAGCCGGAGGTCACGGGGGACGAGGACGGCGGCTTCCGCTGCGGCGGCTGGACGGCGACCGCGGGTGGCGAGCGGCTGGAGCTGGAGGGCGACGGCGAGGCGCTGGACGGACTGCGCGCGCTGTGCGCGGCGGCCTGGACGGCGGGCGGGGAGAGCGCATACGCGCTGGACACGGGGAAGGCGCTGGCGCGGCTGGGGCTGTGAGCCGGAGGAACGGCCGGGGTCGGGCCCCGGCGGAAGGGGAAGGAGCCCCGCCGGGCGGCGCCGAGGTGCATCCCGGGGATCGTGATCGGTTGGCAGGGTAGGCTAACCTAACTGCGTGTTGGTCGACAGTCCCCCCGAACAGCGCGCGGAGACCGCTCCCGCGCCCCCGAAGCGCCGTGCGCTGCGTGCCGTTGGGTTGCCCGTCTCCGCGGCGATCCTGGTGCTGATCGCGATGGCGAGCATCGCGGTCGGCGCGAAGGACCTGTCGCTGGCTCAGGTCTGGCACGGCCTGTTCCACGACTCGGGTACCTACGGCGACGTCGTGGTGAGCGAGCGGCTGTCGCGGACCGTGCTCGGTCTGCTGGCCGGCGCCGCGCTCGGCCTCGCCGGGGCCGTGCTCCAGGCGCTCACCCGCAATCCGCTGGCCGATCCCGGTCTGCTCGGCATCAACGCGGGCGCCTCGGCGGCCGTCGTCACGGCCATCACCTTCTTCGGCGTCAGCTCGCTGGGCGGGTACGTGTGGTTCGCCTTCGCCGGTGCGGCGGGGGTCGGCGCGCTGGTCTGGTTCCTGGGCGGCAGCCGCGGGGCCACGCCGGTGCGGCTGGTGCTGGCCGGCACCGCGATCAGCGCCGCCCTCTTCGGTTACCTCCAGGCCGTGATGATCATGGATGACGCGGCGCTGGGACGGATGCGGTTCTGGACGGTCGGTTCGCTGTCGTCGGCGACGACCGGGACCATCAGGGAGGTGCTGCCGTTCTTCGTGACCGGCACGGTCCTCGCGCTCGCGCTGTCCAAGCCGCTCAACGCCATGGAGATGGGCGACGACACTGCCAGGGCCCTCGGCGCCAACCTGAACCGCACGCGGGCGCTGTCCATGCTCGCC
Organism: Streptomyces flaveolus; assembly: GCF_044765825.1. Lineage (NCBI taxonomy): Bacteria > Bacillati > Actinomycetota > Actinomycetes > Kitasatosporales > Streptomycetaceae > Streptomyces > Streptomyces flaveolus. Next base: position 120,256 of record NZ_JBIWKU010000018.1, on the reverse strand, counting down.
GCCACCGTGCTGTGCGGGGCCGCGACCGCCGCCTGCGGGCCGATCGTGTTCGTCGGCCTGATGGTCCCGCACATCGTGCGCTCCTTCACCGGGCCCGACATGCGCTGGATCATGCCGTACGCGGCGATCCTGTCGCCCGTGCTGCTGCTCGGCGCGGACGTCCTCGGCCGGATCGTCGCGCGGCCCTCGGAGCTCCAGGTCGGCATCGTCACCGCGGTCCTCGGCGGACCGGTCTTCATCTTTCTCGTACGACGGCGGAGGACGGCCCAGCTGTGAAGACCCACCGTGTTGTACGGAGTCCGGGAGGGCTCTCACTGCGCCTCGACGTCCGGGCCGTGGTCGTCGTCGCCCTGCTGCTGGTCGTCGCGCTCGCCGCGAGCGTCCTGCTGATCGGCACCGGCGAGTTCGAAATACCGGCCGGGGACGTGCTGAAGACCCTGGCCGGCGACGGGAATCCCAGCCAGGAGTTCATCGTCAACGAACTGCGGCTGCCGCGGGTCCTGGTCGGGTTGCTGGTCGGTGCCGCGCTCGGGCTGGGCGGCGCGCTGTTCCAGGCCATCTCGCGCAACCCGCTGGGCAGTCCGGACGTGCTCGGACTCGGCCAGGGAGCGACGGCCGGCGCCCTCGTGATGATCGTCCTGTTCTCCGGGACCGCCACCCAGGTCACCCTCGGCGCGCTCGCGGGCGGCCTGGTGACCGGCATCGGTATCTATGTGCTCGCCTGGAAGCGGGGAGTGCACGGATATCGACTCGTCCTGGTCGGCATCGGCATGTCCGCGATCGTCACGGCGATCAACGGCTATCTGATGACCCGGGCCGACATCGTCGACGCCGCCCGTGCCGTCGTCTGGATGACCGGTTCGCTCAACGGCCGTGACTGGGCCCAGGTCTGGCCCCTGCTGGCGCTGTGCGCGGTGCTCGTGCCGCTCGTCCTCGCCAACGGCCGGGCGCTCAGGCTGATGGAGATGGGCGACGACATCTCGTACGCCCTCGGCGTGCGCGTCGAGCGCGTGCGGATGCTGCTGATGGTGGCCGCCGTGCTGCTCACCGCCGCCGCGACCGCCGCCGCCGGACCGGTCAGCTTCGTCGCGCTCACCGCGCCGCAGCTCGCCCGGCGCCTGACCCGCTCGCCCGGCCCCAACCTGCTGCCGTCGCTCTGCATGGGCGCCGCCCTGCTGGTCGGCGCCGACTGGGTCTCGCAGCGGGCCTTCGGCGCCGACCAGCTGCCCGTGGGCGTGGTCACCGGCGTCCTCGGCGGCGTCTATCTGCTGTGGCTGCTGGTCACCGAGCGCAAGGCGGGCCGGATATGAGCGCCGGTGCCACCGCCACCAGCGGGCTGAACAACCAAAGGAGCATCGTGAACCGTCTGTCCGCGGAGAACGTCACCCTCGCCTACGACCAGCGGGTCATCGCCGAGCAGTTGTCGGTGGAGATACCCGACAACTCCTTCACGGTGATCGTCGGCCCCAACGCCTGCGGCAAGTCGACCCTGCTGCGCGCCCTGTCGCGGATGCTGAAGCCGAGCCGGGGCCGGGTGCTCCTCGACGGGTCGGTCATCCAGTCGATGCCCGCCAAGAAGGTCGCGCGGACCCTCGGCCTGCTGCCGCAGTCGTCCATCGCGCCCGACGGCATCACCGTCGGCGACCTGGTGGGCCGGGGCCGCTACCCGCACCAGGGCCTGCTGCGCCAGTGGTCGAGCGAGGACGAGCGGGTCGTCCAGGAGTCGATGGCCCAGACCGGCATCACCGGACTCGCCGACCGCTACGTCGACGAACTCTCCGGCGGGCAGCGCCAGCGCGTGTGGATCGCCATGGCGCTCGCCCAGCAGACCCCGCTGCTGCTGCTCGACGAGCCGACGACGTACCTGGACATCCAGCACCAGATCGACGTCCTGGACCTGTGCGCGGAACTCCACGAGACCCAGGGCCGCACCCTGGTGGCCGTCCTGCACGACCTCAACCACGCCGCCCGGTACGCCACCCACCTCATCGCCCTGCGCGGCGGAAAGGTGATCGCCGAGGGCGCGCCGAACGACATCGTCACGGCCGAACTGGTCGAGGAGGTCTTCGGACTGCGCTGCCAGATCATCGACGACCCGGAGACGGGCACGCCGCTGGTGGTGCCGGCCGCGCGCAAGGCACGCGTCACCGGCGAGCGCGAGAAGGTGTCGGCGACGAAGGCGTCCTGAGGGCGGCTACAGAAGCTTCCTGAGGCGGAACAGGTCGCGCAGCCCCGCCTCCAGCTTCACCCGGCCCGAGCCCCAGGCCTTGGCGAAGTTCAGCTCGCCGTCGACCAGGGCCACCAGGTCGTCGCCGGTCATCGCCAGCCTGATCTCGGCCCTCTCGCGCGGCGGCCCGTCGAGGGTCTCGCGCACGTCGATCCGGCCGTCCGCCATGCGGCCCGCGAAGGTGACGTCCAGGTCGGTGATGTGGCAGCTCACCGAGCGGTCCAGCGCGGTCGCCGACCGCACGTCCCCTTCGGCGCCGTGCATGTTGTCCGAGAGCTTGTCGAGTGCGTCACGGCACTCCTCAGTCGTCGCCATCGGGACAGACCGTACCGCAGCGTTCGCGGTAGCGTCGGGGCATGAACGACGCAGTACCGCAGGCCGGCGGCCAGGAGGCGGACGCCGAGGCGGGGCCCCGGGAGGCGCGGGACGAGTACGCCCCCGCCGGCCCCGCCCCCCTCGGCGTCCCCCGCACACCCACCGGCGACGCCGAGGTGGACGCCGGACTGCGGCGCCTGGCCGACGCCGACCACCTCGCCACGGACGGGCACGTCGAGGTGTACGAGGATGTACACCGGGGGCTGCGCGACGCGCTCACCGCGCTCGACGCCCGCCCGGGACCTCCGGCCCCCACCCGTCGCCCGACCACCGCCCCTCAACGGGGCCCTTCGGGCCACGAGTCCCATTCGCCGCACGAACACAGGAGCTGAACCGAACGTGGCAGGAGTCGCACGCCGCCGTCTCGACGCGGAGCTGGTCCGCCGCAAGCTGGCGCGCTCGCGCGAGCACGCCAGCCAGCTGATCGCCGCCGGCCGGGTGAGCGTCGGCAAGACCGTCGCGACCAAACCCGCCACCCAGGTGGAGACCGCCGCGGCCATCGTCGTCACCCAGGACGACAGCGACCCCGACTACGTCTCGCGCGGCGGCCACAAGCTCGCCGGCGCCCTCGCGGCGTTCCTGCCGCAGGGCCTCGTCGTCGAGGGACGGCGCGCGCTCGACGCGGGCGCCTCCACCGGGGGCTTCACCGACGTCCTGCTGCGGGCGGGCGCCGCGCACGTCGTCGCCGTGGACGTCGGATACGGACAACTCGCCTGGTCCCTCCGGCAGGATGAACGCGTCACCGTCAAGGACCGTACGAACGTACGTGAGTTGACGCTGGACGCGATCGATGGGGAGCCCGTGGATCTTGTCGTGGGGGATCTGTCCTTCATCCCGCTCGGACTGGTGCTGCCCGCCCTGGTGCGGTGCACGCGGCCGGACGCCGATTTGGTGATGATGGTGAAGCCGCAGTTCGAGGTGGGCAAGGAGCGGCTGGGCAGCGGGGGAGTGGTACGCAGTGCGCAGCTGCGGGCCGAGGCCGTACGGGGCGTCGCCCGCAGGGCCTGGGACCTGGGACTCGGTGTGAAGGGGGTCACCGCCAGTCCGCTGCCCGGTCCCTCCGGGAACGTCGAGTACTTTCTGTGGCTGCGGGCCGGGGCCGGTGAACTGGACCCGGCCGACGTTGACCGTGCAGTGGCGGAGGGGCCGCGTTGACACAGAACCGAGCTCGTACTGTTTTCCTGCTCGCCCACACCGGGCGGCCCGCGGCCATCCGCAGCGCCGAGCTCGTGGTCAAGGGGCTGCTGCTGGCCGGCATCGGGGTGCGGGTCCTGGAGGCCGAGGCGCGCGATCTGCCGCTGCCGGACGAGGTGGAGCTGGTCGGGGAGGCCACCCCGCAGTGCCTCGACGGGTGCGAGCTGCTCATCGTGCTGGGCGGTGACGGGACGCTGCTGCGCGGCGCCGAGTTCGCCCGCGCCTCCGGCGTGCCGATGCTCGGCGTCAACCTCGGCCGGGTCGGCTTCCTCGCCGAGGCCGAACGGGACGACCTCGACAAGGTCGTCGACCGGGTGGTGAGCCGGGCGTACGAGGTCGAGGAGCGGATGACCGTAGACGTCGTCGTCCACCGCAACGGCGACATCGTCCACACCGACTGGGCGCTGAACGAGGCCGCCGTGCAGAAGGCCGGCGCAGAGAAGCTGCTCGAGGTCGTGCTGGAGATCGACGGGCGGCCGGTGACGGGGTTCGGCTGCGACGGCATCGTGCTGTCGACGCCGACCGGGTCGACGGCGTACGCCTTCTCGGCCGGCGGGCCGGTGGTGTGGCCCGAGGTCGAGGCGCTGCTGATGGTGCCGATCAGCGCGCACGCGCTGTTCGCGAAGCCGCTGGTGACCTCGCCGGACTCGGTGCTCGCGGTGGAGGTGCTGCCGCACATCCCGCCGGGGGTGCTGTGGTGCGACGGGCGGCGGACGGTGGAGTTGCCGCCGGGGGCGCGGGTGGAGGTCCGGCGGGGAGCGGTGCCGGTGCGGCTGGCCCGGCTGCATCACGCGTCGTTCACGGACCGGCTGGTGGCGAAGTTCGCGCTGCCCGTGTCCGGGTGGCGGGGTGCTCCGCACTAGCGGACTCGAAGGGGTGGTTCTGTCGCGTCCTGGCCGCGGGCCGTCTGCGGCTGGTCGCGCCCCGCGGCGCAGCCGCCACCAGCACAGCCCCGCGCCCCGGCGGCATGCAATCGCCCGGCGTCGCATGGGCGGCCTGTGTGCGCTCCCCGCCCCGGACCTCGTAAGGTCGTGTCCGTGCTTGAGGAGATGCGGATACGGTCGCTCGGAGTCATCGACGACGCTGTTGTCGAGCTGTCGCCCGGGTTCACCGCTGTCACCGGTGAGACGGGTGCGGGCAAGACCATGGTGGTCACCAGTCTCGGGCTGCTCCTGGGCGGGCGCGCGGACGCGGCGCTGGTGCGGATCGGGGCCAAGAACGCGGTCGTCGAGGGGCGGATCGCCGTGCCCGGTGACGCCGCCGCGGCCGTGCGGGCCGAGGAGGCCGGGGCCGAGCTGGACGACGGTGCCCTGCTGATCAGCCGTACCGTTTCCGCCGAAGGGCGTTCGCGGGCGCATCTGGGCGGGCGCTCCGTGCCCGTGGGGATGCTCGCCGAGCTCGCCGACGAGCTGGTGGCCGTGCACGGGCAGACCGACCAGCAGGGGCTGCTGAAACAGTCCCGGCAGCGGCAGGCACTGGACCGGTACGCCGGTGACGCGGTCGCCGTGCCGCTCGCCAAGTACGCCGGGGCCTACCGTCGGCTGCGCGCCGTCGTGTCGGAGCTGGAGGAGATCACCACGCGGGCGCGCGAGCGCGCCCAGGAGGCCGATCTGCTGCGCTACGGCCTCGACGAGGTGGCGGCCGTCGAACCGCGCGCCGGCGAGGACGTGGAACTCGCGGAGGAGGCCGAGCGGCTCGGGCACGCCGAGGCGCTGGCATCGGCCGCGACGGCCGCGCACGCCGCGCTGGCGGGCAATCCGGAGGACCCCGAGGGCGTGGACGCGGCGACGCTCGTCGCGGGCGCGCAGCGGGCCCTGGACGCCGTGCGGTCGCACGACCCGGCGCTCGCCTCGCTCGCCGAGCGGATCGGCGAGGTCGGGATCCTGCTGCGGGACGTGGCCGGGGAGCTGGCGGGGTACGCCGACGACCTGGACGCCGATCCGCTGCGGCTGGCGGCGGTCGAGGAACGGCGGGCCGCGCTCACCGCGCTGACCAGGAAGTACGGCGAGGACGTCACGGCCGTGCTGACCTGGGCCGAGCAGAGCGCCGCGCGGTTGACCGAGCTGGACGGCGACGACGAGCGGATCGGCGAGCTGACCGTCGAGCGGGACGCGCTGCGGGCGGAACTGGGCGGACTGGCGCAGGCACTGACCGACGCGCGGACGGAGGCCGCCGAGCGGTTCGCCGCCGCGGTGACCGCCGAGCTGGCCTCGCTCGCGATGCCGCACGCGCGCGTGTCGTTCGACGTCCGGCAGACCGAGGACCCCGAGGGCGTGGAGGTCGGCGGACGTGCGGTCGCGTACGGGCCGTCGGGCGCCGACGAGGTCGAGCTGCTGCTCGCCCCGCACCCGGGCGCGCCGCCGCGTCCCATCGCCAAGGGCGCCTCCGGCGGTGAGCTGTCGCGGGTGATGCTGGCCGTGGAGGTCGTGTTCGCGGGGACCGACCCGGTGCCGACGTACCTCTTCGACGAGGTCGACGCCGGGGTCGGCGGCAAGGCGGCGGTGGAGATCGGGCGGCGCCTGGCGCGGCTCGCGAAGACCGCGCAGGTCGTCGTGGTCACGCATCTTCCGCAGGTCGCCGCGTTCGCCGACCGGCAGCTGCTGGTGGAGAAGACGAACGACGGCTCGGTCACCCGCTCCGGGGTCAAGGTCCTCGAGGGCGAGGAGCGGATCCGGGAGCTGTCCCGGATGCTAGCGGGCCAGGAGGACTCGGAGACGGCCCGCGCCCACGCGGAGGAACTGCTCGCGACGGCGAGGGACGACGGGTAGGGGCGCGGCCCGGTGGACGCCGGTGCGGTGGCCGGCGCCGTGTAGCCAGGGCCGCCGGCCGCGGTGACCGCCGGGATGCCTCCGTTCTCCGGAGGCGGTGGCCGTGTGCGCGGGCGCCGCGTCAGCCACCTCGGCGCGCACGCCGTCCGCAGAGGTGGCTTCGTGTGCGGGTGCCGCGTCGGTGGTCTCGGGGGGCACGCCGTCCGCGGGGCCGGCTTCGTGTGCGGGTGCCGCGTCGGTGGCCTTTTGGCCGCATGTCCTCCGCCGGAGCGGCTCCGTGGGCGGTGTTGCACGGGGGACCCGGTGCGGGCCTTCACAGGCGTCGGTTCGGGCGGGACCGGGGGATCCCGCGGCGCCCCGCGGGCGCGGACCTTCGGCCGGGGATGCCCCGCGGGGGTCCCGTAGGGTGGCCGGATGATCAAGCGCAGTCGCCGGACCGGTGCCTCCTTCGCCCTCGCCGCCGCCGTGGCCCGGACCGGCCTGACCGCGCTGCGGGCGGCGGCGCCGGGCGGCCGGGACCGCTGGGAGCGGAAGAACCACGCCGGGCGGATGGTCGGGCTGTATGCCGGGCCCGCGTCGGCCGTGGCGGTGGCGGTCGGGGCGGGGCGGGCGCGGCCCGCCGCCGGGCTCGCCGTGCTCGCCGCCGGGGTCTGCGGGGCCTACGACGACGTGGCGGGGGCCCAGGATCCCCGGCGGGGGTTCCGGGCGCATCTGACGGCGCTGCGGGACGGTGAGGTCACCGGCGGGGCGGTGAAGCTGTTCGGGATCTGCGGGGCCGGGCTCCTTGCGGGTGCGGTGATGAAGGAAAGGCCGCTGGACAAGGTGCTCGCGGGCGTGGTGATCGCCGGCGCCGCGCACCTCGTCAACCTCGTGGACGTGCGCCCCGGCAGGGCCGCCGCCGTGGTCCTCGCGCTCGGGGCGCCGGGGCTCCTGAGGCAGGGCCCCGGAGCGGAGACGGCCGCCGCCGCGATGGGGGCCGCCGCGGCCGTACTCCCCGACGACGTCGCCGGGCGGACGATGCTCGGCGACACCGGAGCGCACGCCCTGGGCGCGGCCCTGGGCGCCGCCGTCGTGGAGGGAAACGGCAGGGCGGGACTCGCCGCGCACGCCGTCGCGCTGGTGGCCGCGGCGGTCTGCGGAGACCGGGTGAGCGAGCTGGCACGTCACTCGTGTGAGTGAACTGGTCCCGTTCCGTTGCCCCCGTGGTCGCGTTCGCGCGGGGATCGTCGTTCCCGGAACACCCGTACGTGCTGGCATCCTTGACGGAGTAACGCACAGGAAACCGTCGGCGCGCCCCGACCGCACCATCCTTCTGTACGTTCTTCGAGACCGTCCCCCGCCGAACCAGGAGTCCCGGGACACGTGACCCTCGTGAGCAGCCACTCACCGCTCGGCCCGGCGCCGCTGCGCACCGTGCAGGTGCTGGGCGGAGGCAACGCCGGCAGCAGCGCGCATGTGCGCTCGCTGGCCGCGGGGCTCGTCGCGAGGGGCGTGAAGGTCACGGTGTGCGCCCCCGCCGATGCGGAACGCACCTACGACTTCACGGGCGCCGGAGCGGACCACGTGCACGTGCCCCGCAGCAGCGACCCCGTCTCCGTGGCGGCGCTGCGGGCGGTGTGCGCGGACGCCGACCTGGTGCACGCGCACGGGCTGCACGCCTCCCTCCGTGCCGCGCTGGCCCTCGGCGGGCGCCGGGTCCGTACCCCGCTCGTCGTCACCTGGCACGACCGGGCCCACGCCGAAGGGGCGCGCGCCCATCTGCTGCGGGTGCTGGAACGGCGGGTGATGCGGGCCGCCACCGTGGTGCTCGGCGCCACCTCGGACCTGGTCGACCGGGCCCGGCTGACCGGCGCGCGGGACGCCCGGCTCGGTCCCGTCGCGCTCCCCGGCCGTCCCCGCCGGGCCGCCGGGCCGGAGGACCCCGACCGGACGGGCCCGAAGGTCCGGGCCGAACTCGGCGCCGTCGGCCGCCCGTTGCTCATCGCCGTGGGTTCCCTGGAACCGCACCGCGGATACGACGTCCTGCTCGACGCCGCGCGCGCGTGGCGCCGCCTCGACCCCGTGCCCCTGGTCGTCGTCGCCGGGGAGGGCCCGCTGCGCGGGGAGTTGCAGCGGCGGATCGAGGACGAGCGGCTGCCGGTGGCGCTCATCGGCCGCCGCGACGACGTCACCGACCTGCTCTCGGCGGCCGACCTCGCGCTGCTGCCGGACCACCGCGGGGCGGGACGCTCCGTTCTCGCCCAGGAGGCCCTGCACGCGCGCCTGCCGCTCGTCGCCGGCGCCACCGGCGGCATCCCCGAACTCGTCGGCGACGCCGCCGAACTCGTCCCGCCCAGGGACGCCGGGGCACTCGCCGACGCCGTCGTCGGCCTGCTCGGCGACGCCGCGCGGCGCGAGGCGCTGCGCGACCGGGGCGTACGGCAGGCGGCCACCTGGCCGACCGAGGACGAGACGGTCGCGCAGATCCTCAGCGTCTACGACGAACTGACCCGGCCCACGCCGCTGCTCTAGGCGTCCTCCTCCAGGCGTTCCCTCTAGGGCACGTGCCGGCGTGCCCGCAGGGCCAGGCTCAACGCCAGTACGGTCTGCGGGTCGTCGAGGTCCGTGCCCAGCAACTCCCCGATCCGCGCCAGCCGGTTGTACAGCGTCTGCCGGTTCAGGTGGAGTTCGCGTGCCGTCTCCGCCTTGCGGCCCGCGTGCGCCAAGTACGTCTGGAGCGTGGGCAGCAGGGGCGGCTTGGAACGGTTGTCGTGGTCCTGGAGGGGGCCGATCGCCCGGCCCACGAACGCCGCCAGGTCCGGATGGTCGCGCAGCCGCCACAGCAGCAGGTCGATGTCGAGGCGCCGGGCGTCGTACCACGGCCGGTCGCCGAGGCCCTGGGCCGCGGTCGCCGTCTCCGCCGCGTGCCGCAGACCGGCCGACGCCGCCGCCCAGCCGCCGGCCACCCCGACGACCACGACCGGCGGGTGCGTTCCCGGGCGCTGCATCCCGGCCCGCTCCACGCCCGCCCGCAGCGCCGCCGCGACCCGGTCGGCGACCGCCGCCCGCTCCGACTCCGAGCGCAGGCCCAGCAGGAGCGGCACCCGGCCCTCCACCGGACGCACGCCCAGCAGCACCGGCACCCCGACCGACGCCAGCTCCTCGGCGACCGCGCGGGCCAGCACCGCCCAGCCGCCGCCGGCGGGAGCGAGGGTGTCGCCGAGCCGCATCACCACCGGCAGCAGCGGACTGGCGCCCGGCTTGAAGCCGAGGACGCGGGCCTGCGCCGGGGCGTCCTCGGCCGTGATCCGGCCCTCGGCGAGGTCGGTGAGGAAGTCACCGCGCCCGCGCGCCGCCAGCTCCTCCTCCTGCCGTGCCTGCATCAGCACCACGGCGAGGATGCCGGCCGCCCGCTCCGCTGCCATTCGGTGCACCGGAGCCAGCGGGGACCGTACGGGCAGCAGGACCAGCCGGGCGCGCACCGACCCGGCGCCGGGGCCGCCCCCGGGCACGTCCACCAGCACCGAGCCCGCCGGGGGCGGGGTCTCCTTGTGCTGGCCCCGCAGCCCCTCCCACACCTGGAGCGGGTCGGCGCCCTCGGGTCCGGAGCCGGCGGCGTACAGCAGGCGGCCGTCGGTCGTCTCCAGGAAGACCGGGTTGTCGCCGAACTCGGCGAGGATGCCGAGCACCTGGGGCACCCCGCCGCCGCCCAGGAGCGCGTCGGTGCAGCGGCGGTGCACCTCCTCGGCCCGCTGGAGCAGCGCGTAGTGGCCGTTGACGATCTCGGTGTGGATCTCCTCGGTGACCGTCACGAACGGCACCTCGCGGTGCAGCTGGACCAGCGGCAGCCCGGCCGCGCGGGCGGTGTCCACGAGGGTCGCGGGCAGCCGGGCGAAACGCGGGCCCAGCTCCACGACCAGGGCCGCGATGCCGCGCTCGGCGAGCGTGCGGACGAACGCCCGCTGCTCGGCGGGGCGGGTGCCGAGGCCGTAGCCGGTGGTCAGCAGGAGCTCGCCGCCCTTGAGGAGGGAGGCGATGTTGGGCACCTCGCCCGCGTGCACCCAGCGCACGGTGCGGTGCAGGCGGTCGGCGCCGGCGAGGATCTCCGGAAGGCCGCTGCGCAGCCCGGGAAGTTCCAGGGCCCGCTGCACGGTGATGCCGGCCCCCCGTGGTCCGTATCCGCCGTCCCTGAGGCCGTCGCCGCTGTTGACTCTGCCGCTGTCCATGAGCCGGACGCTACCCGCGGGGGCCGCTGCCGGGCACATCGCGCGGGGGCGCCTCGCGCCGGTGCGTCACGCGGGGCGGATGTTGTGGTTGAACCGGAACACGTTGTCGGGGTCGTACCGCCGCTTCAGCTCCGCGAGCCTGCGGGCGTTCTCGGTACCCAGCCCGGCCACCACCCGGTCCGCGCCCTCGTCGCCGATGAAGTTGAGGTACACCGCCCCGGTGCTCCACGGCCGCACGTCCGCGCGCACGTCCCGCACCCACCGGATGCCGCGTTCGTCGTCGTCCGGGTCCTCCCACACCCCGAAGGGGTGCACCACCCACGAGGCGTCCCGGTAGGGCACCGGGTAGTCGGACGGCCCGTCGGAGATCGCGCCGCCCTGCGGGAACAGGGTGTGCTGAGTGCCGCTCGGCACGGGCATGGTGGCCGCGCGGGCGCAGTACACGTCCACGGCTTCGTCGGGGAGCCCCGTCAGATGTTCGGCCGACCAGTAGTTCCGCAGTCCCGGCGGGTCGTCGATCATGCACTGCAGGTCGGCGTACGGCACCGCGCCGACGACCTCGGCCTCGTGGGGCAGCGCCAGCAGTGGCTCGGCGAACCTGCGCAGGCCCGCCTCCGGGCCCGCGTGGGTGAGGAGCATCCCGCACAGCAGGGTGCCCACCAGGTGCGGTGGCACGAACTCCGCGGGCGGGCCGGTGAAGTAGAGCACGCCGCCGCCCACCTCGTCGGGACCCGACTCGATGACGTCACGGAAGGCGCGGACGACGAGCTCGCCGGACTCCGGCGGGTACAGCACCAGGGCGAGGGAGAACTCCGGCAGCTCGTGCAGCTTCAGGGTGAGCGCCGTGGCGATGCCGAAGTTCCCGCCGCCGCCGTGCAGTCCCCAGAAGAGGTCCGCGTTCTCGTCGGGGCCGGCCTGGATCCTGCGGGCGTCGGCGGTGACCAGTTCCACACCGAGCAGATTGTCCACGGCCAGTCCGCACCAGCGGTCCAGCCAGCCGGTGCCGCCGCCCAGCACGAAGCCGCCGACGCCGGTCGTGGAGGCGCGACCGCCGGTGGTGGCGAGGCCGTAGGGCTGTGTGCCACGGTCCAGGTGGCTCATCGTCGCCCCGCCGCCGACCCGTACCGCCCGGGCCGCGGGGTGGACCGTCACCTCGTGCATCAGACGCAGGTCGATCACCAGACCACCGTCGTTGAGGGCCTGACCGGACACGCTGTGGCCGCCGCCGCGTACCGCGATGGGCAGGTCCAGCTCTCTGCCGAAGCGTACGGCGCGCACCACGTCGTCCTCGTGCGCGCACCGCGCGATCACGGCGGGCCGCCGGTCGATCATGGCGTTGTGGACGGTCCGGGCCTCGTCGTAACCCGGGTCACCGGGGGCGAACACCTCGCCGGTGAGTTCTTCGCGCAGCGCGGCCGTCGCCGCACCCGCCGTCGAAAGGGAAGTCATGGCCGCCCCCATCCGCAAAGGGGTTGGAGTATCTCTCCAGCCTAGGCGGGTGCGGCCACGTCCTCCTCCTCAGCGCCCTCAGCCCCCGTACGCCCCGCTCGCCGTCAGGCGCAGGGCCGTGTCGATCAGGGGCACGTGGCTGAACGCCTGAGGGAAGTTGCCGACCTGGCGCTGCAGGCGCGGGTCCCACTCCTCGGCGAGCAGCCCCAGGTCGTTGCGCAGGGACAGCAGCTTCTCGAAGAGCTTGCGCGCCTCGTCCACCCGGCCGATCATCGCCAGGTCGTCGGCCATCCAGAACGAGCAGGCCAGGAAGGCGCCCTCGTCACCGGGCAGGCCGTCGACGCCCTCGTCCTTGCCGTCCGTCGGGTAGCGCAGGATGAAGCCGTCCGACGTGGACAGCTCCCGCTGGATGGCCTCGATGGTGCCGATGACCCGCTTGTCGTCCGGCGGCAGGAAGCCCATCTGCGGGATCAGCAGCAGCGACGCGTCCAGCTCCTGGGAGCCGTAGGACTGCGTGAAGGTGTTGCGTTCCTTGTCGTAGCCCTTCTCGCACACGTCCCGGTGGATGTCGTCGCGCAGCTGCTTCCAGCGCTCCAGCGGACCGTCGGCGTCGCCGGACTCGATCAGCTTGATGGTGCGGTCGACGGCGACCCAGGCCATCACCTTGGAGTGCACGAAGTGGCGGCGCGGTCCGCGCACCTCCCAGATGCCCTCGTCCGGCTCCTGCCAGTGGTCCTCCAGGTAGCGGATCAGCTTCAGCTGGAGCACCGAGGCGTAGTCGTTGCGGGCCAGGCCCGTCATGTGGGCCAGGTGCAGGGCCTCGGTGACCTCGCCGTACACGTCCAGCTGGAGCTGGTGGGCCGCGCCGTTGCCGACCCGGACCGGGGTGGAGCCCTCGTAGCCGGGCAGCCAGTCCAGCTCCGCCTCGCCGAGCTCGCGCTCGCCGGCGATGCCGTACATGATCTGCAGGTTCTCCGGGTCGCCTGCGACCGCGCGCAGCAGCCACTCGCGCCAGGCGCGGGCCTCCTCGCGGTAGCCGGTGCGCAGCAGCGAGGACAGGGTGATCGCCGCGTCGCGCAGCCAGGTGTAGCGGTAGTCCCAGTTGCGGACGCCGCCGATCTCCTCCGGCAGGGAGGTGGTCGGCGCGGCGACGATGCCGCCGGTGGGGGCGTACGTCAGCGCCTTCAGCGTGATCAGGGAGCGGACCACGGCTTCGCGGTAGGGACCGTGGTACGTACAGTGCTCGACCCACTCGCGCCAGAAGTCCTCCGTCGCCACCAGCGACTGCTCGGGCTCCGGCAGCGCCGGCGGCTCCTTGTGCGAGGGCTCCCAGGAAATCGTGAACGCGATCCGGTCACCCGGAGCGACCGTGAAGTCCGCGTACGTGGTGAGCGCCTTGCCGTAGGTCTCGGCCTCTGTGTCGAACCACACGGAGTCGGGGCCCGCGACGGCCACCGTGCGGCCCTCGTGCTTGTGCACCCACGGCACGACCCGGCCGTAGCTGAACCGCATCCGCAGCTCCGAGCGCATCGGCACCCGGCCGGAGACGCCCTCCACGATCCGGATCAGCTGCGGGGCGCCGTCACGCGGCGGCATGAAATCGGTCACCCGGACCGTGCCGCGGGGGGTGTCCCACTCGGATTCCAGGATCAGCGAGTCGCCGCGGTAGCCGCGCCGCGCGGCGACGGGCGGCTCGGCGCCGGGGGCGTAGGCGGGCCCGAGCCGCCAGAAGCCGTGTTCCCCGGTGCCCAGCAGGCCGGCGAAGATGGCATGCGAGTCGAAGCGGGGCAGGCACAGCCAGTCCACTGTGCCGTCCCGGCAGACCAGGGCAGCGGTCTGCATGTCTCCGATGAGTGCGTAGTCTTCGATGCGCCCGGCCACGTGCAACTCCAGTCGAACGGCCACGTCACCCCGCGTGGGGGCGGTCGCTAGTGCGGTCAAGGGGGGTGTCATGCGTTGTTGAGCCATGAAGCAAAGCAGCCGTCCGGCCGTGAAGCCAAACGCTGTGCCGTAAACGACAATTGTTGCTCAACGAACTGACGAGCTCTCGTTGTTCCGGCGCTGACGGGCGAGGGGTGGTGCCGTGTCGCCGGGCGGGCTCGGCAGCGAACGTCCGAGCAGGATACGACGCACGTAGATGATCTGTGTGCGCCTCCGGGCAACACGGGTCCGCCGAACGAGTGACCACCGGGTGAGAATCCGGTGAGCCGCGCGCGTCCGTGTCCGCGTGTGCGCGGAGCGTGGCCGGAAGCCTTCGCTCTCCGGCGCTGATACGCTGGTAGCCCGTGGACCGGTGGGAGACAAACCCCGGAACCGCAGCGACGGCGCCGCCGACGACAACCCGGGAGAACCGGGCCGTACGACGGACGCACAGCACCCCAGACCGCGACCACGGGAGCCCCCTCTTGGCCATGCCGCCCAAATCCTCGACGACCAAGCACATCTTCGTCACCGGGGGTGTCGCCTCCTCGCTCGGCAAGGGGCTGACGGCCTCCAGCCTCGGCATGCTGCTCAAGGCTCGAGGTCTGCGCGTCGTGATGCAGAAGCTCGACCCGTACCTCAATGTCGACCCTGGCACGATGAACCCCTTCCAGCACGGTGAGGTCTTCGTCACCAACGACGGCGCCGAGACCGACCTGGACATCGGACACTACGAGCGCTTCCTCGACCGAGACCTGGACGGCTCCGCCAATGTCACTACAGGCCAGGTCTACTCGACCGTGATCGCCAAGGAGCGGCGCGGCGAGTACCTGGGCGACACGGTGCAGGTCATCCCGCACATCACCAACGAGATCAAGCACCGCATCCGCCGCATGGCGACGGACGAGGTGGACGTCGTGATCACCGAGGTCGGCGGCACGGTCGGCGACATCGAGTCGCTGCCGTTCCTGGAGACCGTCCGCCAGGTCCGCCACGAGGTCGGCCGCGACAACGTCTTCGTGGTGCACATCTCGCTCCTGCCGTACATCGGCCCCTCGGGCGAGCTGAAGACCAAGCCGACCCAGCACTCGGTCGCGGCGCTGCGCAACATCGGTATCCAGCCGGACGCGATCGTGCTGCGCTGCGACCGCGAGGTGCCGACCGCGATCAAGCGCAAGATCTCGCTGATGTGCGACGTCGACGAGGCGGCCGTGGTGGCCTGCCCCGACGCCCGCTCGATCTACGACATCCCCAAGGTGATCCACACCGAGGGCCTGGACGCCTACGTCGTCCGCAAGCTGGACCTTCCGTTCCGCGACGTGGACTGGACGACCTGGGACGACCTGCTCGACCGCGTCCACAACCCCGAGCACGAGATCGTCATGGCCCTGGTCGGCAAGTACATCGACCTGCCCGACGCCTACCTCTCGGTCACCGAGGCGCTGCGTGCGGGCGGCTTCGCCAACCGGGCCCGCGTGAAGATCAAGTGGGTCACGTCCGACGACTGCAAGACCCCGGCCGGCGCCAAGGCGCAGCTCGGTGACGTCGACGCCATCTGCATCCCGGGCGGCTTCGGCGACCGCGGCGTGCTCGGCAAGGTCGGCGCGATCAAGTACGCCCGCGAGAACAAGATCCCGCTGCTCGGCCTGTGCCTGGGTCTGCAGTGCATCGTGGTCGAGGCCGCGCGCAACCTGGCCGGCATCGCCGACGCCAACTCCACCGAGTTCGACCCCGCCACCGCCCACCCGGTCATCTCCACGATGGCCGAGCAGCTGGACATCGTGGCCGGCGAGGGCGACATGGGCGGCACGATGCGGCTCGGCATGTACCCGGCCAAGCTGGCCGAGGGCTCCATCGCGCGCGAGGTGTACGACGGCAAGGAGTACGTCGAGGAGCGGCACCGTCACCGCTACGAGGTGAACAACGCCTACCGCGCGGAGCTGGAGAAGAAGGCCGGCATCGTCTTCTCGGGCACCTCCCCGGACGGCAAGCTCGTCGAGTACGTCGAGTACCCGCGCGACGTCCACCCCTACCTGGTCGCCACGCAGGCGCACCCGGAGCTGCGCTCGCGCCCGACCCGCCCGCACCCGCTGTTCGCCGGGCTGGTCAAGGCCGCGGTCGAGCGGAAGACGGCGAAGTAACACACCAGTTGTACGGTGGCCGGGACGCGTTCATTCAACGGGGCGCGTCCCGGCCTCTTCGCGTACATCTGGAAGGACAGGGCATGACGGGCACGACCATCAAGGACACCCCCGAGGAGTGGGAGGTCCGGGCGACGGAGACCCCCTTCCGGGGCAAGAAGACCTCCGTCCGCACGGACGAGGTGGTCATGCCCGACGGCTCCGTCGCGAGCCGCGACTACCAGGTCCACCCCGGCTCCGTGGCCGTCCTCGCCCTGGACGACGAGGGACGGGTGCTGGTGATCCGCCAGTACCGGCACCCGGTGCGCGAGAAGCTCTGGGAGATCCCGGCCGGCCTGCTCGACGTGCCCGGCGAGAACCCCCTGCACGCCGCCCGGCGCGAGCTGTACGAGGAGGCGCACGTCAAGGCCGAGGACTGGAAGGTGCTGACCGACGTCTACACCACCCCCGGCGGCTGCGACGAGGCCGTGCGGATCTTCCTCGCCCGGAACCTGTCCGAGGCCGACGGCGAGCGCTTCGCGGTCGAGGACGAAGAGGCCGACATGGAGCTGGAGCGGGTGCCCGTCGCGGACCTGGTCCGGGGAGTGCTCGCGGGTGACCTGCACAACAACTGCCTCGTCGTGGGCGTGCTCTCGCTGGTCGCCGCGGAGCACGGCGACGGGCTGGACGCGCTGCGCCCGGCCGAGGCACCGTGGCCGGCGCGCCCGTTCGAGGCCTGAGGGCGGGCCTGTGGTCCCGCGCGGCGCCATGACCGCCCTGCGCGGCCCCTGCCCGTCCTCTGCGGTGTGACCATCGGTTGATCCGATCAGGGGATGCGCCCGCCGCGCTCCCCCCGGTCCGTAGCACAGCGTGAATTAGGCTCGGGAAACGCCCGAACCGGAGTTCCGGCGGGCGCCGGCGTGCGGTGGGATCGGGAGTGTGGCCCGTGACGGATCAGGCGGTGGACACGGACGGCGTACGGCTGTCGGGCGACCCTGCCGGGGAGACTCGGTTCCTGGGCCGCACCCGTGAGGTGAAACAGCTGCGCGCCGACATCGAGCGGGCGGGGCTCGACACCATCTCCGGCCGCAAAGCGCCCCGCGCACGGGTGCTGCTGATCGCGGGCCGGCCCGGCTCCGGCCGCACCGCCCTCGCCGAGGAACTCGCCGCCCAGGTCGCCGACCGTTACCCCGACGGGGTGCTGCGGGCCCGGCTGAGCGAGCCGGACGGCCGGCGCGTGCCCGTCGGGCGGCTCGCCCGCGACCTGCTCACCGAGCTGGACCGCCCCACCCCGCCCGGCGCCTGCGAGGACGACCTCACCGCCGCCCTGCGCGAGGCACTCGCCGACCGCCGGGTCCTGCTGCTGCTCGACGACGCCGCCGACGCCGAGCAGGTCGACGCCCTGCTCCCGGACACCCCGGACTGCCTGGCCGTCGCCGTCTCCGAGGGCCCGCTGACCGGCATCGCGGACGTCCGCCCGTGCACGCTGGGGGGCATGGACACCAAGTCGGCCGTGGAGCTGCTGTCCCGGTTCGCCGGGTCGGTCCGCATCACCGTCGACCCCCGGGCCGCCGAGCAACTGGCCGAAGCATGCCAGGCGCAGCCCGCCGCCCTCATCCTGGCCGGCGGCTGGCTCGCCGCCCGCCCCAAGGCGGCCGTCGCCGACCTCGCCAAGCAGGTGCACGCCGCGGACGACCAGGGGACGCCGCTCAGCCGCGTCTTCCGCCTGGCCTACGCGTCGCTGCCCGGCCCCGCCGCCCGGATGCTGCGCCTGCTCTCCCTCGCCCCGGCCGGCCTGGTCGACCCGCACACCGCGTCCGCGCTCGCCGGTTGCTCCGTGGGCGACGCGCGCAGCACCCTGGACGAATTCGTCGCCCTCGGCCTGCTGCACCCGGTCGGCTCGGCGTTGCCGCAGTACGAGGTCCCCGGCTGCCTGCACCCACTGCTGAAGGCCCTCGCCGCCCGGCACGACCGGCCCGCCGAGCTCCAGCTGGCCCGCGCCCGGATGCTGGAGCGGACGGTGCGGCTGCTGCAGTCGTGCCGGGCGATCACCGAGACCGACAACGACCGGGCCCGCGAGAAGCTCGACGGCATGCCGCGGGCCCTGCGCTTCCCCACCCCGAGGGCCGCCGCCGACTGGCTGCGCCTGCGCCGGCCCGCCCTGCTGGCCGCGGCCCGGCTCGCGGTCGCCGACGGGGAGCTGGACACCCTCGCCCGCAGGCTGATGTCCCAGCTGGTGCGGGCCATGGTGGCCCACTTCGGCACCCAGGCGGCGGCGCCCGACCTGTACGACGTCCACCGGCTCGTCCTCGACGTGGCCGAGCGCCGCGACCTGCCCCGGGAGAAGGCGGCCGCCCTGCTGAACCTGGGCGACCTGGACGCCCGGACCGGCCGTACCGCCGAGGCACTGGCGCGCTACCGGGCCGCGCTGGACGCCGGACGCGCGGCGGACGACCCGTACGCGACCGGCCGCGCGATGGAATCCGTAGGCGGCGCCCACCTGGAGCTCGGGGACAACGACCGGGCCGCCGACTGGTTCGGCCGGGCCCTCGCCCAGCGGCTCGCCCGCGACGAGCGCGCCGACGCCGCCCGGATCTACGGCCGCATCGCCACCGCCCACACCTACGCGGGCCGCTACGGCGAGGCGGTGCGCTCCTGGCGCGCGGCAATCGCCGGGTACCGCAGGACCGGCGATCTCCCGGCCCACGCGCGGGCGTTGAGCGAGCTCGCCCGCGTCCAGGAGTACGCCGGGCGGCCCGAGGAGTCGCTGCGCACCTGCCAGGAGGCCGTCGAGTGGGCGCGCCGGGCCGAGGACGTCCGGCTCCAGGCCGCCCTGCACCTCAGGCTCGCCGACACCCTCGACCACCTCGGCGACCCCACGGCGGCCGGCCTGCACCGGGGCACGGCCGAGCGGATGTTGAGGGAGGAAGCCGCTGATGCCTGCGAAATCCGCAGCGCATCCGATGAAGATTGATGCTTTGAAAGGCTAGACAGCGGGAACACCTTCATTAGACTGGCTCTGCCGCACGTTCTCCTGCGGTCTACCCCGGTGTGCCCGAGCCTGAGCGGGTATGCCTTGTAATAGCCCTATTCTCTGAGCCAAGGACCGTGATCCACGTGAAGGTCGGCATTCCCCGCGAGGTCAAGAACAACGAGTTCCGGGTGGCCATCACCCCCGCCGGCGTGCACGAGCTGGTGCGCCACGGTCACCAGGTCGTCATCGAGCGTGACGCCGGCGTCGGCTCCTCGATCCCCAACGAGGAGTACCTCGCCGCCGGTGCGCGGATACTCGACACCGCCGACGAGGTCTGGGCCACCGCCGACCTGCTGCTCAAGGTCAAGGAGCCCATCGCGGAGGAGTACCACCGCCTCCGCAAGGACCAGACGCTCTTCACCTACCTGCACCTGGCCGCCTCCAAGGAGTGCACGGACGCGCTCATCGAGTCCGGCACCACCGCGATCGCCTACGAGACGGTCGAGCTCCCGAACCGCGCGCTGCCGCTGCTCGCTCCCATGTCCGAGGTCGCGGGCCGCCTGGCCCCGCAGGTCGGCGCCTACCACCTGATGGCCGCCAACGGTGGCCGCGGCGTGCTGCCCGGCGGTGTCCCCGGCGTGCTGGCCGGCAAGGCCGTCGTCATCGGCGGCGGCGTCTCCGGCTGGAACGCCGCGCAGATCGCCATCGGCATGGGCTTCCACGTGACCCTGCTCGACAAGGACATCAACAAGCTCAAGGAAGCCGACAAGGTCTTCGGCACGAAGATCCAGACCGTCGTCTCCAACGCCTTCGAGCTGGAGAAGGCCTGCCTGGAGGCCGACCTCGTGATCGGCGCCGTGCTGATCCCGGGCGCCAAGGCCCCGAAGCTGGTCACCAACGAGCTGGTGTCCCGGATGAAGCCCGGAAGTGTCCTTGTCGACATCGCGATCGACCAGGGCGGCTGCTTCGAGGACTCGCACCCGACCACCCACGCCGAGCCGACCTTCCCGGTGCACGGCTCCGTGTTCTACTGCGTCGCCAACATGCCCGGCGCGGTCCCGAACACCTCCACCTACGCGCTGACCAACGCCACGCTGCCGTACATCGTGGAGCTGGCCAACCGCGGCTGGGCCGACGCGCTGCGCCGCGACCCCGCGCTGGCCAAGGGCCTCAACACCCATGACGGCAAGGTCGTTTACAAGGAGGTCGCCGAGGCGCACGGCCTGGAGCACGTCGAGCTGAGCTCGCTGCTCGCCTGACCCGTCGGCCGGTGGACCGGCCAAGTCAGCAACCGGGAAAGGCGATACGTCAACAGACGTCGTCAATCCCGCACACCCGGCCGGACCTTGCCCGACAAGGTCCGGCCGGGTGTGTGTATGGTCACTTTGCGATTCTCGGCCAACTCGCCTCGAACGTAACGCTTCAACCGATTCGCGCACCGGTGAAACCTGCTGTGCGACGGCCGTACGCCCTTGACAGAGGGATGTTTCATTGCCGACACATCGGGCCGGGTCCGGCGGATTGTGTTGCTGCGGACGGCCGACACGCCATAGAGTCGCCGAACGTCGGCATGGTGTCACGCTGACCTGTCGAGAAGTTTCCTGGTCACCAAGGAGGTAAGACGACTTGTGAATGAGTCGACATTTACTCCCGGGGGTGGTCAACCAGGAACGCCTGCACGGGCCCACGGCCCCGGGCGTCTCGAGGCTGTCGGCTCCGTCGCTGTACGCACCTTCGCAGCCGCCCACCAGAGTCCGCAGGCAACTCAGACAGCACACATGAGTATGGATGGCCAACACGTGAACGCCATGGCCGGCGACGGAAGTGGCGCGCCCCGCAACCACTTCGCCGACTACGACGAACTGCCCGAGGGGCACTTCTACGATCCGGACGCGGAGTACGAGCCCGATCCCGAGTACGCGGCGACGCTCGCGCCCGACGCGGCCCGCCAGCGCCGCGAGCGCATCGGCCCGACCGGACGCCCGCTGCCCTACTTCCCGATCCCGGGCCCGCTGACCGACCACGGCCCCGCGAAGATCATCGCGATGTGCAACCAGAAGGGCGGCGTCGGCAAGACCACGTCGACCATCAACCTGGGTGCCGCGCTCGCCGAGTACGGGCGCCGGGTGCTGCTCGTCGACTTCGACCCGCAGGGCGCGCTGTCGGTCGGTCTCGGCGTCAACCCGATGGAGCTCGACCTCACCGTCTACAACCTGCTCATGGAGCGGGGCATGGCGGCCGACGAGGTGCTGCTGAAGACGGCGGTCCCCAACATGGACCTGCTGCCCAGCAACATCGACCTGTCGGCGGCCGAGGTGCAGCTGGTGAGCGAGGTCGCGCGCGAGTCCACGCTCCAGCGGGCGCTGAAGCCGCTGATGGACGACTACGACTACATCGTCATCGACTGCCAGCCCTCGCTCGGCCTGCTCACGGTGAACGCGCTGACCGCCGCGCACAAGGTGATCGTGCCGCTGGAGTGCGAGTTCTTCGCGCTGCGCGGTGTGGCGCTGCTGACCGAGACCATCGAGAAGGTCCAGGAGCGGCTCAACCCCGACCTGGAGCTCGACGGCATCCTCGCCACCATGTACGACTCGCGCACGGTGCACAGCCGTGAGGTGCTCGCGCGTGTCGTCGAGGCGTTCGACGACCACGTCTACCACACGGTCATCGGGCGCACGGTCCGCTTCCCGGAGACCACGGTCGCCGGTGAGCCGATCACCACGTACGCCTCCAACTCCGTCGGTGCCGCCGCCTACCGCCAGCTCGCCAGGGAGGTGCTCGCCCGGTGTCACGCCGAGTGAGTCTGCCGGGGGCCGACGAACTCTTCCGTACGACAGGGGGGATGGCGCTCCAGGCGTCCACCCCGCGGCGACCGGGGGGCGGCGACGCCCGGGTACCGGCTCCGGCGGGGGAGAGCGACCAGGCGGCCGCCGAGGACGCGCCGCAGTCGGTGCCCGCCCAGGGCGGCGACGGCGAGGGCGCGGAGCACGCCGCGGCGGACGCGGAACCGGGCGCGACGGGAGAGTCGCGCAGCCGGGGCGCGGAGCGCTCGGCGCGGCGTCCGGACTCCGGCCCGGAGGCGCAGGAAGGTTCTGCCGCCGCCCAGTCCCGCAAGCGCGGCCGGGCCGCCTCGCGGCGTCCCAGCGGCCGTGAGCGGCACGACGAGAAGATCACCGTGTACGTCTCCGCCGAGGAGCTCATGGATCTGGAGCACGCCCGGCTGGTGCTCCGGGGCGAGCACGGGCTGGCCGTCGACCGCGGCCGGATCGTCCGCGAGGCGGTCGCCGTGGTCCTCGCCGACCTGGAGAGCCGCGGGGACGCCAGCATCCTCGTACGGCGGCTGCGCGGGCGGTAGCGGTAGCCTGCGGGGGCCATGACCTCGAACGACGCTCCCCGCCCCGGCGCCCCCGCCGGCCGTCGGCGCGCCCTGGGGAGGGGGCCGGGGATGCCACCGGTGGCCCCGCCGCCCGAGGGGACGACGCCGGGCACCGGGCCCGCGGAGGCGTTGCCCGACGCGGGGCCGGCCCCGGAGGTCCCCGGTACGGCAGCGGAGCCCGACGCGGGGCCCGCCGGCCGGGAGGCCACCACGCCGGACGACCCGGAAGCCCCGACGAGTGCCCGCCCCGAGGCGGCCGGGCCGCAGTACGGGCCCACGGACCTCGGCCGCACGCCGCAGGACGCCCCGGAAGCCGGGGCGCGGGCGTTCGCCGCCGCGCCGGAGGCTCCCGGGGCGGAGTACGTACGCATGGGTCAGGAGCGGCCCCCGTACGGCACTCCGGAGCCCTCCGGGGTCGTGCAGGGGGCACCCACGGCCGAGCCTGGGACGTCCGGTGCCGCGCCGGAGGGCCCGGGACCGGGGAACGGCCCCGAGGGGCACGCGAGCCCGTCACCGGGGGCCCTGGAGCCCGTCCACGCCGCTCAGGCCGCCGCGCCGCAGGGCGGGCCCGGGCCGTCGGTGACGGGAGGGGCGCCCCAGGACGCGGGCGACGGGGTCTTCAAGGTCCGGCTCGCCAACTTCGAGGGGCCCTTCGACCTGCTCCTCCAGCTCATCTCCCGGCACAAGATGGACGTCACCGAGGTCGCGCTGTCCAAGGTGACCGACGAGTTCATGGCACACATCCGCGCCATGGGGCCGGACTGGGACCTCGACGAGACCACCGAGTTCCTGGTCGTCGCGGCCACCCTGCTCGATCTGAAGGCGGCCCGGCTGCTCCCGGCCGCCGAGGTGGAGGACGAGGCCGACCTCGCGCTGCTGGAGGCCCGCGACCTGCTCTTCGCGCGGCTGCTGCAGTACCGCGCGTACAAGCAGATCGCGGAGATCTTCAACGGGCGTCTGGAGGCCGAGGCCCGCCGCTACCCCCGCACCGTCGGCCTGGAACCCCACCACGCCGAGCTGCTGCCCGAGGTCGTCATCAGCATCGGTCCGGAGGGCTTCGCCAGGCTCGCCGTGAAGGCGATGCAGCCCAAGCCCAAGCCGCAGGTGTACGTCGAGCACATCCACGCGCCCCTGGTGAGCGTGCAGGAGCAGGCCCAGATCGTCGTGGCCCGGCTGCGGGAGCTGGGCGAGGCCAGCTTCCGTGTCCTGGTGGACGACACCGAGGACACCCTGACCGTCGTGGCCCGCTTCCTCGCGCTGCTGGAGCTGTACCGCGAGAAGGCCGTCGCGCTCGACCAGGAGACCGCGCTCGGCGATCTGCTGGTGCGCTGGACCGGCGGGGACGGGGACGCCGAGCCGGTGGTGACCGACGAGTTCGACCGGGAGCCCGAGGAGAACGAGAAGACCGAGGAGGAGCAGCAGGCGTGAGTGACGAGACCACGGAGTTCCCGGACGGGCCGCGTGACGTCGCCGCCCTCGACCTCAGGCCCGCCCTCGAAGCCGTTCTCATGGTCGTCGACGAACCCGCGACCGAGGAGCACCTCGCGAAGGTCCTCCAGCGGCCCCGGCGGCAGATCGCGGACGCGCTGCGCGAGCTGGCCGACGAGTACACCGTCCAGGGCCGCGGTTTCGAGCTCAGGCTCGTCGCGGGCGGCTGGCGCTTCTACACCCGCCCCGAGTACGCCGCGGCCGTCGAGGGCTTCGTCCTGGACGGCCAGCACGCCCGCCTCACCCAGGCCGCGCTGGAGACCCTCGCGGTGGTCGCCTACCGCCAGCCGGTCAGCCGCAGCCGCGTCTCCGCGGTGCGCGGCGTGAACTGCGACGGCGTGATGCGCACCCTCCTGCAACGGGGTCTGGTGGAGGAGGCGGGCACGGAACCCGAAACAGGTGCGATCCTGTACGTGACGACGAACTACTTCCTGGAGCGGATGGGCCTGCGCGGCCTGGACGAGCTTCCGGAGCTCGCGCCCTTCCTCCCGGAGGCGGCGGCGATCGAGGCCGAGACGCTGGAAGGGGTCCCGTCGTTCGATCCGGACGCCCCGGATTCCGAGGACGCAGACGACAAGACGGAACTTTGATGCGAAGCAGCAGCGGCAGGAACAGCAGCGGAAACAACGGCGGGAGCCGTGGTGGCAACAGCGGCGGCCGCGGCGGGAGCAGCGGTGGCCGCGGTAACCACCGCGGCGCCGGTAACAACCGCGACGACAGGCAGGGCGGCCGTCCCAAGAAGCCGCGCCCCGAGGAGCGGCGCTACGACGTGGGCCCCGGCGCCACCCAGGAGGGCCCCAAGTCGGGCCGCGGCCCCTCGGCCCGCGGCGGTGCCAAGGGCGGGCCGAAGAAGCCCCTGCAGCGGGGGCGCTCGGTCCCGGCCACGTCCCGCGAGTACGAGACGCGGGCCGAGGAGCGCAACCGCGAGCGGTACGCGGGCAAGAAGGACGTCAAGCTGCCCAAGACCTTCCCGGGCGCCGAGCAGGAGGGCGAGCGGCTGCAGAAGGTCCTCGCGCGCGCGGGATACGGCTCCCGGCGGTCCTGCGAGGAGCTGATCGAGCAGGCGCGCGTCGAGGTGAACGGCGAGATCGTCCTCGAGCAGGGCAAGCGGGTCGACCCGGAGAAGGACGAGGTCAAGGTCGACGGTCTGACCGTCGCGACGCAGTCGTACCAGTTCTTCTCGCTCAACAAGCCCGCCGGTGTCGTGTCCACCATGGAGGACCCGGAGGGCCGGCAGTGCCTCGGTGACTACGTCACCAACCGCGAGACCCGCCTCTTCCACGTCGGCCGGCTCGACACCGAGACCGAGGGCGTCATCCTGCTCACCAACCACGGCGAGCTGGCGCACCGCCTGACCCACCCGAAGTACGGCGTGAAGAAGACCTATCTCGCGCACATCGTGGGCCCGATCCCGCGGGACCTGGGCAAGCGCCTGAAGGACGGCATCCAGCTGGAGGACGGGTACGCGCGCGCGGACCACTTCCGGGTCGTGGAGCAGACCGGCAAGAACTACCTGGTCGAGGTCACCCTCCACGAGGGCCGCAAGCACATCGTCCGCCGGATGCTGGCGGAGGCGGGCTTCCCCGTGGACAAGCTCGTGCGCACCGCCTTCGGCCCGATCACGCTGGGCGACCAGAAGTCGGGCTGGCTGCGCCGGCTGTCCAACACGGAGGTCGGGATGCTGATGCAGGAGGTCGACCTCTAGGGGTCCGGAGGGTTGTGACGGGCGGCCACCCCCTTTTATAGTCTGAGTGACTATTAAGGGGGTGGCCGCCCGTGCTCGGCTACGACAAGCACGCCTTCGAGCCCTTCGCCGTCACCGTCGATCTCGCCGTCCTCACGCTCCGCGCGGGCGCGCTGCACGTGCTGCTCGTCGAGCGGGGTCAGGAGCCGTACGCCGGCCGCTGGGCACTGCCCGGCGGCTTTCTGCTGCCCGAGGAGTCGGCGGAGCGGGCGGCCCGCCGGGAGCTGGCCGAGGAGACCGGTCTGGCGGACGTGACCGGGCTGCACCTGGAGCAGCTGCGGACCTACAGCGAGCCCGGGCGGGACCCCCGGATGCGGGTCGTCTCCGTCGCGTTCACGGCGCTGCTGCCCGACCCTCCCGAGCCGCACGCGGGCACCGACGCGGCCGAGGCCCGCTGGGTCCCGTACGACAAGGCCCAGGGCCTCGCCTTCGACCACGACCGGATCCTGGCCGACGCCCGGGAACGCGTCGGCGCCAAGCTCGAGTACAGCTGCCTGGCCACCGCCTTCTGCCCGGCCGAGTTCACGCTCGGCGAGCTGCAACAGGTCTACGAGACGGTGTGGGGCACGGCCCTGGACCGGCCCAACTTCCGCCGCAAGGTCCTCGCCACTCCCGGCTTCGTCGAACCGGTCCCCGGGGCCGCCCGGCTGACCGGAGGCCGCGGCAAACCGGCCGCCCTCTACCGCGCCGGCCCGGCCACCGCCCTGCACCCGCCCCTGCTCCGCACCCCTCGGGAAGGACGCCCCGCATGACCACGACCACCGTCACCAAGCGCGCCGCCACCGGGGCGCTCACCGGACTCGCCCTCGGGGACGCGCTGGGCTTCCCCACCGAGTTCAACGACGTCCCGTCGATCCTCGCCAAGTGCGGACCCTGGCGGCAGATGGAGCTGCCCCGGCCGGCGATCGTCACCGACGACACCCAGATGACGCTGGCCCTGGGACGGGGGCTGCGCACGGCCATGGACCGCGGGAGCCTGACGCCCGAGGCGATGGCCGAGCCCGTACGGCGGGAGTTCATCGCCTGGAACCGGTCGCCGGAGAACAACCGGGCCCCGGGCAACACCTGCCTCACGGCCTGCGACCTGCTGGAGCGAGGGGACCGCCCCTGGCAGGACGCCAGCCAGATCCACTCCAAGGGCTGCGGCGCCAACATGCGCGTCGCCCCCGTCGGACTCGTCCCCGGCCTCGGCGACGAACAGCGCGCCGGCGCCGCCCAGTTGCAGTCCGCGCTCACCCACGGGCACCCGACCGCGCTCGCCGCCTCCGACCTCACCGCGCACGCCGTACGGCTGCTCGCCGAGGGCGCCGAGCCGACCGGGCTGGTCGGCCTGCTGCGCTCCTACGCCTATGACAACCGCACCCGCTACCACGAGCGCTGGCTCGGTGACCTGTGGACCCGCGCCCAGGACCCCACCCCCGAGCACTTCATCGCCCGAGGCTGGGACGAGTGCCTGGCGATACTCGACCGGCTCCAGCACGCGGTGCGCACCGTCTCCCCGGAGACCGACCCGTGCCTCGCGGTCGGCGAGGGCTGGATCGCCGAGGAGGCCATGGCCGCCGGGCTGCTCTGCTTCCTGCTCTTCGTCGACGAGCCGCTGACGGCCCTGCGCCGCGGCGCCTGCACCTCCGGCGACTCCGACTCCATCGCCTGCCTCGCCGGCGCCTTCGCGGGCGCCCACCTGGGCGCCGGCGCATGGCCGGCCGCATGGGCCGACCGCATCGAGTACCGGGCCGGCCTGCTGGACCTCGGGCGGCTCTGGGACGCTTGAGCCATGATCGGCGCCCTGGACATCGACCTGGCCCCGGTGGTGGCCGAGCAGCCCTTCCCGGTGCTGTTCGCCACCGTCTCCGGCGCCCACCTCTACGGTTTCCCCTCCCGCGACTCGGACGTCGACCTGCGCGGCGTCCACCTGCTGCCCGCCGCCGACCTGGTCGGCCTGCGCGAGCCGGAGGAGACCAGGTCGCGGATGTGGGACCGGGACGGCGTCGAGATGGACCTGGTCACGCACGACCTGCGCAAGTTCGTCCGGCTGATGCTCCGGCGCAACGGCTATGTGCTGGAGCAGCTGCTGTCGCCGCTGGTCGTGCACACCACCGACGCCCACCGGGAACTGGCCGCGCTCGCGCCGGGCGTGCTCACCAGCCACCACGCCCACCACTACCGGGGGTTCGCGCAGACCCAGTGGCGGCTGTTCGAGAAGAGCGGTGAGCTCAAGCCGCTGCTGTACACCTTCCGGGTCCTGCTCACCGGCATCCACCTGATGCGCGCCGGCGAGGTGCAGCCCCATCTGCCCACGCTCATCGGCGAGACCGACGCCGCGCCGGCCTTCCTGCCGGAGCTGATCGCCGCCAAGGCCGAGCGCGAGCACGGCGACGCCGACGTCGACCACGCGCGCGTGCGGGCCGACGTGGAGCGGCTGCACGCGGTCCTGGACGAGGCGCAGGCGGCGTCAGCGCTGCCCGGCGCCCCGGCCGCGTACGACGCCCTGCACGACTTCGTCGTACGGACCCGCCTGGAGGGCTGAGGCGCGGCGCACGCGGACGAGGAAGTCCTCCACGCGGCGCCGGTCCGGTTCGTCGGGGAGAGGGCTGTGGCGGACGGCCCGTTCGCTCTCCTCGATCAGGCGGGCCATCCGGGAGTCCACCTCCGGCCAGGGCACCTCGCCGCGCTTCACGGCGAGCAGCGCCTCGCGCCGGTCGCCGACGCCGACGGTGAGGGTGCCCGTGCGCAGCAGGTCGCGCGCGGACGTCAGCAGCCGCAGCAGGTGCATCGCGTGCTTCCAGCGCGGGGCGCCGTGCGTGCGGACGTCGGCGTCCAGCTTGCGACGCTGGCCGTGGGCGTACCGGGTGAACGTCCTGTGGGCCCGGCGGGAGAGGAACGCGTCGCGCAGTGCGAGGAGTTCGCGGCCGGTCTCGTCGGCGTACTCCACGAGCGGGGAGTGCAGGCACTCCAGGATGTTCGGGTTCGCGCGCAGCGCCAGCTCGCAGAAGCGCTCCAGCTCCCAGCTGAACTGCTCCTCGGCCGGCCCCTCGACGTGGGCCGGCGGCTTCTCGAAGCGCCAGAACAGCGGGGTCGGGGCGAGGAAGACGCCGCGGCGGTCCGTGTCGCTGGCCTCCGTCGCCAGACCGAAGGCGCGCGAACCCATGACACAGGCGTAGATCGTGTGGTCGCGTACCAGGGTCTCGGGATGCATGCCCGGGAGCGTACGTCGGGCCCTCACACCAGGCGGACCGAATTTCCCTCCACGGTGATCCGCTTCTCGGGCAGCGGCTTCGTGGCCGGGCCCTGCTCCACCGCGCCGTCGGTGATGGCGAACCTGCTGCCGTGGCAGGCGCAGAGGATGGAGCCGTCGCGCACGTCCGCCACGATGCAGCCCTGGTGGGTGCAGACCGCGGAGAAGGCCTTGAAGTCGCCCTGCTCCGGCTGGGTCACCACGGTCTTCTCGGCGTCGAAGACCTTGCCGCCGCCGACCGGGATGTCACTCGTCGCCGCCAGCTCCCGCCCCGGCGAGACGGACGGGGAGCCGCTGCCGTCGCTCCCGTCGCCCCCGTCGCCGCAGCCCACGACGAGCGCTGCCGCACCCGTGCAGAGAAGTACCGTACGGCGGGTCGTACTGTGCGTCATGGCGTCGCTCCGGGAGTGAGGGGGGCGGGGATCGCGGCCGGGACCAGCGTCTCAGGAGGCGGGCGCCGCGCACCGGCGCGGCGCGGGCTGACTACGCTGGACGGACCAAGAGCCGAAACGCACGTCAGCAAGGAGCATCGCCGTGGCGGTACGAGCGGTCCGGGGCGCCGTCCAACTGGAACGGGACGAGGCCGGGCACATGGACGAGCGGGTCGCGGCCCTGCTGACCGCCGTCCTGGAACGCAACGGGCTGACCGGCGACGACCTGATCAGCATCTGGTTCACGGCCACGCCCGACCTGCACAGCGACTTCCCGGCCGCCGCCGCCCGCAAGCTCGGCATCACCGACGTCCCGCTGATCTGCGCCCAGGAACTGGACATCGAGGGCGCCATGCCGCGCGTCGTCCGGGTCCTCGCCCACATCGAGTCGGACCGGCCCCGCGCCGACATCGCCCACGTCTACCTCGGCGCCGCCGCGGCCCTGCGCAAGGACATCGCCCAGTGAGAACCGCACTCGTCATCGGCACCGGCCTCATCGGCACCTCCGCCGCCCTCGCCCTCACCCAGCGGGGCGTCACCGTGCACCTCGCCGACCACGACCCCGAGCAGGCCCGCACCGCCGCCGCCCTCGGCGCCGGTACCGACGAGGCACCCGAAGGGCCCGTCGACCTCGCCGTCGTCGCCGCCCCGCCGGCCCTGGTCGCCGACGTGCTCGCCGACGCCATGCGGCGCGGGCTCGCCCGCGGCTACCTCGACGTGGCCAGCGTCAAGGGCGGGCCCCGGCGCGAACTGGAGGCCCGCGGACTCGACCTCTCCGCGTACATCGGCACCCACCCGATGTCCGGCCGCGAGAAGTCCGGCCCGCTGGCCGCCACCGGCGACCTCTTCGAGGGACGCCCGTGGGTGCTGACCCCGACCCGGGACACCGACACCGAGGTGCTCAACCTCGCGCTCGAACTGGTCTCGCACTGCCGGGCCGTGCCGGTCGTGATGGACGCCGACGCCCACGACCGCGCCGTGGCGCTCGTCTCCCACATGCCCCACCTGGTCTCCAGCATGGTCGCCGCCCGCCTGGAGCACGCCGAGGAGGCCGCCGTACGGCTGTGCGGGCAGGGCATCCGCGACGTGACCCGGATCGCCGCGTCCGACCCCCGGATGTGGATCGACATCCTCTCCGCGAACCCGGGCCCGGTCGCCGACCTGCTCGGCGACGTCGCCGCCGACCTGGAGGAGACGGTGCGTGCGCTGCGCTCCCTCCAGTCCTCCGACGACGACAAGCGCCGCGAGGGCAGCGCCGGCATCGAGGCCGTCCTGCGGCGCGGCAACGCCGGCCAGGTCCGGGTCCCCGGCAAGCACGGCTCCGCGCCGCGCGTCTACGAGACCGTGGTCGTCCTCATCGACGACCAGCCGGGACAGCTCGCCCGCATCTTCGCGGACGCGGGACGGGCCGGCGTCAACATCGAGGACGTGCGGATCGAGCACGCCACCGGGCAGCAGGCCGGTCTGGTGCAGCTGATGGTGGAGCCGAAGGCCGCCGCCGTGCTGACGGCGGCCCTGAAGGAACGGGGCTGGGCGATCCGGCAGTGAGGCGTGGGGCCGCGCGGGTTCATGCGCCTGTCGGAGGGGCCCCGCGGACCCAGTAACCTTGTGCGGGACGCGCTCGCGTCCCGCACACCACTCACCGCACCGCACCAGGAAGGTGTCCCCCCGTGGAAAACGGCGCCGCCCCGACCGCCCCGGCCGTGATTGTCGCCATCGACGGCCCCTCCGGCACGGGCAAGTCGAGCACGTCGAAGGCCGTCGCCGCGCAGCTCGGGCTGAGCTACCTGGACACCGGCGCCCAGTACCGGGCGATCACGTGGTGGATGGTGACCAACGGCATCGACATAGCCGACCCCCACGCCGTGGCGGCCGCGGCCGGCAAGCCCGAGATCGTCTCCGGCACCGACCCGGCGGCCCCGTCCATCGCGGTCGACGGAGTGGACGTGGCCGGCCCGATCCGCACCCAGGAGGTCACCTCCAAGGTGAGCGCGGTCAGCGCCGTCCCCGAGGTGCGGGCCCGGATCACCGAGCTGCAGCGCACCATCGCCGCCGCCGCCGAGCGGGGCATCGTCGTCGAGGGCCGCGACATCGGTACGACCGTGCTGCCCGACGCCGACCTGAAGGTCTTCCTGACCGCCTCGCCGGAGGCCCGCGCCGCCCGCCGCAGCGGCGAGCTCAAGAACGCCGACGTGCAGGCCACCCGCGAGGCCCTGATCAAGCGGGACGCGGCCGACTCCAGCCGCAAGACCTCGCCGCTCGCCAAGGCGGACGACGCGGTCGAGGTGGACACCACCGACCTCACGCTGCCGCAGGTCATCGAGTGCGTCGTCACCCTCGTCGAGGAGAAGCGGGCGGGTAAGTGACTTCACCCTCCGTCCTCTCCGAGAAGGGCGCCGAGGTCGGGCGGCGCATCGGCGTCGGCCTGATGTACGGCCTGTGGAAGCCGCGCGTGCTCGGCGCCTGGCGGGTGCCCACGACCGGCCCGCTGATCTTCGCCGTCAACCACGCGCACAACATCGACGGCCCCATGGTCATGGGCGTGGCGCCCCGGCCGACGCACTTCCTGATCAAGAAGGAGGCGTTCGTCGGACCGCTCGGGCCGTTCCTGACCGGCATCGGCCAGCTGAAGGTGGACCGTCACTCCGCCGACCGCACGGCCATCGGCCAGGCGCTCGGCGTCCTGGAGAACGGCGGCGTGCTGGGCATCTTCCCGGAGGGCACCCGCGGCGAGGGCGACTTCGCCTCGCTGCGCGCCGGCCTCGCCTACTTCGCCCTGCGCGGCGGCGCCCCGATCGTCCCGGTCGCCGTCCTGGGAAGCTCCGAGAGACCCGGACGGTTGATAAAGGCGCTGCCACCCCTGCGCTCCCGCGTCGACGTCGTCTTCGGCGACCCCTTCGACGCGGGCGACGGCAGCGGACGGCGCACCCGCAAGGCGCTGGACGAGGCGACCGAACGCATCCAGAAGCAGCTCACCGCGCACCTGGAAAACGCCAGGCGGCTCACCGGCCGCCGGGCGACACTTCAGTAGTGGACCACCGGTACAGGGTCGGTCCACCGATCACCACGATGAACGAGGTACGGACTTCATGAACGACGACATCCACTCCGAGGGTTCGGGCGAGGAGCACGACCACGGGGCGCTTGGCGACGCCGAATACGCGCAGTTCATGGAGCTCGCCGCGGAAGAGGGCTTCGACCTGGAGGAGGTCGAGGGCGCCATCGAGGAGGCCGGGCACGGCCCGCTGCCCGTCCTCGCCGTCGTCGGCCGCCCCAATGTCGGCAAGTCGACCCTGGTGAACCGCATCATCGGCCGCCGCGAGGCGGTCGTCGAGGACAAGCCCGGCGTCACCCGCGACCGCGTCACCTACGAGGCCGAATGGGCCGGCCGCCGCTTCAAGGTCGTCGACACCGGCGGCTGGGAGCAGGACGTCCTCGGCATCGACGCCTCCGTCGCCGCCCAGGCCGAGTACGCCATCGAGGCCGCCGACGCGGTCGTCTTCGTCGTGGACGCCAAGGTCGGCGCCACCGACACCGACGAGGCCGTCGTACGGCTGCTGCGCAAGGCCGGCAAGCCGGTCGTGCTGTGCGCCAACAAGGTGGACGGCCCGAGCGGCGAGGCCGACGCGTCCTATCTGTGGTCGCTGGGACTGGGAGAGCCCCACCCGGTGTCCGCGCTGCACGGCCGCGGCACCGGCGACATGCTGGACAAGGTGCTGGAGGCCCTGCCCGAGGCCCCGGCGCAGACCTTCGGCACCGCCGTCGGCGGCCCGCGCCGGATCGCCCTGATCGGCCGGCCCAACGTCGGCAAGTCCTCCCTGCTGAACAAAGTGGCGGGCGAGGAGCGCGTCGTCGTCAACGAGATGGCCGGCACCACCCGCGACCCGGTCGACGAGCTGATCGAGCTGGGCGGCGTGACCTGGAAGTTCGTGGACACGGCGGGCATCCGCAAGCGCGTCCACCTCCAGCAGGGCGCCGACTACTACGCCTCGCTGCGCACCGCCGCCGCCGTCGAGAAGGCGGAGGTCGCCGTGGTCCTCATCGACGCCTCCGAGTCCATCTCGGTGCAGGACCAGCGGATCGTCACCATGGCGGTCGAGGCCGGCCGCGCGATCGTCGTCGCCTACAACAAGTGGGACACCCTCGACGAGGAGCGCCGCTACTACCTGGAGCGGGAGATCGAGACCGAGCTCGGCCAGGTGGCGTGGGCGCCGCGGGTGAACGTCTCGGCGCAGACCGGACGGCACATGGAGAAGCTGGTCCCGGCGATCGAGACGGCCCTGGCCGGCTGGGAGACCCGCGTCCCGACGGGCCGGCTGAACGCCTTCCTCGGCGAGCTGGTCGCCGCCCACCCGCACCCGGTGCGGGGCGGCAAGCAGCCGCGCATCCTGTTCGGCACGCAGGCCGGCACCAAGCCGCCGCGGTTCGTGCTCTTCGCCTCCGGCTTCATCGAGGCGGGCTACCGGCGCTTCATCGAGCGCCGGCTGCGGGAGGAGTTCGGCTTCGAGGGCACGCCGATCCACATCTCGGTGCGGGTGCGCGAGAAGCGCGGCGCGAAGAAGAAGTAGCGACGAGCGGCGAGAAGGGGCGGTCCCGACCGGGACCGCCCCTTCTCGCCGCTCACCCGCTCTCAGACGCCCCTGCGCGGGGCCGGCGGCAGCGCGGCCGGGACGTGGCGCATCGTCCCGGTGCCGTGCGGGCCGAGCTGGCCGACGCGCTGCCACGGCGACTGCTGGCCGAGCCGGGTGCTGTGGGAGCCCAGGCTGTAGGCGCTGTAACCCCGGCCGCGGGACATGTTCCCGAACCCGGTGAACTCCAGCTCCTCCTCGCCGCTGCGATCCCCCGGCAGCGAGCGGAAGGACCTGACGTACTCGGCGTAGAGCGCGTCGTAGATCGGCGTGGCCGAGGGGCCACCGTGGCGGTGGGAGGAGTCGTATGCGTGCACGTATGTCCAAACGACCCCGGGCCGGAAGGGATGCGGCCGGGAGGGCGGTCACCCGCTCGGTGATCAGGTCCCTGCCAGGGGCAATGCGGCGGCGACCAGCTGTCCGTTGGCCGCCGCCTTGTCCAGCGCGTCGCGCAGCAGGTCCTCCCGGGGCTGCCGGCCGATCGTCCCGACCGGCGCCGCGAACATCAGCACCTGCTGCTGCTTGTTGGCCGCCGTGCGCCAGCCCTCGGTGACCTGGAGCGGCTGGTGCGCCTGCCACCAGGCCACCGGCCGGCCGCCGTTCGTCCCCGGCTGGAGCACCGCGTGCAGCTGACCCATGGCGAGCAGCACCGACCAGCCGTGCAGCACGGTGGGGGCGGTGGACAGTCCGACGACCGGCATGAAGCCCTGTTCGATCAGCAGCGGCAGGAAGTCGTCGCCGCCACCGGTGGCGCCGGGCCGCACGATGGGGGCGGTCGGCTCGACCACGAGGGCCGGGTGCAGCTCGTCGGCGATGAGGACGAGTCCGCTGGTCACGCCCAGCACGGCCTGCTCGGGCGCGGCCGTCTCCGGCTGCGGGCGGGCGGAGTCGCCGCTGATGGACCTCACGGCCCCCTGGAGCTGCTCCTCGGTGACCTTGACGACCTGTGAGGGCAGGCAGCCCGCGTGGGCGAAGGCGAGAACGGCGGTCTCGTCCCCGACGAAGAGAACGGTGCTGGTGCGCTCCTGCTCGCAGTCGCCCGGAGTGCGGCAGGACGTGCAGTCGTAGCTGCCCGGGGCGGACTCCCCGGCGAGCAGGCGGTCGGCTTCTTCGTCGCCGATCTCGGCGCGTACGTCGTCGCTGACGTCGAGCATGCGCGGCACGGGTGGCTCCCTCGGGATGCGGTGCGTGACCGGGCCGGGTGGCTCCCGGCCCGCGGTCCGGGTGGGTCCCCGGCTCATGCTGAAGACAACGGGCGATCCGCGGCGGGAGTCACGCCCCGAGGCGAACGGAATCGAACCGCCCGGCACCGGGGCCGGTCGGCCGCGACGCCGGTCGGCCGCCGTCAAGTACCGCGCCGTGCAGGGGAGTTGCTGAGCAAGCGGGAGCCGAAGGTCGCTGGATCGGTAGGTCGACAAATCAGGAAATCAGCGAATGAACCGGGTGGCGGAAAAGAGTCGGCACTCGGCCCGTGCACCGCGCCAGGACCGGCGTGTCGCCGCCGGCCGTGACCGCATCGCAATCGGACAGGGACAACCAGAAGAGTGGGTAGTGGGTCTGACCGGACAAGGAGAGACACGGACAGACACGACAGACACAGGGGGGAACCGCACCGCATGACGTCGCAGACCCCGTCGGCCGCCCCGCTGCGTGCCGACTGCATCGCCGACTCCGCGGGCGGTCTGACCTTCGACGTCGCCGCGCACGACCACACGGGGGCGGCCCACCTGCTCCTGCGCCGCCGCGACGCCGACGCCGCCGAGGACACCGTCGGCCTGCCGCTCGCCCCGGCCGCCGAGGGCCGGCTGCGCGCCGCGCTGCCCAGCAGCGTCTCCCTGCCCGAGGGCCGCTGGGACGCCTATGCGCGCATGTCCGACGGCGTTCCCCGGCGCCTGGTCCCCGGCATCACCGACCTGCGCTCCCTGGCCGACCGCACCCCGAGCGGCCTGCTCGGCCACGTCGCCGTCCGCATCCCGTACGCCACCCGGCAGGGCAACCTCACCGTCCGCAGCTGGCTGCGCGCACCCCACGCCGAGGCGACCGAGCTGCACCTCGCGGACGACGGGCTGACCGTACGGGGACGGGTCTACGGCACTCCGCTCGCCGCCGGGGCCCACGCCGAGCTGCGCCCCCCGCCCGGCACGGGCGAGGACGGCGTGCGCCGGCTCGGCCTGACCGCCGACCGGGCGGAGTTCCGGCTCCGGATCGCCTACGGCGCCCTCGCGCCGGGCCGGTGGGACCTGTGGCTGCGGCCCGGCGGGGAGCCGGGTCCCGCCGTGCGCGTCGCCCGGCTGCTGGACGACATCGCCGACAAGGAGCCCGTCCTCGTCTTCCCACGCGCGCGCGTGGACACGCGGCACGGCCCCGTGGAGGCCGGCCCCTGCTACACCCGGGACAACGACCTGTCGGTGTCCGTCACCGCACCGGCCGACTGACGATCGCGGCCACCGGGCACGGGGAACATGTGAGCAAAGGGTGTGTTTCCTGTGTCGATATCCGATCGCCGCATGTTCGTTCCGGCTCGTTCGAAGGAAAGCGAATGCGGCCACCGGGGCGCTTCGGCGCATTTTTCCGTTCGGATATTCGAGGGGTCGGCGCGTCATACGGGAATTGCCCCACCGTGTTCACGGAAGCCGTTCGGAGGCGCCCATCCGGGTGAGAGAGTTCGACCGAAACGCACACCGTGGTCCTGTGACAGAAATGTGACCGTAGGGGCCTGTGTGGCTCCTGATACGGGCCTGGGCTTCCCCGCCCGAGGGGCAGGGCATAGCGTGGTGACATGCCACCGATTCCGACACCCCCCGCCGAACCCCAGGACAGTCCGGATGCCTACGTGGGCCTCGATTCCGGTGCGGCCGAACGGCTCGCGCGCGAGCGGGGCTGGTCGACGGTGCGGTCGCTGGCGCCCGGGACGGTCATCACCATGGAGTACCGCGTGGGCCGGCTCAACTTCGAGGTGAAGGACGGCCGCGTGGCCCGCGCCTGGAAGGGCTGACACACGCCGACGGCCCCGGCCCTCCTGTGCGGAGGGCCGGGGCCGTCGTGCTGCGGGGGAGAGGCTGTGCGTACCGGCCCCCGCGGGCCTGTGGGGGCGGTCAGCCGCCGGACAGGGGCCGTGCCGCCGGGGCCGTGCTGCGCGGATGCCGGTCGGAGTGCGGCGGGCGGCGGCTGCCCGCCGGGGTGACCGGCGTGCGGTCCGAGCGGGCCGTGTGCGGGCCCGGGGCCAGGTACACCGGGGCCCGGGTGGTGCGGGGCGCGGCGACGGGCTCGCGCGCCGGGGCCTCCTCGCGGCCCGGAACGGGGTGCGCGAGCACCACGGGAGCGGCGACCGGTTCCTTCGCCGGCCGCGTACGGCCGCGCCGGGCGGACCACCGGTCCCGCAGGCCGAGGATCCCGGCCTCGGTGCGCCCGATCAGCGGCTCGAACCAGGGCAGCGCCAGCAGGATCAGCAGTCCCGCCGTCCAGCCGAGGAGCACGTCGCTGAGCCAGTGCGTACCGAGGTAGACGGTGGACATCCCGACCCCGAGGGAGGTGACCGCCGACAGCGCCGACAGCCAGCGCCGCGCCCGCGGCGTCGATGCCAGATAGGCCAGGATTCCCCAGGTGACCACGGCGTTCGCGGTATGACCGCTCGGAAATATATCGCCGCCGAGCCACATCTCGTTCGCGCCGACCGTGGTCGCGTAGTGCGGCCCCAGCCGGCCCATGCCGATCTTGGCGGCACCGACGGTGACGTTCAGCAGCAGCAGCGAGGCGCCGAGCGCGAGCAGCGGCCGCAGGGTGTGCTGGCGCCAGGACCGCCAGCCGAGCCAGGCCGCGACCATCACCGCCGTGGGGCCGCGCTGGCCGAGGACCACGTAGTAGTCGACGAACGCGTGGATCTCCGGCCACTGCTGGTAGGGCCGGAAGAACATGACCTGCCAGTCGAGCCGGACCAGCCACGAGGTGATCAGCACGGCCCACACGATCGCGATATAGAACGCGAGGGTGCCGGAGAACAGCGCAATGCGGTGCCGGCTCATCACCGGCACATCTAGGTGGGCCGGTCGTTCCGGCTCCCGGTCGAGTCTCGCGAACACCCGGTCCAGACGGGTGAGGTTCCGTTCGGTACGCACCCAATCGACGTTACAGCGAGTGAGGAGTGATCCTTGCCGAAACAACGGCTTTGTGATGACGATGTGATGTGGGATTCCTCTCAGGAGTGGTCTTTTCCCGAGCAATCCGCAATCCGGCCCCGCTGTGGGCTTCAATTCCTTTCATCGGCCCGGTCGACGGTTTTATCGTGCTTATGAATTCGTTAACCGAATGCTGGTACGCAATTTCCCCGGCGCTCATCGGACGAACGGGGCGGTCAGGGCGGACCGGAGCCGTTCAGCCAGAACGCCCCGTACCCGGCCGAGACGACGGCGACACCCGCGACCACCAGCGCCGACCTGGAGGTTCGCAGCCTGGCCAGGGCCAGGGCGAGCGGCAGCAACAGGGGGAAGGCGGGCAGCAGCAGCCGGGGCTTCGAGCCGAAGTAGCTCGACGCGCACAGGGCGAGAGCCGCGACGATCCCCGCGTACACCAGCAGCGCGAGCGGCTGGCGCTGCCGTACACAGACGACGTACAGCCACAGCAGCAGGGCGACACCGGCGATCAGGCCGACGCCCGCCAGGGCCGACGGGAACGACGTGAGTTTCCCGCCGACGAACCGGGCGAAGGACACGCCGCCGTCGAAGCCGTTGCGCCAGCCCGCCTGGACGTCGAGATAGCCGAGCGGACCCTGGCCGGTGCGGTGGCCGACCCACAGCACGTAGCCGGCGGCGCCCAGGGGCGCGAGGAGCATGCCGAGCACGCACCGCACGCCCTCGGCGGGGGCGTGCGGCGCGGAAAGGGCGCCGCGCGCGGCGGTGCCGCTCCGGCTTCGCCCGAATGCCGCGATCGCGGCCACCCACACCGCCGCCGTCACCGCGAGCCCCACCGGCCGGGTCAGCCCGGCCAGCGAGGCCAGCGCCCCCGCCGTCACCCAGCGCCCGGTCAGCACCGCGTACAGCGACCAGGCGGCGACCGCGGTGAACAGTGACTCGCTGTACGCCATCGACTGCACGATCCCCACCGGCAGCGCGGCCCACAGCAGCGCCGCGCACACCCCGGCCCGGCGGCCGTACACATGGTCCGCCACCGCGAAGACGCCCCAGGCCGCGGCGAGCGAGGCGAGCAGACTCACCACGAAGCCCGCGTCGGCGTACGACAGCGGACTC
The DNA here is from genome assembly GCF_044765825.1 of Streptomyces flaveolus. NCBI lineage: Bacteria > Bacillati > Actinomycetota > Actinomycetes > Kitasatosporales > Streptomycetaceae > Streptomyces > Streptomyces flaveolus. Next base: position 80,879 of record NZ_JBIWKU010000018.1, on the reverse strand, counting down.
ACGGCCGCGCCCAGCCGCTCCAGCCAGGGCAGCAGGGGGAAGAAGGCCAGATCGGAGTGCACGTCGCCGTTGGGCAGGCGCACCTCGTAGCCGTACCCCCCCTCGGCGACCCTGGCGTACCAGAGGGAGTCCCAGCGGGCGGTCAGCAGGGTGTACGCGCTCTTGTCGCGCGCGGCGCTCCACAGGGCCAGGGCGAGCAGGCCCAGGGCGCGGACGGCCGCGTAGCCGAGGAGCGCCGGGGCGGCCCGGCGCAGGGCTCCGGGGCGGCCCGCCACCACGCGCGTTTCAAGATCGGTCACGGGCTCGATTATCCGCTGGGCATCCGGCGGGCCGGCCGGCCGGGGGCGGCGGCCCGGCCGGTGCCCGGCGGGCGCGGTGGCGCACACCACACAGGTCACCCCGGATGTGTGAGCTCGACCACGCGGGTGTGCGACGGACTCGCGTACGCTGGCGAGTCACTCGCGTTCCGTTGCACGGCCCGGAGGTCCCGCTCCTCTCCGGCCGAGCCGCCGGGGAGTCCCCACCCCGCGCAGCCCGCCGGACGCGAGGGAACATCTTGGAGGTACGTGCATGTCCGGGACGACCACGGCTGCCGCCACGCCGCGCCGCCGGGCTGCCGGGGCCGGCGCCAACCGCTGGGTGGTCCTCGTGGTCCTCTGCGTCAGCCTGCTGCTCGTCGCCGTCGACGCCACCGTCCTGCACGTGGCGGTCCCCGCCGTCACGGAGGACCTGAGGCCCGGCGCGATCGAACTGCTCTGGATCGTCGACGTCTACCCCCTCGTCTGCGCCTCGCTGCTGATCCTCTTCGGCACGCTGGGCGACCGGGTCGGCCGCAGACGGATCCTGCTCCTCGGGTACGCGCTCTTCGGTGTCGCCTCCGCGCTGGCCGCCCTCGCCGAGAGCGCCCAGGTCCTGATCGCGGCCCGTGCGCTGCTCGGCGTCGGCGGCGCGATGATCATGCCGGCGACGCTGTCGATCCTGCGCCAGGTCTTCCCCGACCGGCGGGAGAGGGCGCTGGCCATAGGCATCTGGAGCGCCGTGGCCGCGGTGGGCGCGGCGGTCGGGCCACTGCTCGGCGGCTTCCTGCTGGAGCACTTCTGGTGGGGCTCGGTGTTCCTCGTCAACATTCCGCTGATGCTGGTCAGCCTGCCGGTGGGGCGGCTGCTGCTGCCCGAGTCGAAGGGCGACGGCACCGGCCCCTGGGACGTCGTCGGCGCGCTGATGGCGGCGGCCGGGCTGTTCGGGGTCGTCCTGGGCGTGAAGCGGCTCGGCGGCGGCGAGCCGGTGGCGAGCCTGCTCACCGTGGTGCCGCTGGTGGTCGGCGCGGCCCTGCTGGCCGGCTTCGTACGGCGGCAGCGGCGCCGGACGCATCCGCTGGTGGACCTGCGGATGTTCCGGCGGCCGGCGTTCAGTACGTCGGTGGGCTGCATCGTGCTGGCCATGCTGGCGCTGGTGGGGCTGGAGCTGATCGCGGCCCAGTACTTGCAGCTGGTGCTCGGGCTGTCACCGCTGGAGACCGGGCTGCGGCTGCTGCCGCTGACCTTCGCGGCGATGGCGGCGGGCCTGGCGGGCGCGCGTCTGCTGCGGCGGTTCGGGCCGCGCCGGATGGTGTGCGCCGGGTTCTGTCTGACGGCGGTGGCGGTGGTCCTGCTGACGGCGATGGGCCGGGCGGACAACTGCGCGCTGATGCTGTCCGGGTTCGTGCTGCTCGGCTTCGGGCTGGAGACGACGCTGTTCGGGGCGTACGAGTCGATGCTGAGCGAGGCGCCGCAGGAGCAGTCCGGCGGGGCGGCGGCGATCGGCGAGACGTCGTACCAGCTGGGCGCCGGGATCGGGATCGCGCTGCTGGGCAGTGTGATGAACGCGGCGTACGCGCCGGGGCTGACGGGCGGAGTGCCCGGGGTGCCGGCGTCGGCGGCGGTGGCGGCGGGGCATTCGCTGGGGGAGGCCTACGAGGTCGCCGGCCGGCTCGGGGGGCCTGCGGGGGCGGCGTTGCGGCGGGCCGCGGCCGGGGCGTTCGTGCATGGGCTGCATGTGACGTTGCTGGTGAGTGCGGGGTTGCTGTTGCTGGGGGCGGTGATGGCGTTGCGGTTGCCGCGGGTGATGCAGTGCGAGGGGGAGGCCGTGGCGGTGCCTGCGCCTCGGGACGCCGTGGAGTCACGCGTCTCGGTGTGACCGTTCTCGTCTCCCACCCGCGCACCACCCGTTCACCGTCCGTCGAGGGGTGAACTCCGCCCGCGGGGGTGCGCCGGCGTCGGCGGCTTGCGACAGCCTCCGGTGGGCGGATGTGTCTGTGGCTGAAGGGGGTACTGGCCGCGGACAGTGCGTGGGTGGGTGAGCATGGTGGACGTGGGGGGCGGCGCATCGTAACGTCGGCTCGAGAACCGTGACTAGCGGCGCTAGTTTTCAAAGCCCCGGAGGGTGTCCCATGGCCTCGTCCCCCAAGTTGCCCGCGTTCGACCCCGCCGATCCCCTCGGCATCGACGACCTGCTGGAGCCGGAGGACCTGGCGATCCGGGACACCGTGCGGGGCTGGGCCGCCGACCGCGTGCTGCCGCACATCGCGGACTGGTACGAGAAGGGCGAGCTGCCCGGCATCCGGGACCTCGCCCGCGAGCTCGGCTCCATCGGAGCGCTCGGCATGTCGCTGGAGGGCTACGGCTGCGCCGGCGCGACGGCCGTGCAGTACGGGCTGGCCTGTCTGGAGCTGGAGGCGGCCGACTCCGGCATCCGCTCGCTGGTCTCCGTGCAGGGCTCCCTCGCCATGTACGCCATCCACCGCTTCGGCAGCGAGGAGCAGAAGCAGGCCTGGCTGCCGCGCATGGCCGCCGGCGAGGTCATCGGCTGCTTCGGGCTGACCGAGCCCGACCACGGCTCCGACCCCGCGAACATGCGCACCCACGCCAAGCGCGACGCCGGGGGCGACTGGGTGCTCAACGGCCGCAAGATGTGGATCACCAACGGGTCCGTGGCCGGCGTCGCCGTGGTGTGGGCGCAGACGGAGGACGGTGTCCGCGGGTTCGTGGTGCCGACCGACAGCGCCGGGTTCTCCGCCCCCGAGATCAAGCACAAGTGGTCCCTGCGGGCCAGCGTCACCAGCGAGCTCGTCCTCGACGACGTACGGCTGCCCGCCGACGCCGTGCTGCCGGAGGTCACCGGCCTGCGCGGACCGCTCAGCTGTCTCTCCCACGCCCGCTACGGCATCGTCTGGGGCGCGATGGGCGCGGCCCGCAGTTCCTTCGAGGCGGCCCTGGAGTACGCGAAGTCGCGGGAGCAGTTCGGGCGGCCCATCGGCGGCTTCCAGCTGACCCAGGCCAAGCTCGCGGACATGGCGGTCGAACTGCACAAGGGGATTCTGCTCGCCCATCACCTCGGGCGGCGCATGGACGCCGGCCGCCTGCGTCCCGAGCAGGTCAGCTTCGGCAAGCTCAACAACGTACGCGAGGCCATCGACATCTGCCGCACGGCGCGCACGATCCTCGGCGCCAACGGGATCTCCCTCGAATACCCCGTGATGCGGCACGCGACGAACCTGGAATCGGTGCTCACCTACGAGGGCACCGTGGAGATGCACCAGCTGGTGCTGGGCAAGGCGCTCACCGGACTCGACGCCTTCCGGTGAGGCGCGGGCGGGAGCGGGGCCGTGGTGCGCGGCCCCGCCTCAGCTCTGGTTGAAGAAACCGTCCGACCGGTGCGCGGCCGGATCGCCGCTGATCACCTGGGTGTCGGCCGGGCTCAGCAGGAACACCCGGGTGGACACCCGCTCGATCGAACCCCGCAGGCCGAAGATCAGCCCGGCCGCGAAGTCCACGACGCGCTTGGCGTCGCCGGCCTCCATCGCCGTCAGGTTCATGATGACCGGGACACCCTCCCGGAACAGCTCACCGATGGCCCGCGCGTCCCGGAAGCTGTCCGGGGTGACCGTGCCGATCCGGCGGCCCCTCTCCTCGGCGACGTCCGAGGCCACCTTCACCCGCGGGTCCGTGACCCAGGCGTCCGGGGACTCGGTGCCCTCGGAGTAGTCGTCGTCGTAGTAGCGCTCGTCATCGTTGTCGTCGACGAGGCCGAGCCACGCACTCGCCTTGCGTACCGATCCCATGGACGCCTCCTCTCACAGCGGTCTTTCGTGCCTTCCGCATCCCTATGGTCATCCATGATGCGGACGTCGCGCCAAGTGGATAGACGCCGCGCGGGGGGTTTGTGACGGTACTGGTGCACAGCGAATCCGTCGAGAGTCCTTGTGTCCCAAGGGCCGTTTCCCAAACAGATGCTGACTGTGAGTGAAATATGATTCTTCCCGGCGGACGGGTGAGCGAGGGTGCGTACGGGTGAAGGCGGCTGTCGGTACGATGCCGCAGCTCAGCGTCGTACGAACCCACGGGGGAGTGTCGTGTTCGGAATCGTCAGGCCATGCAGGCACCGGCTCGGAGAGAACCTCACCAGCCAGTGGATGGCGCATTTGTGCGGGCTGTGCCTCGCGCTGCGCAAGGACCACGGACAATTCGCGCGGATCGTGACGAATTATGACGGTCTGCTCATATCGGTGTTGACGGAGGCTCAGGCCGAGCGGGGCGGCGCGGGCGCCGGCCGGCGCACGGCGGGGCCGTGCCCGTTGCGCGGGATGCGCACCGCGTCCGTCGCGCACGGTGAGGGCGCCCGGCTCGCGGCGGCCGTCTCCCTGGTGCTGGCCTCGGCGAAGGTGCGCGACCATGTCGCGGACGGGGACGGACTGCTGGCCCGGCGGCCGGTGGCCCGCGCCGCCCGCCGGGTCGCCGCCGGCTGGGACGCGGCCGGTCATCGCAGCGGCGGTGCCGTCGGGTTCGACACCGCCGTCCTGGTCGACGCCGTGGACCGGCAGGTCGGCATCGAGGTGCTCGCCGGGCCCGGGACACCTCTCCTCACCGTCACCGAGCCGACCGAGACCGCGACCGCCGCCGCGTTCGCCCACACCGCCCACCTCGCCGGACGGCCGTACAACGCCGGGCCGCTCGCCGAGGCGGGGCGCCTGTTCGGGCGGCTCGCCCATCTCCTGGACGCCGTGGAGGACCAGGAGACCGACGCCGCGTCGGGCGCCTGGAACCCGCTCACCGCCACCGGCACCCCGCGCACGGAGGCCCGCCGGCTGGCCGACGACGCCGTGCACGGGATACGGCTGGCGCTGCGCGAGGCCGAGTTCACCGACGGCCGGCTGGTGCACCGGCTGCTGGTGCACGAGTTGGGCACCTCCGTCGACCGCGCCTTCGGCACCCCCTCCTGCGCGCACGGCAGCCACCCGTACGCCCCGCCCGGCGCACCGGGCGGCCCCGGCGCGCCGATGCCTCCGGAGCCGCCGCGCCGCGACCGGCGGGGTCTGCTCGCGGGGTGCGCAGTGTGGCTGGGACTGGCCTGCACGTGCCAGATGTGCTGCGGCACGTTCGAGGACCCCTGGAGCAGGCAGCGCAGGGAAGGGCTGTGCCAGAGCTGCGGTGACTGCTGCGACTGTTGTGACTGCTGCAGCAACTGCGGCAACTGCTGCGGTGACGACGGGTGCTGCTGCGACGGCTGTGACTGCGGGTGCGACTGCTGAGAGGCCGTCAGTCCTTCAGCTCGGGGGGCGAGATCTCGGACCCGGCGATCGCCGACTCCGTCGTCCCCCACTTCTTCAGGATCCTGTCGTACGTCCCGTCGGCGATGAGCCCGTTCACCGCGGCCTGGAGGGCGGGCGCCAGCTTCGACCCCTTCTTGAGGGCGAAGCCGACGTCCAGGCGGTGGAACTCGTTCAGGAACTTCAGGCCCTGCTGGTGCGCGACCGCGTAGCGCAGGCCGTTGATCGTGGACATCACGACGTCGCTGCGGCCCTGCTGGAGGGACGACCACAGGGCGCCGGTCTCGCTGTAGGTCTGCACCTCGTAGGCCTTCTTCCCGGCGTCCGTGCACCGGTGCCTGTTCTCCTCCAGCGTGGCCTCGAAGGTGGTGCCGGCGCCGGTCGCCACCTTGAGCCCGCACAGCTGCGCGAGGTCGGTGACCTCGGACAGATCGCTGTCCTCGCGGGCGGCGAAGCCCTGGCCGTCGTTGATGTAGGTGACGAAGTCGATCGTCTTGCGCCGCTCCTCGGTCACACCGAAGTTGGCGGCGCCGACGTCGTACTTGCCGCTGTCCAGGGCGGGCAGGATCGCCTCGAAGGACGCCTGCTCGGTCTTGAGCCCGATGCCGAGCGCCTTGGCGACGGCGTTCGCGAAGTCGACGTCCTGGCCGGTCAGCGTCTTGCCGTCGGACAGGTAGGTGGTGCCGGGCGGGGTGCCGCCGACGGTCACGGCGAGGGTGACCTTCCCGGTGCCGGGTGGCAGCAGCTTCACGGCGGCCGGGTTCTCCTTGATGCCGGAGACGACGTCCGTGGTCGGGACCGCGTCGGACCCGGCCGCCGCGCCCGCCACGTCGCCGGAGGGATCGCCGGAGCCGCACGCGGTGAGGGCCAGGGCCGCCGAGGCGATCAGGGCGAAAGGGGTGAAGAGTCTTTTTCGGGCACGCGTGGGCGTACGCATGTCAGTGGTCTCCTGAGAACGGAAGAAGGCGGAAAGGCGGCACGAGGGGAGGGCGCGCGTGTGAAGGCAAAGGCGGTGAAGAGAAGACGGAAACCCGAAGAACCCCGACGGAGTCAGGCGATCAGGGCAGGCAGGGGGGTCGGCTCAACAGGAACAGGACCACACTCGACCGAAGTCGATGTGGGAGCGCGTGACCAGCCACTGCTGTGGATGCATGGGCCAAGTGGAACAGGCATCCGGTTCCGCGTCAACGACTTGAGACGCGCGGCTCACAGTGTGGACAGCCTTGACAGCGCACCGAAACCGCCCCGTACTCTCGGCGCACGGCTCTGCTGAGGGGCTCGGCCGTGTGAAGGCACCACCCACCGTGTCCGACTGACTCGATGTCACGGAGCCTTCGCATGTCCTCCGACACCCTCGACCGACCCGCCGCCGTACCGGACGCCCCGGACAAGGCGGACGTCCCGCGGATCGTTCCGCAACGCCGCATCGGCCAGTGGACGGCCGCCGTCGCCGTCCTGGTCCTCCTCGGCCTGGCCGTCAATTCCGTCCTGCGCAACGACGCCTTCCAGTGGGACGTCGTCGCCGACTACTTCACCTCCGACGCCGTCCTGCGCGGCCTGTGGCTCACCCTCTGGCTGACCGCCGTCGTCATGGTCCTCGGCTTCGCGCTCGGCACGCTGCTCGCCGCGTTCCGGCTCTCCGCCAACCCCGTGCTGCGCGCGGTGAGCTGGGGCTACGTGTGGCTGTTCCGGTCGATACCGATCCTGGTGCAGCTCCTGCTGTGGTTCAACATCGGCGCCCTGTACCCGCAGGTCCTCGGCGTGAAGACCGTCGACCTGCTCGGCCCGGTCACCGTCGCCGTCATCGGCCTGACCCTGCACGAGGCCGCGTACGCCGCCGAGGTGGTGCGCGGCGGCATCCTCTCCGTGGACCGGGGCCAGATCGAGGCCGCCCAGGCGCTCGGCCTCAGCCGGTGGCGCCGGTGGCGGCGGATCGTGCTCCCGCAGGCGATGCGCTCCATCGTGCCGCCGGCCGGCAACATGCTGATCGGCACCCTCAAGGGCACCTCCATCGTCAGCGTCATCGCCGTCCAGGACCTGCTCTACTCGGTCCAGCTCGTCTACCACCGCACCTACCAGGTCATCCCCCTGCTGATGGTGGCCACCGTCTGGTACACCGTCGTCACCTCGGTGCTCGGCGTCGGCCAGTACTACGTCGAGAAGCACTACGCGCGCGGCACGGAGCACACCCGATGACCCGGCCCGCGCTGGTGATCGTCGGCGCCGGGCCGCGCGGCACCGGCCTGCTGGAACGTATCGCCGCCAACGCGCCCGAGCTGTACGGCGATTCCGGCCTCGACATCCACCTGGTGGACCCGCACCCGCCGGGCGCCGGGCGGATCTGGCGCGAGGAGCAGTCGCCGCTGCTGTGGATGAACTCGCACGCCGAGGACGTCACCATGTTCACCGACGAGACGGTGGAGATGGCCGGTCCCGTACGGCCGGGTCCCACCCTGCACGAGTGGGCGGGCCTCCACGGCCGCACCTTCGCCGGCCGCCGGGTGCAGGGCGCGTACCTGCGCTGGGCGTACGAGCGTGCCGTGGCCGGCCTGCCGCCGGGCTTCGTGGTGTACCACCACGCCCGGCGCGCGGTGCGGGTCGACGGCCCGCGCGAGGGACGCCAACGCGTGTGGCTCCAGGGCCGGACCCTCCCCCTCCTCGCCGACCTGGTCGTCCTCACCCTCGGCCACCTCGACGCCGAACCCGACGACGAGCAGCGGGACCTGGCGGGGTACGCCCGCACCCACGGCCTCGTCCACCTCCCGCCGGACTTCACCGCCGACAGCGACCTGTCCGCGCTGCGCCCCGGCGAACCCGTCCTCGTCCGCGGCTTCGGGCTGGCCTTCGTCGACCTGATGGTGCTGCTGACCGAGGGCAGGGGCGGACGGTACGACGGCGACACGTACGTGCCGTCCGGGCAGGAGCCGGTGCTGTACGTCGGCTCGCGGCGCGGAGTGCCGTACCACGCCAAGATCGGCTACGACTGGACCGGCGACCGGCCCCCGCTGCCGCGGTTCTTCGGGCCCGCCGAGGTCGACGCGCTGCTCGCGCGGCCGGAGGGCTTCGACTTCCGGCGGGACGTGTGGCCGCTGGTCGAGAAGGAACTCGGCTTCGCCCACTACCACCGGCTGTTCACCGCCCATCCCGAGCGGGTGACCCTCGCCTGGCCCGCCTTCGAGGCCCGGTACGCCGCCGCGGACCGGGCCGGACGCGAAGCCCTCGTCGCCGCCGCCGTGCCCGACCCCGCCGACCGGCTCGACCTCACCGCCCTCGACCGGCCCCTCGACGGGGTGCGCTACGGCACGCCCGACGAGCTCCAGGAGGGGCTGCGCCGGTACGTCGAGGACGACCTGCGGCGCCGTCACGACCCGGACCACAGCCCCGACCTGGCCGTCTTCCTCGCCCTGCTCTCCGTCTACGGGCAACTGGTCCGGCTCGGCGACGTCGGCGGCTGGTGGCACGGCTTCTTCAGCTACCTCGCCTCCGGCCCGCCCGCCCCCCGGCTGCGGCAGCTGCTCGCGCTGTCCCGGGCCGGCGTGGTGCGCTTCCTGGGCGCCGGCATGACCGTCACCGCCGAGGACGGCGTCTTCCGGGCGTCCGGCGCGAGCGTGCCCGGCTCCGTCGTGGAGGCCCGGGCCCTGGTCGAGGCGCGGCTGCCGCATCCCACCGTCGAGCGGGCCCGCGACCCGCTGCTGCGCGCGCTGCACACCGACGGGGCCGCCGCCACCCCCGACGGGCTGCTGGCCGTCGACCGGGCCGACGGGCGGGTCCTGGAACGCACCGGCCGGCCGCACCCGCGGCGGTTCGCGCTCGGCCCGCACACCGACGCCCGCGGTTCCGGCGCGTTCACCCGGCCCCGCACCGGCGGGGTGGCGTTCCGGCAGAACGACGCCACCGCACGGGCCGTGCTGGCCTTCCTGCGCACCCCCACCGGTCCCGCGACGGACCACCGCCCCCGGCTCGAGGAGTCCACGCGATGAGCGTCATGGTCGACATCAGGTCCGTCCACAAGAGCTTCGGCGCCCTGGAGGTCCTCAAGGGCATCGACCTCACCGTGCGCAGCGGCGAGGTCACCGTGGTCCTCGGCCCGTCCGGCTCCGGCAAGTCCACGCTGCTGCGCACCGTCAACCACCTGGAGAAGGTCGACCGGGGGGCGGTCACCGTGGACGGCGCCCTGATCGGCTACCGGCGCACCGGCGACCGGCTGCGCGAGCTGCCCGAGCGCGAGGTGCTCAGGCAGCGCACCCGGATCGGCTTCGTCTTCCAGAACTTCCACCTCTTCCCGCACCTGACGGTCCTGGAGAACATCACCGAGGCGCCGGTCTCCGCGCTGAAACGGCCCCGCCGCGAGGCCGCCGAGGCCGCGCGCCGGCTGCTGGACCGGGTGGGCCTCGCCGACAAGGCGGACGCCTACCCCCGGCACCTGTCGGGCGGCCAGCAGCAGCGGGTGGCCATCGCGCGGGCGCTGGCCCTGGAGCCCAAGCTGCTCCTGTTCGACGAACCGACCTCCGCGCTCGACCCCGAACTGGTCGGTGAGGTCCTCGACGTCATCAAGGACCTGGCGCGACAGGGCACCACCATGATCGTCGTCACGCACGAGATCGGCTTCGCCCGCGAGGTCGCCGACACCGTGGTGTTCATGGACGACGGCCGCATCGTCGAGCAGGGCCCGCCCGGCGACGTACTGGACCGCCCGCGTCACGCGCGCACCCGGGCGTTCCTCTCCAAGGTCCTCTGACCGCCGCTCTCCGCTCCGCCAGACCCACTGACCCCCGCTCGCCGGAAAGGGTTCTTCCGCATGACCTCATCCCACGACCGGCGCCGGCTGCACCTGGCCGCCGCCCTCGACCAGCGATCGGTGTACGACGCCGGTTCCTACGTGGACGCGGCGCGGCTCGCCGAACGCGGTGCGCTCGACTTCATCACCCTGGACGACGGCTTCGGCCGCCCCGGCCCCGACGCGCTCGCCGTCCTGTCCCGGGTCGCACCCGCCACGCGGCGCGTCGGCCTGGTCCCCACCGTCACCACCACGCACACCGAGCCCTTCCACGTCCAGGCCGCCGTGGCCACCCTCGACTGGGTCAGCCGCGGCCGGGCCGGCTGGCGGATCGGGGTGTCGGCCACCGAGGGCGAGGCCCGCCTCTTCGGCCGCCGCCACGCCGCACCCGCCGAGGCCCTGTGGCAGGAGGCCGGCGAGGCCGCCGACGTGGCGGCACGGCTGTGGGACAGCTGGGAGGACGACGCCGAGATCCGGGACGTGGCCACCGGCCGCTTCGTGGACCGGGACAAGCTGCATCACGTCGACTTCACCGGCACCCACTTCTCGGTCAAGGGCCCCTCCATCGTGCCGCGGCCCCCGCAGGGCCACCCCGTCCGCGTCGTCGACGCCACCGAGGCGCCCGCCCGTGCGGTCGCCGCCCGGTACGCCGACGTGGCCCTCGTCCGCACCGCGCGTCCCGCCGAGGCCGCCGCCGCGCGGGCCGGACTGCGGGCCGCTGCCGCCGCCCACGGCCGCGACCCGGACGCCCTGCGCGTCCTCGCCGCCCTGGACGTCGACCTCGGGGACGGCGAGTACGCGGCCGAGCCCGGCCACGGCGGGGGCGGACCCCGGCCCACCCCACGCGGCCCGCTGTACCGCGGCGGCCCCGTCGACCTGGCGGACCTCATCGCCGCCTGGCACCGGGACGGCACCGTCGACGGCTTCCACCTCACCCCGGCCGAGCCGCGCCGCGACCTGGAACGGCTCGTCAACGGCACCGTCCCCCTGCTCCAGCACCGGGGCCTGTTCCGCACCTTCTACCCGGGCAGCACGCTCCGGGACCACCTGGGCCTGAGCCGGCCCGCCAACCGGTACGCCGTCGCGGCCACCGCAGGAGGAGCGTCATGACCGCACGGAGGACGATGCACCTCGCCGCCCACTTCCCCGGCGTCAACAACACCACCGTCTGGGCCGATCCCCGCTCGGCCTCGCAGATCGAGTTCGCCTCCTTCGAGCACCTCGCCCGCACCGCCGAACGCGGCCTGTTCGACTTCTTCTTCCTCGCCGAGGGGCTGCGGCTGCGCGAGCACAAGGGCCGCATCCACGACCTGGACGTGGTCGGCCGGCCCGAGTCCCTGACCGTGCTGAACGCGCTCGCCGCCGTCACCGAGCGCCTGGGCCTGGCCGCCACCGTCAACGCCACCTTCAACGAGCCCTACGAACTCGCCCGCCGGCTCGCCACCCTGGACCACCTCAGCGGCGGCCGGGCGGCCTGGAACGTGGTCACCTCCTCCGACGCCTTCACCGGCGAGAACTTCCGGCGCGGCGGCTTCCTGGACCGGTCCGAGAGGTACACGCGCGCCGCCGAGTTCGTGGCGACCGCCCGGGAACTGTGGGACTCCTGGACCCCGGACGGCACCCCCCGCCCCTTCGCCCACCACGGGCGGCACTTCGACATCGCGGGCGAGTTCACCCTGCCCCGCGCGCCGCAGGGCCACCCGGTGGTGATCCAGGCGGGCGACTCCGACGAGGGCCGGGAGTTCGCCGCGTCCTCGGCCGACGTGATCTTCACGAGGCACGGCACCCTGGAGGCGGGCCGCGCCTTCTGCACCGACGTCAAACGGCGCCTGGCGAGGTACGGCCGGAGTCCGGGCGACCTCAAGATCATGCCCGGCGTCACCGTCGTCCTCGGGGACACCGCCGCCGAGGCACGGGAGCGGGCCGAGGAGATCCGCCGGCAGCAGGTCTCCCCGCAGACCGCGATCCTGACGCTGGAGCAGATCTGGGGCGTCGACCTGTCCGCGTACGACCCCGACGGGCCGCTGCCCGACATCGACCCGGTGCCGGACCCCCAGCTCAGCCAGGGGCGGACCCGGCAGGGCGACAGCACGGCGATCGCCGAGAAGTGGCGGGCCCTGGCGCAGGAGAAGGGGCTGTCCATCCGGCAGACCGTGATCGAGGCGGGTGCCCGGCAGTCCTTCGTCGGCACCCCCGAGGCGGTCGCCGCCGAACTGGAGGAGTTCGTGGCGCGGGACGCCGCCGACGGCTTCATCCTCGTACCGCATCTGACCCCCGGCGGACTCGACGAGTTCGTGGACCGGGTGGTGCCGTTGCTTCAGGAACGCGGCGCGTTCCGTACCGAGTACGAGGGCACCACCCTGCGCTCGCACCTCGGTCTGGCCGAGCCGGTGTGGAAGGGTTGATCCCATGACGACGGACGCATCCGACGAGTGGAAGCGCTGGCACGAGCAGCGCGTGGCGACGGTGTCGGCGCCCTACGGGCCGCTCGCGCTGACCGGCACGCACTGGCTGGAGGACCACCCGGACGGGCGGCTTCCGGGCATCCCGGGCACCTGGACGGCGGACGGCGACGCCGTGGTGCTGACGGCCGCCGGGGCGGACGGGCTGACCGTGGACGGCCGGCCCCTGGACGGCGACGTACGGCTCACGGCCGACCCGGGACCGGCGAGCGCGGCCCGGGTGGCCCACGGCGAACGGCGCCTGGTCGTCCTCCTCCGCGAGGGCGCCTGGGGCGTGCGCGACTTCGACCCGGCCGCCGAAGCGCGGCGCGCGTTCCGCGGCATCGTGGCCACCCCCTACGATCCGCGCTGGTCGGTGCCGGGACGCTTCACGCCGTACGACACCGGGCGGCGCAGTGTGCGGGTGCCGAACGCGGACGGGCGGGAGCGCGGACTCGGCCTCGGCGGGGAGCTGGCCTTCGAGCTGGGCGGCCGGCGGCACACGCTCCAGGTGACCGTGGAGGAGGACGGCTCGCTGTGGGCCGTGTTCGCGGACGCCACCAGCGGGAGCACCAGTTACCGCTTCCGGTTCCTGCGCCCGGCCGCGCCGGACGCCGAGGGGCGCACGACGGTCGACCTCAACCGCGCGCTGCTGCCGCCGTGCGCGTTCGCCGACCACTTCATCTGCCCCTTCCCGCCGCCCGGGAACACGCTGGAGGCCGGGATCGAGGCGGGGGAACGCGCACTGCGCTGACCTCGCACGGGGGTTGGGGGAGACGGCCGGGCGGTGGTTGAAGGCCGAAAGGCCCTCTTGCGCCGACCGGCCGTTCGGCCGAATACTCCAACCTCAGCGCTTGTCAGGGGCACGGCGTGTCTGGAACCCGGACGCCCGTCCTCTGACTGCGCCTCACGGGCCCCAACCCCACGAGAGGGCCCCCGACTTCCCCCGTGGAGGAACGAAAAGTGAGGATCAAGCGCACCAACCCCCGCAGCGGCATCTCGAGACGGACCCGGCTGATCGCCGTATCCACCGGCCTCGTGGCCGCGGCAGCGATCGCGGTCCCCAGCGCGAACGCGTCCGACAGCGCCCCCGCCACCTTCAGCGGCGCGGAGCTCCAGAGCGCCGGCAGCGCCGTGCTCCAGGCCGACGTCCCCGGCACCGCCTGGGCCGTCGACGGCAAGTCCGGCCGGGTGGTCGTCACCGTCGACAGCACGGTCACCCAGGCCGAGATCGCGAAGATCAAGGAACAGGCCGGCGACAAGGCCGGCGCCCTCACGATCAAGCGCACCCCCGGCACGTTCAACAAGCTCATCGAGGGCGGTGACGCCATCTACGCGAGCAGCTGGCGCTGCTCCCTCGGCTTCAACGTCCGTGCGAGCAACGGGACCGAGTACTTCCTGACCGCGGGCCACTGCACCGACGGTGCCGGCACCTGGTGGTCGAACTCCGGGCACAGCACGGTCCTCGGCTCCACGGCCGGCTCCAGCTTCCCGGGCAACGACTACGGCATCGTCCGGTACACCAACACGTCCGTCAGCAAGCCCGGCACGGCGGGCGGCGTGGACATCACCCGCGCGGCCACCCCGAGCGTGGGCACCACCGTCATCCGCGACGGCTCGACCACCGGCACCCACAGCGGCCGGGTCACCGCCCTGAACGCCACCGTCAACTACGGCGGCGGCGACATCGTCTCCGGGCTGATCCAGACCACGGTCTGCGCCGAGCCCGGCGACTCCGGCGGCCCGCTCTACGGCAGCAACGGCGTCGCGTACGGCCTGACCTCCGGCGGCAGCGGCAACTGCTCCTCCGGCGGCACGACGTTCTTCCAGCCGGTCACGGAGGCCCTGAGCGCCTACGGCGTCAGCGTCTACTGAGACCGTCCCGCAGCGCAGCCGGCAGCACGACGAGCCCCCGCACGCAGCCTGCGTGCGGGGGCTCCCCCTTGCCCGGCGGGAACGGACATGAGGGGTGAAGGACGTGTGACCGCGCTGGAGTTGTCGTGCGCACGTCCTCAAGTCGGCCTTGTGTGCCTCCTGGGGAATGGGAACAGTTGGCGCTCGTCAACCAGCCTTCCGGTCCGCGAGATCCCCACGACCTCCCGGACCGACCCCCCACAGGAGGACATGAGTTGAAGCACCGACGCATACCCAAGCGGCGGGCAGCCGTGGTGGGTGCGGGCATCACCGCACTGGTCGCCGCGGGAGTCACCTTCCAGAGTGCGAACGCCAGCGAGTCCCCGAGGGCCTCCGCGCCCGAGACCCTGTCGGTCACGGCGGCCGGAAAGCTCGCCTCCACGCTGCTCGGCGACCTCGGCGCCGACGCGGCCGGCACGTACTACGACGCACAGGCGAAGAGTCTCGTCGTCAACGTGCTCGACGAGGCCGCCGCGCAGACCGTCGAGGAGGCCGGCGCCAGGGCGAGAGTCGTCGAGAACTCGCTCGCCGAGCTGAAGAGCGCGCGCACCACCCTCGCCGAGGACGCGACCATCCCGGGCACCTCCTGGGCGACCGACCCGACCACCAACAAGGTCGTCGTCACCGCCGACCGCACGGTCTCCGAGGCCGAGTGGGCCAAGCTGACCGAGGTGGTCGACGGGCTCGGCGCCAAGGCCGAACTCAAGCGGACCGAGGGTGAGTACAAGCCCTTCCTCGCGGGCGGTGACGCCATCACCGGAGGCGGCGGGCGCTGCTCGCTCGGCTTCAACGTGACCAAGGGCGGCGAGCCGTACTTCCTCACCGCCGGGCACTGCACCGAGGCCATCTCCAGCTGGTCGGACTCCTCCGGCACCGTGATCGGCCAGAACGAGGTCTCCAGCTTCCCGGACAACGACTACGGCCTGGTCAAGTACAGCGCCGACGTGGCCCACCCGAGCGAGGTGAACCTCTACAGCGGCTCCGCGCAGGCGATCTCGGGCGCGGCCGAGGCCACCGTCGGCATGAAGGTGACCCGCAGCGGCTCCACCACCCAGGTGCACGACGGCACGGTCACCGGCCTGGACGCCACCGTGAACTACGGCAACGGCGACATCGTCAACGGCCTGATCCAGACCGACGTCTGCGCCGAGCCCGGCGACAGCGGCGGCTCGCTCTTCTCGGCCGACAAGGCCATCGGCCTCACCTCCGGCGGCAGCGGCGACTGCACCTCGGGCGGCACGACGTTCTTCCAGCCGGTGACGGAGGCCCTGTCGGCCACCGGTACGCAGATCGGCTGAGCACTGCCCGCACACCTGTGAAGTCCCGTCCCGCGCGCGAGGGGCGGGACTTCCGCGTGCGTACGGCGGTCAGCCGGCCTGTGTGGGCAGTTCCGTCTCCTGCCGCCGACGGCGCAGCGCCGCCGCGAGCAGCGTGATCACCGTCCCCGCGACCGCCCACGCCCACAGCACCAGCAGGGAGAGGGTCTGGTCGTTGCCCTTGAAGTACGCGACCGAGCGGGCCGCCCAGGTGCCCGCGCCCGGCGGCAGCGCCGGGCCGATCGCCTTCCAGAACGGCGGCAGCATCGGCAGCGGGAAGGCGCCGCCCGCGCTCGGGTTGCCCGCGATCACCACCAGCAGGATCGCCAGCCCGATGCCGACGATCCCGAAGAGGCCCTGGAGCGCGAGCGTGGCGGCGCCCACCGCGAAGGTGATCAGGGTGCCCAGCCCCCACAGGTCCACCACGCTGCCGGGCAGCGCACCCAGGATCGGCCCGACGATCACCGCGCCGCCCAGGCCGCCGACGATCGCGACCAGCGCCATCACGATCAGCCGGATCGCCGCGCGACGCGGGTTGGCGGGCCGGGCGCCGGTGCTGATCGCCAGGATCGAGGCGCACAGGTAGCCGCCGACGCACCAGCCCACGACGAGGTAGAAGGACGACAGCCCGTCGAAGTCCTGGGCCGAGGCCGGGGCCACGTCGACGGTGCGCACCGAGCGCCGCTCGGCCGCCTCCAGCTTGCCGACGATGCCCTCCAGGGCGGTGGCGAGGACGGTGCCCCCGCCGGAGGCGACCAGCAGGGTGTCCGTACCGCCCTCCGGGTCCACGATCAGGGCGCCGTCGATCTCCCGGTCCAGGATCTGCTTCCGGGCGCTCGCCGTGTCGGCCACCGTGCGCGGGTCCAGCGGCGACCCGGGCAGCCGGTCCAGCCGGGCCACCGTCTGCTCGGCCGCGCCCCGGGGGGCGACGACCCCGAAGGGCACGTCCTTCGGCTTCGGGTCGTGCAGCGCTCCCACGTAGGAGGCGATGAACAGCAACTGGAGCGCGATCACACCGAGCACGAGCAGGGTGGCCCGCGGGGTGACGGCGTCCTTCACCTCACCGAGGAAGGAGCCGCTCCGCGTGCTGGTGCCTGGGGTGTGGGACATGTCCCCACGGTCCGGGGCGGCGGGTGTTTGCGCAGGTGGGGAGGGGCTGAACGGATGTCGCACACACATTCGAAAATTGGTCTATGGTGGGGGTGAGGTGGTTGGGAACAGACGTTCGATAGGGCGTCGGGTTCATGAGATCGGGAGGTGCGTGTGCCGGGTTTCACGCATCTGCACACCGTCTCCGGGTTCTCCCTGCGATACGGCGCCTCCCACCCGGAGCGGCTGGCCGAGCGCGCCGGCGAGCGGGGCATGGACGCCCTCGCGCTCACCGACCGGGACACCCTCGCGGGCACGGTCCGCTTCGCCAAGGCCTGCGCGAAGGCGGGCGTCCGCCCCCTGTTCGGCGCGGAGCTGGCGGTGGCGGCCCCCGAGCCCGAAGCCGACCGTACGGACACCTCCGTACGCCGGGACCGGCGCCGCACCCCCGTGCGCGGGGGCGCCTTCGTCGACGAGTCGGCCCCCCGGGTGACCTTCCTCGCCCGGGACGGCGCCCGCGGCTGGGCCGACCTGTGCCGTCTGGTCTCCGCCGCCCACACCGCCGAGGCCTCCCCGCTGCTGTCCTGGCCCGACAACCACGCCGACGGCCTGACCGTCCTGCTCGGCCCCGACTCCGGCGTCGGCCGCGCCCTCGCCGCCGGCCGCCCCGACCGCGCGGCGAAGCTCCTCGCCCCCTGGCGGGAGGTCTACGGCGACGCCCTGCGCCTGGAGGCCGTCTGGCACGGGCGCACGGGAACCGGCCCCGGCTCCCTGCGCCTGGCCGCCCGCACCGTCGGCTTCGCCGCCGAACAGGGCATCCGGCCGGTGCTCGCCAACGCCGTCCGGTACGCCGACCCCGGCCAGGGTCCCGTCGCCGACGTCCTGGACGCCGCCCGCCGCCTGGTCCCGATCGACGCCACCAAGGAACTGGACTCCGGCGAGGCCTGGCTCAAGGACGCCGGTGCCATGCGGGAGACCGCCGAGCGGATCGTCGAGGCCGCGGGCTTCAGGCGCGACACCGCCCACCGCCTGCTGGAGCAGACCCGGGCCACGGCCGCCGAGTGCCTGGTCGACCCCGAGGACGACCTCGGCATGGGCGCCGTCCACTTCCCCGAACCGCACCTCGTCGGCGCCGGCCGCCGCACCGCCCAGCGCGCGCTCGCCTCCCGGGCGGCGGCGGGCATGGTGCTGCGCGGATACGCCGGCCGCCGGGAGTACTGGGAGCGGATGCACCACGAGCTGGACATCATCGCCCACCACGGCTTCGCCTCCTACTTCCTCACCGTCGCCCAGGTCGTGGACGACGTACGGCACATGGGCATCCGGGTCGCCGCGCGCGGCTCCGGCGCGGGCTCCCTCGTCAACCACCTCCTCGGCATCGCCCACGCCGACCCGGTCGAACACGGGCTGCTGATGGAGCGGTTCCTGTCCAAGGAGCGGGTCGTGCTGCCCGACATCGACATCGACGTGGAGTCCGCGCGCCGCCTGGAGGTCTACCGCGCGGTCATCGGCCGGTTCGGCACCGAGCGGGTCGCCACGGTCGCCATGCCGGAGACGTACCGGGTGCGCCACGCCATCCGCGACGTCGGCGCCGCCCTGTCCATGGACCCCGCCGAGATCGACCGCGTCGCCAAGTCCTTCCCGCACATCCGCGCCCGCGACGCCCGCGCGGCGCTGGAGGAGCTGCCCGAGCTGAGGGAGCTGGCGGGGGAGAAGGAGCGGTACGGCAGGCTCTGGGACCTGGTCGAGGGCCTCGACGCCCTCCCGCGCGGCATCGCCATGCACCCCTGCGGAGTGCTGCTGTCGGACGCCTCCCTGCTCTCCCGTACGCCGGTCATGCCGACCAGCGGCGAGGGCTTCCCGATGGCCCAGTTCGACAAGGACGACGTGGAGGACCTCGGGCTGCTCAAGCTGGACGTGCTCGGCGTCAGGATGCAGTCGGCGATGGCGCACGCGGTCGCCGAGGTGAAGCGGGCCACGGGCACCGAGGTCGACCTGGACGCCGTACCGGAGGGCGACCCGGCGACGTACCGGCTGATCCGCTCCGCCGAGACGCTGGGCTGCTTCCAGATCGAGTCGCCGGGGCAGCGGGACCTGGTCGGCAGGCTCCAGCCGTCGACCTTCCACGACCTCGTGGTCGACATCTCGCTCTTCCGGCCGGGCCCGGTCGCCGCCGACATGGTGCGGCCGTTCATCGAGGCCCGGCACGGGCGGGCGCCGGTGCGCTATCCGCACGAGGACCTGGCGGAGCCGCTGGAGGGCACCTACGGGGTCGTCGTCTTCCACGAGCAGATCATCGACATCGTCGCCATCATGACCGGCTGCGGGCGCGGCGAGGCGGACCGGGTGCGGCGCGGGCTGTCCGACCCGGAGTCGCAGGGGCGGATCAAGGTGTGGTTCGCGCAGCACGCGACGGCGAACGGCTATGACGCGGAAACGATTCAGCGGACCTGGGAGATCGTCGAGGCCTTCGGCAGTTACGGCTTCTGCAAGGCGCACGCGGTCGCCTTCGCCGTGCCGACGTACCAGTCGGCGTGGCTGAAGGCCCACCACCCGGCCGCCTTCTACGCCGGTCTGCTCACCCACGACCCCGGCATGTACCCCAAGCGGCTGCTGCTGGCGGACGCGCGGCGGCGCGGGGTGCCGATCCTGCCGCTGGACGTGAACAAGTCGGGGGTCGCACACAGGATCGAACTGGTGTCTGAATCACGGTCCCGGAAGCCCGCCGCGTGGGGACTGCGCCTCGCCCTCTCGGACGTGCACGGCATCAGCGAGGCCGAGGCGGAACGGATCGCCGGGGGACAGCCCTACGCCTCCCTGCTCGACTTCTGGGAACGGGCCCGCCCCAGCAGGCCGCTGGCCGGACGGCTCGCCCAGGTCGGCGCGCTGGACGCGTTCGGCGCCAACCGCCGCGACCTGCAACTGCACCTGACCGAACTGCACCGCGGCGCCCGGGGCGGACGCGGCGACCAGCTCCCGCTGTCCGGCGGACGGAAGACCGCGTCGGCCGGGCTGCCCGACCTCACGTCGGAGGAGAAGCTCAGCGCCGAACTGGGCGTGCTCTCCATGGACGCCTCGCGCAACCTGATGGACGACCACCGCACCTTCCTGCGCGAGCTGGGCGTGGTGTCGGCCAAGCGGCTGCGCGATGCCCGGCACGGGGAGACGGTGCTGGTCGCGGGCGCCAAGGCGGCCACCCAGACCCCGCCGATCCGCTCCGGGCGCCGGGTCATCTTCTCCACCCTGGACGACGGGTCCGGCCTGGTCGACCTCGCCTTCTTCGACGACTCCCACGACACCTGCGCGCACACCGTCTTCCACTCCTGGCTGCTGCTGGTGCGCGGGGTGGTGCAGCGGCGCGGTCCGCGCAGCCTCAGCGTGGTCGGCTCCGCCGCCTGGAACCTCGCCGACCTGCTGGAAGTGCGCCGGGAGGAAGGGCTGGAGGGCGTCGCGGCCCGGCTGGCCGGAGCGGGCGGAAGCCGGGACGACGACCCCGGGGGCGGCCCGGCGCGCCGCCGCCTCGCCGGTTCGGACGGGCAGCCCGCGCCGGCCGGCTCCGCGGCCCAGGACCCGATGGAGCAGCGGAAGATCCGCATGTCCACGGGGTACGAGATGCATCCCTGGGCCGATCTGCGCCCCGCGGGCGAAGGGCCCGCGGTGGGAAGGAAGTTGTGGCACCAGAGTCCGGGGAGTGCGGGATGACGATTCTCTGCGTACGTTTCCAGCTGCCGCCGATGTACGAGGCGGCCCTGCCCCAGCTGCTGGGGCTGTTGGAGGAGTTCACGCCGGTCGTCGAGGCGCTGCCGCCGGACGGCGCGCTGGCCGACCTGCGCGGCGCCGAGCGGTACTTCGGGCGCGACGCCGTGGAACTGGCCTCGGTGATCCGCGTCCGCGCCCTCGCCCTGTACGGCGTCGACTGCGTGATCGGCGCCGGTCCGGGCCCGATGCTGGCCCGCATGGCGCTGCGGGACGCCCGGCCGGGGCTGACCCGCGCGGTGCCCGGGGACGAGGTGCGGGAGTTCCTCGCCGGCAAGCCCGTCGCCGCGCTGCCCGGCGTCGGCACCGCGACCGCCCGCACCCTGTGCGAGTACGGCCTCGACACCCTCGGCCGGGTCGCCGCCGCACCCCTGTCCACGCTCCAGCGGCTGGTCGGCGCGAGGGCCGGCCGCGAGCTGCACGAGAAGGCGCAGGGCGTCGACCGCGGCCGGGTCGTCCCCAACGGCATCTCGCGCTCCCTCGCCGCCGAACGCCCCTTCACCCGCGACGAGCTGGACCCCGGCCGGCACCGCCGCGCCCTGCTCTCGGCCGCCGAGGAACTGGGCTCCAGGCTGCGCGCCGTGGACAAGGTGTGCCGCACCCTGACCCTCACCGTGCGCTACGCCGACCGCTCGGCCACGACCCGCAGCCGCACCCTGAAGGAGCCGACCGCCCACTCGGCGGCGCTGACGCGGGCCGCGTACGGCATGTACGAGGCGCTCGGCCTCCAGCGCGCCCGGGTCCGCTCGGTCACCCTGCGCGCCGAGGGCCTCGCCCCCGCCGAGCAGGCCTCCCACCAGCTCACCTTCGACCCCGTGGACGAGAAGGTCCGCCGGATCGAGGAGGTCGCCGACCGCGCGCGGGCGAAGTTCGGGCCGAGGGCGGTGATGCCGGGGTCGCTGGCGGCGTGACGCCCCCGCGGGTCAGTTGGCCCACGGGGGAGTGATCCGGGTGCCGTCCGCGAGCTCGGCCTCCAGACCGACGGAGGTGGTGACCCAGGACGTCGCGGTCCGGTCGGTGGGGTTCTCCACGGCGAGGGTCGCACCCGGGTTGATGATCACGGTGTCGCCCGCGGTGACGTGCTCGGCGCGGCCGTCGAGGGTGATCAGCAGCTCGCCGGTGAGCAGATGGAAGATCTCCTCCCGGTCGACGGTGTGCGCGGGCGCCTTCGTCCCCGCGGGGATCTCGCCCCGCCAGGCGCACAGCTCCCTGCTGCCGGTGCGGGGGGTGGCGTACGAGACGAAGCGGGCGCCGTGGATCTCGTGGGTGACGCCTTCGGACGAGCGGACGACGGGCATGACGGTCTCCCTGAGGCAATGGTCAAGCAGCTTGACTAACACGTGCGGCTCCATGGTCAAGCCGCTTGACCAATTCGTCAAGGGTGTTTCAATGCCCCCGTGCAGAACTCCGACGCCATGGCCCTGTCCGCCGCCCTGCTCGCCGCCGCCGGCGGGCTCACGCAGCGCATCCACGAGGGCGTCGTCGCCCGCGGCTTCGAAGGGCTGCGGCCCGCCCACGGCTTCGCCTTCACCCGGCTCGCCCCGGACGGCGCGACGGTCACCGACCTCGCCGCGCACCTCGGGGTGACCAAGCAGGCCGCCAGTCAGCTCGTCGACGAGCTGGTCCGCAAGGGGTACGCCGAACGCCGGCCGCACCCCGCCGACGCGCGGGCCCGGCTGGTCGTGCTGACCGAGCGGGGGTGGGCGTGCACGCGGGCCGCCGAGGAGGCGGCGGCCGAGGCCGTGCGCGGGTGGAGCGACGTGATCGGTGAGGGCGAGGTCCGCGTGCTGTACGGCCTTCTGGCCCGCGTCGCGCCCAACGGCCCTGTGCGACCCAGCTGGTGACCCCCTATCACCAGAGTGACGGCCGGCGCCGGTTGTCACTGGAAGTTTTTACTGACGCGTAACTTCACACTTGCACTACTCGCCCGTAACTTGACGGGTGAACAGCATCCCGTGATCCGGATCACAGGGCGTCATGCCGTCGCACCTCCCTTGAGCCGCAAGGAGATCACCCGATGCTGCCCTGGAAGCGAGTGCTCAGACCCCTGGCCGCGCTGCTGCTGACCGCCGCGGCCGCCCTGGTCCCCGCCACCACCGTCCACGCCGCCGACGCGCGTCCCAGCACCGGCTGGAACGACTACACCTGCAAGCCGTCCGCCGCCCACCCCCGCCCCGTCGTCCTGGTCCACGGCACCTTCGGGAACTCCGTCGACAACTGGCTGGGCCTCGCGCCCTACCTGACGCACCGCGGCTACTGCGTCTTCTCCCTCGACTACGGGCAACTGCCCGGCGTCCCGCTCTTCCACGGCCTCGGACCGGTCGAGAAGTCGGCCGAGCAGCTCTCCGCCCACGTCGACAAGGTGCTCGCCGCGACCGGCGCCGCGAAGGCCGACATCGTCGGCCACTCGCAGGGCGGCATGATGCCCCGCTACTACCTGAAGTTCCTCGGCGGGGCAGGCAAGGTGAACGCCCTCGTCGGCATCGCGCCCAGCAACCACGGCACCACCCTGTCCGGCCTCACGCACCTGCTGCCGTACTTCCCGGGGGCCGAGGACCTGCTGAACGAGCACACCCCCGCCCTCGCCGACCAGGTCGTCGGCTCCGACGTCCTCACCAAGCTCAACGAGGGCGGCGACACCGTGCCCGGCGTCCGCTACACCGTTCTCGCCACCCGGTACGACGAGGTGGTCACGCCGTACCGCGGCCAGTACCTGAGCGGGCCCGGCGTGCGCAACGTCCTGTTGCAGGACCTGTGCCCGCTCGATCTCTCCGAGCACCTGGCGATCGGGCTGCTCGACCGGATCGCCTTCCACGAGGTGGCCAACGCCCTCGACCCGGCGCACGCCACCCCCACCACCTGCGCCTCGGTCTTCGGCTGACCCCGGCGCCGGCATCCGGCACACCACGCGGGGCTTGTCCGGCCTGAGCCGCCGGACAAGCCCCGCGTTCCCCCTGTGGTCCCCGGTCAGCGACCGTGCCGGCCGCCGCCGAGCGCCCGCCGGCGCACCGACGCGAACAGCACCGCAGCGCCGAGCGCGAGGGCGGCGGCACCGCCGACGGCGAGGTACGAGGTGCTGCTGTCGCCGCCGGTCTCGGCGAGGTTCTCGGTACCGGCGCCGGCGGCCCTGACCTCGTTGGGCTCACCGGCCGCGGCGGCCTCGGGGGTCTCGGGGGTCTCTTCCGGAGCCGCCAGAGCGGCGGCCGGGTCGGTCGGGTCCGTCGTCGTCGCGGCGTCCTGGTCGCCGTGGCCGTGGTGCTCGACGGTCGACTTGTCCTGCGCCGCCGCGAGCTGCTCCTCGGACGGTGCGGAGGCCGACGGCGCCGGGGCGGCGCCGCTGTCCGCGTCACCGTCGCTCGCACCGCCGCCGCTTCCGCTGGCACCGCCGAAGGACACGTCCGAGCAGGAGTAGAACGCCTCCGGGCTGTCCGAGCGCTGCCAGACCGCGTACAGCAGGTGCTTGCCGGTGCGCTCGGGGAGCGTGCCGGAGAACGTGTAGTAGCCGCCCGAGGCCACCGGGTCGGTGACCGTCGCCACCGGGGCGGACAGATCCAGGTCGCCCCAGCCGAGCGGCTTCGCGGGGTCGTAGCCGGGCTTGGTGAGGTAGACCTTGAAGGTGCCCTTGTGCGGGGCCGTCACACGGTACTTGAAGGTGTAGGAGCCGCTGCTCACCCCGGTCGCGGGCCAGTCGGCGCGGGCCAGGTCGAGGCCCTTGAACTCCTCGCTGTTCGCGCTGCACAGCCTGCCGTCCGGGATCAGCTCCTGGTGCCGTCCGCCGGCGTCGCCGATGCGGATGCCGTTCCAGTCGTAGAGCGCCTGGGTGCCGCCGGCCGCGACCGCGGCCTTGCACGCGGCCGACTTCGGGCTCTCGGGGCCCTCGGCGTAACACTGCGACACCCGGCTGACCGGATCGCCCATCGAGCCGTGCGCCGACGCGGGCACGGCGGCCAGCGCGGTCAGGGCGAGCGGGGCGAGGCCGGCGGCGACGGCGGCGGCGACCCTGCGGGGTGCGGGCATGGGGAACTCCTCAACGGTCACTGGGACTTGGGCCGGAACCCGTGGGGTGATCAGCAAGCTAGCCCCTGGAAACCGTGAAATCCCCTGCTGGGAGCGGGTGGCGGCGATCTTTATGGCCGCGTTAAGGGAGTGCTCAGACTGCCCTCAGGTAACTACCGTTCGCGGTATGAGCAATGAGGAGATCAGGCCGGCGACCGCGGCCGACGTGCCCGCGGTCGAGGCCGTCACCGACGCGGCGTACCGCCCGTACATCGAGCGCATCGGGGTGGTGCCGAAGCCCATGGAGGCGGACCACGCGGCGGACGTGGCCGCGGGGAAGGTGTTCGTCGCACAAGCCCCGGGCGGCCCCGTCGTGGGCCTCGTGGTGCTGGACGTGTTCGAGGACCATCTGTTCCTCGACAGCATCGCCGTCCACCCCGACGCGCACGGCACGGGCGTCGGGCGGCGGCTGCTGCGGTTCGTGGACGCACGCGCGCGTGCGCTGGGCCTGCCCGAGGTCAGGCTCTACACGAACGCGTTGATGTGGGAGAACCAGCGGATCTACCCGAAGTACGGGTACGAGGCCGTGGAGCGCCGGGTGGACGGGCCCTACGACCGCGTCCACTACCGCAAGCGACTGCTCTGACGCGTCTCATGGCCGGGAGCCCCGGTCAGTGGTCCGGCCACCACGTGCGCGCGATGTCCTTCCGGACCTCCGGACGTCCCGCGGGGCGTTCGTCGGCCTCCTCGCGGACTCGGCGGGCGTCGGTCTTCTTCAGGGGCTTGTGCACGGTCAGACGGCGCATGGCTGCCTCCTCACGGATCCACCGGGTTCCGCGTTCTCACGGAGGTAGACCCTTTCCCCGAGAGTTCCTCATCGATGCATCGCTGTCAGTGGTGGATGTCACTCTTGAGCACATGACGGGCGACAGTGACAGGACGACCGCAGCGAGTATCGACTGGGACTCGAGGGCCGCCACCTTCGACGAGGAGTCCGACCACGGGCTGCGCGACCCCGGCGTGCGCCGGGCCTGGGCCGCCCGGCTGCGGTCCTGGCTGCCCGGGCGGCCCGGTGACGTCCTCGACCTGGGCTGCGGCACCGGCAGCCTGTCGCTGCTCGCGGCCGAGCAGGGACACCGCGTGACCGGCGTCGACCTCTCCCCGGCCATGGTGGAGCTGGCCCGGGCCAAACTCGCCGGTCGTGACGCGGTGTTCCTGTTCGGTGACGCCGGGGCACCGCCGGTGGGCGAGCGGCGCTTCGACGCCGTCCTGGTCCGGCACGTGCTGTGGACCCTGCCCGACCCCGGCCGCGTCCTGGCGCACTGGCGGGAGCTGCTGCGGCCGGGAGGGCGGCTGGTCCTGATCGAGGGCGTGTGGGGGAGCGTCACCCCGGTCGGTATACCCGCCGGCCGGCTCACCGGGCTCCTCGCCCCGCTCGGCGGGCAGGTCCGTGTGGAACGGCTGTCGGACGACCCGTCGTTGTGGGGCAAGGAGGTCGACGACGAGCGGTACGCGGTGGTCGCCCTGCCCGCGTGACCACCGGGTACCTACGCCAGCAGGTCCGTGAAACGGTGCCCGCGGGCCAGCCGCTCCAGTTCGTCCAGCGCGGCCACGGCGGCACCGGCGGCCCCCGGGTCCCGCTCCGCCAGGCCGCTCTCGGCGAACTCGTCCTCGTCCAGCCGGCGTACGTCCGAGCCGTCCGCGGAGCGCCACAGGTCCAGGTCGAGGTCCTCGACGACCAGTTCCGTCCCCGTCAGCACGGCGGGGCGGGTGATGTCGCAGTACCAGCCCTTCACCGCGCCCGTGGCGGCACGGACCTCCTTCACGGCGTACCAGCGGTCGCGCCAGTAGTACTCGGTGAAGACGTCCCCGGCCTCGAAGCGCACGAAGCCGAAGTCACGGACGCCGTCACCGGCCCAGGGGGCGCGGACCACGATCCGCGTGCCGTCGTCGTGCAGCAGCTCGCTCGGGTAACGGATCTTCGTGCGGCCCGCCTTGACCAGGACGACCTCCACCCGGTCCGGTGATTCAGCCGAGTTCGCGGACATACCGCACCTCCGTCGCGCAGACCTCGTACCCGAGCCCCTTGTTGATGGCGAGCATCGGGCCGTTGCCGGTGTCGTTGCCCGTGAAGGCCTCCGTGCACCCCGCCGCGCGGGCGCGGTGCAGGGAGTCGGTCTTGGCGAGCTTGGCCAGGCCCCTGCCGCGGTGGGTGCCGGCGGTGCCGGTCATGGCGGTCGAGTAACGGGTGCCGGAGGTGTGGGCGATGCTGAACGCGGCCGGGCGGCCGTCGACGAGCACGACCGTGGTCAGCTCCCGGTTCAGCAGCGGGTGCCGCCAGGTCTCCGCGAGCCAGGCCTGGTAGTCCGTGAACTCGTAGTCCACGTCGCTCGGTTCGTCCGCCGCCGTCTCCGCGTCCAGCTCGAACAGCGGGCGGGGGTCGTCCTCGAAGTCGGCCGCGGTGCGCAGCTCGGCGCCCGGGGGAGGGGACGACGGGGGCGGGAGCGTGCCGTTCACCAGGTCCAGCCGGAGGAAGTGTGCCGAGCGCCGCCGCTCGTAGCCGTACCGCTCGGCGAAGGCCCGGTCGGCGGGCTCGTCCAGCACCCAGGCGAACAGCTTGGTCGCGCCCTCGCCGGCCAGGTACTCCTCGGCCGTGCGCGCCAGCAGCCCGCCGGCACCGTGCCGGACCCTGTCCGGGTGGACATAGATGTTGAGGAACCCCTGCCCGGGTTCCGGGCTGTCGTGGACCAGCCCGACCTGCGCGGTGCCGATGATCTCGCCGTCCTCCTCCGCGACCAGGGAGCGGAAGCGCGCCTTCGGGTGGGACCGGGTGAGGGCGTGGACGATCGAGTCCGGGGTGAACAGGATGTACGGCAGGGCGGCGTGCCGGACCCGGGCGAAGCCCTCCAGGTCGGCCCGCACCCCAGGGCGCAGATCGCGCACGATGACGGTCATGGGGCCGCACGCTACGCGGGGCCGGGGGCGCGATGCCTCCGAATTTCCGGCGGGTGCGGGACAATCGCCGGGTGACCTTGAAGATCCACATCGACGACGGCGCCCCGCCCTACGAGCAGGTGCGCGCGCAGATCTCCGAACAGGCGCGGTCGGGCGCGCTGCCGGTCGGGTACCGGCTGCCGACGGTGCGCGGACTGGCCGAGTCCCTGGGGCTCGCCGCCAACACGGTCGCCAAGGCGTACCGGGCCCTGGAGGCGGACGGGGTGATCGAGACGCGGGGGCGCAACGGAACGTTCGTCGCCGCGGCGGGCTCGGCGGCGGAGCGGGAGCTGGCGGTCGGCGCGCAGGAGTTCGCCTCGCGGGCTCGGCGGCTCGGGGTGACGGAGTCCGATGCGCTGGGGGCCGTACGGGATGCGCTGCGGGCGGCTTACGGGGATTGAGCGTCGTTCGGGGCGGGGCTGTCGGTCGGCTGCGGGTGCGTCGTGGCTGGTCGCGCCCACGCGGCGGAGCCGCACAGTGTCTCAGCCCCGCGCCCCTTCGGGGCGCGTCCGGGTGACCGTCAGGTTCGCCCTTTCCGCGAGCCGGGCGAACGTCACCGCGTTCCGAACGGCCGCTCCGTTCGGGTCGTTGTTGAAGTAGGTGTAGACGTCGTGGTCGTCCGGCCAGGTCGTGGCGATGCGGTCGATCCATGTCGCCAGTGAGCGGCGGCCGTAGTGCGGCCAGGCGGCGGCCCTGCCCTGGTGGAAGCGGACGTAGCCCCAGTCGGCGGTGCGCCACAGGGGGGTGACCGGGCGGGCCAGGACGTCCGCCCAGCACAGCGCCGCACCCCGGGACTCCAGCACCCCGCGCACCTCGGGCGTCCACCAGGACTCGTGCCGGGGTTCCACCGCGACCCGGGTGCCGGGCGGGAAGCAGGCCAGGCACGCGTCCAGCAGGCCCGCGTCGCAGCGCAGGGTCGGCGGCAGTTGCAGCAGCACCGGACCGAGGCGGTCGCCCAGACCGGCCGCGTGGGTCATCAGACGGTCGACCGGCTCCTCGGGGTCCCGCAGGCGTTTGATGTGGGTGAGATAGCGGCTCGCCTTGACCGCGACCACGAAGTCCGGCGGCACCCGTTCGCGCCAGCCCTCGAAGGTCTCCCGCGTGGGCAGCCGGTAGAACGCGTTGTTGATCTCCACCGTCGCGAAGCCGGCCGCGTACCGCTCCAGCCACAGCCGTACGGGCAGGCCGGGCGGGTACAGGACGTCCCGCCAGTCCCGGTACTGCCAGCCCGACGTGCCGACGAACAGGGTCATACTCCCCATCAAACAGCTACAGGTACAGCCCCGCCTCCGCGCCGTCCCGCGGCTCCGGCAGCGTGGTCGGCGAGGTGCCCCGGCGCAGCGCGAACAGCTCCGCCAGCGTCGCGCCCTCCCGGCCGACGCCCTCCTCGGTGCCGAGCCAGTTCACCGCCTCCCGGCGGGTGAGCGGGCCCACCTCGATGCGGGCCAGGCAGCGGCCGGGGCGGACGACGGCGGGGTGCAGCCGCTCCAGGTCCTCGTTGGTCGTCACCCCGACCAGCACGTTGCGGCCCTGGCCCAGCAGCCCGTCCGTGAGGTTCAGCAGCCGTGAGAGGGCCTGCCCGGCGGTGTGCTTGGCCTCGCCGCGGATCAGCTCGTCGCAGTCCTCCAGCAGCAGCAGCCGCCAGCGGTCCTTGCCCGAGGCGTCCTCCTCGCCGATGGCGATGTCCATCAGATAGCCGACGTCGGAGAAGAGCCGCTCGGGGTCCAGTACGCAGTCCACCTGGCACCAGTCCCGCCAGGACCGGGCGAGCGTCCGCAGCGCCGACGTCTTGCCGGTGCCCGGCGGCCCGTGCAGGAGCAGCAGCCGGCCCGCGATGTCCTCGGGGGTCGTCTTCATCAGGCCGTCCATCGCCTCCGCGACCGGCGCCGTGTAGTTGGCCCGGACCTCGGCCCAGGTGCCGGCCGAGATCTGCCGGGTGGTGCGGTGCGGGCCGCGCCGCGGGGAGACGTACCAGAAGCCCATCGTGACGTTCTCGGGCTGCGGCTCGGGTTCGTCCGTCGCGCCGTCCGTCGCGTCGCCGAGCACCTTCTGGGCCAGGTCGGCGCTGGTCGCCGTCACCGTGACGTCGGCCCCCCGGCTCCAGCGCGAGACGAGCAGCGTCCAGCCGTCGCCCTCCGCCAGGGTGGCGCTGCGGTCGTCGTCACGGGCGACGCGCAGCACGCGCGCGCCGGGCGGCAGCAGCGTCGCCCCGGACCGCACGCGGTCGATGTTCGCGGCGTGCGCGAACGGCTGCTCGCCGGTGGCGAAACGGCCGAGGAACAGCGCGTCGACCACGTCGGAGGGGGAGTCGCTGTCGTCGACGTTGAGCCGGATCGGCAGGGCGTCGTGCGGGTTCACGGACATGCCGCCATGATCGGGCACGCGGACGCCGCGTGCACCCGTTTTCCCGGGCACACGCGGCATACGCGGCACCTGGCGGCCGGTGGTTCAGGCACCGGCCCCCGGCATCCGTGCCCGCGCCCGGCGTGTCCCGCGGAGCAGGGCGTACCCCTTGGTGAGGGCACGGTCGCGGGCGAACGTGCGGGCGATCGCGCGCCCCTCCAGCAGCCGGGCGAACTCCTCGGGCCCCGTGCCGCGGCGCACGGTGACCCGCCGCAGGGCGTACGGTCCCTGGCGCCGGCGCGCCAGGCCGTTGCCGACGGCGAGCGCCTGTGCGTACCCCGTCTCGCGCACCGCCCGCCGCACCCGGCGGTCCGAGTAGCCGTACGGGTAGGCGAACGAGGCCGGCGCGGTGCCCAGTTGGTCGGTGAGGATCTCCCGGCAGTGGATCAGCTCGTACCGCAGCGGGTCCTCGCCGAGCTGGTCGAGCTGCGGATGGGTGTGGCTGTGCCCGCCGATCTCCACGCCGGCGGCGGCCAGTTCGCGGACCTGGTCCCAGTCGAGCATGGTGTCCAGGGCGCCCCCGGTGTCGTACGGGCCGCGCAGCCAGCCGGTCGAGACGAACAGCGTGGCCGGGAACTCGTGCTTGGCGAGCACGGGCAGCGCGTGCCGGTGCACGCCCTCGTAGCCGTCGTCGAACGTGATGAGGACCGGCCGCTCGGGCAGCGGGCCGCCGCAGCGCCAGGCGGCGGCCAGCTCCGCGGTGCCGACCGGGGTGAGACCCCGGTCGGCGATCGCCGCCATCTGCTCGGCGAAGGCCCGCGGGGTCACGGACAGGGCCCGGGTCGCCTTGTTCGGGTCGGCCGCGACCGCGTGGTACATGAGGATCGGCACCCGCGCGTCGGCCACGGACACCTCAGCCATGCGCGCCCCCCTCCGCCGGTTCGAGGGGAGCCACCGAGAACGTGGCCCCGCTACGCCGCGCCCGTACGCTGCCCACCACATAGCCGCCGGCCGCCGTGAGCACTCCGGCGACGATCGCCCCCGCCCGGCGCGCGCCGCCCGGCCGGGCCAGCGCGGCATCGCGCAGGCCGCGCACCACCCCGGCCGGCAGCACCCGGGTGGTGTACCGGCGTTCGGACTCCAGCCCCTTGTCCGCCCCGACGCTCCGGGCCACCAGCGCCTTGGACAGGCCCTCGGCGTAGGTGCGGGTGCGGAAGTAGCCGAAGTGCTCGCGCGCCCCGGGCACCCGGTGGTGGATCACCGCGCGGTCGTCGATCAGCAGCACCGCGTCGGGCCGGGCGCGGGAGAGCCGGATGCACAGCTCCGTCTCCTCGCAGCCCAGCGGACGTTTGTCGCCGTCGCGTCCGATGCCGGTGGCGAAGCCGCCCGCCGCGTCGAACGCCTCGCGCCGGAAGGAGGCGTTGCCGCCGAGCACGTTGCGCACCCGGACCCGGCCGGGCGGCAGGCCGCGGTACGTGCAGCCCACCACCCAGTCGAACTCCTCCGGGAACCAGTCCGGCCGGCGCCCCGACGCCCAGACGGGCTCCGTGCGCCCGCCGACGGCCATGACCGCCGGATCGGTGTACCCGGCGGCGAAGTGCCGCAGCCAGTCGCGCTCGGCCACGGCGTCGTCGTCGAGGAAGGCGACGACCTCGCCGCGCGAGGCCGCGATGCCGGTGTTGCGGCCGGCCGACAGCCCGCGGGGGCCCGCGTTGGTGAGCACCCGCGTGTCCGGGACTTCCTCGTACTCCTTGGCCAGCCGGTCCCGGAGCGCCTCGTTGTGGTCGACGACCAGCAGTGTCTCCAGGGCCGGGTGGGACTGCGCCCGCACCGAGGAGACCGCCGCGAGGATGTCCTCCCAGCGGTCCTCGGTGTAGACGCAGATCACCACCGAGATGGTGAGCGGGGTGGCGGCAGTGCTCAAGACACCTTCCCCCGCGCCGAGTCGACCGACACGAGCGTCGGCGCGTGCGTACGGCTGCGCAGGGCCCGCCGGTTGGAGCGCTCGTCGAGGATCACTCTGAGCACCCGCAGCCCGTCCCGCACGGCGCGCAGGTTGCTCACGCCGTGGATGCGCAGGTACTCGTGGCTGGGTATCTCCTGCACCTTCAGACCGGCCTTGACGACCCGGATGTTCATCAGGGTCTCGACCTCGAAGCCGGTGCAGTCGAGGTCGATCTTGTCCAGGCAGTGCCGCCAGAACGCGTTGTAGCCGTAGCAGAGGTCGGTGTAGCGGGCGCCGAACTTCCGGTTGACGACCGCGCACAGGGCGCGGTTGCCGAGCTTGCGTATGAAGGTCATGTCGTCGGTGCCGCCGCCGTTGGCGAAGCGGGAGCCCTTGGCGAAGTCGGCGCCCGAGACGAGGGCGGAGACGTACGAGACGATCTCCTGGCCGTCGGCCGAGCCGTCGGCGTCGACCATCACGATGATGTCCCCGGTGCACGCCTTGAAGCCGGTGATCAGCGCGTCGCCCTTGCCCTTGCCGCGCTGCTCGACGACCTTGACGTCCGGCCACAGTTCCCGGGCGACCTCGACGGTGTCGTCGGTGGAGTTGCCGTCCACGAGGACGACCTCGTGGATCCAGTCGGGCAGCGTCTTGAAGACGTAGGGAAGGTTCTCCGCCTCGTTCATCGCGGGGATGACCACGCTCACCGGCGGAGCGATGGCCAGGTGCGAGGAGACGGGCCGGTACTTCCCGGCGGGTGACGGATCGTTGTCCGTCGCCGCCGGCTGCAGAACTGAGCTCATGAGTCTGGTCCCTCTCGTCCGGCGGACCGCCCGCCCCAGGGGCGGTCCGGCTCTGAATCCGGTTCGAAAGGGGGGTTCTCACGCATGGCGCGACGGCATGGACCCCCGTGCGTGCCAGGTGAGCTGGCAAAGCCTGTCGACGCCGACAAGAGAAACGGCAGCCGACCGCGCGGCACGGCCCGGCCACCGAAGTGGTCACCGAGCACGGCACCCCCCTACCGCGCCCCGCCCCGGTCCGCCGCGGCCTCGAGCCCTCCCCTGAGCCGCTTGCCGACGTACCGATGCGGGAGATGTATGACGGTATTGACGATTGAACCCCTATGGCAAGACCTGAAACGAGGTCTCACATTTTTGTTGTTTTGCCGTCATCCGTTCTTCTTGAGAGGCGATCTCGCGCGGGTGTGGGTCCCCAGACCGTTCCGCTTTGCCCCCCGAAGCCCAAGATGCCGGGCCTCAATGTGGCCCAGTCCGCCGGAGAGCGTCAAGACGGCACTGGTGTTCCCGCTGGCTTTCGTCCGATTTTGAATCATCGTCAGCCAGATCTTGGCATGGACACTTCCTGTCAACACGCGTAGCTGCTACCACGGTTGAGGCAGAGATCCTGCTAAAGGGAGGTTCCATGAGACGTCCCCGACTTGTCGGCTTCCTGACTTCAGTTCTCCTGGCCGCCGGCGCCGCCCTCACCGGGGCCGCGACGGCCCAGGCGTCCCCGACCGCGGTCACCGGCGGCTTCGTAGCCCTCGGCGACTCCTACTCCTCCGGCGTCGGAGCGGGCAGCTACATCAGCTCCAGCGGCGACTGCAAGCGCAGCACCAAGGCCTACCCCTACCTGTGGGCGGCCTCCCACTCACCCTCGTCGTTCGACTTCACCGCCTGCTCCGGCGCCCGTACGGGTGATGTTCTCGCCGGACAGCTCGGCCCGCTCAGCTCCTCCACGGGCCTCGTCTCGATCAGCATCGGTGGCAACGACGCCGGTTTCGCCGACGTCATGACGACCTGTGTGCTCGAGTCCGACAGCTCCTGCCTGTCACGCGTCGCCACGGCGCGGGCGTACGTCGACCAGACCCTGCCCGGCAACCTCGACAGCGTCTACTCGGCGATCCGCACCAAGGCCCCGAACGCCCACGTCGTCGTCATCGGCTACCCGCGCTTCTACAAGCTCGGCACCTCCTGCATCGGCCTCTCCGAGACCAAGCGGAAGGCGATCAACGACGCCTCCGACCTGCTCAACACCACCATCGCCAAGCGCGCCGCCGACCACGGCTTCACCTTCGGCGACGTGCGTCCCCCCTTCACCGGGCACGAGATCTGCTCCGGCAGTGCCTGGCTGCACAGCGTGAACTGGCTCAACATCGGTGAGTCGTACCACCCGACCGCGGGCGGCCAGTCGGGCGGCTACCTGCCGGTCCTCAACAGCGCCGCCTGACCCGAAGCGGAAGGAGAAGCGGAAGAGCTGGAGGAGGGGGAGGCCCCGCCCGTCGGGGTCTCCGTCTCCGTCTCGCAGGTCACCGAGAACGCCACCGCGTCCGACGTGACCTCCACCGGCTCCCGCACCTCCACGCGGACGGCGCTCTCGAACGCGCCACTGTCCCCGTTCGTCGTCACGACGACGGTGTCCTGCCGCGAGCGGCCACCGCCCGCCGGGAAGGACAGGGTCTTCCAGCCCGGGTCGGAGACCTTCCCGTCCTCCGTCACCCACCGGTAGCCGACCTGTGCCGGCAGCCGCCCCACCGTGAACGTCGCCGTGAAGGCGGGCGCCTGGTCGTGCGGCGGGGGACAGCTCCCCGAGTAGTGGGTGTGCGAGCCCCTCAGGGACACCTTCACCGACTGCGGCGGGGGACTGCTCTCAGGACTGCCGCTCCCGGAACCGGCCGACGGACTCGGCTCCGCACTGTCGTCGGTCCGGCTCGGCGCCGCCGAACTCGCCCCCGGCGAACGGCTCTCTCCCGAACCCTCCGTGCCGCCACCGCCGTCCCCACGGTTCAACAGCGTGTACGTCAGTCCGGCCAGCGCGAGCGCGAGCACGGCCAGCCCCACGACCAGCACGGCCCGTGCGCGGCCCTCCCGGTGCTCGGGCGCGGTGGGCCCCGGTCCCGCCGACGTCGCCGGCACGGGCATCGGGGGCGTCGGCGACACCGGCCCCGGGCCGGCCGCGACCGTCGGGTCGTACGCGCCGGCCGGTGCCGTGGCCGCGAGCGGCGGGCCGCCCCCGGCAGGCGTGCCGCCGGCCGCGACGAGCCGCAGGTCCTGCTCCGCCCGCCCGGCCGGCAGCCGCTCCGCCGGGTCCTTGCGCAGCAGGCCCTCGACGACGGGTGCGAGCGCACCGGCCCGGTGCGGCGGCGGCAGTTCCTCGTCGACGACCGCCCGCAGGGTGCTCAGCGGAGTGTCCTGACGGAACGGCGAGGAGCCCTCGACGGCCGCGTACAGCAGTACGCCCAGCGACCACAGGTCGGACTCCGGACCGGGCGTGCGGCCCAGGGCCCGTTCCGGGGCGAGGTACTCGGGGGAGCCGACGACCTCGCCGGTCATGGTCAGCGCGGAGCTGCCCTCGACCATGGCGATCCCGAAGTCGGTGAGCACCACCCGGCCGTCGTTGGACAGCAGCACGTTGGCCGGTTTCACGTCCCGGTGCAGCACGCCCGCCGCGTGCGCGGCCCGCAGCGCGGCGAGCACCTCGGCGCCGATGCGGGCGGCCCGCCGCGGCTCCAAGGGGCCCTCCGCGTCCAGCAGGTCGGCCAGGGACAGGCCGCGCACCAGCTCCATCACGATCCAGGGCCGGCCGTCGTCGGTGGCCACGTCGTACACCGTGACGACGTTGCGGTGGGCGACGCGGGCGGCGGCCCAGGCCTCCCGCTCCAGCCGGGCGTACATCCGTCCCACCTCGGCGTCCGGGAGCCCGGCCGGCGCGCGGACCTCCTTGACGGCGACCTCGCGGTGCAGCACCTCGTCGCGGGCCCGCCACACCGTGCCCATGCCGCCCTCGCCGAGAGGGGACAGGAGACGGTAGCGGCCGGCGACCACACGCTCACTGCCGGGGTCTTCGAACACCGGCGCCCCCTATGGCGTCTCGCGCGGCTTCGCCCCGCGCTGGTCCCGGAGATTCTTCCCAAAAGTAGCTCAGCCCAGTGCGGATGCCGCCCCCCTGAACACCAATCCGGCGCCGACGGCCACGACGGCGCAGGCCGACGCCAGGGGAGTGACCCGCCGTACCAGGGCGGCCGGCGGGCTCGACGTCCAGCGGGGGCGCCGGTTCAGCACGCGGCGCACACCGTCGCCGAGCCGGATCACCGCGACACCGGCCGCGGTGAGGGTGAGGGCGAGTCCGGCGCCGTACGCGACCACCAGCAGCAGCCCGAACCAGGCCTGCCCGAGCGCCGCCGCACCGACGAGCACCACCACCGCGGACGGACTGGGCACGAGCCCGCCGGCGAAGCCGAGGAGGACGGTGCCGCGCAGGGTGGGGCGGGTGTGCTCCCCGTGATGGTCCCCGTGGCTGTGGCTGTGGCTGTGGGAGTGGGAGTGGGAGTGGGAGTGGGAGTGCGGGCGTCCCCGGTCGCGCAGGGCGCGGCGCAGGAGGTTCGCGCCCGCCAGCGTCACCAGGACGCCGCCCGCGACGCCCAGCCAGGCGACGACCGAGGGCCCGGCGGCCGACCCCGCGGTGACCAGGAGGCCGAGGGCGACCACGCCCAGGGTGTGCGTGACCGTCACCGAGGCGGCCAGCGGCAGGACGTCCTTCAGCCGGGCCCCGCCGCCCCGGGCGGCCGCCGCCGCGGCCATCAGGGTCTTGCCGTGGCCCGGCGCGAGCGCGTGCAGGGCGCCGAGGACGACCGCGAGGGCGAGGGCGATACCGGCGAAGCCGAGGGTGAGATCGCGGCGGGCGACGAGCGACTCGAGCGCCCGCGTCCAGCGGTCGGCGCCGCGCGGCAGCACGGAGGCGGCTGGAGCGTCCTGGCGTTCCCGCTCCAGGGCCGGTCCGCCCGGCCGGACCCGCAGCGAGGCGGTCGCGGTGTCCGCCGGGGAGGAGAGCAGCTCGTCGGGATAGCGCGTCAGTTCCCGCGAGACCGACGCCTCGGGCACGTCCGACGCGGTGAGCGTCGTACGGTCGCCGCGCGCGCTGATCTCCCGCCAGCCGGGGCCGGAGGCGGAACCGGCGGCGCGGAAGGCGACGGCGACCGTGGCGGACGTGGGAAGCGGCGCGGTGAGCCGGCACTCGACGCGCAGGGTGTCGAGCCCGGCCTGGCCCGGCCGCACCCGGGCGTGGCTGCGCCGCGCGGTGAGGGCGACGGTGCGGCCGTCGACGGTGAGCCGGCTGTCCCGGGCCGCCGTCTCGCAGCGCCGCCGGGCCCACTCGGCCGTGCCGAGCCGTTCGCGGTCCGGGCCGGCCTGCGTCGCCGGGATCTCGGCGAGGTCCTCGACGTGGTCGACACGCAGTTCGCCCGGGGCCGTGACCAGGCCGTCGTAGCGGTTGACCGTGAAGTTGCCGAGGGGATGCGCGCCCGCTACCTGAACGGGCAGCAGGGCAAGCGCGGCGGCGGCGACCAGCACGGCCGCGGCGCGCGCCGGGAGGCCGAGGGCCGGACGCACGCGGCTCACCGGTCCGCCTCCCGGCCGTCGAGGAGCGCACGCGCCTCGCGGGCGCCGAGCGGCGAGAACCCGGGGTTGAGGTCCAGGGCCGCCCGCAGATGCCGGCGCGCGTCCCGGTCGTGGCCCACGGCCCGCTCGATCACGCCGAGATGGTGGAGGAAGGCGGCGTCGCGGTAACCGGGGGCGGCGGCCCGGCGGGCGTACGGCAGGGCTTCGGCGTCACGGCCGTTGACGTGCAGCGCCCAGGCGAGGGCGTCCGCCGTGTGCACGGTGCGGCGGCGGTCCCACTCGGCGCGGGCCGCGCGCAGCGCCGCCGCCCGGTCGCCGTGGTCGGCCGCGGCGAGGGCGGTGTCCAGGTCGGCGTTGACGCCGCCCGCGCGGGCGAGTGCCGTCCACGCGTCGACGAGGGCGTACTGCGCGCGGGCCCCGGCCGTGTCGCCCCGGGCCTCGTACAGCTCGCCGAGTGCGACGAGCGGACCGGGCAGCGGGGCGCGGGCCACCACGGCCTCCAGGTCCGCGACGGCACCGTCCTCGTCACCGCTCGCGGCCCGGGCGCGGGCTCGGCCCTCCAGGGCGGGCAGGTAGGCGTCGTCTGCGGCGAGGGCGCGGGCGTAGTGGCGCAGGGCCGCCGGATACTCGCCCTGACTCCAGGCGAGCCGGCCGAGCTGGGTGGCGACGTAGGCGACGTCCCCGGGCGAGGAGGCCGCGGCGAGGGCCTGGTCCAGTACCCGGCGTGCGGTGGCCACGTCGCCGCGCAGCTCCCGTACGTACGCGTACCGGGTGAAGACCGGGACGCCGGGCCGCCGCGCGTCGGCGGTGTCGGCCGCCCGCGCCGCGTCGTCGTAGCGGCCGAGTTCGACGAGGGCGTCGACACGGGAGCACAGGGCGCGCTCGCTGTAGGGGTTCGCCTTCAGGGCCCGGTCCGCGTACGTCAGCGCGTCGGCGAACTCGTGCCGGGCGGCGGCGAGGGCGGCGCGGCCGGCGAGGGCCTGGTCGTTGCCGGGGCGCAGCTCCAGCGAGCGCCCGAGGGCCCGCTCGGCCCGCGGGTAGCGCGAGGGGTCGCCGTCGGTGCGGGCCTGCTCGACGTAGGCCAGGCCGAGGGCCGCCCAGCCGGCGAAGTCCCGTGGCTGCTCCCGCAGGCGGCCCTCCAGGGCGCGGATGTCGCCGCCCGGTGCCGCAGCGCTCAGCAGTCCCGGCGCCCCGGGCCGGCCGACCGCACCGGCCGCCGGAACGCCCCGCCCCTCCTGCGCGCCCCCGGCCGCGACGGCCCCCGCGGTCAGTGCCACGGCCAGCAGCACGGCACACCCGGCGAGCCGCAGCGACCGCACCGCGGCGGCCCGCCGGTCGCGGGCGGCCGTATCGCGGGCGGGGGTTCCGGGATCACGGGCTCCGGCGCCGGCCGGGTCCTTCTCGAGCGCGCTGTTCTCGCTGTGCGGGGGCATGCCTCTCCTCGTGCGAACAGGGGACGACGGGACGGAAGGCGGCGCGGCCCGCCGTGGGGGAGGGGAAGGAGCGGGCCGCGCCGGTCTGAGGGGGCCGGTCACCAGGCGCGGCCCCGGGTGCGGCGCCACCACACCAGGGCGCCGCCGGCCAGCAGGATGCCGACGGCGCCCGCGCCCGCCGAGGCGGCGATCAGCGTCGTGCCGGAACCGGCGGGCCGCAGCGCGTCGCCCAGCTGATTGCGAACGTCGTTGCCCTCTCCCGCACCGCCCGCCAGCGGACCGCGCGAACCCTCCGTCGGGTGCGCCAGGTAAGGGAAGGTGTGCCCGAACTCCTTGTCGTTGGCGTCGACCGCGTCGCCCAGGTCGTTCTTCGCGCCGACCAGCTCGCCCTCGACGACCTGGAGTGCCGCGTCGATCACGTCGTCGGTGAGCCGGCGCCCGTTGGGGAAGCCGGCGGTGTCGCCGTCGAGGACGCCGAGCCGCCTGGGTTCGGCGGCCGGGGCGACCGAGGTGTTCAGGCGCAGCTGTTCCGAAGGCGTCACGTGGGGCGGCTGGTTGAGCTCCGGCACCCCCTTGAGGAACACGTCGACGAGGTCGTCGCGCGGCTCGGCGGGCGCCTTGATCTTGTAGATCGCCTCGACGAGCTTCGGCAGCTCGGGCTGGGTGACGTTGGGCAGGAACCGCGCGTCGTCCGCCGGCGCGGACGCGTTGAAGGTGTCCTTGTCCGCGAGCGGGTTGACCACCTCGTTCACCAGCGGGTTGCCCAGGCGCGACACCTGGGTGAAGTGCCCCTGAGCGTTCTTGCGCCGGGTCGTCGACCAGATCCCGACGACCGGCTGCCCGGCCGACTCCACGATCATGTCGGTGGGGACCTGGAGGGCGATCGAGTTGACGTTGTACCCCTTGAGGGTGTCGTTGCCGACCTCGGACAGGTTCCCGCCGTACAGCAGGTCGAAGACGCGCAGGTCCAGGAAGAACGGGTCGTCGGCCTGCCCGGCGAAGGTCTGCCCGCCGCCGGCCAGCTGGTGGACCGCCTGGTCGCGCAGCGCTCCGTAGTCCGGCATCGACGCCCTGCCGACGTCGGACGGGGCGGCCGGCACGTCGTCGGCGACGGTGGTGCGGGACATCTCCTTCCCGCCGTGCAGCCTGATCAGGTCGATGTCGTAGGTCTGCGTGATGTTGAGGTCCGGGTCGTCGAGGCTGGTGACGGGGCCCGTGTTGTAGAGGAACGACCGGTCGTTCTTCGTGTGCGTGGTGAAGGTGTACCGGAACACCAGATCGCCCTGCGCGTCGCCGTCGTTGTCGATGTTCAGGTCGTACTGGGCGTCCTCGGCGAACGTGAAGAAGTTCGGTCCGCCCGCCGGTTCCTCGAACGGGATCCAGTTCGCGACGACTGTCGTGGTGTCCGGCCGGTCCGGGCTCACGAAGGCGTAGAGGTCCGTGTTGTCGTACCGCGGGGTCCCCGATATCAGCGGCGCCTCCCGGTGGCTGGAGGCGGACGCCGCCCCCGGTTCCAGCGCGGTCACCCCGGCGGCCGCGAGCCCTCCGGCGGCCAGCGCGCCGCAGATCAGCGCGGCGACGCCGCCGCGTCCGGTGCGTCCGCGCCCCGTACCACCGCTTCTGGAGATAGGTGTCATGCCGTCCGTCCCTCGGTGCCGAATTCCCTGACGCACCGGCATTCGGAGCGGTCCCGCACCCGGATTGGTCCCGCCCCGGATTCGGGTCCGCGGC
The DNA here is from genome assembly GCF_044765825.1 of Streptomyces flaveolus. Lineage (NCBI taxonomy): Bacteria > Bacillati > Actinomycetota > Actinomycetes > Kitasatosporales > Streptomycetaceae > Streptomyces > Streptomyces flaveolus. The sequence continues at coordinate 40,164 of NZ_JBIWKU010000018.1, read as the reverse complement.
CGATCGCACACCCGCGGACCCGCGTTTTCCGCCCGCTGATCCGTAATTCCTCCACAGGGCGCGGCCGTTGCGCGCGGCCCAGGCGATGCGGACGGGCCCGGCGCGGCTCGCGGAGAGGGGGAGCGGGTGGAGGCGGACGAGCTGCTGACGCTCGTGGCGAACGGTGACCAGAAGGCCTTCGAGGAGCTGTACGGACTGGTGTCCGGTCCGGTGTTCGGACTTGTCCGGCGCGTGGTGCGCGACCCCGCCCAGTCGGAGGAGGTCGCCCAGGAGGTGCTGCTCGAACTGTGGCGCTCCGCCGCGCGGTTCGACCCGCGCCGGGGCAGCGCCCTGTCCTGGGTCCTCACCCTCGCCCACCGCCGCGCCGTCGACCGGGTGCGCAGCGCCCGCGCGGCCGGCGAACGTGAGCGGCGCGAGGCCCGGCGTGCCCACCACCCGGCCTTCGACCAGGTCCAGGAGGAGGTCGAGGCCGGTCTCGAACGCGAGTGGGTGCGCCGCTGCCTGGACCGGCTGACCGCCCTCCAGCGCCAGTCGGTCACCCTCGCCTACTACGACGGCTACACCTACCGGGAAGTGGCCGAGCGGCTCTCCCTCCCCCTGGGCACGGTGAAGACAAGGATGAGAGACGGGCTCAACCGCCTGCGCGACTGCCTGGGAGGGACCGCATGAGCCTCTTCGGCCGGATGTTCCCGCGCCGCGGCGACCTCCACTCGCTCGCCGCGCCCTACGCGCTCGACGCCCTGGAGGGCCCCGAACGGGTCCGCTTCGAGAAGCACCTCGGCACCTGCGACCGCTGCGCGTGCGAGGTGCGGGACCTGTCCGAGGACGCCGTGCGCCTGGCCTGGTCCACGGCCGCCCCGGCGCCCGCCGCCCTGCGCGACCGCGTCCTGGCCGCCGTACGCGCCACCGCGCAGGAGCCCGCGCCCCGGCGTGGGCCCGCGCGCCGGCTGCCGCCGCACGTCTGGGGCGTCCGGCCGCCCCCGGAACGCGCCCGCGCCGCCCGGCCGCGCCCCCTGATGGTGCCGTTCGCCACCGTGACCGCCGCCGCGGCCCTCGTCGTCGCCGCGCTCTTCGCCGTGCAGGCCGGCCGGACCCAGGACGAGCTGGACACCGCGCGGGACCGGGCGCGTGAGATCGCCCACGTCCTGTCGGCTCCGGACGCCCGCGCCACGAGCGGCGTGGACGGCCGGGGCCGCGGCGTCGCGGTGGTCGCCTCCGCCTCCGAGGGGCGCGCGGTCGTCACCCTGCGCGGATACGGCGAGCCGTCCGGTGGCCGCGTGCACCAGCTGTGGCTCATGCGCCCCGGCGCCGTCCCGCGCTCCCTGGGGCTCTTCGACGGCGACACGCCCCTGCTCGCGTCGAACCTGGACCGGTCCGCGACGTCACTGGCCGTGACCGTCGAGCCCGGCGGGGGCTCGGCCCGGCCCACCAGCACGCCTGTTGTCCAACTCGCCCTGGAATCTGTTGGATTCGGAGAGTAATCGTCAACACCCTTACGGGGAAGGTGAATCCTGTGACCGCGATACACGGCTGCCTCACCGGGGCGATAGGGTTACCCTGCCCGGGCCGGGTGGACTCGTACGGGTGGGGAGTGACATGGAACAGATAACAGTGCGCAGCAGGGCAAGGGTGCCCGCGATCACCTGCGGGAGCAGCGCGACCAGTTCGCGCCTCGACCGCCATCTCGCGGTGCTCGGAGGCCCCGCCCTTCCGCAGCGGGAGACGCTGGAGGCGACGTCGCTGATGCGCGAGCTGACCGCGCGTGAGCCCGCGCACAAGCGCAGCAGCAGGGGCGCCCGGGTCCGCCGGGTCTCGCTCTTCGCGCCACTGCGCCGACTGCGCCGCTCGCTGTTCGGCGGCAACTGAGGCCCGCGCCACGGTGATCACACCGTCCCGGCGCGGCGCCGCGCACCCGTCCGTCATCCCCACGGCACGCGGTGGCGCCCCGGTGTGATCCCCGGCGCGGGCACGTCCCCGTCCCGCCGTGTCCCCGCCCGGCGGTGACGAAGGCCCGGCCCGCTCAGCGCTCGCCGTGCGCGTACCCGCGTACGGCGAGCGGCGCGAACACCGCCAGCAGTACCGCACACCAGGCCAGCGACCCGGCGACGGGATGCGCCACCGGCCAGGCGGCGCCCTCCGGCACGGGCGCGTTGCCGAAGAGATCACGCAGCGCCGTGGTCACCGCACTGATCGGATTCCACTCGGCCACCGTGCGCAGCCACCCCGGCAGTCCCCCGGTCGGGATGTACGCGTTGGACAGCAGCGGCAGCACGAAGGTCGCCCCGCCCAGCTGACCGGCGGCCTCCTCGCTCCGGGTGAGCAGGCCCAGGTAGATCCCGATCCACGTCGTGGCGAACCGGAACAGCAGCAACAGCCCCACGGCACCGGCCGCGCCGAGCGCACCGCCCTCCACCCGCCAGCCCACGGCGAGCCCGACCAGCAGGAACGGCGCCGTCCCGGCGGCCGTGACGAGCACGTCCGCGACCGCCTGCCCGAGCGGCACCGCGGCCCGGCTCACCGGCAGGGTGCGCAGCCGGTCCGTCACACCCCGGTGCGTGTCCTGGGCGGCCTGGAACATGCCCGTCATGATCCCGTTCGCGGCCGTCGCCACCAGCAGGCCCGGCACCAGGAAGGACCGGTACTCCGCGCCCGGCATCGCCAGCGCGCTGCCGAAGACGTAGCCGAAGAACAGCAGCATCGTCACCGGCATCGTCTGGGTGAGGATCAGCAGCCCCGGATTGTTCCGGATCCGCCGCAACTGCCGGCCCAGCATCGCGGCGCCGTCGTACGTCAGGTCGTACGGCGTGGTCCGTCCCGTCGTCGTTGCCGTCGTCGTGCTCATGCCGCGAGCTCCTTGCTGCCGGTCAGGCGGAGGAAGACGTCGTCCAGGGTCGGCGGGCGCAGGCTCGCGTCCACCAGGGGCACGCCCGCCGCGTCGAGTTCGCGCACCAGGCGCGGGAGCGTGAGGGTCGGGTCGGTGCTCACCGCGCCGACCGTCAGGCGTTCGTGGTCGAGCACCGGCTGCGTCCCGGTTAGCCGGTCGAGGACGCCCGCCGCCCGCTCCAGGGCGTCCGCGTCCGCGACGACGGCCTCCGCGTGCGCCCCGACCAGCGCCTTGAGCTCGGCCGGCGACCCCGTGTGCGCCACCTGTCCCCGGTCCACCAGGGCGATGTCGTCGGCGAGACGGTCGGCCTCCTCCAGGTACTGCGTGGTCAGCACCACGGTCGTGCCGTCCTCCTTCAGGGCCCGCACCGCGTCCCAGATCTGATTCCGGCTGGCCGGGTCCAGACCGGTCGTCGGCTCGTCCAGGAAGAGCACCTCGGGCCGGCGGATCAGGCTCGCCGCCAGGTCGAGGCGGCGCCGCATGCCGCCCGACAGGGTCGATGCGGGCCGGTCGGCGGCCTCGGTGAGGCCGAACCGGTCGAGCAGCTCGGCGGCCCGCGCGGAGGCGTCCCGCACCCGGTGCAGCCGGGCGAACAGCCGCAGGTTCTGGCGTCCGGTGAGGTCCCCGTCGACCGAGGCGTACTGCCCGGTCACGCCGATCCGGCGCCGGACGGCCGCGGCCTCCCGTACGAGGTCGTGGCCCGCGATCCGTGCCGAGCCCGCGTCCGGCCGCAGCAGCGTGGTCAGCAGCCGCACCGCCGTGGTCTTGCCCGCCCCGTTCGGCCCGAGCAGCCCGCACACCGTGCCCTCGGCCACCGCGAGGTCCAGCCCGCGCAGGGCGCGCACGTCGCCGAAGCGCTTCTCCAGACCTTCACTAAGTACAGCGTACGTAGTAGTCATGGGAGGACCATAGCGCACTACGTACGGTGTACGTAACTAGGATGGTGGCCGAGGTGATGAACGATGGCGGGCCGAGCGGCCGTACCCGAAGTGATCTGGGCGCGCCCCGAGCGCACCGGCCGGGGGCCGAGACCGGCGTACACCCGCGCCGACATCGCCGCCGCCTCGGTGCGCATCGCCGACGCGGAGGGCCTGGACGCGGTCTCGATGCGCCGCGTCGCCTCCGAACTGGGCTGCGGCACCATGTCGCTGTACAACTACGTCCCCCGTAAGGAGGACCTGCACGAGCTGATGATGGACGCCGTCAGCGGCGAGCACGAGCTGTGGGAGCCGAGCGGCGACTGGCGCGCCGACATGCTGCGGGTCGCCCACCAGACCCGCGCGCTGATGCACCGCCACCCCTGGCTGCCCCGGCTGATGTCCCCGGTCTACGGCTTCAGCCCCAACGCCCTGCGTTACCTGGAGCACTGCCTGGCCTGCCTCGACCCCTTCGACGCGCCGTACGGCACGAAGATGGAGCTGGTGGCGATGGTGAACGGCGTCGTGACGACCTACGTCGGCAATGAACTCGCCACGGTCGAGCGCACTCGCTCGCTGCCCTGGTCCCAGGAGCAGGAGAACGCGGTGCGCATCGCCTACCTGGGCCGGCAGCTCGCGAGCGGCGCCTACCCGCGGCTGGCCGCCTCCTTCACGCAGGACGCCGGCCCGATCGACCTGGAGGCGGTGTTCGAACGGGCGCTGCAACGGGTGCTGGACGGCTTCGCGTAGAGCCCCGCCCGGCCGGTGTGAGCGTCTCCCTGTCCGTCCACGAGGGCGAGCCGGGCGGGGACTTCGAGACGGTCCCGGCGATGCTCGCCGCCCGGTCCCGGTCCGGGGGCGGTCGGGACCCGGCAGCCGGCGGAGAGGCTCTCCGCGGGCCTGGTCGCGCCCGGGACCCGCTTCTCACAGCAGCGCCAGTTGCCCCTCCGGCCCCTCCTCCCGGCCGTCCAGGACCGAGGCCGGCCTGCGGGAGGTCTCGGGGGCCGGCAGTACGCCCGCGGTGCGCAGTTCCGTGGCCGTGACCGGGTCCGTCACCGTCAGCTCCGCGCAGCGCGGGCGCAGTTCGGCCAGCAGGGCGAGGACCGTGATCAGTTCCAGCAGCTCGGACGTCCAGGCCTGCGGCCAGCCGGCCGGGCGGATCGCCGCCAGGGTGCCCGGGTCGCCCTCGGCGGTGCGGGCCGCGAACCACTGCTCCAGGACCCGCACCCCGCCCGCCTCGAAGTCCCAGGCACCGGGCGGCACCGGGGAGACGCGGCCTTCGTCCAGGTACAGGGCCTCCTCGTCACGGTCGTAGCGCAGGGTCAGCGGGCGCGCGGGCAGCGGGGCGCGGACATAGGGGCGGCGTCCGCCGGGCAGCTTGGGGCGCTCGCCGTCGCGGCGCATCAGCCACAGCGCGCGGCGGCCCAGCGAGACACCGTGCTCCCACTGGGCGGGGTCGGCGGTCAGCGGCACCACGGGGCCGGGACGGACGGCCGCCACCATCCACGCCAGCAGGTCCAGCGGACCGGGGCGCAGCCCGAGCCGGCCGGCGAGGTGGTCCAGCAGTCCTGGGGCCAGGTTCGGCTCGGCCCCGCCGGGACGCCGGTGCAGGGGGCGGACGCGGGCCGGTCCGAACAGGGGGAGGCGCGAGGTCGCGAGCAGGAGGGGGCCGGCGGCGTCGGACGCCTCCACGACGAAGACCTGCCGCTCGTCGGCCACCCGCCACAGCTCGGGACGGGCCGCGTCGATCAGCCGGTGGTCGGGAATCAGCCACTGCTCGTCGAAGGGCGCGCGCAGCACGCGGACCGGCTCCGGACAGGGCCCGGAGGCGCGCAGCAGCCGGTCCGTGGCGCCGGAGGTGCCCGGCAGCTGCCCGACCGCCGTGTGCAGCGTGCGCGAGCGCGTCGGCTCGAACAGGGCCTCGCGGTCGGGTCCCTCCGCCTTCACCAGGGCGTCCCAGCGGGCCTTCAGGGACGCCGGGTCGGGGGCCGCCGGCCAGCCCCGGCCGAGCCGCGGCGGTGCGACGGACCACGGCATGAGGTCCGCCGGCCGCGGAGCGTCGTCGTGCGTCACGCCCGGCATCGTACGACGGGGCGCCACGGCCTCAGGTGGCGTCCAGGGTGACCGTGAAGGAGAAACGGTCCCCCCGGTAGTGGATGACGGCCACGTCCAGCACCCGTCCCGCCGTGTCGTAGGTGATGCCCGTGTAGTGCAGGATCGGGCTGAGCAGCGGCACTTCGAGCAGCCGCGCCGTCTCCGGGTCCGCGAGCCGGGCCTCGACGGTGTCCGTGATCCGGCTGATGTCCATGCCCACCACGTCCCGCAGCACCTTGGTCATCGGCCAGCGCGCGAGGTCGTCCGGGTCGATGCGGGCGGCCAGTTCGGGACGGATCCAGTTGCGGGCGTGGTTGGTGGGCTCGCCGGTCTTCTCGTCGCAGCGCAGCCGGTGGTACGTGGCCGCCTCGGCCAGATCCGGGAAGTACTCGGCGAGTTCGGGCGGCACGGGAGCGGTGCCGTGGCCCAGCAGCTCGGCCTTCATGCCGGACTGCTGGGCCACGATGGCGTCCACCGAACCCAGCAGCCGCACCGGGGCACCCCGCCGGGCGTGCGGCTCGATGAAGGTGCCGCGCCGGCGGTGGCGGGTGATCAGCCCCTCGTCCTCCAGCTCCTTGAGCGCCTGCCGCATGGTCAGCACGCTCACCCCGTAGTGGCCGGCCAGCTGCTCCTCCGTGGGCAGGCGCAGCGGGTCCCGGGGCGAGCGGCCGAGTATCGAGGCGCGCAGCGACTGCGACACCTGGTACCAGAGCGGCAGCTTGCGGTTCAGGACGATGGAGTCCGGGGCGAAGGAGGTCACGGGCCATCCGTACCGGTAGGGGAATCCTCAGTGCAAGGGGCGGAAGTGGCGCTCCAGGCCCTGCCAGACGTCGTCGTAGCGCTGCTGCAGGTGCTCGGCACGGGTCGCCTGGGGTGTGAGGGTCACCGGCCACCGGGTCTCGAACATGAACGCCAGCCCGTCGTCGATCTTCTGCGGCTTCAGCTCGGCGGCGCTCGCCCGGTCGAACGTCTCCCGGTCCGGGCCGTGCGCCGACATCATGTTGTGCAGCGAACCGCCGCCCGGCACGAAGCCCTCCGCCTTCGCGTCGTAGGCGCCCTCGATCAGGCCCATGTACTCGCTCATCACGTTCCGGTGGAAGTACGGCGGCCGGAAGGTGTCCTCGCCCACCAGCCAGCGCGGCGCGAACACCACGAAGTCGACGCCCGCGAGACCGGGGGTGTCGGACGGGGAGGTGAGCACCGTGAAGATCGACGGATCGGGGTGGTCGTACGAGATCGTGCCGATCACGTTGAAGCGGCGCAGGTCGTAGACGTACGGCACGTGGTTGCCGTGCCAGGCGACCACGTCGAGGGGGGAGTGGTCGTAGACGGCCGTCCAGAGGTTGCCGCAGAACTTGTTGACCACCTCCACCGGGCCCTCCACGTCCTCGTACGCGGCGACCGGCGCCCGGAAGTCCCGGGCGTTCGCGAGGCCGTTGGCGCCGATCGGTCCGAGGTCGGGGAGGCGGAAGGGGGCGCCGTAGTTCTCGCAGACGTAACCGCGGGCATCGTCGTCGAGCAGCTCCACGCGGAAGCGCACCCCGCGCGGGATCAGCGCCACATGGCCCGGCTCGGCGTGCAGCAGCCCGAACTCGGTGCGCAGCAGCAGTCCGCCGCGCTCCGGGACGATCAGCAGCTCGCCGTCGGCGTCGCTGAAGACCCGCTCCATGGAGGCGTTGGCGTGGTACAGGTGCACGGCCATGCCGGTGCGCTGGGCCGCGTCGCCGTTGCCGCCGAGGGTCCACAGGCCCGCCAGGAAGTCCGTCCCGGCGTCGGGCTCGGGCAGCGGGTTCCACCGCAGGCGGTTGGGGTCCGGCACGCACTGGGTGAACGGCGCGGTGCGGATCGCGCCGTTGCCGGTCCGGGTGAACGCCGGGTGCGCGGCCGAGGGGCGGATGCGGTACAGCCACGAACGCCGGTTGTGGGCCCGCGGCTCGGTGAAGGCCGATCCGCTGAGCTGCTCGGCGTACAGCCCGAGGGGCGCCCGCTGCGGCGAGTTCCGGCCCTCGGGAAGCGCGCCCGGAACGGCCTGCGAACTGTGCTCGTTGCCGAAACCGGACAGGTAGGTCAGGCCCTCCGCGGTCTTCCGCGCGTCCCCGCTCATGGATAGCTCCCTCGCACACTGATTCCTATGCCTCACCGTAGGATTGCGGTTTCCCGGGCGCAAGAGGGCGGACGGACCTTCGCCCTCCTTCCGGGGGACGATGACCGGAACCAGACCCCAGGAGGATCCGGAGTGTCGGACCGGTGTTCTACTCTCCCGGCATGTCGTGGACGCGGGGAGCAGTCGCCGCGCTCGCGGTCTGTGTCCTGTTGCTGACCGGATCCGCGGGCTGCGGCTCCAGTGACGAGGAAGAGCCGGGGACCGGGGCGTCGCCGACGTCGGCGGGCAGACTCCTCGGCGACACCGACGAGGACGGCCGGCGCTACCGCGAGGTGGACGCCGCGCACGCGCCCGAGGTCGGCATCGAGGTGCAGCCCAACGCCGACGACAGCTGGGACGTCCGCCTGACCGTCCGCGGCTTCCGGTTCTCGCCGCCCGGCACGGAGGCGAAGGCGGTGGCCGGCCGCGGTGTGGCGTACCTCTTCGTCGACGGAGACCTCGTCACCCCCCTGCGCGGCCCGCGCCACCGCCTCGCCGCCGGGCTCGTCCCGCGCGGCACCCACCACGTCACCGCGCGCCTGCACGCCGACGACGGCACCGTCTGGGCCGTCGACGGTGAGCCGGTGGAGAGCACGGCGGACATCACGGCCTCGGACGCGGAGCCGACCGGCGCCACGGAGCCGGCGCTCCGCGAGGAAGAAGCCCCGCCCCGCGCAGCCCCCCGCCCGCCTGCCGGAGGTCACAGTTCCCCGGGCCACGGCGGAAAGGCATCATGATGCACGTGCCCCACGCGACCCCGCTCCGTCGTGCCCCCGTGCAGCGGCGCAGCGCCGAACGGCTGACCAGGATCCTCGACGCGTGCGCCGCCCTCCTCGACGAGGTCGGCTACGACGCGCTGAGCACCCGGGCCGTGGCCCAGCGCGCCGGCGTTCCCATCGGCTCCGTGTACCGCTTCTTCGGCAACAAGCGGCAGATGGCCGACGCGCTGGCCCAGCGCAACCTCGAGCGCTACGCCGAGCGCGTGACCGAGCGGCTGACGGAGACCGGGGACGGAGGCTGGCGCGACGCCCTCGACGCCGTGCTCGACGAGTACTTGGCGATGAAGCGGACCGCGCCCGGCTTCTCCCTCGTCGACTTCGGCAACCAGATACCGGTCGGCGACCGCCACGCCGAGCCCAACCACCGCGTCGCCGACCGGGTCACCGAGCTGCTCTCCGGCTACCTCGGCCGCCGCCCCGACGAGGCCGTGCGCCGTGCCTTCCTGGTCGCCGTGGAGACCGCCGACACCCTCGTCCAGCTCGCCTTCCGGGTGGCGCCGGACGGCGACGAAGCGATCATCGACGAGGCCCGGGAGCTGCTGGCGGCGTATCTGGGACGCGTGCTCGACTGACGCAGGGGAGGGGAAGGCCGTCATCCCGGGTTCTCCGGAGACCTCCCCAACATGCCTACCGGTCGGTATGCTCGCCGCGAGGTTCCACGTCCGCGCGTCACCGCCGCCGCCCTCCGGGAGGACCCGTGTCCCGCACCGCCCTGCGTATCTGCCCCCTGTGCGAGGCCACCTGCGGCCTGACCCTGAGCATCGAGGGCACCAAGGTCACCGCCGCCCGCGGGGACCGCGACGACGTCTTCAGCCGCGGGTTCATCTGCCCCAAGGGCGCCTCCTTCGGCGCCCTCGATTCCGACCCCGACCGGCTGCGCACACCCCTCGTGCGCCGGGACGGCGAGCTGCGCGAGGCCACCTGGGAGGAGGCGTTCGACGCGGTCGCCGCGGGCCTCCGCCCCGTCGTCGAACGGCACGGCCCGCACGCCGCCGGCATCGTCCTCGGCAACCCCAACGTGCACACCATGGCCGGTGCCCTCTACCCGCCCGTCCTGCTCGCCGCGCTCGGCACCCGCAGCCTGTTCACCGCGTCCACGCTGGACCAGATGCCCAAGCACGTTTCCAGCGGGCTGCTCTTCGGCGACGCGAACGCCATCCCGGTGCCCGACCTCGACCGCACCGACCATCTGCTCCTCATCGGCGCCAACCCGCTGGAGTCCAACGGCAGTCTGTGCACCGCACCCGACTTCCCCGGCCGGCTCAAGGCCCTCAGGGCCCGCGGCGGCACCCTCACCGTCGTCGACCCGCGCCGCACCCGCACCGCCAAGCTCGCCGACCGGCACGTGGCGATCCGCCCCGGCACGGACGCCCTGCTCCTCGCCGCGATGGCCCACGTCCTGTTCGAGGAGGGCCTGGCCGGCCTCGGCGACCTCGCCCCGCACGTCGAGGGGGTCGAGGAACTCGCCGACGCCGTACGGGACTTCACGCCGGAGGCGGTCGCCGCCGCCTGCGACGTCGACGCCGGGACGACGCGCGCGCTCGCCCGCGAACTCGCCGCCGCCCCCACCGCCGCCGTATACGGCCGCATCGGCAGCTGCACCGTCCCGCACGGCACCCTCGCCAGCTGGCTCGTGGACGTCCTCAACATCCTCACCGGCAACCTCGACCGGCCCGGCGGCGCCCTCTTCCCGCAGGCCGCCACCGACCGGACCCCGCGCCCCGCCGGGCCAGGACACGGCTTCGCGCTCGGCCGCTGGCACTCCCGGGTGAGCGGACACCCCGAGGCGAAGGGCGAGCTGCCGCTGTCCGCCCTCGCCGAGGAGATCGACACCGCCACGGACGAGGGCGAGCCGGTCCGCGCACTGATCACGATCGCCGCCAACCCCGTCCTGTCCGCACCCGACGGCGACCGGCTCGACAAGGCGCTGGACTCGCTCGACTTCATGGTGAGCGTCGACCCGTACCTGAACGAGACCTCGCGCCACGCCCACGTCGTCCTGCCGCCGCCCCCGCCGGCCCAGAGCCCGCACCACGACTTCGCCTTCAACACCCTCGCGGTGCGCAACCAGGTCCGCTACACCCGCCCCGCCGTCCCGCTCGAACCCGGCCGCATGGCCGAGACCGAGATCCTGGCCCGGCTGATCCTCGCCGCCACCGGCAGTCACGGCGCCGACCCGGCCGCCGTCGACGCCATGGTGATCGAGCAGACCCTCGGCAAGGCCGTACGGGACCCGCACTCACCCGTGCAACGACGCGACCCGGGCGACCTCGCCGCAGGCCTCACCGGCAGCGACGGCCCCGAACGGCGGCTCGACATGATGCTGCGCCTCGGCCCCTACGGCGACGGCTTCGGCGCCCGCCCCGACGGGCTGTCGCTGGAGCGGCTGCTCGCCCACCCGCACGGCATCGACCTCGGACCGCTGCGCCCCCGCCTGCCGCAGCCGCTGAAGACCCGCAGCGGCAAGGTGGAGCTGCTGCCCGCGCCGATCGCCGCCGACCTGCCGCGCCTGAGGCGCGCCATGGCCGAGCGCCCCGGCGGGCTCGTCCTGGTCGGCCGCCGCCACCTGCGGTCCAACAACAGCTGGATGCACAACGTCCCCGCCCTCACCGGCGGCTCCAACCGCTGCACCCTGCACCTGAACCCCGACGACGCCGGCCGGCTCGGCGTGCGGGACGGGGAGCCGGTGCGCGTCAAGGGCGCCGGGGGAGAGGTGACCGCCCCCGCCGAGGTCACCGGCACGGTCCGGCCGGGCGTGGTCAGCCTCCCGCACGGCTGGGGCCACGACCGGCCCGGCACCCGCCTCACCCACGCCGCCGGCGACCCCGGCGTCAACGTCAACCAGCTCCTCGACGGCAGCCTGCTGGACCCGCTCTCGGGCAACGCGGTCCTCAACGGCGTACCCGTCGAGGTAGCCCCCGTGACCGGGCACTGACCCGACCCCCGACCTGAGCAAAGCTGTGACCTGGAGTTTTGCGCTTATTGCTCGCATGTCAACGTCTTGTTAACGCGGCTTCGCGCCACCTAACGTCGCTCGCACCGCCTGCCCCGGTGGGATGTTCAAGGGCGAACGTTAGGTATCCATTCATGCTGACCATCCTCGGCTTCGCCATGATCGCGACCTTCCTGGTCCTGATCATGATGAAGAAGATGTCGCCGATCGCGGCGCTCGTGCTGATTCCCGCGCTGTTCTGCGTGTTCGTGGGCAAGGGCGCCCAGCTCGGCGACTACGTCATCGACGGCGTGTCCAGCCTCGCCCCCACCGCGGCGATGCTCATGTTCGCGATCGTCTACTTCGGTGTGATGATCGACGTCGGGCTGTTCGACCCGATCGTCCGCGCGATCCTGAAGTTCTGCAAGGCCGATCCGATGCGGATCGTCGTCGGTACCGCGCTGCTGGCCGCCATCGTCTCCCTGGACGGCGACGGCTCGACCACCTTCATGATCACGGTCTCGGCGATGTACCCGCTGTACAAGCGCCTCAAGATGAGCCTGGTCGTGATGACCGGTGTCGCCGCGATGGCCAACGGTGTGATGAACACCCTGCCCTGGGGCGGCCCCACCGCCCGCGCCGCCACCGCGCTGAAGGTCGACGCCACCGACATCTTCGTGCCCATGATCCCGGCCCTGGCCGTCGGTCTGGTCGCGGTCGTCGTCCTGGCCTACGTCCTCGGTCTGCGCGAGCGCCGGCGGCTCGGCACCCTGACGCTGGACGAGGCGCTGGTGCGGCAGGACGAGACCGAGACGGTGCTGGTCGGCGCCGGTGCGGCGGCCGGCACGGGCACGGCTTCCGGCGCCGGCACCGGCTCCGGCAAGGCCTCCGCGCCCGCCGCGGGCTCCGGCGGCCCGGCCGGACAGGACGGCGCCGCGGACGACGAGTTCCAGGGCCTCGACCCGCACCGGGCGACCCTGCGCCCCAAGCTGTACTGGTTCAACGCGCTGCTCACGGTCGTCCTGCTGACCGCCATGATCATGGAGTTGCTGCCGATCCCGGTGCTGTTCCTGATCGGCGCCGCGCTCGCCCTCACCGTCAACTTCCCGCACATCCCCGACCAGAAGGCCCGGATCGCGGCCCACGCCGACAACGTCCTCAACGTCTCCGGCATGGTCTTCGCCGCCGCCGTCTTCACCGGCGTCCTCACCGGCACCGGCATGGTCGACCACATGGCCAACTGGCTCGTGGACACCATCCCCGACGGCATGGGCCCGCACATGGGCCTCGTCACCGGCCTGCTGAGCCTGCCGCTGACCTACTTCATGTCGAACGACGGCTTCTACTTCGGCGTCCTGCCGGTGCTCGCCGAGGCCGGCCACGCGCACGGCGTGCCGACGCTGGAGATCGCCCGCGCCTCGATCGTCGGCCAGCCGCTGCACATGTCCAGCCCGCTCGTCCCCGCCGTGTACGTCCTGGTCGGCATGGCCAAGGTCGAGTTCGGCGACCACACCCGGTTCGTCGTGAAGTGGGCGGTCCTGACCAGCCTGGTGATCCTCGCGGCGGGCATCCTGTTCGGCATCATCTGATCATCAGGAAGGACACGATCATGGCGCCCGGTGGGAACCGCGGCTGGCTGCTCCGCCTCGTCATCGCCTTCGGCTTCGCCCAGGGGGCGGTGTCGATGGCCCGGCCCGCCGTCTCCTACCGGGCCCTCGCGCTGGGCGCGGACGAGCGGGCGGTCGGTGTCATCGCCGGTGTGTACGCGCTGCTGCCGCTGTTCGCCGCCGTGCCGCTGGGCCGCCGCACCGACCACGGCCGCTGCGCGCCGCTGCTGCCCGTCGGGGTGGTGCTCATCGCCGGCGGCTGCGCGCTGAGCGGCGTCGCCGGGTCGCTGTGGACGATGGCGCTGTGGAGCGGCGTCATGGGCCTCGGACACCTCTGCTTCGTCATCGGCGCCCAGTCGCTGGTCGCCCGCCAGTCCGCGCCGCACGAACAGGACCGCAACTTCGGTCACTTCACCATCGGCGCCTCGCTCGGTCAGCTCATCGGTCCCGTCGCCGCGGGCGCCCTGATCGGCGGCCCCGACATGGCCGGCAGCAGCGCGCTCGCCCTGGTCGTCGCGGGCGCGGGAGCGGCGGTCGCGTTCACGTCGCTGTGGCGCATAGAGCATCCGGTGTCCGCCGAGTCCCGTACGGAAAAGGGGCCGCGCGTCCCGGTGGGAGGCATCCTGCGCGCCCGGGGCGTGCCCGCGGGCATCCTGATCAGTCTGTCGGTGCTGTCCGCGACGGACATCCTCACCGCCTACCTGCCGGTGGTCGGCGAGCACCGGGGCATCTCCCCGGCCGTCATCGGCGTGCTGCTCAGCCTGCGCGCGGCGGCCACGATCGCCTGCCGGCTGGTGCTGATGCCCCTGCTGCGGTGGCTCGGCCGCACCGTCCTGCTCACTGTCACCTGTGTGCTGGCGGCCGTGCTGTGTGCCGGCGTCGCGCTGCCGGTGCCGGTGTGGGCGCTGGGCGTGATGCTCGTCGTCCTCGGCTTCTGCCTGGGCGTCGGCCAGCCGCTGTCCATGACGACCGTCGTCCAGGCGGCCCCCGACGAGGCCCGCTCCACCGCCCTCGCGCTGCGCCTGACCGGCAATCGGCTCGGTCAGGTCGCCGCACCCGCCGCGGCCGGTCTGATCGCCGGTGTCGCGGGTGTGGCCGCACCCTTCGTGATGCTCGGCGCCCTGCTCCTGCTGTCCTCGGGCGTCGCCCTGCGCTCCCCGTCCGGACCGGCGCCCGAGCGCACGTCCGCCGGCGGCCCCGGCCGGACCCGGCCCTCGCGTCGTACGGCGCCTCAGGGCGGTGACCGCCGCGAGGTCCCGCCGGGCCACGGGGGATGACGGCGGTCACCCCAGGGGGATCGGGGGAACGACCAGGGCCGTAATCGTCCTGAACGGCGTCCTGCTGCCGGCCGCCGGAGGACCGTCTGCGCCGTGCGGGCCGCCGGGGCGGGCCGCGGTGGGCCCGCGCAGGCGCGCGCGACCCCGGCGGCGATCCGGCGCGCCGGTCCAGCCGCTTGCGCCGGGCGCCGAGCGGCGGCGAAGGCGGCCGCGACGGCGGCGACTGGGCCGAGGACGCGTGCCCGTGCCGTGATCAACCCGTGAGACGCCCCCCGCGCTGAATCCGATCGTCCGCTTTCTCGCCATATGGACGCTCCCGCGAGTTGCGGTCCGGTGTCTTCCCCCGGCCGTGCACGGTCCGTTAACTTCCGTGACGCACACGCCCCGTGCGTCCCGTACGAGGCGTCCGTCCACGAAGACCCAGCGCCAGTGAGCCCCCGGGGGCACTCCATGACACGCGCCATCTCCCTGCACGACGTGAGCAAGACCTACGCGCGAGGCGTCCGCGTGGTGGACCGGCTGTCGCTGGACATCGCGCCCGGCGAGTTCCTCGTCCTGCTCGGCCCCTCCGGCTGCGGCAAGTCCACCGTGCTGCGCATGATCGCCGGGCTGGAGGAGATCACCGAGGGCAGCCTGCTGCTCGACGGCGCGTACGCCAACGACCAGCTTCCCGCCGAGCGGCGCATGTCGATGGTCTTCCAGAACTTCGCCCTGTACCCCAACATGACGACCCGCGGGAACATCGGCTTCCCGCTGCGCGTCGAGGCGCCCCAGGCCGACCACGGCCCCCGCGTGGACGCCACCGCCCGCATGCTGGGCATCGAGGACCTCCTCGACCGCTTCCCCGCCCAGCTCTCCGGCGGCGAACGCCAGCGCGTCGCCATGGGCCGGGCGATCTCCCGCCGGCCCACCGCCTTCCTGATGGACGAGCCGCTGTCCAACCTCGACGCCAAACTCCGCAACCACCTGCGCGCCGAGATCACCAGACTGACCCGCGAACTGGGCGTCACCACCGTCTACGTCACCCACGACCAGTCCGAGGCCATGTCCCTCGGCGACCGCGTCGCCGTCCTGCGCGGCGGCACGCTCCAGCAGGTGGACACCCCGCGGACCGTCTACGCCCTGCCGCGCAACGTCTTCGTCGCCGCCTTCCTCGGCACCCCGCGCATCAACCTGCTGCGCGGCCTCGTACGCGCCCCGCTGGACGGCGCGATGACCATCAGCCTGGGCAAGCAGTACCTGCGCCTGCCCGAACCACTGTCCCTCGACCACCAGTTGCTCCGCGTCCAGCAGGGCCGCGAGGTCATCGTGGGCCTGCGGTCCGAGGCCGTCCGGATCGCCGACCCCGCCTCCGCCCGCCCCGGCGAAGTGCTGCTCACCGGCCTGGTGGAGCACGTCGAGTTCCAGGGCCACGAGGTCCTCGTCCACTTCAACACCGGTTCACGGCCCGCCGTCGTGCCCGATCTGGAGGCTCCACGGCCCGCTGCCCGCCCCGCGGGGCGCCGCCGCCGCGACGGCACGGTCCTCGACCGGCTCAAGGAACGGGCGGGCACCCTGCGCGCGGGTCCCGTGGTGGTCATGGACGACCCGGCGGACACCGAACCCGCCGTCACCGCCCCTGACGGCCGTCTGCCCGGCGACCTGATCGTCCGCACCACCCCCGACGTCCACCTTCGCCACGGCATGCAGGTCCCCCTCCTCGTCGACCTCGCCCACCTGTTCGTCTTCGACCAGCACGGCGAACGGATCTGCCCCGCCCCGGCGCGGCTGCCGGACCTGGAGGAGTGATCCCGCCGGCATCCGGTCGTCCGGGAGGGTGAGCCGCGCCACCATGGTGGCCGCCCCTGGTGCCGTAAAACTATCGGCGCTAGTTTGGGGGCGGACGACGAGGCCCGCCCGGAAGGAACGCGATGAAGGCACACGACGGCATGTACATCGACGGAGCCTGGCGCCCCGCCGACGGCCGGGACACGATCGACGTGGTGAACCCGGCCGACGAGCAGGTGATCGGCAAGGTCCCCGCCGGCACCGCCCTGGACGTGGACACCGCCGTACGGGCCGCCCGCGCCGCCCTGCGGGGCTGGGCCGCCACCCCGCCCGCCCAGCGCGCCGCGCGCCTGACCGCCCTGCGGGACGTGCTGGTGGCCCGCAAGGACGAGATCGCCGAGACCGTCACCGCCGAGCTCGGCTCACCGCTGAAGTTCTCGCAGGCCGTGCACGCCGGCGCCCCGATCGCGGTCGCGGGCTCCTACGCCGAGCTGGCGGCGACGTACGCCTTCGAGGAGAAGATCGGCACCTCCGTCGTCCACCACGAGCCGATCGGCGTGGTCGGCGCCATCACCCCCTGGAACTACCCCCTCCACCAGATCGTGGCCAAGGTCGCCCCGGCGCTCGCGGCCGGCTGCACGGTCGTCCTCAAGCCCGCCGAGGACACCCCGCTCACCGCCCAGCTCTTCGCCGAGGCGGTGCACGAGGCCGGCGTCCCGGCGGGCGTCTTCAACCTGGTCACGGGCCTCGGCCCGGTCGCCGGCCAGGCCCTCGCCGAGCACGCGGACGTCGACCTGGTCTCCTTCACCGGCTCCACCGCCGTCGGCCGCCGCATCGGCGCGATCGCCGGCGCCGCCGTCAAGAAGGTCGCCCTGGAGCTCGGCGGCAAGTCCGCCAACGTGATCCTCCCGAGCGCCGACCTGGCGAAGGCCGTGAACGTCGGCGTCGCCAACGTCATGTCCAACTCCGGCCAGACGTGCAGCGCCTGGACCCGGATGCTGGTCCACCGCGACCAGTACGACGAGGCCGTCGAGCTGGCCGCCGAGGCCGCAGCGAAGTACGGCGACCGGATCGGCCCGGTCGTCAACGCCAAGCAGCAGGAGCGGGTGCGCGGCTACATCGAGAAGGGTGTCGCCGAGGGCGCGCGCCTCGTCGCGGGCGGCCCCGAAGCCCCGCGCGAGCAGGGGTACTTCGTCAGCCCGACCGTCCTCGCCGACGTGACCGAGGACATGACCGTCGCCCAGGAGGAGATCTTCGGTCCGGTCCTGTCCGTCCTGCGCTACGAGGACGAGGAGGACGCCCTGCGGATCGCCAACGGCACGGTGTACGGCCTCGCCGGGGCCGTCTGGGCCGGGGACGAGGCGGAGGCGGTCGCCTTCGCCCGCCGCATGGACACCGGCCAGGTCGACATCAACGGCGGCCGCTTCAACCCGCTGGCCCCGTTCGGCGGCTACAAGCAGTCCGGCGTCGGCCGCGAACTGGGCCCGCACGGCCTCGCCGAGTACCTCCAGACCAAGTCCCTCCAGTTCTAGTCCAGGGGAGTTGCCCACGTCATGGCCGTCCGTGATGTCGTCCGCGCCGCTGTCGTACCCGCCGTCGGCTCCCCGCTGGAGGTCACCGGCATCGAGCTGCCCGAGCCCGGCCCCGGCCAGGTCCGGGTGAGGCTCGCCGCCGCCGGGGTCTGCCACTCCGACCTGTCCCTGTCCAACGGCACCATGCGCGTGCCGCTCCCCGCCGTCCTCGGCCACGAGGGCGCCGGCACGGTCGTCGCCGTCGGCGAGGGCGTCACCCATGTCGCGCCCGGCGACGGCGTCGTCCTCAACTGGGCTCCGTCCTGCGGCGTCTGCCACCCCTGCTCGCTCGGCGAGGTCTGGCTGTGCGCCGACGCCCTGGCCGGCGCCGCGAACACGCACGCCCGCCGCGCCGACGACGGCACCGACCTGCACCCCGGCCTGAACGTCGCCGCGTTCGCCGAGGAGACGGTGGTGTCCGCGTCCTGCGTCCTGCCCTGCCCGGACGGCATCCCGCTCACCGACGCCGCCCTGCTCGGCTGCGCCGTCCTCACCGGCTACGGCGCCGTCCACCACTCGGCGAAGGTCCGGGAGGGCGAGACGGTCGCCGTGTTCGGCGTCGGGGGAGTGGGGCTCGCCACCCTCCAGGCGGCCCGGATCGCGGGCGCCTCGAAGATCGTCGCGGTCGACGTGTCCCCGGACAAGGAGGAGCTGGCCCGCGCCGCCGGCGCCACCGACTATCTGATCGCCTCCGACACCACCGCCCGCGAGATCCGCGCCCTCACCGGCAAGCAGGGCGTCGACGTGGCCGTCGAGTGCGTCGGCCGCGCGGTCACCATCCGCACCGCCTGGGACTCCACCCGGCGCGGCGGACGCACCACGGTCGTCGGCATCGGCGGCAAGGACCAGCAGGTCACCTTCAACGCCCTGGAGATCTTCCACTGGGGCCGCACTCTGTCCGGCTGCGTCTACGGCAACGCCGACCCGGCCCGCGACCTCCCGGTCCTGGCCGAGCACGTCCGCACCGGCCGCCTGGACCTGGGCGCCCTGGTGACGGAACACATCGCCCTGGACGGCATCCCGGCGGCCTTCGACAACATGCTGGCCGGCAAGGGCGGCCGGGCGCTGGTGGTCTTCTAGGCGCCGTCGGGCCGCGACCGTCGTCCTCCGGCCGGGCGGGCCCCGCGGCGAGTGCGCGTGCCCGGCGCCGCGGGGCAGGCGCGCACGGCCGGGCCAGCCCTAACGCCGGCCCACGTCCTCGCGGCGCGGCTCCGGGGCCCCGCCCGGCTCCGGAGCCGCCGCCGCGCGCTTCCTGGACCGCGACACGGCCACGCCCGCCAGGCACAGCGCCCCGCCCGCCAGGGTGAACAGCCCCGGCACCTCACCGAGCGCCAGCCACGACATCAGGACGACGAGGGCGGGCACCGCGTACGTCGTGGCGCCCATCCGGCCGGCGGTCGTCCGGGCCAGGGCGTACGCCCACGTCGTGAACGCCAGGGCGGTCGGGAACACACCCAGGTAGACCATGTTGAGCGTCGCCGAGGCGGGCGCCTTCGCCGCCTCGTGCACCAGCTGCCCGGCGAACGGCAGGCAGACCACCGCCCCGACCAGACACCCGAACGTCGTCACCTGCAGCGCGCTCGCCCGGCCCAGCGCCGGCTTCTGGGCCACGACCCCGCCCGCGTACGCCACGGCCGCCAGCAGGCACAGCACCACCCCGAACAGCGAGGAGCCGCCCTCGCCGGACATCGACAGGCCCACGGTCACCGCACCGGCGAACGACACCGCCATCCCCGTCAGCAGCCGCGGCGGCAGCGCGTCACCGAGCAGCCGGGCGCCGAGCAGCGCGATGAGGATCGGCCCGACGTTCACCACCAGGGCTGCCGTACCGGCGTCCACCTGCTGCTCGCCCCAGTTCAGGACGACCATGTAGAAGCCGAACCACAGCAGCCCGGATATCGCGATCCCCCGCCAGGCGGCCCGGGGCGGCAGCCCCTCCCGGCGCACCAGACAGATCACCCCCAGCGTCAGCGCACCCGACAGCAGCCGCCCGAGCGCCAGCGCGCCCGGCGAGTACGCCTCGCCCGCGCTGCGGATGGAGACGAAGGCGGAGGCCCACAGGACGACGGTGACGGTGGCGGCGCCGGCCGCGAGAAGGCCGGCACGGCGGGACGGGGCGGTGCTCATCATGCTCCAGAGGCTAGGCAGGAAGGGGGCGGGGGGCTGGCGGATTCCGGACGGGGCGCCCGCGCTCAGCGCAGCAGTGCCGGGTCGATGCCCAGCAGCCCGGACAGCGCGTCCTCGCCGGCCGGCGTCACCTTCACCGCCCGCTCCGAGCCGATGCGCACGCACCAGCCCGCGTCCAGGGCGTGCCGGCACAGGGCCGCGCCCGCGACACCCGCGAGGTGGGGGCGGCGCTCGGTCCAGTCCAGGCAGGCGCGGGCCAGCGGACGGCGGTTCGTCCGGTCGAGGCGGATCCCGGCGGCGTCGAACCAGCCGAGTCCCGCGTCGGTGAGCGCGAAACCGGTGTCCTGGCGCAGCAGCCCGCGCCCGGTCAGCGCGTCGGTGACCGTGATGCCGAGCCGCCCGGCGAGATGGTCGTAGCAGGTGCGCCCGCGGGCCATCGCCGACCCGGCGCTCGACGCGCGCAGGGTGCGCGGACGCCGGGCCGCCGCCTCGGGCGCGACCTGCGCGGCCAGGTCCTCCACCAGGTGCGCGATCCGGTCGTCCGCCAGCCGCACGTACCGGTGCCGCCCCTGGCGCTCCTCCGCGAGCAGGCCGCCGGCGACGAGCTTGCCGAGGTGTTCGCTCAGCGTCGACGCGGCGACGCCCGCGTGCCGGGCCAGCTCGCCGGCGGTCCACGCCCGCCCGTCGAGCAGCGCCAGCAGGCAGGCCGCCCTGGTCTCGTCGGCGATCAGCCCGGCCAGCCGTGCGAGCCCGGGTGCTTCGCCGTCCTTGTCGCTCATGCGTCCAGGATGGCGCACGGACACTTCGGCGCCCGCCGAAGTGTCCTCAGGCCTTCCGCCCCGCCTGCTCGTACTGCTGCGCCAGCCCGTCCAGCAGCGCCGTGAGCCCGGTCTCGAAGGCCCGCTCGTCGATCTTCTCCTGCTGCTCGGCCAGGAGGTGCGCCTTGCCGAGGTGGGGGTAGTCGGCGGGATCGTAGGCGCCGGCGTCGTCCGGGAAACCCCGCGCGAAGGAGCCGAGCGCGGAGCCCATGACGAAGTACCGCATCAGCGCGCCGATGGACGTGGCCTGCGCCGGCGGCCAGCCCGCCGCGACCATCGCGCCGTAGACGGCGTCCGCGAGGTGCAGCGCGGCCGGGCGGCGGCCGGGCCCGTGGGCCAGTACCGGGACGATGTTGGGGTGGTCGCGCAGGGCCGCCCGGTAGGAGACGGCCCAGTCGTGCAGCGCGGTCCGCCAGTCCCGGCCGTCCTCGAACATCGACAGGTCGACCTGCGCGCTGACCGAGTCGGCGACGGCCTCCAGGATCTCGTCCTTGGTGCGGAAGTGGTTGTAGAGCGAGGGCCCGCTCACCCCCAGTTCCGCCGCGAGCCGGCGCGTGGAGACGGCCGCGAGGCCCTCCGCGTCCACCAGCGCGCGGGCCGCCTCGACGATCCGGTCGGTGCTGAGCAGGGGCTTGCGCGGTCGGGCCATGGCGCACATAGTAGGGCTGCGACCTTAAACTAGCAGTGCTAATTTAAATGTCCGGCTTTCAAGGTACGTCTGTCCGGATCCGTCTACTGTGGGGTGACCCGTCATGAACCTGGAGCTCAGCGAGGAGCAGACCGCCGTACGGCAGCTCGCCCGGGACTTCGTGGAGCGCGAGATCGCCCCCCACGTCGTCGCCTGGGACCGCGCCGAGGAGGTGGACCGGTCCATCGTCAAGAAGCTCGGCGAGGTCGGCTTCCTCGGGCTCACCGTCGACGAGGAGTACGGCGGCTCCGGCGGCGACCACCTGGCGTACTGCCTGGTGACGGAGGAGCTGGGGCGCGGCGACAGCTCCGTGCGCGGCATCGTGTCCGTCTCCCTCGGCCTGGTCGCCAAGACCATCGCCGCCTGGGGGGACGAGGAGCAGAAACGCCGCTGGCTGCCGGGGCTGACCTCCGGCGAGTACGTCGGCTGCTTCGGCCTGACCGAGCCCGGCACGGGATCGGACGCCGGGAACCTCTCCACGCGCGCGGTCCGCGACGGCGACGACTACGTCATCAACGGCACCAAGATGTTCATCACCAACGGCACCTGGGCCGACGTCGTCCTGCTCTTCGCCCGCTCCACGGACGCCCCCGGTCACAAGGGCGTCTCCGCCTTCCTGGTGCCCACCGACACCCCCGGCCTGACCCGCCGCACCATCCACGGCAAGCTCGGGCTGCGCGGTCAGGCCACCGCCGAACTGGTCCTGGAGGACGTGCGCGTCCCCGCCTCCGCGATGCTGGCCCCCGAGGGCAAGGGCTTCTCGGTCGCCATGTCGGCCCTCGCCAAGGGGCGGATGTCCGTCGCGGCCGGCTGTGTCGGCATCGCGCAGGCCGCCCTGGACGCGGCCGTGCGGTACGCGGGCGAGCGCGAGCAGTTCGGGAAGACCATCGCCCACCACCAGCTGGTGCAGGAGCTGATCAGCGACATCGCCCTCGACGTGGACGCGGCCCGGCTGCTGACCTGGCGGGTCGCCGACCTGATCGACCGCGGGCAGCCCTTCACCGTCGAGTCCTCCAAGGCCAAGCTGTTCGCCTCGGAGGCCGCCGTCCGCGCCGCCAACAACGCCCTCCAGGTCTTCGGCGGCTACGGCTACATCGACGAGTACCCGGCCGGCAAGCTGCTGCGCGACGCCCGCGTCATGACCCTCTACGAGGGCACCAGCCAGATCCAGAAGCTGGTCATCGGGCGCGCGCTGACGGGCGTCTCGGCCTTCTGAGTAGCCGAACTGAGTACGACGGCGGATGTGGTCCCGGCCACATCCGCCGACGCTTGTTCCATGAGTGACACACCGGTCAAGCAGCAGAGCACCGCCGCCTTCTACGGGCAGGCCGTGGCGTCGTTCGCCGTCGCCATGATCGCCACCGCCATCGGCATCTACCGGCTCCAGGCCGACGCGTGGGTGCGCGCCTTCCTCGCCATCGCCGTCCTGTACCTCGTCACGTCCGCCTTCACCCTGGCCAAGATCATCCGGGACCGGCAGGAGGCCGGGCAGATCGTCAGCAGGGTCGACCAGGCCCGGCTGGAGAAGCTCCTCGCCGAGCACGACCCCTTCGAGAAGCTGGGCTGACCTGCGCGCCGGGGCGCCCCTAAGCGTCCGCTCAGCTTCGGCGGTATGGTGGAGCTCCTGTCACCGAGAGGGGCGAACAAGCGATGAGTACGGCGGCCGAGACGGCGGGCGGCGACACCGAGCCGTGGGACGAGGTCACGCCTGACGCGGCCCGGCGACTGCTGGTCGCCGCGGTGGAGGCCTTCGCCGAGCGCGGGTACCACGCGACCACGACCCGCGACATCGCCGGGCGGGCCGGCATGAGCCCGGCCGCGCTCTACATCCACTACAAGACCAAGGAAGAGCTGCTCCACCGCATCAGCCGGATCGGCCACGACCGGGCGCTCGGCATCCTGCGCACGGCGGCCGAGGGCGAGGGGAGCGCCGCGGAGCGGCTCGCCGACGCGGTGAGTTCCTTCGTGCGCTGGCATGCCGGGCGGCGCACCACCGCGCGCGTGGTGCAGTACGAACTGGACGCGCTCGGGCCGGACGCCCGCGCCGAGATCGTCGCGCTGCGCCGGCAGTGCGACGCCGAGGTGCGCGGCATCATCGAGGAGGGCGTGGCCTCGGGTGACTTCGAGGTGGCGGACGTGCAGGGCACGACGCTCGCTGTGCTCTCCCTCTGCATCGACGTCGCCCGCTGGTTCAACGTGAACGGCCCCCGGACGCCCGACGAGGTCGGCGCGCTCTACGCCGACCTCGTACTGCGGATGGTGCGGGCCAAGGAGCCCGGCGCCGCTCAGGGGCGGTAGCGGCTCAGCGGCAGCTCACAGGTAGTAGCGCGAGACGGACTCGGCGACGCACACCGGCTTGTCGCCGCCCTCGCGCTCCACGGTGAAGGCGACGGCCACCTGGATCCCTCCCTTGACGTCCTCGACGCCGGTGATCGTCGCCGTGGCGCGCAGCCGCGAGCCGACCGGGACGGGGGAGGGGAAACGGACCTTGTTGGTGCCGTAGTTGACGCCCATCTTCACGCCCTCGACCTTGATCAGCTGTGGGCCGAAGAGCGGGAGCAGCGACAGGGTCAGATACCCGTGCGCGATGGTGGTGCCGAACGGGCCCGCGGCGGCCTGCTCCGGGTCCACGTGGATCCACTGGTGGTCGCCGGTCGCCTCCGCGAACAGGTCGATGCGCTTCTGGTCGACCTCCAGCCAGTCGGTGTACCCCAGCTGCTCGCCCACCGCCGCCTTCACGTCGTCGGCGGATGTGAAGATCCTCGGCTCTGCCATGTCCCGGCCTCTCGCGTCAAAGGTTTCGTGGCTCTGCTTGCCCATGCCTGCGGGTCGTTGCTAAGCAACTGCTTAGCATGGTAGTCCGTGAGGCCCATATCAACGGACCCGAGGGCTGAGCGGGTGGGTAGGGTTCGGGGAGTGCCTCAGATTCCCGAGAAGATCCACGAACTCACGGTCGGCCAGCTCGCCGCACGCAGCGGCGCCGCCGTCTCCGCCCTGCACTTCTACGAGTCCAAGGGCCTGATCAGCAGTCGCCGCACCTCGGGCAACCAACGCCGCTTCAGCCGCGACGCGTTGCGCCGGGTCGCCTTCGTGCGGGCCGCCCAGCGCGTCGGCATCCCGCTCGCCACGATCCGCGAGGCGCTGGCCGAGCTGCCGGAGGGACGCACGCCCACCGCGGACGACTGGGCCCGGCTCTCCGCGGCCTGGCGCTCCGAGCTGGACGAGCGGATCAAGCAGTTGAACCGGCTGCGCGACCACCTCACCGACTGCATCGGCTGCGGCTGCCTGTCCCTGGACACCTGCATTCTGTCCAACCCCGACGACGTCTTCGGCGAAAGCCGTACGGGTTCCCGCCTGCTGGTGGAACGGCGGACCGGACCGGCCCGCGCCGGCCGGTCTGCGGCGGCCGCCCAGGACCCGGCCTGCTGCGACTGAACGCCCACCCGGCTGCGGGCAGTCGTGCCTCCCAGTGCCCGAACGCTCTGGGGGCCCCAGGGCGGCAGGGGTGGGCGCAGCGGGACCCCGGCAGCGCAACGCCGGACCACGCGCCCACCCCGCCCCCGCACCGGCGCCGAGCCACGCGCCCACCCCGCCCCCGCACCGTCGCCGGACCACGCGCCCTGCCTCGCCCCGCACCCGCGCCGGGCCGCCCGATCACCTTGCGGCCGGCCGCGGGGCACCCCGGCGCAGCGCTCGCCGACACCCCGGGCAGCTCGTGTATCGGTCCGGCACCAGGCCCCGCACACGCCGAGCTTCGCTCACACGTGCCGTTCGTCTCCGCGGGTCACGCCTCGCGGTGCCGGGCCGCTCGCCACTCGGCCAGTCCCGCCTCGACCAGCTCGGCGTTCGACCGGGCAGGCCGGCCGTCCGGCAGGAACAGGGTGTCCTCCAGGCCGATGCGGGTCGCGAGGCCCAGCCGGCCGGCCAGGCGCAGCACCGGCCAGGCGCCGCCGTCCTCGCCGTGCAGCAGCACCGGGCGGCCGTGCGCCGTGCCCAGGCCGGCCAGCAGGGTCCGCGCGGACGACTCCGCGGTCTCCGCGTCGGTGTCCGTGACCTCCGCCAGTACCCGCAGCACCCTCGGTCCCAGCGGCGAGCGCGCGAACCGTTCCGCGCCGTCCGTGCCGGACCAGACGCCCGCCTCGACACCCACCCCCCGCTCGATCAGCGCGGCGGCGACCGCCTCGGCGCCCGGCTCGTGCCAGTTGACCGAGGCGTGGTCGGGCAGCGCCTCCCAGCTCCGGACCCGCGCGACCCGGTCGGCCGGCCCGGGCTCGGCCCACGCCCCCGTGGTCACCCCGACCGGCACCGGCACCCGCGCCCGTATCGCCTCCAGGGTCACCGCGAGCACCCGTGGCGACAACGTGTCCTGCCCGCACGGGGTCTTGGGATGGACATGGACGTCCGTGGCCCCGGCGGCCACCGCCCCGGCCACGGCGTCCGCCATCGCCTCCGGCGTCAGCGGCACCACCGCGCCGTCGGCGCCTCCGCGGGCCCCGTTCACACACACCTGCACCATTCCCCCATGGTGCAGGGCGCCACCGACAACACCCGTCGGAGGTGCGGCATCCCCGGCGCGCCCCCAGGGCCGTGGCCGTACAGTCCCTCCTGCCCCGTGGGCGGACGGAGGAACTGTGCGGCCACGACCGGGGCCTGTCGTCACCTTCCCGCCCGCACGGCGGCGTCCGGCCCCGGGCCGCTACGCCGACATCAGCAGCCGTTCACGCCGGGCGCCCGTCAGGGCGTCCGGGGTCAGCACCGGCCGCGGCACCAGGATCCCGCAGTCCGTGCAGACCGGTCCCGTCGACGGCTCGTGGTCCAGGTCGTACTTCCAGACCAGCCGGTCCCCGTCGCACACCGGGCACACCTCCCCCGGGTCGCGCTCCAGCGCCGAGATCAGCCGGCGCAACACCTCCGCCAGCGGCCCGTCGGGATGGACCCGGGGGTCGTCGCACCAGGCCACCCCGAAACCGCCCCAGGTCAGCCGGTGCCAATCGTCCACACTGCCCGGCCTGCGCAGGCCGTCGTGCTTCTCCTTCCTGCGCCGCTCGGCGAACTCCACCTCGTAGGCCAGCCACACCGAACGCGCCTCCTCCAGCTCCTCCAGTGCGGCCACGAGCCGCGCCGGGTCGGGGGAGCGGTCCTCGGGGCCGAATCCGGCCCGCGAGCACAGATGGTCCCAGGTCGCCCTGTGCCCGTAAGGGGCGAACCGCTCAAGGCATTTGCGCAGCGAATAGCGCCGTAGCGCCAGGTCGCACCGTGGATCGCGGACCTGTCTCGCCAGACTCCGGAAACCGGCCATCGCCCTGCACCTCCGTCACACCTGCACCTGTACTTCGGTCACTTCGGCGTCGTCGTAGGGAGTCGTCCTCCCGACGTCGCCGAGTAGACGTATCGACACGCGATTCGGCTCCATCCGATTTCCGATGCCTCCCATAAGCCGATCGCACCCGCTTCGAAAACTGACGCATGTTCATCTTCCAACTCGGGGATACCGGCGGTAACGTCCGGGCCCACCCTCGTCGGGAGGAGCTGCCATGCAACGGCGCACCCCACGCAACGCCCTTGACAGACTGAGAACTCCCCGTCGCTTCCACGGGTTCCTGAAGAGCGCATCGGTATGCGCCCTCATTGCCGGTCTTTTGTCACCGCTTTCCCCAGCGATGGCCGCCGGCACGGGCACCACCACCCCCACGACCGCGCAGGCGGCGGCCGACGACCACTGCGGCGGCCGGTGTTCGGACATCCTGCCGCCCGGTCAGAACGGCAACGCCACCCTCGCCCAGATCCTCCTCAACCAGGCCTTCGGCACCCAGCCCGCGCACGCCGAGGACCAGCTCGGCCCCTACGCGAACCTCGCCACCGGCTACTCCGGCCTCACCAACGACAAGATCGACAACTTCTTCGACGACGCCTCCTTCGGCGTCCCCGCCGACCAGGTCGCCTCCACCGTCCGTCCCGCCGGACGCGACGACGTGACCATCGTCCGCGACAAGAAGACCGGTGTGCCGCACATCACCGGCACCACCCGCTACGGCACCGAGTTCGGCGCCGGCTATGCCGCCGCCCAGGACCGGCTGTGGCTGATGGACCTCTTCCGGCACGTCGGCCGCGGCCAGTTGACCCCCTTCGCCGGCGGTGCCCCCGCCAACCAGGGACTGGAGCAGCAGTTCTGGCGCAGCGCCCCGTACACGGAGGCCGACCTGGAGGCGCAGATCCTGAGCGCCGCCGCCAAGGCCGGTGAGCGCGGCGAGCAGGCCCTCGCCGACGTGGACGCCTACGTCGCCGGCGTCAACGCCTACATCGACGCCTCCGACAAGGGCCGCTACTTCCCCGGTGAGTACGTCCTGACCGGCCACAAGGACGCCATCACCAACGCCGGCACCATCGACCACTTCAAGCGCACCGACCTGATAGCCCTGGCCTCCGTCATCGGCTCCCTCTTCGGCGCCGGCGGCGGCGGAGAGGTCGGCAACGCGCTCTCCCTCCTCGCCGCCCAGGAGAAGTACGGCGTCGCCGAGGGCACCAGGGTCTGGGAGTCCTTCCGCCAGCGCAACGACCCCGAGGCGGTCCTCACCCAGCGCAGCGGCAGCTTCCCGTACCTGCCGCGCCCCGACGCCCCGCAGGGCCGCGCCCTGCCCGACGCCGGCTCGGTCGAGGCGGAGCCCCTGGTGTACGACCGCACCGGCAGCGCGGCCACGGCGGGCGCGACCGGCGCCTCCGCCACGGCGGCGGACACCGCCGTCACCTCGGCCCGGCGCGGCATGTCCAACGCCCTCGTGGTCAGCGGCAAGCACACCGCGAGCGGCAACCCGGTCGCCGTGTTCGGCCCGCAGACCGGCTACTTCGCGCCCCAGCTGCTCATGCTCCAGGAACTCCAGGGGCCGGGCCTGAGCGCCCGCGGCGCCTCCTTCGCGGGGCTGAGCATGTACGTCGAGCTCGGCCGCGGCCAGGACTACGCCTGGAGCGCGACCACCTCCGGCCAGGACATCATCGACACCTACGCCGTCGAGCTGTGCCAGGACGACTACCACTACCTGTACCGCGGCACCTGCACGCCCATGGAGAAGGTCGAGCGCAAGAACGCCTGGAAGCCCACCGTCGCCGACTCCACGGCGGCCGGCTCCTACACGATGCGGGTCTGGCGCACGAAGTACGGCCCGGTCGAGTCCCGCGCCACGGTCGGCGGCAAGAAGGTCGCCTACACCACGCTGCGCTCGTCCTTCCTGCACGAGGCGGACTCGATCATCGGCTTCCAGATGCTCAACGACCCGGACCACCTGAACAGCCCGGAGCGCTTCCAGGAGGCCGTCCAGCACATCAACTACACCTTCAACTGGTTCTACGCCGACTCCGAGCACACCGCGTACTACAACAGCGGCGACAACCCGGTACGGGCGGACGGCGTCGACGCCGAGTTCCCGGTGTGGGCGCGTGAGGCGTACGAGTGGCAGGGCTGGGACCCGGCCGCCAACACGGCCCGGTACACGCCCGCGTCGGCCCACCCCCGGTCCGTCGACCAGGACTACTACATCTCCTGGAACAACAAGCAGGCCAAGGACTACCCGGCCGCCTCCTGGGGCAACGGCTCCGTCCACCGCGGCAAC
Organism: Streptomyces flaveolus; assembly: GCF_044765825.1. Lineage (NCBI taxonomy): Bacteria > Bacillati > Actinomycetota > Actinomycetes > Kitasatosporales > Streptomycetaceae > Streptomyces > Streptomyces flaveolus. The sequence goes on along the minus strand of NZ_JBIWKU010000018.1, from coordinate 10,956 downwards.
CTCCTCGACGACCGCGTCAGGAAACTGGTCGCACAGGGAGGCGTCACCCGGGCCGCGCTGGTGAAGGCCATGGCCGAGGCGGGCCTCGCCGACCTGCGGGCCGAGGACGTGCTGCCCGACCTGCTGAAGGTCGTCGGGTCCGCGCCGGTGACCGACCCCGCGGTCCAGACGGCCGTGGACCGGCTCACCGCATGGCTCGCCGCGGGCGCCCTGCGCACGGAGACCTCGGCCGGCTCGAAGAAGTACGCCCACGCCGACGCGATCCGCACCCTGGACGCCTGGTGGCCGCTGCTGGTGAAGGCCGAGTTCGAACCCGGCCTCGGCAGCGACCTGTACACCGCCTTCACCCGCAACCTGCCCGTCGACGAGTCACCGTCCGCCGCCCACGGCCCGACCGGCGCCCACGCCGGCAGCGCCTTCCAGTACGGCTGGTGGAGCTTTGTCGACAAGGACGTCCGGTCGGTGCTCGGCGAGTCCGTCAAGGGCCCGCTCGCGCGGGAGTACTGCGGCGGAGGCGACCTCGCCGCCTGCCGGGACACCCTGGTCTCCACCCTGAAGGAGGCCGCGGGCCGCACCCCCGCCCAGGTCTACCCGGGCGACGACAGCTGCTCCGCGGGCGACCAGTGGTGCGCCGACTCGGTGATCCACCGCACCCTCGGCGGCATCAAGCACGGCGGCATCAGCTGGCAGAACCGGCCGACCTACCAGCAGGTCGTGGAGTTCGCGACCCACCGGTGACCGGCCGGCACCGCGCTCAGCGGTAGAGGAGGTACTGGCGGCGCGTCCTGCGGAACGCCGCCAGTTCGCTCTCCCAGCCGTCCACCACCTCGTCGGTGTCCGCGCCCGCGTCGATCATCGTGCGCACCTGCGTGGAGCCGGTGAGCTTGTCGATCCAGTTGTCCGGCCGCCAGGCGAAGCCGTCCCAGCTCCGCCTGGCGGTCACCAGCAGCGCGATCCCGGTGCGCACCGGGTCGAAGGCGGTTCGGTCGTGCACGTGGAGCTGCACGCCGCCGACCGTCTTCCCCTGGAACTTGGAGAAGGTGGGCGCGAAGTACGCCTCCCGGAACCGCACGCCGGGCAGGCCGAGTTCGTTCGCTGCGGCGGCCCAGCGCCCGTCGACGCCCTCGGCGCCCAGCAGTTCGAAGGGGCGGGTGGTGCCGCGCCCCTCCGACAGGTTCGTGCCCTCGAACAGGCACGTGCCCGAGTACACCAGCGCGCACTCCGGCGTCGGCATGTTCGGGCTCGGCGGCACCCAGGGCAGCCCGGCGGCGTCGTAGAACTCCGACCGCTTCCAGCCCGTCATCGTGACGGTCTCCAGCGGCACGGGCGACGGCAGGAACTCGCCGTTGAAGAGCAGCGCCAGCTCGGCGACCGTCATGCCGTGCGCCTGGGCGATCGGCTGCCGCCCGACGAAGGTGGCGAACTCCTTGTGCAGGACGGGCCCCAGCGCCGCCCGCCCGGTCACCGGGTTCGGCCGGTCCAGGACCACGAACCGCTTGCCCGCGAGCCGGGCCGCCTCCATGCAGTCGAACAGCGTCCAGATGTACGTGTAGAAGCGCGCGCCGACGTCCTGGATGTCGAAGACGACGGTGTCCACGCCGGACGCCGTGAAGATGTCAGCGAGCGGCTGTCCGCTCTTCAGGTACGTGTCGTAGACGGGAAGCCCGGTCGCCGGATCGTCGTAGCGGCCCTCGGAGCCGCCGGCCTGCGCCGTGCCGCGGAAACCGTGCTCGGGACCGAAGACGGCCGTCAGGTTCACCCGGCCGTCGGCGTGCATCACGTCCACGATGTGGCGCACGTCCCGGGTGATGCCGGTGGGGTTGGTGACGATGCCGACCCGCTCGCCCTCGAGCAGGGCGTAGCCGTCGTCGGCCAGCCGTTCGAACCCGGTGCGCAGCCGGCGGCCGCCGCCCGAGGGGGCCGCCTGGGCCGGACCGGCGGCCGCGGCCGAGGCGGTGGCCGCCACGGCGGCCGTGGTGGCGAGCAGGTTCCGTCTGGACAGCGTCATGCGGTGACCTCCGTGATCGCGGCGGGTGTCATGCGCACGCACGCTAACCCGCGCCCCGGGTCCCACGGAACGACTCGACCGCGGTTCACCTCTTCCGCCGTGCATACCGACTGGTTAGTCTGGCGTCCACCAGCGCCCGAGCCGCGTCGAAGGAGACCGATGGTGGAAGCCGTGCAGGATGCCGGAGTCGTCGTCACCGGGGCAGGAGGCGGCATCGGCGCCGCGCTGGCCCGCCGCTTCGCGGCCGAGGGCGCCCGGGTGGTCGTCAACGACCTGGACGCCGGACGGGCGAAGGCCGTCGCCGACGAGATCGGCGGCATCGCGGTCCCCGGGGACGCCTCCGCGGTCATCACCGAGGCCCGCGACGCGCTGGGCGGCACGGTGGACGTCTACTGCGCCAACGCCGGCGTCGCCTCCGGCGGATCCGAGGCGGCCGACGAGGCCGTCTGGGCGCTCGCCTGGGACGTCAACGTCATGGCCCACGTCCGCGCGGCCCACGAGCTGATCCCCGACTGGCTGGAGCGCGGCCACGGCCGTTTCGTCTCCACCGTCTCGGCGGCCGGACTGCTCACCATGATCGGCGCCGCTCCCTACAGCGTCACCAAGCACGGCGCCTACGCCTTCGCCGAGTGGCTGTCCCTCACCTACCGCCACCGCGGCGTCAAGGTGCACGCCATCTGCCCGCAGGGGGTGCGCACCGACATGCTGACCGCCAGCGGCAGCGCGGGCGAGCTGGTGCTCGCGCCGACCGCGATCGCACCCGAGGACGTGGCCGACGCCCTCTTCGAGGGCATCGAGAAGGACCGCTTCCTGATCCTCCCGCACCCCGAGGTCGCCGGGTACTACCAGGCCCGGGCCGCCGAACCCGACCGCTGGCTGCGCGGGATGAACCGCCTCCAGCGGCAGTGGGAGGAGGGGACGGCGCGATGACCGGCTCCCGTTACGCGGCCAAGCCCTGGCTGGACCTCCTCACCGACGTCCAGAAGGCCCCGCTCGACCCGGACGCCTCCCTGGTGCACGCCCTGCGCCGGGCCGCCGCCGAGGCACCCGACCGCGATTTCCTCGCCTACTTCGACGGCCGCCTCACCTACCGCGAGGCCGACGAACTGAGCGACTCCGTCGCCGGGCACCTCGCCGCCCGCGGCCTGGAGCACGGTGACCGGGTCGCCGTCCTGCTGCAGAACTCCCCGCACTTCGTGCTCGCCGTCCTCGGCGCGTGGAAGGCGGGCGCGGTCGTCGTGCCGGTCAACCCCATGTACAAGTCGGGGGAGGTCGGCCACGTCCTGCGCGACGGCGAGGTGGCCGCCCTGATCTGCTCCGACCGGGCCTGGGACGGGTACCTGCGCGAGACGGCCGCCGACTCGCCGGTGCGGATCGTGCTCACGGCCTGCGAGCTGGACTTCCAGACCCGGGGCGACGCCCGCGTCCTGACCTTCGAGCGGCTGCCGCGGTCGGCAGACGCCGACGACCTCACCGAGGTGGCCCGCGCCGGCCACAAGACACCCGAGGGCCGCGACCCCGAGCCCGCCGGCACCGCGCTCATCAGCTACACCTCGGGCACCAGCGGCACACCCAAGGGCGCCACCAACACGCACCGCAACATCATGTACAACGCCGAGCGGCAGCGCACCGGCCTCGGTCTGCCCGAGGCGCCCGTCTACTTCGCGCTGGCGCCGCTGTTCCACATCACCGGCATGGTCTGCCAGCTCGGCGCCTGCCTGAACAGCGTGGGCACGCTCGTCCTGGCGTACCGCTTCGAGGCGGGCGTCGTCCTGGACGCGTTCGCCGAGCACCGGCCGCACTACACGGTCGGCCCGTCCACCGCCTTCATGGCGCTGGCCGCCCACCCGTCCGTCACCCGCGAGCACTTCGCGTCCTTCGCCAACATCTCCTCCGGCGGCGCCCCGCTGCCGCCCGCCCTGGTGGAGAAGTTCCGCGCGGGCTTCGGCCCGTACATCCGCAACGGCTACGGCCTCACCGAGTGCACCGCGCCCTGCGCCTCCGTACCGCCCCACCTGGAGGCGCCCGTCGACCCGGTCTCCGGGACCCTCGCCGTGGGCGTGCCCGGCCCCGAGACGGTCGTGCGGATCGTGGACGACCAGGGCGAGGAGGTGCCCTTCGGCGAGCAGGGCGAGATCGTCGTCAGCGGCCCGCAGGTCGTCCCCGGCTACTGGCGCCGCCCCGACGCCACCGCGGAGACCTTCCCCGGCGGCGAGCTGCGCACCGGCGACATCGGCTTCATGGACGAACGGGGCTGGCTCTACGTCGTCGACCGCAAGAAGGACATGATCAACGCCTCCGGCTTCAAGGTCTGGCCCCGCGAGGTCGAGGACGTCCTCTACACGCACCCGGCGGTGCGCGAGGCCGCCGTCGTCGGTGTCCCCGACGGATACCGCGGGGAGACCGTCAAGGCCTACATCAGCCTCCGCCCGGGCGCCGACACCGCCCCGGATGCGCTGGCCGCGTACTGCAAGGAGAGACTGGCCGCCTACAAATACCCGCGTCAGGTGGAGATCCTGACCGACTTGCCGAAGACGGCGAGTGGGAAGATCCTCCGTCGGGAACTGCGTTCCCGTACCCACGACGACGGACAGTGAGACAACGGAAAGGCAGGTGACGGCAGTGCCCAGGACCACGGACGGGGACGGCACTCCGGTGCCGCAGCGGCTCCTGGCCGCCGCCACCCGGCTCTTCGCGGAGCAGGGCTACGACCGCACCTCGGTGCAGGAGATCGTGGAAGCGGCCGGCGTCACCAAGGGCGCGCTGTACCACTACTTCGGCTCCAAGGACGACCTCCTGCACGAGGTGTACGCGCGCGTCCTGCGCCTCCAGCAGGAACGTCTGGACGCCTACGCGGACTCCGACGGGCCGGTCGAGGAGCGGGTGCGCGAGGCGGCGGCCGACGTGGTCGTCACCACCATCGACAACCTCGACGACGCGTCGATCTTCTTCCGTTCGATGCACCAGCTGAGCCCGGAGAAGAACAAGCAGGTGCGCGCCGAGCGCCGGCGCTACCACGAGCGTTTCCGGGCGCTCATCGAGGAGGGCCAGCGGGCCGGCGTCTTCACCAAGGAGGTCCCGGCCGACCTCGTCGTGGACTACCACTTCGGCTCCGTGCACCACCTGTCGACCTGGTACCGCCCCGACGGCCCGCTCAGCCCGCAGGAAGTGGCCGACCATCTGGCCGACCTGCTGCTGCGCGCGCTGCGCCCGTGAGGCGACCCGTGAGGTGATCTGCCAGGGCCGCCGCCGCGGGGTTGCGCGGCAGCGGCCCGCGGCCGGCCAGCACGACCGTGCGGCCCGGCTCCGGCTGCCGGACCGCCACGCACGGCAGCCCGGCCCGCTCGCCGATCCGGCGCGGCACGAACGCCACCCCGATCCCGGCCCGCACCAGGTCGACCAGCAGCCCGATCTGAGTCACGTCACAGGTGATACGGCGCTCCAGACCGCAGTGCGCCGCCAGACGCCGTACCGCCGTCTCCAGCCCGGTCCCCGCGCGGAAGTCGACGAACGGCTCCTCGGCGAGATCCTTGATCAGTGTCCGGCCGGCCTCGGCGAGGGGGTGGCCCGGAGCGGTGATCAGCACCAGCTCCTCCTGCCAGGACGCGTACGGCGTGAGCCCCTCGGGCAGCGTCCCCGTGTCCGGCACGAGGTAGGCGAGGTCCAGCTCGCCCGCGCGCAGCGCCTCGGCCAGCTCACCGACCGGCGCGTCCCGCACCGACACCTGGACCCCGGGGAACCGGCGGTGGAACGTGGCCAGTTCGGCGGGCAGGTCCACGCAGGTCAGCGTCTGGATCGTGCCGATGGCCACCCGGCCGGTGGCCAGCCCCGTCACCGCCGCGACCGCCTGCCGGGCCTCCTCGGCGCCGGCCAGCAGCGCGCGGGCCTGCGGCAGCAGGGCGCGGCCCGCCTCCGTCAGCACGACCCGGCGGCCGGTGCGGTCGAACAGGTCGGCGCCCAGCTCCCGTTCGAGGTTGCGGACCGAGGTACTGAGCGCCGACTGCACGATCAGCTCGCGGCGCGCGGCGGCGGTGAAGCTGCCCTCGGTGACGACCGCCATGAAGTGGCGGAGCTGGCGGATCTCCATCCATCTATTCTAGAGATGGGCCGTAGCGAAACGATCTGTTGGACCGGCGGCCGGTCCGCGAGCCAGCCTGAGGGCATGACTCGCAGACCTTCACCGTGGTCCCGTTTCGTCTCCTTCGTCCGTGCTCTCGTGCACACGGACCATCACTGCTCCGGCGGCTACTAGAGGTACTTCTTGATCTCCCGGCGTGCCAGCGAGCGCTGGTGCACCTCGTCCGGGCCGTCGGCGAGCATCAGCGTGCGGGCCCCCGCGTACAGCTCGGCCAGCGGGAAGTCCTGGCTCACACCGCCCGCGCCGTGCAGCTGGATCGCCCGGTCGAGGATGCCGACCACCGCGCGCGGGGTGGCGATCTTGATGGCCTGGATCTCGGTGTGGGCGCCCCGGTTGCCGACGGTGTCCATCAGCCAGGCGGTCTTCAGCACCAGCAGCCGCAGCTGCTCGACGGTGACCCGCGCGTCCGCGATCCAGTTCTGCACGACACCCTGCTGGGCCAGCGCCTTGCCGAAGGCCGTGCGGGAGGTCGCCCGCCGGCACATCAGCTCGATCGCCCGCTCGGCCATGCCGATCAGCCGCATGCAGTGGTGGATCCGGCCGGGACCGAGCCGGGCCTGGGCGATGGCGAAGCCGCCGCCCTCCTCGCCGATCAGGTTCGCCACCGGCACGCGCGCGTGGTCGAAGGTCACCTCGGCGTGGCCGCCGTGGTAGTGGTCCTCGTAGCCGAAGACCTGCATCGCCCGGTTCACGGTCACGCCTGGCGTGTCCCGGGGGACCAGCACCATGGACTGCTGACGGCGGATGTCCTCGCCGCCCGGGTCCGTCTTGCCCATCACGATGAAGATCTGGCAGTCCGGGTTCATCGCCCCGGAGATGTACCACTTGCGGCCCGTGATGACGTACTCGTCGCCGTCGCGCTCGATGTGCGTGGTGATGTTCGTGGCGTCCGAGGAGGCCACGTCCGGCTCGGTCATCGCGAACGCCGAGCGGATCTCACCGGCGAGCAGCGGCTGCAGCCACTGCTTCTTCTGCGCCTCGTCCGCGAACTGGGCGAGCACCTCCATGTTCCCGGTGTCGGGCGCCGCGCAGTTCGTCGCCGTCGGCGCCAGCTGCGGGCTGCGGCCGGTGATCTCGGCGAGCGGTGCGTACTGGAGGTTGGTGAGGCCGGCCCCGTGCTCGGCGTCGGGCAGGAAGAGGTTCCACAGGCCCTGGCGGCGGGCCTCGGCCTTGAGGTCCTCGACGACCTGCGGGGTGTCCCAGGGGGAGGCGAGGAGGGCGCGCTGCTCGTGGGCGACCTGCTCGGCCGGGTAGACGTACTCGTCCATGAAGGCGAGCAGCTTGGCGCGGAGTTCCTCGGTGCGTGCGTCGAACGCGAAGTCCATGACGGTTCAGCCTTCCTGAAGGGTGGTCAGGCCGTGCTCGATGAAGACGGGGACGAGTTCGCCGATGCGGTCGAAGCCGCGGCCGACCGTCTGGCCCAGCGTGTAGCGGTAGTGGATGCCCTCCAGGATCACGGCGAGCTTGAACCAGGCGAAGGCCGTGTACCAGGCGACCGAGGACACGTCGCGCCCCGAGCGCGCGGCGTACCGCTCGATCAGCTCGGCGGGGGCGGGGTGGCCGGGCGCCTGGGCCGTGGTGGAGACGGGGGAGTCGGGCATGCCGAGCGGCTGGCTGTACATGACGAGGAGGCCGAGGTCGGTGAGGGGGTCGCCGAGGGTGGACATCTCCCAGTCGAGGATCGCCCTGATCTCGTCGTTCTCGCCGCCGATCAGGACGTTGTCGAGCCGGTAGTCGCCGTGCACGACGGTCGGCGCGGGGGAGCGGGGCAGCTCCCGGCCGAGCGTGGCGTGCAGCTCGTCGATGCCGGCCAGGTCGCGGTTGCGGGAGGCGTCCAGCTGCTTGGCCCAGCGCCGCAGCTGCCGGTCCAGGAAGCCCTCGGGCCGGCCGAAGTCACCGAGGCCCACCTCGGCGGGGTCCACCGCGTGCAGTCCGACGAGCGTGTCGACCAGGTTCAGCACGGCGGCCCGGGTGCGCTCGGGGCCGAGCGGGGCGAGCTGGCCGGCCGTGCGGTACGGGGTGCCCTCGACGAACTCCATGACGTAGAAGGGCGCGCCGAGGACCTCCTCGTCCTCACAGAGCAGCACGGGGCGCGGCACCGGCACGTCCGTCGGGTGCAGGGCGCTGATCACCCGGTGCTCGCGCTTCATGTCGTGCGCGGTGGCCAGGACGTGGCCGAGCGGGGGGCGCCGCACGACCCACTTCGAGGTGCCGTCCGAGACCCCGTAGGTGAGGTTCGACCGTCCGCCCTCGATCAGCCGGCCGGACAGCGGGCCGGTCACCAGGCCGGGCCGCTCGCGGTCGAGCAGGGCGCGCAACCGGTCGAGATCGAGTCCGGGCGGGTGGTCGGGGCTCATCGTCGCTCCTCGGGCAGGTGAACAATACCCGACTCATGATGCCGACCGGTCGGTATGGCGTCCAGTGGGCCAGCGGAACGTGATCGGGGCCACGATAGGCCGACAGCTCCCGGCGCGGGAGCGCGGGGAGCTGTCGAAGGAGCGTGCGGGAGGGCGCGGCCCGTCGGTCAGTGGTCGTCCCAGTGGTCGTCGTGGGCGGCGTGACGGTGGCCGTCGTGGAGGTAGTCCACGTGGTCGCCGTGCCGCACGCGCGCGTGCCCGCAGTCCTCGCCGTGCCGGTGGTCGTGGCTCTCGTGGGCCGTGTGTCCCGAGGTCTCGCACTCGTCCCAGTGGCCGCCGTGCTCCCGGTGCAGATGCCCGTCGTGCGCGTAGTCGACGTGGTCGCCGTGCGGGACCTCGGTGTGGCCGCAGTCCGGGCCGTGGGTGTGGTCGTGCGCGGTGTGTTCCTGGTGGAGGGTGGTCATGGGGCTCACCATAACGGTGCATATCAGCACATTCGGCTTGCGTCACGTCCGACTACCCCGGAGGGTCGAAGCCATGAAGGCGATCAGCTACGCGCGGTACGGCGGCCCCGAGGTGCTGGAGTACGGCGACGTCCGCGATCCGCGGGTGGGCCCCGACTCGGTGCTGGTGAAGGTGCGGGCCGCCGCCGTGAACCCCGTGGACTGGAAGTGCCGCGAGGGACATCTCGACGCGAGCCTCCAGCCGGTGTTCCCGGTGGTCACGGGATGGGACGTGTCGGGGGTCGTCGTCCAGCCCGGAGCGTCCGTCACGGAGTTCACCGTCGGGGACGAGGTGATCGGCTACGTCCGCGAGGACTTCCTCTCCCGGGGGACCTTCGCCGAGTACGTGGCGGCACCCGTGCGCACCCTCGCGCGCAAGCCGCGCAACCTCACCTACGAGGAGGCGGCCGGGCTGCCGCTGACCGGGCTGACCGCGTACCAGGTGCTGGTGAAGGCCCTGCGGGTCAAGCGGGGCGAGACCGTTCTCGTGCACGCCGCCGCGGGCGGGGTCGGCTCGATCGCCGTCCAGCTGGGCCGGCACCTGGGCGCGCGGGTCATCGGTACGGCCAGTGAGCGCAACCACGACTACGTGCAGGGGCTCGGCGGGGAGCCGGTGTCGTACGGGGAGGGTCTGGCCGAACGGGTGCGGGGGCTGGCGCCCGAGGGGGTGGACGCGGTGTTCGACACGGTCGGCGGGGAGACGCTGACGATCTCGGCGAACCTGCTGGCCACCGAGGGCCGGCTGGTGTCGATCGCCGACCCGGACGCCGTCGACTACGGCGGACGGTACTTCTTCGTACGCCCCGACGCGGAGGACCTGCTGCGGCTGACCGAGCTGGCGGAGCAGGGGGTGGTCGCCGTGCACGTGTCGGAGACGTTCCCGCTGGAGCGGGCGGCGGACGCGTACCGGCGGAACGAGGAGGGGCGGACGCGGGGGAAGATCGTGGTGACGGTGGACTGGGAGGCGGGCGGGTTCTCCGGACGCGCCTTGGAGGACCTGGGGGATGCCTAGAGCACGAGGATCGCGCCGCACACCGCCAGCCCCACCGTGCACAGCGCGGCCGCCGTGGCGTTGCCGGGGGCGATGACCGGGGGACGGCTCGTGGAGGCGAGGGTGCGGATGCGGCGGTGGGCGATGTACAGGAAGCCCAGCCAGAGCGCGCAGCACAGCGCCGCGGCGAGGACCGCGGAGGGCGTCGGGCCGGCGTGCAGCGCGGCCTTCGCGGCGAGGACGGCGGCGACGGTGCCGGACAGGGTCGTGCGGCGCCAGGCGAGCCGGGTGCGCTCGGGCTGGAGCCCGGGGTCCCGGTCCGGGGCGGTGCCGGGTCCGGGGGCCGTGCTCATCCCTCCCACCCGACGAGGACCACGACGACCATGACGACGGCGACCACCGCGACCACGAGGCTGAGCAGCGCCGGGAAGCGGGAGACGGGGAGGTCCTCGCCGCGGCGCATCGCCCGCTCGCAGCGCACCCAGTGGTTGACGGCGCGCAGGGAGCACAGCACGCCGGCCGCGAGGAGCGCGAGCGCGAGTCCGACCCGCCAGCCCCAGCGCAGGTCGGGCAGGAACTGGTCCACCGCGAATCCGCCGCCGATCAGGGCGAGGGCGGTGCGCAGCCAGGCCAGGAAGGTGCGCTCGTTGGCCAGCGAGAACCGGTAGTCGGGCGTCCCGCCTTCCTCCCGCACCTCCTCGGGCACGAACCAGAGCCGGAGGTTCCGCACGAATTCGATCACGCGGGGACCTTATCGGGCGGGGGGCCTGCGGGTGCCTCCGGCGGTGGTGCGGGTGCCTCCGGCGGTGGGGGGTGGGGGGTCGTGCCTGCGGCGGCCTGTGCGGGTGCCTGCGGTGGTGGCGCGGGGTGCCTGCGGCGGCCTGTGGGGGTTCGGTGGGGGTGCGCGTAGCGCCTTCGGTGGTGGGTGGGTCGGGGCCGCGCCGGGGGGTGTCCGTCCT
>NZ_JBIWKU010000017.1:124007-129084 GCF_044765825.1 Streptomyces flaveolus | reverse complement strand
GCTCCGTCGGCCGGCCGGTCTACGACACGCTGATGTCGGACCAGCTCGACACCGCGGTCGAGCAGAACGGCAAGGGCGACCTCGCGGCACTGCTCACCGGCGGCGACACCTGGACCGTCGTCGGCTGAGAGCCGTACCGCTTCACGAGGCCCGGGACGAGAGCTCCCGGGCCTCTTGCTGTGCCGCCCGGGTCTCGTCGTACGCCCGGCGGGCCCGCTCGACGTCCGTCATCCGCTCGTGCGTCCACTCCGCCAGGCCCCGGACCCGCTCCGCCGCCTCGCGGCCGAGGGGGGTCAGAGAGTAGTCGACGCGGGGCGGGATGACGGGCTTCGCGTCGCGGTGGACCAGGCCGTCGCGCTCGAGGGTCTGGAGGGTCTGGGTGAGCATCTTCTCGCTGACGCTCCGGCCGACGCGGCCGACCGCCCGGCGCAGCTCGCTGAACCGGTGCGGCCGGTCCAGAAGCTCGATCAGGACGAGGACGCCCCAGCGGCTGGTCATGTGTTCGAGGACGAGCCGGTACGGGCACATCGCCTCGCCGGCCCGTGGGTCACTTACGGCCATGCCAGTACCTTACTTCAAAGTGGGTACTTTCTTTTGGTTAGCGCCTCCTTTAGCGTCGGTGACATCGCAGCCCGACCCCCACAAGGAGTTCCGAACCCATGAGCATCGTCGTCACCGGAGCCACCGGACACCTCGGCCGCCACGTCGTGGAGCAGTTGCTGGAGAAGGTCCCGGCCGACCAGGTCACCGCCGTCGTGCGCGACAAGGCGAGGGCCGCCGACCTGGCGGAGCGCGGCGTGCGGCTCGCCGTGGCCGACTACAACGCGCCCGAAACCTTCGACGGGCTGTTCGCGGCGGGCGACAAGGTGCTGCTGATCTCCGGCAACGAGGTCACCAAGGACCGCCCCGGGCAGCACAGGACGGTCATCGACGCCGCCGCCGCGGCCGGCGTGGCGCTGCTGGCGTACACCAGCGCCCCCAGCAGCCTGACCGCCGCCCTCGCCGACGACCACCGCGCCACCGAGAAGGTCCTGCTCGCCTCCGGCCTGCCGTGGGTGATCCTGGGCAACGGCTGGTACCACGAGAACCACACGGAGAACCTCGCCCAGGTGCTGGAGCACGGCGCGGTCGTCCAGGCCGCCCGCGAGGGCCGCATCTCCTCCGCCTCGCGCGCCGACTACGCGGCCGCCGCCGTCGCCGTACTGACCGGCGAGGGCCACGAGAACAAGCGGTACGAGCTGGGCGGCGACGAGTCGTGGAGCTTCGCCGAGTACGCCGCCGAGGTGAGCCGGCGCGCGGGCCGCGAGATCGCCTACCGCGCCGTGTCCGTCGAGGAGTACGTCCGCGCCCTCGTCGCCGCCGGGGTGCCCGAGCCCATGGCCGAGATCCTCGGCGGCGTGGAGACGTCCACCGAGAAGGGCGAGCTGGTCGTGACCACCGGCGACCTGTCCCGGCTCATCGGCCGCCCGACCACCCCGGTCACGGACGCGATCGAGGCCGCGCTGCGCAGGTGAACACCGGCGCCTCCGGCGGCCCGCCGCCTGTCATGACCGTATGGCGATACGGGCATGACAGGCGGCCGGGTGCGGCGCTACCGTCGTCCTGGCATGCCTCCGTCCCCGGCGTGCCGAAGGCGAGAAGGAGGTGCCCGTGGCCGGGTCGTCCGGGAATGAACAGCGCATAGGCCTGCTGAACGGCTTCGCGGCGTACGGGATGTGGGGGCTCGTCCCGCTGTTCTGGCCGCTGCTCAAGCCCGCCGGGGCCGGCGAGATCCTCGCCCACCGGATGGTGTGGTCCCTCGCCTTCGTCGCCGTCGCCCTGCTCTTCGTACGGCGCTGGGCCTGGGCCGGTGAGCTGCTGCGACAGCCACGCAAGCTGGGCCTGATCACCGTGGCCGCGGCGGTCATCACCGTCAACTGGGGCGTGTACATCTGGGCCGTGAACAGCGGCCATGTCGTCGAGGCCTCGCTCGGGTACTTCATCAACCCGCTGGTCACCATCGCGATGGGCGTACTGCTGCTGAAGGAGCGGCTGCGGCCCGTGCAGTGGGCGGCGGTCGCGACCGGCTTCGCGGCCGTGCTCGTCCTCACCGTCGGCTACGGCCGGCCGCCGTGGATCTCCCTGTGCCTCGCCTTCTCCTTCGCCACGTACGGGCTGGTGAAGAAGAAGGTCAACCTCGGGGGCGTCGAGTCGCTGGCCGCGGAGACGGCGATCCAGTTCCTGCCCGCGCTCGGCTTCCTGCTGTGGCTGGGCGCGCACGGCGACTCCACCTTCACCACCGAGGGCGTGGGGCACGGCGCCCTGCTCGCCGCGACCGGCCTGGTCACCGCGATCCCCCTGGTCTGCTTCGGCGCGGCGGCGATCCGCGTGCCGCTGTCCACGCTGGGGCTGCTCCAGTACCTGGCCCCGGTCTTCCAGTTCCTGCTCGGGATCCTCTACTTCGGCGAGGCCATGCCGCCCGAGCGCTGGGCCGGCTTCGCGCTCGTCTGGCTGGCGCTCACGCTGCTCACCTGGGACGCGCTGCGCACCGCCCACCGGGCCTCCCGGGCACTGCGGGCGCGGCTGGACAGGGCCGGCGGCGGCGTGCCGGCGGAGAAGGAGGACGCCGCGCGGGACTCGGACATCGTGGCCTGCGGAGGGCCGTCCCCGGATTCCCCTTCCGCGGAGCCCGCGCCCGCGCCCGCGAGGCTCGACACCCCGACCGGGAAGCCGTAGCCCGATATGCGCGACGCGGTGGCCGAATAGCGGTCTTGACGCGACGTCAGCCAGGGCCACACCATCCAGGCACCCCATTCACCGGGAGTCCTCCCCAGGGACTCCCCAGGAATTCGGAGCCCCCCACATGAAGCTCTCCGTTTCCGGGCGTGCCCTGGCGGCCGGTGCCGTCGCGGTCGCCACACTACTGACCGGCGGTTCCGTGGCCGGTGCGGCATCCGCCCCCGGGACCACCGCCGCGGCCGCCGCACCCGACATACCGGTGGCCAACGTCAAGGCCCACCTGGCGCAGCTCCAGTCGATCGCCACGGCGAACGGCGGCAACCGTGCCCACGGCCGCCCCGGCTACCAGGCGTCGATCACCTATGTGAAGGCCAAGCTGGACGCCGCCGGGTTCACCACCACGGTCCAGCAGTTCACGTCCTCCGGCCGCACCGGCTACAACCTCATCGCGGACTGGCCCGGTGGCGACACCAATCAGGTTGTCATGTCAGGGTCACACCTGGACAGCGTCACCTCAGGCCCCGGCATCAACGACAACGGCTCCGGCTCGGCCGCCGTCCTGGAGACCGCGCTCGCCGTGGCCCGCTCCGGCTACCAGCCCACCAAGCACCTGCGCTTCGCCTGGTGGGGCGCGGAGGAGCTGGGACTGGTCGGCTCCCGCTACTACGTCAACAGCCTCGGGTCCGCCGGCCGCGCGAAGATCAGCGGCTATCTGAACTTCGACATGATCGGCTCGCCCAACCCCGGCTACTTCGTCTACGACGACGACCCCGTGATCGAGAAGACCTTCAAGGACTACTTCGCGGGCCTCGGCGTCTCCACCGAGATCGAGACCGAGGGCGACGGCCGCTCCGACCACGCGCCCTTCAAGAACGCGGGCGTCCCCGTCGGCGGTCTCTTCAGCGGCGCCGACTACCTCAAGACGTCCGCGCAGGCGTCCAAGTGGGGCGGCACCGCGGGCCAGGCGTTCGACCGGTGCTACCACTCGTCCTGCGACACGACCGCCAACATCAATGACACGGCCCTGAACCGCAACAGCGACGCCATCGCGTACGCGGTCTGGCAGCTGTCGCAGTAGCGCCGGCCCGGCCGCCCGGTCAGTCGGCCCGAGCGTGGGCGCGGGCGCGTTCGGTGAGACGGCCCATGCGGGTGCGGGCCGACTCGAGCTGCTCGGCGTCGTCGGCGGCCGGTCCCACCTCGACGGCGAGTTCGCTCCACAGGGCGACCAGATCGTGCCCCAGCTCCAGCCCCTGTTCGGGGTCGCGCACCGCCCGCCAGGCGGTGGCCGCGCTCTGGACGTTGCCGTAGGCGGCCTCCGGGTCGCCGGCCGCGCGGTGGATCCTGGCCAGGTCCAGCGAGAGCCGGAAGGCGCGGCCGGGGTCGCCGGACAGGTAGGCGATGTAGGCGGTGAGCTCGCGGAGCCGGAGTACCTCCGGGTGCTCCGGCCCCAGCGTGTCCGAGGCCTCGGCCACCGACCGCTCCGCGAGTCGCGCCGCGTCCTGCGTACGTCCCTCCCTGACCGCCTCGTTGATCCGCGCCGTGGGCTCGGCGAGGAGGGCGGGCGTGGTGGCGTCGCCGGGCGCGGTGAGCGGCGCGTCCCCGAGCACGGCCTCGGCCACGGCGTCGAAGCCGCGGGCGGGGGTGGGGGTCGGCTTGGGCGCCGGGTCGGGGTCCATGACGAGGGCCGGGACCGGCGCGGGGCGACGGGCGGGGACGGAGGCCGGCTCGGGCGCCGCGCCCTCGGAGCCGCCGGGTATGGCGACGGGGGCAGCGGGGACGCCGGGCGCGGATGCGCCGGGCGCGGATGCGCCGGGCGCGGATGCGCCGGGCGCGGCTTCGTCCCCCGCGACGCCGCCACCCGCGGGCGCCGCGTCCATCCGTGGCGGCGGGCCGAACACCCCCGTCGGGGGCGCCACCGTACCCGGCGCCGCGCTCCCGGCGGGCTCCGGGAGGGCGCGCAGGACGAACGTGGGCACGGACTCGCCGGGTGACACCCGCGGGGCTGCGGGGGCAGCCGGGGTTGCGGGAGTGACCGGGGCTTCGGGAGCGGCTGAGCCTGCGGTGGCCGCCCGGGCCAACCGGACTGCCGAGGTGACCGGGGCTGCGGGGGCCGCAGAGTCGTCGGTGGCGTCCGGGACTGCCCATGCCGGCCGGCCTGCGGGGGCAGCCGAGGTTGCGGAAGCGGCCGGGGCTTCGGGAGCGGCTGAGCCTGCGGTGGCCGCCCGGCCCAACCTGATTGCGGAGGTGACCGGGGGTGCGGGGGTCGCCGGTACTTCGGGGGTGGCCGGGGCTTCGGAGGCACCCGGGACCGACCGGGCCAACCGGACTGCCGAGGTCACCGGAGCCGCCGGGGCTGCAG
>NZ_JBIWKU010000017.1:0-123910 GCF_044765825.1 Streptomyces flaveolus | reverse complement strand
GTGGGGTCGACGGCAACTCGGGGGCGGCCGGGGCTTCGGAGGCACCCGGGACCGACCGGGCCAACCGGACTGCCGAGGTCACCGGAGCCGCCGGGGCTGCAGGGGTCGACGGCAACTCGGGGGCGGCCGGGGCTTCGGAGGCACCCGGGACCGACCGGGCCAACCGGACTGCCGAGGTCACCGGAGCCGCCGGGGCAGCCGGGGCCGCCAGCACCTCCGGGGCAGCCGGGGCTTCGGGGGCGCTCGCGACCGTCCGGGCCAACCGGACCGCCGAGGTGGCCGGGGCCGCCGGGGCCGCCGGGGCTGCGGGGGTCACCGGCACGTCGGAGGGCGCCGGGGCTGCCGTGGTGTCCGGGGCAGGCGGGGCTGTCTGCGGTGCCGCGACCCCCGCGGCCGGCGATGTGTTCTCCGCCGCCTTCGCTCCGCGGGGCGCCGGTACCGGCTGTGCCGCCAGATGGCTGGAGCCGTCCGGGTCCACCCGGAGTTGGACGACGCAGCCGATGCGCTCGTCGTGGATCGTGGCGAGGACGGGCCGGCCCGCGGTGAGGGCGAAGCGGTGGAGGCGGTTCAGGACGGCGTGCCGGATCTCCTCGCCGGGGGCGGCGACGACCAGGACGCCGTCGACCGAAGCGCCGCGCGCGTCACCGCCGGCCTCCGGTACGCGGACGTCGATCGGCGTCTCCGCGGGGGCGGGCGGGCGCTCGGCGCTTCGCTGGTCCCGCTGCCTGTCGCGGCCGAGTCGAGACATCGTCCCCCCACTCATAGGCGGCTTCCGTCGGCGGTTTCGCTTCCCTGCCGTCCAGAGCCTGTCATGCCTGTCGTTCACCTACCGTCGAGTCTCGCCGCTCGCTCGCGATTCTCACGTCACCACGGTGTCACAGGCTCGTGCCAGGAGGTCACGGACGCGCGGTGGGCCGCTCCGGGCGTCGTCGGCACCCCTGCCCGAGCGGCGCTCCGGTGTATCACCCTGGACAGAAGCATGCACACGCATATACTGCAAGTGCTGGTATTCCATGCACGCCGCACACCCCTGGGGGACCCATGAGCCGCCGCTTCCTC
Organism: Streptomyces flaveolus; assembly: GCF_044765825.1. NCBI lineage: Bacteria > Bacillati > Actinomycetota > Actinomycetes > Kitasatosporales > Streptomycetaceae > Streptomyces > Streptomyces flaveolus. The sequence goes on along the minus strand of NZ_JBIWKU010000017.1, from coordinate 122,851 downwards.
TTCCTGCTGGGCAGCAGCCGTCCCGACGGCAACACCGAGCTGCTGGCCCGCCGCGCCGCCGAACAGCTGCCCGCGGGCGTCGAGCAGCGATGGATCAGCCTGACCGAGCACCCGCTGCCCGAGTTCGAGGACCTGCGGCACGACAGCGACCACACCCGCCCCACCGAGGGCGACGAGGCCCTGCTGCTGGACGCCACGCTCGCCGCGACGGATCTCGTGATCGCCTCGCCGCTGTACTGGTACTCGCTGTCCGCCCCCGTCAAGCGCTACCTCGACCACTGGTCCGGCTGGCTGCGCACCCCCGGCCTCGACTTCAAGGCGACCCTGGCCGGCCGCACCCTCTGGGGCGTCACCGCGCTCGCGCACGAGGAGCAGGAGGTCGCCGACCCGCTGATCGGCAGCCTGAACAACTCGGCGGCGTACATGGGCATGCGCTTCGGCGGGGTCCTGCTCGGCAACGGCAGCAAGCCCGGCGACGTCCTGCGCGACACCGAGGCGCTGACCCGCGCCAAGACCTTCTTCGCCCAGGAGCCGCCGCTCGCCCGTTTCCCGTACGAGCGGACGGCCGCACCGGCTACGAGGTGATGTCCTTCGCCGTGAACCGCGCCCAGGCCGCCGAGCCGAACACCGCCGCGTACAGGGCCTGGAGGCCGAGGTTCTTCACCAGGTCGTCCCAGTAGACCGGCTCGCGCATCAGGTCGGCGAAGGACAGCCAGTAGTGCGAGAAGAAGTACGGCTGGAGGGCGTCCAGCTGGGGGATCTGGTCGAGGATCTGGACCGTGATCAGCAGCCCGACCGTGGTCGCCATCGCCGCGATGCCGCTGCCGGTCAGCGTCGAGACGAACAGGCCGAGCGCCGCCACGCCGACGAGCGAGGCGGCGACGACCAGGGCGATCAGCAGGGCCCGCCCCAGGCCCTCGGCGTACGTGATGCGGGTGCCCGAGATGGTGGTCAGGTCGCCGAGCGGGAACAGCAGCGCCCCGACCGCCAGCGCCGAGACGGCGACCACGAGGGTGGCCGCGAGGCAGAAGGCGATCACCGTCGCGTACTTGGTGAGCAGCAGGCGGGTGCGACCGGCCGGGGCGACCAGGAGGTAGCGCAGCGTGCCCGCGCTCGCCTCGCCCGCGATGGCGTCACCGGCGATGACGCCGATGGCCATGGGCAGGAAGAACGGGAGCGTCGCGGCCAGCGCGGTGAAGACCAGGAACAGTCCGTTGTTGCTGATCTGCGAGATGAACGCCGGCCCCTCGCCCCCGCCGCCCCGGCCCCCGCCGCCGAAGGACGAGCCGTCGCCCGTCTCGATCTTCACTGCGATCCCCACCAGGACCGGCACCGCGGCCAGCACGCCCAGCAGGGCGAGGGTGCGCCAGCGCCGGAAGGTGATCAGCAGCTCGCTGCGGAGCAGCCCGAAGGACCACAGGCGGCTCGGCGCGCGCACGACGCCCGCGTCCCCGTTCACCGCTTCCCCGGCCCGTGCCGCCCCGGCCGGTGACGCCTCAGCCCGCGACATCGAAGCCCTCCCCCGTCAGCGCCACGAACGCGTCCTCCAGCGAGGCCCGTTCCACTCCGAAGCCGCGGACGCGCACGCCGGCCGCGACCAGCGCGGCGTTCAGGTCGGCGAGGTCGCCGCCCGGCGGCTCCGCCGTCACCCGGTCCTCGGCGACGACCACGTCCCCGGCGCCCCGTTCCTTCAGCACCCGTGCCGCCTCCCCCGGGTCCGGCGTGGTCACCACCAGCCGGCCGCGCGCCCCGGCGGCCAGGTCGGCGACCGCGCCCTGGGTGATCAGCCGGCCCCGCGCCATCACGGCCGCGTGCGTGCACACCTGCTCGATCTCGTCCAGCAGGTGGGAGGAGAGGAAGACGGTCGTGCCGTCGGAGGCCAGTTCGCGCACGAGGGCGCGGATCTCGCGCATGCCCTGGGGGTCGAGCCCGTTGGTGGGCTCGTCCAGGACCAGCAGGCGGCGCGGCTGGAGCAGCGCCGCCGCCAGACCGAGGCGCTGCTTCATGCCGAGCGAGTACGCCTTCGCCTTCTTGCCGGCGGCCGCCGCGAGGCCCACCCGCTCCAGCGCCGCCCCGACGCGCTCGCGCCGGGTGCGCGGGTCGGCGGTCGGGTCGGCCGCGTCGTAGCGCAGGAGGTTGTCGCGGCCGGAGAGGAAGCCGTACAGGGCCGGGCCCTCGATGAGGGCGCCGACCTGGGGCAGTACGGCGCGGGCGGCGCGCGGCACGGGCCGGCCCAGCACCCGTGCCGTGCCCGAGGTCGGCTCGATCAGGCCCATCAGCATGCGGATGGTGGTGGTCTTGCCGGAGCCGTTGGGGCCGAGGAAGCCGAAGACGCTGCCCGCCGGGACGGTCAGGTCCAGGCCGTCGACGGCGAGTTGTCCGCCGCGGTAGCGCTTGGTGAGCGCGCGGGTGGCGATGACGGCCTCACCCACGCTCCCCCGGTCCGGGCCCTGCGGCTCGGCGGCGGACGGTTCACCCATCGGCTCCCTCTCCTCGTCGTGCGGGTACGGGCCGGGGCGCCCGGTCCCAGGGCCTGACGTTCGGATCATGCCGGCGTCGCGGGGCGGCTGACAGGCACTGTCTCTCTCAGCCGACCGGACCCGAACGACAGGCCCTACTGCGCGGCGTCGGCCGCCTTCACCAGCGCGTCCTTGGTGACCGCGCCGGCGTAGACCTTGCCGTCGTCCGTGATCAGGGCGTTGACCAGGCGGGTCTTGAAGACCGTGCCCGAGCCGAAGTCGCCCTTGACCTGGTCGCCGAGGGAGCCCAGGAAGCCGCCCAGGTCACCGCCCGCGGAGGCCGTGGGCAGGCCCTCGCCGCCGGTGTCGAAGGTGGCGATCGAGTTCCAGCCCTCGCCGATGACCTCGAGCCCGTCCAGGCCCTCGGCGAGGTCGCCGCCGGTCGTGTGACGCTGTCCGGGCGCCTGCTCCGGCGCCTTGGGCATCTCGTCGCCCTCGGTGACCTTCGCGCCCTTGGGCGGGGTGAAGTCGAACGTCGACGCGTCCGGCTTCGCGAAGCTGACCTGGGTGAAGCCCGCGTCCACGACGGCGGCGCCGCCGCTCGACGGGGTCAGCGTGAACTTCAGCGGCATGCCGGTCTTCGCGTCCACGGCCACGCTGATCGCACCGACCGTGGAACCGGACTGCCGGGGCTTGATCACCAGCCGGTACGCGTCCCGGCCTGCGACGTGCGCGGTGCCGTCGACGGTCACGGACGTGGTGTCGTCGACCGCCTTGAGCGCCTGCTCGGTGAAGTCCTTCGGGGTGGCCGGCGCCTTCTCGGCGGGCCGCCCGGCGCCTGCCTCCGCGGTGGAGTGGTAGACCTCGTTGGACTTGCTGTCGTAGCCCCAGACGTCCTTGCCGTCGTGGATCAGGCTGTACTCGGCGGCGTTCTCCAGCAGCGAGAGCTTCTGCCGGTCGGGGCCGTCGGCCGCGACGCGCAGTGTGTGGGTGCCGGTCACCAGGCCGGTGAGCTTGGCGGAGGGGTCCGCGGAGGAGCCCTCGTCGCCGCCGCCCGCGCCGGGGCCGCCGGACATCCCGGACATCAGGCCGCTCTCCAGGCCGCCGAGGTCCGGCAGTCCCAGGTCGGTGCTGATCCTGACGGTGCCGGAGAGCTGCTGGACGTCCGACCGGGCGATCTTCTCGATGAGCTGCTGGGCCGTCACCTCCGGCAGGTCCGGGTCACCGGAGTCGGCGAGCGCGGGGACGAGCCCGATCGTGGCGGCCGCCACGCCCATCACCGCGACCGGGACGACGTACCGCGCGGCCCTGCGCCGTCCGGCGCGCAGCTCCCCGCCCTCCCCGGTGGTCGTGTTGTCGTCGGAATCGATCGGTGCCATGTGTGCCCTACCTCCGTCGTCGGCGGCGGCTGTCTCGCGACCTCGCACTTGTTCACCCGTGAGCCGCCATTCTCACCCGAATCGGTGAGGAGTGGTGTTTTTCCGTGGTGTCCATCTGACCAAATCGGCCAGGGAGAAGCGTCAGACCGCGGGCTCAACTCCGCGTACTCCTGCGGGATGACACGGAGGCGGGGAACCTCCCCCGGCCCGTAGGGGGAGGGCGCGTCGCGCCGGGAGGGCGCGGTGCCGGCCGGGGGTCAGCCGGCCCGGTGCACCACCGCGTCGCACAGCTCGACCAGCGCGGCCTTCGCGTCGCACTCGCGCAGCGGGGCCAGCGCCGCCCGGGCGTCCTTCGCGTACCGGACGGTGTCCCGCCGCGCCTGTTCGAGCGCGGGGTGGGCGCGCAGCAGGCGCAGTGCCTCGGCGTGCCGCGCGTCGTCGCTCAGGTCGGAGTCCAGCAGCTCGCACAGGGCGAGGTCCTCGGCGAGCCCCAGCCGGGCCGCCCGTTCGCGCAGCCGCAGCACCGGGAGGGTCGGGATGCCCTCGCGCAGGTCCGTGCCGGGCGTCTTGCCCGACTCGTGGGAGTCGGAGGCGATGTCCAGGACGTCGTCCGCGAGCTGGAATGCGACGCCGAGCCGCTCGCCGTACTGGGTGAGCACGTCGACGACCGTCTCGTCGGCGCCGGACATCATCGCGCCGAACCGGCAGGAGACCGCGACCAGCGATCCCGTCTTGCCGCCGAGTACGTCGAGGTAGTGGTCGACCGGGTCCCGTCCGTCCTGGGGCCCCGCGGTCTCCAGGATCTGGCCGGTGACGAGCCGCTCGAACGCCAGGGCCTGCACCCGGACGGCCTCGGGGCCGAGGTCGGCGAGGATCTGGGAGGCACGGGCGAACAGGAAGTCGCCGGTGAGGACCGCGACCGAGTTGCCCCAGCGGGTGTTCGCGCTGGGCACTCCGCGGCGCACGGCGGCCTCGTCCATCACGTCGTCGTGGTACAGCGTGGCGAGGTGGGTCAGCTCGACGACCACGGCCGAGGGCACGATGCCGGGCGCGTAGGGGTCACCGAACCGGGAGGCGAGCATCACCAGCAGCGGCCGGAACCGCTTCCCCCCGGCCCGCACCAGGTGCTGGGCGGCCTCCGTGATGAACGGCACCTCACTCTTGGTTGCCTCAAGCAACCCTTCCTCGACGGCCGCCAATCCGGTCTGGACATCGGCTTCCAGAGCCTGGTCCCGCACGCTCAGCCCGAACGGCCCGACGACGGTCACGAGGGGTCTCCTGTCTGCTGGTGTCTACTGGCGATTACCTGGTTTGTCGATAGGTCGCTGCCACCACTCAAGTCAGCGTATCCGGTCACGTTTCGATCACCGCTAGCGCCCACCGTTACAGGCCGGTCGGTATCGGATCATGCACGGTATGTTTTTGATCAGGTGATATGAGCAGATATCGGTCGACATCGCCAGAGAGGCGCGCATCAGGACACGGCACGCCGGAAGCCGCCACCGAAGATCCCACCACTCCTCCCAACGGACCGCACCCCGAGAACGTCACCCGTTCGGCATCCGCGCCCCGCTCCGAACGGGTGCCCGCACGACACGACGGAACACCGGTCCGAGCCGTCGAGGGCCGGGCGCGGCACAGGACCCACACACCCGGCCGACAGCCCCGCCCCGGCTCCCCACCCAAACGGCCCGCCACCGGTGGACGGTTGGCCACCAGTTGGCCCTAATGCCCGATTTGCCGCCCTTGTTGAGGCCCGTGAGTTGGCTCACTCCACCGCGTCCGCCGACCCCCTCGCCGCACCTCCGCCGCGACCCCCGCCGGCCCTTTGCCCCGTAGGCGAGTTGAGCCTTGGCATTCGCAAAGGATCAAGTACCCCAAAACCCCCAGACCAAGGTCAACAGGCGCGTCGAGTGATTCCTGCACTTGTTCCGGACATGTGCTCTCGCATACGTTCCCGGCCTGTCAGGCGGACGCCGAATCCTGCCACCGCCCGACGCACAGTCATCCACCGAGACACTCGCAGGCAGGAGCGGGGGACCCAGGTAAGTCGCCGCGCCGGAAACCACCGGAGCGGCTCGGGGTGAAGCCGTGCCCGTCAGGGCGCGGCCGGGCACCTCCCCGCCCGAACCCGACAGCTCACCTCGCAGGCGTTGGAGAGGGACACACACATGCCTGCCATCGGTCAGAACCGTCACGCTCGAACCAGCCGCCTCGCCCGCAAGCTCGCCGTCGCCGGCACCGGCGCCGCCGTGCTCGCCCTGCCGCTCATCGGCGCCGCCACCGCGTCCGCCGCCACCCCGGCCGCCACGACCACCGCCGCCACCACGGCGACGACGGCGTACCCGGACAACCTCGACGGCTGGATCCGCGAGTCGCTGGACATCATGGCCCAGCACGGGATTCCCGGCTCGTACGACGGCATCCACCGCAACATCATGCGCGAGTCGTCCGGCAACCCGCTGGCCATCAACAACTGGGACATCAACGCGATCAACGGCACCCCGTCCAAGGGCCTGCTCCAGGTGATCGACCCGACCTTCCAGGCGTACCACGTCGCCGGCACCTCCTGGGACTCGTACGACCCGGTCGCCAACATCACCGCCGCCTGCAACTACGCGGCCGACCGCTACGGCTCGATCGACAACGTCTTCGGCGCGTACTGAGCCGACTCCGCAGCAGGACACAACCGGACCGACTGAGCTGTACCGGCGCACGCCGGGCGTGTCAGGAGGCTCCGAAGATCCGTTCGAGGACGACGGCCACGCCGTCGTCCTCGTTCGTCGTGGTGACCTCGTCCGCGACCGCCTTGAGTTCGGGGTGGGCGCCCGCCATGGCGACCCCGCGGGCCGCCCAGTGGAACATGGGGATGTCGTTGGGCATGTCCCCGAAGGCGATCGTCCGCCGCCGGCTCAGCCCCAGGTGTTCGGCGGCGAGCGCCAGACCGGTCGCCTTGGTGACACCGCACGGCTGGAGCTCCACCGTCCCCGGCCCCGACATCGTGACCGTCGCGAGCGAACCGACCACCGCGCGCGCCGTCGCCGCCAGCTCGTCGTCGGACAGGTCCGGGTGGCGCAGCAGCACCTTGCTGATCGGCGCGCTCCACAGCTCGTCGCGCCGCTCGACCCGCACCGCGGGCAGCGTCGGGTGGGGCATCAGATAACCCGGCTCGATGAGCGTCAGCCCGTCGACCCCGTCCTGGTCGACCGCGGCGTACACCTCCCCCACCTCCGCCTCGATCTTGCCGAGCGCGGTCTCCGCCAGTTCCCGGTCCAGGGTGACCGACCACAGCATCCGGTGGGCGCCGGCGTCGTACACCTGCGCGCCCTGCCCGCACACCGCGAGCCCCGTGCAGCCGAGGCCGTCGAGCAGGGAGCGGACCCTCGGTGCCGGGCGCCCCGTCACCACCAGGTGCCGCGCTCCGACCCGGGCCGCCCGTGCCAGCGCGGCCAGCGACCGGTCGGAGACGGTGTCGTCGCCGCGCAGCAGCGTTCCGTCGAGGTCGGTGGCGACGAGGGCATATGCGGTGCGGTCCATGATCAGAGAATACGGACACCGCACCTGTCCGACTCACCCACGACCGGATGCGCACGAGGACGTTCGCAGGTGTCCGAAACCTGACACAACATCGTCTAAAGGCAGTTAAAGGCCTGTGCACCAGTTGGCAACAACATGCTCTGCCTTCTACCCTCCGGGCTGCCCCGGGGGTACCTTCCTTTTGTCCAGGGGGGACTTGATCGGGGGGTCGGGTTGAACGGCGGACGTGTACGTGTGCTCAGGCCGGAGGAGCTGAGCGAGGGGGAACGGGAGCGCTGGCGCGCGCTGCGCGCCGCATCGAGGTCGCCACGCAATCCGTTCATGGAGCCGGAGTTCACCGACGTCGTGGGCCGGGTGCGGGCCGGGGCGCGGGTGGCGGTGCTGTACGAGGGCGGTGAGGCCGCCGGTTTCCTGCCGCACGAGCGCGGGCCGCTGGGCCAGGGCCGGGCGATCGGGCTCGGCGTCTCGGACTGCCAGGGCGCGGTGCTGCGGCCGGGTCTCGTCCCGGACACCCGCCAACTGCTGCGGGACTGCTCCCTGTCGAGCCTCGCCTTCGACAATCTGGAGGCCGAGCAGGGCCTGTTCGTACCGTACGCCGCCGAGGAGCACACCTCCTACGTCATCGACGTGGAGAAGGGGTACGAGGCGTACGAGAGCGTGCTGCGCGCCCAGTCCCCGAAGTTCCTGAAGACCACCCTCGCCAAGGAGCGCAGGCTCGGCCGGCAGGTCGGGGACGTGCGCTTCGTGTTCGACGAGCGTGAACCGGCCGCGCTGCGCACGCTCATGGAGTGGAAGTCGGCGCAGTACCGCAGGACGGGACGCCGGGACCGCTTCGCACAGGAGTGGATCACCCGGCTCGTCGGGCGGCTCGCCGAGACCCGGGCGCCCGAGTGCACGGGGACGCTGTCCGTGCTCTACGCCGGCGACCGGCCCGTCGCCGCCCACTTCGGGCTGCGCTCGGCGTCGGTCCTGGCCTGCTGGTTCCCGGCGTACGACCCGGACTTCGCGAAGTACTCGCCGGGGCTGGTGCTGCATCTGCGGATGGCCGAGGCCGCCGCCGCCGAGGGCATCGGCCTGCTCGACATGGGGCGGGGCGCGGCGGAGTACAAGGACTCGCTCAAGACCGGCGAACTGCCCGTGTACGAGGGAACGGCGACGCGCCCGGGGACGGGCGCCGCGCTGCAGTGGCTCGGCCGCGAGCCGGCCCGCCGCGCGCACAGCTTCGTGCGCGACCGGCCGCGGCTGGCGTCGCTGGCGGCACGCACGCTGAAGGGGGCAGCCCGGCTGCGCCGGTCGTGACGGAGGGGCAACCACAAGGGGGTGGGGCGCATGGCCGGAGCACGGCGTGCGCGGCAGGAGACACGGCAGGAGATCGAGAGGTTCCTGAGCACCGAGCCGGTGCAGGTCGCCGAGCTGGACCTCGGGGACGAGGAGGAGGCCGACCTCAGACCGGGGCCGGGGAGCCCGCCGGTGACGTCCGGCGCGGTGTTCGTCCTGGTCCGCAGGAGGGGCCGGCCCGTGGGCACGCTGCTCGGACGGGTGGCGCAGGGGGAGGATCCGACGCGGACGCTGGCCGGGCTCGCCCGGCGGCTGCACCCCGCGGCGCCACCCGCGCCGGTGTCCGGGCCCGCGTCCGCCCCGCCGCCCCGACCGCCGTCCGTCAGCGTCGTCGTCGCCACCCGGGAGCGCGCCGGGCAGCTCGCCCGCGCGCTCGACTCCCTGCTCGCGCAGGACCATCCGGACGCCGAGATCGTCGTCGTCGACAACGCCCCGGTGACCCACGAGACGCGGGAGCTGGTCGAGCGGAAGTACGCCGAGCGCGTGCGGTACGTGTGCGAGCCGGTCCCCGGACTCGCGATCGCCCACAACCGGGGCCTGGCCGCCGTGCGGGGCGAGGTCGTCGCCTTCACCGACGACGACGTGGTCGCCGACCCGCGCTGGCTCACCGAGCTGACCGCACCCTTCGCCGCCGACCCCCGCCTGGGCTGTGCCACGGGACTGATCCTGCCGGCACGGCTGCGCACCCCGGCCCAGGTGCTGCTGGAGAGCCACGGCGGCTTCGCGAAAGGCTTCACCCCGCGCACGTACGACCCGGAGCACCCGCCCGCCGACGAACCGCTGTTCCCGTTCACCGCGGGGCGCTTCGGCTCCGGCGCCAACATGGCCTTCCGTACGGCGGCGCTGCGTGCGGCCGGCGGTTTCGACCCGGCGACCGGCGCGGGCACACCCGCGCGGGGCGGCGACGACCTCTACGGCTTCGTGCGCGTCCTCGCCCAGGGCGGGCGGCTGCACTACACCCCGACGGCCCTGGTGTGGCACCACCACCGGGAGACCTGGCGGGACCTGGAGACCCAGGCGTACGGCTACGGCGCGGGACTCACCGCGTACCTCACGGCGATCCTGGTGAACCGGCCGGCGCTGCTGCCGGCGTTCCTGGCCCGGCTGCCGCGCGGGCTGGCCCACGCGCGCGTGCTGACCGCCGTCCGCGACACGGACGGCGGCGGCGCGCCGGGCGGCCACGACGAACGGACCCACCCGTGGCCACGGCGCCTGTCGCGATTGCAGCGGCGGGGGATGGTCTACGGGCCGGTGGGCTACCTGCGTGCGCGGTACGCCCTCCGGTCCGCTGTCAGGGGGACCGGACGATGACGACGGGCACCCGCGGCGGCGACACACCGGACGGCAGAGCGCGGGCGGGCGGTGACGTCATTCCCGTCTTCCTCTATCACGCGGTGATGGCGGATCCGCCCGACTGGATCGCCGAATTCACCGTCGCCCCGGAGGAGTTCGCCGCCCATCTCGACGCCGTCGTCGACAGCGGGCGCACGCCCGTCACCATCAGCGCGGTCGCCGACCACTTCGCCGGGCGGGCACCCCTGCCGCCCCGGCCCGTGCTGCTGACCTTCGACGACGGCTTCGCCGACCTGCCGGGCCCGACCGCCGAGGCGCTGGCCGACCGCGCGCTGCCCGCCACCGCCTACCTCACCACCGGGGCCGTCACCCCGGGCGGCCGCAGCCTGCTGCCGCCCGCCCCGATGATGACCCTGGGCGAGGCCGCGGAGCTGGAGCGCGCGGGTATGGAGATCGGCAGCCACACCGTCACCCACGCCCAGCTGGACACCTTGTCCGGCAAGGCCCTGGCGTACGAACTGCGCACGTCGAAGGACGTGCTGGAGGACGCCCTCGGCCACCCGGTCCGCCACCTCGCCTACCCGCACGGCTACAACAGCCCGCGGGTGAGGGCCATGTCGGCCCGCGCCGGCTACGAGACGGCCACCGCGGTGCGGCACGCGCTGAGCTCCGACCGCGACGAGCGGTACCGCATCGCCCGCCTCATCGTGCGCCGCGGGCACACCGTCGCCGACGTCCAGGCCTGGCTGACCGGCGACGGCGCCCGGGTCGCGCCGTACCCGGACGCGCCCAGGACCGTCGCGTGGCGGTGGTACCGGCGGGGCCGTGCGCTGCTCCGGGGGCCGGAGTTCGCCGGGTGACGAGGGGCGGTCCCGGTCACCCGTGCGGCTGGTTGAGGTACGGGTCACCGGCCGCCCCGCGCAGGGCGTCCCACGCCTGATCGCCCGCCACCGACAGGTCGCAGTGCGGTCCCGGGTCGCGGTAGTTCCACTGGAGGGCGGCCTTCACGCCCTCCAGGTCCTTGAGCACCCGGGGCACCTGCGCGTACCAGCCGGCCTGGCGGTCCGGCCGGTCGGGGTCGGACGCGGTGCCGAACTCCGACAGCATCAGCGGCTTGTCGCCGGAGATGTGCCGGCGGATCCAGTCGTGGCTGCTCTGCTGCGTCTGGGCGAAGGTCAGCCATTTCGCCTTGTGGCACAGGTAGTAGTTGTACTGGTTGTAGCCGATCCAGTCGACGTACTCGTCCCCGGGATACATGCGCCGGAACAGGTCGGCGTGGTCCAGGTAGCCGGTGATGATCCAGGTCCACACCACGTTGTCGACGCCCAGCGCGCGGAACCGGTCGTGGATGTGCCGGTAGGCCCTGACGTACTCGGCCGGGCTGCCGTTCTCCGGTGTGCGGGTGTCCATCTCCAGGTCGAAGGAGAGGAAGACCTTCTTGCCCGTGCGCTCGCCGTACTCCTTGATCCGGCGTGCCTGGACATCGATCACCGAGTCGTCCAGCTCGCCGTCGGCTATCCGCTTCCACGTGGGCTGCTGCCGTTTCGTGCCGCCCCACCACTTACTCTCCCAGGACAGCAGCAGCATCCGGTCCTCGCCGACGCGTTGCTCCTGCTCGGTGAGCAACTGGCCTTCCAGCCGGGTGCCGGTGACCGCGGACATGTCGTGGTACGTGTACACGATGTCGAGCCTGCGGCCCACCCGCTTCTCGTAGGCGTGGACTTTCTCGGCCAGGTCGGCCTTGTCGTGCGGCACGAAGGCACCGAACCAGGCCCCGCAGGGCGGTTCGAGCAGCGCGGTGGGGCGGCACTTCGGATCGCCGGCCGGGCCTGCCGGGCCGGAGGCGTCGCGCAGGGCGAGCACCGCGATCAGGACCGCGCAGGTGGCCGTGACCGAGATGATCAGCGACCGCCTCCTGCTCGTGCTTCTCGGCCTGCGGTGCTGACCGGTCGTCGTCGGTGTCGCGGAAGTGCGGCGAACGGGTCGGGCAAACCTCACGGAGCGGAACCCTTCCGTGTCCCGGCCACCGTCTCCCGTGCCGTGTCCGGCGCCGGGGAGGCGCGCAGGCGCGGGCACAGCGCGGCGAGCGTGGTCAGCATGGTCAGTGCGAGCAGCGTGCGGTCACCGCTGAAGGCGCGCGCCGCGATCAGCACCGTCGCGACGAGGACGGCGGCGCTCACGCTGAGCAGGACGGCCAGCATCAGCCGTTCCAGCAGGTCGGAGTGGCGTTCGAAGTCCGCGTCGTGCCGCTCCACGGGCCCTTGGGCACGGCGGGCGCGCATCGCGGGGCTGTAGATCCTGACCAGGGCGGCGCCCGGGCCGACGGCCAGGAAGAGCGCGACCGCCGCCCCGCGCAACGGCGACCCGTCGGGCAGGGCGAGCGCGGCGAGCGCCAGCCAGCCGCCGAACGCGGGCAGCATGCGGATCACCAGATCCTGCGGTGTCATGACTCGCTCCCTTCTCGGCTCACCGGCTCAGCCCGCCGGCTTCAGGACGTAGAGCACGCCGGCGCTGTTCTCCGCCACGCGGGCGAACCGCGGCGAGGCCGAGACGGACTCGCGGATCCGGGTCAACTGGGCACGGTCGAGCTGCCCGTTCATCTCCGAGTTCGCCATCTGTCCCTGGGTGAGCAGGAAGTAGGCCCGGGCCGGGCGCTCCACGCCGGCCATGTCGCGGGCGAGCGTGCCAGCCGGGTCCCGCACGATCTCGTCGACGTGACGCCGGGCGTCGTCGAGGAACCAGTAGTGGTCGACGCGCCAGTACTCCTCGTAGGCGAGCGGGTAGTTGCGGTTGGCGGCGACGACCAGGGAGCCGTCGGGCGCCTGGTCGAAGAGCCGCTGGACGAGGGCCACCTCCCGGGGCGGGAAGTAGTTGACGCGGTCCTTGCCGGAGTAGCTCGGTACGAACGCGAGCGTTCCCGCGAGCAGGGCGAGCAGCGGCGCCCACACGGCGGGGCGCAGGGCTGGGCGAGCGATCGGGCGCCGGGTGGCGGCGGCCCGGCCTGTGCCGGGCTCCCCGGCGGAGGCGTCGGCGGTCTCGGCGGCCAGGGTGCGCACCTTGGGCAGGAGCGCGGCGGCGGCGAAGAAGGCGGCACCCGGCAGCATGAACATCAGCACCCGGAAGATCATTTCGCTGCCGTAGCTGCTCGCCGCGAACATCGGCAGCGGGGCCGCGGCGAGCAGCAGCAGCGGCAGTGCCCGGCGCCTCAGCACCCGCTGGCGCAGCACCCCGGCCAGCGCAAGGAGCAGGACGGATCCCGACAGCAGCCGGGCCGCCCAGGAGGTCGCCACCGCGCCGGTGCCGGTGGGTGTGGCCCCGTACCCGGTCTCGACGTTGGCGCCGATGTCGCCGATGGAGCGGATCATGTCCGGCATCGCGGCGGACAGGAACGGCAGCGCGGCGGTGAGACACCACGCCAGGAAGATCACGACCGCGGTGATCACCGGGGCCCAGTCGCGGTAGCGGCGCGTGCAGGCCAGGGCGACTAGGGAGACGACGAGCATGCCCGGCGTGAGCTGGTGCGAGACGACGACGGCCGTGACCAGCACGGTGATCAGCACCGTCCACACCGCCTGCCCCTGCCGCCCCGGCCGCCCGCCGGACCTGGCGTACCGGCGCAGGACGACGGCCAGGACACCCAGGTGCAGGGCGAAGGCGACGGACTGGGGGGAGAAGTAGTCCTGGCCCACCCAGTTGGCGACGAAGAACAGCCACACAGCCGTCCAGATCAGCCTGCGGTCCTGGGTGAAGGTGCGGTAGATCAGCAGCAGGGGGAGCAGCAGCATCAGACTGGAGACCAGCGGCCACCACGCCATGTACATCGCGGCGTTGTCCACACCCAGCAGCCGCACCAGCGCGGCCTGGGCGGCGAAGAAGCCGGGCCACTGGTCGTAGACGGCCATGTCACCGAGCTGGTCGGCGCCCTGGAGCCCGCCGGAGGTGAGCAGGTGGCCGATCACCGCGTCGTGCTTCCACGCCCAGGCGTACAGCGGGGTCGGATAGAGCACGGCCTGCGTGGCCCGCTCCATCACCAGCAGCCCGAGGACGTACGCGAACGACCAACTGTTCCCGCGGCGCGGGTCGCGGACCGTGAACCAGAAGCCGGTGGTGAGCACCACGAGAGAGGCCCAGAAGGCCGGGTGCAGGGCGGTGACCAGTCCGTAGTCGTCGAGGCGGGACACGTCGGTGTGCCGCATCGCGAAGACCCACAGGGCGAGCGCGACGAGCAGGGCGCCGGCGGGCAGGGCGGCGCCGGCGGCGCGCACCCGCCAGGCGGCGGGCTCCGGTCCGGCGAGGTCCCGCGCGGGCGGCTCCGGCGGCTCGGGGGCGGCGCCGCGCTCCGGACGCGCGGACACGTCGTCCGAGGTCGTGGCGGCCGACTCCTGCGAGCCGCGGGAGACCGTCCCGGGCTCGGCAGCCGCCCCGCTCAGCGGCGTGTCCGGGCTCGGCGCGTCCGTTCCCTGCCCGGGCAAGGGCTCTGGTGCTGATCTCTCCCGTGGAGTTGCTGGCGGACGCACGACGGTTCCCCCCTGGCGGTTCGGCTCTGTGCTCGATCAGTCCCTGGACATGTCGTTCGGTCTGCGGCGGTGCGCGAGTCGGATCACAGCGGCCGGACGGCGCAGTGACAGGAGCAGGACGGCGAGGACGACCAGCACAAGCAGCGGCGGAGCGGCCGGCGCGAGTTCCTGCCGCCAGATCCAGCCCGCCACGGCGGCGAGATACAGCACCCCCCAGCGGCCCTGCCACGACAGCCGTCCGCCGGCCTTCGCGAGCAGCGGCCACAGCGCCACCAGACACAGCAACTGCAGGACGAGCGGCGCCCAGCGCAGAAGGGGTCCCGGACCGTCCAAGCCCACCGCTTCCGCCAGAAATCCGGCCATCCTCCTGTACCACGCCCCCTCGACCGGCTGCGGTTCCCTGCCGAGGGCGACGGGTGCGGCGTACAGGGCGAGTACGGCAGAGCCCAGCGCGGCGCCGGGCAGCCAGGGGCCCTGCCGGGTGTACAGCGTCACGGACGCCGCGAAACCCACGAGCAGCAGCGCCCCCGCGACCAGCGCCGCCGGTGGCAGCCCCCGCAGCAGTTCCCGTCCGGTGAGCCCGGCCGGAGCGCCGGACCCGTCCCCCAGCCACGGCAGCCCGCGCAACGCGAACCAGTAGACCGCGGTGGCGGCGCCCAGCAGCAGCCACAGCCCGATCCCCAGGCGCCGCTGCGTGCCGGCGTCCTCGTACGTCTCGACGACGGCGTCGGCGGGGGCCGCTTCGAGGTCCGGTTCGGGGTCCGGTTCGTCGGCCGGACCGTAGGCGGACGCGGCACCGGGCTGCCGGGGCGGCCGCACGACCAGGGCCAGCGTGTCCGCCTGCAACGCCTCGCGTTCGTAACCGGGACGGCCGATGAACAAGGTGGCCGTGTCGCCGTCGGCGTCCTTCTCCTCGTCGGCGGCCCGGCGCGCCCAGTTCGTGCCGTACCCGGCGGTCGCGTTCAGCCGCGCCCAACTGGTGCCGTAGTCGGGGCCGTCGGAGTCCCGGCCGCCGCCACGCGGTCTCCTGCCGCCGGTGCCGTCGCCGCCGCGCAGGGCGGACCGCAGACCGGGCGCGCAGCCCACGGCGACCAGCGTCATGCTCAGCAGCACCGCCCAGCCGGCGCCCGCGATCCCGGACGGGGTGAACAGCGCGGCCGCGCTGCCCAGGACGAGGGTGCACATGACGCCCTGCACGGCGGCGAGCACGCCGGTGCGTCCCTGGACGCGCAGCACGCCGATGTACAGCTCGACGACGATCCTCGGCAGCGCGCCGAGGGCGAGCAGCCGCAGCACGGTGGAGCCGTGCTCGGCGTAGTCCGCGTCGAAGGGGGCGAGGATCTGCGGGGCGAAGACGACCAGGACCAGCACGACCGGCACCAGCAGCAGCGTCATGCGGCGCAGCGCCCCGCGGACGCCGTCGGCGAGGCGGCGGGGGTCGTGCGAGGCGTGCGCGGTGAGCGAGGAGGCCATGTTGATGGCCATGAACTCCATCGTGCCGCCGACCGTGTACGCCACGTAGAAGAAGCCGTTCTCCGCGGCGCTGAAGCGGACCGCGACCATCACCGGCAGCAGGTTGATCATCGCCAGGCTGAACAGCGCGCCCAGCGAGTCCCCCGCCAGGAAGCGGCCCATCTCGCGGGCCTTCGGCGGCTCCACGTCGTGGTCGGCGGCGGCCTGGCGCGGGATGAGCCTGCGGAAGATCAGCCAGCCGAGCGGCAGGGTGGAGAAGGCGATGGCCACGGCCCAGGACACGAAGATGCCGAGCACCGGCAGCGCGGAGGCGAAGACGGCCAGCAGGATCAGCTTGCCGACCGAGAACACCGCGTTCCCGACCGGCACCCACTCGGCCTTGCGCAGTCCGGTCAGCACCCCGTCCTGGAGGGTGAGCAACGCCCAGGCCACGCAGGCGGCGACGAACAGGGCGCCCGCCGCGGGGGTGCCGAGCGGCGCGTACGAGGCGCCCCACAGGTCCAGGGTGAGCAGGAAGACCACGGCGGCCACGACCACGACCACCGAACTGGCCACATACGCACGCCGCACCAGGGGCCCGGTCGCCCGTCCGGCGCGCGGCACGAAGCGGACGACGGCGCCGATCATCGTGGTCGCCGTGATGCTGGCGAGCAGCCGCATGGCGGCGATGGCGGCCGAGCCCTGGCCGACGGCCTCCTCCGAGTAGTAGCGGGCGGCCACGAGCCAGAAGCCGAGGCCGAGCACGGCGGAGACGCCGGTGCTGAGCATGAGGAAGTAGGCGTTCTTGAACAGCGAGTCGGAGCCCTGCACGCTCCCCGGCGGTCCCTGGTCGCCGCCCGCGGGTGCCGCGGCGGCCTCGTGCACCCGCGTCTCAGCCACGGGACGGTCCCGCCCCCTCCGGCGCCTCGGCAGGCCGCGCCCCGGACTCCTCCAGCACCCGGACGACCGCGCGGGCGCGCAGCGGATCCACGGGCAGCGCGTGCCGCGCGAACCAGCGGGCCCCCTCGGGGCTGGGCGAGAGGTCGGTGAACTCCGCGCCCGCGTAGTCGTCCAGCGGCGGGTCGTAGAGGTAGCCGACGACGATGCCCCGCCGGGCCAGCGCCCCGATCGCCGCGTCCCGGTCCGCCACGAACAGCGGCACCCGGAACAACGGCTGCGTCCCGTCCGGCCGCCGGCCGCCGGCCGGGTGCGCCCAGCGGGTCGACAGCAGCAGGTCCGTGCCCGCCCGGCAGCCCGCGAGCACGTCGTCCAGCCGGTCGAGTCTGCGCCCGACGCGCCCGAGCCGGAACCGGCCGGACCGCAGACGGTAGTCGTGCATGTCGACGCGGACCCACGGGTCGTGCGCCTCCAGGTCCGGTGCCGAGGCGACCGCCCGGGCCAGCTCGCCGGGCCTGAGCGGCATCCGGATGTCCTCGCGCTCCATCTTCCCCAGGAGCCGCAGCGTGGCCCAGGCCGCCCGTCTCAGCCGCAGACCGCGCACGGCCGCCTCCGCGTACGGCCGTACGGCGTAGGCGGCCTCGGCCGTGGTCCGGCGCGGCAGCAGCAGGTCGTCGCAGGACTTCGCCAGCGCCTCCCGCAGCCCCGGGTCGGCGACCGAGAGGATCCCGCCGGCCTTGGCGCCGACGTGCTTGGACAGGCTGAACACGGACGCGTCGCCCCACGTGCCGACGGGCCGCCCGCCCACCTCGCTGCCGATGGCGTGCGCCGCGTCCTCGAACAGCGGGATGCCGAGCGCGTCGCAGCGCTCCCTCAGCCGGGGTGCCGGGTCCGGGTTGCCGTACAGATTGGTCGTCAGTACGGCGGACAGGGAACCCCACACCTCCTCGGGCACGGCGTCGACGTCGATGGACGCGTCCAGCGGATTCAGCGGCGCCTGCACCGGCCGCAGCCCGGCGGCGAGGACGACGAAGAAGATGACGTCGTCGTTGACCGGCGACATCAGCACCCGGCCGCCCGGCGGGCACCAGTGACGCAGTGCCGCGTACAGCCCGAAACGGCACGACGGTACGTAGACGCATTCCCGGCCGAGTCGGCTGCGCATGGTCTCTTCGAGCCGCTCTCTCGGCTGCGAACCAGACCGCGCCGGACCCGGACCGGCCTCCCCTGTGGCCATCCGTCCCCCTGTTGTGCCATCGGAACGCCCCCTCCCCGAGGCCTTCCGGCACCCGCCCAGAGTCGCCCCGTTCGCACCGCTCCGTCAAGATTGCGTTCCGGCCTGTGGACAACTTCCCGCACACGGACGGTGGCGGAGCGCCACGTCCCGGCCCGCTCCCGCGGGCGGAGCGGGCCGCCCCACGGGCCGCTCTTCTCGCCGCCCGCCCCGGCGCCGGGCCACTCGCCGCACGTCAGCCCGCCTGTCCGCGCCATGACCCGCCGGTCGCCGCCACCTCTTCGGGCACTGCCCAAGACCCGGGTGCCACCCGTAACGTGTGGCGCGGCCACGGATCACGTGGCGCACGGCGAGCACGAAAGCGAGGCAGCACCCGATGCCCCCCTTCGATGTCCCCGAGGGCGATCCCTTCGGCCCGCACAACCTTCCGTACGGCGTGTTCTCGATCCGGGGCGCGCAGGAGCGGACGGTGGGCGTCCGGCTCGGCGACCACGTCCTGGACGCGGGCGCGGCAGCCCACGCGCTCGGATCGCCGTACGCGTCCCTGCTGGCGCGGCCGACGCTGAACCCGCTGCTGGCGGCCGGCCGCACCGCCTGGTCGGACGTGCGGCGCGCGCTGACGGCCTGGGTGACGGTCCCGTCCCACCGGGAGGCCCTGGAGCCGCTGTTCTATCCGCTGTCGTCGGTGACCCTGCACCTGCCCTTCGAGGTGGCGGACTACGTCGACTTCTACGCCTCCGAGAACCACGCCCGGAACGTCGGCCGGATCTTCCGCCCCGACGCCGAGGACTCCCTCACCCCGAACTGGAAGCACCTCCCGATCGGCTACCACGGCCGCTCCGGGACGGTCGTCGTGTCGGGCACGGACGTCGTACGGCCCTCCGGTCAGCGCAAGGCCCCGGCGGACGCCGCTCCCGTCTTCGGCCCGTCCGTCCGCCTCGACATCGAGGCCGAGGTCGGCTTCGTGGTGGGCACGCCGTCCGAGCTGGGCCGCCCGGTGGCGCTCGGCGACTTCCGCGAGCACGTCTTCGGTCTGTGCCTGCTCAACGACTGGTCCGCGCGGGACGTCCAGGCCTGGGAGTACGTCCCCCTCGGCCCGTTCCTCGGCAAGTCCTTCGCCACCTCGGTGTCGGCCTGGATCACGCCCCTGGACGCCCTGGACGAGGCGCGGGTGGCCCCGCCCGAGCGCACCCACGGGCTGCTGCCCTACCTGGACGACGCCGAGGAGGAACCGGGCGGCTACGACCTGCGGATCTCGGTCGCGGTCAACGGGCACGTGATCTCCGAGCCGCCCTTCTCCACCATGTACTGGACCGCCGCGCAGCAGCTCGCCCACATGACCGTCAACGGCGCCTCCCTGCGCACCGGCGACCTCTACGGCTCGGGCACGGTGAGCGGGCCCACCGAGCGGGAGCGCGGGTCGCTGCTGGAGCTGACCTGGAACGGCCGCGATCCGCTGGAACTCCCCGACGGCAAGCGGACGTTCCTGGAGGACGGGGACGTGGTGACCCTGTCCGCGTGGGCACCGGGTCCGGGCGGCCTGCGGGTGGGGCTCGGGGAGGTGACCGGGCGGGTGGTCGGACGGTAGGCACGTGCCGGGCGCGGGCCGCGCCCCTGGCCTGCCGCACGGGAATCCGATGCCCGTCGGCACCTGACTGGCACCGCCCGTCCCCGTCATACTGGCGTCGGGCGGTGCACACCGCCGCGCAGCACCACAGCACCACAGCCAGAGCCGCCTTTCCGACCAGGATCCGGAGCCCGTGGCATGACCGTTTGCCTGCTCCTGCTGTTCGCCGTCGCCGTGACCGCCGCCGTGCCGGTGCCGCGCGCGCTGACCCGGTCCGCGTGGCCCGAGCGGGATCCCGTCGTCGCGCTGTGGGTGTGGCAGTGCCTGGTCGCCACCGTCCTGCTGTGCTGCCTGACGTCCCTCGCCCTCGGCGCCACCGCCGTCTTCGGCACCGTGCGCGCCCAGTTGTTCGCACCGGCGCCGCCCGCGGTGACCGCCGCCTACAACCTCTCCGCCGGCCCGCCCTGGGCGGCCGCCTTCACCCTGCTGCTGGCCGGCGGCGCCGCCTGGACGACCGCGATGCTCGCCCGCGAGCTCGTCGAGGCCCGCCGGCGCCGCGCCCGGTCCCGCGCGCACCTGCGCGAACGCGCCCCCGACCTGCCCGCCGGCCTCCCCCGGGCCCGCGGTCCCCTCCTTGTCCTGGAGGACGAGTACCCGGACGCCTGGTGGATGCCCGGCAGCCCGCCCCAGCTGATCGTCACCACGGGCGCCCTGCACCGCCTCACCGACCATCAGCTCGACGCCGTGCTCACCCATGAACGCGGCCACGCCCGGGCCCGCCACGACTGGCTGCTGCACCTGTCCACCGCCCTGGCCACCGGCTTCCCGCGGGTCCCGCTCTTCTCCCACTTCTGCGACCAGACCCACCGCCTGGTCGAACTCGCCGCCGACGACACCGCCTCCCGGCGCTGCGGCCACCTGACCACGGCACTGGCCCTGATCGAGCTCAACCAGCACCGGGGCGTCCTGTCCTGCGCCTCCAGCCACCGTCTCCTCGGCGAACGGGTCGACCGTCTCCTGGAACCCCCGCCCCGCCTGACCCCCCGCCACCGAGCCCTGACCACGGCGACGGCCGCCCTGGTCCCGCTCCTCCCCCTCCTGATCACCTTCGCCCCGGGCCTGACGGCTCTGACGTGACCACGCTCGACCGGTGCGACGGGGCAGCCGCGACAGCCACCGTGCCGCCCGCGCCATGGCGAAGGCCCCGGTCGACCGCCGCGGTGACGAGCCGCCCTGGTCGCGGGAGCCGCGGGCAGTCGCGTGGCCGCCATGGCCGCGACACCGCCCACGCAGGGGCCGCCTGGTCGACCGCCGCGGTGACGAGCCGCCCTAGGCGCGGGAGCCTCGGACAGCCGCCGTGCCGCCCTGGCCGCGACACCGCCCGCGTGCGGGCCGTCGGCCCCGGTCCGACCGACCGGTGACGAGTCGCGCGCAGCCGCCGCAGCCACAGCCGCAGCCGCGGACAGCCGTCGTGCCGCGGGAGCCACCGTGCCGCCTTGGCCGCCTTGGCCGCGGCAGTCACGCGCCCCCCGGTGCCTGAACGGCTTGGGAGGTGCCCTCAGGGGCGGCACAGGTGGGCGCGGCGGCACCCCGCGACGCCGGGCCACACCCCCGACCCCCGCCCGGCACCGACACCCCGCACCGGCACACACCGGACCCCCGCAGCCGACCCCACCCGCCCCGCACCCCGGTGGCACATCTCCCCCCACCCGCCAGGAAACCCCAGCTCACCCCCACCCCCGGCGGAGCCCTCGGTGGCGCAACAATCCAGCAACACCGCAAACCCGACCGGATAGGTATGGTTCCAGCCATGCCCCCCACCGACCGCATCCGAGACCACGCCGGCCAGGGCGCGACCACCGTCGCCGCCCACCGCGCGCGGCGGCGGCTGCGCGCCGACCGGGCCCGCCAACTCGCCGACCTGCTCCGCCGCCAGATCCTCACGGAGGCCTTCCCCGACGCCACGCTGCCCCACGAGGACGCCCTCGCCACCGAGTACGGCGCCTCCCGCAACACCGTCCGTGAGGCACTGGACCTGCTCCGCGCCGAAGGCCTCGTCGCCCGCCAGCCCGGCGTCGGCACGGTGGTCGTGGCCCGCAAGTACGCCCACGGCCTGGACCGTCTGATGGGCCTGGCCGAAACCCTGCACGAACACGGCCGGGTCACCAACGAGGTCCGCACGACGGTCCCGGTCCGGGCACCCGCCCCGGTCGCCGAACGCCTCCACGTGCCACCCGGCACCGACGTCCTCTACATCGAGCGCCTGCGCCGCCTGAACGGCATCCCGCTCTCCCTCGACCTCACCTACCTGCCCCTCGACATCGGCACCGCCCTGCTCGGCGCCGACCTGGAGAACACCGACGTCTTCCGCCTCCTGGAGTCCGTCACCGGCCGGCCCCTCGGCCACGCCGAGATCACCCTGGAGGCGGTCACCGCGGACGCGCACTGCTCCGCCGTGCTCGAGGCGCCGCGCGGCACGGCGGTCCTCATGCTGGAACGCCTCACCCACCTCGCGGACGGCCGCCCCGTCGACCTGGAGTTCATCCGCTTCCGCGGTGACCGCATCGCGATGAGCGGCCTCCTGCACCGGTCCCGGTAACCACCCTCCTTCGCGCACATCCCTGGAGACAGCCATGCCCTTGGCGCCCCAGCGGGCCGACGTGCCCGTGACCATCGACGAGTCGAAGTGCATCGACGGCTGCACCCTCTGCGTGGACATGTGCCCGCTGGACTCCCTCGCCATCGACGAGAGCAACGGCAAGGCGTACATGCACGTCGACGAGTGCTGGTACTGCGGCCCGTGCGCCGCCCGCTGCCCCACCGGGGCCGTCACGGTCAACATGCCCTACCTGCTGCGGTGAGAGGCCGACTCCCATGAAACCCGAACGTTCCGCCGTCCTGGCCTCCACGGCCGTCGCCGCCCTGCTCCTCCCCCTCACCGCCTGCGGCGGCGACGCGTCCGCCGACGGCTCGACGGTCACCGTGACCGTCGGCTACCAGTCCCGGACGATCAACACGGTCACGGCCGGCACCCTCCTGCGCTCCCTCGGCTACTTCGAGAAGCAGCTCAACGCCCTCGGTGACGGCGTCACCTACAAGGTGAACTGGCAGGACTACGCGACCGGCGCGCCCATCACCGCGCAGATGACCGCCGGGAAGATCGACATCGGCTCGATGGGCGACTTCCCGCTGCTCATCAACGCGGCCCGCGGCAAGCAGCTCGGCAAGCCGACCCGCCTGGTCTCGGTCACCGGCTACAACCTCCGCGGCGGCCTCAACACCATCGTCACCGCACCCGACTCATCGCTCGCCTCCCTGACGGACCTCAAGGGCAAGAAGGTCTCGACCAGCGTCGGCTCGGCCGCCGACGGCACCCTCGTACGGGCGCTCCAGCGGGCCGGCCTCGACCCGGACAAGGACATCGAGAAGCTCAACCAGCAGCCGGCCGTGGGCGCTTCCGCCCTGTCCTCGGGCAGCGCGGACGCCCTGTCGCAGTTCGTCGCCTGGCCCGGCCTGCTGGCCCAGCAGGGCAAGGCGAAGGCCCTGTACGACGGTGCGCAGCTGAACCTGCCCACCTTCCACGGGGTCACCGCCCGCGAGGACTTCGCGAAGAAGCACCCGGCCGTGCTGGACGCCTTCCTGAAGGCCCAGACCCAGGCGACCGACTACCTGAACGCGCACCCGGTGGACGCCGCCGAGACGGTCGCGAAGGCCACCGGCCTGCCCGCCGAGGCCGTCTACCTCTACAACGGCGCCCAGGGCATCGCCACCTTCGACCCGGCGATCAAGCCCCAGCTCGTGGCGGCCCTGAAGGAGGACGTGTCGGTCCTCAAGGACGCGAAGCTGACCGGCGACGTGGACGTGGACGCCTTCGTCGACGACCGGTACGTGCGCAAGGCACTCGGCCCGGCCCATTACGCCGAGCGGCTCTCCGCCACGCCCCCGGAACCGGCCGGCGAGGTCTGGCCCGAGGGCGCGCGCAAGACCGTGTCCTTCGCCTCCCCCACCGCCCTGCTGCGGCACGTCGCCGCGCACCGCGACGACGTCCGGGCCGCCTACGTCCCCGACACCACCACCGGCACCCTGTGGTTCGCCGACCGGTCGGTGTGGGTGGCCGACGGCGACGAGCTGCTGCCGTTCGTCACACCGGCGACCGCCGAGGCGTACCGCGCCGGGCACGGCGGAGCACGCGTCGTCACGTACGCCGAGGCACTGGAGCGCGCGTCGTGACCCGGTATGCGCTGCGCGTCGCCTCGCTCGCCGCCGCCCTCGGTCTGTGGCAGCTGCTGACCAGCCGGGACATCGACCTCTGGCTGCGCTTCTCGCAGTTCCCCACCGTCACCGACGTGGCCCGCACCTTCGCCGACCGGCTGGCCGGCCCCGACTACTGGACGGACCTCACCGACAGCCTCACCCGCATCCTCACCGGCTTCCTGCTCGCCGCCGTCCTGGGCGTGGCCACCGGCGTGCTCGTGGCCCGCTCGCGGCTCGCCGAGGACCTCCTCGGCCCGGTGCTGGAAGTGATCCGCCCGATCCCGGCCATCGCCCTGGTCCCCGTCGCGATCCTCCTCTTCCCCTCCAACGAACAGGGCATCGTCTTCATCACCTGCACCGCCGCCTTCTTCCCGGTCCTGGTCTCCACCCGGCACGCGGTCCGCGCGCTGACCCCCGTGTGGGAGGAGGCGGTGCGCACGATGGGCGGCGGCCGGTGGCGGGTGCTCGCCTCGGTCGTCCTGCCGGGCGCGCTGCCCGGCGTCTTCGGCGGGCTGTCGGTCGGGATCGGCGTGTCGTGGATCTGCGTGATCTCCGCCGAGATGATCTCCGGCCAGTACGGCGTCGGGTACCGCACCTGGCAGGACTACACCGTCGTCGACTACCCGGGCGTGTTCGTCGGCATGGCCACCATCGGGGTGCTGGGCTGGCTGACCTCCACGGCCGTGGAGCTGCTGGGCCGCCGCCTGACCCGCTGGCTGCCGCGTGCTTCGTACGTGCCCGGCGCCGCCCGCCCCAGGTCCGCGCGGGCCGGCACGGCCGCACCCTCCGCCCGCACCGCCGTACCCGCCGTACCCGCCGTACGCAAGGGCACCGAGCCCGAGGAGGCACGCGATGAGCACCTCGTCCGAGACTGAGACCCGTCCGGCCGCCGGCCCCCGGAGCTCCTCGCGCGGCACCCGCCTCGCCCTGCGCGGCGCCGTCCTCGGCCGCCCGGACGCCCCCGCGCTGACCGGTGTGGACGTCGACGTCTCCCCGGGCGGGATCCTCACCGTGGTCGGCCCGTCGGGCTGCGGCAAGTCGACGCTGCTGCGCACCCTGGCCGGTCTGCTGCCCCCGCTGGCCGGGACCGCCGAGCAGGACGGCCGGCGCATCGACGGACCGGGGGCGGACCGCGCCCTGGTCTTCCAGGAGGACGCCCTCCTGCCCTGGCGCTCGCTGCGCGCCAACGTCAAACTCCCCCTCGCCATCCAGGGCCTGCCCCGCGCCGAGCGCCGGGAACAGGCGGCCGCCTGGCTGGAGCGGGTCGGACTCGCCGCGCACGCCCGGCAGTTGCCGCACCGCGTCTCCGGGGGCCAGCGCCAGCGCGCCCAGCTTGCCAGGGCCCTCGCCGCGCGCCCCCGGGCCGTCCTGATGGACGAGCCCTTCGGCGCCCTCGACGCCCAGACCCGCGCCGGGATGCAGGACCTGCTGGTCGAGGTGCTGCGCGGCACGGGCGCGACCGTCGTCTTCGTCACCCACGACGTGGACGAGGCCCTGTTCCTCGGCGACCGGGTCGCCCTGCTCGGTTCCGGCCGGCTCACCGCCGTACGCGACGTGCCCCGCCCCCGGGACCGCGCCGCGCACGACGACCCGGCCCGCGTGGCGCTGCGGCGCGACGTCCTGACATCCCTCGGCACCTGAAAGGCCCCCTGGTGGAGATCCCCGCCCTCACCGACGCCGAAGAACTCACCTGCGACGTCCTCGTCATCGGCGGCGGCACCGCCGGCACCATGGCCGCGCTGACCGCCGCCGAGCACGGCGCGGACGTACTGCTGCTGGAGAAGGCCCACGTCCGCCACTCCGGCGCCCTCGCCATGGGCATGGACGGCGTCAACAACGCCGTCATCCCCGGCCGTGCCGAACCCGACGACTACGTCGCCGAGATCACCCGCGCCAACGACGGCATCGTCGACCAGTCCACCGTCCGCCAGACCGCCACCCGCGGCTTCGCCATGGTCCAGCGGCTGGAGTCGTACGGGGTGAAGTTCGAGAAGGACGAGCACGGCGACTACGCGGTCCGCCAGGTGCACCGGTCCGGCTCCTACGTGCTGCCGATGCCGGAGGGCAAGGACGTCAAGAAGGTCCTGTACCGGCAGCTTCGGCGGCGCGAGATGCGGGAGCGGATCCGCATCGAGAACCGCGTGATGCCGGTACGGGTCCTGACGGCGGAGGGCCGGGCGGTGGGCGCGGCCGGCTTCAACACCCGCACGGGGCGGTTCGTGACCGTCCGCGCGGGTGCCGTGATCCTGGCGACCGGCGCCGCCGGCCGGCTCGGCCTGCCCGCCTCCGGCTATCTCTACGGCACCTACGAGAACCCCACCAACGCGGGCGACGGCTACGCCATGGCCTACCACGCGGGCGCCGAACTGACCGGCATCGAGTGCTTCCAGATCAACCCGCTGATCAAGGACTACAACGGCCCCGCCTGCGCCTACGTCGCCAACCCCTTCGGCGGCTACCAGGTCAACCGGCACGGCGAGCGCTTCGTCGACTCCGACTACTGGTCGGGCCAGATGATGGCCGAGTTCGCGGCGGAGGTCGCCAGCGACCGCGGCCCGGTGTACCTGAAGCTCAGCCACCTGCCGGAGGAGTCGGTCTCCGCCCTGGAGTCGATCCTGCACTCCACCGAACGCCCCACCCGCGGAACCTTCCACGCGGGCCGCGGCCACGACTACCGCACTCACGACGTCGAGATGCACATCTCCGAGATCGGCCTGTGCGGCGGCCACTCCGCCTCCGGCGTCCGCGTCGACGACCACGCCCGCACCACCGTCCCCCGCCTCTACGCCGCCGGAGACCTCGCCTGCGTGCCGCACAACTACATGATCGGCGCGTTCGTCTTCGGCGACCTGGCGGGCGCCGACGCCGCCCGGTACCGGCCGTACGAGGGCGAGTTGCCGGCCGACCAGCTGCACGCCGCGCACGAACTGGTCTACCGCCCGCTGCGCAACCCCGACGGCCCGCCGCAGCCCCAGGTCGAGTACAAACTGCGCCGCTTCGTGAACGACTACGTGGCCCCGCCGAAGTCCGGGGCGCGGCTGTCGCTCGCCCTGGAGTCCTTCGAGCGGATGCGCGCGGACATCGCGGCGATGGGCGCCCGCACCCCGCACGAGCTGATGCGCTGCGCCGAGGTCGGCTTCATCCGCGACTGCGCGGAGATGGCCGCCCGGGCCTCCCTGGCCCGCACGGAGTCCCGCTGGGGCCTCTACCACGAGCGCGTCGACATCCCCGAGCGCGACGACGTCTCCTGGTTCCACCACCTCGATCTGCACAAGTCCCCCTCCGGCGCGATGGAGTTCACGGCCCGTCCCGTTGCTCCCTATCTGGTGCCGATCGACGAGTTCACGCCGGTCGGCGGCCCCTCCCGGCACCTCGGCGAGGTGCACCCGGAGCAGGTGGCCACGGCCGGCGCACGCGACGCCGCGCCCCTTGCCACGGGCGCGCCGCCCGCGGTGGCCTCGGGCGACGGCGGCCACGAGACCGCCGAACCGGCCGCGACGTCCTCCCCCCGGCTGCTGGAACTGCTGGCCCTGGCGGAGAACGAGCCCGAACTCGCCACCCTCCGGCCGTACCTGTCCGACCCCGAGCCCGCCGTCCGGCGCACAGCGGTCACCGTGCTGACCGAGACCGTGCCCGCCGGCACCGGTCCGGCGCTCGCCACCGCTCTGTCCGACCCGGACGGCGAGGTACGCGCCGCCGCCGCGGCCTCGCTGCGCGAGCTGGCCGAGACGCTGGCACCCGAACCGGCGCTGGGCGAGCCCCTCGTCCGGGCGCTGGACCGGTCCGACCCGGTGGTCCGGGCCACCGCGCTCGACCTGCTGCGCGTCCTGCGGCTGGGCGACCCCGGCACGTTCGCCGGGGCCCTCGGCGATCCGGACACCTCCGTGCGCATCGAGGCCGTGCGCGGACTGGTCTCCCTGGACGCCGCCCAGTCGCTCTCACCGGCCGCCGGGGACCCGTCCCGCGAGGTCCGGGTCGCCGTCGCCAAGGCACTGGGCACGCTGCGGGCGGCCCCTCGGGCGGGCGGC
The DNA here is from genome assembly GCF_044765825.1 of Streptomyces flaveolus. Lineage (NCBI taxonomy): Bacteria > Bacillati > Actinomycetota > Actinomycetes > Kitasatosporales > Streptomycetaceae > Streptomyces > Streptomyces flaveolus. Next base: position 94,896 of record NZ_JBIWKU010000017.1, on the reverse strand, counting down.
GCTCACGACCGGCTCACCGAGGACCCCGACGCCCTGGTCCGGGGCGCGGCCTTCGCGGCGCTGGCGGAGACGGGCTGCCCGGCCCCGCTGGCGGCACGGGCGGTCGCCGCGCTGTCCGACCCCGCCTGGCAGGTGCGGGCGGGCGCGGCCACCGCACTGTCCGCCGCCGCGTCCGACGCCGCGGTCCCCGTCCTCGCCAAGGTCCTCGCCGATCCGAACGCCGATGTCCGCAAGGCCGCCGTCCTGGCCCTGACCCGGCACACGGCCACCACCGAGGACGCCCGGACGGCGCTCGCGACCGTCACGAGCGACACGGACGCCGACGTCCGGGCGTACGCGACGCGGGCGTTGTGACGCCGCGGACGCGGCGGCCCTGCCGGCGCGTCCCTATATCCAGTCCTCGGGCTCGGGCTCTTCCTCGTGCTCGGGCCAGTCGTCCGCGCCGAGCCCCGAACCGGAACCGGTGCCCGGGCCGGCCGACGGAGCCGGCGCGGGCGCCGTGGCGGCGGCCGGTCCGGCCAGTCCCGCCAGCACCGCGACCACGCCCTCCCCGTACGTCGCCAGCTTCTTCTCGCCGACTCCGCTGATGCCCCCGAGCTGCCCGACCGAGGTGGGCCAGACGGTGACGATCTCCCGGAGGGTGGCGTCGTGGAAGATGACGTACGCCGGGACGCCCTGCTCGCGGGCCTGCTCGGCCCGCCAGGCACGCAGCGCCTCGAAGGCGGGCTGCAGCTCCGCGGGCAGTTCGGCCGCGGCGGCCTTGGCCTTGCGCTCGCCACGTCCGCCGCCCGCCGACTTGGCCGTGGCCGCCTTCTCGGGTTCCTTGCGCAGCGGCACCTCCCGCTCCCGCCGCAGCACCGCCCCGCTGTCCTCGGTCAGCACCAGCGTGCCGTACTCGCCCTCGACCGCGAGCAGCCCCTGGGCCAGCAGCTGCCGGGTGACGCCCCGCCACTCGCCCTCGGTCAGCTCCTCGCCGATGCCGAAGACGGAGAGCTGGTCGTGGTCGAACTGGATCACCTTGGCCGTGCGCTTGCCCAGCAGGATGTCGATGATCTGCCCGGCGCCGAACTTCTGCCCGCGTTCCCGCTTCAGCCGCACCACGGTCGACAGCACCTTCTGCGCCGCCACCGTGCCGTCCCAGGTCTCGGGCGGGGTCAGGCAGGTGTCGCAGTTGCCGCAGCCGGCCGGATCCGGGTCCTGTCCGAAGTAGGCGAGGAGCTGCCCGCGGCGGCACCGGACGGTCTCGCACAGGGCGAGCATCGCGTCCAGGTGGGACTGGGCCCGGCGGCGGAACGCCTCGTCGCCCTCACCGGACTGGATCAGCTTGCGCTGCTGCACGACGTCGTTGAGCCCGTACGCCATCCAGGCCGTCGACGGCAGTCCGTCCCGCCCGGCGCGGCCGGTCTCCTGGTAGTAGCCCTCGACCGACTTGGGCAGGTCGAGGTGGGCGACGAAGCGGACGTCCGGCTTGTCGATGCCCATGCCGAAGGCGATGGTCGCCACGACCACCAGGCCCTCCTCGCGCAGGAACCTCGACTGGTGCGCCGCGCGGGTGCCGGCGTCCAGGCCCGCGTGGTACGGCACGGCCTCGATGCCGTTGCGCGCCAGGAACTCGGCGGTCTTGTCGACGGAATTGCGCGAGAGGCAGTAGACGATGCCCGCGTCCCCGGCGTGCTCCTCACGCAGAAAGCTCAGCAGCTGCTTCCTGGGGTCGGTCTTCGGCACGATCCGGTACTGGATGTTCGGCCGGTCGAAGCTGGCCACGAAGTGCCGCGCCGCCGGCATGTTCAGCCGCTCGGTGATCTCGCGGTGGGTGGCGTGGGTGGCCGTCGCCGTGAGCGCGAGCCGGGGCACGTCCGGCCAGCGCTCGCCGAGCAGGGACAGGGCCAGGTAGTCGGGCCGGAAGTCGTGGCCCCACTGGGAGACGCAGTGCGCCTCGTCGATCGCGAAGAGGGAGATCTTGCCTCGGGAGAGCAGGTCGAGGGTGCTCTCCAGCCGCAGCCGCTCGGGCGCCAGGTACAGCAGGTCCAACTCGCCGGCGAGGAACTCGGCCTCCACCACGCGACGCTCGTCGAAGTCCTGCGTGGAGTTCATGAACCCGGCCCGCACACCGAGGGCGCGCAGCGCGTCCACCTGGTCCTGCATCAGGGCGATGAGCGGCGAGACCACGATGCCCGTGCCGGGCCTGACCAGGGCCGGGATCTGGTAGCACAGCGACTTGCCGCCGCCGGTGGGCATGAGCACGACGGCGTCGCCGCCCGCCACCACGTGGTCGACGACCGCCTCCTGCTCACCGCGGAAGGCCTCGTACCCGAAGACCCGGTGCAGCGTGGCCAGCGTCTCGCTGTCCAGCCGCCCGGCCTCTGCCGTCTCTGTCATCTCGCCGATCACGCCCATCGTCCCGTCCCCCGTACGTCCTGCCGCGCCCGTCCTGTCCCGACCACTGCCTCAACGATAGGGGTCCGCGCCGACAGCCCCGGAGTTGTCCACAGGTCGCCCGACGTGACCCGCGTCAAGGACACGACAGTCGTTCACACGTTCGCGGGAGACCCGTCCGTTTCCGGCGGATAGTCTGATTGCACCCGCGAGACTCCGTCCCATGGGAGCACTGATGAGCGTCCCACCGAAGGCGTCCGAGCCCGCCTGGCCCATCCCGCCGGAAGGCGGCTGGACCGCGGACGACCTGGACCGGCTTCCGAACCTGCCTCCGCACACGGAGCTGATCGACGGGAGCCTCGTCTTCGTGAGTCCGCAGACCCTCTTCCACTCACGCGCTGTCGACTTCCTCAACTGGCAGCTCCAGTCCCTCGCACCGTCGCAGTACGAGGTCATCCGCGAGTTCACCATCGACATCGACCGGCAGAACCGGCCCGAGCCGGATGTCATTGTCGTGCGGGGCGACGTGGTAGACGATCCGGAGCAGACTCGCTACCCCGCCGAGGCCGTCATCCTGGCCATCGAGGTCGTTTCCGCCGAATCCGTCTCCCGCGACCGCGAGACCAAGCCCTTGAAGTACGCCCGGGCCGGCATTGGCCACTACTGGCGGTGGAGAACGACAAGGGCCCTCGCCGTCGTCCACGCCTTCGAGCTGGAGCCCACCACCGGCGCCTACACCAGCGTCGGCATCTTCCGCGAGCGCATGAAGGTGAGCGCGCCTTTCCCGATGGATCTGGACCTGACCGCGATCAAGGCACGTCGTAGCGGGGAGTAGCCCTCGTACGCACTCTGCGGCCCGGCACTCCCAGAGGGTGCCGGGCCGCAGCCGTATCCGAACAGGCGGGTGCCGTGTCAGCGCACGAACACTCCCGCCTGTCCCGCCAGGTCCAGGAAGTACTGCGGTGCCACGCCGAGGACCACCGTGACCGCCACCCCGACGCCGATCGCCGTCATGGTCAGCGGGGACGGCACCGCGACGGTCGGGCCCTCGGGCCGCGGCTCGCTGAAGAACATCAGCACGATCACGCGGATGTAGAAGAACGCCGCGATCGCCGACGAGATCACACCGATCACGACCAGCGGGGCCGCGCCGCCCTCCGCCGCCGCCTTGAACACGGCGAACTTGCCCGAGAAACCGGAGGTCAGCGGGATGCCGGCGAAGGCCAGCAGGAACACCGCGAACACGGCCGCCACCAGCGGCGACCTGCGCCCGAGCCCCGCCCACTTCGACAGGTGCGTCGCCTCGCCGCCCGCGTCGCGCACCAGCGTGACCACCGCGAAGGCGCCGATCGTCACGAAGGAGTACGCGGCCAGGTAGAAGAGGACGGACGAGACGCCCTCCGGCGTGGTCGCGATGACACCCGCGAGGATGAAGCCCGCGTGCGCGATCGACGAGTACGCCAGCAGCCGCTTGATGTCCGTCTGGGTGATCGCGACGATCGCGCCGCCCAGCATGGTGACGATCGCCACGGCCCACATCACCGGCCGCCAGTCCCAGCGCAGGCCGGGCAGGACGACGTAGAGGATGCGCAGCAGCGCGCCGAAGGCCGCGACCTTGGTCGCCGCCGCCATGAAGCCGGTCACCGGCGTCGGCGCGCCCTGGTACACGTCCGGCGTCCACATGTGGAACGGCACCGCGCCCACCTTGAACAGCAGGCCCATGACGATCAGCGCGGACCCGACGAGCAGCAGCGCGTCGTTGCCCATGGTCCCGGCGAGCGCCGGGGTGACGTTCTGCACGGTGCCGTCGACGACCTGCGCGATCGTGCCGTACGACATCGAGCCCGAGTAGCCGTAGAGCAGGGCGATGCCGAACAGGGTGAACGCGGAGGCGAACGCGCCGAGCAGGAAGTACTTGACGGCCGCCTCCTGCGACATCAGCCGCTTGCGCCGGGCCAGCGCGCACAGCAGGTACAGCGGGAGGGAGAAGACCTCCAGGGCGACGAACAGCGTCAGCAGGTCGTTGGCCGCGGGGAAGATCAGCATGCCGGCGACGGCGAAGAGCAGCAGCGGGAACACCTCGGTGGTGGTGAACCCGGCCTTCACCGCCTTCTGCTCGCTCTCACTGCCCGGCACGGACGCGGCCTGCGCGGCGAAGGAGTCGACGCGGTTGCCGTGCGTCTCCGGGTCGAGCCGCCGCTCGGCGAAGGTGAACACGCCGACCAGCGCCGCCAGCAGGATCGTGCCCTGCAGGAAGAGGGCCGGCCCGTCGACGGCGATGGCGCCCATCGCCGCGATGCCCGCCTTGGTCGTGCCGTATCCGCGCGCCGCGAGCGCGACGACCGCGGCGAAGGCGGCGACGAGCGCGACGACGGAGACGAAGATCTGTGCGTAGTAGCGGGACCTGCGCGGCACGAAGGCCTCGACCAGGATTCCGACGATCGCCGCGCCGATGACGATGAGCGTGGGCGCGAGCTGCCCGTACTCGATCTTCGGTGCGTCGATCTTCGCGATCGGGTCGGCCGCCGTTGCCGCCGTTGTCCACAGGCTGTGGACGGCTGATGCGCTCACTTGGCCGCCTCCACCTCGGGCTGGGGGTCCTTCTTGTGTACGTCGGACATGGTCTGCTGCACCGCGGGGTTGACGATGTCCGTGATGGGCTTCGGGTAGACGCCCAGGAAGATCAGCAGCGCCACCAGCGGCGCCACGACCACCAGCTCACGCACCCGCAGGTCGGGCATGGCCCTCACCTCGGGCTTCACCGGCCCGGTCATCGTCCGCTGGTACAGGACGAGGGTGTAGAGCGCGGCGAGGACGATGCCGAAGGTGGCGATGATGCCGATCACCGGATAGCGCGTGAACGTGCCCACCAGCACCAGGAACTCGCTGACGAAGGGCGCGAGACCCGGCAGCGACAGGGTGGCCAGGCCGCCGATCAGGAACGTGCCGGCGAGCACCGGGGCGACCTTCTGCACACCGCCGTAGTCGGCGATGAGCCGCGAGCCGCGCCGGGAGATCAGGAAGCCGGCGATCAGCATCAGCACGGCCGTCGAGATGCCGTGGTTGACCATGTACAGGGTCGCGCCGGACTGGCCCTGGCTGGTCATCGCGAAGATGCCCATGATGATGAAGCCGAAGTGCGAGATCGACGCGTAGGCGATCAGACGCTTGATGTCGCGCTGGCCGACCGCGAGCAGCGCCCCGTAGATGATGCTGATCACCGCCAGGACGAGGATCACGGGCGTCGCCCACTTGCTCGCCTCCGGGAACAGCTGGAGGCAGAAGCGGAGCATCGCGAAGGTGCCGACCTTGTCGACCACCGCCGTGATGAGCACCGCGACCGGCGCGGTGGCCTCCCCCATCGCGTTGGGCAGCCAGGTGTGCAGCGGCCACATCGGCGCCTTCACCGCGAAGGCGAAGAAGAAGCCGAGGAACAGCCAGCGTTCGGTGGTGGTCGCCATGTCCAGCGACCCGTTGGCCCGCGCCTCGGCGATCTCGGTGAGGGAGAAGCTCCCGGCGACCACGTACAGCCCGATCACCGCGGCCAGCATGATCAGACCGCCGGCCAGGTTGTAGAGGAGGAACTTCACCGCCGCGTACGACCGCTGCGTGGCGGCCGTCTTCTCACCGTGCTCGTGGGCCCGGTCCCCGAAGCCGCCGATCAGGAAGTACAGCGGGATCAGCATGGCTTCGAAGAAGATGTAGAAGAGGAAGACGTCGGTGGCCTCGAAGGAGATGATCACCATCGCCTCGACGGCCAGGATCAGGGCGAAGAAGCCCTGCGTCGGCCGCCACCGCTTGCTGCCGGTCTCCAGCGGGTCGGCGTCGTGCCAGCCCGCGAGGATGATGAAGGGGACGAGGAGGGTGGTCAGCGCGATGAGCGCCACGGCGATGCCGTCCACGCCCAGTTCGTACCGCACCCCGAAGTCCGCGATCCAGGAGTGCGACTCGGTGAGCTGGTAGCGGTCGCCGCCGGGGTCGAAGCGGACGACCACCAGCTCGGCGAGGACGAAGGTGGCGATCGAGAAGGCCAGCGCCAGCCACTTGGCGAAGCCGCGTTTCGCGGCCGGCACGGCGGCCGTGGCGATCGCCCCGACGGCCGGGACCACCGCCGTCGCTGTCAGCAGGGGAAAGGACATCGGTATCAGACCGCCCTCATCAGCAGGGTCGCGGCGACGAGGACCGCCGCACCGCCGAACATCGAGACCGCGTACGAGCGCGCGAAGCCGTTCTGCAGCTTGCGCATCCGCCCGGACAGGCCGCCGACCGAGGCCGCCGTGCCGTTGACGACCCCGTCGACCAGGGTGTGGTCGACGTAGACCAGCGAGCGCGTGAGGTGCTCGCCGCCGCGGACCAGGACGACGTGGTTGAAGTCGTCCTGGAGCAGGTCGCGCCGGGCGGCCCGGGTGAGCAGCGACCCGCGCGGGGCGACGGCCGGGACCGGACGCCGTCCGTACTGCGCCCAGGCGATCGCCACGCCGATGACCATGCAGGCCACGGTGGCCCCGGTGACCACCCCGGCGCTGATCGGCGCGTCCCCGTGGCTGTGCCCGGTGATGGGCTCCAGCCAGTGCAGGAAGCGGTCGCCGATGCTGAAGAAGGCACCGCCCGCCACCGATCCGACGGCCAGCACGATCATCGGGATCGTCATGATCTTCGGGGACTCGTGCGGGTGCGGCGGTTCGTACTCGCCGCGTGTCTCGGCGGCCGGCTCCACGTCGGGCTCGGCCGGGGACGGCGTCGGGGCCTTGCGCCAGCGCTCCTCGCCGAAGAACGTCATCAGCATCACGCGCGTCATGTAGTACGCGGTGAGGGCCGCGCCGAGCAGGGCGCACGCGCCGAGGATCCAGCCCTCGGTGCCGCCCTTGGCGAACGCCGCCTCGATGATCTTGTCCTTGGAGAAGAAGCCGGACAGGCCCGGGAAGCCGATGATGGCGAGATAGCCGAGGCCGAAGGTGACGAACGTGACCGGCATGTACTTCCGCAGGCCGCCGTAGCGGCGCATGTCGACCTCGTCGTTCATGCCGTGCATGACGGAGCCGGCGCCGAGGAACAGCCCGGCCTTGAAGAAGCCGTGCGTCACCAGGTGCATGATCGCGAAGACGTAGCCGATGGGGCCGAGGCCCGCGGCCAGCACCATGTAGCCGATCTGCGACATGGTCGAGCCGGCCAGCGCCTTCTTGATGTCGTCCTTCGCGCAACCGACGATCGCACCGAACAGCAGCGTGACCGCGCCGACGACCGTGACCACCAGCTGGGCGTCCGGAGCGCCGTTGAAGACGGCCGCCGAGCGGACGATCAGGTACACACCCGCGGTCACCATGGTCGCGGCGTGGATGAGGGCGGAGACCGGGGTCGGGCCCTCCATCGCGTCACCGAGCCAGGACTGCAGCGGCACCTGGGCGGACTTTCCGCAGGCGGCGAGCAGCAGCATCAGCGCGATCGCGGTGAGTTTGCCCTCGCCGGCCTGTCCCGCGAGGCCGGGCTCCTCCAGCGAACCGAGCACCGGCCCGAAGGCGAAGGTGCCGAACCAGAGGAACATCAGCATGATCGCGATCGACAGGCCCATGTCGCCGACGCGGTTGACCAGGAAGGCCTTCTTCGCGGCCGTGGCCGCGCTGGGCTTGTGCTGCCAGAAGCCGATCAGCAGGTAGGAGGCGAGACCGACGCCCTCCCAGCCGACGTACAGCAGCAGGTAGTTGTCGGCGAGGACGAGGATCAGCATCGCCGCGAGGAACAGGTTCAGATAGCCGAAGAAGCGGCGGCGCCGCTCGTCGTGCTCCATGTACGCGACCGAGTACAGGTGGATCAGCGAGCCGACGCCGGTGATCAGCAGGACGAACGTCATCGACAGCTGGTCGAGCCGGAAGGCGACGTCGGCCTGGAATCCCTCCACCGGGATCCAGCTGAACAGGTGCTGCGTCAGGGTGCGGTCCTCGGCGCCGCTGCCGAGCATGTCGGCGAAGAGGACGACGCCGATCACGAAGGACGCGGCGGCCAGCAGCGTGCCGATCCAGTGGCCGACGGCGTCCAGCCGACGGCCACCGCACAGCAGGACCGCCGCTCCGAGCAGAGGCGCCGCCACCAGCAGCGCAATCAGGTTCTCCACGTTTCAGCCCCTTACAGCTTCATCAGGCTGGCGTCGTCGACCGAGGCCGAGTGGCGGGAACGGAACAGGGACACGATGATCGCGAGCCCGACCACGACCTCCGCGGCGGCGACGACCATCGTGAAGAAGGCGATGATCTGGCCGTCGAGGTTGCCGTGCATCCGCGAGAAGGCGACGAACGCGAGGTTGCAGGCGTTGAGCATCAGCTCGACGCACATGAAGACCACGATCGCGTTGCGCCGGATCAGCACACCGGTGGCACCGATCGTGAACAACAGGGCCGCGAGGTAGAGGTAGTTGACGGGGTTCACTTCGACGCCTCCTCGGACCGCTTGAAGGTGGCCGGACCGACCGCCTTGCGCTCCAGACGCTCCTCGGCACGCTGCTCCAGGGCCTTGAGGTCGTTCAGCGCCTCCATCGAGACGTCGCGTACCTGGCCCCGCTCGCGCAGCGTCTTGCTGACGGTGAGCTCGGACGGGGTGCCGTCGGGCAGCAGGCCCGCGATGTCGACCGCGTTGTGCCGGGCGTAGACACCGGGCGCGGGCAGCGGCGGCAGGTACTTGCCGTCGCGGACGCGCTCCTCGGACAGCTCGCGCTGCGTCTTGGCCCGCTCGGTGCGCTCGCGGTGGGTGAGCACCATGGCGCCGACGGCCGCCGTGATGAGCAGCGCGCCGGTGATCTCGAAGGCGAAGACGTACTTGGTGAAGACGAGGGACGCGATGCCCTCCACGTTGCCGTTCGCGTTGGCCTGGGCGAGGCCGTCGAACTCCTTGAGGGAGGCGTTGCCGATGCCGGCGATCAGCAGGATGCCGAAGCCGAGCCCGCTGGCCAGGGCCAGCCAGCGCTGGCCCTTGATGGTCTCCTTCAGGGAGTCCGCCGCGGTGACGCCGACGAGCATCACCACGAACAGGAACAGCATCATGACCGCGCCGGTGTAGACGACGATCTGCACGATGCCGAGGAAGTAGGCGCCGTTGGCGAGGTAGAACACCGCCAGCACGATCATGGTCCCGGCGAGGCAGAGCGCGCTGTGCACGGCCTTCTTCATGAAGACGGTGCACAGGGCGCCGATCACCGCGACCGTGCCGAGGATCCAGAACTGGACGGCCTCTCCGGTGGAGGTGCCGGCAGAGAGAGTCGCTGCGGCGGCGAGTTGTGCGGTCATCGGCGGATCACCTCCTGGGACGCCGGCTCGGTCCCGCCGAAGGTCGAGTCGGCCTCCTGGACGACCTCCCCCTTGGAGTGGGCGACCTGCTGCTCGGTGCCGGGCGCGGCCTCGGTGACCAGACCCCGGTAGTAGTCCTGCTCGTCCGTCCCCGGGTACATGGCGTGGGGCGAGTCGACCATGCCCTCCTCCAGGCCGGCGAGCAGCTGCTCCTTGGTGAAGATGAGGTTGGCGCGGCTGGAGTCGGCCAGCTCGAACTCGTTGGTCATCGTCAGCGCGCGCGTGGGGCACGCCTCGATGCACAGGCCGCACAGGATGCAGCGGGCGTAGTTGATCTGGTAGACGCGGCCGTACCGCTCGCCCGGCGAGTAGCGCTCCTCGTCCGTGTTGTCCGCGCCCTCCACGTAGATCGCGTCGGCGGGACACGCCCAGGCGCACAGTTCGCAGCCGACGCACTTCTCCAGGCCGTCCGGATGGCGGTTGAGCTGGTGCCGTCCGTGGAAGCGCGGAGCGGTGGTCTTGTGCTGCTCCGGGTACTGCTCGGTGAGCCGCTTCTTGAACATGGCCTTGAAGGTCACGCCGAAGCCGGCCACGGGGTTCAGGAAACCGGGGTCGGTCTCCTTGGGTTCCTCAGCCATCGGACGCCTCCTTTCCATCCGTAGATCCGCCCAGAGGTCCGTCACTCTGAGTATCGGGCCCGCCACTGACAATCAGCTCCCGGTCCCGGCGCGGGCGGCGCCGCGGCACCGGGGGCAGCTCCTGCCCGGGCATCGGCGGTACGGGGAATCCGCCGGCCATCGGGTCGAAGCCGGCCGGTTCCCCGACGGGCTCCTCGGCGCCCTTGCCCTTGTCGCGGTAGATGTCGGCGACGAAGGACAACAGCAGCAGGACCAGGACGGCTCCGCCGATGTAGAGGGCGATGTCGGTGAAGCCGTAGTTCTCGTTCCTCAGGGCCCGCACGGTCGCGACGAGCATCAGCCAGACCAGCGAGACCGGGATGAGGACCTTCCAGCCGAGCTTCATCAGCTGGTCGTAGCGCACGCGCGGGAGGGTGCCGCGCAGCCAGATGAAGAAGAACAGCAGCAGCTGGACCTTGACGACGAACCAGAGCAGCGGCCACCAGCCGTGGTTGGCACCCTCCCAGAAGGTGCTGATGGGCCACGGGGCCCGCCAGCCGCCGAGGAACAGCGTGGTGGCGACCGCCGAGACCGTCACCATGTTCACGTACTCGGCGAGCATGAACATCGCGAACTTGATCGACGAGTACTCGGTGTTGAAGCCGCCGACCAGGTCGCCCTCGGACTCCGGCATGTCGAAGGGGGCGCGGTTGGTCTCGCCGACCATGGTGACGATGTAGAGGATGAAGGAGACCGGCAGCAGCACGATGTACCAGCGGTCGTTCTGCTGGGCGACGATCTCCGAGGTGGACATCGAACCGGAGTAGAGGAACACCGAGGCGAACGCGGCGCCCATCGCGATCTCGTAGGAGATCATCTGCGCGCAGGACCGCAGCCCGCCGAGCAGCGGGTACGTCGATCCGGAGCTCCAGCCGGCGAGCACGATGCCGTAGATGCCGACCGAGGCGACCGCGAGGATGAACAGCATCGCGATCGGCAGGTCGGTGAGCTGCATGGCGGTGCGGTGACCGAAGATCGACACCTCGTTGCCGGCGGGCCCGAAGGGGATCACCGCGATCGCCATGAAGGCCGGGATGGCCGCGACGATCGGCGCCAGGACGTACACCGCCTTGTCGGCGCGCTTGACGATGACGTCTTCCTTGAGCATCAGCTTGATGCCGTCGGCGAGCGACTGGAGCATGCCCCAGGGGCCGTGCCGGTTGGGGCCGATGCGCAGCTGCATCCAGGCGACGACCTTGCGCTCCCACACGATGGAGAAGAGCACGGTCACCATCAGGAAGGCGAAGCAGAAGACCGCCTTGACGACGACCAGCCACCAGGGATCGGTGCCGAACATCGAGAGGTCTTCAGCGGCGAGGTACGGGCTCATGCCTCCACCTCCTTGGGGGCCTCGCCCGCGAGCGTGGCCGGGCCGATGCGGACGAGGGTTCCGGGCAGCACCCCGGCGTCGGAGGCGACGCCGTGGCCGGCCGAGTTCAGCGGGAGCCAGACCACCCGGTCGGGCATCTCGGTGACCGCCAGCGGGAGTTCGACGGCTCCGTGCGGGCCGGTCACGGCCAGGAGGTCGCCGTCCTTGACGCCCGCCTCGGCGGCCGTGGCGGCCGACAGGCGCGCGCGTGCGGCGTGCCGGGTGCCGGCGAGCGCCTCGTCGCCCTGCTGGAGGACGCCCTGGTCGAGCAGCAGCCGGTGTCCGGCGAGCACGGCCTCCCCGGCGGCCGGCCGGGGCAGCGCGCCGGCGGTGTGCAGCGGTTCACCGGCCGTCGGCCCGTCCCAGGCGCCGAGCCGGTCGATCTCCGCGCGCGTGGTGCGCAGGTCCGGCAGACCCAGGTGGACGTCCATGGCGTCGGCGAGCATCTGGAGCACGCGCCCGTCGGTGGGCGCGAGGCGGCGGGTCATGTGGTCGGGCTTGAGGGCGGCCTCGAAGAAGCGCACCCTGCCCTCCCAGTTGAGGAAGGTCCCGGCCTTCTCGGCGACCGCGGCGACGGGCAGGACCACGTCGGCGTGCCGGGTGACCTCGCTGGGCCGCAGCTCCAGCGACACCACGAAACCGGCCTCGGCGAGCGCCGCACGCGCGCGTGCCGGGTCGGGCAGGTCGGCGACCTCCACGCCCGCCACCAGCAGCGCCTGGAGCTCACCGCGCGCGGCGGCCTCGACGATCTCGCCGGTGTCGCGGCCGTAGCGGTGCGGCAGGTCGGCCAGGCCCCAGACCGCGGCGACCTCCTCACGCGCGCGCGGGTCGGTCGCGGGGCGCCCGCCCGGCAGCAGCGACGGCAGCGCGCCCGCCTCGATCGCGCCGCGCTCCCCGGCCCGGCGCGGGATCCACGCCAGCCGGGCGCCGGTCGCGGTGGCGGTCCGTACGGCGGAGGTGAGGCCGCCGGCCACGGACGCCAGCCGCTCGCCGACGACGATCACGGCACCCTCGGCGCGCAGGGCCTCGGCGGCCTGAGCGCCGCCGTCCTCCAGGCCGACGCCGCTCGCGAGCGCGTCCAGCCACTCGGTCTCGGTGCCGGGAGCGGCGGGCAGCAGCGTGCCGCCTGCCTTCTCCAGACCCCGTGTGGCGTGGGTGGCCAGCGAGAAGACCTTCAGCCCGTGCTTGCGCCAGGCCTTGCGCAGCCGCAGGAAGACGCCGGGGGCCTCCTCCTCGGCCTCGAACCCGACCAGCAGCACGGCGGGCGCCTTCTCCAGCGCGGTGTAGGTGACGCCCGTGCCGTCGAGATCACGGCCGCGTCCGGCGATCCGGGCGGCCAGGAAGTCGGCCTCCTCGGGGCTGTGCACGCGCGCGCGGAAGTCGATGTCGTTGGTGTCGAGCGCCACGCGCGCGAACTTGCTGTACGCGTAGGCGTCCTCGACGGTGAGCCGGCCGCCGGTCAGCACACCGGTCCGGCCCCGTGAGGCGAGCAGTCCCTGCGCGGCGATCTGCAGGGCCTCCGGCCAGGAGGCGGGTTCCAGGTCGCCCTCCGCGTTGCGCACCAGGGGCGTCTCCAGCCGGTCGCGCTGCTGCGCGTACCGGAAGGCGAACCGCCCCTTGTCGCAGATCCACTCCTCGTTGACCTCGGGGTCGTCGGCCGCGAGGCGTCGCATGACCTTGCCGCGCCGGTGGTCGGTGCGGGTCGCGCAGCCGCCGGAGCAGTGCTCGCACACGGACGGCGAGGAGATCAGGTCGAAGGGGCGGGAGCGGAACCGGTACGCCGCCGAGGTGAGCGCGCCGACCGGGCAGATCTGGATGGTGTTGCCGGAGAAGTACGACTCGAAGGGGTCGCCCTCGCCGGTGCCGACCTGCTGGAGCGCGCCCCGCTCGATCAGCTCGATCATCGGGTCGCCCGCGACCTGGTTGGAGAACCGGGTGCAGCGGGCGCACAGCACGCACCGCTCGCGGTCGAGCAGCACCTGCGTCGAGATCGGCACGGGCTTCTCGTAGGTCCGCTTCTTCCCCTCGAAGCGGGACTCGGACTGGCCGTGCGACATGGCCTGGTTCTGCAGGGGGCACTCGCCGCCCTTGTCGCAGACCGGGCAGTCCAGCGGGTGGTTGATGAGCAGCAGCTCCATCACCCCGTGCTGGGCCTTCTCGGCGACGGGCGAGGTGAGGTGGGTCTTCACCACCATCCCGTCGGTGCAGGTGATGGTGCAGGACGCCATGGGCTTGCGCTGGCCCTCGACCTCGACGATGCACTGGCGGCAGGCGCCGGCCGGGTCGAGGAGCGGGTGGTCGCAGAACCGGGGGATCTCGATGCCGAGCTGCTCGGCGGCCCGGATCACCAGGGTGCCCTTGGGCACGCTGATCTCGATGCCGTCGACCGTCAGCGAGACGAGGTCCTCCGGCGGGAGGGCCGCTTCTCCTCCGCCCGAGGGAGCATTGCTGGTCACGGTCATGCGTTCACCTCCGTGCGGTCGGCCCAGGCCGTCGACTTGGCCGGGTCGAAGGGGCAGCCGCGGCCCGTGATGTGCTGCTCGTACTCCTCGCGGAAGTACTTCAGCGAGGAGAAGATCGGCGAGGCGGCACCGTCGCCGAGGGCACAGAAGGACTTGCCGTTGATGTTGTCGGCGATGTCGTTCAGCTTGTCGAGGTCACTCATCGAGCCCTTGCCGGCCTCGATGTCGCGCAGCAACTGCACGAGCCAGTACGTGCCTTCGCGGCAGGGCGTGCACTTGCCGCAGGACTCGTGGGCGTAGAACTCGGTCCAGCGGGTCACGGCCCGCACCACGCAGGTCGTCTCGTCGAAGCACTGGAGCGCCTTGGTGCCGAGCATGGAGCCGGCGGCGCCCACTCCCTCGTAGTCGAGGGGCACGTCGAGGTGCTCGTCGGTGAACATCGGCGTCGAGGAGCCGCCCGGCGTCCAGAACTTCAGCCGGTGGCCGGGGCGCATCCCGCCGCTCATGTCGAGGAGCTGGCGCAGGGTGATGCCGAGCGGGGCCTCGTACTGGCCGGGGCTCGCGACGTGGCCGCTGAGCGAGTACAGCGTGAAGCCCGGGGACTTCTCGCTGCCCATGGACCTGAACCAGTCCTTGCCCCTGTGCAGGATGGCGGGAACCGACGCGATCGACTCGACGTTGTTCACCACGGTGGGGCACGCGTAGAGGCCCGCGACGGCGGGGAAGGGGGGACGGAGCCGCGGTTGGCCACGGCGGCCTTCGAGCGAGTCGAGCAGTGCGGTCTCCTCACCGCAGATGTACGCGCCCGCGCCCGCGTGCACGGTGAGTTCCAGGTCGAGTCCGCTGCCCAGGATGTTCTCGCCGAGGAAGCCCGCCGCGTAGGCCTCGCGGACGGCCTCGTGCAGCCGCCGCAGCACGGGAACGACCTCACCGCGCAGGTAGATGAAGGCGTGCGACGACCTGATGGCGTAGCACGCGATGACGATGCCCTCGATGAGGCTGTGCGGGTTGGCGAAGAGGAGCGGGATGTCCTTGCAGGTCCCCGGCTCCGACTCGTCGGCGTTGACGACGAGATAGTGAGGCTTGCCGTCTCCCTGGGGAATGAACTGCCACTTCATCCCGGTCGGGAATCCGGCGCCGCCGCGGCCGCGCAGACCGGAGTCCTTGACGTACGCGATCAGGTCGTCCGGCGACATCGCCAGCGCCTTGCGGAGCCCCTCGTACCCCTCGTGCCTGCGGTAGACGTCCAGGGTCCAGGACTCGTCCTCGTCCCAGAAGGCCGACAGCACGGGTGCGAGCAGCTTCTCCGGGCTGTGGTCCTTGATCTCGGCTGCCAAGGTCATCACTCCCCCTCCTCGGCTGCGGGCCCGGCCGGGTGGGACGGGTCTGATGCGGATGTGTCCTGCGGCGCGTCGTGCGAGCTGAGGTGCTGCGTCGGCGACGGGTCGTGCACGGCCCGGTCCGGCGGCACGTCGTGCGGTCCGCCGTCCCGCGGGTGCACCACGCGTGCGGCGGACACCTCGCCCTTCGCCAGCTTCAGCCCGGCCAGGGAGGCGGGCCCCGCGCTGCCGCCGGCGGCGACGGCGCCGTCCCGCTCGTCGGGGAAGCCCGCCAGGATCCGGGCGGTCTCCTTGAAGGTGCACAGCGGCGCACCGCGCGTGGGGGTCACCGGCCGTCCCGCGCGCAGGTCGTCGACGAGGCGCCGGACGCTCGCCGGGGTCTGGTTGTCGAAGAACTCCCAGTTGACCATCACGACCGGGGCGAAGTCGCAGGCCGCGTTGCACTCGATGTGCTCCAGGGTGACCTTGCCGTCGTCGGTGGTCTCGCCGTTGCCGACGCCCAGGTGCTCCTGGAGGGACTCGAAGATCGCGTCGCCGCCCATGACCGCGCACAGCGTGTTGGTGCAGACGCCGACCTGGTAGTCGCCGCTCGGCCTGCGCCGGTACATGGTGTAGAAGGTCGCGACCGCCGTGACCTCGGCCGTGGTCAGGCCCAGCATGTCCGCGCAGAACCGCATGCCGGTGCGGGTGACGTGCCCCTCCTGCGACTGCACGAGGTGCAGCAGCGGCAGGAGGGCGGACCGGGAGTCCGGGTAGCGGGCGATGACCTCGCGCGCGTCGGCCTCCAGCCGGGCCCGGACGTCGTCCGGGTACGCGGGCGCGGGCAGTTCCGGCATGCCCAGGCTGACGCCCCGGTCCGAAGAAGAGGTGGTCACCGGTCGACGCCTCCCATCACGGGGTCGATGGACGCCACCGCGACGATGACGTCGGCGACCTGGCCGCCCTCGCACATCGCCGCCATGGCCTGCAGGTTGGTGAAGGACGGGTCGCGGAAGTGGACCCGGTAGGGGCGGGTGCCGCCGTCGGACACGATGTGCACCCCGAGCTCGCCCTTGGGCGACTCGACCGCCGTGTAGGTCTGGCCCGGCGGCACGCGGAAGCCCTCGGTGACCAGCTTGAAGTGGTGGATCAGGGCCTCCATGGAGGTGCCCATGATCTTCTTGATGTGGTCCAGCGAGTTGCCCAGTCCGTCCGGTCCGAGCGCGAGCTGGGCGGGCCAGGCGATCTTCTTGTCGGCGACCATGACCGGGCCGGGCTGGAGCCGGTCCAGGCACTGCTCGATGATCCGCAGCGACTGGCGCATCTCCTCCAGCCGGATCAGGAAGCGGCCGTAGGAGTCGCAGGTGTCGGCGGTCGGGATGTCGAAGTCGTACGTCTCGTAGCCGCAGTACGGCTGGGTCTTGCGCAGGTCGTGGGGCAGGCCGGTGGAGCGCAGGATCGGGCCGGTGGCGCCGAGGGCCATGCAGCCGGCCAGGTCGAGGTAGCCGACGTCCTGCATGCGGGCCTTGAAGATGGGGTTCCCGGTGGCGAGCTTGTCGTACTCCGGGAGGTTCTTCTTCATCTTCTTCACGAACTCGCGCATCTGGTCCACCGCGCCCGGCGGCAGGTCCTGGGCGAGTCCGCCGGGGCGGATGTACGCGTGGTTCATCCGCAGGCCGGTGATCAGCTCGTAGAGGTCGAGAATCAGTTCACGATCGCGGAAGCCGTAGATCATGATCGTGGTGGCGCCGAGCTCCATGCCGCCGGTGGCGATGCACACCAGGTGCGAGGAGAGCCGGTTCAGCTCCATCAGCAGGACCCGGATGACCGAGGCCCGGTCCGGGATCTGGTCCTCGATGCCGAGGAGCTTCTCGACGCCCAGGCAGTACGCCGTCTCGTTGAAGAACGGCGTCAGGTAGTCCATGCGCGTCACGAACGTCGTGCCCTGCGTCCAGGTCCGGTACTCGAGGTTCTTCTCGATGCCGGTGTGCAGGTAGCCGATGCCGCAGCGGGCCTCGGTGACCGTCTCGCCGTCGATCTCCAGGATCAGGCGGAGCACGCCGTGGGTGGACGGGTGCTGCGGTCCCATGTTGACGACGATGCGCTCGTCGTCGGCGCGGGCCGCGGTCTGGACGACCTCGTCCCAGTCGCCGCCGGTGACCGTGTAGACGGTGCCCTCGGTGGTCTCGCGTGCCGATGCGGAGGACGGGGTGTGCGTGCTCATGAGTACGACCTCCGCTGGTCCGGAGCCGGGATCTGGGCGCCCTTGTACTCGACGGGGATGCCGCCGAGGGGGTAGTCCTTGCGCTGCGGGTGGCCCTGCCAGTCGTCCGGCATCATGATCCGCGTCAGGGCCGGGTGACCGTCGAAGACGATGCCGAAGAAGTCGTACGTCTCGCGCTCGTGCCAGTCGTTCGTCGGGTAGACGGTGAACAGCGACGGGATGTGCGGGTCGCTGTCGGGAGCGCTGACCTCGAGCCGGATCAGCCGGTTGTGGGTGATCGAGCGCAGGTGGTAGACGGCGTGCAGCTCGCGGCCCTTGTCGTTCGGGTAGTGCACGCCGCTGACGCCGGTGCAGAGCTCGAAGCGCAGCGCGGGGTCGTCGCGCAGGGTCTTCGCGACGCGGACCAGGTGCTCGCGCTCGATGTGGAAGGTCAGTTCGTCGCGGTCGACGACGGTCTTCTCGATGGCGTTCTCGGGCAGCAGCCCCTGCTCCTCCAGCGCGCCCTCGAGTTCGTCGGCGACCTCGTCGAACCAGCCGCCGTAGGGCCTGCTCGCCGGCCCGGGAAGCCGGACGGAGCGGACCAGCCCGCCGTAGCCGGAGGTGTCGCCGCCGTTGTCGGCGCCGAACATGCCGCGTTGGACCCGGATCTCCTCGCCGCCCTGGCCGCGCTGGCCCGGGAGGTTCTCCGCGGAGAGGTCCCTCTCGGGGTTCACCCCGTTCGCGTCACCCGGTGCGTTGCTCGCGTCACTCACCGCAGCAGCCCCTTCATCTCGATGGTGGGCAGGGCCTTGAGCGCCGCCTCCTCCGCCTCGCGGGCCGCCTCCTCGGCGTTCACCCCGAGCTTGGAGTTCTGGATCTTGTGATGGAGCTTGAGGATGGCGTCCATCAGCATCTCGGGCCGCGGCGGGCAGCCGGGGAGGTAGATGTCGACCGGGACGATGTGGTCGACGCCCTGGACGATCGCGTAGTTGTTGAACATGCCGCCCGAGGAGGCGCAGACCCCCATGGAGATCACCCACTTGGGATTCGGCATCTGGTCGTAGACCTGCCGCAGCACCGGCGCCATCTTCTGGCTGACCCGGCCCGCGACGATCATCAGGTCCGCCTGCCGCGGCGAACCGCGGAAGACCTCCATGCCGAAGCGCGCCAGGTCGTAGCGGCCGGCGCCGGTGGTCATCATCTCGATGGCGCAGCATGCGAGGCCGAACGTGGCGGGGAAGACGGACGACTTGCGCACCCAGCCCGCGGCTTGCTCGACGGTGGTCAGCAGGAAGCCGCTCGGCAGCTTTTCTTCGAGTCCCATGACTAAAGGCCCCTCAGTCCCATTCCAGGCCGCCGCGCCGCCATACGTACGCGTACGCGACGAAGACGGTGAGCACGAAGAGCAGCATCTCCACGAGCCCGAAGATCCCCAGGGCGTCGAAGGTGACGGCCCAGGGGTAGAGGAAGACGATCTCGATGTCGAAGACGATGAAGAGCATCGCCGTCAGGTAGTACTTGATGGGGAAGCGCCCGCCGCCGGCCGGCGTGGGGGTCGGCTCGATGCCGCACTCGTAGGCCTCGAGCTTGGCCCGGTTGTACCGCTTCGGGCCGATCAGCGTGGCCATGACCACGGAAAAGATCGCGAAGCCTGCCCCGAGGGCTCCCAGTACGAGGATGGGCGCATACGCGTTCACCGCTCCTCGCTCCTCTCAGTCGGCACTGACTGCTGGCGGTTGGCCTGGACTCACAACCGCCCCGGCAGTCCCACGAGCCCCGCTGGTCCCGGCGAAGATCGCGAACATGTGAAGCAGGTCACAAGCCCAACTGCCTCGCATCTTATGCCCGCGGCTATGTGATCTGCGACACGGGGTATTGCACAAGCTTTGTGATCTCCACCACCTGACGAACGATCATGAAGTCGGATGAGCGGTGATCTTCACACAAGAAGCGTTCAGCTGATCACCAGAGGTGACAATTTCACTCGTCGCCGCTGGCCAGAGGGGGCGGGCGGCGGGCGTCTCAATATCAAGATGGTTCGCGTGCATGCAAATTGGTGCTGGACCGGATCTCTTGATAGTGGCTCTCGTTCACACTTCGGAGGGAGGGCGGGGCCCGATGTGGACGTGTGCGCGCGTTCACGAGCGTCGCGGACGGCGATCCGCGCGGGGGACGCGGCCGCCGGGGGAACCGTTCCGTGACCTCCACCACATTCATGAGAGGCGTCTGAGAACCGGGCTTGGCCAACTGCCTCAACCAGTGGTAAGCGCGGGGCAATTCGGGCGAAACGATCAAAGCCCGTGATCACAGGTGGGTCACGGAGGGGTCGCAATGTTCGCCAGGACGTCAAAAAAGGGCGACACGCCCGGGATTCGGGGGCCCCATTGAACAACTGTGGCGCAGCCCACGTTTCTTGAAGGTATGGAGGAGCTCCTGATACCGGTTGTACCCATGTCCCACACCGCTCACATACGCAGCCACCGGAAGCCCCGCCGCAGCGCGTCGACACTCGCGATGCGGGCCGGAGTTGCCGGTGGCGTCCTCAGCACCCTGGCAGTGGCCGGAGCGTCGGGTTCGGCGAACGCGGCCGAGCCGGTGACGCAGACCCTCGAACTGCCCACCCTGACGGCCGACCTGGCCGCCCAGGTCGCCCAGTCCGCGGACGCCACGCAGCAGGCCGCAGCGAACTACGAGCTGCGCGCCGAGCGTGACGCGGCCGCCGCCGCCGCGGCCAAGGAGGCCAAGGCGGACCTCGCCGAGGCCAAGAAGAAGGCCGCGGAGGCCAAGAAGAAGGCCGAGGAGGCCGCCCGCAAGGAGGCCGCCGAGCGCGCTTCCCGGGCCGCCGAGCGCGCCACCCTGAGCGCCTCCGTGGACACCGGCTCGTCGTCGTCCTCGTCCTCGTCCGGCGAGGCCTCGGTCAGCGTCAGCTCGTCGGCCACCGGTTCGGCCGCCGCCGTCGTCTCCTTCGTCCAGGCCCAGGTCGGCGACGCCTACGTCTCCGGCGGCACCGGCCCCAACTCGTGGGACTGCTCCGGCCTCGTGCAGGCCGCCTTCAAGCAGGTCAACATCGACCTGCCGCGCGTCTCCCAGGACCAGTCGGTCGCCGGCACCCAGGTGTCGCTGAGCAACCTGCAGCCGGGCGACATCCTGTACTGGGGTGGCGCGGGCAGCGCGTACCACGTGGGCGTCTACGTCGGCGACGGCATGTTCGTCGGCGCGCAGAACTCGTCGACGGGCGTCGTGATGAAGCCCCTGTCGTACGACCCGCCGAGCGGTGCGGTGCGCGTGCTCTGACGCTCGCGTCCGGACACCTCGGACACATCCACACGAAAGGCCGCAGCCGCTCGGGGGCTGCGGCCTTTCGCGCTCTCCCGACGGACGCGGGCCGCTCCTGGCAAGCTCGGGACGGGCCGGTCCCCCACCGGCCGTTCACGAGACCGAAGGAGAGAACAGCATGCCCAGCGTGTTCGTGCAGGGGCGGCACACCGCCTCCTACCCGCCGCTCGCACCGGAGTCCCGGCGCGGGTCGGTCCGGCGCGTCACCGAGGTCGGCGAAGAGGTGCTGCACCGGCCGTGCCGGGACGTCACCGAGTTCGGGCCCGACCTGGCCGCGCTCATCGACGACATGTTCCGGACGATGTACGTGGCGGAGGGAGCCGGACTGGCGGCCAATCAGGTCGGAATCGGTCTCCGCCTGTTCGTGTACGACTGCCCCGACGACGACGGTGTCCGACATGTCGGGCACATCGTCAACCCGGTCCTGGAACCGCTCGACCCGGCCGCCCGGCGGCTGCTCGACGAGGGCGAGGGCTGCCTGTCGGTGCCGGGCGCCGTCATGGCCGTACCGCGCCCCGACCGGGCCGTCGTGCGGGGCCTGGACAAGAACGGCGAGCCGCTCCTCGTCGAGGGCACCGGCTACTTCGCCCGCTGCCTCGCCCACGAGACCGACCATGTGAACGGGCACGTCTACCTGGACCGGCTCTCCGCGCGCGACCGGAAGCGGGCGCTGCGGCAGTCGGCGGACCGGCGCGACGAGGTGTTCGCGCGCCGGGCCGCCAACGCCGCGGCCTTCACCGGGGCCTGATCACGCCTTCGGGGCCACCTTGCTCAGTCCGTTGATGATGCGGTCCATCGCGTCGCCGCCCGTCGGGTCCGTCAGGTTGGCGAGCATCTTCAGGGTGAACTTCATCAGGATCGGGTGGGTGAGGCCGCGCTGGGTCGCGATCTGCATGACCTTCGGGTTGCCGATGAGCTTCACGAAGGCGCGGCCCAGCGAGTAGTAGCCGCCGTAGGTGTCCTTCAGGACGCGCGGGTAACGCTGGAGGGCGATCTCCCGCTGGGCCGGCGTGGCCCGCGCGTGTGCCTGGACGATGACGTCGGCGGCGATCTGGCCGGACTCCATGGCGTAGGCGATGCCCTCGCCGTTGAAGGGGTTCACCAGGCCGCCGGCGTCGCCGACCAGGAGCAGGCCCTTGGTGTAGTGGGGCTGGCGGTTGAAGGCCATGGGCAGGGCGGCGCCGCGGATCGGGCCGGTCATGTTGTCCGGGGTGTAGCCCCAGTCCTCCGGCATGGACGCGCACCAGGCCTTCAGCACCTCCCGCCAGTCCAGCTCCTTGAAGGAGGCGGAGGTGTTCAGCACGCCCAGGCCGACGTTCGACGTGCCGTCGCCCATGCCGAAGATCCAGCCGTAGCCCGGCAGGAGGCGGTCCTGGGCGCCGCGGCGGTCCCACAGCTCGAGCCAGGACTCCAGGTAGTCGTCGTCGTGGCGCGGCGAGGTGAAGTACGTGCGGACCGCGACGCCCATCGGGCGGTCCTCGCGGCGGTGCAGGCCCATCGCCAGGGACAGCCGGGTGGAGTTGCCGTCGGCGGCCACGACCAGCGGCGCGTGGAAGGTGACCTCCCGCTTCTCCTCCCCCAGCTTCGCGTGCACGCCGGTGATGCGGCCCGTGCGGTCGTCGACGACCGGGGCGCCGACGTTGCAGCGCTCGTAGAGGCGGGCGCCCGCCTTCTGCGCCTGCCGGGCGAGCTGCTCGTCGAAGTCGTCGCGCTTGCGGACGAGTCCGTAGTCGGGGAAGGAGGCCAGATCCGGCCAGTCCAGCTGGAGCCGCGAGCCGCCGCCGATGATGCGCAGGCCCTTGTTGCGCAGCCAGCCGGCCTCCTCGGAGATGTCGATGCCCATCGCCACGAGCTGCTTGGTCGCGCGCGGGGTGAGTCCGTCGCCGCAGACCTTCTCCCGCGGGAACGCGGTCTTCTCCAGCAGGAGGACGTCGAGTCCGGCCTTGGCCAGGTAGTACGCGGTGGTGGAGCCGGCTGGCCCCGCGCCCACGACGATCACATCGGCGGTGTTGTCGGAGAGGGGCTCGGTCACGGCGGGATCTCCCCAGAGTTTCGAAAATCTGCGTGCCGACGGGCACTGGACATGGGCAGTCTATTCAGCGTCACCGATCACCCGGCTGAAGGGCTGCCCCGTGAACCGAGCTCTGCCTGTCGTACGGCTGCGCGTCCCCACCGACGAGGACGCCGTCGCCTGGCACCGGGTCTTCGACGACCCGGACGTCATGGAGTTCCACGGCGGCAGGTCCGCGGAACTGTCCGTCTACGAGGAGCTCACCGCCCGCCAGCGCCGGCACGACGCCGAGCACGGCTTTTGCCTGTGGACCATGGTGGACGAGACCGGGCGGGTCATCGGCTTCACCGGCGCGCAGCCGTGGCCGGGCGACTGGGGCCCCAAGGGCGAGATCGAGATCGGCTGGCGGCTCGGGCGGGAGCACTGGGGCAAGGGGTACGTCACGGCGGCGGCCCGGCAGACCCTGGAGCGGGTGCGCTCGGCGGGCGTCGCGGAGGTGGTGGCGATGGTCAACGCCCGCAACGCGCGTTCCATCGCGGTCACGGAGCGGCTGGGCATGCGGCTCGCCGAGGTCTTCACGACCCCGGCGACGGAGCAGCAGGGGCACTGCTACCGGCTCCAGCTGTGACACCGGGGGGCGGAGTGTCGCAGTCGGCGACGTGACGCTTCCGGGCGGTGCGCGGCGGAGTTACTGTGCCCGTACCGCTGGGGGTGACGCCCGTGCGCCTGACATCGAAGACACCCGACGTGTGCGTGCCGCACCTGGTCGGCCTGATGGCCGTGGACGCGGACGAGGTGGTGCGGGGACAGGGCCTGTCCCTCACCTCGCCGGACCGGCCCGACCTCCGCCTCGCCGTCGTCGACCACGTCGTACGCCAGTATCCGCCGCCGGGTGCCCGGGTGCCGCGGGAGTCGAGGGTGTACGTGTGGTTCGACTTCGGGGAGGGCGAGGGCGGCGGGGGCATCCACGAGCCGCGCGTGCCCGGCCCGCCCCGCGGCGGGCTCCGGCGGGAGCTGACCGAGCCGGGCGAGGCACCCCGCCCCGTGCTGCTCGGCCGCTCCTGAGGCGCCTGCCGCTCAGCTCTCCTTGAAGCCCCGGTGCAGCGCCACGACGCCGCCCGTCAGATTCCGGTGCGCCACCTTCGACCAGCCGGCCTTCCGCAGCCGCTCCGCGAGCGCCGCCTGGTCGGGCCAGGCGCGGATGGACTCGGCGAGGTAGACGTAGGCGTCCGGGTTGGAGGACACCGCGCGGGCCACCGGCGGCAGGGCGCGCATCAGGTACTCGGTGTACACGGTGCGGAACGGCGCCCAGGTCGGGTGCGAGAACTCGCAGATCACGACCCGGCCGCCGGGGCGCGTCACCCGGTACATCTCGCGCAGCGCCGCGTCCGTGTCCTGCACGTTGCGCAGCCCGAAGGAGATGGTGACCGCGTCGAACACGTCGTCCCGGAACGGCAGCCGCGTCGCGTCGCCCGCGGTGAACGGCATCCAGGGGTGCCGCTGCTTGCCCACCTGGAGCATGCCCAGGGAGAAGTCGCAGGGGACGACGTAGGCACCGGCACGGGCGAAGGGCTGGGACGAGGTCGCCGTGCCGGCGGCGAGGTCGAGGACCTTCTGCGCGGGCCGGGCGTCGACGGCTCTGGCGACCTCCTTGCGCCACGCCCGGTCCTGGCCGAGCGAGAGCACGGTGTTCGTCAGGTCGTACCGTTCCGCGACGTGGTCGAACATCGAGGCGACTTCGTGCGGCTGCTTGTTCAGGGAGGCGCGGGTCACGGGCCCATTGTTGCAGGGCCGGGTCACGGCACGAGCCTCGGCCTCTTCCGCGCGGCGACATCCTCCACCCAGCCGAACAGGACGACGAACACCGCGATCAGGACCCAGCCGACGCCCAGCAGGAACCACTGGCTGTCCAGCGGCAGATGCGCCTCGAACGCCGGTACGTCCCAGAAGCGGTCGATCAGCGGCACCGCGAGGACGAGCGCGAGTTCGTGCCAGAGGTAGATCGTCACCGCGCGGGCGTTGAAGACGGTCACCAGCCGGTCCAGGCGCCGGAAACGGGCCAGAGCGGCGAAGTCGGCCCCGAGCCGTGCCTTCGTGTACATCAGCAGCGTCACGAACCCCGCCGACCAGAAGGCCTGCGCGAGCGGGATGTCGTCGAGGTCGTAGGTGCCGTACTCGCCCTGATGCGCGAACGCGTACCACCCGCCGTACGCCAGCGCGGCGAGCGCGGGCAGGGCGACGGCGGCCGGTTTCAGCCGCCCCAGCACCCCCTCGTGGTGCGCGAAGCCGAGCAGCCAGCAGAAGAGGAACGTGGCGAGGTCGGTGAGGGCGCTGCCGAAGCGGTCGTCCGGCGGCTGCCAGACGTACCGGAGCACGACGGCGGGGACGAGCGACAGCACCAGGACGGGCACGGGCGCCACCCGGAACACCCGCAGCAGCAGCGGCGAGAGGAGGACGAACCACAGGTAGGTCCGCAGGTACCAGAGGATCTCCCAGGCCTGCTCGCCCCAGGCGTTGCCCGGCGGGTCGCCGAGCGGCACGATCCAGTAGACGACCTGCCATCCCGGCATCCAGCCGTGCACCAGCATCGCGCCGGTCACGAACAGGCCCCAGCACCAGAACGGCGGCAGCAGGCGCCGCAGCCGGCCGCGGATCACCGCCGGGGCCGGGCGCCGCAGCGACCTGGCCATGAGGGTGCCGGCCAGGCCGAACATGATGCCCATGGAGGGGAGGACCAGCCCGGCCCAGGGCCAGCCGAAGGCGTGGTACGCGACGACCCGGACCAGGGCGACGGCGCGCAGGGTGTCGAAGTAGCGGTCCCGGCCCCCCGCCGGACGGCCCCCGGGGGCACGGCGCACGGCGTCCCCGGCCCCCGTCTCCCCGGTCGCCGCCGGAGCGCGCCGCGCCGCCCCCTTGCTGTGCGCGCCCATCACCCGTTCCCCGCCGGTGTTCCCACCTCGCCCGTCCGCTTGAGTTTCTGCCAGCGCAGCCGGCCGCCGGTGAGGGCGGTGACGCAGGAGTGGATGAGGACCAGGTACATCATCTGCCGGTACGCCAGCTGCTGGAGCGGCATCATCAGCAGGTACCGGTACTTCTCCCGGTCGAGCCGGAAGGCGTAGGCCGCGCACAGGAGCTGCACGCCCAGCACCGCCAGCCATGCGAGGAGGGCCGCCCGGAAGTCGATGAAGACCATCGAGTAGACGGTGAAGACGTCGATGAGCGGGGCGAAGACCGGCGTGACGACCTGGAAGAGCACGACCAGCGGCATGCCGACCCGCCCGAAGCGCCCCGAGGGCCCCCGGTCCGTCAGCGACCCGCGGTGCTTCCACAGGGCCTGCATCGTGCCGTACGACCAGCGGTAGCGCTGCGACCAGAGCTGTTTGAGGGAGCCCGGCGCCTCGGTCCAGGCCCGCGCGTGTTCCTGGTAGACGACCCGCCACCCGGCACGGTGCAGCGCGATGGTGATGTCGGTGTCCTCGGCGAGGGTGTCCTCGCTCATGCCGCCGACCTCCAGCACCGCGTCCCGCCGGAAGGCACCGATCGCGCCGGGGATGGTCGGCATGCAGCGCAGCAGGTCGTACATGCGCCGGTCGAGGTTGAAGCCCATCACGTACTCGATGTGCTGCCAGGCCCCGATGAGGGTGCGCCGGTTGCCGACCTTGGCGTTGCCCGCGACCGCGCCGACGCCGGGGTCGGCGAAGGGCTGCACGAGGTGCCGTACGGTGTCCGGCTCGAAGACGGTGTCGCCGTCCATCATCACGACGATGTCGTACCGGGCGTGGCGGACACCGTTGTTGAGGGCGGCGGGCTTGCCGGCGTTGGCCTGCCGGACGACCCGGACGTTGGGCAGGCCGAGGGACTCGGCGATCTCGGCCGTGCCGTCCGTCGACCCGTCGTCCACGACGACGATCTCGATCGGGTGGGTGCTGCGTGCCAGCGACTGGAGGGTGTTGGCTATGCACTCCTTCTCGTTGTACGCCGGGACGATCACGCTCACGGGCCCGGTGACGGGTGGTCCCCAGCCGAAGCGGCGTCTGTTGCGCTTCCGGTAGTGGCGGCGGGCGAGGATCAGCATCATCCCGAAGCGGCCCATCACGGCGACGCCGACGACCATGAGCCCGACCGACAGCGCCGGCACGGTCCACTCGGCGACCGCGACGGCCGCGATGAGCGCCTTGCCCTCGTACAGGGTGGTACCGGTGGCCCGGTGGTGGGCGGCCTGGAGGCCGCCGCCCCCGGTGCCGGACGCCTGGGCGGCGGGCCCTCCGGAGGGCTGCTGCCCGGTCTGTTGCTCGGTCTGTTGCTCGGCCACGACACCGCTGACGGTGGTGAAGGTGTAGCCCTTCGCCTTCATCTTCTCGATGTACTTCGGCAGCGCCTCGATCGTCTGCGACCGCTCGCCGCCCGCGTCGTGGAAGAGGACGGAGGCGCCTTCGTCGTCCTCCGGCGTGGCCCAGTCGACGATCTTCGAGACGCCGGGCCGCTTCCAGTCGTCGCTGTCGGTGTCGATGAAGACGCTGGTGTAGCCGTCCTCGCCGAGCTTCTCGTAGACGGGCCAGCTGTAGTTGTCGATGGCGTCGGTCTGGGAGGAGTACGGCGCGCGGAACAGCGTGGTGGTGATGCCGGCGGCGCCCGCGAGGGCGAGCTGGGTCTGCTCGATCTCGCGCGTGACGCGGGCGTCGCTCTGGTAGGACAGGTCGATGTGGGTGAAGGTGTGGACACCCACCTCGTTGCCCTGCTCGACCATGTCCTCCACGATGTCCGGGTAGCGCGAGACCATGGAGCCGACCAGGAAGAACGTGCCGGGCACGTCGTACTTCTCGAGGATCTCCAGCACCTGCGGTGTCCAGGTCGGGTCCGGGCCGTCGTCGAAGGTCAGCGCGATCGTCCTGTCCGGGACGGAGACCGTGGTGGCCTGTCCGCCGCGGAAGGTGAGGATCGGCCCGCCGTCGAGGACGTCGTCCGGTACGTCGCTCGCGCTCGCCCCGGTGCGCACGCGCTGGTCGCCGCCGACCTCCGCGCGCAGATAGCCGTCGAGGAGCATCACGCAGGTCAGCGCGAGCAGGAGCAGCAGGGCGAGGAGCACCCGCGGTCGTTGCAGGGCGGCGGCCCGGCCGGCGGCCCGCTCGATCCGGGTGGGGGCGCGTCGGCGGCCCCGTGAGGACGGGGACGGGGAGGGGGGTGTGGTCGTGGTCATGGCGGTGGCGGCGTCCCGGTCAGTCGGTGGCGGCGGAGGCGCCGGAAGTGGGGGTGGTGGTGGGCGCCTGGCCGCCGGGGGCGCCGACGGGCGGGGCTCCCGTGGGAGCGAGTCCGTCCTGCGGGCGGGCACCGCCGTCCGGGGCCCGGCCGTCCTGGCCGCTTCCGAAGGGCAGCAGCGAGGACGGGTTGACCGGGGTGCCGATGCCCATGAAGGCCAGGCCCAGTACGGCCGCGTAGCCGACGCAGACGGCTCCGACGAGGAGCCCCAGCCGGCGCAGCAGCCTGGCCCGGCGTCCGGAGTTGTCGACGAACACGGGCCCTTCGGCGGACCCGTTGCCGCGTTGACGGCGGCGACCGCGCGCGGGGCCCTCGCCCAGGGCGGCGCGGCTTTCGAAGGCAGGCTCGGAATGCATTCCCCGGACGTTAGGGAGCCTTCCCTGTCGCAAACTGGGCCTTCGTTGTGAGTTCACGATGAAACGCGACGCAACCTGTCCGTCCCCTGGCAGATGCCGGAAAACCTCGCACTTCTCTCAGGGAAGGCCCAGGCGCCCGTGAGACATTCACTCGTCCGACGACGAGAACGGGAGCGTGCGCACATGAGGGCTTACCGGAAGGCGGCGGCCGGGTGCGCCCTGTTGCTGGCCCTGGCCACCGCCGGCTGTTCCGGGCAGGACGGCACGACCGACGCGGCCGGTGCCGCACCGTCCGGCTCCACCGCACCGGCCGCCGCCGCGCAGGGCACCTCCTACGCCCCCTACGTCAGCGCCACCACGGCCTCCGCCAACGACACGGCGGGCTCCCCGGCGACGTACAACCTGGCGTTCGTGATCGCCTCCGGCGACGACTGCGATCCGCGCTGGAACGGCGTCCAGGAGCTCGGTGACGCCTCGGTCGCCTCCCGCGTCGCGAAGCTGACGGAGTCCGGCGCCGCCGTCCGCGTCTCCTTCGGCGGCGCCTCCGGCAAGGAACTGGCGGCCACCTGCGACAGCGCCTCCGCGCTGGCGGCGGCGTACGGCGAGGCCCTGGACGCGGCGGGTGCCACGCGGGCGGACTTCGACATCGAGGGCGACGAACTGGCCGACGCCGACTCGGTCGCCCTGCGCTCGGAGGCGATCGCGCTGCTCCAGGAGGAGCGGAGCGACCTGGAGGTCTCCTTCACCCTCCCGGTGATGCCCTCGGGCCTGGACGCCGACTCCCTCGCGCTGCTGACGTCCGCCAACGACCACGGCGTGAAGGTCTCCACGGTCAACCTCATGACCATGAACTACGGCGAGTCGTACGGCGGCGACATGGGCGAGTACGCCCTCACCTCGGCGAAGGCCGCCCACACGCAGCTCAGGAAGGTCTTCGGCACGTCGGACGCGGACGCCTGGCGGGGCATGGCGCTCACCTCGATGCTGGGCGTCAACGACGTCGCCGGGGAGACGTTCACGCTCGCGGACGCCTCGGAGGTCCGCTCCTTCGCCGAGGAGAACGGCATCGCCTGGGTGTCGATGTGGGCGACGTTCCGCGACCAGCAGTGCGGGGACGACGCCTCCGCGGACGACGCGCTGACCGACTGCAGCGGGGTGGAGCAGGAGAGCGGCGCGTTCGCGGAGGCGTTCGCGGGCTAGCGCGCTCAGCGGCGCCGGTACACGATCCGGCCCGCGACGACGGTCGCCACGCAGGTGGACGCGCCGTCGCGCACGAGCGCGGCCCGGTCGGGCACGTCGAACACCGCGAACCGCGCGGGTTTCCCGGGAGCGAGCCCAGGGAGCAGTACGAGCGGCACCGGTGAGAACGACGCGGGCCCGGGCAGGGTGGCCGGACGCCCCGCCAGGGCGAGCCCCGCTCCCCGCACCGCGTCCAGGGCCGCGCGGCCCCGCAGCTCACCGGCGACGGCGACCGTTCCGTGCGCCAGCATGCGCTGTACTCCGCGGCGCGCGCTGGCGCCCCGCGCGGACGGGTCGGCGGCGAGAAGTGCGAGCCCGCGCTCCCCGAAGACCGGCTCGGTACCGAGCCGGTCCGCTTCGCGCGGGTCGGGGTGGTAGGCCTGCTCCAGCAGTTCCGGACCGTAAGGGTTGAGCAGTCCGGGCGTCAGGAGTCCGGGCCAGCGGCGCACCCGTGCCCGCGGGTGGTCGGCGGCCAGTGCCTCGTACGGGCCTACGGCGGCGAGATGCGCGCCGTCGACCACGACGGCCGCCTCGGGCGAGGCTTCGGCGACGTGAAGCGTCAGCACGGCGGCGTCAGCTGGAAGCGAGCAGCTTCAGCTCGGGGTGCGCCGTGCCGCCCTCGATCGCCGTGGACGAGATGTGGGAGACCACCCGCTCGTCGACGGGGTCGTTCGCCGGGTCGTCGTGCACGACGAGGTGCTCGTACGTCGTGGAACGCTGCGCCGGGACACGGCCCGCCTTGCGGATCAGGTCGATGATCTCCAGCCGGTTGGAGCGGTGCTTGGCGCCGGCCGACGACACCACGTTCTCCTCCAGCATGATCGAGCCGAGGTCGTCGGCGCCGTAGTGCAGGGAGAGCTGGCCGACCTCCTTGCCTGTGGTCAGCCACGAGCCCTGGATGTGGGCGACGTTGTCGAGGAAGACGCGGGCGACGGCGATCATCCGCAGGTACTCGAAGAGCGTGGCCTGCGTGCGGCCCTTCAGGTGGTTGTTCTCGGGCTGGTAGGTGTACGGGATGAAGGCGCGGAAGCCGCCGGTGCGGTCCTGCACGTCCCGGATCATGCGCAGGTGCTCGATGCGCTCGGCGTTGGTCTCGCCGGTGCCCATCAGCATGGTGGACGTCGACTCGACGCCCAGTCCGTGCGCGATCTCCATGATCTCCAGCCAGCGCTCGCCGGACTCCTTCAGCGGCGCGATCGCCTTGCGGGGGCGCTCGGGCAGCAGCTCGGCGCCGGCCCCGGCGAAGGAGTCGAGCCCGGCCGCGTGGATCCGGGTGATGGCCTCCTCGACCGACACCCCGGAGATCCGGGCCATGTGCTCGACCTCGCTCGCCCCCAGGCTGTGGATGACGAGTTCGGGGAACTCCTTCTTGATGGCGGCGAAGTGCTTCTCGTAGTACTCGACGCCGTAGTCCGGGTGGTGGCCGCCCTGGAACATGATCTGCGTGCCGCCCAGCTCGACGGTCTCGGCGCAGCGGCGCAGGATGTCGTCGAGGTCGCGGGTCCAGCCCTTGGCGGTGTCCTTGGGCGCGGCGTAGAAGGCGCAGAACCTGCACGCGGTGACGCACACGTTCGTGTAGTTGATGTTGCGCTCGATGATGTACGTCGCGATGTGCTCGGTGCCCGCGTACCGGCGCCTGCGGACGGCGTCGGCGGCGGCGCCCAGCGCGTGCAGGGGGGCGTCGCGGTAGAGGGCGAGGGCCTCTTCGGGGGTGATCCGCCCACCGGCGGCGGCACGGTCGAGGACGGTCTGAAGGTCGGCCTTCTCGGTCACCGGCGTCCCTTTCGCAAGGTTCGTAAGGGTTGTGGACAGACTCGACCAGCGTACGCCAGCCGTTTTCCCGGCCGCGCTCAGGCCGCGTACGCGCCCGCGAGGACGCCGAGGAAGGCACCCGCGAGCAGGAACGGCCCGAAGGCGATGGCCGTCCCGCGTCCGGCCCGCCCCGCGACGACGAGGGCACCGCCGTACAGCGCCCCGAGCAGGAACCCGGCGAAGGTGCCCAGCATCAGCGTCGGCCAGCCGTACCAGCCGAGGACGGCACCGGCGCCCAGCGCGAGCTTGACGTCGCCGAAGGCCATGCCGGCGGGGTTGACGAGGAACAGCACGAAGTAGCCGGTGCCGAGCGCGAGGGTGCCCAGCAGGGCGGTGGTCCACTCCCCGGCGTGCTCGGGCACGAGCGCGGTGACACCGAGCAGGGCGAGTGCGGTGCCCGCGAGCGGAAGGGTCAGGGGATCGGGCAGCCGCCGTACCCGCACGTCGACGACCGCCAGCAGCACGCCGACCGGCGCCAGCAGCAGCCAGACGGCCAGTTCGGGCCGGGTCCCGGTGGCGGCGGCGAGGGCGGCGCAGACCAGGGCGGTGACGGCGGCGGGAACGGCGGCGCCGGGACCGTAGGGCACCGCGCGGGCCCCGCACCGCCCGCACCGCGCCGGCCCGAGCCATCCCCGGACCGGGTGCGCGGCCGGGCACGCCTCGCGCCACGCCTGACCCGAGGGGGCGGAGAAACGGTAGGCCGCCCGCGGCAGCAGCGCCCCCGCCGCGGCGCCCCAGAGCACGGCGACGAGGAGGACCAGCACATCGACGCTCAGCACGCGGACACCCTATGGCGGCGGGCCGCACGGCCGGTGGCCCTTTGCGCCTACCCGACCTTCGACAGCCGGGCCTCCGGCTTCCCCGACTCGGCGCTCTCGGAGGCGTACTCGAGGTCGTCACCGACCGGGGTGAAGCGGACGGTGGTGGGCGACTGGTTGCAGCCGCTGTGATTGCCCTCGGCACCGACCGACGCGGCGACGATCTGCTTCTCCGTCACCTGCTCGAGCGTCAGGACGTCGACGCAGACACCGCCCAGCTGGTCGGTCTGGCGCAGCCGTCCCAACTCCTGGCCGACGCCCACTCGCCCGATGGTGACGCGGAAGGTGCCCGCCGGCAGGTTGCCGCCGAGGGCGACGCCCTGGCCCTCCCAGGTGCCGAGGTAGGCGGCCGGGACGGTGCCCTGCCCGTCCCCGGGGGCCGAGACGGACGGCGAGTGGGTGCCCTGGTCGGCGTCGCCGCCGGCGGTGTCCCGGCGGTGGTCGCCCGGCAGCAGGTCGAACAGGAACACCGAGCCGACCGTCACCGCGGCCAGCGCCCCCGCCACGGCGAGGGCCACCGTGCAACTGAGCCTGCGCCCGCGTCCGTCACCGCCCCGCGTCGAGGTCGCCGCCACGTGCACGGACAGCTTCCCGGGGCTCCGGTCACCGTCCCGCGGCCCGGGCACGGCGGCGGGGGGTGCGGGAGGCGGGGGCATCACCGGCGGCGGACCGAAGACACCGGCGGCGTGAGCGTCCGCCTCCTGCTCCCCCGCCGGCACCGACGACCGGCTGAAGTCCACCGGCCCCGACCCCGGCCCGCCCTCCCCCGACGCCTCCAGGTTGAGCAGGTGTACGGCGCTCCGGCTGACCTGCTCCACCAGCGCCCCCGGCAGCCAGCCGCCCGCGACCAGCCGGGCGGCGCCGTCCGGGGCGAGCCGCCGGGCCACCTCGCCGGGGGCGGGACGGGCGCCGGGCTCCTTGGCCAGGCACTGGCGGACCAGTTCCCGCACCTCACCGCCCAGGGCGCCGAGCTCCGGCTCCTCGTGGACGACCTTGTAGAGCAGCGCGGCCGAGGAGTCCCCGGGGAAGGGCGGCCGGCCGGTCGCCGCGAAGGCCAGGACCGCGCCGAGGGAGAAGACGTCGGCGGCGCCGGTGACGCCCTTGCCGAGGATCTGCTCGGGCGACATGTAGCCGGGCGAGCCGATCGAGACGCCCGTCGAGGTCAGGGAGGCGGTGCCGTCCGTAGCGCGGGCGATGCCGAAGTCGATCAGCAGGGGGCCGTCGAGGGTGAGCAGCACGTTGGACGGCTTCACGTCCCGGTGCACCAGGCCCAGCTCGTGCACCGCGGCCAGCGCCTCGCCGAGACCCGCGCCGAGCGCCCGTACGGAGTGGGCCGGCAGCGGGCCGCCGTCCGCGACCGCCGCCGTCAGGGACGGTCCGGCCGCGTACGCGGTGGCGACCCAGGGCACGCGCGCCCCCGGGTCGGCGTCGAGCACGGGCGCGGTCCAGGCGCCGCCCACCCGGCGGGCGGCGTCCACCTCCCGGCGGAACCGGGCCCGGAACTCCTCGTCGAGCGCGAAGTGCGGGTGCACGATCTTCACGGCGACCGTCCGGCCGCCGGCGCTGCGGCCCAGGTAGACCCGGCCCATGCCGCCGGAGCCCAGCCGGCCGAGCAGCCGGTAGGGCCCCACGACCGTGGGTTCGTCGACATCGAGCGGCCGCATCGGCCCACCCCTCCCCCGTACGCCGGAACCTTCCAGCAGGGTAGTGGGCCGACGGCGCGACGCTCAGGGCGCGAGCAGCTCCACCTTCACGTCGGCCGGGAAACCGGTCGTCGGGCCGACCCGGCGGGCGAACTCCGCGACCGCTTCCAGCTGCGGGGCGCCGAAGCGGAAGTCCAGCGTCGTGAAGTACCGCGCGAGGGTCTCCTCGTCGAAGGACTCCCAGCGGGCCGCCTGCTCGGCGACCTTGTCGACCTCCTCCAGGGAGAGGTTGCGGGAGGCGAGGAAGGCCTCGTGCACCTTGCGGGCGATGAACGGCTCGCGCTCCACGTAGTCGCGCCGGGCGGCCCAGACCGCGAAGACGAACGGCAGGCCCGTCCACTCCTTCCACAGCGCGCCCAGGTCGTGCACGTCGAGGCCGTAGCGCGGCCCGTCGATCATGTTGGCGCGCAGCGCGGCGTCGCCGATGAGGACGGCCGCGTCGGCCTCCTGCATCATCACGCTCAGGTCCGGCGGGCAGGTGTAGTAGTCGGGCTGGACGCCGAAGCGCTCGGCCAGCAGCAGCTGGGCGAGCCGCACCGAGGTGCGCGAGGTCGACCCGAGGGCGACCCGGGCGCCGTCCAGCTTGTCCAGCTTGTCCAGCGGGACCTGCGAGACGATCACGCAGGACATCACCGGGCCGTCGCAGCCGACGGCGATGTCGGGGAACGCGACCAGTTGGTCCGCGTGCTTGAGGAACTCGACCAGGGTGACCGGACCGATGTCGAGATCGCCCTGCACCAGCTGCTCGCTGAGCTTCTCCGGGGTGTCCTTCGTCAGCTCGAAATCGAGGAGCGTTCCCGTTCTCGCGAGCCCCCAGTACAGAGGCATGCAGTTCAGGAACTGGATGTGGCCGACGCGCGGCCGGGTGCGAGAATTGTCCACATCGCGAGGCTAGCCCTCCCCCGCCGGACGCCCGGCGGCACCCCCCGCTGTCAGCCGAATGACACGTTCGTTCAAACATCCGGGTGAAGTGATCTTGGCCTCTGTTGCGCTCGGGGGCCTGCGTGCTACGCTCACAGCAAGTTGCAGTTTGGTTTCCCTTGCAGTACAGAGCCTGCGGAGCATGTGACCGCGGGCTCTCGTCATTCTCAGACATATGCAGTTGTGCGGATCGGTCTTCACACTTGCTGGTTCTGGAGCAGGGCAACCCTTTGGGCCCAAGGAGGGCTTATGGCTACCGGAACCGTGAAGTGGTTCAACGCCGAAAAGGGCTTTGGTTTCATCGCCCAGGAAGGCGGCGGCCCGGACGTCTTCGTCCACTACTCCGCGATCAACGCTCAGGGATTCCGTTCCCTCGAGGAGAACCAGCAGGTGTCCTTCGACGTCACGCAGGGCCCGAAGGGTCCGCAGGCGGAGAATGTCACTCCTGTCTGATTGACAGCAGTACCCAAGGAGCCCCGCGCCTTCCGGCGACGGGGCTCCTGCCCTTTCCGGCGCCTCCATGAATTCCCGGTGAATTCCGACGACCGCCGGTGGCTGTCGGTGGCAGGCCCTAGGGTCCCGCCATGACCCACGACACCGGCTTCCTGGACACCACCCGGACCTTCTACGACACCATCGCCGAGGACTACGCCGACTTCTACCGCTCCCTCGCCGCCGGCACACCACTGGACCGGGCGCTGATGGGCGCCTTCGCCGAGCTGGTGGGACCGGACGGGGAGGTGGCCGACCTCGGCTGCGGGCCCGGCCGGGTCACCGCCCACCTCGCCTCGCTCGGCCTGCGGGTCTTCGGCCTCGACCTGTCCGCGTCCATGCTCGCGATCGCGCGCCGCGAGAACCCGGGCCTGCGGTTCGAGCAGGGCTCCATGCTGGAACTGGACCTGCCCGACGGCGCCCTCGCGGGTGCGGTCTCCTGGTACTCGTCGATCCACACGCCATGGGACCGGCTGCCGGACCTCTTCGGGGAGGTGCGGCGCGTGCTCGCCCCGGGCGGGCACTTCCTCCTCGCCTTTCAGGTCGGCGACGAGCCCTTCCGCCCCGACCGTCCCTTCGGCCACCCGGTCGCCCTGGACTTCGAGCGGCGGCGACCGGAACCGATGGCGGAACTGCTCGAGGCGGCCGGCTTCACCGTGCTGTCACGGACGGTGCGCGTGCAGGAGGCGGACACCTCCTCGAAGGTCCCGCAGGCGTGTCTGATCGCCCGCCGCTGACGCCGGCCCGCCCGGCTACCCCTCGTACAGCCCCTCCACGGCCTCCGCGAAGTCCCGCATGATCGCCTCGCGCCGCAGCTTCAGCGAGGGGGTCAGATGCCCCTCCCACTCCGTGAAGTCCCTCGGCAGCACGGCGAAGCGGCGGATGGACTCCGGGCGGGAGACGAGCTTGTTGGCCTCGTCGACCGCGCGCTGGAGCACCGCGCGGACCTCCTCGTCGTCGGTCAGCAGCTCCGGCGGCACGGGGTGCTTGCCGTTCATGCGGCGCCAGTGGGTGATGCCGTCGGGGTCGAGGGTGAACAGGGCGGTGACGTAGGGGCGGCGGTCGCCGAGGACGATGCACTGGGAGATCAGGGGGTGGGAGCGCAGCCAGTTCTCCAGCGGGGCCGGGGCCACGCTCTTGCCGCCCGCCGTGATCAGCAGCTCCTTCTTGCGGCCGGTGATCGTCAGGTACCCCTCGTCGTCCAGGCTGCCGAGGTCGCCGGTGGCGAACCAGCCGTCGGGGGCGGCCGGGACGACGCCCCCCGCCTGGGGGTCCCAGTAGCCGTGCAGGACCTGGTCGCCCGCGACGAGGATCTCGCCGTCGGCGGCGATCCGGATCCGGGTGCCGGGCAGCGGCCAGCCCACCGTGCCAAGGCGGGGCTTCAGCGGCGGCGTCACGGTCGCCGCGGCCGTCGTCTCGGTGAGGCCGTAGCCCTCGTAGATCTCGATGCCGGCGCCGGCGTAGAAGGCGGCCAGGCGGCGGCCGAGGGGGGAGCCGCCGCAGATGACGTGCCGGACCCGGCCGCCCATGGCGTTGCGGATCTTGCGGTAGACGAGGGGGTCGTAGAAGGAGCGGGCGGTCTTCAGGGCGCGGCCCGGGCCGCCGCCCGAGCCGGTC
This sequence comes from Streptomyces flaveolus, assembly GCF_044765825.1. Classification (NCBI taxonomy): domain Bacteria; kingdom Bacillati; phylum Actinomycetota; class Actinomycetes; order Kitasatosporales; family Streptomycetaceae; genus Streptomyces; species Streptomyces flaveolus. Next base: position 57,655 of record NZ_JBIWKU010000017.1, on the reverse strand, counting down.
TGGCGGGCCTCCATGGCCTCGCCGTAGCGCACCGCCACCGAGACCGCGCGGTCGAAGACCGTGGCCCGGCCGCCCGACTCGGCCTTGGCGCGCGCCCCGTTGAAGACCTTCTCCAGCATGTACGGGATGGTCAGCAGGCAGGTCGGCCGGAAGGCGGCCAGGTCCGGCAGCAGGTCCTCCGCCTTCAGGCTCGGCGCGTGCCCGAGGCGGACCCGGGCGCGGACACAGGCCACGGCGACCATCCGGCCGAAGACGTGGGACATGGGGAGGAAGAGCAGGATCGACGGCTCCTCCGTCTGCGTCTTGAAGACGGGGTAGAGCAGCTCGATCGCGTTGTCCACCTCGGCGAAGAAGTTGCCGTGGGTCAGCACGCAGCCCTTGGGGCGGCCGGTGGTGCCCGAGGTGTAGATGAGGGTGGCGAGCGTGCTCGGGCTCAGCATGCCCCGGCGTACGTCCACCTCCGCGTCCGGCACCCGCTCGCCCAGCTCGGCGAGCTGCTCCACGTGCCCCTTCTCCATGATCCACAGGTGCCGCAGGTCCGGGAGGCGGTCCAGCTCGGGCCCGAGGGCCGCCGCCTGCGCGGCCGTCTCGGTGATCAGGGTGACCGCGCCCGAGTCCTGGAGGATCCAGCGGACCTGGTAGACCGAGGAGGTCGGGTAGACGGGGACCGTGACGAGGCCCGCGGCCCACGCGGCGAAGTCCAGCAGCGTCCACTCGTACGTCGTCCGGGCCATGATCGCTATCCGGTCGCCCGGCATCAGGCCCTCGGAGATCAGGCCCTTCGCCACCGCCAGCACCTGCCCGGCGAACTCGGCCGCCGTCACGTCGCTCCAGTGTCCGTCCCCGGACCTGCGGCTGAGGACCACCGTGCCGGGGACGGCGGCCGCGTTGTCGAAGGGCAGGTCGGCGAGGGAGCCGTGCCGCACCGGCGGCGCGAACGGCGGTACGTACGCCTCCCGCACGGCCCCGTCCAGGCGTCGCGTCTCGGGTGCCACCAGGGTGGGACCGGGCGAGTCGGCGAACGCGGCGGAGGGGGCGAAGGAGGGAAGCGGGGTGGACACGGGCGGCTCCTGGGACGTGCAGCGGCGACACTGCTCAGCTGCATGACGTACGTGCCTCGCGCGCCGAGGCGTTCATCGCCGGGGCCGGTGGACGAGGTCCTGCCGGGGGTTACCGGCGGTCAGGTTCGGGATCGTACGGGGCTCGCGTGGGGAGTTGGTGCGGGTTCGGGGATGGTCCGGCGCCGGGGCTGTGCAGCCTCGGGGGTTACCTGCGGGTAAGTCACGCTTGTTCCGAAATGGCCGTCACACTGCATCCCTCCACGGCGGCACGACGAGGATTACCTCCGGTAACCTTACTTCAGGGTAAGTGTTGTTCGGGTCTGTTCACGGAGCTGGGAGTCACCCATGGCCGACGACCGTCCGCTGGCCGGAGTTCCCGCCCTCCCGCCGCTCCTCGCGCGCGGGGCCCTGCTGTCACCCCTCAAACGGCCCCGCCCGGACGCGGACTTCCCGCACACCCGCCTGGTGGTCCCCGACCTGCGCGTGGACCCCGCGCCCCTGGCCGCCTACGAGCGGGTGTGCGGCTTCCCGGCCGGGGCGGACACGCTTCCGCCGACGTATCCGCACGTGCTGGGCTTCCCGCTGGCCATGCGGCTGATGAGCGGCCGGGACTTCCCGCTGCCGCTGCTCGGGCTCGTCCACACGTCGATCGGCCTCACCCGGCGGGCACCCCTGCCGGCGACCGGGACCTACGAACTCGCCGTGCACGTCGAGGCCCTGCTGCCGCACCGGCGCGGCACCGAGGCCGCGGTCGTGACGGAACTGCGGGCCGACGGCGACCTGGTGTGGGAGTCGCGCAGCACCTACCTGGCGCGGCACCGCACCGATGGGCCGGACGCTCCCGGCGCCCCGCGTCAGGAGGAGGCGCCGCTGCCCGTGCGCGCCGAGTGGCGGCTCGCCGGTGACCTCGGGCGGCGCTACGGGGCCGCGTCCGGCGACCGCAACCCGATCCACCTGCACCCGCTCACCGCCCGCCTGTTCGGCTTCCCGCGGGCCATCGCGCACGGCATGTGGAGCGTGGCCCGGTGCCTCGCCGAGCACGGCACACCGGAGGCGGTCGCGGTGCGGGCCGCCTTCAGGGCGCCGGTACCGCTGCCCGGGACGGTGACCTACGGGGCCGGGGACGGGCGGTTCGAGCTGCGCGGCGACGAAGGCCCGCGGCTGCACCTGTCCGGCGAGGTCGGGCCCTGTCCGGCGGCGTGAGCCACCGCTTCGGCCCCGGACTCCCCGGGCGGGGTCCAGGGCCGGTCGGTCATCAGGTTGCCCAGGCCCGCCCAGGCGAAGTTCATCAGGGTCGCCGCCGCCTGCTTCGCGCTGACGCCCTCGGTCGCGTTGGCCCAGTCGGCGAGCGACTCGGCGGCGCCGACCAGGGCCTCGGCGAGCCCGGCGACCTCGCGCTCGGGCAGGTTCGGGTCGCGGTGGGCGTCCCGAGCGGCGGCGGCGATCAGCTGCGTCACGAACGCGACGATCTCCTCGCGCATCACCGCCACCTCGGCGGCGAACGGCTCGCCGTGGGTGCGGGCCTGAAGGTGCAGCACCGTCCAGGCGTCCGGGTTGCGGGCGGTGTGGGTGAAGAAGGCCCGCAGCCCGGACCAGAGTTGGCCGTCGGCCGGCAGACCCGGGTGGACGCCGGCGCGTACGGCCTCGGTCAGCGCCCGCGCCTCACGGCGGATGCAGGCGGTGAAGAGGTCTTCCTTCGAGTTCAGGTAGAGGTACACCAGCGGCTTGGAGACGCCCGCGAGTTCGGCGATCTCGTCCATCGACGCCGCCATGTACCCGCGCTGCCCGAAGGTGCGCACCGCGGCGTCCAGCATCTGCTGCTCACGGACCGCACGCGGCATCCGCTTGGTCTTCCCAACACCCATGCGAATCAGCGTACGGTCCGTGCGGCCGTGGTCAGGGCGTCCGGACGTCAACACGTCCGGACGCCACCGCCACGGTCAGGCGATCGAGCGGTCAGGCACTCACGCCGCGACCGGGACGGGCTGCGCGTCCTGCTTCTCCCGCTCCGGCTCGTCCAGCGGCGAGCTGTGCGCCTCGTCGTACGCCTTGCGGTCGAGCAGGCCCTCGCGGGCGGCGACGATGACCGGGACGAGCGCTTGGCCGGCGACGTTGGTCGCGGTGCGCATCATGTCCAGGATCGGGTCGATCGCGAGGAGGAGGCCGACGCCCTCCATCGGCAGGCCCAGCGTGGACAGGGTCAGCGTCAGCATGACCGTGGCGCCGGTGAGGCCGGCCGTGGCGGCGGAGCCGACCACCGACACGAAGGCGATCAGCAGGTAGTCGCCGATGCCGAGGTGGATGTCGAAGATCTGCGCGACGAAGATCGCGGCGATCGCCGGGTAGATCGCGGCGCAGCCGTCCATCTTGGTCGTCGCGCCGAACGGCACGGCGAAGGACGCGTACTCCTTCGGCACGCCGAGGCGCTCGGTGACCTTCTGGGTCAGCGGCATGGTGCCCACGGACGACCGGGAGACGAAGGCCAGCTGGATGGCGGGCCAGGCGCCCTTGAAGAACTGGAGCGGGCTGGCCTTGGCGACGGTGGCGAGCAGCGTCGGGTAGACCACGAACAGGACGATCGCGCAGCCGACGTAGATGTCGGCGGTGAAGGTCGCGTACTTGCCGATCAGGTCCCAGCCGTAGGTGGCGATGGCGCGGCCGATGAGGCCGACGGTGCCGAGCGGGGCCAGGCGGATGACCCACCACAGGGCCTTCTGCAGGAGTTCGAGGACGGACTCGCTCAGGTTCAGGATCGGCTGGGCCTTCTCGCCGAGCTGGAGGGCGGCGATACCGGCGACGGCGGCCATGAAGACGATCTGGAGCACGTTCAGCTCGGTGAACGGCGTGATGACGTCGGTCGGCACGATGCCGGTCAGGAAGTCGATCCAGGAGCCGGTGTGCTCGGGCTTGGCGCCGTCGGCCGGGGTGAGGCCGGTGCCGGCGCCGGGGTTGGTGACCAGGCCGATGACGAGGCCGATGGCCACCGCGATCAGCGACGTGATCATGAACCAGAGGAGGGTGCGGGACGCCAGGCGCGCCGCGTTGTTGACCTTCCGCAGGTTGGTGATCGAGACGAGGATCGCGAAGAAGACGAGGGGGGCGACGGCCAGCTTCAGCAGGCCGATGAAGGTGCCGCCGATCTTGTCCAGGGTGGTGACCAGCCAGGAGAGGTCCTGGCTGCGGGCCAGCCAGCCCAGCAGGACGCCGAGGACGAGACCGGCGATTATCTGGGCCCAGAAGGGCACCTTGAAGGACTTGGTGAGGGAGGACACGGACAAGCTCCGTAGGGGGACGGGACGCGGGGACGGACGCGCAGCGCTGACGTGGAGAACGACGGGATGAGAAGGGACGTCAGGGGCGACAGTTCGCGGACGCGCACCGACAGAGGTCCACGTGCAGGCGCGCCACGAGCCCGAGGCTCGGCGGTGTGGCGGGCGCGGCTGCTGACTTCATGCGTATGACTTTAACACCTATGCTTTGGGACCCCCAAAGCCTCACTTTGAGAGGCTGGAGTGGTCCACTGGCCGTAAAACGTAAAGCGCCCCGGTTTCCTGTGATTCGGAAACCGGGGCGCGCGAGCGCGTGTCGGTGACTAGGAGGTCTGGCCCTGCGCGCGGGCGGTGTCGTCGGCGAGGTCCTCCTGGCCGCGGCTGGCCTCCAGGTTGGCCTTCATGCGGTCCACCCGCTGCACGACCTGCACGGAGGCCCGGTCCCGCTCCTTGCGCAGCACCACGAAGCTGATGGGGGCCGAGAGGACCAGGGACAGCAGGACGATCCACATGCCGTTGGAGTCGCCGAGGCCGCGCGGGAACACGCCGGCGTAGACGAGGCCCCAGACGGCCACGAGGCAGCCCACGAAGATCCCGAGGCGCATCAGCGTGTAGCGGAGCATCTCAATCCACTCTTCCGTTTGGGGGAGGCCAGAACGTACCCAAAAGGGCACCGTCCAGTGAAGCACGCCGGGGGCCGCCCGCCACAGCCGGGGTCCCGCGCTCAGGTCAGTGGCAGCAGCATCGTGATGTCGTCCCGGTCGTCGCCCGGCGCCACCCGTATCGCGCCGGGCACCCGGCCGACCTCCTTGTAGCCGCAGGAGGCGTAGAACCGCTCCAGACCGAGGCCGCCCCGGCAGGTGAGCCGGATCGCCTCGATGCCGTCGCGGGTGCGGGCCGCGTCGGCGGCGGCGGCCATCAGGTCCCGGCCGTACCCCCGGCCCTGGTGGCGCGGGTGGACCATCACCGTGTAGAGCCACAGCCAGTGGGTCATCAGCCGGTGCGTGTTGAGGGCGAGGAACGCGGTGGCGGCCACCTGCCCGTCCTCGTCGTGCCCGACGAGCAGCCGGGTGCGGCCCTCGGCCATGGCCACCATGTGCTTGACCAGTTCGGGGCGGATGTCCTCCCGGGTCACCGGCGGTACGAAGCCGACGGAGCCGCCGGCGTTCGACACGTCGGTCCACAGGCCGAGAACGCCGTCGCGCAGCTCGGGGGTCAGGGCGGGGTCGAGCGTGAAAGTAAGGGACACACGCCCATAGTAACTATTACCTTCCCGGCCTCGGGAAGGGGTTCACGACAAGGCCCGTGCCGCCACCTCCAGGTCGGAGACCAGGCCCCGGTAGGCGCTCTCCCGGTCGTCCGCCCGCAGCACGGCCGACGGGTGCACCGTGGGCACCAGCGTCTCGGGCCGCCCGTGGATCTCCTCCTCCAGGACGGTGCCGCGCACCTGCGTGACCCGGAAGGACGGGCCGAGCAGCGCCTTTCCGGCCGTGGCGCCGAGCACCACGATCAGTTCGGGCTCCACCCGGGCCAGCTCGGCGGCCAGCCACGGCCCGCACGCCGTCATCTCGCGCAGGGTGGGCGCCTTGTGGATACGGCGCTTGCGCGGCTCGGCCTGGGTGAACTTGAAGTGCTTGACGGCGTTGGTGACGTACGCGTCCGCCGGGTCCAGGCCGGCTTCGGCCAGCGCCCGGTCGAGGAGCTTGCCGGCGGGGCCGACGAACGGCCTGCCCTGGCGGTCCTCCTGGTCACCGGGCTGCTCGCCGACGAGCATGACGCGGGCGTCCGCTGTGCCGGCGCCGAACACGGTCTGCGTGGCGTTCCGGTGCAGGGGGCAGCCCCGGCAGCCGGCGGCGGCCTTGCGCAGTGCGGTCACGCCGCCGCCCTTCGGGACGAAGGGCTCGGCGGTGTAGTCGTCCTCGGGTGCGCGGATGCCGGACATGCGGCTCGGGTACCCGCCGCGGCGGCACGGACTCATGCCGGGCGCGGGTGGGCTGTGGCTGGTCGCGCAGTTCCCTGCGCCCCTTTCAGGGGCGTTCAGCGGTCGTGCCCCGAAGGGGCGCGGGGAACTGCGCGACCAGCCCCCACCGGCCCGCAGCCGGCGATGAACCGGACGCCCCTTGTTCAGACCCGCATCGGCTGCGGCGAGTCACGCCGCGCCGGGTCGGGCCCCTCGAACTCCCGGATGATCTCGTAGCGCGTGTTCCGCTCCACCGGGCGGAAGCCCGCGTCGCGGATCAGGTCGAGCAGGTCCTCACGCGTCAGCTTGTTCGGCGTGCCGAAGTCGTCCGCGTCGTGCGTGATCTTGTACTCGACGACCGACCCGTCCATGTCGTCCGCACCGTGCTGCAGCGCCAGCTGCGCCGTCTGGACGCCGTGCATGACCCAGAAGACCTTGACGTGCGGAACGTTGTCGAACAGCAGCCGCGACACCGCGAAGGTCTTCAGCGCCTCCGCGCCGGTCGCCATCTGCGTCCGCGCCTGGAGCCGGTTGCGGATCTTCCCGTCCTTCAGGTCCACGAAGTCGTGCTGGTAGCGCAGCGGGATGAAGACCTGGAAGCCGTTCGTCTCGTCCTGGAGCTCGCGCAGCCGCAGCACGTGGTCCACGCGGTGGCGGGGCTCCTCGATGTGGCCGTAGAGCATGGTGCACGGGGTCTTCAGACCCTTCTCGTGCGCCAGACGGTGGATGCGCGACCAGTCCTCCCAGTGGGTGCGGTGGTCGACGATGTGCTGCCGCACCTCCCAGTCGAAGATCTCCGCGCCGCCGCCGGTCAGGGACTCCAGACCGGCGTCGATCAGCTCGTCGAGAATGTCGGAGGCGGACATCCCGGAGATCGTCTCGAAGTGGTGGATCTCGGTGGCCGTGAACGCCTTCAGCGACACGTTCGGCAGGGCGGCCTTCAGCTCCCGCAGCGAGCGCGGGTAGTAGCGCCACGGCAGGTTCGGGTGCAGGCCGTTGACGATGTGCAGCTCGGTGAGGTTCTCGCCCTCCATCGCCTTGGCGAGCTTCACCGCCTCCTCGATGCGCATCGTGTACGCGTCCTTCTCCCCCGGCTTGCGCTGGAAGGAGCAGTAGGCGCAGGACGCCGTGCACACGTTGGTCATGTTGAGGTGCCGGTTGACGTTGAAGTGGACGACGTCACCGTTCTTCCGCGTCCGCACCTCGTGCGCGAGGCCGCCGAGCCAGGCCAGGTCGTCCGACTCGTACAGCGCGATGCCGTCCTCGCGGGTCAGGCGGACGCCCGCCCGTACCTTCTCCTCCAGCTCGCGCTTGAGCCCGGCGTCCATGCGATACCTCTTTCTCCGACAGAATCCGTAAACCGTACTCCCCCACCCTTCGGGCGGGCGGACCCCCGAACGGCGCTCCGCGCCCCGGCTACTGGACCTCTTCGGGCAGCTCGCCCACCCGGTTCTCCCACTTGGTGGAGAGCACGATGGTGGTACGGGTCCGCGAGACGCCCTTCGTGCCGGACAGCCGGCGGATGATGCTCTCCAGGCCGTCCACGTCGGCCGCGCGCACCTTGAGCATGTAGGAGTCGTCGCCGGCGATGAACCAGCAGTCCTCGATCTCCTGAAGATCCCGCAGCCGCTGCGCGACGTCCTCGTGGTCGGCGGCGTCGGAGAGCGAGACGCCGACCAGGGCGGTGACGCCGAGGCCGAGCGACGCGGAGTCGACGGTGGCCCGGTAGCCGGTGATGACACCGGCCGCCTCCAGCCGGTTGATGCGGTCGGTGACGCTGGGTCCCGACAGTCCGACGAGGCGTCCCAGCTCCGCGTAGGAGGCCCGGCCGTTCTCCCTCAGGGCCTGGATGAGCTGCCTGTCCACCGCGTCCATGCGATCGAAGCCTTCCACTGAAGAGGTCTGAAGATACCTGTGGGGGGGAGATGGTGCTCATGTGGTGCTCGTGCTCAGCCGGTGGTGCGTGACCCTCCGCCGAGCTCGCCGCGCCAGCGGCGATACAGGCCGTGTTCCACGCCCGCCGCGTCGAGGACGCGTCCGGCGACGAAGTCCACCAGGTCCTGGATGTGCGTCGCCCCCGCGTAGAAGGCCGGGGAGGCGGGCACCACGCTCGCGCCCGCGTCGTCCAGGGTGACCAGGTGCCGCAGGGTCCGGCCGTCCAGCGGGGTCTCGCGTACGGCCACCACCAGCTTGCGCCCCTCCTTCAGGGTCACGCTCGCCGCCCGCTGCAGCAGGTCCTTCGACAGCCCCAGCGCGACCCCGGCCACGCAGGCCGTGGAGGCGGGCACGATCAGCATGCCCTTGGCGGGGTACGACCCCGAGGACGGCCCGGCCGCGAGGTCGCCCGCGCTCCAGTGCCGTACCCGGTCGCCGTCGAGGTCGACGTCGAAGGTGTCCGGCTTGCCGTCGGCTCCGCGGGCCAGCCACTCGCGCAGGTCCTGCTGCCAGTGGGCGTCGCGGAAGGAGATGCCGGTCTCGTCGAGCAGGGTGAGCCGCGAGGCCCGGCTGACCACCAGGTCGACGCTCTCGCCGGCCGCGAGCAGTGCCCGCAGCACGGACGCCGCGTACGGCGTACCGGATGCCCCCGACACCCCCACGATCCAAGGCGCACGCTGCGTCTGTCCTGGCTTCATGATGTCGAGCCTAGCCGCAGGCTCCGAGTATTCAGACGGTGAGGCCCCGAACCAGCAGGTCGAGCAGCGCGCACACGAACAGGGCGATGCCGATGAAGCCGTTGACGCTGAAGAACGCCCTGTTCAGGCGGGACAGGTCGTGCGGCCGGACGATCGTGTGCTCGTAGACGAAGGCGCCCGCGACGATCAGCAGACCGAGCCAGAAGAAGACACCGGCGCCGGTGGCGACGGCGTACCAGGCGAACAGGGCCGTGGTGACGGTGTGGCAGGCACGGGCACCCCAGATCGCCGCGGGGATGCCGAAGCGGGCCGGGACCGACTTCACGCCGACCTGCCGGTCGGTCTCGACGTCCTGGCAGGCGTAGATCAGGTCGAAGCCGCCGATCCAGATGCCCACCGCGAGGCCGAGGATCACGGCCTCCCAGGACCACGCGCCGCTGATCGCCAGCCAGCCGCCGACCGGGCCCATGGCCTGGGCGAACCCGAGGATGGCCTGCGGGAAGTTCGTGAACCGCTTGCCGTACGGATACACCACCATCGGGATCACCGCGATGGGCGCGAGGGCGAGGCAGAGCGGGTTGAGCAGGGCCGCCGCGCCGAGGAAGACGACGAGGGCGACGAGCGCGCCGGTCCAGGCGTGCTTGACCGACATCGCGCCGGTGACCAGTTCCCGGTGGGCGGTGCGCGGGTTGCGGGCGTCGATCTCGCGGTCGATGATCCGGTTGACGGCCATCGCGAAGGTGCGCAGGCCGACCATCGCGACGGTGACCAGGAGCAGCCGGCCCCAGTGGATGTTCTCGTCCCACTCGTACATCGCGGTCAGGGCGGCGATGTAGGCGAAGGGCAGCGCGAACACCGAGTGCTCGATCATCACCAGGCGCAGGAACGCCTTGGTGCGCCCCGGCTGCTGCGGCAGCGCGGCGGAAGCCGACGTCACAGTCCGTACTCCTTCCAGCGGCGGTCGACCTTCGCCGCCGTATCCGGGTCGGACAGCACCATGTCCGGCCAGCCCCCGTCGCGCGTGTACCCCTCCTCGGGCAGCTTCTTCGTCGCGTCGATGCCCGCCTTGCCGCCCCAGAACTGCTGGTAGGAGGCGTGGTCGAGGTGGTCGACCGGGCCCTCGACGACGGTGAGGTCGCGGGCGTAGTCGGTGTTGCCGAGCGCGCGCCAGGCGACCTCGTGCAGGTCGTGGACGTCGCAGTCGGAGTCGACGACCACGATCAGCTTGGTCAGGGACATCATGTGCGCACCCCAGATGGCGTGCATCACCTTCTGGGCGTGTTTGGGGTACTTCTTGTCGATCGACACGATCGCACAGTTGTGGAAGCCGCCCGCCTCCGGGAGGTGGTAGTCCACGATGTCCGGGACGATGATCTTGAGGAGCGGGAGGAAGAAACGCTCCGTCGCCCGCCCCAGCGGGCCGTCCTCCGTCGGCGGGCGGCCGACCACGATCGACTGGAGCAGCGGACGCTTCCGCATCGTCACGCAGTCGATCTTCAGGGCCGGGAAGGGCTCCTGGGGCGTGTAGAAGCCGGTGTGGTCGCCGAAGGGGCCCTCGGGCAGCATCTCGCCGGGCTCCAGCCAGCCCTCCAGCACGACCTCGGCGTTGGCCGGGACCTGGAGCGGCACGGTCTTGCAGTCGACCATCTCGATCCGCTTGCCCTGCACGAAGCCGGCGAAGAGGTACTCGTCGATGTCACCGGGCAGCGGCGCGGTGGAGGCGTAGGTCACTGCGGGCGGGCAGCCGAAGGCGATGGCGACGGGCAGGCGCTCGCCGCGCCGGGCCGCCACCTGGTAGTGGTTGCGGCTGTCCTTGTGGATCTGCCAGTGCATGCCGATGGTGCGCTTGTCGTGGCGCTGGAGCCGGTACAGGCCCAGGTTGCGGATGCCCGTCTCCGGGTCCTTGGTGTGGGTGAGCCCCAGGTTGAAGAAGGAGCCGCCGTCGTCGGGCCACGTGAACAGCGCGGGCAGCCGCTCCAGGTCCACGTCGTCGCCGTGCAGGACGACCTCCTGCACGGGCGCGCTGTCGGACTTCACCTTCTTCGGCGGCACGTGCGCCATCGCGCCGAGCTTGCCGAACGCCTCGCGCATTCCGACGAAGCCCTGCGGCAGCTCGGGGCGCAGCAGCCCGCCGATCTTGTCGGAGATGTCGCTGTAGGACTTCAGGCCGAGGGCCTTGAGCAGGCGCCGGTCGGTCCCGAAGACGTTCATCGCGAGGGGCATGTCGGAGCCCTTCACGTTCTCGAAGAGCAGGGCGGGGCCGCCGGCCTTGTTCACCCGGTCGACGATCTCCCCGACTTCCAGGTACGGATCCACCTCGGCCTTGATGCGCTTGAGGTCACCCTCGCGCTCCAGCGCCCTGAGCAGGGAGCGAAGATCGTCGTAAGCCATGCGGTCCAGTATCCCCGAGCGGCTACGCTGGCCCTGTACCTGGGGGCCGTGATGCGTCCCCGCCCACCGCTTGAGCTGGAGAGGCCCCATGCTCCGGGTGCTGATGTTCCTCGTGCCACTGGCGTTGAGCGTCTACGCGTTCATCGACTGCATCAGCACGAAGGACGCCGACATCCGCCACATGCCCAAGCCGCTGTGGGCGATCCTCGTCCTGCTGTTCCCGCTCGTCGGCTCGATCTCCTGGCTCATCGCGGGCAAGAAGCGGCACCCGGCCGGCACGGCGTTCGGACAGGGCGGGGGACGGCGGCAGTGGGTCGCGCCGGACGACAACCCCGACTTCCTGAAGTCCCTCGGCGAGGACCGGGACAAGGACAAGGACACGGACACGGGTACGGACGGCGACAAGGACGAGGATCCCCGGCGGGACTGAGTCAGCCCCTGTCCCGGCGCTGGGACGCGGCGCCGGACGCGCACGGCTGTGAGGACACACCGCCTCCGAAGGCCAGGTCGAGGCAGCCGTCGTTGAAGACGCTCCTGAGGGCGAACGTGCCGGAAGCCGCGGTGCCGCCGTCTCCCGAACCGTCCTCCAGCGGCCCGGCTCCGCTGCCCGCGAGGCCGAATCCGGCTTCCCCGTTCACGCTCTCCCCGTTCACCGACCGGCCGGACCGGACCCGTGGCCGTACGTTCCCCCCCCCGGGTCGTACGGACGGACACGGGTCCGGCCAAGGGGCCAGTCTGTACCATCGCGGCCCCGGATTGAAAGACGCTTCTAGAAACTGGTTTCAGCTGCGTGCGTACGAACCGAGTCCGACCAGGCAGTACACGTACTCGTTGATCGCCGCGCCGTTGAGGGTGTAGCGGTAGGAGAACGCGTACTCCGTACGGGAGTTGCTGTTGCACTGGCTCAGGTCTGACGTCATGGGGAAGGTCTGGATCACCTGGTAGTGGGCGTCGGACGCGGAGCAGTCCACCTCCTCCACGTCGTCGACCTCCTGGGCGGTCGTGGAGTCCGGCAGCGTTCCGTTGAGACAGGTGCCCGAGTCGAACGGGTCGGGGGCGGCGCTCTCGGTGGCGTACGGGTCGTCGTCGGTGTACGGATCGTCGTCGACCGGGTCCTCGGTGTACGGATCCTCGGTGTACGGGTCCTCCATGGCGGTCTCGTAGGGCACGGAGCTGACAGGCGGGGCGACGCCGGGTGCGTCGTTGTCGGCGCTGCCGCAGCCGGTGACCGACAGGGTGAGCAGCGCGGCCGCGACGGCGGCCGCCGACGCCCCCGCCCGGGCGCGCATCTCTGATGCAGACATGCGCACAGTGTGCGTCGGCAGGCCGCCGACCGGAGTATGTTTCTAGAAACGTCCTCTAGAAATTCACCTGCTTCGTGACGACCGGACCCTTGCTTTACGCTGGTCGTCACGGTCCCCAGGAGAAAACGGTCGCCTCATGAGTCCCAAGCAACAACGTGGTGAGGCCACCGTCGAGCTGCTCCTGGACGCCGCCCTGCGGGTGTACGGCGCATCGGGCGAGCAGGGGCTGACCGTCAGCGCCGTGACCAAGGCCAGCGGTGTGAGCCTGGGCAGCCTCTACCACCACTTCGGCAGCGTCGACGGCCTCGTCGACGCGCTGCTGATGCGGTGGCTGGAACGGCTGCTGGGCGAGATGGTCACCGCGCTGGAACGTTCACGCACCGCCCGGACCGGCATCCGTGCCCTCGTGCGCGCTTATCTGTCCTTCGTCCGGGAGCACCCGGACGCGGGCCGGCTCCTGCACTCGTCCCACGCCGACCGCCTCGGCATGGTCCAGGCCAAGCAGCTCCGTGACGCCCAGGAGGCCAGGCTGACGCCGCTGGCCGAGTGGCTCCAGCGGTACGTCGACAAGGGAGAGCTCGCCCCCCTGCCCCCTGTGCTCATCGAGACCCTCGTCCTCGGCCCCGTCATCGGCGCGTCCCGCCGCTGGCTGGCCATCGGCGACATCGACCTGGACGAGGCCGCCCGCGTCCTGCCGGAACGGATCTGGCGCTCGGTGAGCGCGGACGGGGAGTGAACGGGCGGTGCGCCGTTCAGGCGTCCAGACAGATGATCTGCACGACGTGGACGCACTCGCTCCGCACGACGACCTGATACGTGCGCATGCCGCCGGGGTCCACTTCGGCGAGGAAGACCCGCGGGGCGTTGCGCGCGGCTTCCTCGGCGCCGAAGGCGTACTCCCAGCTCCAGCTCAAGTGCGGACTGCCTTCTTCCTCGGTGGCCAGGCCCTCGCGGGGAGTGCTAGTCCCCGTCGAGGGCTGACATATGTCAGCGGTTCTTGCGCTGAGCGTAAGAGAGTTGACCGTGCCCAGATCCAGCCCAACCGATGATGTTCACCCAGGCGAGTGAGCCGAGCCGTGGGCGGGAGGGGTGGGGCTTGGTGGGGTTCTTTCTCCCCACAGTCCTTTGGGAGTTACCGCCCGCGGGACCGAAGCCCGGAGACCCGGGTCCCGGTGAACGCGGCCCAGGCGGCACGGCCGACGACCAGGACGGGGCCGTCAGGGTTCTTGCTGTCGCGGACGGGGACGACGCCGGGGAATCCGGGGGCGATCTCGATGCAGTCCCCGCCGTTGGCGCCGCTGTAACTGCTCTTGATCCAGGTGACCGCGCTCAGGTCGTGGCTGTTCATGAGGCTCGTACCCTTCCATCACGTCGCTGATCAGAGCGGCGGACTCAGGGGCTGACAGCGCGTCCGCCCGGAGCACATCATAGGTCGCGTTGTGGCGGGTGAAGAGGGCCGGATCATCGCTGAAGTGGCCACGGTCCAACGACTCCGAGTACACCCACCGCTCACCGCCGGGCAGCTCGATGAGGGACAGGGAGGTGTCCGGGCGGTCTACATCCGGACGGCTCAACGGGACTACCTGAACACGGACGTTGGGGAGCCGGCCAACGGCCAGCAGGTGCGCGCACTGCTCGCGCATCACCGCCGGGCCTCCCACCACATGGCGCAGGCAGCTCTCGTCCAGGACAACGACGTAGAGCGGTCCGCCCGCATCGTAGAAGCGCCGCTGGCGGCTCAACCGTGCCCGCACACGGTCCTCCACCTCGGCGGGATCCACCAGGCGCCGGGCGAACAGGGCCGTCGCGTAGCCGGGTGTCTGCAACAAGCCCGGAACCACCTGCGTCTGGTACGCCCGAAGGGCCACCGCCTCCGCGTCCATACGCGCCCTGCGCTCGAACCAGTCCGGATGCTCCACCTGCGGATACCAGTCGATCCGCCCCCACAGCCGCGCCAGCACCCCACCCGTGCCCAGCAACTCGTCGCACGTCTTCGCGAACGTGTCCTGCGGCACCCGCGTCCCCGCCTCCACGCGCGCGACGTGCGAGCGGTCGCACGGGATGCGGGCCGCCAGCCCGTCCTGCGTCAGCACCGCCGCCTCGCGGAAGTGCCGCAGCACCTCGCCGAAGACGGCGGCCGTACTCGCGCCCGAGCCACCGGCGTTGCGTCGTCCCACGAACGAATCCCCCTTCGTGACAGTCGACGAGTGTCACGCGCCGAGCGTTGCCCCCGACGATTCCCCTGCGCGACCCTCGATACACCCAGAGTGACGGAGGCTGAACGATGGAACCGGGAACGCTCGTCTACGACCCGCGCACCCACAGGGTCGGCGAGTACCAGGGGAAGGCGGGCCCGTACGCGATGCTGCGCCCGGTCGGCGGCGGCCGGGAGTGGCAGGCGGACCCGGCATCGGTGCGGGCGGCGACGCCGGAGGAGCGGCTGAGCGCGGGCGTACGGGCGGCCAACGACCGTTCCGTGACCGGCCTGCTGGGCGTACAGCCGCTGATCGTGGTGGGACCACCTCCCGTCCCGGTCGACGGGTGCGCCGGGTGCGCGGAGCTGGCCGCCCGGCGCGAGGCGGCGCGGGCGGTCGGCGACGGCAGCGCGGAGACGGACGCCGACGTCCTGCTGGACCGGCATCTGCGGGGCGAACACGACGGACGGCGACGGCTGTTCCGGTACGTGCCGTACACGATCCGGCAGGACCCGTCGGCGCGACCGGAGTACGAGGCGCGCTGCGTGTCGGGCGACGAGGCGGACTGCGGAGCCTCCTCCGGACCGCACCCGGGCCCGGAGGAGGTCGAGGAATGGCAGCGCCGGCACACCCAGGAGACGCGGCACCTGCGGTACCGAAGAAGCTTCGCGGACTACGCGGTCCTGGAGAGACTGCCGTAGCCCCAGGTCGGAAGTGGAGAAGGCTGCCGGGACTCGGAAGGCGCGGGGCCGCACGCTTGCCGGTGTCCGGCCTTGAGGAACCGCAGCCGGGCGGACAGGCTGAGCGGGCGGCAGGGGTCGCGTCGACGTGGGCAGGGGGCTACGGGGATGAAGAAGCATGTGCCGTTCTTCCGGTGGGTCGTCGCGATCGGCCTGGTACTGATCGGTTGTGCCGTGGGCCTGTACATGGCGGCACCGGACTACCCCGAGCTGCAGCAGATCGAGCTGACCGTCCTGGAGGAGGCGCCCGACGGGACGTGCACGGTTCGCTGGACGGATCCGTTCGGAGGCAGCGAGCGGGAGGGGCCCTACCTCTGCGACGCGGAGCGGGACCCGCTGCTGAAGGCCCCGGAGTACGAACCGGGCACCGACCTCGGCTGGGACACGGGTTTCGTCATCGCCGAGGGACCGGACAAGGGCGATCTGTACCCCCTGTGGCAGGAGAGCTCCGGCGGATCGAGCGACCTGCCCGACTCGTTGCTGGCGGGTGGGCTGCTCATGACGATCACCGGTGTCGTCGGCGGGAACATCCGCTCGCTGTACCGTCTGAGCGGTGTGCGCCCGGCAGTCGTCCGCCGCGCGGAACTGCTGAGGGAAGCCGCCGTTCGGGTGACGCGGGATCACGCGCGGGCTGTGGAAGCGGTGCGGAGCGCGTGGGAACCGCTGCACCAGGACCTGGTCCGCGAGCGGTTGGGCCGGATTCCGGTCGCGCGGCTTCGGCGTACCGCCGGAAGGCGCCTGCCAGCGAAGGAGCTGGAGAAACACGGTGTCCGCAGCGTGCGGGACGTGCTCGACACCGGGGCGTGGGGTGTGGCGCAGGACTGCGGTGTGGGGCGGCGCACGGCCGAGACGGTGTGGGAGGCCGCGCGGCGGACGGCAGACGACATCGCCGCGGACACGACGGTACGCCTGGACGCCGACCGGCCCGGTCATCGGACGGTGGCGTTGCTGAACGCTCTGCGGGTTCTGGTGGAGGCCGGACCGGCGGCGCGGGAGATCGCTCAGGTGGGCGGCGCTCTGGCCAGGGAACTGGAGGAACGGCTGATCGATGCCGCGCCCGCCTCGGGGTGGAGGCGGATGCTGGACGCGGGCGGCGAGGAGCGCCGCCGTGCGGCGACGGCCGTGGCCGGGCTGCGCACGCTGCTGGACGAAGCCGAACGCGACGGCCTCCCCCAGCAGTTCGCACAGGTGTCGGTCGACCTGTTGAGAGGGGCGGACGGCGATGCGGCGGGACTGGCGGCGCGGACCGACTTCGAGACCCGCCCAGCGGTGTACTACGACCTCCTCGCGGAGATCGCGACACGGGCGACGCCAGTGCACGTACCGGGGCGACGGGTTTGAGCCCTCATCGGCACGACGAAGGCCGGGTTCCCCTGACCTGGGTCAGGGGAACCCGGCCTTCACCGGGAGGGCTCAGAAGCCGACGGACTGGAGCGCGCCCAGGCCGACGTCGGCGTAGGAATGCTTGCCGGAGACGAAGATGTTCACGCCGTAGTAGTTGAACAGCCAGCAGGCGAACGCGGCCAGGGCCAGGTAGGCGGCCTTGCGGCCCTTCCAGCCGGCCGTCGCGCGGGCGTGCAGGTAGCAGGCGTAGGCGACCCAGGTGATGAAGGACCAGACTTCCTTGGGGTCCCAGCCCCAGTAGCGGCCCCAGGCGTCGCCCGCCCAGATGGCGCCCGCGATGATCGTGAACGTCCACAGCGGGAAGACGGCGGCGTTGACGCGGTACGCGAACTTGTCGAGGGACGCGGCGGCGGGCAGCCGGTCCAGCACCGAGTTGGCGAACCGGCCGGGGGTGCCGCCGGTGGCGAGCTTGTTCTCGAACGAGTCCTTGAACAGGTACAGGATCGTGGCGACCGCGCCCACGTAGAAGACCGCGCCGCAGAAGATCGCCGTGGAGACGTGGATGTACAGCCAGTACGAGTGCAGCGCCGGGACCAGCTGGTCGCTCGCCGTGTACAGGACCGTGACGGCCAGGCCGAGGTCCAGCAGGACCGTGGTGGCCAGGGGCAGACCGAGCCAGCGGATGTTCTTCTTCAGCGCGAGCAGGATGAGGTACACACCGACGACGACCGTCGTGAGCGTGATGTTGAACTCGTACATGTTGCCCCACGGCGCCCGCTTCACCGACAGGGCGCGCGTGAGCACACCGCCCGCCTCGATGGCGAAGGCGAGCACGGTGAGCGAGATGGCGATCCGGCCGTAGAGGTCGCCCTTCTCGGTGCCGCCGTGGGCGCCCGGCCCGTCGGGCACGTCACGGGAACCGGCCGCGGAGCGCACGACGACCTGGGGCCGCTCCAGTACGGCGGTGCCGCCGGCCTTCTTCACGGTGACGGCCGGTGCGCTCTTCGCCTCGGCCGTGGCGGTGAGCGCGGCGGCCGTGCGGCCGACCTTGCTGCGGCTGCCGAGGAGCCATTCGGCGATGTGGGCGAAGAAGGCCAGGGTGTAGACGGCCATCGCGGAGTAGATCAGCGTGTTGCTGAGGTTCGCGAGATGCTCGTTGGTGGCGGCGGCCAACTCCGTTGCGGCCTCTGTTGCGGCGGCGAGAGTCACTTCTCAGCCCCTTCGGCAGGTACGACTCGGGGATCGGGGTTTTCGGGATCGGCGTCGGCTTCGGGGGCGCCGGGCGCCTGCTCGTACAGGATCCCGGCCAGTTCGCCGAGCTCCTCGGGCACCTTCGCGGACTCGCTGCGGCCGAGGCCGGCCATCTCGACGACCGTGACACCGTCGGCGCCCTTGACGGCCCGCACCCACACGCGGCGGCGCTGGATGAACAGGGACCCGGCGAGGCCGAGGATGGCGACGACGGCACCGCCGAGCGCCCAGCCGCTGGCGGGCTGCCGGGTGACCTGGAAGTTGGCCCATTCCTGGACGCCGTCGAAGGTCACCGTGCCGGCACCGTTCGGCAGGGTCATGGTGTCGCCGACCTTGAGCTGCTTCTTGAACAGCTCGCCGTCGGAGTCCTTGAACTCCTTCAGGTTGGTCTTGTCGAGCTGGTAGATGCTCTTCGGGAAGCCCGCGTCGACACCGAGGTCACCGTGGTAGGCGGAGAGCGCGAGCATCGGGTTGAGCAGCGCCGGGAAGGTCGAGAACATCGCGCTTCCCTTGCCGCCGTACGTCGGCAGGAAGAACGCGTTGAAGCCGAGCTGCTCCTTGACACCTTCGGCGTTGCGGTAGCCGTCCCGGACCATGACGGCGCCGGAGGAGGTGACGTTGGAGTCCAGCGGCAGCAGCGCCGTCGCCTCGTGGTCCATGACGACGTCGCCCTTGGCGTCCTTGACGGTGAGGACGGGCGCGTAGCCGTGGGCGGTGAGGTAGACCTTCGAGCCGTCGAGCTCCAGCGGCTCGTTGACCTTGATGGTGGTCGGCTTGTCCTTGCCGTAGGCGCCCTCGCTGTAGGTGACCTTGGCCTCGTAGACGCGCGGGGTGCCGCGGTTGGGGCCGGTCGCCTCGTAGGTGCCGTGGAAGTCCTTCAGGGTGAAACTGAAGGGGGCCAGGTCGTGGTCCGGGTCGAACAGGTTTCCGGACTTGAAGTCGTCGTACTGCGTGAGGGTGTTGGAGAAGCCGTCGCCCTCCAGGATCAGCTTGTTGCCCTCGTACTTGAACAGCTGGCCCCAGGCGAAGGCGATCAGCATCACGATCAGCGCGATGTGGAAGGCGAGGTTGCCGGCCTCGCGCAGATAGCCCTTCTCGCCGGCGACGGCGTCACCGACGGTGTGGGCGCGGAAGCGGCGCTTCTTCAGCACCGCCAGCGCGGCCTCGCGGACCTGCTCGGGCTCGGCCCCGGTGCGCCAGGTGGTGTAGGCGGGCAGCCGGGTCAGGCCCCGGGGGGCGCCGGGCGGGCGGCCGCGGAGCTGGCCGACGAACTGCCAGGTGCGCGGGATGATGCAGCCGATGAGGGAGACGAACAGCAGGATGTAGATCGCGGAGAACCACACCGAGCCGTACACGTGGAAGAGGCCGAGCTTGTCGTAGACCGGCGCCAGGAGGTCGTGCCTCGCACGGAAGTCGTCGACCTTCGTGGCGTCGATGCCCTCCTGCGGGATCAGCGACCCGGGGATCGCGCCCAGCGACAGCAGCAGGAGCAGCAGCAGCGCCACCCGCATCGAGGTGAGCTGCCGCCAGAACCAGCGGACCCAGCCGACGACGCCGAGAGCGGGGAGGTTCGGTGCGTCCTCCTGGGGGGCGGTGGAGAGCTGGGAGCCGGCGGCGCCGAGGTCCGGGTCGTCGCCGGCCCTCGGGGTGTTCCCCGGCACCGTTTTCGAAGTGCTGCTCATCGATTCAGATTCCCACGTTGAAGCCGGTGGACCAGGTCTGCATGTCCTGCACCATGCTGTCCCACGCGCCGGTCAGCAGCAGCAGACCGGTCGCGATCATCATGACGCCGCCGACACGCATCACCCATACGTAGTGGCGCTTGATCCAGCCGAAGGCGCCGAGCGCCTTGCGGAAGGCGACCGCGGCGAGGACGAACGGCACGCCGAGGCCGAGGCAGTAGGCCACGGTCAGTATGGCGCCGCGGCCGGCGGTGCCCTGCTGGGAGGAGAGCACCAGCACCGAGGAGAGGGTCGGGCCGATGCAGGGCGTCCAGCCGATGCCGAACAGGGCGCCGAGCACGGGCGCGCCGACCAGTCCGCTCACGGGCTTGCGGTGGAAGCGGAACTCGCGCTGGGTGAGCCAGGGCATCAGGCCCATGAAGAACACGCCCATGAGCACCATGAAGACGCCCAGCACCTTGGTCAGGACGCCCCGGTTGGCCTGGAGCGTCTCGCCGAAGTAGCCGAACAGCGCCCCGCCGGAGACGAACACCGCGGTGAAGCCGAGGACGAAGAGGGAGGCGCCGGCGACCATCCGCCCGCGCCGGGCCTCGGCGAGGTCGGTGCCGGTGACCCCGGTCACGTAGGAGAGGTAACCGGGGACGAGCGGCAGGACGCAGGGCGAGAAGAACGAGACGAGGCCGCCGAGGAGCGCGACGGGGAGGGCGACCAGCAGGGCGCCGTTGAGCACAGTGCCGTTGTAGCCGTCCGCAGCGAGCGTGGACATCACGGTCACGTCACTTCTCCGGCTTCTCCGCGAGGAACGGCGCGAGCATCTTGCGCAGCTTCTCCTCGCTGAGCCCCTGGAGGCTGCGCGCGGCGACCTTCCCGTCCCGGTCGACGACGAGCGTGGACGGGATGGCCTGCGGGTTGAGCGTGCCCTTCTCGAACCGGAGCATCATCCTGCCCGTGGGGTCGTACAGGCTCGGGTACGTGATCCCGTAGTCCTTCTCGAAGGCTCGGGCCGGACCGATGGAGGGGTCACGGGTGTTGATGCCGACGAACTGGACGCCCTGGTCCTTGGTGTCGCGGTAGACCGTCTCCAGGTTCTTCGCCTCGGCGCGGCAGGGCCCGCACCAGGAGCCCCACACGTTGATGACGACGATCTTGCCCTTGTAGTCGGCGACGTCGACCTGTCCGCCGTCGACGGTCTTGCCGGACAGCTCGGGGGCGTCCGCCCGCTCCCCCTTCTTGGCGGTGGAGATGCCGTCCGAGCCGGTGATGAAGCCGGTCTGGCCGCCACCGCCGGACGTCCCTCCCGAGCTGCACGCGGACACGAGCAGCGCGGCCACGGCCGCACCGGTGGTCAGGGCGGCGCGACGGCGGACGCGGGCGGCGGTGCGGTTCGAGCGCAGGGGGGCGCGGCTGGCGGCACTCATGTGAAAAGTTTCGCATGTCCGTTCCGGGGATCTTGCGCACCCCCCTCACGGGCGGAAACCCGCATTTCAGGCGGCGTTCCCGGTGGGTGTCGAGCCCTCGGCGGACGTGTCCTCGAGGAAGGCCTTCCAGCCGCCGGCGGGCTGCTGCCCCACCTCGACCGTACGGAGTTTGGCGAGGACCTCGGGCTTCTGCACGTCCAGCCAGTCGGTGAACTGACGGAAGGAGACGAGCCGTATGTCCCCGCCCTTCTCCTTCTCCCGCGCGATGTGCTCGAGCGCGTTCTCGACGGCGTCCATGTAGATGCCGCCGTTCCACTCCTCGAAGTGGTTGCCGACGAAGAAGGGTGCCCGATTCGACTCGTATGCCCGCCTGAAGCCAGATATGTACGACTGGGTGGCCTGGTCGCGCCAGCCCGGGTAGTTGTGGGCGGGGGCCTTGGTCGAGTTGACCGACTGGTTGGCGAGGATGTTGTAGTCCATCGAGAGGACCTCGAAGGAGTGGCCGGGGAAAGGTATCTGCTGCAGCGGCAGGTCCCAGATCCCGTCCTTCTTCGCGGGCCACACCTGACGGCCGCCGGGCGAGGAGGCGTCGTAACGCCAGCCGAGCTCGCGGGCGGTGGGCAGCAGGCTGTCCTGGCCGAGCAGACAGGGCGTGCGGCCGCCGACGAGTTCCTTGTCGTAGTCGAAGGGCAGCGACGGCAGGTCGGTCCAGCCGCTGTTGGTCCGCCACTCCTTCACGAAGGACTTGGCCTGGTCGATCTCGCTGCGCCACTGCGCCGGGGTCCAGTTGCCCACCGTGCCGCTGCCGCCACAGAAGTGGCCGTTGAAGTGGGTGCCGATCTCGTGGCCGTCCAGCCAGGCCCGGCGGACGTTCTTCAGCGTCTCCTTGATGTGGGCGTCGGTCAGGTAGCCGATGTCCGAGGCGCCGCGCGGGTTGTTCGGCGGGTCGTAGAGGCGCTTCTTCGACTCGGGCAGCAGATACAGGCCCGAGAGGAAGAAGGTCATGTGCGCGCCGTGCTCCTGCGCGAGGTCGAGGAAGCGCGGGAAGAGCCCGTTGCCGACCTCCCCCGCACCGTCCCAGGAGAAGACGACGAACTGCGGCGGGGTCTCGCCGGGCTCCAGCGGCACGGGCGCGTCCGGCTGGTGCGGCTGCTTGCCGGTGTACGACGTGGAGCCGTCGCCGATGGGGCGGGCGGGCGGTGCCGTGCTGCCGGACGGCGAGGGCCGCTCGGGGGAACCGCCGGCCTGGTGCGAGCCGTCCCCCGACGGGTGGGAGCCGCAGCCCGCGAGCCCGGCGGCGGCCGCGGCGCCCGCGCCGAGTCCGAGCATCCCCCTGCGGGTGAGAGTGCGGGTGGAAGTGCGCATCGCAACCTCGTTCGTCACGTCCTTGGGTGGTCACTGGGTGAGAGGACGTGACGAACGGGCAGGTTCCGGATATATGTGCGGATTCCGTAACGAGGTGCGCGGACGGCGGGCCGTGAACGCCGGACTGTACGGCCGTCAGGCCTCGGAGGCCTGTCAGGCCCCGAAGGCCTTGCCCTGTCCCTTCACCGGCTTGGCCCCCGCGAGGAGATGGGCCGGGACGAGGTCACGGGCGGGCTCCGTGTAACCCACGGACACGATCCGGTCGCCCTGGAACGTGAACGTCGTCAGTGACGCCAGCGTGCACTGCCGCTTGCGCGGGTCGTGCCACAGCCGCCGCCGCTCGACGTACGACCGCAGGATCCAGATCGGCAACTGGTGGCTGACGACGACGGCCTCGTGCCCGCGCGCCTTGTCCTTGGCGGCGTTCAGCGCGCCCATCATCCGCACCACCTGGTCGACGTACGGCTCGCCCCAGGACGGCTTGAACGGGTTGACGACGTGCTTCCAGTTGGCGGGCCGGCGCAGCGCGCCGTCGCCGATGCCGAAGGTCTTGCCCTGGAAGACGTTCTCGGCCTCGATGAGCCGCTCGTCCGTGCCGAGGTCCAGACCGTGCGCCTTGGCGATCGGCGTCGCCGTCTCCTGCGCCCGCTCCAGCGGCGAGGCCACGACGTACGTCACATCGCGCGGGGCGAGGTGCTCGGCGACCCGGTCGGCCATGCGCCGGCCCAGCTCCGAGAGGTGGTAGCCGGGCAGCCGGCCGTAGAGCACGCCGGTCGGGTTCTCGACCTCGCCGTGCCGCATCACGTGGACGACGGTCAGGTCGTCCTTCTGGTCCCCGGCGCTCACGCGGTCGCCTCCGCAGCCGCGCGGGCCGCCGCCGGAAGGGCGTCGGCGATGCGCTGGACGGCCCGCTCGTCGTGGGCGGTGGACACGAACCAGGACTCGAAGGAGGACGGCGGCAGATAGACGCCGTTCGCGAGCAGCGAGTGGAAGAACGCGGTGAACCGGAAGGACTCCTGCGCCTTGGCGTCCTCGTAGTCGCGCACCGGCCGGTCCGTGAAGAACACGGAGAACATGTTGGAGGCGGTCTGCAGGGTGTGCGCCACGCCCTCCTTGGTGAGCGCCTCGGTGACCAGGCCCTGGATCTGCTCCGAGACGGCGTCGACCTTGGCGTACGCCGCGTCGTCGAGCAGTCGCAGCTGAGCGAGCCCGGCGGCGGTGGCGACCGGGTTGCCGGACAGGGTGCCGGCCTGGTAGACGGGCCCGGCCGGGGCGAGGTACGCCATGACGTCCGCGCGCCCGCCGAACGCGGCGGCGGGGAACCCACCGCCCATGACCTTGCCGAAGGTCATCAGGTCGGGGACGACGCCCTCGACGCCGTACCAGCCGGCCTTGCTGGTGCGGAAGCCCGTCATCACCTCGTCGGACACGAACAGCGCGCCGTTCGCGGCGCAGGCGTCCTTGAGCCCCTGGTTGAACCCGGGCAGCGGCGGCACGACACCCATGTTGCCGGGCGACGCCTCGGTGATCACACAGGCGATCTCGTCCGGGTGGGCGGCGAAGGCGGCGTGCACGGCGTCGAGGTCGTTGTACGGCAGGACGATCGTGTCGCTCGCCTGGGCGCCGGTGACGCCCGGGGTGTCGGGCAGGGCGAACGTGGCGACGCCGGACCCGGCGGCGGCGAGCAGCGAGTCGACGTGCCCGTGGTAACACCCGGCGAACTTGATCACCTTGGTGCGCTGCGTGAACCCGCGGGCGAGCCGGATGGCCGACATGGTGGCCTCGGTCCCGCTGGACACGAGCCGCACCTGCTCCAGCGGCGCGACCCGCTCGGTCATCGCCTCCGCGAGGGCGACCTCACCCTCGGCGGGCGTGCCGAACGACGTCCCGCGCGCGACCGCCTCCTGCACGGCGGCGATCACCTCGGGGTGCGCGTGCCCGAGGATCATCGGACCCCAGGAGCAGACGAGGTCGACGTACTCCCGCCCGTCCGCGTCCGTCAGATACGGCCCCGTGCCGGACACCATGAACCGGGGCGTGCCGCCGACGGCGCGGAACGCCCGCACCGGGGAGTTCACCCCACCCGGCGTGACGGCCGCCGCACGGTCGAACAGAGCCTGCGAGGCCGGTGCTTCGTATGGATATGCCAGTTCGCTCATGACCTGCGACTTCTCCGACCTTCTCGACCTTCTCCGACTTCTCGGACCCTGCTCCGGCTCTGGTTGCCCAGGGTGACCTCATTCAGGGTAGACAACCCGCCCGAACGCCGTGCCGTCTGCCAGACTGGAGCCCGTCCACGCAGCTCATTCGGGCGGCGTGGACGGGGGGCCGCCGGCTCCTGCGGGCGTATGACGGCCAGGTGACGGCCAGATGTTCACCGCACGTTTCGGCGGGCGGCCGTGGGGGAGGTCACTGACACGATGATCGGGTTGCGCGGCGGGGGTCACGCGTCCTAGAAAAGCAGTCGGGTGGAGATATGCATCGCGGTGGCGGACTGGGCGAGGGGACCGACGACCTGGGTCCTCGACGTGCCCGGCGGGGAAGGCACCGACGCGACGCGGAGGACACCGCCGAAGCACGCGAGACACGTCAGGCACACGGTGCGCCGATGGAGCCCGACCGGACCGACCGACGGGTCGGCCGACCGGGGGCGGGGAGCGGGAATGGTGGTCGGGTGGGGGTGACGTACAAGTACTTCGGCGCGCCCGACGGCGCGACCGCGGCCCGTGTGCCGATCTCGATGCGCCCCGAGGAACTCGGCGGCGACGAGCTCGGGATGAACGGCATGTTCACCAAGATCAAGCCGGAGACCATGGCGGCCATGGTCCTCACCGGCATCGAGGGCGTGCCCCTGCACAAGGTGCCCCCGCTGGAACTGGTCGTCCTGCACCCCGACTACGCGGTCGTGAAACTCCCGATGACGGTCGTCGACCCCCTGCGCGGCATCGGCGAGGAGGCGGTCGGCGCGGCGGCCTTCATCTGGTCGACGGTCCCGGACCGGGGCGGACCGCGGGACGCGTTCAACGTGTACCAGTTGCTGCACGAGTGGCAGGACTTCTCGCACCGGCTGCATGAGGCGGGGCATCAGCCGTACTGCCTGGTGTGGCCCTGAGCCGGACTTTTACCCCCGTAGTGCTGATGCGCCCAGAGCGGCGGGCGGCCCGAGCCGGACGCCGCCGACATCACCGGTCCAGCCGGTCACGTGTCCGCGTCCGCACGCGCTCCCGGGCGGAGCGCCTCGGCGAGAAGGTCCAGCAGGCGATCCGTACGTTCCCGGGGCGCGCCGTCCGTGACGGCGACGAACACGCCGTGCTCACCGCCGCCGAGCGCCTGGAGTGCTCCCCGGCCCAGGTCGGCCTGGCCTGGCTGCTGCACCACAGCCCCCGGACGCTGCTCATCCCGGGCACCGCCGACACCGGCCACCTGGAAGCGAACCTGGCGGCGGGCGCGATCGCCCTGGACGAGGAGACCCTCGCCGCACTCGACGCGATCCCCGCGCGCCCGTCCACCGCACCCCGCCACTGACCGGCACGATCCCGGCCGCGCCCTCGGAGGGGGCGCCGGCGGCGACGTACGGTTGAAGTACCGAGGATGACGCGTTCCGGCCGCCGGGCCGGGGCGTTCTCGGTGCCCCCTGGCGAGGGGAGGTGTGATGGGCCCGTCCCGGTTGGACATCCACCGGCGCAACCGTGGAGAGGGCGCGCTCGTCACGCTCGCCGGTGAGATCGGCCCGGCCACGGCGCCGCTGCTGCGCGACGCACTGGAGCAGTGCCTGCGCGACGGCGTCACGGTCATCGACGTGGACCTGCTGACGGTCGGCTCCTGCGACGCCAGGGGCCTGGACGTGCTGCTGTCGGCGTCACGGCGCGCCGGCCGGGTGCACGCCTCCCTGCGGCTGCACCACCCGTGCGCGCAGATCAGCCGGCTTCTCGCCGCCACGGGACCCGCTCCCGAGGGCCTCGGCCTCCTGGGACCGGTCACCCCGGAGGGCACGACGGGCACGCCCGAGGAGTCTGTTCGCGGACCGGACCTCACGGAGGGGGTCCGTCTTCGCCGGCTGAGTCGCTGGCAGGCGGAGGCGATGGGGGAGGACATCGCGGACCTGGCCGTGGCGTCCGTCGCGGGCACCGCCGGCGAGGCGTACCACGAACGGCACGAAGTCCTGCGCCGTCTGGCCGTCAGCGCCCGGCGCCCCGGTTTCGCGCTGCTGGTCGCGGAGACGACGGCGCTGGTCGGCTGCGCCTACGGCTGTCCCGTGCGTACGGGCGGCTCCGGCCGGCGGGAGCACGACGACACGCTGCCGGAGTGCATCGGGCGGCTCACGTCCTGCGCCGAGTTCGTCGTCCTCACCCAGTTCGTGGCGCATCCGCACCCTCGGAACCGTGACATCGCCCGCCGCCTGCAGCAGCATCTGCTCGCCGACCGGAACTCCTCGCTCGGAGTCACCCTCCTCCACCCGGCCGACCGAACCGGACAGGCCACCTTCGCGTCCTGGGGCTGGCGGAACATGGGAGAGATCGTCGGGCTGCCGGGGCCCCTCACCCCGTGCGTGATGACGCTGCCCCGGGAGGACCCGGTCCGGCCACGATCCGGGCGGTGACGCCTCGGTCCGACGGACCAGGAGCGCTCAGCAGCGCGGGCAGCCCGGCCGCGATGGTGCGCGAACGCAGCCACCACGCGCCGTCGGGGACGCCTCCGCGCGATTCGGTCGTCTCCAGCCGGGGAAACGCGGACCCCGGCCGCACCGCGTCGTGGGCACCGCTGGGCAGGTGACCGGAAAGCAGGTGGTGTGTCCGAGCTGGTCGTGAGGCCCCCGTCTTCGAGAGCCGGTGCGGAGGTGTCCCAGTCCGCGTTCACGCTGCTCCTGGCGCCGGCGGTCACCCCAGGCCGGCGAGCAGGTCGTTGCACGCCTGCTCGCAGCTACGGCACGCCTCGGCGCACACGCGGCAGTGCTCGTGCATGTCCGCGTGACCGGCGCACTCGTCACCGCATGCCTTGCAGACAGTGGCGCACGCTTGCAGGACAGCCCGCGCGATGTCGGCGTCGTAGCCGGTGTGCCGGGACAGGACAGCGGCCGTGGCGTTGCAGACGTCGGCGCAGTCCATGTCGGTGCGGATGCACTTGGTCAGGTCGCCGACCATGCCCTCCGACAGACAGGCGTCCGCACACGCGGTACACGCCTGCGCACAGGCGAGGCACGCCTCGATGCACCTGGCCATGGCTTCCTGGTCCACCTCACCCAGGTCGGCGGGGTAGGTACGGAGCATGTCGTTCACGGAAGTGGTCATCGGGCCGCTCCTCTTCTGTGGGCGAGACACCGGATCAGCGTCCGTTGTTGCGGTGTCGGCCGGGTATCACGGGCACCGCGACACAAACGGCCGACGCCTCGGCCTCGACCCGCTCGCCGCCCGACCGGGGCGGCCTCGCCGGCCGTCGAGGTGCCGGCGGTGCCCAGACCGGTACGGCGGGCGTGGGCCAGGCCCTGGGCCGCACGTTCATGTCCGCTGTTTGACCTTCGAGCCCGGGGAAACTCTGCGCCCATGAGAAAAAGGTCAGACCGCCGCATCACCGGACAGAACCGCATGCTGTCGCTGCTGGACGCCCTGGAACGTGATCCCCGGGCGGACGCGGTGATCGACGTGCTGACCAAACGCGTACGGGCCCTGCCGCTGGGCCGGGCGCGGGACGCGCTGCACGGCAAGCCGCTCGGCCATCCCGCGCACCCCTTGATGGTGCAGGTGCCCATCGGCAGCTGGATGTCGGCCGCGGTACTCGACCTGTGGCCCGGCCGTTCCCGGGAGGCCGGGTTCCTGGTGGGCGTCGGACTCGCGGCGGCGGGTCCCGCCGCGTTGGCGGGCGCGGTCGACTGGGCCGAACTGCACCGTCAGCAGACACGGGTGGGGCTGGTGCACGCCGTGACCAACGTGACGGCCGTGGGTCTGTACGGCGCCTCGCTGCTCTGCCGCCTCACCGGGCGGGCCGGGGCGGGCCGTGCGTACGGCTTCCTCGGGCTGACGGCGGTCGGCGTGGGCGGCATGCTCGGTGGCCACCTGGCCTACCGGCAGGCGTCCGGTGCCAATCACGCCGAGGAGGTCCCGCACGTCGTCTCCCAGGGCTGGCACCGGGTCGGCAGCGTGGACGAGTTCCCCGCCGGCCAGGCCGTACGGCGCACGGTGGACGACGTGCCGGTCCTGGTGGTGCGCGAAGTCGGCGGCACCTTCCACGCGCTGGCCGAGCGGTGCAGCCATCTCGCCGGGCCGCTGTCCGAAGGGACGGTCGCCGACGGGTGCGTCCAGTGTCCCTGGCACGGCAGCGTCTTCCGGCTCTCCGACGGCTGGAACGTCCGCGGCCCCGCCACCGCACCCCAGCCCGCGTTCGACACGCGCGTCGTCGACGGGCACGTGGAGATCAGCCTCCGTGGGCCGGACGCAGCACCGGCCGGCCCCGAGGGGGACGAGCTGGCAGCGCGGGTGGACGAGAGCAGGCTGCACGGACACGGCGCCTGACGGGCGCCTCCCGGCCATTCGTGCGTCCCTTCGGGCCGGCGCACGGGTCGGCGTGCCGCTGTGGTGGCCCGTCCGTACGATGGGGCGCGTGACCAGGAGCACCCGATCAAGCGACCGCCCGGCCGGGCGGTCGTTCGTGCTGCTGGTGATGGTGGTGCTGGCCGGTGTGCTCGGCATGCACGGCCTGGCCCCCGGAATGCCGCCGACGGCGCACGCGGACACCGGCCACGCGATGGTGACGACCGCGGCGGACGGCATGCCGCACGCGGGCGGGGCCTGCGCGCACACGAACGGCGGAACGAGTCACGTCGATCACGCCGACGGGACGTGTGCGGCTGCCGGGATCGGTTCGGCGTACGCGCCGCCGGCGCTGGCCGGAGCTCTGCCGGACGCGCCCTTGGCCCCCGCGCCGACCGCGGCATCGCCGGGGTCGCCCCATGACGGACGGGCACCGCCCGACCTCTCCGAACTTCAGCTCCTGCGGATATAGAGCGGCCCGCTCGGCACCCCACGCCCCGGTGACCCCCGGCGACGGGTGCCGTGCCTTCGCACGCCCTCCATCCGTTCCACCGCGTGCCGCGAACGGCGCGCGTGAAGGAGTTGCACCACATGAACCGCAAGCGTTCTCTCGTCCGCCGCAGTGCCGCCGCCGTCGCCGCCGGTGCGGCAGCGCTCGTCCTGGCCGCCTGTGGCGGGGACGGCGACGGCGGCAGCCCGGCCGGGCACGGCGGACACAACGCCGCCTCCCCCTCCGCGTCGGCCTCCACCTCCGCCAAGCAGGGGCAGCACAACGCCGCCGACGTGGCTTTCGCGAAGGGGATGATCCCCCACCACCGTCAGGCCGTCGAGATGGCCGACCTCGCGCCCGGCCGGGCCCGGTCGGCCGACGTGAAGAAGCTCGCCGCGGACATCAAGAAGGCCCAGGACCCGGAGATCAGGACGCTGTCCGGCTGGCTCACCTCCTGGGGTGAGGAGGTGCCCGCCGAGGGCGCCATGGACCACTCCATGCACGGCACGGACGGTGCGGGCGGCATGGGCGGCATGATGACGGCCCAGGAGATGACCGAGCTCGAGAACGCCTCGGGCACGGCGTTCGACACCGCCTTCATGGAAATGATGATCAAGCACCACGAAGGCGCGGTCGAGATGGCCAAGGCCGAGCAGGCCGACGGCGCCTACGAGCCCGCCACGAAGATGGCCGGAGAGATCATCACCTCGCAGAGCGCGGAGATCGAGCAGATGAACAAGCTGCTCGGCAAGGACTGACCGCGTCAGCCCGGGGCGGGGCGGGTGCCACCGGTGCCCGCCCCGCCCCCCTTTCCACCTGTTCTGTCCAGCGGTTGCCCCACTCCCTTGGCTTCATACCCCCCGGGGGTATACAGTCGGAGTCGTGGGGGCCGTCAGAGGCTCGCGGGACATCGAATGGGGACGACGTCATGGACCACAGCACGCACCACTCCGGCGCCACGCACGACCACGCCGCTCCCGCGGGCGGCCACGGCCACGGGGAGCACCACGGCGACCAGCACGGCGACCACGGCCACGGACACCACCACGGACCCGGCCCGGCGTCGTGGGCCATGGCGGCGAAGGCGACGCTGCACTGCCTGACCGGGTGCGCCGTCGGAGAGATCCTGGGGATGGTGATCGGCACCGCCCTGATGTGGGGCAACGTCCCGACGATGATCCTTGCCATCGCGCTCGCGTTCCTCTTCGGCTACTCGTTCACGCTCTTCGCGGTGCGCCGGGCCGGGCTGGACCTGAAGGCCGCGGTCAAGGTCGCGCTGGCCGCCGACACCGTCTCCATCGCGGTGATGGAACTGGTCGACAACGGGATCATCGCCCTCGTGCCGGGCGCGATGGACGCCCACCTGTCGGACGGACTGTTCTGGTACGCGCTGCTCGGCGGGCTCGCCATCGCCTTCGTGCTCACCACGCCCGTCAACAAGTGGATGATCGGCCGCGGGAAGGGTCACGCCGTCGTCCACGCCTACCACTGACCCGCACCCCCACCCCGCAGGGCGGCCCCTCGACCATCGAGGGGCCGCCCGGCGTCATCACTCCCCGCCCGCCTCCGGGTGCCGGGCGGGTCCGCCGGCCGGTCGGGGCGACGGCGCCGCGGCGCGGTCGATCGCCGACTCGACGGCACCGATCCGGTCGGCGAGCAGACCGAGGGCGGCCACGGCCCGACCCAGAGGGTCGTCCTCCGGGCCGCCGAGCACCCGGCCGCGCACATGGGCGGCCTTCACCTCGGCCCAGCGTGCCGCCTGCCCGGAGCTCAGCGTGCCGCGCAGTTCGGCCAGCTTGAGGAGGTTCGCCTCGGCTCCCGTGGTGAGGGTCTGGGCCTCGGCGCGGTAGTGGTCCTCGATCAGCGCCGACAGTTCCGCGTCGTTCATGACCGGCTGGATCCGCTGGGCGATCTTGCGCATGTTGCGGTACGACCCCTGCAGCCGGAAGGGCGGTTCCGTGCGGGCGTCGTCCTGCTGGGCGGCGGAGGCGATGTACGCGGCGTTCACGGCGAGGACCGTGGCGCGCGCCGTGAGCAGGTGGCGCAGCACGGCCAGGACGCGTTCCAGTTCCGCCGGGGCGTACGGGTGGGCGAGCCGGTCCACGCGGGCCGTGCCGTCGCCCTCGGCGAGGCGGAGCAGCAGGTCGAGGTCGGCGCGGTCGCGGCCGGCGAGCGGAGCGAGGACCGGGTTGGCCGTCAGGGCGTTCTCGACGAAGCTCAGCGCGAAGACGTGCTCCTTGCCGGTGAGGACGTCGCCGAGGTTCCAGACGTCGGCGCGGTTGGCGAGCATGTCGGGGAGCTGGAAGCGGCTGCCGGACTCGGTGTAGGGGTTGCCGGCCATGCACACGGCGAAGCGCTTTCCGCGCAGGTCGTAGGTGTGCGGTGCGCCGTTCCGTACGCCGTCGATCCGGCGGGTGGCGTCGCACAGCGGGATGAACTTCTGGAGCAGCTCGGGCGAGGTGTGCTGGATGTCGTCCAGGTACAGGAGGGTGTTGCCGCCCGCCTCCAGCGCGAAGTTGATCTTCTCTACCTCCTGGCGGGCGGTGGCGTTCGGCGCGTCGGCGGGGTCGAGGGAGGTCACGGCGTGGCCCAGCGCCGGACCGCTGATCTTCACCAGCATCAGGCCGAGGCGGTCGGCGACGTACTCCACGAGGGTCGTCTTGCCGTAGCCGGGCGGGGAGACGAGCAGGAGGAGTCCGCCGCCGGCGGTGCGGTGCGCGGAGTCCGCGGTACCGAGCTGCTTGGCGAGGCTGTCACCGATGAGCGGGAGGTACACCTCGTCGATGAGCCGGTTGCGGACGAAGGCCGGCAGCACGCGCGGGCGGTACTCGTCCAGGCGCAGCCGGACGCGCTCGGCGTCCAGCAGGGTGGCGCGGCGGTGCTGGTAGGCACGGTGGCCGGGCAGGTCGTAGGTGCGGAACGCGCGGGTGCGAGCGAGGAGTTCGTCGAGGCGCAGCGTGAGGGCGCCGTCGGTGATGCGCGGGTGCGTGCCGAGCAGGCCGCGCACGGTCAGGGTGAGCGGGGCGTCGTGCGGGTAGCGCGGCAGGTCCGGGCAGAGTTCGGCGGCCACCGCCTCGGCCAGGTCGCCCGGCGTGGTCTCGGTGCCCGTGGACGCCGTGTACGCGGTGAGCCAGGCCTCGACGAGCTGGCGGCGCGCGGCCAGGTCGCCGAGGGCGGCGACGTCCTCGTCGTAGGCCGGACCGCCCACCGTGCGGCGGAACTTGTCCAGCAGCGTGCGGGTGCCGGCGCCGAGGACGAAGCCGTCGGGGCCGCAGGTCAGTTCCTCGAAGAGGTACGCCGCGGCGGCCTCCCCCGTCGCCGCCGTCTCCCCGGCGCCCTCGGTGACGGCCCGCGCCAGCTCCTGCCGCAGGTCGGCGATGGCGGGCGCGAGCCCGAAGGTGTCCCGGGCGCGGGCCAGGGAGACCGCGCGCCGCCGCCAGTCCTGCCGGGCCCGGTCCGTCGTGCCGTGCGCCCAGAACATCTGGGCGGCGGCGCGGGCGGCGGGCTCGTGACGCAGCAGGCCGGCGCCGTCGTGCAGGCGCAGCAGGGCGGTGAGGATCAGGGTGGCGTCGTGGTCGTGGACGCCGCGCTCGTACCCCTCGTCGTACGCCGCCCGGGCCGCGCTCCGCACGAGGGCGGGCAGGTCGTCGCTCTGGGCGAGGACGGCCGGGCCGTGCTCGTCGAGCAGGCGGGCGGCGAGGTGTTCGGCGCGGTAGACCCCGGGCGACTCGGACGGCAGCAGCCGGTCCCAGTAGGGGCGGGTGGCCGCGAAGTCCGGGTCGGTGACCGGGGCACGGTAGTCGGTGCCGGTCACGGCGAGGGCCAGACCGTCGCCGTGCGGGACCAGGGTGAGATCGAGGGGCTGGGTGGAGACGGCGAAGCGGTGGCCGCCCAGCCGCAGCGTGCGCCCGTCGTCGGCGTACAGGTCGGTACGGTCGCGCAGGGCCCGGGACGCCTCCTGGCGGGCGGCCTCGAGGCGGCCGTCGAGCTCCTCCGCGCGGACCGGGTCGCCCAGTTCGCGCAGCTCCGCGGCGGTGCGGCGGACCTTGACGGGCATCGGGTCGGAGGCGAACCAGGTGGTGACGGCGTCCGCGTCGGCGAGGGTCGCGGCGCGGCGTACGACCGTCCGCAGGACGCGGGCCGCCGAGTCCGCGAGGCGTTCGGCGCGGCGGGCCCGGGCGTCCGCGAGGGACTGCTTGCGGGCGGAGAGCGCCTCGTGGATCTCGTCGCGCTTGTCCGCCAGCTCGCCGAGGAAGTCGTCGAACTCGGCGAACCGGGACTCCAGGTTCTCCACCTGGACCAGCAGGCGGGCGAGTTGCTCGTCGCACGCCTCGGGACTGTCGGCCACCGCGAGGGCACCGGTGACCGTCTGGCCGAGCAGCGCGAACTCGGCGGCGAACCCGGCGCGGCCCTCCTGGTCGAGCAGGGCGCGGCGGCGGGCGCCGAGGACGGCGCGGGCGCGGTTGACCCCGGCGAGGGCCTCCGCGACGCGCTCCAGGACGGCGGTGCGGACGGTGGCGTCGCCGATGTCGAGCCCGGCGACGACCTCGGTCACCGTGCCGAGCTGCTCGGCCAGCTCGTCGAGGCGGGCGGCGAGCGGCACGGACTCGGCGGCGGTGCCGAGAGCCTCGGCGTCCGCGACGAGCCGCTCCACGTCCGCGTGGTGCCCGGCGAAGGCGTCCTCGCGGGCCAGATGGGCGACGGCCCGCTGCCCGAAGGCGGCCAGGTCTGCCTCGGCGCCGGCGGCGAGTTCGTCGATGCGGACGGTGTCCGCGTACCGCATCTCCTTCAGGGTCAGCAGGTGCCCCTGCGCCCGGCGCAGTTCGGACAGCCCGGTCACCCAGGCGGCGGCCCCGCGCGGTGCCTCGCCGCGCAGCCGGCGTACGACGGCGGCGAGCCGGGAGGCGGCCTCTTCCAGCGCGTCGCCCGCCTGCCGGGTCAGGGCCTGCACGTTCTCGAACTCGGCGAGCACCTGTGCCGCGGTGGCCCGTACCTGCTCCAACGGGTCGGCCAGGTCGCCCGCTTCGGGGTCGCCGAGCCAGTGATGGGCGTCGGCCGCCCGGACGCAGGCGGCGGCGAGTGCCGCGTACACCCCGCCGGTCGGGGTGGTCTCCGTGGCGGCACGGGCCACGGACAGGCAGTCGGAGATGCCCCGGACGAGGTCGGCGTTGCCGATGCGGGCCAGCGGGCCGCCGCCGGCCGGGCGGGCGGCCGCGTACGTGTCGGACACGTACGGGGAGGTCCACCGCTGCACGGGGTGCACCCGGGCCGGCTCGCCGCCGTCCTCGGTGCGCAGCAGGGTGAGCGTGCCGTCGTCGAACAGCGCCCAGCCCCGGCAGGTCAGCGGGGCCGCGACCTCCTTGCGGATCAGGTTGTACGGCAGCAGGAGGGTGCGGCCGTGCGCGGGGGCGTGGAACGCGTACAGCACGTCCTCGCCGTTCGGCGCGCGCACCTCCCGCTCGAACTGCAGCCCTGCGACGTCGAGTTCGTACGTGCGGTGGGCGCCGGTGGCCAGGCAGTGGCCGCCGGGGAAGATGATGCCCTGGTCGTCGGGGAGGCGGCGGCAGGCCTGTCCGATGCCGTCGAGCCGGACCACCGTCCTGGTGAGGGTGTTGAACACCAGGTACCGGTCGGTGTCCTCCTTGTAGGGGCGTACGCGCAGCAGGATCAGCGCGCCCACGCGTGCGTGGGCGATGTCCGCGTCGGCGAGGGCCTGGAGCGGTTCGGCGACCGGTTCGCTGTGGATGCCCTGCGCCGTCTCGGTGTCGTTCTCCACCTTGACGGTGAGCGCTCCGCCGACGGCGGCGACGAAGACCTCGCCCCCGACGGAGACGTGCGGGTGGCGGCCGAGGACGTGGTCCTCGCGGGTCGCCACGGTCCACGTGAAGTCGTGGGCGGGCGGCAGGACGTGGTCGCGGTCGCCGCGCGCGTCCAGGAACGACGCCTGCCCGTCGTCGGTGAGGGCCCAGCGCAGTACGCGGATGTCGTCGGCCTTCTCGCCGGTGCGGAACACGGCGAGCAGCCTGCCGTCGACGCGGCGCAGCCGCAGCAGGGTGGCCTCGCGGTAGTAGCGGTACAGGGCCGCGAACTCCCGGACGAAGGCCGGGTCGTCGAGCAGGCCCGGCACGGCGTCCTCGGGCAGCCGGTTCAGGTCCCGGTCGTGCAGCGCGAGGACGTCGCCCACCGCGGCCTCGGTCCGGTTCGCGAACGCCGTGTTGTGGCCGAGGAGCAGCGTCCCGCCGACGGCCACGACGTCCTGGGGGACGCAGGGCCGCTCGGTCCGCAGCCGTTCGGTGCCGGCGAGGTCCAGTCCCGCCGAGCCGAACTCCTCGACCCGGCGGAGGTTCAGCGCCTCGGCCCGCCGGGCCAGTTCGGCGGCCTGCGCGGCGAGCCGGTCGCGCAGCACCTCGTAGGTGCCGGTGTCCAGCGCGTCCCGGGGGCCTGCGTGAGGGCCGGCGCCGGGGGGCCGGGGCGTGCCGGTGTCCGGTGTCTGGTGCGCGCTGGTGTCCGCCCCGGTTGCCATGGGGCTCCTTTCCGCGAGTGGGCCCCGCAGCCGCCGCCCCTGTGCGGCGGCTGCGGAGAACGACGTGGTCGGGCGGCCGTCAGCCCCTGGCGCTGCCGTTGAGGGACGTCAGCGGCGCGTCCGCGAGCCCCAGCTCCCCCGCCCGGTCGAGCAGCTTCTGCACCTGACCGGCATGCACGTCACCCGTCTTCATCAGCTTCATCAACAGGGCGGACACGGTCAGGTTCTGCACGTCGGCCGTGGAGACCGAGCCGAGGATCCGGCCGAGGTCGTCGGCGAGGTTCGACGTGCCGTCCAGCCACGGCTTGGCGAGCGCCTGGGCGGTCCCGGAGTGCTGGACGAAGCCGTCGATCCCCTTGCCGAGCGCGATGGAGGACATCAGACGGTCGAAGAAGACCGACTCACCGCCGACGATGTCGATGTCGGCGTTCTCCAGGCCGGTGGCCAGCACGGTGGCCTGCGCCTCGGCGACCTGGCGCTGGACGTCCAGTCCGGCGAGCCGGATCTCCTTCTCCGCCGCCAGACGCAGCCGGTACTCCTCGTGCGCCCGGGACGCCTCGTCGAGCGCGGCCATCGCCGCCGCCTTCTCGGTCAGGCCGGCCGCCTCGGCCTTGAGCTTCTCGCCGATGCCCTCGGCCTCCGCGAGCGCCTTCGCCCGGGTCCCCTCCGCCTCGGCACGCATCCGCGCCTCGGCCGCCCCGGCCTCCGCGCGGCCGGACTTCTCGATGACCTCCGCCTCCTTGTCACGGACCTCGACGGCGGCCAGCCCCTCCGCCGCGCTCTCCGCCCGGGAGGCCTCGGCGAGCCGCAGCTTGGCCTGCGCGTCGAGGTCGGCGCTCTTCAGCCGGGCCTCGGCCAGGGTCAGTTCCTCGGCGGCGCGGTGGGTGGCGGCCTGCTCGGCGGCCTCCGCCGCCTTGATGTCCTTGACCAGCTTCTCCTGGGCCTCCGCCTCGGCGGCGATGATCACGGCCTGCCGCTGCCGCTCCGCCTCCTCCACCGCGCGGAGCTTCTTGATGGACTCCTCCTGCTCGGCGACCGTACGGTCCACGGCGACCCGCTCGCGGATGACCTCGGCGATCTCCCGCTTCTCCGCCTCGACCTCCTTCTCGGCCGCGATCCGCGTCAGCTGGGTCTCCCGCTCCCGCGCGATGACCTCCAGCAGCCGGTCCTTCTCGATGCGCTCGTTCTCGATGGCGATGACCCGTTCCCGGTTCTTCGCGGCGACGGCGACCTCCCGGGCCTGGTTCTCGCGCTGGACCCCGAGCTGCTCCTCGGTGCGCAGGAAGGCGCTCTGCGCGCGCAGCCGCTCCTCCTCGACGACCCGCGCGGTCTCGGCCTCCTCGCGGGCGCGCACGGTCTCGATCTCCCGCCGCTGCTTGATCTCGGCGTCGGTCTGGCGGCGCTCCAGCTCCAGGATCGCCTCCCGGGCGTCGACGTTCTGCCGGGTGATCTCCTTCTCCTCGGTGCGCTGGGCCTCGTTGGTGCGCACGTGCTCCACGGCGGTCAGTTCCGTGATCTTGCGGATGCCCTGCGCGTCGAGGACGTTGGCCGGGTCGAGCTGGGTCAGCGGCGTCTGCTCCAGGTAGTCGATCGCCGCGTCCTCCAGGTGGTAGCCGTTGAGGTCGACGCCGATGACCTCGATGATCCGGTACCGCAGTTCCTCGCGCTTGGTGTAGAGGTCGGTGAAGTCGAGCTGCTTGCCGACGGTCTTCAGCGCCTCGGAGAACTTCGCGTGGAACAGCTCCTGCAGGGTGTCGCGGTCGCTCGCCCGCGCCGTGCCGACCGCCTGGGCGACCTTGACGACGTCCTCGACGGTCTTGTTGACCTTGACGAAGAACGAGATGCGGATGTCCGCGCGGATGTTGTCCCGGCAGATCAGGCCCTCCTTGCCGGCCCGGGTGATCTCGATGGTCTTCACCGAGATGTCCATCACCTCGGCCCGGTGCAGCACCGGCAGCACGACCTGCCCGGTGAAGGTCACGTCGACCTTGCGCATCTTGGAGACGATGAGCGCCTTGCCCTGCTCCACCTTGCGGAACAGCCGGGAGACGACGAGTACGGCGAGCAGGCAGAGGACGACGAGCGCGCCCGCGCCCACGGTCATGGCATTCATCAGCACGTCCTTGGCGGCTAGGAGGGGCGAGCCCGCTCGGGGCTCGGAGGCGTCACCGCGGCGGCCGGTGCGGGCCGGTACGGCACGGTGCCGCGGAAGTCAGGCGGCCGTCCGGGACGGCCCGTGTTCGTCGGGAGACAGCCGGCGCGCCGGCCGTACGGCTTTGCGGTCGGGTGCGGCGTGCTGGGCGGTGCCGACGAGCCGGCCGCCGGGCACGCCGCCGGAGGTCCGCCGGCCCTCGGGGACGGTGGGCACGCCGGGTACGGCGACCGCCGTGTCCGGGCCGACCGGGCGGCTCAGGCCGGCCCGCGCGACCGGGTCGGCGGGGGCCTCATGGGCGGTCGGCGCGCACGCGGGCACCGGGGGGACCACGGGGCCGGGCCGGATACCGGCGTCGAGCGCGGCGGACCGGGCGAGTGCCGTCGGCAGCGGGAACGAGGCCACGGGATCGGCGTCCACGGCACGGCCGAAGGCGGCTTCGACGAACGCCCGCATGTCGTACCCCCCGTGGTCCTGCCCGTTTCCCGCCCGTGACGGCGACGGCACGTGCGGGCTCCGACGGGGCACCTGCCGGTGCCCGGCATCGGAGCCCGCCTCACGCGCTCCCCTTGCCCCCATCCTGCCGACCGGCACGTCCCGCCGCATTGCCGACTTCCGGCAGTCTTCCGCCGTGCCTCCATGCCGGATCGTGTCGGCGCGCATTCACTCGAACGGCCTACACCCGCTCGCCGCCCCCCGCCCGCGGGCGAACACTCGAAGTCCCCCGCGCATCGCGGATTCGAGGGACGGAGAACGACCATGGCCAACGCCAGCCACAGCACCGGACGCCGGCCGGGAGACAGCAGGAGCGCCTGGGCCTCCGGCGGTGTCGTCTTCGCCGGTGTGCTGATGCTCATCGAAGGCATCTTCGGCATCTTCAACGGCATCGCCGCCATCGCGAAGGACGACGTCTACGCGTCCGTCGGTGACTACGTCTTCAAGTTCAGCCTCACCTCCTGGGGCTGGATCCACCTGATCCTCGGCATCCTTCTCGCCCTGACCGGTCTGGGCGTGCTCAAGGGCGCCGGGTGGGCGCGGGGCCTCGGTGTCGGGCTCACCGCGCTCTTCGTGATCCTGCAGTTCATGTGGCTGCCCTACACCCCGCTCTGGGCGATCATCTCCATCGGCGTCGGCGTCTTCGTCATCTGGGCGCTGTGCACCGAGCACGGCCGCACGTCGGCGGTCTGATCGCCGGCCCGATCCCGGAGCCGCTGTGCAGGTACCCCCTGGGGGTATAGAGTGGGCGGTGTCGGGAAGTGCTGCGAGAAGCGCGCCTCCCGTGCTGCCCACCTGTTGACGACCCCGAGGGAGACCGACCGCCATGACCGCCGACCAGAAGAACTCCGGCTCCTGCTGCACCCCCGAAGGCTCCTGCCACTCCGGCGCAACGGCGGAGGGCGGCCAGGGCGCTGGCACCACCACCGTCTACCAGGTGACCGGCATGACGTGCAGCCACTGCGAGGGCGCGGTCTCCGAGGAGATCTCCGCGCTGGCGGGCGTCACCGCGGTCAAGGCCGTCGCCGCCACCGGCGAGGTGACCGTCACCTCCACCGCCCCGCTCGACGAGGACGCCGTCCGCGCCGCCGTCACCGAGGCGGGGTACGAACTCGCCGGGCCGGCCTGACCCACCCGACCCCGACGACCGGCCTCCGGGTGCGGCCCGGCGGGACGGGCCGCCGCGAAGCCTCCGCGGAGGGCCGCACGCCCCAGCTCGCCACGCCCGCTCAGCCGCGGGCAGCCGCCCCACCCGTCTCGCTCAGCAGCGGACAGCGCACGATCCTGTCGCGCGCAGCCGCGGGCAGTCGTGCCTCCCCCAGTGCCTGGACGGCCTGGGCGGTACCCCCAGGGGCGGCACGGGTGGGCGGTGGGGCCCCCGCTCATGGGCGTCCCCCCGCGCGAGCGCAGCCGAGCGTGGGGGAGAAGCCGAGAGTCGGGAAGGCACCCCCCAGCGCCGGGCCGCGCGACCCACCCCTGACGACAACGCCGGGTCACCGGCGAACCCGGGCCCGGGCCGACGCCCTGCGTCACCGCCGACGCGCAGCCGCACCGGCCCCGTCAGCCCGCGCCACGCCCCGGCGGCTCGTCCGGGGCCGGAACCTCGCCCACCGTGAACCCGATCACCGACCCACCCCCGTCCCGCCGGAAGGCGAACGGCGTTCCGCCGTGTGCCAGCGCCACCTCCCGCACGATGGACAGGCCGAGGCCCGAGCCGGGCTGGGAGCGGGCGTCGGCGGCGCGGTAGAAGCGGTCGAAGACGCGGACCAGGTCGGCCTCGGTGATGCCGGGCCCCCGGTCGCGGACCTCGACGCGGATCGTGCCCGGGCGCGCCGGGCCGGCGACGGTGACCTCGATGGGACCCGTACCGGCCCGGTCGAACTTCGCGGCGTTCTCGACCAGGTTGGAGATCGCGCGGGTCAGCATGACGGGCCGGCCGGCCGTGGTCGTGTCGCCGCACGCCCGCACGCTGATCTCGCGCCCGGTGCGGCGCCGCGCGTGGGTCGCCACCTCGTGCGCGATCTCGCCGAGGTCGACCGGCCCCACCGGCTCCGTCTCGGACTGGCCGGCCGCCAGCTCGACCAGCTCGTTGACCAGGTCGGTCAGCTCCCGCGCCTCCTGCCCCAGGTCGGCGACCAGTTCCTCGCGCGCGGCGGGCGGGAGCTCGTCGATCCGGCGCAGCAGCGAGATGTTGGTGCGCAGGGAGGTCAACGGGGTGCGCAGCTCGTGCCCCGCGTCCTGGACCAGGCGTCGCTGGTCCTCCTCGGACTGGGCGAGCCGGCCCAGCATCCGGTCGAAGGCACGGCCCAGCCGGCCCACCTCGTCGTGCCCGATGACGGGCACCTGGATGCCGAGCCGCCGGGTGCGGGCGACGTCCTCGGCGGCGGAGGTGAGGGCGATCAGGCGCCGGGTGATGCGCCGGGCCAGCCACCAGCCGCACAGACCGGCGGCGGTCACCACCGCGGCCATCAGCACCAGCGTCCGCCGCTGCAGCGCCCGCAGCAGGTCCTCGGTGTCGCTGAACTCCTGCGCGACCTGCACGGCACCCCGGCCGTCGCCGAGGGCGACGGTCGCGATCCGGTAGACGTCGTGGCCGACGTCCACGTCCTTGTGCTGCACCATCCGCCCGGCCACCGCGGCACCCGCCGTCCGCCGGTCGTCGCCGGTCACCGGCAGCCGGCGGCCGGCCGGGTCGGAGACCCCGCCGTCCGGCCCCAGGACCTGTACGTCCGTACGGGCCGGGCGCACGATGTCGTGGCCGGGCGCGGACGAGGAGAAGTCGCCGGGCGACATCGGCCGCTGGCGCACCTCGGCACGCAGATCCTGCACGACCTGGTCGAAGACGGACTCCTGGTCCACCCGCACCAGCCGCGCGGCGGCGTTGTACGACAGCACGCCGACGAGGACCGTGACCACGGCCGTGACCGTCGCGAACGACACCGCGAACGTGGTCCGCAGCGACAGCAGCCGAGGCCGCCGCCCCCGGCCACCCGGTGCGCCGGGGCCGGGCGGGGCGCCCACTCAGCCCTCCCGCAGCACGTAACCCACCCCGCGCACGGTCTGGATCAGCTGCGGTGCGTCCGGCTGGTCGAGCTTGCGGCGCAGATAGCCGACGTAGACGGCGAGGTTCTTCGAGCCGGGGCCGAAGTCGTAGCCCCAGATACGGTCGTAGATCGTGGAGTGGTCGAGCACGATGCCCGCGTTGCGGACCAGCAGCTCCAGCAGCTCGAACTCGGTGCGGGTCAGCTCCAGCTCCCGCTCGCCCCGCCAGGCACGGCGGGCCCCCGGATCCATGCGCAGCCCGGCCGCCTCCAGACACCGGCCGTCGGGCTCCCCGCGTTCCGGACCCTGCCCGGGTACGTCCTCGCCCGCCGCCGGGACGTCCCCGTCCGCCTCCGTCCGGTCGGTGCGGCGCAGCAGCGCGCGCAGCCGGGCGAAGACCTCCTCGATGTCGAACGGCTTGACCACGTAGTCGTCGGCCCCCGCGTCCAGGCCCGCGATGCGGTCCGCGGTCTCCACGAGCGCCGTCAGCATCAGGATCGGTGTGCTGTCGCCCTCGGCGCGCAGCACCCGGCAGACCTGGAGGCCGTCGATGCCCGGCATCATCACGTCGAGGACCAGCACGTCCGGGCGGCCCCGGTGCGCCTGCGCCAGCGCCTCGACGCCGTCGGCGACCGCGGTGACCCGGTAGCCCTCCAGGGTGAGGGCTCGCTCCAGGGCATGCCGGATGGCGCGGTCGTCTTCGGCAAGCAGAACAGTCCGGGGCACCCGTCCAGTCTGCCAAGGCCGGCCGCCCTACGAGCAGGCGGCCGGGCTTCTTACCCAGATCTCACCCGGCGGGCCGCAGCGCGGCGAGGCGTTCCTCGAAGGGCACGACCTCGGCGGTGTCCCCGGCCGGCTTCCGGACCGTCGACAGCCCGGTCATCAGCGCGGCCAGCTCCCCCGCCGCCCGCTCGATCCGCCCGTCCAGCCCCTCGGCGCCCCAGTCCTCGGAGGCGGCGTAGACGCCGGTCGGGACGACGACGGCCTTGAGGTAGGCGAAGAGCGGACGCAGCGCGTGCTCCAGCACGAGCGAGTGCCGGGCCGTGCCGCCGGTCGCCGCGATCAGCACCGGCTTCCCGGCGAGGGCGTCCGGTTCCGTGGCGCCCAGCGCGTCGAAGAACGACTTGAACAGCCCGCTGTACGACGCCGAGAACACCGGCGTGACGACGATCAGGCCGTCGGCCGACCGCACGGCGTCGAAGGCGGCGGACAGCTCCCGCCCGGGGAAGCCGTTGGTGAAGGTGTGC
Source organism: Streptomyces flaveolus (assembly GCF_044765825.1). Lineage (NCBI taxonomy): Bacteria > Bacillati > Actinomycetota > Actinomycetes > Kitasatosporales > Streptomycetaceae > Streptomyces > Streptomyces flaveolus. The sequence goes on along the minus strand of NZ_JBIWKU010000017.1, from coordinate 14,569 downwards.
GCGATCTCCACCGCGAGGTCACGCAGCTCGATCACCCGGACAGCGGCCGGCTGGGGCTCCGGCGCGGTGGCCGCCGGGGCGGCGACCGCGGCCAGCCGGTCGGCCAGCAGCCGGGTGGAGGACGGGACGCTCAGTCCCGCGGAGACGACGACGAGCTTCATGCCCGTGCTCCTTCCTGCTCGGCGTTCTTCGCGCTCGCCAGCAGCGAGGCGTGGGTGGGGGCGTCCGGCACGTCCGCCGGGCGGTTCTTCGCGAACTCCTTGCGCAGCACCGGCACGACCTCCTCGCCGAGCAGGTCGAGCTGCTCCAGCACGGTCTTCAGCGGCAGCCCCGCGTGGTCCATCAGGAACAGCTGGCGCTGGTAGTCACCGGCGTAGTCGCGGAAGGCGAGGGTCTTCTCGATCACCTGCTGCGGCGAGCCGACGGTCAGCGGCGTCTGCTCGGTGAACTCCTCCAGCGACGGACCGTGCCCGTAGACCGGCGCGACATCGAAGTACGGCCGGAACTCGCGCACCGCGTCCTGGCTGTTCTTCCGCATGAACACCTGCCCGCCCAGGCCGACGATCGCCTGCTCGGGCGTACCGTGCCCGTAGTGGGCGTAGCGCTTGCGGTAGAACTCGACCATGCGCTTGGTGTGGTCGGCGGGCCAGAAGATGTTGTTGTGGAAGAAGCCGTCGCCGTAGTACGCGGCCTGCTCGGCGATCTCCGGGGAACGGATCGAGCCGTGCCAGACGAACGGCGCGACGCCGTCCAGCGGGCGGGGCGTGGACGTGAAGCCCTGCAGAGGGGTGCGGAACTTGCCCTCCCAGTTCACGACGTCCTCGCGCCACAGCCGGTGCAGCAGGGCGTAGTTCTCCACGGCCAGGTTGATGCCCTCGCGGATGTCCTTGCCGAACCACGGATAGACCGGGCCGGTGTTGCCGCGCCCCATCATCAGGTCCGTCCGGCCGTCCGCCAGGTGCTGGAGCATCGCGAAGTCCTCGGCGATCTTCACCGGATCGTTCGTGGTGATCAGGGTGGTGGAGGTGGACAGGATCAGCCGCTCGGTGCGCGCCGCGACATAACCGAGCATCGTGGTCGGCGACGAGGGCACGAAGGGCGGGTTGTGGTGCTCGCCGGTCGCGAAGACGTCGAGCCCGACCTCCTCCGCCTTCAGCGCGATGGCGACCATGGCCTTGATGCGCTCACGCTCGGTCGGCGTACGCCCCGTGGTCGGGTCCGGAGTGACGTCACCGACGGTGAAGATGCCGAACTGCATGGTCGCTCAACCTCCAAGTTGTTGACGGTTCAACTATACCCGTCGAACGACCCGGCCCCCGACGTTATTCCGCCCCCTGCTCCCCCACTCCCCGGCGCCCGCCCCCACCGTGCGAAGCTGCCTGCATGCTCGTCCTGCGCTCCGCCGCCCTCTTCGTCGTCGCCGCCCTCTTCGAGATCGGCGGCGCCTGGCTGGTCTGGCAGGGCGTACGCGAACAGCGCGGCTGGCTGTGGGCGGCCGGCGGCGTCCTCGCCCTCGGCGCCTACGGCTTCGTCGCCACCTTCCAGCCCGACGCCCACTTCGGCCGCATCCTCGCCGCGTACGGCGGCATCTTCGTCGCCGGCTCGATCCTGTGGGGCGTGGTCGCCGACGGCTACCGTCCCGACCGCTGGGACGTGACGGGCGCGCTGGTCTGCCTGGCCGGGATGGCCCTGATCATGTGGGCACCGCGCCACGGGGGCTGACCACGCCGGCTGACTACGCTGGGCGGCGACCGGTCGTACGAACCAAGGAGCAGCCCATGGCCACCGCAGCCGCCCCGTCCGCCGCCTCCCGCATCGCCGTCGTCACGGGTGCGAGCAGCGGCATCGGCGCCGCCACGGCCCGGCAGCTCGCCGCCGCCGGCTACCGCGTCGTCCTCACCGCCCGCCGAAAGGACCGCATCGAGGCGCTGGCCGAGGAGATCCAGGCCGCCGGCCACAAGGCGACGGCCTACCCCCTGGACGTCACCGACCGCGCGGCGGTCGAGGAGTTCGCGACCGCGTTCAAGGGGATCGGCGTCCTCGTCAACAACGCGGGCGGCGCACTGGGCGCCGACCCGGTGGCCACCGGCGACCCGGAGGACTGGCGCCGGATGTACGAGACGAACGTCATCGGCACCCTCAACCTCACCCAGGCGCTCCTGCCCAAGCTGGAGGCGAGCGGCGACGGCACGGTCGTGATCGTCTCCTCGACCGCCGGCTTCGCCACCTACGAGGGCGGCGCGGGCTACGTCGCCGCCAAGCACGCGGAGCACGTCCTCGCCGAGACCCTGCGCCTGGAGATCGTCGGCCGCCCGGTCCGCGTCGTCGAGATCGCGCCCGGCATGGTCAAGACCGACGAGTTCGCCCTGACCCGCTTCAACGGCGACGAGGAGAAGGCGGCCAAGGTCTACGCCGGTGTCCCGGACCCCCTGACCGCCGACGACGTCGCCGACACCATCACGTGGGCGGTCACCCGCCCCGCCCACGTCAACATCGACCTCCTGGTCGTCCGCCCCCGCGCCCAGGCCTCGAACACGAAGGTCCACCGCGAGGGCTGACGCCGGACGCTGCCCGGGCGTCAGCCCTTCACGCAGACGACCTGCTTCAGCTTCGCCACGACCTCCACGAGGTCGCGCTGCTGGTCGATGACCTGCTCGATGGGCTTGTAGGCGCCCGGGATCTCGTCCACGACCCCGGAGTCCTTGCGGCACTCCACGCCCCGCGTCTGCTCCTCCAGGTCCTTGGTGGAGAAGCGCCGCTTGGCCGCGTTCCGGCTCATGCGCCGGCCCGCGCCGTGGGAGGCGGAGTTGAAGGACTTGTCGTTCCCGAGGCCCTTGACGATGTACGAACCCGTGCCCATGGAGCCCGGGATGATCCCGTAGTCCCCGGACCCCGCGCGGATCGCGCCCTTGCGGGTCACCAGCAGGTCCATGCCGTCGTACCGCTCCTCCGCCACGTAGTTGTGGTGGCAGGAGATCTCCTGCTCGAAGACCGGCTTCGCCTTCTTGAACTCCTTGCGGACCACGTCCTTCAGGAGCGCCATCATCAGGGTGCGGTTGTACTTCGCGTACTCCTGCGCCCAGAACAGGTCGTTGCGGTACGCCGCCATCTGCGGGGTGTCCGCGACGAACACCGCGAGGTCGCGGTCGACCAGACCCTGGTTGTGCGGAAGCTTCTGGGCCACGCCGATGTGGTGCTCGGCCAGCTCCTTGCCGATGTTGCGCGAACCGGAGTGCAGCATCAGCCAGACAGAACCGGATGTATCCGTGCAGACTTCGACAAAGTGGTTCCCACTTCCGAGCGTTCCCATCTGCTTTCCGGCCCGCTCGTGACGGAACTTGACCGCCTCCGCCACGCCGTCGAACCGCCCCCAGAAGTCGTCCCACCCCGCGGTCGCCAGCCCGTGGAAGCGGCCCGGGTCGACGGGGTCGTCGTGCATCCCGCGGCCCACCGGGATCGCCTGCTCGATCTTCGACCGCAGCCGCGACAGGTCGCCCGGCAGGTCGTTCGCCGTCAGGGACGTCTTCACCGCCGACATCCCGCAGCCGATGTCCACCCCCACCGCCGCCGGGCACACCGCGCCCCGCATCGCGATCACGGACCCGACCGTCGCGCCCTTGCCGTAGTGCACGTCCGGCATGACCGCCAGGCCCTTGATCCACGGCAGGGTCGCGACGTTGCGCAGCTGCTGGAGCGCCACGTCCTCGACCGTCGCCGGGTCGGTCCACATGCGGATCGGCACCTTCGCGCCCGGCATCTCCACGTACGACATATCGTCCTCATTCCCCCGGAAAGCAAACAGAAGTCTCAAAGCGCAAAACCGGCGCCAAGGGCAGCCAAAGAGACAGCTGACCGGCGTTCACGGCGGCGCGTGCGATACACATTGTCTCCAGGGGGCGCCCCCGCGCGGCAAGCGAATAACCAGCGGGGACACTGGAGTACCGACCACAGCCACACCGGCGAGAGGAGCCGCACCGTGCAGCGGAAGGCCTACGTACCCGGCGTCGCCGCCCTCCTGGCGGTGGTGCTGGCCGGCTGCACCGGCGGCTCGGACGACGGCGCCACCACGGACCAGTCCAACCCCGGACAGCCCGGCGTCGCCAGCGAGGTGGCGCAGCCCGGCAAGTACCGCACGCTCCCGGAGCCGTGCCGCGCGATCGGGCACAAGACGCTCGACTCGCTGCTGCCCGGCATCCAGGAGATCGCGGACGAGCTGCAGCGCGAGAAGGCGTACGCGGGCGAGCCGACGCTGGCGTACGACACCGACCGCAAGGTCGGCTGCCGCTGGAAGGTCGAGTCGGCGGACGCCACCGACCATCTCTTCGTCGACTTCGAGCGGGTCGTGTCGTACGACAACTCCGTGAGCGACGACAGCCAGGCCGAGCAGCTCTTCGCCCAGCAGGTGCAGGCGGCCGACCTGCCCGAGCCGGTCGTCTCGGAGTCGGCCTCCGGGCCGGAGTCGGCCTCGGGGTCCGCGCCGGTCTCCGGTTCCCCGTCCGGCACCCCGTCGTCCGGCCCGTCGTCCACCGGTCCGAGCGCCTCGCCCTCCGCGTCGGCCTCGGGTTCCGCCTCGGCCACCGCGCCCTCGTCGAGCCCGTCCGCCTCCGACGGCACCCCCACCGACCTCCAGCCGCGTCTGCTGGACGACCTGGGCGACGAGGCGTTCCTGGACGACGAGCTGAGCAGCTCAGGTTCGACGGCGAAACGGCGCACGGTGACTGTGGCGTTCCGCACGTCGAACGTGATGGTGACCATCGAGTACGCCGAGCAGTCGGCGACGGTCGGAGTCGTGCCCGACAGCAAGGAACTGCAGGACAGGGCGCGGAAACTCGCCTCCCAGCTGGCCGATTCGCTCGGTGGCTGAGGCCGTTCCCGGCTCCGTGCGCCTTGCCCGTGAAGCGCGGGGAGCCGGACCGGGCGCGGTGACCAACGCGTACCGTGACCCCTCGGACCCGATCCGAACGCAGGAACCACGAGTGCCATGAGTGAAGGAACCATGCAGCGACGAGCCCAGCGTGACCAGCGTGATCAGCGAGCGAAGCGACTTACCCGCGTCCTTGTCTGCGCGGCCGCCGTACCCGTGATGCTGGTGGCAGCCGGCTGCTCCTCGGACTCCGGCTCGGGCGACGGCAAGGACAAGGCGGCGGAGAAGACGGCCGCGTCGAAGTCCGCGAGCCCGTCCCCGACGGTGCAGGCGGCGGCGTACGGGAAGCTTCCGGAGCCGTGCTCGACGCTGTCGAAGAAGACGCTGGAGGAGCTGGTGCCGAAGGCCGGTTCCGGCAAGGAGGGCGCGTCGAACGACACGGCGACGCGCGGCAGTTGCTCCTGGGACAGCCTGGACGACAACGGCGTGAAGGGCTCGCAGTTCCGCTGGCTGAGTGTGGCGATGCTGCGCTTCGAGTCGGACGTGGCGCGGGGCGCGGGCGACAAGCTGGCGCGTGACCACTACATGAAGCAGCTCCAGGACGCGCAGACGGCCGAGGGCGCGCAGAGCGTGAAGACGACGCCGGTGAGCGGCACGGGCGACGAGGCCGCGGTCGTGCGCTACGACCTGAAGAAGAAGGAAGGCACCTTCAAGCAGCAGACGGTCGTGGCGCGCGTCGAGAACGTCGTCGTCACCGTCGACTACAACGGCGCGGGTCTGGCCGGCGACAAGACGCCGGACGCCGACGACCTGACCAAGGCAGCCGAGAAGGCGGCCAAGGAGGCGGTGGCCTCGGTGACGGCCGCCAACGGCAGCGCGTCGGGCGGCTCGGCGTCTCCTTCCGCGACACCGTCGGGCTCCAAGCCGGCGTCCGAGGCACCGTCCGCGTCGGGCTCCGGGTCGCCCAAGCCGACGTCCACGGCGGGCAAGAGCTGACGGTCGTCGGGTAGGCCCGAAGACCCACCGGCCACCCGGCACCCGCACAGATGTGCCACCCTGTTGCGCGCAACAACAGGCACTGGGAGGGGAGTACGGGTGGCCGCGCCACTTCAGCTGACACGGACGCATCGCGTGCTGATCGGCATGGTCGTCTTCGGTGCCGTCATCATCGCCGGGATCGGCTTCGCGGGTTCGTACGCGGCGGTCCGTGAGCTGGCCCTCAAGAAGGGCTTCGGGAACTTCAGTTACGTCTTCCCGATCGGTATCGACGCGGGCATCTGCGTGCTGCTCGCCCTGGACCTGCTGCTCACCTGGATCCGCATCCCGTTCCCGCTGCTGCGTCAGACGGCGTGGCTGCTGACGGCGGCGACCATCGCGTTCAACGGCGCGGCGGCCTGGCCGGACCCGCTGGGCGTGGGCATGCACGCGGTGATCCCGGTGCTGTTCGTGGTGTCCGTCGAGGCGGCCCGGCACGCGGTCGGCCGGATCGCCGACATCACGGCCGACAAGCACATGGAGGGTGTCCGCCTCACCCGCTGGCTGCTCTCCCCGCTGCCCACCTTCCTCCTGTGGCGCCGGATGAAGCTGTGGGAGCTGCGCTCCTACGAGCAGGTGATCAAGCTGGAGCAGGAGCGTCTGGTGTACCAGGCGCGGCTGCGTTCCCGCTTCGGCCGGACCTGGCGGCGCAAGGCTCCGGTGGAGTCCCTGATGCCGCTGCGTCTGGCCCGCTACGGCGTGCCCCTCGCGCAGACGGCCCCGGCGGGTCTGGCGGCGGCGGGCATCGAGCCGGCGCTGCTGCCGCCCGCGCCGCAGCCGCAGGCCGAGGCGCCGGCCCCGTCGGCGGCGCCCCCCGCGGCGGAGAAGCGTCCCGAGCTGGTCCCTGCCCGCGAGGCGGACCGGCCGCCGCACGGACCGCAGGCGGAGCAGGAGCCGGAGCCGGACGAGAGCCCCTGGTTCAACACCCCCCGCCAGGTCGCGTACCAGGGCGGCTACGACCCGACGTACGACCCGGCCGAGCAGTACGCCCAGTGGTACGAGGAGCAGCAGCAGGCCGACGAGTACCGGGACCAGTACGAGGAGGAGCCGCCCGTCGAGGAGCCCTCCCCGGAGGAGACCGGCAGCTTCCCCATCCCGGTCGTCCCGGGCCGCACGCGTGAGCTGGGCGATGGCGGCGGCCTGCCGGTCGCGGAGCCGGACGAGGAGGAGTACTACCAGGTGTTCAAGAAGTCGATCACCGGCAGCGGTTATCCGACGCCGCGGGAGTTCGGCGAGAACGTCGAGGCCGAGTTCGGCATCGTGCTCCCGCCGAAGGAGGCGAAGCGCATGGTCAACCGTTTCACGGACCTGTACAACGCGGAGCTGGAGGAGACGCACCCCGCCTGACCGGCGTGCGGTGGACACGGCGAAGGGGCGCCCGGCGAACACCGGGCGCCCCCCTTTTTTTGCCGCGTGGGTGCGTCGTCCTACCGGGCCGCGTATCCGAAGTCGGTGCCGGCGGCCGGGAGGCCGCCCTGTCCGGGCTGGTAGACGGTGACCGCCGCGTTCGTCTCACCGAGGGTCACGTTGGCCATCGGCAGGGCGTACAGCGCGCCGTAGGTGCTGGGGCCGTAGGGCATGCCGACGTACAGGTGGGTGCCGGTGAAGTGGAGGCTGGAGCCGAGGCGCTGGTTGGCGCCGGGAGCGCCGGGGATGCCGTCGCCGTCACCGGACTCGATCCACTTGTCGTTCGCACCGGGCGAGCCGAGCAGCGAGAAGACGTGCACGGCGCCCGCGCTCGCGGTGGTGCCGAGGGCCTCGTCCGGGATGCCGACGGCCAGCTTCAGGGTGGCACCGGTGCTCACCGCGCGGGGCGCGGTGTTGACGGCGCTGAGCGCGGCGCCGAAGTGGTCCCCGGCCTCGGCGGCACCCGACACGTCGTCGTCACCGGTGCCCGACCAGTAGTAGTTGAGCGCGCTGAAGGTACCGGAAGCGGTGATGCGCAGGGTGGTGACGCTGCCCGCCTCGGCCTTGTCGGCGCCGTTCACGGCCAGGGTCTCGCCCGGCGAACCGATGGCGAGGATCGACTCGTTCGCGCTCGCCGCGCCCGCCGGGCGGTACGGGACGAGGGCGAGGGACGCGCCGAACAGGTCGCCCGGCTCGGCGCCGCCGGAGACCGCGTCCAGGTCCTGGTCGAGCCCGAACAGCGGGGTGGGCCGCTTGTCGGCGTTCAGGGTGTGCGAGTAGACGGCCACGCCGCCGGCCTCGGCGTCGGTGCCGATGGCCTCACCGGGGGCGCCGATGGCCAGGTGGTTGGCGTCGGCGGCGAGGGTCTCGCCGAAGCGGTCGTTCGCCTCCGCGGTGCCCGGAGTGCCCTCGACGTCCTGGTGCAGGGCCACGTTGGCGGTGCCGTGCGCGTAGAACACCTCGCCCGCCTTGGCGAGGCTGCCCAGGCTCTCGCCGGGCGCGCCGATCGCGAGGAAGGGCTCGCCGGCCGCGGTGGTCCCGGCGGCGAGCGCCGCGCCCAGGTGATCGCCCGTCTCGGGGGTCGACGCGGCGAGGGAGCCGCCGCCGGAGGCCTGCTGGAAGTGGGTGTTCTTGGTGACGCCGGTGCCCAGGCCGCCCGGGGCGCCGTAGAGGATGTCGGCCATGCCGGCGTCGGTCGCCTCGCCCAGGTTCTCCAGGGGGGTGCCGACGGCGAGGTCGGTGCAGCCGTCCTCGTTGTAGTCGACGACGGCGATGGCCTGGCCGAACTGGTCGCCGGCCTCGGAGCCGCCGGGCACCCAGTCGAGGTCCTGGTTGATCTCGGCGGTGCCCTTGCCGCCGCCGTACACGATGCGCACCAGACCGGCCTTGGCGTCGCCGCCGACGGCGGCCGTCGGGTCGGCCACGGCGATGTCCTCGACGCCGTCGCAGTTGAAGTCGGTGACGCGGGTGGCGCCCACCTTCGACGCGATCCACGGAGCCAGGTCGTCGACGCGGGCGGCGGTGCCGCCGGTGCGGGTCTCGGCCGCGTCGATGCCGAAGCACCCGCCCTGGTAGGAGCGGCTGGCCAGGGCGACCAGTTGCTGCGCGCCGCCGACGGTGCGGACCAGCGGGCCGCCGGTGTCGCCCATGCACGCGGCCACGCCGTCCTTGCCGGTGACGGTGGCGGACGTGGCGTCGGACGCGTCCACCGTGAAGACGCCGGTGTGCAGGGCGAGCGGCGCCCACTCGCTCCGGGAGCGGCCGTAGCCGGCGAGCTTCAGCTCTTCGCCCGCGGCCGGCGCGGTGGTGGCCGGCGCGAGCGGGTTGACGCCGGTGACCGGACGGTTCAGCCGGGCCAGCACCACGTCCCGGTCGGTGCGCGGGACCAGCTCGACGACCTCGCGGACCGCGCCGCCGGTGCCGGTGAGGTCGGCGCGGCCGATGGTCGCGGTGGTCTTCTTCGCGGGCTTGCCGGCGGGCACGGCGAGGCTCTCGGCGGGGTTCGCGGCGAAGCAGCTGGCGGCGGTCAGCAGCCACTCGGTGTCGACCAGGACACCGGAGCAGCCGCGGTCGTGGTCGCCGACGACGATCTGCGCGGCGTAGGCCTGGGTGGTGTCGGACGCGGCGACGGCGGGTCCGGTCACGGCGTGCGCGGGTACGGCGGTCAGGGCGAGCGGTGCGGCGAGCAGGCAGGCGGCGAGTGTGGCGCGGCGCACGGGTCTGGCATGCGGCATGGGGCAATTCCTCGGTGCGTGTCCGGTCGGATGGGCGGGTGGGCCGGGCGGGGTCACTTGCTGGTGCGGATCTCGACCAGGATGTGGTCCCGTTGGTCCGGGTCGATGGACTCGCCGACGGGCGTGAACGAGTTCGCCGGCACGTTGACTTCCTGCGGTGTCTCGTCCGGGGCCTTGAGGGTCAGGTCGGCGTCCTGGCTGCCGGCGCCCTTGACGCCGTACACGGACTTGACCTCGAGGCTGAGGTATCCGGAGGTGCCGGTGGCGCGGAAGCAGACCTTCGCGTTGACGCGCGAGTAGACCTCGAGGAGGCCCGTCTCGCTGCCGCACTCGGCGAGGACGATGTGCCCGTCACCGCGCTTGAGGACGATCCCCTGCTCGGCCTCGATCTTGTCGGCCTGGGGGTAGTTGAAGTCCTCCACCGCGTAGCCGGGCTGCGTGTCCGCCACCGCGGTGGCGGGAGCGTCGTCGTGGGAGGAGGCGGTGTAGCCGACAGTGGCGACGGCTGCCGCGCATGCCGCGGCGACGGCACCGGTCACAGCGATTCTTCTGACGGCGGCGATCATGCAAGTCCCCTTGCTCATCGATGTGTTCTGGTGTCGAGTCGCCCAACCACCGTTGCCTGACGTCAAGTTGTCGGACGGCCACGCCGCCGCATTCAAACACGTGACCGGCGATCAGAACACTGGACCAAAAAGGAAGTTTCCCCACGGTCCACCGTTACCGTGCGTGTGCCTCTTCTCACGCGCTTTCTTGACGCTCGATCAGTAGCCGACCGCCCCGCTCGTTGCGTACTGTCCCGCCCGTGCGTTCGTAGCACTCCTGTTCGGCTTCCGCTGCACAGCTGCCCCGACGTGTCTGGACGGTCGACTCGTCGCCGGCCGGTGTGCGGCACCGACGACCAGCCACCCGTGACCGGCGGCTGCTCACCGCGGCCGCCGGTTCGCCCACCGGACGGACTTGATCTTGGACACGACTTTCTGGAGCAGACGGCGCTTTCTGACCACGGCGGCCGCCACGACGACGGCCGCCGCCCTCCCGCTCATCGGTACAGCCCAGGTCTACGCCGCCACCGCGACGGCGGGGGACGTACCCGACCTGCCCTCCCTGCCGGACACCGCGCGGGGCAAGGCGGTGAGCGCGTGGAAGGCGGGCGGCCAGGCCGTGAAGAGCGCGGCGGCGGCGGCCCTCGCGGGCAGCGTGGCCGACGCCGAGCAGTTCGTCGCCGCAGGCCTCCCCGCCGCGATCGCGGAGGACAACCGCGTCGCCCTCTTCAAGGCGCTCTCCGCCTCCGGCAAGGGCGGCGCGCGTGACATCACCGCGGCTCTGACCGCCGGTGACGAGGCGATCTCCGCCTTCCTCGCCGGCGGCTACGAGGCGTCACAGCTGGAGGACCTGCGCGTCCTCACCTTCACCCTCATGAACCAGGGCGACAAGAGCGTGAAGGCGGCCGCGAGCACGGCGCTCGCGGACGGCTCCTCCGACGCCCTGATGAAGTTCATCACCGAGACCCAGTTCACCGCGCGCTTCGAGGACGAGCGGGCCGAGGTCTTCAAGGTCCTCGCCACCGCCTCCCCCGAGGTGAAGACCTACGCGCAGCGGGCCCTGGACGAGGGCACGGCAGGCGCCATCCACTGGTTCCTGGAAACCGGGCAGCACATCGCCCGCGCCCGTGACCAGGAGACGGCCACCATCGACCAGCTCGTCGCCATCGTCGAACGCGAGGGCAAGCGGGCGCAGTTGACCACGGAGCAGGCGAAGGCCGAGTCGGAGAAGGCCCAGACGGCCGCCGAGAAGGCGAAGCAGGCCGCGCTCGAAGCCGCCGAGGAGGCGCAGGCGGCGAAGGAGGACGTGGCCAAGTCCGCGCGCGCCGCCCGCAAGGCGGCGGGCGCGGCGACGGGTGCCGCGAAGGCGGCCCGTACCGCCATCTCCGCCTCCAACGCGGCCCAGTCGGCGGCCCGCCGGGCCGCCTGGGCGGCGCACGCCGCCGCTGCCGCCGCCGCCACCGCCGCGCGGGCCGCCTCGGCCGCCTACCGTTCCGCCATGGCCGCGTCCAAGGACGCCACCAAGACACAGGCCGCCAAGAACGCGGCGGTCGGTGCCCGCAACGCCGCGGCGAAGGCACGTACGGCCGCGGCAGCGGCGGACTACGCCGCGACGGCCGCCTCGCAGGCCTCCTCCGCCGGCTCCTCCGCCGCCTCGGCGGCACGCAACGCCGCAGCCGCCGCGAACTCGGCCGCCACCGCCGCCTCCGCCGCCGGAACCGCGCAGTCGGAGGCCGCCGCCGCCCGTGCCGCCGCGGCCGAGGCGGACGCGCAGGCCGCGCGGGCCACCGCCGCCGCCAACGCCGCCCAGTCCCTGGCCGCGATCGCGGCGAGCTCGGCGCGGGCGTCCCGGGACGCCGCCAACTCGGCCGCCCAGCACGCCGACAACGCCGCCGCAGCCGCCGAGGAGGCGGTGAAGTACGCGGGTCAGGCCGTGGACTACGCCAACCGCTCCGCCAAGTACGCCGCCGCGGCCAAGTCGGCGGCCGACGCCGCGCTGAAGGCCGTCACCGACGCGCAGGAGGTGGAGCGGCAGGCCCGGGAGGCGGAGCAGGCGAAGATCGAGGAGCACACGCTCCAGGGACGCGACGAGGCCCGCCGCCTCGCCGCCATCGAGGCGCAGGACGTCGCGGCCGCCCGTAACCAGCTCACCCAGAAGCAGGCCCAGGACACGGAGACCCTCGACCTCATCGCCGAGGCGGAGAGGGCGCTCGCGGCCGGCGACGAGGCGGGCGCGATCACCGCAGGCCGCAAGGCCTGTCTCAGGCTCCTGGACTCCCACGGCACCTGGACCCGTGAGGCCGCCGAGTACGCCCTCGCCTCGGACGACCAGGCGATCCTGGCCTGGGTCGACACGGACCGGCTCATCGCGCAGAACCAGGACGACCGGGAGACGGTCCTCTACATCGCCCAGATCTCCACCCCCGCCGTGGCGGAAGCGGCGCAGCGGGCACTGGAGTCGGCCGACTCCGGCGCGGCCGCCGCCTTCCTCAACGGGGGCATGATCGAGGCGGCGAAGACCGACAACTCGGTGTCCATCTTCCGCATCCTGTCGAAGAACCCGGGCAAGGCGGTGACGCAGGCCGCCAACGCGGCCCTGTCCGACGGCTCCGCCAAGGCCCTCCACGACTTCTTCGCCACCAAGTACGCGGAGGCCCAGAAGCAGGACGACAACGTCGCCGTCTTCACGATCCTCAACACCGCCGGCCCCTACACCAAGATGGCGGGGACCGTGGCCCTGGACGGCCCGGAGTGGATGCTCCGGGACTTCCTCACCACCGTGCACCCGCGCATGGTGCAGCTCGACGCCGACGCCGCCGCCCACATCGCCGCCATCCGGGCCTCCCTCGCCCACGCGGCCAAGATCGCGCAGGACGCCCAGACGGACGCCGCGGAAGCGGCCAAGGCGGCGGCGGAGGCACGCAACGCGGCCGACGAGGCGCTCGCGTGGGCCGACGCCGCGAAGAAGTCCGCCACCCAGGCGAACGAGTACGCCAAGGAGGCGGACGCGCACGCGGACGCCGCGGAGCAGTCCGCGAAGGACGCCTCGGCGTCCGCCGCGACGGCGCGGAACGCGGCCATCACCGCGCGTTCGGCCGCCCGGCGCGCCAACTACTCCGCGAACCAGGCGACCGCGTCCGCGGCCGCCGCGGTGCAGTCCGCCATCTCGGCGCAGGCCTCCGCGACCGCCGCCCAGGCCTCTGCCGCACAGGCGGGGAAGGACGCCGCCGAGGCCGCGAAGGCGGCGTCGGAGGCACGCGCGATCGCCGTCGCCAAGCGGAAGGCGGAGCAGGCCGAAGCGGCCAGGAAGGCGGCGGAGGAGGCCCGCAAGAACCAGCAGAGCGGTGTCGATCCCTCCGACACCGAGAACAGCGACAAGGTCGACGAGCCGGGCACGTTCCTCGGCGGCACCAAGGACGACTGGCGCGACGTCGCCAACGTCCTGTCGGCCGTCTCCACCATCTCGGGCGGCATCGCCGCCGCGTCCCTGCTGATCCCGCCGCCGCTGGGCGAGGCGATCGCGGGAATCGCGGGCTCGGTGTCGCTCGTCACCGGTGTCGCGGGTGCCGTGATCACCGGGTTCACCGACGGCTGGACGTCCTCGGCCTTCCTCTCCTCCTCCGCGGGCGTCGCCATCGCCGTCCTCACCGGCGGCATACCGTTCACGAAGTTCGGCGGTGTCTCCGGAATCATCAAGTGGGGCACCGAGGGCCTGCGCTCCGCCCCGGTACTCGCCGCGCGCCTCCAGCAGGAACTGATCTCACCGGCGGTCGGCGTGTTCACCACCAAGTGGAACGACGCGAAAGACACGGTCACCGACACCGTCAGCGACGCCTGGCACTCACTGACCCCCTGGTAATCGGGCCGTGACACATTCCGGGGCGGAATGCGAACAGTCCAGTAAAGTGCTCTGCGCATTCCGTCCCGGAAGGACCATCGACTGTGTTCCTGTCCTTGCCCACCCTCGCCTGGGCCGCCATCGCCGTCGCCGTCACCCCGGTGCACATAGCCCTGATGCGCTGGTCGATGCCCACCCCGAAGGGGAAGACGAGCGTCTCCTTCATCCCCCTCGTCCTCGGCGCCACCCTGCTGCTGTTCGCCCTGGCGAAAAGTTATTCGCTCGCCGTGACCCTGTACCTTTACGCGGCCATTCTCCTGACATTTCTCGTCATGATCGTCCCGGTGAGGAAATGGGTCGCGGCCGACATCCTGAAACAGGAACAGAATCCCGACATCAAGGTGAAGGTTCACACACCGTCCCTGGTGTGGATCACGTTTTCGATGTTCGTCATGATCGCGGTCGTCGTCGGCGTGTGGTTCTCCCACTCCTAGGGAGCCGCCAGCCGCGTACCCAGGGTCCGCCACCGACGTGGGGGGGGGGGGGGGGGGGGGGGGGGGCGGGGCCCCCCCCCCCCCCCCCCCCCCCCCCCCGGCCGCCTCGCCGTAGACGCGGGCGCCGCGGGAGCGGGCGTGCTCCTCTGATT
>NZ_JBIWKU010000016.1:0-188426 GCF_044765825.1 Streptomyces flaveolus | reverse complement strand
GGCTCGGTGTATCCGGGCCCGATCGGCGCCATCCTCAGCCCTCAGCTGCGGGGCACGGGCAGCGAGATCGACGCCTCCCTGCCGTACGCGTCCTCCCTGTGCGGCGCCTGCTACGAGGTGTGCCCGGTCGCCATCGACATCCCCGAAGTCCTCGTGCACCTGCGGGAACGGGTCGTCCAGGGCGGGCCGGCCGTCCGGGAGGGCAACCGGGTCGTCCTGAGACCGGCGAAGGGGCATGCCGCCGAGCGGGCGGCGATGCGCGCGGCGCAGTGGGCGTTCACGCACCCGGCCGCGCTGCGGGCCGGGCAGCGGCTGGCGTCGCGCACCCGCCGCCTGCATCCGCGCACGCTTCCGGGTCCGGGGCGGGCGTGGAGCGGAAGCCGGGACCTTCCGGCGGTGCCCGCGGAGCCGTTCCGGGACTGGTGGCAGCGCACGCGTGGTGGAGAGGACGGGGCGAAGTGAGCAGCAGGGAACGCATCCTGGGCCGGGTGCGGCGCGCTCTCGCGGACGTGCCGCACGACGACACTCCCCCAGTGCCTGAACGGCCTGGGAGGGACCCCCGGTACGGGGACGCGGTCGCCCGGGACTATCTGCGGGAGCACGGGGACCGGACCGTCGCGCGGACGGTGGAGCTGCTCGCCGAGAACCTGGCGGACTACCGGGCGATCGTGCACCGCTGCGCCGCCGGTGACGTGGCGGCGACGGTCACCGGGCTGCTCGCCGCCCGCAGGTCGAGGACGGTACTCGTGCCGCCGGGCCTGGACCCGGACTGGCTCGCGGGGTCCGGCCCGGAGCGGGTCCCGGACCGTCCGGAGAGCACGCCGCACGAACTGGACCGCGTCGACAGCGTGGTCACGGGCTGCGCCGTCGCGATCGCCGAGACCGGCACGATCGTCCTGGACGGCTCCCCCGACCAGGGCCGCCGCCGGATCACGCTCGTGCCGGACCACCACATCTGCGTTGTCCGGGTCCCCGGCCAGGTGGTCGCCTCCGTCCCCCAGGCCCTCGAACGCCTGGACCCGGCACGCCCGTTGACGTGGATCTCCGGCCCGTCGGCGACCAGCGACATCGAACTCGACCGGGTCGAGGGGGTGCACGGGCCGCGCACCCTGGAGGTGGTGCTGGTGACGGAGTGACGACGCGGGCCGGGGTGTCACTGAGTACACCCCCCGATACGGGTTCTGCGCCCCGTGTCTGCGGACCGCCCGCTCCGTAGCGTCGTGGACGAGGCACCGCACAGGGCGTGCCGCACGGAGGGCGATGACGATGTTCCGTACCCGCGCACGAGGCAAGCACGACCCCGGACCGTCCCCCGAGGCGCTGCGGCTGGTCAAGGTCACCAAGATTTACGGCGCCGCCGAGAGCAGCGTGACCGCGCTGGACGGGGTGACGCTGAGCCTCGGGCGGGGCACGTTCACCGCGGTGATGGGGCCGTCGGGCTCGGGCAAGTCCACGCTGCTGCAGTGCGCGGCGGGGCTGGACCGGCCCGACAGCGGGTTCGTGAGTGTGGACGGCGAGGAACTGACCGGAGGCAGCGAGACGGAGCTGACGAAGTTCCGGCGGGGGCGGGTCGGCTTCGTGTTCCAGCAGTACAACCTCCTGGAGACGCTGACTGTCGCGCAGAACACGGTGCTGCCGCTGAAGCTCGCCGGGCGGCGCGTGGACCGCGCACGGGTCCGGGAGACCCTGGTCGCGGTCGGTCTCGGTGACCGGCTGGGGCACCGCCCCGACCAGCTCTCCGGCGGTCAGCGGCAGCGGGTGGCGATCGCCCGCGCACTGGTCACCGAGCCCCGGGTGATCTTCGCGGACGAGCCGACGGGCGCACTGGACACGCGCAGCGCGCGACAGGTGCTGCTGCTGTTGCGGGAGGCGGTGCGGGTCCACGGGCGGACCGTGGTGATGGTGACGCACGATCCGGTCGCCGCCTCGTACGCGGACTCGGTCGTCTTCCTCGCCGACGGCCGTCCGGCGGGCCGGATGGACGCCCCGACCCCGGACGCGGTCGCGGAGCGGCTCGCGCACCTGGGCGACGACGTGCCGACGGGGGTGTGAGCGATGTTCGCACTGTCCCTGCGGTCGGTCCGGCGGCGCCCCGGACGGTTCCTCGCGACACTGCTGTCCACCTTCCTGGGCGCGGCGGTCGTCATGACGTTCCACTCGATGCACGACACGGCGGCGGGGGACGGCGTCGACGCGGTGAGCGCGGACACGCTGGGTCTGGCGGCGGGCGTCGTCGGCGGTTACGGGACGCTGCTGGTGTTCTTCGCGGTGGCCTCCACTCTGACGGTCAACGTGCGTCAGCGCACCGCCGAGATGGAGCTGTTGCGCTGCTCGGGGGCGACCCCGGCGCAGATCGTGCGGATGGTCGTGGGCGAGGCGGTGGCCGTGGCCCTGGCGGGCACCGTCCTCGCGATCGGGCCGGCCGTGCTCGGTGGCCGGGCGCTGCTGGACATGTTCCAGGACAGCGGCCAGGTGGCGCGCTCGGTCGACCCCGCCTTCGGCCCGGTCGCGCTCGTCAGCGGCGTCGCCGTCACCCTGCTCGCCTCGGCCGGCGCCGCGCTGTTCGCGGTACGGCGGGTCACCCGGGGCCGCCGGGAACGGGCGGGCGCCCGGCGGTTCCTGGCGTACGCAGCGCTTGTCGCCGGTGCGGCGGGGGCGGGTTCGACGTTCCTGTTCCCGGCGACGGACGAGGCGCTGATGGCGGCACCGGCCTACGGGGCGATCCTGCTTTCGGTCGGGTTCGCGCTGCTGTCGCCGGCCCTGTTGACGGGCGTGCTCGACCGGCTGCCGCTCGATGGCGCGAGCGGCTGGGCGGCGGTGCGCAATCTGCGCCGACGGGCCGGTCACCTCGCCGGGATCCTGGTGCCGTTGATCCTGTTCACCGCCGTGTCCACGGCGACGCTCACCATGCAGTCCGTGGAGAGCGACGCCGTGCGGGCCTCCGGACTGGTCAAGTCGGTCGACGCCAAGAACCTGGAGACGCTCAACCTCACGGTCGTCGGCATCATCGCGGTCTTCGTCTGCGTCATGCTGGTGAACTCGCTGTACGCGGCGACGGCCTTCCGCTCGCGCGAGTTCGGGCAGCTGCGGCTGGCGGGGGCGACGCCCGGGCAGGTGCTCGGGACGGTCGGTGTGGAGGGCGTGATCCTGACGGTCACGGGGGTGCTGTTCGGCACGTCGGCCGCGCTGGCGGGGGTCGTGCCGTTCACGGTGGTGCGCACCGACGCGGTGCTGCCGGACCAGTTCCTCGGCACCTGGCTCGCGATGGCGGCGGTGAGCGCGGCGGCGACGCTGGGCACGAGCCTGGTCACGGCCCGGCGGGTGCTGCGTGTCCCGGCGGTCGGGGCGGTCGCACTGACCGCGTGAGCAGTCGGCGGTGCCGGGGATGCCCGTGGGCGGGGCATCCCCGGCACCGTCCTTTTGCGTGACACCGACGGTGAACAAGCGCTTAGATAGACGTCGCAGACCCTGTCCCGAGCTGGAGGCCCCCGGTGTTCACTTCCGTCGACGACGTCTCCGCCCGGCTCGCCGCGACCGGCTATCTGGCGTCGCCCGCGGTCGCCACGACCGTGTTCCTCGCCGACCGCCTCGGCAAGCCGCTGCTGGTGGAGGGCCCCGCCGGGGTCGGCAAGACCGAGCTGGCCAAGGCCGTCGCCGCGGTCGCGGACGCCCGGCTGGTACGGCTGCAGTGCTACGAGGGCGTCGACGAGTCCCGGGCGCTGTACGAGTGGAACCACGCCAAGCAGCTGCTGCGCATCAGCGCCGGCCGCGACGAGACCTGGGACGAGGCCCGCACCGACATCTTCGGCGAGGAGTTCCTGCTCAGCCGCCCGCTGCTGACCGCGATCCGCGGCGACGAGCCCAAGGTGCTGCTCATCGACGAGACCGACAAGGCGGACGTCGAGGTGGAGGGCCTGCTCCTGGAGGTGCTCAGCGACTTCCAGGTCACCGTCCCGGAGCTGGGCACCATCACCGCGACCCGCCGGCCCTTCGTCGTGCTCACCTCGAACGCGAGCCGTGAACTGTCCGAGGCGCTGCGCCGGCGCTGCCTGTTCCTGCACATCGGTTTCCCCGAGGAGGAACTGGAGCGGCGCATCGTCCGGCTGAAGGTGCCGGGGCTCGACGAGGCGCTGGCCGCGTCCCTGGTGCGGGTGGTGGGCGCACTGCGCGCCATGGACCTGCGGAAGCTGCCCT
The DNA here is from genome assembly GCF_044765825.1 of Streptomyces flaveolus. Taxonomy (NCBI): domain Bacteria; kingdom Bacillati; phylum Actinomycetota; class Actinomycetes; order Kitasatosporales; family Streptomycetaceae; genus Streptomyces; species Streptomyces flaveolus. The sequence continues at coordinate 184,232 of NZ_JBIWKU010000016.1, read as the reverse complement.
CGGTCGCCGAGACCATCGACTGGGCCCGCACCCTGCTGGCGCTCGGCACCGGCACGCTCGACGAGAAGGTCGTACGGGACACCCTGGGCGTCGTCCTCAAGCACCACGACGACGTGCAGAAGGCGGCGGCCAAGCTCGACCTGGACGCGCTGTGACCACCGGCGCGGGCGTGACCGAGCGGCTGACCTCCCTGGTCGCCGCGTTGCGCGCGCACGGCGTGAGGATCGGCACGGGTGAGAGCGTGGACGCGGCACGGGCGGTCGAGGCACTCGGCCTGGCGGACCGGGAGCTGCTGCGGGAGGGCCTGGCGGCGACGCTGCTGCACACCCCAGGCCAGCGCCGGGTGTTCGACCCGGTCTTCGACCTGTACTTCCCGCGCCGGGCCGGCGGCCCGGAGTCCGCACCGGCCGGGCGGGACGAGCTGCGGGACCGGATCGCCGACGCGCTCGCGGCCGACGACCGGGCGCTGCTGGAGCGGCTGGCCGCCGAGGCGGTCGCGGGGTTCGGCGGGTACGGCTCCCCCGGCTCTCCCGGTTCGGACGGCTGGTCGTCGCATCAGACGCTCGACCGGCTGCGACCGCAGACCCTGCTCGCCCGGGTCCGCGACGACGTCCGGGCGCGGGGCGGCGGCACGGGCTTCGCCGACAGGCTGCTGGAGGACGAGATCCGGCGTCGTATCGAGGACTTCCGGCAGATGGTGGCGTCGGAGGCACGGCGCCGGGTCGCCGAGCGGCGGGGCCGGGACGAGATCGCCCGGCGGGCGGTGGCCACGACCCCCGACCGCGTCGACTTCCTGCTCCTGGGCAAGGACCGGCTGGCCGAGTTGCGCCGGACCGTGCAGCCGCTCGCCCGCAAGCTGGCCACCCGGCTCGCGGCGCGTCGGCGGCGGGCCTCCCGCGGCAGCATCGACCTGCGGCGCACCCTGCGCGGTTCGCTGTCGACGGGCGGGGTGCCGATGCGGCCGGTGCTGCGCAGGCGCCGTCCGGTGCGGCCCGAACTGGTGCTGCTGTGCGACGTGTCGGGGTCGGTGGCGGGGTTCTCGGACTTCACGATGCTGCTGGTGCAGGCGCTGCACGACCAGTTCGGGAAGGTGCGCGTCTTCGCGTTCGTCAACCGGGTCGACGAGGTGACCGGGCTGCTCGTGCACGGCGCCGCCGACCCGGAGGGGCTCGGCGCCCGCATCGGTGAGCGGGCGACGCTCACCGCCTGGCACGGCAGCAGCGACTACGGGGTCGCCCTCGGCGAGTTCGCGGAACGCTACGGCGACGCGGTGGGCCCGCGCACGACCGTGTTCGTGCTGGGTGACGCCCGGACGAACATGGGCGACCCGAATCTCGCCGCCGTACGGGAGATCGCCGGGCGGGCCCGCCGGGTGTACTGGCTCAACCCCGAGCAGCGCTCCCGGTGGGGCACCGGGGACTCCGCGGCGCCGGAGTACGCCGAGCTGGTCGAGATGTACGAGTGCCGCAACGCCCGCCAGCTCGGCACCCTGGTGACCCGGCTGCTGCCGGTGTGACGCGCCGGGTCTCCTGCCGGCCGGCCTTGGTGTACCGGTCTGCCCCTAGTCGGCCTTGGCGTACTCCTTCGCCATGGCTCCGGCGAAGTCGTACACCACGCACTGTTCGTCGCCCACGACCCAGGCTTCGTGCCCGGGCGAGCAGACGAAGACGTCGCCGGGACCCACCTCGCTCTCGGTGCCGTCGTCGTCCATGCGGACGCACATGCGTCCCTGGACCACGTAGCAGTTGTGGTGGATCATGCAGCTGTCGGTGCCCGCGATGGGTGCCACGGACTCCGACCAGCGCCAGCCCGGCTCGAAGGTGGCCACGGCGAAGTCGAGCCCTTCCATGTGCACGGCTTCGAGGTGTCCCCGGGGGAAGTCCCGCCGTTCGTCCGGCTTGTCGAGCGTCTTGGCCTCGAACATGACGCTCCTCCTTTCCCTGCCCCACCACTCCATCGTCCGCCTGTCAAGTCGGGGCCGCCATCCGGGGAAGCGCGGTGTCAGCGGGCGACGCCGCACAGGCGGGCGAAGCGGCCGGCGTCGACGTTGCCGCCCGAGAGGATCGCGCCGACCCGGCGGGGCAGGGGCCCGGCGCGGCCGGTGAGCAGGGCGGCCAGCGGGGTGGCGCCGCTGGGCTCCAGGACGATCTTCAGCCGCTCGAAAGCGAACCGCATCGCGTCCCGGATCTCGTCGTCGGAGACCAGCACGATCCCGTCGACCAGCCGCCGGTTGAGGGAGAACGTCAGCTCACCCGGGGCGTGCAGGGCCTGGCCGTCGGCGATGGTGTGCGGCACGGGGACGCTGACGCGCCGGCCCGCCTCCAGCGAGCGCTTGGTGTCGTCGCCGGCCTCCGGTTCGACGCCGAGCACCCGGGTGCCGGCGTGCAGGCCCTTGACCGCGGTCGCGCTGCCGGCGATCAGTCCCCCGCCGCCGACCGGGACGATCAGCGCGTCCAGCTCGCCGCTCTCCTCGACCAGTTCCAGGGCCGCGGTGCCCTGTCCGGCGATGACGTGCGGGTGCTCGTAGGGCGGGATCAGGGTGAGGCCCCGTTCGGCGGCGAGGGCCTCGGCGATCGCGACCCGGTCGCCGGTGTAGCGGTCGTAGGTGACGATCTCGGCACCGTAGCTCGCCGTGGCCTCCCGCTTGGACGGCGGCGCGTCCTCGGGCATGACGATGACGGCGGTGGTGCCGAGTTCCCGGGCGGCGAGGGCGACGGCCTGGGCGTGGTTGCCGGACGAGTAGGCGGCGATGCCCCGGGCCGACTCCTCGGGGGTGAGGCGGGAGGCCGCGTTGTAGGCGCCGCGGAACTTGAAGGCGCCCACGCGCTGGAAGTTCTCGCACTTGAGGAGGACCTCGGCGCCGACGAGAGCGTCCAGGGTGCGCGAGCGCAGCACCGGGGTGCGGTGTGCGACGCCGTCCAGGCGGGCGGCGGCGGAGCGGATGTCGTCGAGGGTGACCGGTGGGGTGGTGGTCGTCACGCGTGTCCTCCAGCGGGGTCGGTGGTTTGACATCTTCCCACTCCCTGATCATGCTTCTACTAATGAATTAATGAAAGCATGGAAGGTGACGTGGTCGAGTACCGGATCGATCGACAGAGCGGCATCCCGGCCTACGTGCAGATCGTGCGGCAGACCGAACAGGCACTCCGGATGGGTGTGCTGCGGGTCGGGGACAAGCTCCCGACGGCCAGGGAGGTCGTCGCTGCCACCGCCATCAACCCCAACACGGTGTTCCGGGCGTACCGGGACCTGGAACAGGCCGGCCTGGTGCGGTCGCGGCGCGGGCTCGGAACCTTCGTGACGCGGTCGCTGGCGCGGCCCGGCGCGGAGGACGACTCGCCGCTGCGCAGCGAACTCACCGGGTGGGTCGCACGGGCCCGGTCGGCCGGACTGGAGCGCGACGACGTGCTGGCACTGGTCACGGCGGCCCTCGACGAACACGAGCAGGGGCACGAGCCGGAGCACGAACGGCACCACGAGCACGACCCGGGCGACCGGGGACAGAAACAGGAGGACGCATGACCGGGCCTGACGAGCCCGCCGCGCTGAGCGGCACGGACCTCGGGTTCCGCTACCGGGCCCGCGGCGGCTGGGCCCTGCGGGACTGTGGATTCACGGTGCCCCGCGGCCGCATCACCGCCCTGGTCGGACGCAACGGCGCGGGCAAGAGCACGCTGCTGCACCTGGCCGGCGGACTGCTGCGCCCCACCCAGGGCACGATCCGGGCACTGGACACCGTCCCGGACACGGCCGGGGCACGCGCCCGGGTCGCCCTGGTCACCCAGGACAAGCCGCTCTACCCCCGCTTCACCGTGGCTGACACGCTCCGCATGGGCGGCAGGCTCAACCCCGTGTGGGACGCCGCGGTCGCCGAACGGGTCGTCCGCGAGGGCGGCATCGCCGGGGCGGCGCGGGTGGGCGAGCTGTCGCCGGGTCAGCGCACCCGGGTGGCGCTCGCCCTGGCCCTCGGCAAGCGGCCCGAACTGCTGCTGCTGGACGAGCCGCTCGCCGACCTCGACCCGGTGGTGCGCGGCGAGATCATGGCGACGCTGATGGCCGAGGCGGCCGAGCGCGAGGTGAGCATCGTGCTGTCCTCGCACGTCCTGCCCGACCTGGAGCAGACCTGCGACTGGGTGGTGCTGCTGCGAGCGGGACGGGTCGCGCTGAGCGAGGACGCCGACATGCTCCGCGAGAGCCACACCCTGCTCACCGGGCACATCGACGAGGAGCCGGCGCTGGCCGGGCACACCGTGGTGCACCGCCGGGCGCACGGGCGGCAGCTGACCGCGCTGGTCCGGCGGCGGGGACCGCTCGGCGGTGACTGGTGCGTCGAGCGGCCCGGCCTGGAGGAGATCCTCCTCGGCCACCTGAGGACCGGCGCGGAGAGCCCGGCCGAAGACGCGAAGGAGGCGGCGGCGTGAAGGGCTCGTTGTGGCTGGCGTGGCGTCAGCAGCGGGTACTGGTCGTCTGCGGTGCCGTCGTCCTGCTGGCCGCCGCGGCGCTCGCCGCGTACTTCCGCTCGGGCATGCTCGACGACCTGCGCAGCGGGGTGTTCGACCACTGCGACCCCGGGCCCCTGTACTGCAGCGGGCCGGAGGACGGACTGCCTCGGTTCCTGGACGTCGAACCGCTCAAACTCCTCGGGGCGCTCAACATCGCGCTGCCCGTGCTGATCGGCATGTTCTGGGGAGCGCCGCTGCTGGGGCGGGACCGGGAGCTGGGCACTCACCGGCTGGTCCTGTCGCAGGGAGTGAGCCGGGCCCAGTGGTTCGCCTCCCGGTTCGCGCTGGCCGTGGCGTGCACCGTGGTCCTGTCCGGCGCCCTGGCCCTGCTGTTCCGCTGGTGGTGGCAGCCGGCCGCCAACCGCAGCTACGGCGTCTTCTGGTACGAGGCCACCGCCCTCACCGGCTCCGGCCCCAGCACGGTCGCCGCCGCGCTGTTCGGCCTGGCCGCCGGCACGCTGGCCGGGCTGCTCGCCCGCCGGGTGCTGACCGCGATGGCGTGGACGCTGCTCGTCACCACGGTGGTGGCGGTCCTGGTGCAGTGGACGCACCGGGCCCGGCTGCTGGTGCCGCCCGAACGGTACGTCAGCTCCGGATGGCAGCCCAAGCCGCCCATGGGTGACAAGTGGTCCACCGGTCACTACGGCCTCGTCACGGCCTCCGGCGGCCGCGAGGACGTACTGAACTGCCCCTTCCCCTCCGGCGGCGAACTGCGCCGGTGCATGGCCGAGCACGGCTACGTGGCCCGCTCCTACGAGGCCAACCCGGCCGGCGACTACTGGACGTTCCAGTGGATCGACACGGCCCTCCTCGGCGGCCTCGCCCTCGCGCTCACCGTCGCCGTGGTCCTGTTGCTGCGCCGCCGGGTCTGACACCCGGCCCCGGCGCCTCCCACCGTTCCGCCCCCACCTCGCACGGAGGTCGATCCGTCATGCCCAAGGACGCCAAGTCCCCGAAGAAGCTGCGCAGCAACCGCGCCGCGCTCACCCACAAGGTCGGCTACGCGCTGCGCCATCCCGAGCGCGTAGCGCCCTACGTCCGCCGGGCCGGCCGCGACGCGTGGCTGCGGCTCAAGCACCCCGACCACGTCGGCTACTACCGGGCGGTGATGGCGTCCGACACCCGCCGCGACCCGGAGGCCGCGGTCGGCAGCCGGACCCACGACCGCTGGCTGGCGCTCGGTCAGATGCAGTTCGACTACCTGCTCGAGCACGGACTGCGCCCCGGGCACCACATGCTCGACATCGGCTGCGGCAATCTGCGCGGCGGCTGGCGCTTCATCGACCACCTCGAGACCGGCCACTACTACGGCATCGACATCTCGCCGGACATACTGATCGCCGCCAAGAGGACGCTCACCGAGCGCGGACTCCAGGACAAGCTGCCCCACCTGACCCTCACCGGCGACCTCACGCTGGACTTCCTGCCCGACGACCGCTTCGACGTCATCCACGCGCACAGCGTCTTCTCCCACTCGCCGCTGAAGGTCATCGACGAGTGCCTCGCGCACGTCGGCCGCGTCCTGACGGACACCGGGTTCTTCGACTTCACCTTCGACCGCACGGAGGGCACCGAACACCAGGTACTGCGCGAGGACTTCTACTACCGCACCGAAACCCTGCTGCACCTGGCCCGCAGGCACGGCCTGCACGCGCGGTTCATGGAGGACTGGGAGAAGCGTCCGCACGGCCAGTCGAAGATCCGCGTCAGCCGCTCGCCCCTGCCGACGTAGCCGGTCCGCGGCGTCAGGGGCGTGCTCTCGGCGTGCCGGCCCTGACCCTCGTACGGGATGTACGTGGGTCAGGGCCCGGTGCGGCGAGTGGGGGCACCCCCTCCGGGGGCGCGTGCAGGGCGTCGCCGGGCAGACGGGAGTCTGACGCCCGGCCCAGGGCCGCGGGTCGGTGCGCCGCCACCCGGGCCGGGCATCGGCGCCGCGGCGGCCGGCCGCGGCGGCGCAGCGGGGGCAGACCCGGCGTACCTCGTCGGCCGCTCCACCGGACTCGGGCAGCACGTCGGCCCAGCCCACGGACGAGAAGCGGGACAGCTGCGACCGGTGGAGGGACAACCCGCACACCGTCTGGTTCGTGCCCTGTTCCCACGCGTGCACCTCACCGGCCGGCAGCCAGCGGTTGTCCTCCGCGTCCCACCAGCGACCCGAGGCCGCCACCTCGTAGCGCCGTCTCCTGGCCATCGCCCCGGCCCGCCGCCCTTCCTCCGCCGCGTGCGCGCGTTCCCGCCCGCACCGGGTGCCCCGGGCCCGAGCCGGCCACACACGCGTACCGCCTCCTGTGTGATCACTCAGCACGTCCTGCCCGTTTAAGTCATTTTGTCTGCTTAGCATGCGGGGTCCGCGCATCGCGGGTCGACGTCACCGCGCGACGGGGCCCGGGCGCGCGGCGCGACCGCCCGGGGCCCCACGCGGTTCCCCCGTGCCGCTCGCCCACGGACCGCCCGCCCCGTACGAGAGGACACCAGATGGCGCCCACGGGCCGTCACAGCTCACTGGCCGAGCACGCCTTCTCCCCGCACGACGCCGTGATGGGCGCCGCCGCCCGGCGCCTCGGCCGCCGGCGCTTCCTCACCGTCACCGCGGCCGCCGCCGCGCTGGCCTTCTCCACCAATCTGCCGGCCCGGGGCGCCGTCGCCGCCCGCGAGCGGACCGCCCGTATCACCAAGGACCCCTTCACCCTCGGCGTCGCCTCCGGTGACCCGCTGCCGGACTCGGTGCTGCTGTGGACACGGCTGGCACCCGAGCCGTTCCTGGAGGACGGCGGTATGGGCACGGAGCGGGTCGCGGTCGAGTGGGAGGTCGCCCTCGACGACTACTTCGTGGGCGTCCTGTTCCGGGGCACCGCCGACGCCCACGCCGAGTACGCCCACAGCGTCCACGTCGACGTCACGGGCCTGACGCCGGGCACCGAGTACTACTACCGCTTCCGGACCGGTTCCTGGATCAGCCCGACGGGGCGCACCCGCACCGCCCCCCGTCCGGGCAGCGACGCGTCCGCCCTGAGACTGGCCGCCGTCGCCTGCCAGGCCTACCAGGACGGCTACTACACCGTGCTCGGGCACGTCGCCGAGGACGACGTCGACGTGGTCTTCCACCTCGGCGACTACCTCTACGAGTACGCGGTGAACCCGGCGGGCGGCGAGCGCCGCTACACGGACATCACGCTGCCCGACGTGTTCAACCGCGAGACCATGACCCTCGCCGACTACCGGCTGCGCTACTCGCTCTACAAGACCGACAAGGACCTCCAGGCCGCGCACCACGCCCATCCCTTCGTCGTCGCCTGGGACGACCACGAGACGGAGAACAATTACGCCGGCAGCATCCCCGAGAACGAGGTGCCACCGGCCGAGTTCCTGCTGCGCCGGGCCGCCGCCTACCGCGCCTACTGGGAGAACCAGCCGCTGCGCACCGCACAGCTCCCCCAGGGCCCCGACGCGCGGCTGTACCGCCGGCTGCACTGGGGCACGCTCGCCCAGTTCGACATCCTGGACACCCGCCAGTACCGCTCCGACCAGGCCTACGACGACCGCCCGCACGCCCCCGGGCCCGAGTCCGACGACCCGGCGCGCACCATGACCGGTGCCGCGCAGGAGAAGTGGCTGATCGACGGCTGGCGGGACTCGACGGCGCTGTGGAACGTCATGCCGCAGCAGGTCTGCTTCTCCCAGCGCAAGTTCGACGTGACCGCCGACGCCGCGCTCTCCATGGACGCCTGGGACGGCTACCGGGCCTCCCGCGACCGCGTCGTCGCCGGGGCGAAGGCGGCCGGGGTCGACAACTGGCTGATCCTCACCGGCGACGTGCACGTGGCCAACGCCTTCGACGTCAAGGACGACTTCGACGACCCCGCGTCCACGACCCTCGGCACGGAGGTCACCTGCACCTCCGTCGCCAGCGGCCGGGACGGCGTGGAGCAGCCCGCCGACTGGGACACCTACATGCGGGCCAACCCGCACATGAAGTTCTACAACGGCAAGCGCGGCTACGTCCGGGTCGAACTCGGCCGCCGGGCGGCCCACTTGGACTTCAGGACGGTCTCCGCCATCAGCACGCCCGGCGCGGCCGTCACCACGGCCGCGTCCTTCGTCACCGAGGCGGGCGCCCCGGGGCTGAAACCGGCCTGAGCGGGGCGCGGCCTGCCCGTGCCTGTACTGCACTTGCACCCCACCGCTTCCCCCATCGCGCGAAAGACGCCCGTGTCCGGCATGTCCGCGGGACTTTCCGGCAAGGCCTGTGACTCGCCCGGTCGCCGCGTGACCCACGGTCACCCGCGCGGTCACTCACTGTTCTCCGCTGTCTCGCACAGCCCTCGAAGGAGGCACATCGCATGGTCGGCAGACATACCGCGCGCACCCGCCGCGCCGCCGTGACCGCGCTCGGCGCGCTCGCCCTGACCGCGCTCCCCCTGGCCGCGTCGGCCGCGCCGGGGCCGCTGCCCACCGCCGCCCAGACGCTCGGCGCCGACAAACCGCCGGCGCAGGTGCTGCGCGCGATGGAGCGCGACCTGGGGCTGACCCCCAATCAGGCGACCGCCCGGCTGGTCAACGAGGCGGAGGCCGGCACCCGTGCGGGCCGGCTGCGCAACACGCTGGGCGACCGCTTCGCCGGGGCCTGGGTGAGCGGCGCGACCTCCACCGAGCTGACCGTCGCCACCACCGACGCCGCGGACACCGGCGCGATCGAGGCGCAGGGCGCCAGGGCGGCGGTCGTCGAGAAGCCGCTGGCCCAGCTCGCCGCGGTCAAGGAGAAGCTGGACGCCGCCGCCGTCCGGACCAGGACCGCCGAGACGCCGGTCTGGTACGTGGACGTGAAGACCAACCGGGTCATGGTCCAGGCGACCAGCGAGACGGCCGCGGCGGCCTTCGTCAGGACCGCCGGCGTCGAGGCCGAGAACGTGGGCGTCCGGGTGTCCGCGAACCGGCCGCGGGTGCTGAAGGACCTCGTCGGCGGCGACGCCTACTACATCGACGCCCGGGCGCGCTGCTCCATCGGCTTCTCCGTCACCAAGGGCGAGCAACAGGGCTTCGCCACGGCCGGTCACTGCGGCAGGGCGGGCGCGAAGACCACCGGGTACGACCAGAGCGACCAGGGCACCTTCCAGAGCTCCGTCTTCCCCGGCAAGGACATGGCCTGGGTGGCGGTCAACGCCGACTGGACCGCCACACCCGACGTCAAGGCGCAGGACGGGCAGAAGGTGCAGGTCGCCGGCTCGGTGGAGGCGCTCGTCGGGGCGTCGGTGTGCCGTTCGGGGTCCACCACCGGCTGGCACTGCGGCACGGTCCGCCAGCACGACACGAGCGTCCACTACGCCGAGGGCACGGTCGACGGGCTGACCGAGACCACGGTGTGCGCCGAACCCGGCGACTCCGGCGGCCCCTTCGTCGCGGGCGCCCAGGCACAGGGCACCACGTCGGGCGGTTCCGGTGACTGCACCAACGGCGGCACCACGTTCTACCAGCCGGTCAATCCGCTGCTCGGCGACTTCGGTCTCACTCTGAAGACCACGGCGGCCCAGGCCCAGGCGCCCGCGCCGCAGGACAACGCGGCGCCGGACGCGTGGGCCGCCGGCCGGGTCTACCAGGTCGGGGCCACGGTGTCCTACGACGGCGTGCGGTACCGGTGTCTGCAGAGCCACCAGGCGCAGGGCACCTGGTCGCCGTCGAGCACGCCGGCCCTGTGGCAGCGTGTGTGACGGACGGCGGCACGCCTGACGCACACGCCTTCGGCGCGGGGCGGTCGCCCCGCGCCGAAGGCGTGTCCGACAGGGCCGACAGTCAGGACGTCGCACGGACCACGCGCACGTCCGCAGCGACGGGTCCGCGGCGTCCGGGATCAGGACGCCGTGCTCGGCACCGCTGCGCAGGTAGTCGAGGACCTCGTCGGTGTTGACCTCGCCGGGTGCGATCACGGGCACGCCCGGCGGATACGTGCTGACCGTCTCCGCGCAGACGCGTCCGGCGGCCCGTTCGGCCGGCACGTGCTCCACCTCGGCGAAGAACGCGGCGCGCGGCAGCATCGCCTGTTCGCGGCGCAGCCGCTCGGCGTCCTCTGCGCCCTCCGCTCCTTCTTCCGTGCTCGACGGCCGTTTCCCGCCCATGGCCGCTCCCTCGCCGCTCGGTGCACACCGCGCCGGGCCTGTCGCGCCCGGCGCCGCCGAACGGGTACCCGGTCGGGCCGCCGCCAGTGCTCACCGGCCGCTGTCGCCCCTCACCCGCGCCGCAGCCGCCATACGTTGTCGTCGCGGTGGCCCTCGGTGCCCTCGGGTGAGGTGCTCGGCCGGCGGACGGTCTCCTTGGTCCGGACGGTCCACTCACCGGCCGGCAGGGCGAGCTCGTCGAGGACTCCGTCCAGGGTGGGGAAGACGGCGTCGAAGGGCGGTTCGGTCTGCCACGAGGGCCACCCGGCGTGCATGACGACCAGCAGGGTGCCGCCGTCCGCGACGGCGTTCGCCGCACTGCCGAGGACCGCCCGCTGGTCGAGGGCCACCGGCGACTGCAGGTAGTGGGCGCTCACCAGGTCGAAGGAGCCCTCGGGGAACGAGCGTCCCAGTTCGTGGCGCTCCCAGGCGACACGGTCGCCGACCCCGGCGTCGGCGGCGTGCACGGCGGCGCGTTCGAGTGCCGTGGCGGAGATGTCCACACCGGTGACGTGCCAGCCGCGCCCCGCCAGCCACACGGCGTCCGCTCCCTCGCCGCATCCCAGGTCGAGCGCGGTTCCCGGGGTGAGGTCGCCCGCCTCCCGGACCAGCAGTTCGTTCGGGCGGCCGCTCCAGACGCGGTCGGTGTCGCGGTAGCGGGCCTCCCAGAAATCGGCGGCCGGGGCGGGTGCGGGCGTGTGGGTCATGCGTGCCTCCTGAGGAACGGACACGGTCGTCTGCTCGGCGGGCCCGCGAGGTGCGCGGCCCGTCCTGCGCCAGGCTGCACCCACCCCCGCCGCGACGGCGAACGACTTTGCCGGAACGGCAAGTGCGCCGCCCTCCCCCGGTCCCGCCCGTCAGCGCAGGGCTGCGGAGCCCGACTCCGAGGAGTCGCCGCCGCGCACCCACACGTTGCGCGCGAAGGGGATGTCGATGCCCGCCTCGTCCAGCGCGTCCTTGACCCGGCGGCGCAGTTCGCGGGTGACGCCCCACTGCTGGAGCGGCACGGTCCTGACCGCGACACGCACCACGACCCCGTCCGGGTCGAGGGACTGCACACCCCACACCGAGACGTCCTCCAGCAGGAGGTCCGCGAAGTCCGGGTCCTCGCGAAGCGTGCGGCCGGCGTCCTCGAGGACGCGGTAGACCGTGTCGAGGTCCGCGTCGTAGGTCACGGCGACGTCCAGGACGGCGCGGGCCCATTCCTGGCTGTCGTTGCGGACCCGCAGGATCTCGCCGTTGCGGATGTGCCACAGGCCGCCGTTGAGGTCGCGCACGTGGGTCAGGCGCAGGCCGACCTGCTCCACCTCGCCGACGGCCTCCCCGAGGTCCACCGAGTCGCCGACGCCGTACTGGTCCTCGATCATGATCAGCAGGCCGGACAGGTAGTCGGCGACCAGGCTCTGCGCGCCGAAGCCGATCGCCAGGCCGACGACTCCGGCGCTGGCCAGCAGCGGGCCGAGCGCGATGCCCACCTGGTCGAGCACCATGGCGACGCCGACCATGAACAGCACGATGGTCACGGCGCTGCTGAGCACCGAGCCGATGGTGCGGGCCCGCTGCTCGCGCCGCTGCCTCGCCCGGGACCGGTCGCGGTGCAGTACGGCCGGGCCCCGGCCCGACCAGCGCGAACGGCTCCGTTCGTGCTCGCCCGCCGACGGTTCCAGTACGCGCTGCACGACCCGTGTGATGGCCCGCTTCGCCACCACGCGCACCACCAGCAGGACCACGACGATGAGCGCGATCCGCAGCGGTACTCCGACCAGCGCGGCGGTGTGGTCGCCCACCCAGTCCGACCAGGAGGCCGCCGACTGTGGTCCGGTGGCCGGGCCGGTGGGTGCGGTTGCGTGCGTCATCGCCTCAAGTGCTCCGTTCCTCGGCGCTGTGTCCCTGCCGTCGGCCCCGCCTACCCACGGGCGGCCCGAACATGACACGGGGGCACCTCCTGCCCACTCAAGCATTTGGCCGCCTTTGCGCTGTATGTCCGACGGTCGCGTCATCTTCACGGAGCGCGGGCCCATCACCGGCACCACCCCGGGCATGCGGAAGGGAGTCGCTCACAGCGGAGGGGGAGCTGCGACGTGGTTATCGTTGCCGTCCTGCTGCTGCCCGGACTCGGGCTGCTGCTGTTCACCATGACGTGGCTGGAGGACAGGCTCTTCCGTGACACGGAACCGGCCCGGCACGCCCGGCGCCGACGGCACCTGCGGCTCCTTCCGGGCGGCCGGACCGGCGCGGGAGCGGGCCGGGTCCGGGCGTCCGCAGGGCGGGCCCCTGCCTCAGCGGACCGGGACGCCGCCTGACCCCGGGACCGCCGGCCGGACTGGCGGGCGCGCCCCGCGCCGCTCGGGCCGCCAGGTGGACACCAGCGCGGCGGCGAGCAGCAGTTCGGCGATGTCACCGCCGTAGTACATGATCTCCGCCCCCTGCCGGAGCTGGTCGACCGGTACGTGGACGCCGACGAAGAAACCGCCGTACATCGCCTGGGCGATGAGGGCGTGGACGGCGATCGCGACGCCGAGGTACACGAGCCGGGCCGGTACGCCGGGCCGCGCGGGTGCCGGGTCGGGGCCCGCCACGGCGTGGGCGAAGAGGCATCCGGACGCCAGGAAGTGGGCGTTCATCAGCCAGTGCCCCGCCGGGTGGCCCATGGCCGCGTCGTACAGCGGGGTGAAGTACAGCACGCCCAGGGTGCCGGTGCTCAGGGCGAGCGCGGTGGCGGGGTGGGTGACGAAGCGGGCGGGGCGGCTGTGCAGCAGCCCGGTCACCCGGCGGGCGCGCCCCGGCGAAAGAGTGCGCAGCAGCAGGGTGACCGGCGCGGCGAGGACCAGGAGCAGGGGCGCGTACATGCCGATGAGCATGTGCTGGGCCATGTGCCCCCGGAAGTCGGTGTGCGCGGCGGGCCCCAGCGGCGGCAGCAGGGCGACGGCGAGCAGCGCCGTCCCGCCGAGGAACGACGCCGACCGCGGGCCGCTCCAGCCCTGCGCGGGGTTGCGGCGCCGGGCCCGGCGTGCGGCGAGCAGGTAGGCCGCCGTCACGGCCAGGAGGGCCGACAGGAGCAGCGGGACGAACAGGGCCGTCACGGCGCCCGGCACGGCGTCACCGCCCGGAGCGTGGTGGTGCGGGGAGTGCGCGTCGCCCGTCGGGCCCATCAGGCCCGGCCCCCGGCCCGTCCGGCGCCTCGGGGGGCGCCGGGGTCGACGGGCCGGCCCCCGCGCTGCAGCAGGTGCCCGGCGAGCAGGAACAGCGCGCCCAGGACCAGGAACCCCGCGTCCCACCACGCCTGGTGGGGGCCGCCGTGGACGTGATGAATGCCCAGAATCTGGTGGTCCAGGAGTCCTTCGACCAGGTTGAACAGACCCCAGCCCGCCAGGATCCAGCCCCACAGCACGCGGGAGGCCCACACCGCCCGCCGGTTGTGCGTGACCCGGGAGTACAGCAGGGCCAGGCCCAGCAGCACGGAGATCCAGCACACGGCGTGGAAGACGCCGTCCCACACGGTGTTCATCTCCAGTCCGGAGACGGTGCCCGGGTCGTAGTACTTCACTCCGATGCGGTCGTGGTCGGTGCTGGTGAGCATGTGGTGCCACTGCAGGAGCTGGTGGAGCAGGATGCCGTCGACGAAGCCGCCGAGCCCGACCCCGAGCAGGACGCCGGGCAGCCGGATGCTGTTCGGCTCCGTCGTGGCCGGCCGGGTCTCGCCTGTCGTGGTGGCCATCGCCTGTTCTCCGTCCCGTCGGCGGGTGCGCGCGGACCTTCCGGACACGGTTTCCCCGCCCGGTGGGCCCGTGTCACCGACTGGCGGGATCCCGCCGCCGTTTTCCGTCACCCGGGTGACGGGCCTTCACGTCCGCGTGCGCGTCGTAGGGTGAGGAGGCGAACGGGTGATCACCGACGGCCGGTCCGGCCGGCCGGACCGAGGAGACGTATGGACACCGGGCAACAGGCGGACGTGGACGCGGAGTTCGTCACTTTCTGGCAGGAGCGCCGGGTGTGCTTCCTGTCGACGCCGCGCGCCGACGGCAGCCCGCACCTGGTGCCGGTCGGTGTGACGTACGACCATGCGACGCGCACCGCACGCGTCATCACGAGCCGGGACACCGCCAAGGTGCGCAACGTCGTGCGGGCCGGCCGGGCCGCCGTGGCCGTGAGCCAGGTGGACGGCCGGCGCTGGTCCACGCTGGAGGGCATCGCGACCGTACGGGACGACGCCGACGCGGTCCGGGACGCGGAGACCCGGTACGCGGCCCGCTACCGGCAGCCGCGGGCGAACCCGGCGCGGGTCGTCATCGAGATCGACGTGCGCCGCTTCCTCGGCACGGTGCGGCCCCACCGGGACGCCCCGGGGGCGGGTGACGGCCTGGCCGGGTGAGCCGCACCGGGGCCGCGTCGTCGTGGCCCCGGTGCGGCCGCGGGTCGTGCCGTCAGGTCATTCCTCCGCGTCGCCGCGGGCCCGGCGTGCGAGGCGGCTCGGCCACCACACGACGGCGCCGATGTCGCGGGCGAGGGCGGGGACGAGCAGCGAGCGCACCACCAGCGTGTCCAGCAGGACGCCGAAGGCGACGATGAAGGCGATCTGCGCGAGGAAGGCCAGCGGGATCACGCCGAGCGCGGCGAAGGTGGCGGCGAGCACGACACCGGCCGAGGTGATCACGCCGCCCGTGGCGGTCAGGCCGCGCAGGATGCCCTGCCGCACCCCGTGGCGCAGCGACTCCTGCCGCACCCTGGACATGAGGAAGATGTTGTAGTCCACGCCGAGGGCGACCAGGAACACGAACCCGTACAGCGGGACGGAGGCGTCCGTGCCGCTGAAGCCGAACACATGGCGGAAGACCAGGGCGGAGACGCCCAGGGTGGCCAGGAAGTTCAGGGCCACGGTCGCCACCAGCAGCACCGGCAGCAGCAGGGAGCGCAGCAGGCCGGTCAGGATGACCAGGATGATGGCGAGCACCACGGGCACGATGAGCGTCCGGTCGTGCTCGGCGGTGCGCTGGGTGTCGTACTGCTGGGCGGTGTAGCCGCCGACGAGGGCGTCCGCGCCCGGCACGGCGTGCACCGCGGTCCGCAGGCGCGTCACCGCGTCCTTGGCCGCGTCGCTGTCCGCCGGCGCCCGCAGGGTCGCGTCGATCCGCACCCGTCCGTCGACCACCTTCGGGGCGCCGTCGCCGGGCCGGCCCGACGCGGTCACCGGGGCGGCGGAGGCGACGCCGCGCGTGTCCCGGGCCGCCGCGAGGACGGGGGCGGTCCGGTCCGCGTCCGCGATGATCACGGCGGGGTTGCCGGAGCCGCCCGGGAAGTGCCGGGCCAGGGTCTCCTGGGCGGCGACCGACGGGGCGTCGTTGACGAAGATCTCGTCCAGCGGCACGCCCTTCGCGTCGAGGGTCGGCCAGAATGCGGCGCAGGCGAGCAGCCCGGCGAGGCAGACCGCCCAGATGCGGCGCGGCGCCCGGTCCACCAGCCCGGCGACGCGGCGCCACAGGCGGTGTCCCGCCTCCGGGTCCTCGGCGCGGACGGGCTCGGCGGGCCAGTAGGCGGCGCGGCCGAGCAGGACCAGGACGGCGGGCAGGAACGTGAGGGTGCTCAGGACGGCGCAGACGATGCCGATGGCACCGACGGGTCCGACGGCGCGGTTGTTGGTGAGGTCGCTGAGCAGCATGGCCAGCAGGCCCAGGGCGACGGTCGCCGCGCTGGCGACGACGGCTCCCCAGGACGCGTGCAGTGCGGCACGCGCGGCACCGAAGCGGTCCGGGTGCCGGGGCAGTTCCTCGCGGAAGCGGGCGGTGAGCAGGAGCGCGTAGTCGGTCGCGGCGCCGATGACGAGGATGGAGAGGATGCCCTGGACCTGCCCGTCGACGCGCACGACGTCGCGGTCGGCGAGCGCGTAGACGACCGCGCAGGCCAGCCCCAGGGCGAAGACGGCGCCGAGGATGATGACCAGGGGCAGCAGGACGCTGCGGTAGACGAGCAGCAGGATGACGAGCACCGTGATCAGGGCGACGCCGAGAAGCAGCCCGTCGATGCCCGAGAAGGCGTCGGAGAGGTCGGCCTGGGAGGCCGCCGGGCCGGCCAGCTGCGCCCGGGTGCCCGGGACCTGCTCCGCGGCCTCGCGGATGTGCCCGAGGACGTCGGGCAGGCGGTCGCCGAGGCCGGGCTCGACCTGGACGACGGCCTGCAGGGCCTCGCCGTCGTCGGAGGGCAGCGCGGGCGTCGCGGGACCGACGGTCTCGGGCTCGCCATCGAGGCCCGCGACCGCGCGGGTGGCCTCCGCCCGGTGGCCGGTGACGCCACCGCCGCCGTCGGCGGTCCACACGACGATCACCGGCAGCGTCTCGTCCTCCTGGAAGGTTTTCCGGGCGTCGATGACCCGGGTGGACTCGGCGCCGCGGGGCAGGAAGGCGGCCTGGTCGTTGGTGGCGACCTCGTCCAGCTTCCCGGCGTACGGGCCGAGCGCACCGCCGATGCCGAGCCAGACCAGGAGGAGGACGACGGGGACGAGCCACCGGGCTCGTGAGGTGCGGGGCATCGGTCTGCTGTCTCCAGGTCTTCCGTGGTGCGGGGTGTCGGCGGCGCGGGATGCCGGTGAAGTGACTCGATCATAAACAATCTCAATCATCGAGTTATATCGGGCGATGCCGTGCCAGTACCCCATGGGTGCCCGCGGCCCGCAGCCTGACGCTGACGGCCGTCACCCCTGCGCGCGAACGGCGGAGGTCAGCGCTCGTCGGCGGACCGTACGAGCCGCAGTTCCTCGTTCATGGCCGCCACGAACCGCGCCACCACCGCCAGTTCCCCGTCGTCGAAGCGGTCCCGGGTCGCGGCCGCGGCCTGGGCCAGCGGCCGGAAGTACGTCCGTGCCGCCGCGCGGGCGTCGGGCACGTAGTGCAGATGGACGACCCGGCGGTCGGCGCTCTCCCTGACCCGGCGCACATGCCCGGCGCGTTCCAGGCGGTCCACGCAGGCCGTGACCGCGCCCGAGGTCAGTCCCAGGTGTGCGCGCAGCCGTCCCGGCGTCATCGGCTCCTCGGCGTCCAGGATCGCCGCGAGCGCCTGCACGTCGGTGGCGTGCAGCCCGTGGGCGGCGGCGAAGCCGTGCACGAGACGGTTGATCTCACCGTTCATCCGCCGCAGTCCCGCGGCGAGGACCTGGAGGTCGCCCGCCTCGGCCCCGGCCGGGGTCTCCCGCTCGTGCGCGCGCCGTCCGCGCTGGTTCGCTGTCGCCACGCGATCAGCGTATAGAAGGGTCACATCCGCCCACGGCGCGCCCATCGCGGTCCGTTCGGGGAAGAGGTCAGCACGACGGCTGCCCCACGAGAGACGGAACACCATGAGCGAGGGAAACGAAGGACACGGCGGTGCGGACGGTGACGGCGCGGCGCGGAGCCGGTGCCTGGTCACCGGCGCCACGGGGTACATCGGCGGCCGGCTCGTGCCGGAACTCCTCGCCGCCGGGCACGCGGTGCGGTGTCTGGCGCGTTCCCCGGGCAAGCTGCGCGACCACCCCTGGGCGCGGGACGTGGAGGTGGCACGGGGCGACGTCCTGGACGCGGACGCGGTGGGCCGGGCGCTGGAGGGTGTCGACGTCGCCTACTACCTGGTGCACGCGCTGGGCACCGGCCGTGACTTCGAGGCGACCGACCGGCGGGCGGCCCGCACCTTCGCCGAGCAGGCGAGGGCGGCGGGGGTGCGCCGCATCGTCTACCTCGGCGGCCTCACCCCGCCGGGCGTACCGGAGGGTGAGCTGTCGCCGCACCTGAGGTCGCGGGCGGAAGTGGGCCGCATCCTCCTGGCCTCCGGTGTGCCCACGACCGTTCTGCGGGCCGCCGTCATCATCGGCTCGGGCTCGGCCTCCTTCGAGATGCTGCGCTACCTCACGGAGCGGCTGCCGGTGATGGTCACGCCGAGCTGGGTCCACACCCGTATCCAGCCGGTCGCCGTCCGGGACGTGCTGCGCGCCCTCGTCGGCAGCGCGCGCATGCCGGACGACGTCAGCCGCGCCTTCGACGTCGGCGGCCCCGACGTCCTCACCTACCGGGACATGATGCTCCGCTACGCCGAGGTGGCCGAGCTGCCGCGACGGCTGATCCTTTCCGTGCCGGTGCTCACGCCCGGCCTGTCCAGTCACTGGGTCGGGCTGGTCACCCCGGTGCCGGCGTCGATCGCGCGTCCGCTCACCGAGTCGCTGCGCCACGAGGTGGTGTGCCGGGACAACGACATCGAGCGGTACGCGCCGGCACCCCCCGGGTATCCCCTCGGTTTCGACGACGCCCTCCGGCTGGCGCTGCGCCGGGTGCGGGAGGCACGCGTCACCACCCGCTGGTCGTCCGCGTCCCTCCCCGGTGCGCCCAGCGACCCGCTGCCCACCGACCCCGACTGGGCGGGCGGCAGCCTCTACACCGACCACCGCGTGCTGAGCGTCGACGCCCCGCCCGAAGCGCTGTGGCGGGTGATCGAGGGCATCGGCGGCGACAACGGCTGGTACTCCTTCCCGCTCGCCTGGGCGGTACGCGGCTGGCTGGACCGGCTGGTCGGCGGGGTGGGCCTGCGCCGCGGCCGGCGCGACGCCGCCCGGTTGCGGGCGGGCGACTCGCTGGACTTCTGGCGGGTGGAGGAGATCGTCCCCGGCCGGCTGCTGCGGCTGCGCGCCGAGATGCGGCTGCCGGGACTCGCCTGGCTGGAGATGTACGCCGAGACCGACGGGGCCGGCCGGACTCTGTACCGCCAGCGGGCCCTGTTCCATCCGCACGGGCTGGCGGGCCACGCCTACTGGTGGAGCGTGTCGCCCTTCCACGCCGTGGTGTTCGGCGGCATGGCCCGCAACATCGCCCGGGCCGCCGCCCGCACGCCCCGGCCCGGACCGTCCCACCGGACGCCGGCCGTCTGAGGCCCCGCGCGGCGTCCCGAGGGCGCCTGCCGCACCCCACCCCCGCGAAGGAGCACCATGGCCGTTCGGGTCGTCCTGTTCACCGCCGATCTGCGCCTGCACGACCACCCGCCGCTGCGCGCCGCCCTCGGCCGGGGCGGTGACGTGGTGCCGCTGTTCGTCCGGGACCGGGCCGTCGACGCCGCGGGGTTCGCGGTGCCCAACCGGCTGGCCTTCCTCGCCGACTGCCTGGAAGATCTGGACGCGCGGCTGCGTGAGCGGGGCGGGCGGCTGGTCGTGCGCTCCGGTGACGTGGTCGAGGAGGTGTGCACGGTGGTGCGGGAGGCGCAGGCCGACGAGGTGCACCTGGCGGCCGATGTGAGCGGCTACGCCCACCGCCGCGAGGAGCGGCTGCGGGGCGCCCTCCGGGCCCAGGGGTGCCGGCTGCACGTCCACGACGCCGTGACCACCGTCCTGGCCCCCGGTTCCGTCACTCCCGCGGCCTCCGACCACTTCGCCGTCTTCACGCCGTACCTGCGGCGCTGGTCCGCACAGCGCGTGCGGGAGGCCCTGGCGGCCCCGCGCCGCATCAGCGTCCCGGACGGCGTCGGGTCACAGCCGCTGCCGTCGCGCCCGGATCCCGCGGAACTGTCACCCGGACTGCCCCCGGGCGGTGAGAGCGAGGCACGCAAGCGGCTGACGGCCTGGCTGCGCGGCCCCGTGACCGGCTACGCGGACCACCAGGACGACCTGGCCGGCGACGCCACCTCCCGCCTCTCCCCCGACCTGCACTTCGGCACGCTCTCCCCGGTGGAACTCGTCCACCGCGCGCGCCGCGTCGGCGGCCCGGGCGCGGAGGCGTTCGTGCGGCAGTTGGCCTGGCGCGACTTCCACCGCCAGGTCCTGGCCGCCCGTCCGCACGCCGCCGCCCACGACTACCGGACCCGGAACGACCACTGGCGCACCGGCGCCGGGGCCCGGCGGGACGTGGACGCGTGGAAGGCGGGCCGTACCGGCTATCCCCTCGTCGACGCGGCCATGCGTCAGCTGCGCCACGAGGGCTGGATGCACAACCGCGGCCGTCTGCTGACCGCGTCCTTCCTGAGCAAGACGCTCTACGTGGACTGGCGCGTGGGCGCCCGGCACTTCCTGGATCTGCTCGTGGACGGCGACGTGGCCAACAACCAGCTCAACTGGCAGTGGATGGCGGGCACCGGTACCGACACCCGCCCCCACCGCGTCCTCAGTCCCGTCGCCCAGGCCAGGCGGTTCGACCCCGACGGCGCGTACGTGCGCCGCTGGGTTCCCGAACTGGCCGGGATCGACGGGGCGGCCGTGCACGAGCCCTGGAAGCTGCCCGGCCCCGCGCGCGCCGCCTGCGCGGCGTATCCCGACCCCGTCGTGGACCTGGCCGAGGGCCTGGCCCGTTTCCGGCGGGCGCGCGGACGCGACTGAGCGGGTGCCCGCTCGTCACGTGAAGGGGGGGTTCGGCGAACGGGTGCCGGGGCTGTCGGGGCGGGCGGTGTGGTCGGCGTGGTTCCGGGTGCGGCGGGCTTCCTTCATCTCCGCCTCGTACAGATGGCGCCGGCCGTCGGCCAGCTGCCCCACCACCTGGTTCTCCAGGTCCTTGAACGCCCGGTAGTACGTCTGGTCGTACGCCTCGACGATCTGGAAGGTCCAGTGGCCGGGGATGACGTTGCGCCCGAGGATCTCCGTCTCGACGCGCTGCGCCCACTGCGGGTGGCCGGCCTCGCGCAGCAGTTCCACGGCGCGGTCCAGTTCCAGATCGGCGGTGCCGGTGAGCTGGTGGAAGGAGTACAGGTGCCCGCGGGCGCGTTCGGTGGTCTCCAGCGCCTTGGACAGGGACCCGAGGGCCTCCACCGTCTCGTCGCCGACGCCCTCGGGACGCCGGTACATGTCTGTCATGGGGTGTCCCTCCGGTGCGGTGGCACGGCGTCAGTCCAGCGGATCGTGGCCCCAGTTCATCAGCGAGTGCCGCCAGCGGGTGTCACTGACGTCCCCCGACGGGCGCTGCGCCAGGTGCCGGCGGACGTAACCGACGACCTTGCGCATGTGCTCGTAGTCGTCGTCCGTGAGGTCGTTCTTCTTCGCCCGCAGGATGTCCACGATGCGGCGGCCGGAGGCGTGCCCGGTGGACTCTCCGCCGTCCTTGTGCTGTCCGGCGTCGCGGGAGGCGTCGGTGGCGAGCCACTTCTCCAGTTCGGCCGGGGTCATGTTCACCAGCTCGCGGAAGGCGTCCCAGGCTTCCTTCCGCTCTCCGTCGTCCACGTCCGCTCACTTCTTCCTGAGGGCGGACGGCTTGTGCACCGCGGACTTGCCGGACTTGTCGCTGCGGACCTGGTACTGCGGGTCGTCCGGTGAGGCGTCGACCGTGCGGCCCGCGGCCTCGGTCCGTTCGGTGATCTCCTTCTCCACCGTGCCCTCGGTCTCGCTGCCGTGACTGCTCCAGGCGACCTTGTCGCCCTTCTTCGGCTTCTTGCCCTTGCCGTGCTGTGCGGCCATACCGGTACTCCCTGCTTCCTCGGTCCCGACGGCGTCGCCCGGCAGGACGGCCACCGGGACCCGCTCCGCGGCCCCCGACCAGCGTGGACCGCGTACCGCCGCGCCACCACTCGGGCGTGCCCGGACGGGAAGGCGTCCGGGCACGGACCGGTCAGGCCCCGACGTAGGCCGCGAGGTGCTCACCGGTGAGGGTGGAGCGGGCGGCGACGAGGTCGGCGGGGGTGCCCTCGAAGACGATCCGGCCTCCGTCGTGGCCGGCACCCGGACCGAGGTCGATGATCCAGTCGGCGTGGGCCATGACCGCCTGGTGGTGCTCGACGACCACGACGGACTTGCCGGAGTCGACGAGCCGGTCCAGGAGGCCGAGCAGCTGCTCGACGTCGGCGAGGTGGAGGCCGGTGGTCGGCTCGTCGAGTACGTAGATGCCGCCCTTGTCGGCCATGCGGGTGGCCAGCTTGAGCCGCTGCCGCTCGCCGCCGGACAGTGTGGTGAGCGGCTGGCCGAGGGTGAGGTAGCCGAGGCCGACGTCGGCGAGCCGTTCGAGGATCCGGTGCGCGGCGGGCGTGCGCGCCTCACCGGCGCCGAAGAACTCCTCCGCCTCGGTCACCTGCATGGCGAGCACCTCGCTGATGTCCCGGCCGCCGAGGTGGTACTCCAGCACCGACGCCTGGAACCGCTTGCCCTCGCAGTCCTCGCAGGGAGTCGCGACGCCCGCCATCATCGCCAGGTCGGTGTAGACGACGCCGGCGCCGTTGCAGGTGGGGCAGGCGCCCTCGGAGTTGGCGCTGAACAGGGCGGGCTTGACGCCGTTGGCCTTCGCGAACGCCTTGCGGACGGGGTCGAGCAGTCCGGTGTAGGTCGCCGGGTTGCTCCGCCGCGAGCCCTTGATGGGACTCTGGTCGACCGAGACGACGTCCGCCCCGGCGGGGACCGATCCGTGGATCAGGGAGCTCTTGCCGGAGCCCGCCACCCCGGTGACCACGCAGAGCACCCCGAGCGGGATGTCGACGTCGACGCCCCGGAGGTTGTGCGTGGTCGCGCCCCGGATCTCCAGCGCGCCGGCCGGCTTGCGCACGCTCTCCTTGAGGCCGGCCCGGTCGTCGAGGTGGCGGCCGGTGATCGTGTCGCTGGCCCGCAGGCCCTCGACGGTGCCCTCGAAGCAGACGGTGCCGCCGGCCGTGCCGGCGCCGGGACCGAGGTCGACGACGTGGTCGGCGATGGCGATGGTCTCCGGCTTGTGCTCCACGACGAGGACCGTGTTGCCCTTGTCCCGCAGCCGCAGCAGCAGGTCGTTCATCCGCTGGATGTCGTGGGGGTGCAGGCCGATCGTGGGCTCGTCGAAGACGTAGGTGACGTCGGTGAGCGAGGAGCCGAGGTGGCGGATCATCTTGACGCGCTGTGCCTCGCCGCCCGACAGGGTGCCGGCCGGCCGGTCGAGGGAGAGGTAGCCCAGCCCGATCTCCACGAACGAGTCGAGGGTGTGCCGCAGCGCGGTGAGCAGGGGTGCCACCGACGGCTCGTCGAGGGAGCGGACCCACTCGGCAAGGTCGCGGATCTCCATGGCGCAGGCGTCGGCGATGCTGACCTTCCCGATCCGCGAGTTCCGGGCGCCCTCACTGAGCCGCGTGCCGTCGCACTCGGGGCAGGTGGTGAAGGTGACGGCCCGTTCCACGAAGGCCCGGATGTGCGGCTGCATCGCCTCCTTGTCCTTGGACAGGAACGACTTCTGGATCTTGGGGATCAGGCCCTCGTAGGTGAGGTTGACGCCGTTGACCTTGACCTTGACCGGCTCGCCGTGGAGGAAGGCGTGCAGTTCCTTCTCGGTGTAGTCACGGATCGGCTTGTCCGGGTCGACGAAGCCGGACTGGGCGTAGACCTGCACGGTCCACTGGCTGTCCGACTTCCAGCCGGGGATGGTGAACGCGCCCTCGCTGAGCGACTTGGAGTCGTCGTAGAGCTGGGTGAGGTCGATGTCGGAGACCGTGCCCCGGCCCTCGCACCGGGTGCACATGCCGCCGGTGCGCTGGTAGGTGGCCTTCACGGCCTTCTTGTTGCCGCGCTCGACGGTGATCGCGCCGCTCGCCCGGACCGAGGCGGTGTTGAAGGAGTACGCGCTGGGCGGGCCGATGTGCGGCTCGCCGAGCCGGCTGAACAGGATGCGCAGCATCGCGTTGGCGTCGGTGGCGGTGCCGACGGTGGAGCGGGGGTCGCCGCCCATGCGCTGCTGGTCGACGCTGATCGCGGTCGTCAGGCCGTCGAGGACGTCGACCTCGGGCCGGGCCAGGGTCGGCATGAAGCCCTGCACGAAGGCGCTGTAGGTCTCGTTGATCAGCCGTTGCGACTCGGCGGCGATCGTGTCGAACACCAGTGAGCTCTTGCCCGACCCGGAGACCCCGGTGAAGACCGTCAGGCGGCGCTTCGGGATATCGATGCTGACGTCCTTGAGGTTGTTCTCCCGCGCGCCGTGCACGCGGATCAGGTCGTGGCCGTCGGCGGCGTGCGGCACAGTCGGGCGGGTGTCGGGCCGCGCGGCCTTGCTCATGGTGTCTCCCTCTGTCGGGCGGGGCCGGCTGCGCGGCCTCCGCCGGCATCCCCTGGCTCGGTCTGCGAGCAGTATGTCCGGTCGCCGCGCACCGTCGGTGCCGAACGGCTCAGCGGCGTTCGTTGACGCGGACCAGGTTGCCGGCGGGGTCGCGGACGGCACAGTCGCGCAGGCCGTACGGCTGCTCGGCCGGCTCCTGGACGACCTCGGCGCCGCCGGACCGCAGCCGCGCGAAGGTGGCGTCGAGGTCGTCGGTGGCCAGGGTGATGCGGGCGTAGGTGCCCTTGGCCATCATCTCGGTGATGGTGCGGCGCTCGTCGTCGGTGATGCCGGGGGCGGTGGCGGGCGGCTCCAGGACGAGCGACGTCTCGGGCCGGCCGGCGGGGCCGACCGTGATCCAGCGCAGGGCGCCCTCCCCGACGTCGCCCCGGACCTCGAAGCCGAGGGTGTCGCGGTAGAAGGCGAGGGAGGCCTCCGGGTCGTGGTGCGGGAGGAAGGTCCAGTGAAGGCTGATGTCCATGCCGGCCAGGCTAGGCACGGCTCCCGGGCGGGTGCTTCTCCGTTCCTGACCGGTCCGGTCGGCCGCCGGCCGGTGCCCCGACGGGCTCCCGAGGTGGCTCGGCCCGTCGGGGCTGTGGGAAACTCACCGCATGGGACGGCCGACACTCGACGACCTCGTCCGGCTGCGGCGGGCCCGCGACCGGATGGACCGCGACTACGCCGAACCGCTGGACGTCCCGGCCCTCGCGCGTGACGCCCTGATGTCGCCGGGGCACTTCTCCCGCAGTTTCCGCGCCGCGTTCGGCGAGACGCCCTACAGCTACCTGATGACCCGCCGCATCGAGCGCGCCAAGGCGCTGCTGCGGCGCGGCGACCTGACGGTGACGGAGGTCTGCTTCGAGGTGGGCTGTACGTCGCTGGGCTCGTTCAGCTCGCGTTTCACGGAGCTGGTCGGCGAGAGCCCGAGCGTCTACCGGACCCGCGACCACGGCCCCGGCGCCGCCGTCCCCGCCTGCATGGCCAAGATCCACACCCGGCCGGTCAGA
Organism: Streptomyces flaveolus; assembly: GCF_044765825.1. NCBI lineage: Bacteria > Bacillati > Actinomycetota > Actinomycetes > Kitasatosporales > Streptomycetaceae > Streptomyces > Streptomyces flaveolus. The sequence continues at coordinate 158,610 of NZ_JBIWKU010000016.1, read as the reverse complement.
AAGAGAGAAGCGGGTCCCGCGGCACGGCCGTAGCGTGAACGGTATGGACATCAAGCTCTCCCAGTGCTTCATCGCCGTCGACGACCACGACAGGGCGATCGCCTTCTACCGCGACGTGCTCGGCCTCGAGGTGCGCAACGACGTCGGCTTCGAGGGGATGCGCTGGGTGACCGTCGGGTCGCCCACGCAGCCGGACGTGAACATCGTCCTGGAACCGCCCGCGGCCGACCCCAATGTCTCGCCGGCGGACAAGCAGGCCATGGCCGAGCTGATGGCCAAGGGCCTGCTGCGCGGCGTCATCTTCGCGACGGACGACTGCGACGCCACCTTCGAGCGCATCAGTGCCGCGGGCGGCGAGGTGCTGCAGGAGCCGATGGACCAGCCCTACGGCGTCCGCGACTGCGCGTTCCGCGACCCCACGGGCAACCTGCTGCGCTTCACCCAGCCGCTCGGGAAGTGAGACCGGCGGGCCGCTTTCGGCGGTAACGGTTTGAGCCCCGTGCCGCGGGGCATTCGGCGTGCCAGGTGCTTGGGATCACAGGCCCGTCGCGGCGGCGGCCATCGGTCGCTCTCCGAAGCGCCTTCCGGAGCCCTTCCGCGACTGTTCGACCCGGTCGAGGCGGGAGGAAGCAGACTCGATGATCACCAGGAGCGACCGCGCACGGCACCGCCGCGTCGGCGGAAGACCCCCTCCCTGCCCGGTGTCGACCGACGTCCGACCAGCCCCGCCCGACCCTCGCACAAGGGAGTAGTCCCATGCTCATGGCCCACCCCGCCGTTCTGACCGACCTGCTCAAGCAGTACGCCTCCCTGCAGGCCCTGCACGCCGAGCACGGCACGCCCGAGGCCCGTCAGCGGCTGGAGGACGTCTCCTACACCCTGTGCATCGCCACCGGGACCCGGGACATCGAGTCGGCCCTGGTGGCCGCCCGCCACCAACTGCCGGGCGCCCGCCCGACGGACGACTCGGTCGTCGCCTCCGCGTAGCGGGCCGCCGGCCGGGGCCGGTCCGACGGCGTCCGGCGGCGGCAGGGGCGGGCGGCACCAGGGTGCCGCCCGCCCCGCCGGTGCCGTGGGGGCCTGTGCGCCCCACGGCAGGCACCTCGCGGCCCGCCGTCTCATGCGCTCTCCCGGCCGGCCGGTACGAGGATCAGCCGGCCGCGCACCGTGCCGGCCTCCAGCCTCCGGTGCGCCTCCGCCGTCATCGACAACGGCAGGCGGTCGGCGATGCGCGGGCGCCACGGGGTGTCGCGCAGGACGCTCACGACCCCCTCGGCCGCCTCGGCGAGGTCGGCGGTCGTGGCGTTGCTGATGGCGAAGCCCACGATGCTCGCGTCCTTGGTGTACAGGCGGCCCAGCGGCAGAGCCGAGGGACCACCGCCCAGTCCCACCATGGCGACCAGGCGCCCGCCGTGCGCCAGCAGATCGACGGAGTCGGCCAGCACACCGTGCCCGGAGGTGTCGAGGTGCAGGTCGTATCCGCGGGGTGCGGCCCGGCGCAGTTGCTCACCGAGACCGGGCGCCCGGTGGTCGAGGACCTCCGCGGCGCCCAGGGCGCGGACCGCCGCGGCGTCCTCGGCACGCGCCGTCGCGATCACCCGTGCGCCGGCCCGGGCGGCCAGTGCGACGGCGGCGCCGCCCACGTTGCCGGCCCCGCCGCCCACGTACACGGTCTCGCCCGGCCTCAGCCGCCCGTGCCGGAACAGCGCGAGCCAGGCCGACGCCGCCGGATGGGCGGCCGCGACGAGGTGCTCCCCGGCGATGCCGGGCGGCGCCGCGTAGAGCCGTTCGGCGGCGACCGTCGCGTACTCGGCGCAGGCTCCCTGCCGGCCCGCGTGTCCCAGGCTGTTGCACCACACCCGCTGCCCGGGCGTGAAGCCCACCGCGCCGGTCCCGGTCCGGGCGACCTCACCGACGAGATCACGCCCGACGACGAACGGGAACGGGAGCGGCGTGGCGTAGGCCCCGGACCGTACGAAGGTGTCCACCGGGTCGACGGCCACGGCCTCGACGCGGACGAGCACGTCCGTGGGTCCGACGGGCGGCACGGGGAGCGTCCCGTACCGGATGGCGTCGGCCGGGCCGACGGCGTCGATGCAGGCGGCCCGCATCATGTCGGGGACTGCGCTGACCGGCATGACTCCTCCTGGGTCCGGGGCGTCGGGGACGACGACGCCGTACCACCCGATCATGAACCCGTTGCCACGAACGGGCAGATCCCGGTGCCGCCCCGCGCCGGCCCGGGAGCCCTCCGGCGACCGGATGCCGGACCGGCGGGCAGGGCGTAGTGTCCGCGTATGGGTGATGTTCGGTCCGGCCGCCGGGCCGGGGTGAGCGGACCGGGGACCCGGAGGCGACGGCCTCGGACCGGTGCGGCGGGGCCGCCCCGGCCGCCGGCCGGGACGGGCGGCTGATGGACGCCGAGATGGCCGCCGTGGTGCGGGAGTGCGGGGCGTTCGGCGGACTGCTGTACGTGATGCCGCCCGGCGGTGACGCGTTGTGGCTGGTCCGGGTGGCGGGGGTGCCGCAGGAGATCGCGGCTCCCTGGCGGCGCGTCGCGCTCACCGACCCCATGCCGGTCGCGGACGCCGTGCGCGAGCGGCGCCTGGTGTGGGTCGGTGGCCAGGAGGAAATGGCACGCCGGTACCCGCGGCCCGCGCTCGTCCTGCCCTACGAGTTCGCGCTGGCGGCCGCCCCGGTCGTCTCGGACACCACGCTCCGGGGCGGGCTGGTGCTGATGTGGCCCGCGGGCCGTCCGGACCGGCTGAGCCGGAGCGAGCGCGACGCGCTGGAGAGCGGCTGCCGCAGACTGGGCAGCCTCCTGCAACGAGCGGCGGACCGCGGCGAACCGGTGCTGCCCGCCGACCGGCCGCGGACGCTGCCGCCGCCGACCGGCCGCGTCGTCCCCCCCGACGAGGCGACGGTCGTCTCGGCGTTCGTCGACCGGCTGCCCGGGGGGTCCTGCGCGCTCGACACGAACGGCCGCATCACCTTCATGACCTCGGCCGCCGCCGACCTCGTCGGCCGTGAGGCGGCCGAGCTGCTCGGCACGCTGCCCTGGGAGTCGCTGCCGTGGATGGACGTCCCCCAGGTGGAGGACCGCTACCGGGCCGCCGTGGTCAGCCGGCGGCCCCAGGCCTTCACCGTGCTGCGTCCCCCGGACGTGTGGCTGTCCTTCGAGCTGTACGCGGACTCGTCCGGTGTCAGCGTGCGCATCATGCGCAGCGACCCCGCGGAGGACGCGCCCGGGTCCCCGTCCGTCCCGACCGCCGGTCCCAGCCGGGCCACGGTGCTCTACCACCTGATGCACCTGGCCTCCACCCTCACCGAGGCCGTCGGCGTCCAGGACGTGGTCGAGCAGACCGCGGACCAGCTGCTGCCCGCCCTCGGCGCGCAGGCGATGGCGCTGATGACGGCCGAGGACGGCCGTCTGAAGATCCTCGGTCAACGGGGCTACCCCGCCGAGGTCATCGGCCGTTTCGACGCCATCCCCCTGAGTGCGGACGTCCCCGGCAGCGAGGTCCTGACCACTGGTGTGCCGGCCTTCTTCCCGACCTTCGCCGACCTCGAGCGGGCCTACCCCGGCACCGTGCACGAGGACGGCATGGGGTCCTGGGCGTTCCTGCCGCTGATCGCGTCCGGCCGCCCCATCGGCTCGGTCCTCCTCGCCTACCGCCGTCCCCGGACCTTCCCGCCCGGCGAGCGCGCCGTGCTCACGTCGCTGGCCGGTCTGGTCGGGCAGGCCCTGGACCGGGCCCGTCTCTACGACGTCAAGGACCACCTCGCCCACCGCCTGCAGTCCGCCCTCCTGCCGCACACGCTGCCGCGGGTCCCCGGGCTGAGGATCGCCGCCCGCTATCTGCCGGCCGCCCGGGGCCTGGGCATCGGCGGCGACTTCTACGACCTCATCCGTCTGGACGCGCACACGGCCGGCGCCACCATCGGCGACGTGCAGGGACACAACGTGGACGCGGCGGCCCTCATGGGGCAGGTCCGCACCGCCGTGCACGCCCACGCCACCGTGGGAGCGTCCCCCGCCGACGTCCTGGCCCGCACCAACCGCCTGCTCACCGATCTCGACCCCGGCCTGTTCACCAGCTGCGTCTATGTCCACCTCGACCTCGCCGGGCGCCGGGCGTGTGTGGCCAGCGCCGGCCACCCGCCGCCGCTGCTGCGCCATGCCGACGGGCGCACCGAACTCCTCCGGGTGCCCCCCGGCCTGCTGATGGGCATCGAGCCGGACGCCGTCTACCCGGCCCTGGACATCCCGCTGCCGCACGGGTCCGTGCTCGCCCTCTACACCGACGGGCTCGTCGAGGCCCCCGGTGTGGACCTCGACGACGCGACCACCGCCCTCGCCGGGCTTCTCGAACACGCGGACCCGACCGACCTCGACGCCATGGCCGACACCCTCATCCGGCACTCGCCCACCCCGGGCGACGACATCGCCCTGCTCCTCATCCGCCCCGGTGACTGACCGGCCTCCTGCGGCCGGCCGACCCGGCCGATCCGTCGCGTGGATGCCTGCCGCTCAGGGCCGGCCGTCCCCCTCGTTCGCGTCGCTCATGCGCCTGCCGACGCGCGCGGCGGTCTCCCGCAGCCAGATGTGGGCCGCGTCGTGGGTGTGCACCGGGTGCCACCACATCGCCTCCTGCAACGGCACCGCCTCGTACGGCGGTTCCAGCACCCGGACGGCGGCGATCGGCGCGAGAAGGCGTGCGAGGCGTGCCTGCACCAGGGCGATGCGCCGGGTGCCGGCCACCAGCAGCGGCAGCAGCTGGAAGCTGTCGACGGAGACCTCCACCCGGGGTTCGACGCCGAGCATGCCGAGCTGGCGCACGGCCGGGGCGTCGTAGGTCCGCTGGTAGGTGACCCAGGGCAGCCGGGCCAGGTCCTGCCGGGTGAGGCGCTCCTCGACGCTCGGGTGGTCGTCGGCGACGAGGAACACCCAGCGGTCCTGGTAGAGGTCGGTGGCCGGGAAGTCGCTGATGACGCCGTGCGGCATGAGCAGTCCGTCGGTGGCGCTCAGCAGCGTGGCGGTGTCGTCGACCACGGTGGGCGGGGTCTGCGCGAAGCGCAGCCGGATGCCGGGGGCCTCCTCGTGCACGACCCGGGCGAGTTCGGTGCCGAAGACGGCGACGGCGTAGTCGGAGGCGACCAGCTTGAACTCACGGCTCTCCCCGGCCGGGTCGAAGTCGGCCTGGCTGGCGAAGAGGCGTTCGAGCACGGCGTACGCGGTGGAGGTGCGGTCGAGCAGGACCTGGCCGAGGGCGGTGAGCTCGTAGTGCCCGCCGACGCGGGCGAGCAGGTCGTCGTCGAAGTGCCGGCGCAGCCGGGCCAGGGCCGCGCTCATCGCGGGCTGGCTGAGGCCGACGCGCTGGCCTGCGCGCGTGACGTTGCGTTCCTCCAGCAGAGCGCGCAGGGCGACGACGAGGTTCAGGTCCAGGCGGCTCAGATTCACGGGTCTTCCTCTTGCTGTACGGCCCCGACCAGCGCTCATTGACGCGGTGGATGTGCGTCATCCACGGAATCGATTTCCCTGATCACGGGTGGCGGGTCCAGATTAGTCCCATCGTCATCAGGAGGACATGTCCGTGAAACCCGAACCCGTGTCCGCGCTCTTCGCCGGTCCGTTCGCCCTCGCCACCCTCTCGGCCCCGGACGAGCCGGCCTTCCCCGCCCTCGTCACTCCCGACTCCGAGGTCCTCGACCTGCGCGCCGCCCTCGGCGACGAACAGCTCGCCGTCCGGGACCTGCTGGAGAACTGGGAGACGGTCCTGCCGCGGCTGCGGACGCTCGCCGCCGACGGCGGCCTCCCCCGCCTGCCGCTGGCGGGCTTCCGCGTGCACGCGCCGGTGGAGCCGCGGCAGGTCTTCCAGTCGGGGGCCAACTACCGGCAGCACGTGATCGACCTGCACGTCGCGCACCGGGCCCCGGGTGACGACCGGCCGGAGGAGGAGCGGCGCGCCGAGGCGGCCGAGATCATGGACCGGCGGGCGGCCGAGGACCTGCCCTATGTCTTCATCGGCCTGCCGAGCGCGATCACCGGCCCTTACGACGACGTCGTACTCCCGGCGTGGGCCGAGAAGCCCGACTGGGAACTGGAGTTGGCGGCGGTCATCGGCCGGCCCGCCCACCGGGTGTCCGTCGAGGAAGCCCTCGGCCATGTCGCCGGTTACACGATCGCCAACGATCTGACCGACCGTGCCACGGTCTTCCGCCGGGACATGCCGCAGATCGGCACCGACTGGCTGCGCAGCAAGAACGCGCCCGGCTTCACACCGCTCGGCCCCTGGATCGTGCCGGCCGGATCGGTCGCGGACACGGGCGACCTGCGGCTGACGCTGAAGCTGAACGGCGAGACCATGCAGGACGAGTCGACCAAGGACATGATCTTCGACGTGGCGCGGATGGTGTCCTACGCGTCGCAGACCGCCCGGCTGCTGCCCGGCGACCTGGTGCTCACCGGCTCCCCGGCCGGCAACGGAATGCACTGGGGCCGGCTGCTGCGCGACGGCGACGTCATGGAGGGCTCGGTCACCGGACTCGGTGTCCAGCGCACCCGCTGTGTGGCGGAGGTCTCCCGGTGACACTGGACCGCACCGACCCCGAGGGCTCGATAGCGCGCGCCACGAAGGCGTACTCCAACTGGGGCCGCTGGGGCGAGGACGACGTCCTCGGCACGCTCAACTTCCTCGACGAGGCGGGGCGTCGTGAGGCCGCCGCGCTCGTCCGGCGGGGTGTCAGCTTCTCCCTCTCCCAGCGGTTCGACATGAACGGCCCGCAGAAGGGGTGGCGCCGGCGCACCAACCCGGTGCACACCATGCTCGACACCGGCACCGACGCCGCGCTCGGCAACCAGGGTTTCCCGCACGGCATCGGCGGCGCCGACGACGTCATCGCCATGCCGTTGCAGTGCTCCACCCAGTGGGACGGGCTCGGCCACATCTTCGACCACGGCAGGGCGTGGAACGGGCGCCCGGCGGAGAAGGTCGTCACCTCCGACGGCGACCTGGTCACCGGCATCGAGCACATGGCCCCGCACGTCGCCGGACGCGGTGTGCTGCTGGACGTCGGCCGGGCGGTCGGCGAGAACGGGGAACTGCCCGACGGCTTCGCCATCACCGAGGAGCACCTCACCGCCACCGCGCGGGCCCAGGGCGTGACCGTGGGGCGCGGCGACATCGTGCTGGTGCGCACCGGGCAGCTGTCCCGGGTGCGCCGATGGGGGTCCCCCCACGCCGAAGGCGGTGGGGGAGGCTGGGGCGACTACGCGGGCGGCCCCGCGCCCGGCCTGTCGTTCACCACGGCCGGCTGGCTGCACGGCACCGAGATCGCCGCGATCGCCACCGACACCTGGGGCTTCGAGGTCCGCCCGAACGAGTTCGAGCACGCCTTCCAGCCGCTGCACCAGGTCGCCATCCCGCACATCGGGCTGCTGATCGGCGAGATGTGGGACCTGGACGCCCTCGCCGAGGACTGCGCGGCCGACGGCGCGTACGCCTTCTGGCTCACCGCGGCGCCCCTGCCCATCACCGGCGCGGTCGGCTCGCCCGTCAACCCGATCGCGGTCAAGTAGACCGAGGAACGAAGGAGTTCTTCATGACCCAGCCCCGCACGGTCCTCGTCGTCGGTGGCGGCGCCGCCGGCAACGCCGTGACGATTCTGCTGCGCCGCGCCGGTCTCGCCGTGGACCTGATCGAGGCCAAGGACGACTGGAACGCCACCGCCGGCTCCGGCATCACCCTCCAGGGCAACGCCCTGCGCGTGCTGCGCGAACTCGGTGTCTGGGAGCGGGTGGAGGCGTCCGGCTTCGGTTTCGGCTCGGTCGGCATCACCGCCCCCGACGGGACCGTCCTGCACGTCCAGGACGACCTGCGCACCGGCGGCGACGACCTGCCCGCCACCGTCGGCATGCAGCGCCCCCGGCTCCAGCAGATCCTGATCGAGGCCGTCCGGTCGAGCGGCGCCACCGTCCGCCTCGGCACCACCGCCGAGATCCTGGACCAGGACGCCGACGGTGTCCGCGTACGCCTCAGCGACGGCACCGAGCGCCGCTACGACCTCGTGGTCGCCGCCGACGGCCTCGGCTCGGGCACCCGCGCCGCGATCGGCATCAGGGCGAAGCCCGAACCGACCGGCATGGCCATCTGGCGCGTCGCGGCCCCGCGCCCGGCCGGCGTGATCCGCACCGACCTCGCCTACGGCGGCCCGGCCTACATCGCCGGTTACTGCCCGACCAGCGAGACGACCCTGTACGCGTACGTCGTCGAGGCCAACCGGAACCGAGCCTCGATACCTGCCGAGTCGTACGCCGACGAGATGCGTCGCCTGGCCTCCGCCTACGGCGGCCACTGGCCGGAGATCACGGCGCACATCACCGATCCCGCGAAGGTCAACTACACCTGGTTCGACCGGATGCTGGTGGAGGGCTCCTGGCACCGCGGCCGGGTCGTCCTCGTCGGCGACGCCGCCCACTGCTGCCCGCCCACCCTCGCCCAGGGCGCCGCCCTGTCCCTGGAGGACGCCTGGGTGCTGGCCCAGATGCTGACCGCCACCGGGACCTGGGACGACGCGCTGTTCCAGGCGTACTACGAGCGACGCGTCCCCCGTGTCCGGCCCGTCGTCGAGGCGTCGGTGCAGATCGGCCGGTGGCAAGTGGACGGAGTGCGCGACGCCGACGTGCCCGGGCTGATGGGCCGCACCATGACGATGCTCCGGGAGCTGCCGTGACCTCGCGTACCGTTCCGACCGTCGACGTGCACGCCCACGTCCTGCTGCCCGAGGTCGACGCGCTCGTGGCGGGCCTGCCCGGCCACGCCGGGGCACGGGAGCTGGACGCCCGGCGCAACGGCCCCGCCGCCCTCGCCGTCAGCGGACCCATGGTCCGCGAACGCGTCCCCAGGCTGACCGACCCCGCCGTGCGCCTGGCCGCGATGGACGCACAGGGCGTCGACGTGCAACTGGTCAGCCCCTCCCCCTCGCACTACCACTACTGGGCCGACGAGGAGGCGGCCGAGAAGGTGTACCGCCTGGCCAACGAGGCGACGGCCGCGCACTGTTCGGCCGCCCCGGACCGGCTGCGCGGGCTCGGGCTCGTGCCCCTGCAGCACCCCGGCCCGGCCGTGGACGCCCTCGGGCACGCCCTGGAGCAGGGCCTGTCCGGAGTGGAGATCTCCAGCCACGCACCGGGCCGGGAACTCTCCGACCCGGCCTACGAGCCCTTCTGGACCCGGGCCGAGGAGACCGGCGCGATCGTCTTCCTGCACCCCTTCGGCTGCACGCTCGACGAGCGCCTGGACCAGTGGTACCTGTCCAACACGGTCGGCCAGCCCACCGAGAACGCCGTCGCGCTCTCGCACCTGATCTTCTCCGGGGTGCTCGACCGGCACCCCGGACTGAAGCTGGTCGCGGCGCACGGCGGCGGTTACCTGCCCACGCACATCGGCCGCTCCGACCACGCCTGGTCGGCCCGTCCGGACGCGGGCGCCGGCTGCGCGCACCTGCCCAGCAGCTACCTCAAGCGGCTGTACTTCGACTCCCTCGTCCACGACCCGCACGTGCTGCGGGAGCTGGTCCGGGTCGCCGGGGCGGACCGGGTGCTCCTCGGGTCCGACTTCCCCTTCGACATGGGCACCGAGGACCCGGTCGGCGCCCTGCGCGCCGCGCGCCTGTCCGGGGCCGACCTCGACGCCGTACGCGGCCGGAACGCCGCCGCCCTGCTCAACCTCGCCACCGCCTGAGGAGGACCATCCCATGAGCGCACGCCTGCTCACCCACCTGCGGCACGTCGACCTCGCCGTGCCCGACTACGACAAGCAGCTCGACTTCTACTCCGGCGTCTGGGGCCTGACCAAGGTCGCCGAGGACTCCGGCATCTCCTTCCTGGCCGCCGAGGGCTCCCCGGAGCAGTACGTCGTCCGGCTGCGCAAGGCCGGCGAGAAGCGCCTCGACCTGGTCTCCTACGGTGCCGCGTCCGCCGCCGACGTGGACACCCTCGCCGAGCGACTGCTCGCCGGCGGCGTGCAGTTGATCTCCCAGCCGGGCAAGGTCGACACCCCCGGCGGCGGCTACGGCTTCCGGTTCTTCGACGTCGACGGCCGCACCATCGAGGTCTCGGCCGATGTCGAGGTCAGGCAGCACCGCAGGATCGAGGAGAAGGAGTCCATCCCGGTCAAGCTCTCCCACGTCGTCCTCAACTCCCCGGACCTGAACCGCACCCGCGAGTGGTACGAGCGCCACCTCGGCTTCGCCCTCTCGGACACGCTGAGCTCGCCGCACATGGGCGAGGTCATGCACTTCATGCGGATCAGCAACCAGCACCACTCGATGGCCATCGCCCAGGGCCCGCACACCGCCCTGCACCACGTCTCCTTCGAGATGCGCGGCATCGACGAGTACATGCGCGGCTCGGGCCGGGTCATGCGGGCGGGCTTCAAGAAGATCTGGGGTCCGGGCCGGCACATGGCCGGGGACAACACGTTCACGTACTTCCTCGACCCGCACGGCAACACCGTCGAGTACACCACCGAGCTGGAGTGCCTGGACGAGGACACCTGGCACCCCCACGTCTACGACTTCTCCCGGCCCGAGGTCACCGACCAGTGGGGCACCGCCAACCCCATGAACGAGCTGGTCGCGAAGGAGTCCTTCAACGACCCCGACCACGGTGTGTTCGTGGCCCCGCCGGTCTGATCCCGCACCCCCTCCCCGGGGACGCGCCGGTGGCGTCCACGCCCTGGCTCCCGCCGTCGCGTCCCCGGTTCACCCCTGCCTCTCTCCGCCCCTTCCTCTCCGCCAGGAGCGACATCATGCGTTTCGCCGCTTACGAACAACGCCACCGCCGCCGGGTGGCCGTCGTGGAGGAGGACGGCACGCTCTTCCCGCTGCCGGGCGTCTCCTCGCTCTCCACGCTGCTCGGCGAGACGGACGGCCTGCCCGGGCTGCTCGCCGCCGGCCGGCAGGCGCTCGACGTCCCGCCGGGCCCGCACGTCTCCCAGGTGCGGCTGCTTCCTCCGCTCCAGCCCGCGTCCGTACGGGACTTCGTCACCTTCGAGAAACACGTCGAAGGCGTACGCCGCTCCGTCGACGGCGTAGCCGGCGTGCCCGAGCAGTGGTACGCGGCGCCGACCTTCTACTTCACCAACCCGCACGCGATCTACGGCCCCCACGACGACATTCCGATGCCGCCCGGGGCGGCCGTGCTGGACTTCGAGCTCGAAGTGGGCGCCGTGATCGGCCGCGAGGGCCGTGACCTCACCCCCGGGCAGGCCCGCGACCACATCGTCGGCTACACCGTCTTCAACGACTGGTCCGCCCGGGACCTCCAGTCGGCGGAGATGAAGGTCGGCCTCGGCCCCTGCAAGGGCAAGGACACCGCCACCACCCTCGGCCCGTACCTGGTCACCGCCGACGAACTGGAGCCGTACCGGGACGCCGACGGCTTCCTGCGCCTGTCCCTGACCGCGGAGATCAACGGCGAGACGGTCGGCGAGGACCTGCTGTCCAACATGAGCTGGACGTTCGAGGAGATGACCGCCTACGCCTCCCGCGGCACCCGAGTCGTGCCGGGCGACGTGCTCGGCTCGGGCACCTGCGGCAACGGCGGCTGCCTGGCCGAGCTGTGGGGCCTGCGCGGTGAGCGGACCCCGCCGCCGCTGAAGCCGGGCGACACCGTCGGCCTCACCGTCGAGGGGATCGGCACCGTGACCAGCACCGTCGTGCCCGGTGTGGCGCCCGTACCGCTTCCGGCCGGCCGGCGGCGGACCCGGGAGCGGCCGTGAGCGACCTGCTCCCCAAGAGGCTGCTCGGCAAGGTGGTGGTCGTCACGGGCGCGGCCCGCGGCCAGGGCGCCGCCGAGGCCGAGGCCCTCACCCGCGAGGGCGCCCGGGTCATCGCCACCGATGTGACGCCCGAGAGGGACTGCCGCCGCCTCGACGTCAGCAGCGACGGCGAATGGGCCGCGCTGGCCGCCGAGTTGAGGGGAGCGTACGGCGAGGTCCACGGCCTGGTGAACAACGCGGGCATCACCTGGCGGGCGCGGATCGGCGACGTGCGGGCGGCGGACTTCGAGCGGGTGCACTCGGTCAACGTCACCGGTCCGCTCCTCGGCATCCAGCACCTGAGCCCGCTGATGCCGCCGGGCTCCTCGATCGTCAACGTCGGCTCCTCCGCCGCGCTCACCGCCCACTACCCGGTGGCCTACACGGCGAGCAAGTGGGGGCTGCGGGGCCTGTCGAAGACCGCCGCCCTCGCACTCGGGCCGCGCGGCATCCGTGTGAACACCGTCCACCCGGGCTACATCGAGACCGAGATGACCGCCTCGGCCGCCCCCGCGTTCCGTGCGGCCAACGTCCGGGAGACCCCGCTCGGCCGTACCGGCACCGTCGGCGAGGTCGCCCCGCTGGTCGTGTTCCTGCTGTCGGACGAGTCGTCGTTCATCACCGGTGCGGAGATCCCCGTCGACGGCGGCCTCACCGCGCACGGCGGCGTCAAGTCCGTCTCCGACGCCGTGCTCGGGACGGGGGCCGGCGGATGAGGCGGCCGGAGGACAAGGTGGCCCTGCTCTCCGGCACCGCCCTCGGCGGCATCGTCCACGCCGACGCCGCGGCCGGCACGGCACTCTTCCCGGCCTCCGAGGAGGCCGCGTACGTCACCGGCGCCGACCGAAAGGAACCCCGCACGTGAACAAGGTCCGCGGCAGTGCCGCCGAGGCGGTCGCCGACATTGCGGACGGTGCCTCGCTCGCCGTCGGCGGCTTCGGCCTCTCCGGCGCCCCCGCCGCCCTCATCGACGCCCTGTACGGCCACATCGACACCGCCGTCCTCGGTGCCATGCAGGTGTCGGAGAGCGGCGACCTGGCCAACTGGATGATCCCCGGCAAGACGGTCAAGGGCATGGGCGGGGCCATGGACCTCGTCCACGGCGCGCGCCGCGTCATCGTCCTGATGGAACACACCGCCAAGGACGGCAGCCCGAAGATCGTCCGGGAGTGCACGCTGCCCCTCACCGGCGAGCGCTGCGTGCACCGCGTCGTCACCGACCTCGGCGTCATGGACGTCACCGAGGACGGCCTCACCCTCGTGGAGACCGCCCCGGGCGTCACCGTCGAGGAGATCACCGCGCGCACCGGCGCTCCCCTCGACAGGACGCCCACAGCTTGCCGCTAGCATGTTCGAGCTCACGACGATCCCCCTGATCGTCGGCTCTTCACCGGAAGACCATGCCGAACAGAACCACTCCCCCTCGAATACCCCGGCGGACAGACCGCGCTCCTGTGTTCGCCGCGTGGCGCCGGCCACGCACGATGCTGTGGGCCACGGCGGGTGTGGCGACCCTCGGTTTTCTCGTGGTGCTGGAATGCGCCGCGCGCCACTACGGCCTGCCGGGGCCGATCACCCACCAGGCACGCGAGGTGATCTTCACCCCGGCGTCGGGGCCGCTGCTGTACGGCGGGCTGGCGTTGACGATGGTGGTGCTCACCTGGCGGCAACGGCTCGTCTCGGTCGCCGTCGCGGTCGCCGTCGACGTCGTCTTCGCGCTGGTGCGGTGGACGGCCGGTGCCGACATGGAGTTCGGCAACGGCGCCCTGTGGGTGGTCCTGGGCTGGGCGGTCGTCGCGGTCACGCGCCGCACCGGCCGGGAGCGGCTGCTGCTCCTGAAGGGCGTCGGGCTGGGGCTGCTGCTGGTGGCCGGGCACAAGACGGGCGACACCTGGCTGCTCATCACCTCCAAGACCCGGCCGACGGTGCTCGACCAGTACGTGGCGACCGCGGATCACGCGCTGGGCAACCCGTCGTGGCTGGTCGGCCGGATCGTCGAGGCCGCCCAGCCGGTCAGCGGCCACGCCCTGCACCTGGTCTACGGTCAGCTTCCGCTGGCAGCGGCCGTCGTCGGGCTCTACCAGCTGCGCCATGTGGCGGTCGAGCGCCGTTTCCCACGCCACCACCTGGTGCGCACCTTCCTGATGATCGGTCTGCTGGGACCGGCCGTGTACATGCTCTTCCCGGTCGTGGGACCGGTCTTCGCCTACGGCCCCGAAGGCGGGTCCTGGGCGGCGGCCGACCTGTGGCCCGGCACGCTGCCGCCGGTCGGCGTCCCGCACTCGATGCCGTTCGACGCGGTCACCCCGCGCAACTGCATGCCCAGCCTGCACACGGCGTGGGCCACCACGCTCTTCGTCCACACCCGCAAGGGTTCTCGGACCATGCGCTGGGCAGGAACGTTCTGGCTGGTCGCCACCCTCACCGCGACGCTGGGCTTCGGCTACCACTACGGCGCGGACCTTGTCGCCGGTGTGGTGTTCGCGCTCACCGTCGAGGCGGCGATGCGCTCGCTGGCACGCGGCTGGGACCGGTCGGCCACCCTGCTGGTCACCCACGGCGCGACGGTCTTCGCCGCGCTGCTGGTGTCGTACCGCTTCCTGCCGAGGGAGATGGCCGGGCATCCGTGGCTGTTCGGGCCGCTGCTGGTCCTGGCGATGGCCTCGGTGATCCACGGCTACGTGCGGACGACCGGGCAGTGGGAGCCGAAGGCCGCGCCGGCACCGCAACCGGGGCCGAGCCCCACGGAGCCGCGGCCCGAGCTCGTGTGAGGCGGCGTCCTACTGGCCCATGACGTACTTCACCGTCGGGCCGGTGGTCCAGCCGCCGTCCACCGCCAGCTCCGCACCGGTGACGTACGAGGCGGCGTCCGAGAGCAGGAAGACCACCGCGCCGGCGATCTCGTCGGCCTCCCCGACCCGGCCCATCGGGGTGTTGGGGTACTTGCCCTCGCCCCGTTCGATGCCCACGGCGGCGGTCATCGGCGTGTAGGTCATGCCCGGGTGGACGGAGTTGACGCGGATCCCCGCCGTGCCGAGCTCCACCGCGCCGATCTTCGTGAGCCCGCGGACGCCCCACTTGGAGGCGCCGTAGCCGGCCGTCAGGGCCAGGCCCATGAGGCCCGCCGCGGAGGAGATGTTGACGATGGAGCCACCGCCGGCCTCCTTCATCGCGGGTATGGCGGTCCGCATGCCGATGAAGACACCGGTCAGGTTGATGTCGAGGACCTTGCGGAAGTGCTCGACGGACTCGTTCTCCAGGAGCGTGCCGGTGGAGATGCCGGCGTTGTTGACCAGGCCGTGCAGCCCGCCGAACTCCGCGACGGCGTGGGCGACGGCCGCCGCCCACTCCTCCTCGGAGGTCACGTCGTGCCGGACGAAGCGGGCCCGGTCGCCGAGGGCGTCGGCGGTGGCCCTGCCGTCCTCGTCGAGCACGTCGGTGATCACCACGTTGGCGCCGGCGGCCACCGCCTGGCGGGCCGCTTCGGCACCGAGGCCGCGGGCGCCGCCGGTGATCAGCACGGTCTTGCCGGTGAGATCGTTCATGAGAGGTCCTTTCAGGGCCGTTCGGGGTCGCACGGGGTCGTGCGGGCGGTCGGGGGGCCGGGAGATCAGGGCCGCGGGGCCCGGAGCAGTGCGGTGGTGGTGCCGACCAGGTCGGCGAGGAACAGCTCCTCGCCGGTCAGCGGTTCGGTGCCGTCCAGGTACTGCCGGGCGCGGTCCGCCAGGGCGGCTCCCACCACCGTGAGCGCCAGGTCGAGGCGCTCCAGGAGCAAGGGCTCGGGCAGGCCGTCGGCGGCCAGGCGGGCCTCGATCCGCTCGATCAGGCGCCAGTAGGCCGTGCCGGCGAGCGTGGGGTGGGGCGTGCGGGCGCGGACGCCGCTCTCATGGCTGAGCTGCGCGGAGATGCGCAGACACCGGAGGCCCCGGTCGTCGCGCAGCTCACTGGCCTCCGCCGTGACCAGTGCGCCGACCAGCGCGGCCACCTCGTCCGGCGCCGCTTCCAGAAGCGGCGCGAGCACCCGCTCGGTGCGCTGCTGGCGGCCGGCCATGACCGCGTCCAGCAGCCCGGCGCGGGAGCCGAAGTGGTACTGCACGGCCGACGGATTGCCCTGCCCGGCCAGGGCGACGACGTCCCGCAACTGTGCACCGTGGACGCCCTGCTCGGCGAAGAGCGTCTCCGCCGCACGGATCAGCTTCTCCCGGGTCTCGGGTCCGGAGGTTCTCGCCATGCCCGCATATTAATGCTCGACATTAGAAAACGGAAACGTCCTCTTCACGGCCGGGGGACGGTGCAGCCGGGCGAGCAGGCGACAGGCACGCTGCTCGGTGGTCGCGAGCAGGGCCGGGTCGATCCCGGCCGGCCGCTGTTCCCCGGAAGCGGCGTCGTCGGCCTCGCGGAGCTCCACGACGGCCGGTGCCGGCGCTACCGGGATGTGGGCGGGCGGCGGCCCGGCGAGGTTCCTGAGCACCCGTTCGGCACGGTCCGCGTCCTGCTCGCACCCGGCCGGCGCGCACTCCACCCGGACCGCGGCGCAGTCGTGCACGACGAGCAGCGCGCACCCCCAGGGCGCCGACGATTCCGACGACGCTGCCCAGGACGCGGTCGAGGACGAGCTCACCGGCCGGGGCGGGAGCCGCCAGGTCGCTCATCAGCAGTGCCGGCGGCGTGACGAAGACGACGGCCGGGGCGTAGTTGCGGACGACGGCGTACTCCGGCAGGAACTCCAGGACGACGATCAGCACCGCCAGGACCACGGGTTCGACGCCCGCGGCCAGGGCCGCGAAGGCGAGCAGCAGTCCGGCGGCCGAGCCCAGGGCGCGCTGGGCGGCACGCTGCGACGTGATCCGCAGGTTGACCGGGTGCAGCACGGCGGCCGCGGAGATCGCCGCCCAGTGACCGCGCTCGACAGGGAGAAGAGCGGCCACTCCTCCCGCCACACCGGTGCCCAGGCCGTCCGCACGGCGAGCACGGCGAAGGGGGCGGTTCCGTGCAGGCCCCTCCCCGGGTTGCGGGGCCCTCGGCGACGCGCTTCGGTTGAAGGACCCCCTGTCACTGCACGAGGAGCTGTCATGTCGATGTCGTCCTTCGGTTTCGGCTCGTCCGACCCGTTCAGTGACCTGTTGAACCGGTTCTTCGGCATGTCGCCCACGTCCTCGCCCCCGGCGGTGCAGCGGGTGCCGATCGGGCGGCTGCTGACCGAGTCCTCGCAGGAGCTCCTCAACCTGGCGGCGCGGCGTGCCGTGGAGGACGGGACGTCCGACCTCGACACCGAGCACCTGCTGTGGGCGGCCACGAAGGTCGACCCCGCGCGCGGGCTGCTCGCACAGGCCGGGGCGGACCCCGACGCGCTCGCCTCCCGGATCGCGCAGGTCCTTCCCCGCGAGTCGGGCGAGCCGTCCTCGGAGCCGGGCCTCACCCCGGCCGCCAAGCGCACCCTCGCCACCGCCTACGCCCGTTCCCAGGCGGCCGGTGTGTCCTACATCGGGCCCGAGCACATCCTCGGTGCGCTGCTGGACGGCGCCGACACGGGGGCCGCCCGGCTGCTGAGGGCGGAGGGCGAGGACGTGAAGAAGCTCGCGGGCCTCACGGAGCGGGCGGCCCGCACGGAAGGGCAGCAGCCCGCCGAGCGGGGTGAGCCCGCGACGACCCTCGACGAGTACGGGCGGGACCTGACGGACGAGGCGAAGGCCGGGAAGCTCGACCCCGTCGTCGGACGGGCCGAGGAAATCGAGCAGACCGTCGAGATCCTCTCGCGGCGCTCCAAGAACAACCCCGTTCTGATCGGGGAACCCGGCGTCGGCAAGACCGCGATCGTGGAAGGACTGGCGCAGCGCATCGTGGCCGGCGAGGTTCCCGACACCCTGAAGGACAAGAGGGTCGTCGCCCTCGACCTGTCCGGCATGGTGGCGGGCGCACAGTACCGTGGCCAGTTCGAGGAGCGGCTGAAGAAGGTCATCGAGGACGTCCAGCAGGCGAGCGGGAACATCATCCTGTTCATCGACGAACTGCACACCGTCGTCGGCGCGGGCGCCACCGGCGAGGGCTCGATGGACGCGGGCAACATGCTCAAGCCGGCCCTCGCGCGCGGGGAGCTGCACGTGGTGGGCGCGACGACCATCGACGAGTACCGCAAGTACGTCGAGAAGGACGCCGCCCTCGAACGCCGCTTCCAGCCGGTGATGGTGCCCGAGCCGACGGTCGAGGAGACGGTGCAGATCCTCGAAGGGCTCCGTGACGTGTACGAGGCCCACCACCAGGTCCGTTTCGCCGACGGCGCGCTGGCGGCGGCGGCTGACCTGTCGGACCGTTACGTCAGCGACCGTTTCCTGCCCGACAAGGCGATCGACGTGATGGACCAGGCGGGAGCGCGGGTGCGCCTGCGCAGCGCCAGCCGTTCCACCGAGGTCGTCAGCCGCGAGGACCGCATCGCCAAGCTGCGCCGGGAACAGGACCAGGCCGTCGCCGCACAGGACTTCGAGAAGGCCGCGCAGCTGAAGGGGGAGATCGCCGAGGCGGAGGGCGAACTCGCGGGCATCGAGGAACGTCGCGAGGGCGTCGTCTCCGTCACCGCCGCCGACATCGCGGACGTGATCTCCCGCCGTACGGGCATCCCCGTCTCCCAGCTCACCGCGAGCGAGAAGGAGAGGCTGCTCCGGCTGGAGGAGGAGATGCACTCCCGGATCGTCGGCCAGGACGAGGCGGTCACCGCCGTCTCCCGGGCCGTGCGCCGCAACCGGGCCGGCATGGGCGACCCGAACCGCCCCGTTGGCTCCTTCCTCTTCCTCGGTCCCACCGGTGTGGGCAAGACGGAACTGGCCAAGACCCTCGCCGAGCTGCTGTTCGGCGAGGAGGACCGCATGATCCGGTTCGACATGAGCGAGTTCCAGGAGAAGCACACGGTCGCCCGTCTCGTCGGAGCCCCTCCCGGCTACGTCGGGTACGAGGAGGCGGGCCAGCTCACCGAGAAGGTCCGCCGGCAGCCCTACAGCGTGGTCCTGTTCGACGAGGTGGAGAAGGCCCACCCCGACGTGTTCAACACGCTGCTGCAGATCCTCGACGACGGACGCCTCACCGACGGCCAGGGCCGCACCGTCGACTTCCGGCACTGTGTCGTCATCATGACGTCCAACATCGGGGCCCACCGGATCCTCGACCACAAGGGCGACGTGTCCGACCTCAAGGACGAGCTGATGGGGGAACTGCGGGCCAGGTTCCTGCCGGAGTTCCTCAACCGCATCGACGACATCATCGTCTTCCACGGCCTCACCGAGAACGACCTGGGCGTGATCGTCGATCACCTGCTGGGCCAGAGCGAGCGCCGGGTGCACGCGCAGGGCTTGAAGCTGGAGGTCACGGAGGCCGCGAAGAAACTGCTGATCGCCCACGGGCACCAGCCGGAGTTCGGCGCGCGCCCGTTGCGGCGCACGATCCAGGCCGAACTCGACAACCGCATCGCCGACCTGCTGCTCGGCGGGGAGGCCGATCCCGGTGACACCATCGTCGCCGACGTGCGCGACGACTCGCTGCACTGCACGGTCAGGAAGGGCGGTGGCTCCGAGCCCGCGACTCCATGACGAACCGTGTCTGCACGGTGGGGCACTCGACCCGCGACTTCGACGAGATGCTGACGATGCTGCGGAACAACGAGGTGACCGACCTCGTCGACGTGCGCTCGTTCCCCTCGTCACGGAAGTACCCGCAGTGGAACCAGTCCGCGATCGTCGACGCGCTCCCTGCCGACATCGCCTACCGGCGGATTCCCGAGCTGGGCGGTCGACGGCACACCCCGAAGGGCGTGCCGAGCGAGAACGGCGCATGGCGGGTCAAGGCGTTCCGGGACTACGCCGACCACATGGCGAGCGACGAATTCAAGAACGGGCTGGACGAGTTGATCGGCCTCGCCGCACAGGGGCGGCGGCCGGCGATCATGTGCAGTGAGGCGGTGCCCTGGCGCTGCCATCGCAGGCTGATCACCGACGCCCTGATCGTCGCCGGCGTGGAGGTCGCGCACATCATGTCGGCCACGACGACGAAGCCCGCCGCCCTGAACCCTCACGCGCGCGTCCGGGACGGACGCCTGACCTACCCGCCGGGCGAGGACAATGCGTGAGGCCTCATGGTGAGGTGCTGCCGTCGTTCAGCCATTCAGCCAGCACGGCGGCCTCGCTGTGGTCCGCGTCCTTGGTGGCCGTCAGCAGCGTGACCCTGTCGTGGGCCGCCAGGTCGCGCAGCTCCCGGACGGCCTGCTCGTGCTCCGGGTCGTCCAGCTCGGCGACATAGCGGCGGCGGAATTCGGCGAAGCGTTCGGGGTCGTGGTGGTACCAGCGGCGCAGACCGGTCGAGGGCGCGACGTCCTTCAGCCACTCGTCCAGGTGGGCCGCCTCCTTGCTCACCCCGCGCGGCCACAGGCGGTCCACCAGCACCCGCTTGCCGTCCTGCGGCGACGGCTCCTCGTACACCCTGCGATAGGCGATCTCTCCGGTCACGGGGGTCCTTCCTGTCGACCGTCCGCCGGTGGTGTCCGACCGGCTGCCGCCCCGCCCAGGGACACGACGGCGGCGGTCGTGCGCCCTTCCGGCGTGTCGTAGGTGACCGTGTCCCCGGGGCGACGGCCGAGGAGGGCGCGCCCGAGGGGGCCCTCGGGCGTGATCAGTTCCTGGTCCGACGCCTCGGCACGCTCGCCGATCTCGAGGGTCTCCTCCGTGCCGTCGCCGTACCGCACGGTGACCGAGCTGCCCACGCCCTCCTCGGAGTCCCGCAGCGTCGCCGCGACTCTCGGGCGTTCGGCCTGCAGGTCGGAGCGTTCCTGTTCGAGGGCGTGCCGGGCGTCGGCGCCGATGGGTGCGGGTTCGCTGGGCATTGCTGGTCCTCTGCGTGCAGGAGGCAGCCGGGGCACGATCTGCGGGACATTTTAGTCGGGTTCGTGCCCGACATCGCCTCGAGTCGCGTCGCTCGGTGCCGTGTGGAACGGTGGGGATGGTCAGCGCTCGCAACGCTCCCCCACCTGCACGGGGAGGAGGGTGACATGTCTTCGAAGCGACGTCGGAAGAAGAAGGCGCGCCGCAATCACGCCGCCAACCACGGGAAGCGGCCACAGTCCTGAGGGCCCGGTCGGACACGAACGCGGCAGTCCGGACACGGACCGCGGGGACGGCGGGCAGGCGTGTGCATCGGCCTCCCGCCTTCCCTCGCGTCCGGGAGACGGCCGGGCGACGTGCCCGGCGGGCCTTGAGGCACAGCCTCGGCGGCGACGCCGGGGCCGGCGGTGTCCGGAGCAGGTGGGCCATGCACAGCGTCGAGGAAACGCACCGAGCGCCGGGCCGAGGACTTCGAGGTCGTCCCGTACCCGGCCGCGCGCGGTTCCGCCGCCGCGTACTACCCCGAGACCAACGTCCTGGTGCCGCTGGACAGCGTTGCCGACATCAGCAACCAGCCGACGTCCAAGGGGATCGTGGTGCGCCTGTAGCCCGCCGCCGTCCGGTCGGCGTCGGTCTAGGCGTCGGTTCCGGCGAGGGACCCGAGCAGGTCCCAGGTGCGTCGCCGGCCGGTGTCGCCCGCGAGCTCCGTCGACGTGAACACCACCTCCGTCGCCCCGGCGTCCCGGTACCGCCCCACCTCGGCGGCGACCGTCCGCTCGTCGCCGATCACGGCCACGTCGACCGCCCGACGGGCCCCGGACAGCTCGATGGCCCGGGCGTAGGACGGGAACTGCTCGTAGAAGGCCAGCTGTTCGGCGGCCTTCTCGCGCACGGCGGTCACGTCGTCGGTGACCACGCCGGGTACGAGTGCCACGATGCGGGGCGCGGGACGGCCGGCTGCCGCGGCGGCCGCGGTCACGGCGGGAACGATGTGCTCGGCGAGGGCTCGGGGCCCGGCGAGGTAGGGGAGGATCCCGTCGGCGAGTTCGCCGCTCGCCCTCAGTGCCTGGGGGCCCATCGCGGCGACCAGCAGCGGCACGCCGGCCTCCGCTCCCGGCACGCGCGCGGGTACCGGTGTGGTGGCGCTGAGCAGCTCGCCGTGGAAGTCGGCCGAGCCCGTCTCGGTCAACTGCCGTACCACGGTGAGGAACTCGCGCAGTCGGCGGACGGGCCGCTCGTGGGGGATGCCGAAGCCCTGTTCCGTGAGCAGTCTGGTGCCGAGGGCGAGTCCGAGGTGGTACCGGCCGTGCGTGGCCGCCTGTGCCGTGAGGGCCTGGCCGGCGACGGTGAGCGGGTGCCGGCCGAAGACGGGGACCGCGGACGTTCCCACGTGGAGAGCCGGTACCTCGCGTCCGACGATCGCCGCGAGCTGGGGCGAGTCGGCGCCGAAGGTCTGGCCGAACCAGGCCGACCGGAGCCCGGCTGCCGCCGCCTCCCGGGCCAGTCGCACGCTTGCGTCGATCTGGTTGTCGGCGTCGGTCGCGTTGAGAGCCACTCCCACAGTCATGACTGCGCCAACCCGGATCCGGGACCGCCGATTCCCGGTGCCGTGCGACAACCGCGTTGCGGTTTCGTGAACGAGCCCGGGGCCGGGTCGAGTCCGGCCCGCAGCGCGTCGCGCAGCCGGGTGAGCCGCTCGATCTCCGAGTCGAGCGCGGCGATGCGGCGCCGTACCACCGCCGTGCCGACGACGGCCGGTTCGCCGGGTGCCGCCGGGTCGCAGGGCCGGGGCGGCCGGCCCGCGAGCAGCGGAAGGCGGTCGGCGATCCCGGCCAGGTCCTCGACGGTGAGGCCGAGGCCGAGGAGGTACCGGACGACACGCAGCACGGCGAGGTCCTCGGGCGTGTAGTCGCGCTGACCGGCCCTGGTGCGGCGCGGTGGCGGCAGCAGTCCCCGCTGCTCGTAGAAGCGCAGCGCCCTCGGTGTCGCGCCGACGGCTGCCGCGGCGTCGCCGATCCGCATCGTGTGTGCCTCCCGCTCGTCGTACCGGCGGCCGTCAGCCGTGCCCCGGGAGGTCGACGACGACCGTGCCGAAGGTCTGTCCCCCGGTCAGTTCCTGCAACGCCCGCGGGGCCCGCTCGATGCCCTCGAACCGGGTCAGCGGGAACCGGATCTCGCCCGACCGCAGCCAGCCGTCGAACCGGTCGTTCCATTCGGCCTCCACCTCGGGGTGGTCGACGCCGGTGTACCCGCGCACGGAAGCCCCCTTGACCACGAGCCGGAAGGTGTCGATCCGCGTCGGCGCGGTCGCTCCGGGACTCTCGGGGTCGAGCTGCCCGGACAGCGCTCCGACCAGCGCGAACCGGGCGCCCTGCCGGGCCGCCGTCACGGCCGCGGTGAGCTGGACGCCGCCGACGTTGTCCAGCAGGACGTCGATGCCGTCCGGCGCGGCCTCGGCGAGCTGCCGGGAGAAGGCGCCGTGCGCGGTGTCCCGCTCCCCGCGCCACGAGCCGCCGGTCAGCACGGCGTCGTAGCCGAGTTCGGACGTCAGGCGCGCCGCCTTGTCCGGTGACCCCGTGGTGCCGATGACCCGGGCGGCGCCGAGCAGCCGGGCGATCTGACCGGCCAGCGAGCCCACCCCGCCCGCTGCACCGGTGACCAGGACGACGTCCCCCTCGCGTACGCCCGCGAGCCGGGTCAGCGCCCCGTAGGCGGCGGAACCGGAGGAGAGGCGGGCGACGGGCTCGGCCGCCGGGCCGAGAGGGGCGCATCCGGCCAGGGGCACGAGGGCGTACTCGCGCCAGCCCATCAGGTGCGTCACCAGGTCGCCGGGACGCAGGGAGCTGTCCGGCGGCGCGACGACGACCTCGCCGACGGCCGGCCCGAACAGGGCGTCCCCGGGGCTCAGTCCCGGCACCGGCGTTCCCTCGGCCCCTCCCCCGACGAGGGTGCGCAGACCTCCGAAGACCTGGAAGTGGCGGTTGCGGACCAGGACGTGGCCCGGTGCCGGAGCGGGCGTCGCCCTCTCGACGACGGTGAAGTCGGCCGGTACGGGCAGCGCCGCGGGGACGCGGGCGAGCCGCACCTCGCGGCTGGTCCGGGGCAGAACCGTGGTCATGGGCGGCCTCCTGGGCGTGGGCACGGGTGCACGGCGCTACCGGGTGAACGGCCGGGCACCGGGCGGAACAGCGCACCGACGCTAATCCCTGACCCGCGGGTCAAGGGCAAGCCCGCCGAGACCGCGGGCCGGACGCAGGAGGTCGGCCTCCGCACGCAGACCTGCCAGGGCCTGCCGGAGTCCAGCCGCGGAAAACGGCGTACGTCTGCTCTCCGTCACCGGTCGCCGGACGAAGTCGTCCATGACGACGGCGTGCGGGGCATGGCGCTCGATGACCGACCGAACGCGATCGAGGCGGGCTGGACGTCGTCCTCGGCCCCGACGCTGTTCTGCGGTGCTCGGACGTTCGAACAGCACGCCGGGTCACTGCGACCCCGCGGCCACCAGCGTCGCGGTGATGGGTTCGAGCTCGGCGACCAGCTCGTCGAGCTCGGCGGGAGTCAGGGCCTCGTACGGCGGGGCGGCGAGCTCGTCGGTCAGGGCTTCGATGCGGTGCTTGGTCTCGCGGCCGGC
Organism: Streptomyces flaveolus; assembly: GCF_044765825.1. Lineage (NCBI taxonomy): Bacteria > Bacillati > Actinomycetota > Actinomycetes > Kitasatosporales > Streptomycetaceae > Streptomyces > Streptomyces flaveolus. Next base: position 134,296 of record NZ_JBIWKU010000016.1, on the reverse strand, counting down.
GTCGGTGAACCGGCCGTCGGTGTCGACGAGCCCGCGCTCGCGCAGGCCGTCCATGACCGCGGCCAGCCGCTCCTTCGGAAGGTGATGGATGCGCCCGAACGACTCCGGCGGGTGGATGCCCTGCGCCAGCGCGGAGAGCACATGAGCCTCCGTGCCACCGATGCGCGCGCCGACGAGAGCGGCGACGTGCCCGTCACCCCGGTGCTCGCGCAGCATGGTCGCGGAATGCCACAGCCGGGCGACCGGGTCGCTCGGCACCGGGAGGGTCCGCATCCCGGCGTACATCACCCGGCCCTCCGTGGGCGCGTTCGTCGCGGCTTTCGTGGTCAGGTCGGCGGCGCGCACCAGCCCCGGGGAGTCGGCCAACTCGTCGCCGAGGATCCGTCGCAGGGAGGCCGCGCTGCCCCGCTCCCGCGCGGCGACGGACGCCTCGGGCGGGATCGTCTCCCACGCGCTCGGGATGTGCCGCGCGGCCTCCCCGTCGGCGAAGCTGTAGAAGGCCGCGTGCACGACCTCCGCCGGCACCCGCCCCAGCGGGGCGGCGCGGCTGGCGAAGTAGCCGTCCCAGTAGGTGCGGTGGCCGAGCGCGGCCAGCTCCTCGTTGCACTCGTCGGCGAAGAAGGTCACCAGGCAGATCGGCTCCAGGAGCTCGAACATGCGGCGGGCGATGTGGGTCATGGCCCCCATCATGCCTACGGCCGCGCCCCGCGGAGCGGTACTTCGTCTCCCGGGCCGCGGAGCACGTCGAGCCCGAACGTGCCGGCGCTGCCTCGCTGCATGGTCAGGCCGCCGGGGTCTCGCGTCTGGTGAGGAGCGCGGTCTTGTCAGTGAGCAGTCACCCGGATAGGACTGTCCCTGTAACTGATCAACGGGCGGTGACACCTGTACATGTCGCCTGCTCGGCGATGCCGTGTGCGCGGAAGGGAGCGGTGCCGTGAGGCCGGCCGACGCCACGGCGTGACGGCCGCCGGAACAGGCGGTGCCTCAAGTCGCCGTCCCCCTTCGGGCCACGGCCCGTTGAGGCCTGCAGGAGAGTGGAGCAGCTCATGCACCATGCGCAGTTCACCGGGGTGAGCCGACGCCGCGTCCTCGGCACGGCGGCCGGGCTCGCCGTCGTCGCCGCCCTCCCCGCCGCGACCGCGGTCGCGGCGGACTCCGCGTCCACCGCCGCCCGTTGGCGCAGACACGTGGCGCGCGTGACGATCACCCGGGACGACTGGGGCGTCGCGCACGTGAAGGGCGAGAGCGACGCCGACGCCGTCTTCGGAATGATGTACGCCCAGGCCGAGGACGACTTCAACCGCGTCGAGACCAACTACCTGGTCGCTCTCGGCCGTCTCGCCGAGGCCGAGGGCGAAAGCGCCGTATGGCAGGACCTGCGCCAGCGGCTCTACCTCGACCACGCGGAGCTGAAGAAGGCACACGCGCGCTGCCCTGCCTGGTTGCGGGTGCTGACGCAGGCGTGGGCGGACGGACTGAACTACTACCTCGCCACCCATCCCGAGGTGCGCCCCCGGGTCATCCGCCGCTTCGAGCCCTGGATGCCGCTGAGCTTCTCGGAAGGCAGCATCGGCGGCGACATCGAGTCCATCCCGCTCAGCCGGCTCGAAGCCTTCTACGGCGGGCGGACCCTGCCGATGACCGACGAGGAGCGCGGTCTGACGTTCCGGGAACCCACCGGCTCGAACGGCATGGCGATCGCGCCGAGCCACACCCGCGACGGCCACGCACTGCTGCTCATCAACCCGCACACCAGTTTCTTCTTCCGCGCCGAACAGCATGTGACGAGCAAGCAGGGACTCGACGCCTACGGCGCCGCCACCTGGGGCCAGTTCTTCATCTACCAGGGCTTCAACGCCCACACCGGCTGGATGCACACCTCCAGCGGCGTCGACAACATCGACAACTTCGCCGAGAGGATCGTGACCGGCGACGACGGCAAGCACTCCTACCGGTACGGCGACGAGCTGCGCCCCGTGACGACGAAGCAGGTCACCCTCTCCGTACGCACCGAGGACGGCGGCCAGGAGCAGCGCCGGTTCACGACCTACGCGACGCACCACGGCCCGATCGTCCGCGAGGAGGACGGCAAGTGGATCGCGTGCGCGCTCATGAACAAGCCCGTCGACGCGCTGAAGCAGAGCTACCTGCGCACCAAGACGCGGGACTACGACGAGTACATCGGCGTCGCGGAACTCAAGGCGAACAGCTCCAACAACACCCTCTTCGCCGACTCCAAGGGCGACATCGCCTTCCTGATGCCGCAGTTCATGCCGAAGCGCGACGACCGCTTCGACTATCTGAAGACCGTCGACGGCAGTGACCCGGCGACCGACTGGAACGGCCTGCACAGCCTGGCGAGCATGCCCCGGGCCGTGAACCCGAGGAACGGCTGGGCGTTCAACACCAACAACTGGCCCTGGACCGCGGCGGGGGACGACAGCCCCGACGCGGCCGACTACCCGCGCTACTTCGACCGGTTCGGCGAGAACCCGCGCGGACCGCAGGCGATCCGGGTACTGAGCGCGCGCAAGGACTTCACGCCCCAGACGTTGATCGACGCCGCCTTCGACCCGTACCTCACCGCGTTCGCCCGGCTGATCCCCGGCCTCGTCGCCGCCTGGGACGCCCTGCCCCCGGGCAGCGCGCGCAGGAAGCGGCTGTCCGCCCCGATCGCCCTGCTGCGCGACTGGGACACCCGGTGGTCGGCCGAGTCGACCGCCATGTCGGTGGCCGTGTTCTGGGGCGAGGACCTGTGGGCGATGACGGCCCAGGCGGCGGCGGACGCCGGGCTGTCCGGCTGGGACTACATGGCCGACCGCGCCACGGACACCCAGCGCCTCGACGCCCTGGGCACGGCAGTGGCCCGACTGGAGCGGGACTTCGGCAGCCAGGAGGTGCCCTGGGGCGACATCAACCGCTACCAGCGCAACGACGGCGCCATCGTCCAGGAGTTCAGCGACGACAAGCCGAGCGTCCCGGTCCCCTTCGCCTCGTCGCGCTGGGGGTCGCTGGCCTCGTTCGGGGCCAAGAGCTACCCGGGGACGAAGCGGTACTACGGCACCAGCGGCAACAGCTTCGTCGCGGTGGTGGAGTTCGGGCCCCGCGTGCGCGCCTGGGCGGTGACGGCGGGCGGCGTCAGCGGCCACCCCGACTCGCCGCACTTCGACGACCAGGTCGAGCGCTATACGAGCGGTGACCTGAGGCGGGTCTACTTCCATCCCGACGAGCTGACGGGTCACGTCGAGCGCAGGTACCGGCCCGGCGACTGAGCGGGCGGCAGTCCGAGCGGGGAGGGCGGCGTGCGCGTCGCCCTCCCCGGCATTCGTCCGACCGCGGCCGCACCCCGCGGGACCGGCGAGTTCCTGCGCGGACCAGGGCGCGTCGTGGGTCTGAACGACCGGTGGGTGCCGCACCACACACCGCGTCGGCATGGCCCGCGGACCAGGGCCACAAGAGAAGTGGCCCGGGCCCACCCCGCCTCTCAGGCGTCGGGAAGCCCGGACCGTACATCGTGCCCGGCGCGGAGGGGATGTGAGGGCGGCTCAGTTGCCGTGGAGGGCTGTCCGCAGAGCGTCGACGGCGAGTTTGCGGGCGACGTTGGCGGCGCGGGTGTCGCGCAGGCTGTCCAGGAGCAGGAAGTCGTGGACCATGCCGGCCACCCGGACCGAGGTGACGTCCACGCCGGCCTCACGGAGCTTGTTGGCGTACTGCTCGCCCTCGTCGCGCAGTACGTCGGCCTCGTCGGTGATCAGCAGGGTGGTGGGCAGTCCCCGGAGCTGGTCCACAGACGCCTGGAGCGGCGAGGCGTACACCTCGGCGCGCTGGGAGTCGTCGCTGGTGTACGCGTCCCAGAACCACTTCATGCCGTCGCGGGTGAGGTAGTAGCCCTCGGCGAACTGCAGGTAGGACGGCGTGTCGAAGTCGGCGTTGGTCACCGGGTAGAGCAGCACCTGCGCCTTGAGGTCGATCCCGCCGCGCTCCTTGTTCATGAGCGCGAACACCGCGGACATGCAGCCGCCGACCGACTCGCCGGTGACGGCGACGCGGGACGTGTCCAGTGCGTGTTCCGCGCCGTGCTCCATGACCCACTGGCCCACGGCGTAGTTCTGCTCGACCTGGGTGGGGTACTTCGCCTCCGGCGCACGGTCGTAGACGGGGAAGACGCCCGCCGCCCCGGCACCCACGACGAGTTCGCGGAAGAGCCGGTCGTGGGTCTTCTCGTCGCCGAAGACCCACCCGGCGCCGTGGATGTAGACCACCACCGGCAGCGGCCCGGTGGCCCCCTTGGGCCGGATGATGCGGGTACGGACGGTGCCCCACTCGCCCGCGTCCACGTCGACCCACTCCTCGTCGACGTCGGGGCGGGGGACGCTCTGGTCGCTCTGCAGGCCGAGCAGGATGTCACGGCCCTTCTCGGGGGGAACCTCGTAGATCCGCGGATGGGGGTCCGTCGCCTCGCACAGCTCCTTCGCGGCGGGTTCGAGGTAGGGGGTGATCGGAGGGGGAAGGTCGGTCATGTCCACTCCATGTCACGGGCACAGGTGTGCCCTGTTCGCGCGGCCTCACCCGGCCGCTGCTGCTACGCCTGCCGGTGCGCATCCATGCCTTGTTTCATGGTTCGCGCCCTTCTCTCCCGCCGCAACCGCTCCCTGAAGCCCCTCTTGGGTCAGCCCGCCTGGTGGAGGTGAACGCTCGGCCCGGTCTTCGAACTGTTGGCCGGAACGGTCCCGCGCCGCAGGGGCGAGCCGCCTGCGACGTACCCCACACCCCTCGATGTTTACAGCGATTACATTGGTGCCCTAATGTGAGTGGTGCAAACATCGTAAGCGATCAAGTCGGAAGAGAGAAACCGGTATGACCAGCGAGCTGTTCTCACCGCTGCCCCTGCGTTCCGGGCAGGTGCTGAAGAACCGGATCGCCAAGGCGGCCATGGAGGAGAACATGGCGGGCGACGGCCAACTCCCCGACGAGCAGCTGTTCACGCTGTACCGGCGCTGGGCCGCCGGCGGCACCGGACTGCTGATCACCGGCAACGTCATGGTGCACGCCGAGGCACTGACCGGCCCCGCCGGCGTCGTCCTCGACGAGCACGCTCCACTGGATCCCTTCGTCGACTGGGCGAAGGCGGGCAGGTCCGGCGGCGGTGCGATATGGATGCAGATCAATCACCCCGGCCGCCAGGTGGCCTCCGACATGCCCGGCGTCGTGTGGGGGCCGACGGACATCGGCGTCAGCCTGGGCAAGCACAGCAGCCGCTTCGGCCGTCCGACCGCCATGACGCCGCAGCAGATCGACGAGACCGTGGCACGGTACGCGGTGACCGCACGCCGGGCCGAGCAAGCCGGCTTCGACGGTGTCGAGATCCATGCCGCGCACGGCTACCTGCTGTCGCAGTTCCTCTCCCCCCTGGTCAACAAGCGCACCGACCAGTGGGGTGGATCTCTGGAGAACCGCGCCCGGATGCTGCTCGACATCGTCCGCGCCGTCCGGGCCACCGTCTCGCCGGCCTTCGCGGTCGCGGTCAAGCTCAACTCCGCCGACTTCCAGCGCGGCGGATTCGACGCCGACGACGCCCGACAGGTGATCGCGATGCTCGACCCCCTCGGCGTCGACCTGGTCGAACTCTCCGGCGGCAGCTACGAAAGCCCGGCGATGACCGGCCGCGCCGCCGACGCCCGCACCCAGGCCCGCGAGGCCTACTTCCTGGACCTGGCCAAGGACCTGATCAAGACCAGCCCGCTCCCGCTGATGCTCACCGGAGGCATCACCAAGCGCGCGACCGCGGAGAAGGTCCTCGACAGTGGTGTGGCGGTCATCGGCATGGGCACCGCGCTCGCGGTCACCCCCGACCTGCCCGACCTCTGGGGCCAGGGCCGCGAGGCCGACCGCCGGATGCGGCCGGTGAACTGGTCCGACAAGGCCCTGGCGTCCGTCGCCGGCATGGCTCAGGTCCGCCACCAGATGCGCCGGCTCGCCCGCGGAAGCAACCCCAGGCCCGGCACCCATCCGGTGATCGCCCTGATCTCCGAACAGCGCAAACAGCGCAAGGCCCTGCGGGACTACCGCGCATGGCTGTCGAAGCCCCGGGCCGCGGCCTGAGCGGAGCCACCCGAACGGTTCAGCCCCCGCGACGGACGGAGCCGGAGCGCCCGCGAGCCCCGAGCGGTTCCGCAGCCCTCCCCGGCGGTTCATAAGACCCGCTTCCCCTTGTTGACAGTGCACACATGACAACCCTACTGCCATGTGTGCACTGCTCACATAGAATCGAGGAGCCCACTCCATGCCTTCGACGCAGAAGGACACTGTCAAGGTCGCACTGGGAGGCCGCGAGGTCACGGTCCCCAAGGAAGGCCTGTACGACCGGTACCGGATGAACCCCGACCTCGACGAGATCGCCCGGGATCCGCGCGTCAGCGGCGTGGACTTCTTCCGGCAGCTGCCCAAGATCAAGGTCGACTCCCCGGTCGGCCCCACCCTCACGCCGAACTTCTACTACCGCATCTCGACCGCCCGGCTGACGATGCTCGCGCCGTCCCGCGCGATCCGCCCCCGGCTGCCCGAGGAGCTGGCACCCCTGGAGATCGCTCCCGGACTCGGGCTGGTCTCGGTGATGTTCTTCCGCTACGACGTGTGCGACATCGACTTCTACACCGAAGCCGCCGTCGGCATCGCCGTCAAGCCCGCCCGGCACGGCAAGCTCGGCTTCTTCGACCTCGTCACCAGCCTGAAGAACGAGCACCTCGACTCCTACGTCCTGTCGCTGCCCGTCAGCACGGAGATCGCACAGGTCCGCGGCCACGACGGCTACGGATTCCCCAAGTGGGTCACCGACCTCGACGTCGACATCGACCACCACCGGACCACCGCCCGCGTGGCCAACGACTCCGGCGGCGTGGACCTGTCGCTCCTCGCGGCCACCCCCAAGCAGACCGCTCACCCCAGCGGCCGGCGCGTCAGCTCGCTCACCTCGTACACGTCGATCAACGGCGCGTGGCACTCCACCCTGAGCCAGACCAACGTGCTGAGTGCCGGTACGACCCGCAGCACGCGCGACATCACCCTCCGGATCGGCGAAGGCCGCATGGCGGACGACCTGCGCTCCCTGAAGCCCCTCAGGACCATCCAGTTCGACGCGATGACCGAAGGTCAGCTCGCCCTGCACATGCCGGTCCCCACCTCGGTCCAGCGCAGGAACAAGTAAGCAAGGAGTCCGTCATGGCCACCGACCACGCAACCGGCCCCGTCGCCGCCCGGGGCACGGGCCTGCCCACATCCCTCACCCCGGCCCTGCTCGAGCGGCTGACCACGCAGGTCTCCGCCGCGCCGAATGCCGCACGGGTCACCACCAGCGCCCCCTACACCGGCGTCCCCCTGGCCGACCTTCCGGTCTCCACCCCCGAAGACGTCGAGGCCGCGTTCGCCCGTGCCCGGATCGCCCAGAAAGCCTGGGCCGCCACACCGGTCGCGGAGCGCAAGAAGGTCCTTCTGCGCTACCACGACCTCGTCCTGTCCCGTCAGGACGAGGCGCTGGACCTGATGCAGGCCGAGAACGGCAAGACCCGCCGCGACGCGTTCCTCGAGGTCGTCGACATCGGCATCGTCTCCCGCTACTACGCCCGCAACGCCGCCAAGTACCTCGATCCCAAGCGCCGCCGGGGCGCGATCCCGGTGCTGACCCACACCACCGAACTGCGCCACCCCAAGGGCGTCGTCACCGTCATCTCCCCGTGGAACTATCCGCTGAGCATGGCGGCCGGCGACACCATCGCCGCCCTCATGGCCGGCAACGCCGTCGTCCAGAAGCCCGACACCCAGACCGCCCTCACCGCGCTGTGGTCCATGGACCTCATGTACGAGGCGGGACTGCCCAAGGGTGTATGGCAGATGGTGATCGGCCGCGGCAGCTCCATCGGCGGCCCTCTGATGGACAACGCCGACTACATGATGTTCACCGGCTCCACCGCCAGCGGCCGTAAGATCGCCGGCGACGCCGGCCGGCGCCTGATCGGCGCCTCTCTCGAGCTCGGCGGCAAGAACCCCATGATCGTCCTGGACGACGCCGACATAGACAAGGCCGCCGACGGCGCCGTCGCCGCCTGCTTCCCCTCCGCCGGCCAGCTCTGCGTCTCCGTCGAGCGCCTGTACGTGGCCGAATCGATCCGCGACGAGTTCATCGCCGCGTTCACCGCCCGGACCGAGAACCTCAAGATCGGCGCCGCGTACGACTACAGCGTCGACGTCGGCAGCCTCACCACTCCCGCCCAGCTCAAGACCGTTACCGAACACGTCGACGACGCCGTCGCCAAGGGCGCCACCCTCCTCGCCGGCGGCAAGGCCCGGCCCGACCTCGGCCCCCTCTTCTTCGAACCGACGGTCCTCACCGACGTCACTCCCGACATGACGCTGTACGACCACGAGACCTTCGGCCCCGTCGTCTCCGTCTACAGCTATCGCGACATCGACGAGGCCATCGCTCTGGCCAACGCCACCTCCTACGGCCTCAACGGCAGCGTCTGGTCGCGCAACGGCGCCCGCGGCCGAGCCGTCGCCGCTCGTGTCCACGCCGGCACGGTCAACGTCAACGAGGCCTTCGCGGCCGCATGGGGAAGCGTCGACGCGCCGATGGGCGGCATGGGCGACTCCGGCCTGGGCCGCCGGCACGGCGCCGACGGCATCCTCAAGTACACCGAGCCCCAGACCATCGCCCACCAACGCATCCAGGGCTTCACCCCACCCGCCCGGATCAGCCCCGAAACCTGGGCGACCCTGCTGACCGGAGCCCTCAAGGTCCTCAAGGCGGTCGGCGTCCGCTGAGCCGCGAGCGCGGCGCCCGGCCCACGGACACTGCTCGCGGTTTCCCTCTTCCCTTTCGATCACTTAGGATGTATGCGGCGTTCACATAAGAGGGAGAATGTGAACACCGTAAACATAAGGGATGAGACCCATGCCTCAGGACACGTATCACCACGGCGACCTGCGTGCCGCCTGCCTGCGTGCCGCGCGTGAACTCCTCGAAGAGGACGGCAGCGCGGCACTCTCGCTGCGCGCGGTCGCGCGGCGCGCCGGGGTCTCGGCCACGGCCCCCTACCGCCACTATGCCGACCGTGACGCGCTCGTGTCCGCGGTGGCCGCCGAGGGCTACCGGGAACTCGCCGGGCAGCTGGCCCAGGCCCATCCCGCACCCTCGACACCCGACGAACTCGCCGCGGTCGCCGTCGCCTACGTCCAGTTCGCCCTGGAACACCCGGCACTGTTCAGGGCCATGTTCGCCGAGCCCTGCGACCCGACCAGCGAGGAACGGGTCGCCGCGACGGCCGCCATCTCGGAGTACGTCCGCGGCATCGTCCGGGCCACCTTCCCGGGTGCGGACGCCGACGCCCTGTCCACCACGGTGTGGGCCCTCGTCCACGGCCTGGCGTTCCTGCACCTCGACGGCAAGCTCGACACCTCCTCCCCCGAAGTCGTCGCCGGCCAGGTCCGGGCCGCCGTCCACGCGCTGTTCAGCGCGTCTCCGGCGATGTCGCAGGCGGCGAACGCCCCGACCGCGGTCTAGGCCGCCGGCACCAGTCCGGACGAGCCGGATCCGACGGACGACCAGCCCTGACCGGCCGCATCACCGCCGGTCAAAGCGGCCGCTGGGGATTGGTTCTACGTCACATGGCCCGGCGGCCGGCGACGTCGCCGCCAGGGTCGTCGGCGAGCTGGACGGTGGCAATGATCCGCTTGCCCACGGGCTCCCGGCGGACACAAAAGGTCTGGCACACCGCCATCACGATCTCCAGACCGTGCTGGCCGACCCGACCCGGGTCGGCTGCCAGCACCGACGGCAGCGTCGGGCTGCCGTCCCACACACTCACCTGGACAGTCCCCCTGCTGACCTCCAGGTCGAGCAGACAGGGACCCGGGGCGTACTTGCGGGCATTGGTCACCAGCTCACTCACCACGAGCTGCACCATGCCCATGGCCCGGGCCGACACCGGCAGTCCGTACTCGGCCTGCACCGAGGCGAGGAAGTCGCGGGCCGTGCGGCGGGCCTCACCGATCTCCGCACCGTCCTCGAACACAGCGGAGACCGCTGTCCGAGGGTCGCTGGAGGCCTTCCGGTCCTCATATCGCGCAGCAGGGACCATGAAGCCGCCTCACTTCCGAAGCTCCGCTGATTACGCGCTTCGTATGCCCCGCGAAATCCGGCACACTCCCCACCGGATTGTTGCTGTTCGATCACGACGCCCGCCCCCGCTTCAGATACCGAACCGGGCCACGGCGGCCGGGCGCGGGCGGTGCGAACGTACGGGGTGGTGACAAACGGCCGGTATACCCCCAGGCCGGGCCGAGCTGGACCGCCGGATCAGCGAACCTCGCCTGGTCCTGGATGTGAAGAAGTCCCGCCCCCCGAGGTGTCGGGGGGCGGGACCGGGTGGAGCGCCGGGCAGGCCTTGCACCTGCATTGCCCCGCAGGAAGCGGGGCGTCTTTCCTTAGACGACCGACGCGCGGAAGGCAGCCGCCGCAGCGACCCGCCTCGCAAGATCAACTATAGACGCTGTCGCACTCCCGTGCACATCGTGTTCGCAGCCCCGTGTACTTCGAGCCCGACCAGACGTCAGGCAGCATTCGTCACGCAGATGCCCGGTCACCGGCACGGCGCCGGTGGCAGCGCCCGAGATCCGACACCGCCCGAGGAAGCCCATGACTGATCTCACCACCCTCACTCAGCTGTGCGCCCCGCCCGGGCAGGACCTGGGCCTTGGCTGGGGCACGGTCGAAGCCGGCCTCGGCATGCCGCTGCCGCGGGACTACAAACAGCTCGCCGACCGGTACGGGCCCGGCTCCTTCAACGACTACCTCAGCCTCTTCCACCCTCACGGCGTGACCGAGTTCGTCGACCTCACCGGCCCCATGCCCGGCCGGATCCGCGCACAGCTGCGCAAGGACCACGACCAGGGCACGCATCCCGTCCCTCACGATCCGGACACGCTCTTCGCCTGCGGGGCCACCGACAACGGCGAGTACCTCTTCTGGATCACCGACCCCGCCGACGATCCCGACCGCTGGCGCATCGCGGTCAACGAAGCCCGCGGCCCCCGCTGGTTCACCTACGACGGAACCCTCACGGCCTTCCTCACCGGCGTCCTCACCGGACAGACCCGTGTTCCGCAGTTCCCGCCGAGCCTCCTCGACACCCCGGCCCGCTTCACGCCCTCACGCCCCGCCCTCGTCGAACCAGCACCCCCCACCGCCACCCGGCCCGCCGACACGGCAGTGATCCGCTCCTGGGCGCGAGCCAACGGCTACCAAGTGCCGCCTCGGGGGCGGGTCCCCATTGGAGTCCGCGAAGCCTGGGAACGCGCCACCCGCCGCTGACAGAGCAGGGAGGGCCGCGGGGTGCCGGCCAGGGGAACTGCCTTGACCTCGACTGAACCTGAGGTTCTACGGTGACCGCCATCCATTGATCACGAGGAGGGGCACGTGACCGTGACGCTCAGGGAGTACTCGCAGGAGGAGTTGGCCGCTCAGCCCATCGGAGCATGGACCGGCATGGCGGGCCGGCTGGTGGTCGGGGCCCTCCGTGAGCAGTTGGCGGTGGAGGACCTCACACAGCCGCATTGGTGGACGCTCAACCACGTTGCCGGGGAGCCGGGTAAGTGGACCCGGGCAACGTTGATCGAGCGGCTGGCGAAGTGGGACGACCTCGGGATCGACCTCAACGGTGTCTTCGACGATCTGGTCGACCGTGGTTGGCTGGCGGAGGATGCCGGGCTCATGACGTTGACCGAGGCCGGAGAGAACGGGCGCGTTCGGGCCAGGGAGCGCAACTTGCGCGTGCATCAGCAGGTGCACGAAGGCATTGACCCGGCCGACTTCGTGACCACGATCAACGTTCTGCGACGCATGGTCGCCAATCTGGGCGGCGACGGCAATCTGCCCGACTGACGGGTGCCGCGGCCGTGCGGTACTCCTCGCGGATCTCGGCCTTGATCGCGTCGGCGACCTTGCCGAAGCAGTGCAGGGTGCCGCCGGGGCCTGCCGCGGTGTGTGGGCGTGGGTGACGGGCCGGTCCGTGACCAGGCACGCCCGGGCCTCGCTGGGGCACCCGCGAGGCGATCGACCACCGGCCGTCGTGCCCGACGCCGTGACCGAGTTCGCCGGAGACACCGCGGTGGGCGTGGGCCGTTGCCGCACGGCCGTGCGGTTCGGGAATCCGGGTGGCTTGCCGCCACGTTCGACTGACAGCCACTCTCGAGCCGCTGCCTCGTCCAGGAGACCTCTCTCATGTCAGAGCCAGAGATCGATGCCCTCGTGTTCGACGTGCTCGGCACGCTCGTCGACGAACCCGCAGGTATCCGCGCCGGCATTCGGAAACTCGACCCATCGCTCGACGATCCCGGGGTCGAGCGGCTCTTGTCGCTGTGGCAGCAGCACATCGACCGCGAGCAACGTCGCGTCCTCGACGGAGTCCGGCCCTACCTCACGAGCGACGTCCTCGACCTGGAAGCCGCCAGGCTCGTCGCCGATGCCGCCGGGGTCGACGACCCGACCGCCGTAACGGCGCTGGCCCAGGCAGGCCGCAGGCTCCCGCCGTGGCCCGACACCGTGGCCGGGCTCGCCCGACTCGCCGAACGGTTCCCGCTGATCGGTCTCTCCAACGCCAGCCGGACAGCGCTGCTGGAACTCAACGCCCACGCCGGACTGCGCTGGCACAGGCCCTGTCCGCCGAGGACGCCCGGGCCTACAAGCCGGACCCCGCGGTCTACCAGCTGGCCGTCACCGTCTCCGGACGACCGCCGGAGCGGCTCCTGATGGTCGCCGCCCACGCGTGGGACCTGCGCGGAGCACAGGGCCTCGGCCTGCGCACCGCCTACGTCGCCCGCCCCGTCGGCGACCCGCCCACCTCCTCGGACGGGTTCGACCTGCACGCCGATGATCTGACCGGCCTGGCCGACCTGCTCGACCATGCCTAGGTTCGTGTTTCGGCTGGTCTCCATATCGACGATCAGGTCCGAAGCCACCGTTTCGCACGAGGTATCAGCGCACTCCGATCGCAAGGGATCATAGGCCGCACCCAGCCGGCACGAACCCCCAGGACACGTGTGTTGGCGCGTCAGTAGAGCGAGCAAAGGGTCAGCAAGAGTCCTGCCACGGCAGCCCCGCAGACAGTCGCACGCGGAACCCGCGCGTGATGCGTCCAGTCTCGCCCGCGGCCTCCTCGCGTGTATCCGCGGTCTCCCTGCTCGGGCACTTCCGGGCAAGAGGGGGGCCGTCCGACGGCAAAAGAAGTCGGCGCCCTCACCAGGTGGTGAGGGCGCCGAAGCGTCACCCCTGCCACCCGTCTGATCACCATCGCCATGTCGAAGGCCGCTCGCACAATTTCTGCCTGCGGTTCTGCCTGGGATCGTCTGCCGTCCGCTGCTTGGCTGTTCCCTGCGGGTAGGAACCGGGCCTCGCCGAAGCGGCACGGTTGCGCTCCAGCGAGGCCGCTGCCCGTACGAGGACACATCCGGCCCTGCCCGGGCACCGGCCGCCGTCTTCCGGAGAGACGCAGCCGTCCGAAACCGTTCCCGTCCCTCGCAGCCTCCAGACATTTCCTGAGCGGAGAGCAACTTGAGCATGGTGTTGACTACCGCTTCCGTACCGGACCGGGAGAAGGTCGCGTACTGGAACGACGTGGTGAGCAGGACGTTGGTACCCATGACGATCGCCCCGCGGGACGACGGGCCGTTCGACGGTCGGATCGCCACCCACCGCCTCGGATACCTCCAGGTCTCCACCCTGGAAGCCGATGCAGAGCGAGTCAGCCGCACTCCGGCATTGATCACCCGATCGCCCGAAGCACTGATGGCCGTCGGAGTTCAGATATCCGGCACGGCCACCTTTGTCCAGGACGGCCGAAGGGCGGAGGTGGGCGAAGGAGACCTGGTGCTGTACGACACGACACGGCCTTATTCCTTCGACTATCCGCGGCGATTCGCCGCGCATGTCTTCCAACTGCCCCGCCACACGCTGGGTGTGCCGGACAGCGACATCCGTCGGGTGACGGGCGATGTCATCGGCACCCGGGCCGGTGTCGGCGCAGTGCTGCTCCCCTTCCTGGCCACGCTCGCGTCCACGGCCGGCAGCTACCCCGCGGCCGTCGCCAACCGGCTGGCCGGCAACGTCGTGGAACTGTTCGCCACGTTGATCGCCGAACGCGCCCATCCCGCCGACACCGTCCCGGACACCGCCCGCAGCCAATTCCTGCTTCGGATACGCGAACACATCGACCGGAACCTGGGTGACCCGGATCTCTCGCCGGAGCGCATCGCCCGGGCGTTCCACATCTCCATCCGGTACCTGCACCGCTTGTTCGAAGGTGAGGGCATCACAGTCGCCCGGCTCATCCAGCAGAGGCGCCTGGAGGAGTGCAGCCGGGAACTGGCCCGCCGTGCCAGGACCGCCCCCACGGTGTCCTCGGTGGCCCGGCGGTGGGGATTCGTCAATCCCGCCCACTTCAGCCGTACCTTCCGCGCCACGTACGGCGTCTCCCCTCGTGACTGGCGCGGCGCGCACACCGCTCAGGGCCACAGCAGTCAACTTCCGGTCGACACGCGGCCGTCAGCGAGGACCGAGCAACTCAGGGCCGGCTGCCCGGAGCCTGCGAGTAGGGTGCCGTCAGGGCCCTGAGCACCTGCCCCGCGCCCGCGTCGGCGCCACCCGATACCGGCAGCCGCACCCCCACTTCCCCTCTCCCCGTCAGGCACCCGGTACGCCCATCACCGTCCCGCCTCATCCCGCTAGGCTTTCTCGGCTGGAGACCGTATGACCGACTTCGTCACTCCCCCACACCCTCGTACGGTCCTGGACGCGTCCACCCGAGCGTTTGTGGACAGATGCGCCTGCCCACGTTCGGCCCACACCCCGGACCCGGAACAGGCCAGACTGGAGCTGGCCCGTCTCCAGGGGCAGGGCGTCGCTGACCCTCTCGACGAGCAAGCCACTTCGGCACAGTGGTTCACGGTGCCCGGTGGGCCGACCGGTCACGTACGAGTGCAGGTGGTCAGACCCACCGACAGCGACGGCAGCATCCCCGTCGTGCTCTTCCTGCACGGGCTGGGCTGGGTCCTGGGCGATGCCCACACGCACGAGCGCCTGATGCGTGCCTTCGCCCTCGGCTCGGACGCGGCCGTCGTCTACGTCGAGTACCACCGCGCGCCGGAGGCGAAGTACCCGGTCGCCATGGAGCAGTGCTACGCGGTCGCGAGGTGGATCTGCGAACGAGGAGGGGAGATCGGTCTGGACGGGAGCCGGATGGCCGCCGTGGGCGACTCGGCCGGCGGCAACCTCGTAGCGGCGCTCACGTTGCTCGCCAAGGAGCGCGGTGACGTGAGACTGCTGCAGCAGGTGCTGCTGTGCCCGGTCACCGACGCCGACTTCGACACCCCGTCGTACCAGGAGTTCGCTGAGGGGTACTTCGTCGGCCGCGAGACCATGCGTTGGTTCTGGGACCAGTACCTGCCCGACGTGCGGCAGCGGAGCGCGGCCACCGCGTCACCGCTGCGAGCGACCGTGGAGCAGCTCACCGGCCTCCCCCCGGCCCTTGTGGTCACCAGCGAGGCCGACGTGGTACGCGACGAGGGCGAAGCCTATGCCGCGAAGCTGCGTGCTGCCGGCGTGGCGGTGGTCTCCATGCGCTACCACGGCACCGTCCACGACTTCATGGTGCTCGATCCCCTGTGCGACACCGATGCCGCGCGTGCCGCCCTCGTCCAGGCTCTCGACACCGTTCACGTCGCTCTGCATCGGCATCGCGGCTGAGCCTCCTGCCGCGGGCGTTGTTCACTCGCCGGCAAGCGAGTCCAGAAGATTCCGCGCCTTCTGCAGGATGACGCCGTCGGCCGCGTCACCGAGGTCGAGAGCCTGACGGAGACAGGACCTGGCTTCCGCTCGTTCGCCCAGTCCGACCAGGGCCTCAGCCAGACCCACGAGCGAGCCTCCCTCCATGTAGGGCATGCCGACGCGCCTGAACTGGGCCACAGCATCGCGGTGACTGGCGGCGGCGTCACTCCACTGCTGGAGGGCGATGTGGTCAAGACCGAGTGCGTAGGTCGCGTGAGCACGAGTCATATCGGCGACGTGCCCGTTGACCGGACGGTCCGGCGCGTCGAGGAAGGCGATGATGCGCCTGCTCTGGTCCAGGGACTCCTCGGCACGGCCGAGGAAGCGCAGACAAGAACCGTAAGTGAGCAGGGCGCCCAGCCGGCCCTCGCAGTCGTCGGCCTCTTCGTACAGGTCGACAGAGGCAAGGGCCTTCTCTGCCGCCGCCTGCGCCTCGCCGAGTTTCCGGTGCGCGACCGCCGCGTGCGACAAGGCCGAGGCCTGCTGGGGAACGTTACCGGCGCGGCGAGCGCACTGCAGACCTTCATCGGCCCGTTCGATGGCCTCGCGGTACCTGTGATCGCACTCGATCAGGGCCCACGCCTGCATGTTGAGGTGGAAGGCCTGCAGGCCGGGGTCGCCGAGTGCGGCAGCGGACTGGCTGGAGAGCTGGTAGAGCTCGGACCAGTGCCCCCAGAAGACCCACAGGTTGCAGAACCATTCCATGGCGTCTGCGGTCTCCACGACCTGGGTGTTCTCACCCTTGCGCGCGGCGCTGTGCAGGGCCGCGCGCCAGGCAGGGGCTTCGCTCTGGAGCCAGACTCGGGCCTGCTCGGTGTTCTCCAGAGCAACCAGACCTCGCCAGGACGAAGGCGGTGCCCCGTACTTGGGCTTGTACCAGCGGCCGGCGATCACAGCTGTTTCCAGGAGCCAGGCACGCAGCCGGTCCTCGGCCGCTTCCCGCCGGTCAGGGTCTTCCTCCTGGGACAGCCGGGCGCGGGCGAACAGCCGCAGCAGGTCGTGCAGTTGGTAGCGACCGGTGAAGGCGGCCTGCAGCAGTCCGGCCTCGACCAGTTCCTCCATCACGTCCTCGGCCTCGAAGACCCCGGTCCCGGTCAGCGCTGCGCCGTACGCGGCAGTCATGTCCGGCCCCGGGACGAGGCTCAGCAACCGCAGCATCCGTGCGGCCTGGCTGCTCAACTCCCGGTAGGACAGCTCGAACGCCGCCTCCACCCGCACATCACCGGCCACCAGGGCGCCCAGACGACGCTCCTCGTCGGTCAGGCGACGAACCAGGTGATCGACAGGCCAGCCGGACCGCACCGTCAGCCAGTTCCCCGCGACGCGCAGGGCCAAGGGCAGACGTCCGCACAGCTCCGCCACCCGGGACACGGCTGCGGTTTCCGCGTCCGCCCGGTCCGCGCCCAGAATACGGCGCAACAGAGCGACCGCCTCGTCCTGCGCCATCTCCGACAACGTCAGCCGGTCGACGTCCTCCAGACCCGTCAACGGCCTCCGACTGGTGACCAGTACCAAGCTCCGCCCGCCCGCCGGCAGCAACGGACGCACTTGCCCCTCATCGCGCGCGTTGTCCAGCACCACCAGGCACCGCCGCTCGCCCAGCAGGGCTCTCAGCAACCCCGCACGCCCAGCCTCGTCCTCCTGCGCCAGTCGGCGATCCGACACCCCCAGGGCTTTCAGCAGCTTCAGCAGCGGCTCAGCCGGGTCCACGGGGCCGTCCACCCCGTGCAGGTCCGCGACGAAGCACCCGTCGGGGAACATCTCGGCAAAATCCGCCACCGCTTTCAGCGCCAACGTCGTCTTACCGCACCCCGGAGGGCCCGAGATGACCGACACCCGCATGCCCTCACCGGTCCCCGCCCGTTCCGCGGCATCCCGCAGCCGGGCAAGTTCAGGACCGCGGCCCGTGAAGTCTCCCACCGACCGCGGCGGCACGGTCGTCCCCGCTACCGCCACCGTGCGCGCCGCACGCCCGGCCCGCGCCGCAGCAAGCAGCGCGTCCCGCTCCCGCTCACCGAGACGCAGCCCCTCCGCCAGCGCCACGACCGTACGGCGCTGAGGAACCCGGCTGCGTCCCCGCTCCATGTCGCCGATGGCCCTGACACTGACGCCCGACGCCTCGGCCAACTCCTCCATCGTCAGGCGACCCTGCTGTCGCAGACCTCGCAAAACGGCCCCGAAGGGCTTCTGGTCAGCCACGCTCTCCCCTGTTCTCCCCGGACCGAAGATTAACCGGCGCCATTGCGAGCTGTTGATCATTCAAGCCAGGGCACCACAGACGGGCGGGCTCAGCGGGCGGCTGCCCAGGCACGGCCGGCCCAGTCCGCGTACCGGGTCCAGCCGATCTCCGGGTGATCCCCGTGGAGCGCTGGGATGTCGACGCGGTATCCCTCCCTGTTGAGAAAGGCCCACATCGCGTGCATGTCAGGATTGGTCACCGCCGAGAGCGGAAAGCGCTCGTGACGAACCTCCCGTCCCAAGGCGTCCCCGAGTGCGTCGGCCATCTGCACGGGAGTGGGTGCGTCACTGGCGAGTTCGATGCGCTGACCGGCGTACTGGCCCGGATCGAGCAGTACTTTCGCGGCGAACGCCCCGAGATCCGCACGGTCGAGCTGCTGCAAGGGGCGGTCCCCCGGCAGCGGCAGATCCAGGAGACCGTCGAGGATGCGCTCGGCTCCGCCAAGTGCGTTGTCGAAGAAGTACGTAGGTCCCAGCACCGTGTGCGGGACGTCTCCCGAGGCCAACTCCGCCTCGATCAGTGCCTTGCTCTCGAAGTGTGGCACCCCGCTGGCCTGGTCGGCTCCCGCCACCGAACTGAACACGAGGTGCGGGATGCGCGCCAGCGTTGCGGCAGCGATGATCGACCGTCCCTGGGCGACTTCAGCTTCGAGGCCGGCCTCGAAGGGAGTCGTGTAGGCGAAGACCGCCCGCACTCCCGCCATAGCCGCAGCGAGAGAGTCGGCGTCGCTCAGCGACCCCGTCACGACATCGACCCCGGCCGCGGCGAGCATCCGTGCCGCTTGCCGGCCGGGATCGCGGACCAGGGCCCGGACACGGGCTCCGCGGCCGGCCAACGCCTTCGTCACCGCGCCGCCCTGTCCACCGGTGGCCGCGAGGACCAGAATCGGTTCATCGGTCATGAGGGCTCCTCTTTTCGCTCGCATGTCGACTGCCTCCCGCCCATCATCGGTCCGTGACCACGGTCCGCCTGGACGGCGGGCCCGGCAGCCGGAAACAGGGCACCTGGAGGCATGAGCTGTGCACGCTCGGGCACGGCAGGCAGCCGCGCCGGGTGAGCACGTGGGAGCGGGTCTTCCCGGGCGGTGTTCTGCGCTCGCCGCCGGTATGTTCCTGAGCGGTCTCGTCGCGGTGGTCACCGTGCGGCAGCGGACATGAGACGACCACAGACATGCGAAGGCCGCGCGGCCCCTTCAGGGGACACCCGCGCGGCCTTCGTGCCGGCTGCCGACGACAGCGGTATCAGGTGGTGGCGCCCACCGCGTCGCGGATCAGATCGGTTACTTCCTCGGGGTGCGAGACACCCACGGCGTGCGAGGCACCGTCGACGACCGTCGCACCGGCCCGCTTCGCGCCGAAGCGCTCCACTTCCGGGTTGATCGCCTCGTCCGCGCCGGCCAGGCCGCCACGTCAGCGGGTGTGCAGCGCGGCGTGGAGAACGGCGACGGCCTGGTTGATGGCCGCGTCGGCGGCGTGGGTCTCGCGCAGCGCGTTGAGCATCACGAAGTCGTGGATGACGCCCTGGTAGCGGACGGCGGTGACGGGCACGCCGGCCTCGCGCAGCTTGTTGGCGTACGCCTCGCCCTCGTCGCGCAGCACGTCGGCCTCGCCGGTGATGACGAGGGCCGGCGGCAGTCCGGTGAGCTGCTCGGTGGTGGCGCGCAGCGGCGAGGCGGTGATCTGGGCGCGCTCCGCCTGGTCGGTGGTGTACTGGTCCCAGAACCACTGCATGCCGTCGCGGCGCAGGAAGTAGCCCTCGGCGAACTGGTGGTAGGAGGCGGTGTCGAAGCTCGCGTCGGTGACGGGGTAGAACAGCACCTGCTGCACCAGCGGGACGTCGCCGCGTTCCTTGGCCATGAGCGTCAGCGCCGCGGTCATGTTGCCGCCCACGGAGTCGCCGGCCACGGCCAGCCGCGCACCGTCCAGCGCCTTGGTCGCGCCCTGGGTCACGATCCACCGGGCGACGGCGTAGTTCTGCTCGATGGCGACGGGGTAGCGGGCCTCGGGCGAGAGGTCGTACT
The DNA here is from genome assembly GCF_044765825.1 of Streptomyces flaveolus. Lineage (NCBI taxonomy): Bacteria > Bacillati > Actinomycetota > Actinomycetes > Kitasatosporales > Streptomycetaceae > Streptomyces > Streptomyces flaveolus. The sequence continues at coordinate 114,163 of NZ_JBIWKU010000016.1, read as the reverse complement.
CGGGGAAGACCACGGCCGCACCGGCGCCGACGGCCAGTTCGCGCACCAGGCGGTCGTGGGTGTGGGCGTTGCCGAACACCCAGCCGGCGCCGTGGATGTAGAGGATCACCGGCAGGGTGCCCGTGGCCCCGACGGGCTTGACGATGCGGGCGCGGACGCTGCCCGTGGGACCACCGGAGACGGTGATCCACTCCTCCTCGACGTCCGGCTTGGCGATCTCACCGGACTGCACCTCGTCGACGGCCTTGCGACCCTCAGCCGGGGGCAGGTCGAACAGATAGGGCGGGTTCGCCGTCGCCTCGGCGAACGCCGCCGCCGCGGGCTCCAGCACCGGCTGAACCGGCTCCACGGGGTGGGACATAAGGACTCCTCGGACTCATGTGCGTGCCGGCGTTTCCGGCGAAGCGGCCCTCATCGGATCGGGGATCCGCTGAGCCGGCCACAGCCACGCTAAAAGTGCGTGGGCAACCGCTGTTGCCCGCCCGCGCACTGTCTCTGGCTCCACCGTGCACGGTGGAGCCTCCAGTGCGCTGCCGGACAAATTCCAGTGCGCTGACCAGAAACCGGGCCAGGGCCATCCGGCATAGCGTGAGCGGCGAAGCAGCCGCAGCACGGCCCTACGTGCACCTCGCCGTCAACCCCATCCGGCTCGAGAGCCTCGGCATTGACACAGATTCCACTTCCACGCTGTACGCCCCGAAGGAGGTTGTCGAAAGGTGTCCACGATGCCGGTCGGCGGGCTGATTCCCCGCGCCACCGACGACGCGGCGGACCTCGTCGTCCGCAACGCCAAGATCCATACCGGTGATCCCCGTCTCCCGCAGGCCGAGGCGATCGCCATCCGCGACGGCGTCATCACCGCAGTGGGCGGGGACAAGGACGTGGCCGACAAGGTCGGTCCCGCCACGCGCGTGGTCGACGCGCTGGGTCGGAGGATGGTTCCCGGCCTCAACGACGCCCACCTGCACGTGATCCGTGGCGGCCTGAACTATGTGCTCGAACTGCGCTGGGACGGGGTGCGCTCTCTGCGTCAGGGACTCGCCATGCTGCGTGAGCAGGCGGCCCGCACGCCCCAGGGCCAGTGGGTGCGCGTGGTCGGCGGCTGGTCGGCCGAGCAGTTCGCCGAACGGCGGCTGCCTACCGTCGCCGAGCTGAACGCCGCCGCACCGGACACCCCGGTCTTCGTCCTCCACCTGTACCAGTCGGCGATACTCAACCGCGCGGCGCTCAAGGCGGTGGGCTACGACAAGGACACTCCCGATCCCCGGGGTGGACAGATCATGCGGGGGCGTGACGGTGAGCCCACGGGCATGCTGCTGGCGGCTCCGAGCGCCCTGATCCTCTACTCGACCCTGGCCAAGGCGCCGATACTGGACGAGGAGCACAGGAAGACGTCCACGCGTCACTTCCTGCGGGAGTTGAACCGGTTCGGCCTCACCTCGGCGATCGACGCGGCGGGCGGCTTCCAGAACTTCCCCGACAACTACGAGACGGTCACGGAACTGGCCAGGGAAGGCGAGCTGTCCCTGCGCATCGCCTACCACCTGTTCCCGCAGACCGCGGGCCAGGAGATCGACGACCTCACCCGCTGGATCGACATGGTCCGCCCCGAGGACGGCGACGAATGGCTCCGCCTCAACGGAGCCGGCGAGAACCTCACCTGGGCGGCGGCGGATTTCGAGAACTTCGCCGAGCCACGCCCCGAACACGCCCCCGACTACGAGGTGGAGTTCGAGAAGGCCGTACGCCTCCTCATGGAGAACGGCTGGGGTTTCCGCCTGCACGCCACGTACGACGAGACCATCCGCCGCGACCTCGCCGTGTTCGAGAAGCTCGCCGCGGAAGGGCTCTTCCCCGGCGGGAACCGTTGGCTGTTCGACCATGCGGAGACCGTGTCGGCCGACAGCCTCGACCGCATCGTCGCCCTCGGCGGAGCCATGTCGGTGCAGAACCGGCTGTCCTTCCAGGGCGAGGCGTTCGTACGCCGCTACGGGATCGGAGCCGCCGCGGACGCGCCGCCGATCCGGGCGATGCTGGGCAGGGGCCTGACTGTGGGCGCCGGTACCGACGCCACCCGCGTCTCCTCGTACAACCCGTGGATCGCACTGCACTGGCTGGTCACCGGCCGTACGGTCGGCGACCTGACCATCCACCCGCCGCACAACCGGGTCGACCGGGAAACGGCGCTGGAGATGTTCACCACGGCCGGTGCCTCGCTCACCGGTGAGCAGGACCTCAAGGGCGTCCTGCGCCCGGGCTTCCTCGGAGATCTCACCGTGCTGTCACAGGACTACTTCACGGTTCCCGACCCGGAGATCACGCACATCGAGGCCCTGCTGACGGTAGTCGGCGGCCGGATCGTCTACGCCGCCGGCGAGTACGAGGGCATCGACGAGCAGATGCCTGCGGTGACCCCCGAGTGGAGCCCGGTGGCACACTTCGGCGGCTACCAGGCGGCCTCGTCGCAGGGCAGGTCGGGAGTCCGCCAGGCCGAGCTTCTCGGCGAGGCCGCCGCAGAGTCGGAACTGCACCGGCAGTGGCGGGCCCGCCGCGGCCTCGTCCCCGAGACGGACAGCCCGGTCCTCGACCCCTGCTTCTTCTGAGCCAGACGTCACTGCCGTCGATCTGGCCCCAAGACCTCCTCTCCCCCTTCGCGGACGACCGTCCGTGATCGTTGTGCATCAATCACCGAAAGGCATACTCATGGTCGACATCGCCGAGGTCACCGCTGCGCCCAGCCCGGACCTGCTGACCCCCGACAACTGCGCGGTGCTCTTCGTGGACCACCAGCCGCAGATGTTCTTCGGCACGGGCAGCGGCGACCGCACCGCGATCGTCAACGCGACCGTCGGTCTGGCGAAGGCCGCCAAGGTCTTCGCCGTCCCCGTCGTGCTGAGCACCGTGGCCGCCGAGTCCTTCTCCGGCCCGCTCATGCCGCAGCTGGCGGACGTCTTCCCCGGCCAGAAGATCATCGACCGCAGCACGATGAACGCCTGGGAGGACGAGGCCTTCGTCGAGGCCGTCAGGGCGACCGGCCGCAAGAAGCTCGTCATCGCCGGCCTGTGGACCGAGGTCTGCGTCGTCCTGCCCGCGCTGTCCGCGCTCGCCCAGGACTACGAGGTCTACGTCGTCACCGACGCGTCCGGCGGCGTCAGCCCCCAGGCTCACGAGCACGCCGTCCAGCGGATGGTCCAGGCCGGCGTGGTGCCGGTGACCTGGGTGCAGGTGCTCCTCGAGCTCCAGCGTGACTGGGCGCGTACCGAGACGTACATGCCCGTCATGGACGTAGTGAAGGAACACGGCGGCACCTACGGTCTCGGAGTCGTCTACGCACAGGCCTTCATCGGCGAGCACGCCGCCGGCTGACTCGCTCTTCACAGGTGACGACGGACGTCAGGAACAGGCAGACAACGCGATGGACAGCGGATTGTTGGTGCTCCGGCTGGTGGTGGGGCTCCTCATCACCGGGCACGGAGTGCAGAAGGTCAGTTTCCGGCTGGGGGGTAATGGGCTGGCCGGGGGTACCGAAGAGTTCCGCCGGGACGGCTTCCGCGGTGGGACACTCACCGCGCTCGTCGCGGGCGGCAGCCAGATCGGTGCCGGCCTGTTCCTGGCGGCCGGCCTCCTCACTCCCATGGCGGCGATGGCCGCCATGGGAGTGATGACCGTGGCCGGCACCGTCAAGTGGCACAAAGGGCTGTGGGTGCAGAACGACGGCTACGAGTACCCGCTGGTCCTCGTCGTCGTCGCCGCGGTCCTCGCCCTCACCGGCCCGGGCCACTGGTCGCTCGACGACATTCTCGGGCCGGCCCCTTGGCCTCTGTGGGTCTCTCTCGCGGCGATCATCCTTGGTCCGACCAGCGGACTGATCACCCGCGCTGCGCTGCGGCATCCCGCCGCCGGCGACACAACGAACGGAAGGACTCAGCGTGCGCAGGCTGCTGACTGACGCCGCCCGGACACTTGTCCCGCCCAAGGGAGACCGGCACGGGCCCCTGCCGCCGCTGATGCTGGTGCTGACGGTGGTGACCGGTCTCATCGATGCCGTGAGCTACCTGGCGCTCGGCCGGGTCTTCGTCGCCAACATGACCGGCAACGTGGTCTTCCTCGGCTTTGCTCTGGCAGGCGCGCCGGGCCTGTCCGTCACCGCATCCATCGTCTCGATGGTGTCGTTCCTCACCGGAGCACTGGCAGGAGGGCGACTCGGCACCCGGTTCGCGGCACATCGCGGCCGGCTGCTGGCCACGACCACAGCCATCCAGGCCGTCCTCGTCGCGGGAACAGTGATCGCGGTCGCGGTCTCGCACGGTGAGGTGACCAGTCCGGTTCGCTACACCCTGATCGTGTTGCTCGGCATCGCCATGGGCATGCAGAACGCCGTCGCCCGACGGCTGGGAGTCCCGGACCTCACCACGACCGTCCTGACACTCACTCTGACAGGACTGGCCGCAGACTCCTCCCCGGCCGGCGGGGCGACCCCCCGGCCCGGTCGACGCGTCCTCTCGGTCCTCGCCATGTTCCTCGGAGCTCTCGCCGGCGCCCTGCTCCTGCGACACGCCGAGCTTCTCCACATTCTGGTCCTCACACTGCTGATGCTCGTGGTGACATCAGCAGCCACCCACCGCCTGTCAGCCTCGAGCCCCGCTTGGACCAGGCCCCCGTCATGAGGCTGCCGGAGGCTTCGGCCCTGGCGCCGCTCGCAGCGCGTGTCTCCGCGCGCTGTGGATTGCGCGGCTGATATCCAACACCGGCACCTGGATGCAGACGGCCGGCGCCCAGTGGCTGCTCGTCGTCTCCACCACCCTGACGGTGCTCGCCTTCCGCACGGCACTCTCGCCCCGGGTGTCCTGCTCACGCTCACCTTTCTGCTGGGCTGCGGCACCGCACTGATGGGCCCGGCCTGGCAGGCGATCCAACCGGAATTGGTGGAGCGTGAGCAGTTGGGCCAGGCCGCGGCTCTGGGGGCCGTGAACATGAACCCGGCCCGCGCCGTGGGCCCGGCCTCGGCGGCGCGGTGGTCGCCGGCTGGTTCTTCGCCTTCAACGCCCTGTCCGACCTGGGCATGGCGGCAGTGCTCAACCGGGTGGGACGGGGGATCGCCACCACCCGGTCTGCTACTTCCGGTTCATCCTGCGGACCGCAGATCGCCGCTCGGTCTCGGTATATCCGCCCCAAACGCCGTAGTGCTGCTGGGAGGCCAGGGCGAAGCGACCGCACGGACCGCTCACAGGGCAGCTACGGCAGATCGCTCGTGCCGCGTCCTCGCGCCGCCGGCGAGCCATGGCCCGTTCGCTGCGGGCGGGAAGAAGACCACGCTGTCCATGCCGCGGCAGGCAGCATCGGCTTGCCACTCCCATACTCGCAGAAGCGGCTTCGTCCGAGCCTTCATCGACCTCTCCTCCAATGACCCGACAGCATCACAGTTCCGTGGCGGGGAGCGCCTGAGTACGGACGGGAAGCTGATTCAGCGCGGCGAGCTGCTGAGCGAACGGCACGAATGCAGGGCTCCCTCCAGCAGGCTTGGGGACCGTAGCGATCCCGCTCATCAGGGCCGCCAGCTCCCCTGCGGCCCGTTCGATCCGGCGGTCGAGGCCCTCGGCGCCCCAGTCCTCGGAGGCGGCGTAGACGCCGGTCGGGACGACGACGGCCTTGAGGTAGGCGAAGAGCGGACGCAGCGCGTGCTCCAGCACGAGCGAGTGCCGGGCCGTGCCGCCGGTCGCCGCGATCAGCACCGGCTTCCCGGCGAGGGCGTCCGGTTCCGTGGCGCCCAGCGCGTCGAAGAACGACTTGAACAGCCCGCTGTACGACGCCGAGAACACCGGCGTGACGACCATCAGGCCGTCGGCCGACCGCACGGCGTCGAAGGCGGCGGACAGCTCCCGCCCGGGGAAGCCGTTGGTGAAGGTGTGCGCGATCTCCACCGCGAGGTCACGCAGCTCGATCACCCGGACAGCGGCCGGCTGGGGCTCCGGCGCGGTGGCCGCCGGGGCAGCGACCGCGGCCAGCCGGTCGGCCAGCAGCCGGGTGGAGGACGGGACGCTCAGTCCCGCGGAGACGACGACGAGCTTCATGCCCGTGCTCCTTCCTGCTCGGCGTTCTTCGCGCTCGCCAGCAGCGAGGCGTGGGTGGGGGCGTCCGGCACGTCCGCCGGGCGGTTCTTCGCGAACTCCTTGCGCAGCACCGGCACGACCTCCTCGCCGAGCAGGTCGAGCTGCTCCAGCACGGTCTTCAGCGGCAGCCCCGCGTGGTCCATCAGGAACAGCTGGCGCTGGTAGTCACCGGCGTAGTCGCGGAAGGCGAGGGTCTTCTCGATCACCTGCTGCGGCGAGCCGACGGTCAGCGGCGTCTGCTCGGTGAACTCCTCCAGCGACGGACCGTGCCCGTAGACCGGCGCGACATCGAAATACGGCCGGAACTCGCGCACCGCGTCCTGGCTGTTCTTCCGCATGAACACCTGCCCGCCCAGGCCGACGATCGCCTGCTCGGGCGTACCGTGCCCGTAGTGGGCGTAGCGCTTGCGGTAGAACTCGACCATGCGCTTGGTGTGGTCGGCGGGCCAGAAGATGTTGTTGTGGAAGAAGCCGTCGCCGTAGTACGCGGCCTGCTCGGCGATCTCCGGGGAACGGATCGAGCCGTGCCAGACGAACGGCGCGACGCCGTCCAGCGGGCGGGGCGTGGACGTGAAGCCCTGCAGAGGGGTGCGGAACTTGCCCTCCCAGTTCACGACGTCCTCGCGCCACAGCCGGTGCAGCAGGGCGTAGTTCTCCACGGCCAGGTTGATGCCCTCGCGGATGTCCTTGCCGAACCAGGGATAGACCGGGCCGGTGTTGCCGCGCCCCATCATCAGGTCCGTCCGGCCGTCCGCCAGGTGCTGGAGCATCGCGAAGTCCTCGGCGATCTTCACCGGATCGTTCGTGGTGATCAGGGTGGTGGAGGTGGACAGGATCAGCCGCTCGGTGCGCGCCGCGACATAACCGAGCATCGTGGTCGGCGACGAGGGCACGAAGGGCGGGTTGTGATGCTCGCCGGTCGCGAAGACGTCGAGCCCGACCTCCTCCGCCTTCAGCGCGATGGCGACCATGGCCTTGATGCGCTCACGCTCGGTCGGCGTACGCCCCGTGGTCGGGTCCGGAGTGACGTCACCGACGGTGAAGATGCCGAACTGCATGGTCGGCGCCAATTTCGTCCGAGGCATTAAGATCTCCTATTTCAACAGGGAATTCGTCAGAGAAACCAGAACTACGGCATGCTGCTTCTCCCCATGAGCGCAGTTATGGTGCCGTCGAGATCCAGGTGATCGCTCTCGGCCCCGCCAGGCACCACGGTGAAGGCCTCCCGAACGAAGGAAGCCACCTCCATGGCCGCCAGATCGACGAGTGCCGTGCCAGCACAATTGCTCAGGACGATGCGGATGGAATGTGGATTCTGACCGTATCTGGGGAGCACCAGCACGTCACCGGAGCCTGTAGGACGCCTCAACCCTTCGGCGAGCAGTTCGCGGGCAAACACCCAGGTGACGGGTGGTCCGGTCGACGGCCCGAGGGAAAGGCGAACGGAATAGGGGTCGGTTATCCCATAATGCAACTCCGCCGGCAACGGCAATGGCGGCCCCTTCAGAGCACTGACGCGTGCCGTCATTGAGCACGTGACCGTGCTGAGATGCTGTTCCATGGTGGCCCTCGAAGGATGACAGAAGCGCAATTCTTCCCGTCACCCTAGGACCCAGCGGCCGGGCCGCTTGTCGAGGAACGCACGGACTATGTGCCCAGAAGGGCACACTCATCCTGGAGGCGTCCGCACAGCGGTGATGCCCTGATTCACTGTTGCATGGGGAAGGCCGGTCACCAGTGGCCGCCGGAACACACCAGCACCACACGGTTGTTCATGAGGAGGCCTCGTCCCCTGCGGGGCCGCATCCCGGTGCAGTCCTGATGCACGCTCACAAAAGGACAAAGGAAATGTTTCAGCGCATTCTCGTCGCAGTCGATCCCAGCCCCGCGCGTCACTCCGTCATACGCCTGGCCGGCGACATGGCCCGACTGACCGGGGCCAGGGTCAGTGTTCTGCACGTCGCTCCTTCCACGGCGACGCTTGCCGCCGTGGTCTCTCTGGAGGACGACGTGGAGGCCAAGGCCGTCCTCGATGAGGCGCTCACCTCGCTGCGGGACGCGGGCGTCGAGGCCGAGGGCACCGTCGTCAACGCCCTGACGACTCAGATAGCCACCACCATCTCCTCCGCCGCCGAGGAGTGGCAGGCCGACCTCCTGATCCTCAGCCCTCATCACCGCGGATCACTCGAAGCGCTCGTCAACCCCCGGGTCAGCGACGCCGTCGCTCACCGGAGCCGGGCGGCCGTACTCCTGGCGCCGCCCGAGGACGCTTCCACCACCCAGCACTGACTCCGGCACGGCCGGGTGTGTCACGCCGGCCCGTTTCCTGGCGGGCCGGCCGGCTGCGCCGGAGACCCGACCGCGCCGTGGTGTCGGCGCACAACCGGGGTGCGACCCGCATCTGCTGGTCGCACCCTTTGCGTACGCGCGAACCACGAACTCCTGGGCTTCCTGACCGAGTAGAGCGGCTGAGTCCCGTGTGAGCACGCACAGGCCAACAGCAGGGCACAGACGGACAAGTCTGCTTCCCCGGCAGCCCTAGTGTTGGCTGCGCACCGACCGCCGGCTCCCCGCTGACGTGGACCGCGTACAGCCGCGAGGCCAGGAACAGCCCGGCCGAGGCGGTCCGGTAAGCCAACGATCCCTCGTCGCCCGCGCCGGTCAGTCGCTCGCGCACCCCGACCATGACACCCACCAGGGAGCTCACCCATGTCCCGTTCCGCCAAGCCCACCGTCGTCCTCGTCCACGGTGCGTTCGCCGACGCCTCCAGCTATGCCGAGGTCATCCCCCGGCTCATCGCCCGCGGTCTGGACGTGGTGGCCCCGGCCGTCCCCAACCGCAGCCTCATCGGTGACGCAGCGTACGTCGCCTCGATCATCCGGCAGATACCCGGCCCCGTCGTCCTGGTGGGCCACTCCTACGGCGGCGCCGTCATCACGGTCGCCGGCACCGAGGACAACGTCAAGGCGCTGGTCTACCTCGCCGGGTACGCCCTGGAGAAGGGCGAGAGCCTCGGCGAACTGCAGGGCCGATTCCCGGACTCCGACCTTGCCGCCGCGTTGGTGTACACGCCGTTCCCCCTAGAGGGTTCGACCGGGACCGGCACCGATGTGTCGGTCCAGCCCGACAAGTTCCCGGCCGTCTTCGCCGCCGACGTCGACTCCCGCCTCGCCGAGGTCCTCGCGGTCTCCCAGCGTCCGCTCGCGGCCCAGGCCTTCGCTGACGCGGCCCCGGCCGCGGCGTGGAAGTCCAAGCCCTCCTGGGGTCTGGTCGCCTCGTCCGACCACACCATCAATCCTGACGTGGAGCGCTACGGCTACCAGCGGGCCGGCATGACCACCGTCGAGGTCGACTCCTCGCACCTGGTGATGCTCTCCCACCCCGAGCGCGTCGTCGGTCTCATCGAGGAAGCCGTCCAAGCCACCTCCTGAGTCACGCCCGTCCGGCCGTGACGAAACGGCCCTCTCTTCAGAGGAGAACCATGAACTCGATCCCGCGTCGTACCGTGACGACGTCCCTCCTGGCCGGAGCCGCCGCGCTGGGCACCGCAGACGTCGCGGTCTCCGCGCCGGCCACGGCAGCCGACCGCTCGCGCAGACCGCACCAGCACCCGGACACACCCACCGTCGTCCTGATCCACGGCGCGTTCGCCGACGCCTCCAGTTGGAGCTCCGTGGTCGAGCGCCTGCAGCGCCACGGCCACCGTGTCCTGGCGCCGGCCCTGCCGCTCCGGGGGCTGGCGAGCGATGCCGCCTACATCCGCAGTGTCCTGGACAGCGTCACCGGCCCGATCGTCCTGGTGGGCCACTCCTACGGAGGGGCGGTCATCAGCGAGGCCGCGGCGGACGCTCCCCAGGTCAAGGCCCTGGTCTACGTCGCCGCCTTCGTTCCCGAGGTCGGCGAGAGCGCGCTCCAGCTCACCGACAAGTTCCCCGGCAGCACGCTGGGACAGGCCACCGCCACCCAGTACTACCCGTTGCCCGGGGGTGGGCAGGCGGAGGAACTGGTCATCAAGAAGGAGCTGTTCCGCAAGCAGTTCGCGGCCGGCGTCCCCGTCCGGACCGCTCAGGTCATGGCCGCGGGGCAGCGACCGATCACGCTGGCCGCGCTCCGGGAGCCGGCCACCGTCGCCGCGTGGAAGAAGATTCCCAGCTGGTACCTCGTCGCCACCGAGGACCGCAACATCCCACCGGCCGCCGAGCGGTGGATGGCCGAGCGCGCCCGCGCGCACACCGTCACCGTCCGCGCCCCGCACGCCGTGTCCGTGAGCGATCCCGGGCCCGTCACCGACCTGATCCTGCGCGCCGCTCGCTCCCTTCGTTCCGGTCACTGACCGATGGGTCCCTCAGCTTTCGGCGGAGCACCGGTACGGCCCAACGACTTGAGGGATGACGATTCCATTTCTCCAGGCCGGAACGAGGACGAACACAACAGATGACTGCAGAGATGATGGGCGACGAGGTGTACCAGCCGGACGGGGCCGAGGTGCAGGACGACGCCGGCGTGCTGGATGCGTCCGACACCCTGGATTACCGGAGCGGTGACGAGGTCTTGGACGAGGGCTACTCACCCCCGGACAAGCCGTGGGGGGTGGAGCACCCCGGTGTCACGGCGTCGGAGCGGTGGCGGGGGGAGAGCCTGGATGAGCGCCTCTCGGAGGAGTTGCCCGACTTCGGTGTCCCGGAGGGCGACGGCATCGGCGATGTCTGGGACACGGATGGGGAGCTGGTCGACGACGAGGTCGGTCACGAGCGAGCGGGACGGCTCGTCGCGCCGGACGAAGGCAGTCACGCGAACACCGAGTCCGACCTGTTCGCGTCCGACGTGGGGCTGGACGGGGCCGGCGCGTCGGCGGAGGAGGCGGCGATGCACGTGATTCCCGACCCCGAACCCCACTGATGCCGGCCGGGAGTCCCTGACGTCTCCAGGCCGACGCGTGCGAGGCCTCGGTACGGAGCGTCAGGGCCCCAGCGCCATGTTCTTCGCCGGAGGCGCAGCCGGATCCCAGCTCGGCTCCGTCGTCTACCACGCTGGAGGCTGGACCGCCGTGACCCTCCTCGGCGCCGCCCTCCCGATCGTCGCTCTCCTCTACTGGAGCACCGAGCGCCGAGCCCTGCGCGTCCTGCACGCTACGCGCCAGGGCGACCGAGAGCGGGTGAAGGACGTGCTTCCCGAGGGGAGTTGACCCCTTCTCCAAGCCAGGCGAGTCGATATCGCCCCCACAGGCAGTCGCTGCGGGACAGCATGACACGGCGTCGTGAGGTGAGTGGTGATCGTGGTGACGGCGGGCCCTGCTCCCTGGCGGCGGCCCTGAGCGGGAGGGCGCAGCAGGACGACCGGCCGTCACCGGCCCGTCAGCCATTCCCGCGAGTCAACGACGCCTTCCCCGAGGCTTCAGCGGCGTCGCCGGCAGCTCGGGGGCCGGCAGCGGAGCGCCGTCGTAGCCCTTCACCTCGCCGAAGCGTGTCCCTTCCATCCAGTCCCGCCGGGCCTCTTCGATCTCCTCCTGCGACCGTCCGATCCAGTTCCAGAACATGATCAGTTCCTCCTCGAACGGCTCGCCGCCCAGGAGCATCAGGCCCGCGTCCGACTCGGCCCGCAGCGGCAGTTCGCGGCGGCCGCAGCCCAGGTAGAGCATCGAACCCGGCACCAGGGGCACGCCGTCGACGTGGGCCTCTCCCGACATGGCCAGGACCGCGTACTCGAAGTCCGGCTCCAGCGGCAGGCGTACGTCCGCTCCCCCCGTGAGGCTCAGGTCGGCGCCGACGATGGGCGTGTACGTCGTTCCGGGCGAGGTCGCGCCGTCGAGTTCGCCGAGGAGCACGGTGGCCGTCAGGCCGGGGGCCGTGACGTGCGGCAGGTCGCCGTGGAACTCGAAGTGCGGGTCGGTGTTGCGGTGGGCGTCCGGGAGGGCCACCCACAGCTGGGCGCCGTGCAGGTAGCGGGCGTGCGAGCGCGGGCTCTCCTCGGAGTGGCTGATCGCGCGGCCGGACGTCATCAGGCCGAGCTGGCGCGGGCGGACGGTCTGCAGGCTGCCGGTGGAATCGCGGTGCAGCACCTCGCCCTCGTGGAGCCAGCTCACCGTCTGCAGGCCCATGTGCGGATGCGGCGGCACCTGCATGCCGGGCTCGTCGGCGATGTCGTCGGGGCCGTAGTGATCGACGAAGCACCAGGCGCCGACCATGCGCCGGCCCAGGTTGGGCAGGAGCCTGCGGACCTCGGTGGACTCGCCGAGCTTGACCTGGCGGGGGCTGAGGAGTTCCCGCACGGGCTCCGCCACCACGAAGCCGCGGCCGCCGCACACGGAGGGAACCGCCTCGCGATCAAGATTGCTCATGCCGCCCAACCTAGACCCGGACGGCTTGCCGCGTCAGTCCGTCCCCGGCCCCTTCACCCCGCCGGACCGGCACACCCTGGGGAGGCCCGGAAGGTGGTGGAATTTTCAATCAATGGGGGTGGTTGCAGAGTGCGCAGAAGGAGGTCACGAGTGGACACGACGTACTACGACCACGGAACGCCGGCGGAGCGCTGGGAGCGCGCGCAGATGTTCTTCGACGCCAAGGACTACGCCGCCGCCGCGCGCGTTCTGGGCGGGCTGGTCGAGGAGGTGCCCGAGCAGACCGGACCGCGGCTGCTGCTGGCGCGTGCCTACTACCACTCGGCCCAGCTGCGCCGCGCGGAGGCCGAGCTGCGGGTCATCGTCGAGCGCGATCCCGTGGAGCACTACGCCCGGCTGATGCTGGGCCGCACCCTCGAACGGCAGGGGCGTCAGGAGGAGGCGGACTCGCACCTGCGGATCGCCTCCGCCTTCGCGGGCGACTTCGAGGAGGGCATCTGAGCGGTACACGCTGCCGGTGATGCCCGCGGTGCCCGGCTCCCCACGGGGGGGCCGGGCACGTCGTTCGCCCGGGCAGCGGCGGTGCGTGGGCGCCGTGCGCCGTGTCATGCTGGCGCGATGGGAGCCCTGAATGAGCACGCGTCTCTTGCCGAGCGGGTCGAGGAACTGCTCGCCGCCGGCGGCCCGTTGCCGATCGTCGCGGCCGGTGACCCGGTGCTGCGGCGGGTCGCCGAGCCCTTCGACGGGCAACTGGAGCCCGCGCTGCTGACGCGGTTCGTGGAGGCGCTGCGCGTCACCATGCACGCGGCGCCGGGGGTCGGCCTGGCCGCGCCGCAGGTCGGGGTGGGGCTGAGGATCGCGGTGATCGAGGACCCGGCGCCGGTGCCGGACGAGGTGCGCGTGGCGCGTGGGCGGGCGCCGCAGCCGTTCCGGGTGCTGGTCAATCCGCGCTACGAGCCCGTCGGCGCGGGCCGGGCCGCGTTCTACGAGGGCTGTCTGAGCGTGCCGGGCTGGCAGGCCGTGGTGGCCCGGCACGCCGAGGTGCGGCTGGTCGCACGGGACGAGCACGGGCACGCGGTGGACGAGGTGTTCGCGGGCTGGCCGGCCCGGATCGTGCAGCACGAGACGGACCACCTCGACGGCACGCTGTACCTGGACCGTGCCGAGCTGCGGTCCCTGGCGTCCGGCGAGGCGATGGCGGCACTGTGGGCCCAGCCGACGCCGGAGCGGGCCGCGGCCGCCCTGGGTTTCGATCTTCCCTGACGTCACGTCAGGAGCCGGCTGCCGGCCGCGGGCACGTTCGGGGCGGACGTGTCCCGCTCGCCCCGAACGCCGCTAGCAGGCCGGTCAGTTGTCCCGGTAGGCCTCCAGCAGTCGCAGCCACACCTCGCTGATCGTCGGGTAGGACGGCACCGCGTGCCACAGCCGGCTGACCGGCACCTGCCCGGCGACGGCGATCGTCGCGGAGTGGATCAGCTCGCCGACGCCGGGGCCGACGAAGGTGACACCGCGGACGATCTCGTCCTCCAGGTCGACGACCATGCGGGCGCGGCCCTTGTAGCCGTCGCGGTACAGCCCCGCGCCGGCCACGGTCGACAGGTCGACGTCGACGGCGCGGACGCGGTGGCCGGCCTCCTCGGCCTCGGCCAGGGAGAGGCCGACGGCGGCGGCCTCCGGGTCGGTGAAGACCACCTGGGGCACGGCGTCGTGGTCGGCGGTCGCGGCGTGCGCGCCCCAGGGTCCGGACTCCAGGGCGGCCTCGCCGGAGGCGTGGGCGGCGATGGCGGCGCCCGCGATCCGGGCCTGGTACTTGCCCTGGTGGGTGAGCAGCGCACGGTGATTGACGTCGCCGACGGCGTACAGCCAGTCGTGGCCCTCGACGCGGAGGCTGTCGTCGACCGGGAGCCAGGAGCCGGCCTGGAGGCCGACGGTCTCCAGGCCGATGTCGTCGGTGCGCGGGGCGCGGCCGGTGGCGAAGAGGATCTCGTCGGCCTCGATGCGGTCGCCGGTGCCGGTGACGGCGACGACGGTGCCGTTCTCACGGGTGACGGACTCGACGGAGGTAGCGGTGCGGATGTCGGCGCCGGCCTCGGTGAGCGCCTCGGCGACCAGTTCGCCGGCGAACGGCTCCATGCGGGCGAGCAGGCCCTTGCCGCGGACGAGGAGGGTGACCCGGGAGCCGAGGGCCTGCCAGGCCGTGGCCATCTCGACGGCGACGACTCCGCCGCCGACCACGATCAGCCGTCCCGGCACGCTCTGGGCGCTGGTGGCCTCGCGGCTGGTCCAGGGGCGTACGTCGCCGAGGCCGGGCAGGTCCGGCAGGGCGGCCCGGGAGCCGGTGCAGACGGCGACGGCGTGCCGGGCGGTCAGGGTGCGGCGGGCGCCGTCGGGGCCGGTCACCTCCACCGTGCGGGGTCCGGCGAGGCGTCCCTGTCCGCGGTACAGGTCGGCGCCGATGCTCTCGACCCACTGGACCTGGCCGTCGTCCTTCCAGTGCGAGGTGAAGTCGTCGCGGTGGGCGAGGACCGCGGCGGCGTCGAGTGGGGCCTGCGCCGCCCGGCTCAGTCCCGGGGTGCGGCGGGCGTCCGCGTGGGCGATGACCGGGCGCAGCAGGGCCTTGCTGGGCATGCACGCCCAGTAGGAGCACTCGCCGCCGACCAGCTCGCTCTCCACGATCGCGGTGGACAGTCCCGCCGCCCGGGTGCGGTCGGCGACGTTCTCCCCCACGGGGCCCGCGCCGATCACCACGACGTCGTAAGCGATGGATTCCGATTCCGTCATGGGGCCAGTCTGGTGGGTGGTGTGCGGCGAGGCCACATGGGTACGTGCGCGGAATAGCCGCCCCGTCGGCCGCGTTTGTGCCAACGGCTTGTCGCCGACACCAGGAAGAGGGATCACGTCATGAGCAGCACCGTGGAGCTCACCAAGGAGAACTTCGACCAGATGGTCACGGACAACGAGTTCGTCCTGATCGACTTCTGGGCCTCCTGGTGCGGGCCGTGCCGTCAGTTCGCCCCGGTCTACGAGAAGGCGGCGCAGGAGAATCCCGACCTGGTGTTCGGCAAGGTGGACACCGAGGCGCAGCCGGAGCTCGCGCAGGCCTTCGCCATCCAGTCGATCCCGACGCTGATGATCGTCCGGGACCAGGTGGCCGTGTTCGCGCAGCCGGGTGCGCTGCCGGAGGCCGCGCTGACGGACGTCATCGGGCAGGCCCGCAACCTGGACATGGACGAGGTCCGCAAGGCGGTCGCCGAGCAGCAGGCACAGCAGCAGGGCGGCCAGGCCGGGCAGGACGTCCAGTAGGGGCCGGGCGGCTCAGCTCGATTCGCGGTGCACCACCCTCGCGCCGAGCACCGTGTGCAGCTCGGGCGCGGCGCCGGGGTCGTGGACCGCGCGGTCGACCAGCGCGGCCAGGTCGCGGCCGGACGGCAGTTCGAGGTGGACGGTGCTGAGCCGGGGCCGGAGCAGACGGCCGAGCATGAGGTCGTCGGCGCCGATCACGGCCGCGTCCCGGGGGATGTCCAGGCCCGCGTCCTGCAGGGCGCGCATCAGCAGCATCGCGTACTCGTCGTTGTACGCGAACACCGCGTCGAGGCCGAGGGAGGGCCAGCGGGCGGCCAGCCGGGCGGCGTCCCGTTCGTCGTAGGCGAGCGGCAGTTCGGTGACGGTGGCGTCGGTGCCCGCGGCGGCGCGGCGCACTCCGTGCAGGCGGGGTGCCGAGAAGACCTCCAGTCCGCCTTCCGCGGGGACGACGACGCCGATCCGGCGGTGTCCGCGGTCGTAGAGGTGGCGTCCCGCGCAGTGGCCTACGGCCTCGTGGTCCATGAGCAGGGCGTGCGCGCCCTCGACGGCCTCGGGTGCGAGGGTGACGACGGCGCGGGCGCCGGAGCGTTTGAGCAGTTCCACGCCGCGCGGGCCGAGTCCCGAGCCGGGCACCAGGACGGCGACCGGGCGCAGTTCGGCCCAGGCGCGGGCCGCGTCGTCGTCGTGCGGGCCGGCGGTGCCGTACTGCACGACGGTGTAGTCGAGCCGGCCGAGCGCCCACTGGAGTTCGGTGAGGAAGCGGCTGTAGAGCGGGCCGACGGGGAAGGCCGGGGCGGGCATCAGGACCATGCGGCTGTGTCCGGCGCGCAGGGAGCGTGCCGCCGCGTGGGGGACGTACCCGAGTTCCCGGGCGGCCTCGTGGACGCGGCGGCGGGTGGCTTCGCTGATGCGCACGGCGCCGGTGTTGTTGAGGACGTAGGAGACGGTCGCGCGCGAGACGCCGGCCAGGCGGGCCACATCGGCACTCGTGGGGACGGAGCGCGGTGCCAGGGACGCGGGGGCGGGCGTTTTCGGTATCTGCACCATGACGTACGGCATCTTGGCAGAGCCCCGGACGTTGCCCACGGGCGGGGGACCGTCGTCCGGACCGGACGAAAAACGACGGCCGGCACGGGACGCAGCCACGCCCGTACAGGGCAGGACCACGGCCGGCATATGACGAGGCCCCGGCCCGGAACGGAACCGGACCGGACCACGGGAGCAGGACCTGATCCGAGGCCACGGCCTGGAACAGGACCCGACCACGGGAGCGGGAACCGATCAGAGGCCCAGGAGCGGGACCGACCCACCAGGTCCGGAACGAAACCCGCCCCCCAGGTCCGGAACGGAACCGGAGTACGGGCCCGGCACGAGACGAGACGAGACGACGGCCCGCGCCGGACGGACGACCGCCCGGGCCGGACGAACCCACGCCCTGTAGTCGTACGAACCAACCCCCCGTGCCGGACGAACCCACGCCCCGGACCGGGGCCGGGCGGCACCGGCGCGGCCCGAACCTCACCCCCCCGCCCGCGCCCGCGCCCGCGCCCGCGAGGCACGAGATCACCACGCCGGCCGGACGGAACCCTGCCCGGGCAGGCGAAGCTCAGCGCGGCGGCTCCGTGCGGGTCACCCGTGCCACCAGGTCCAGCCAGCCCGCCTCCAGCCGTGCCACGGGCACCCCGCACTGCTCGGTGAGGTGGTGGATCAGGGCCGCGTCGAGGTAGGCCATCAGCGTGTGGGAGAGCAGCTCGCTGTCCGCGTCCGGAACGGCCTGGCGCAGCAGCAGGGCCACGTGGCCGCGCAGGAAGCGGCGCGGTGCGGCGGTGTAACGGCGTTCCGCGCTCGGCTCGGCGGCGAGTTGCAGGGCCAGTTCGTCGACGCTGCGGCGCAGCATCGCGCAGCCGAAGGCCCGCAGCCGCTCCACGGCCGGCGCGCCGGGCCCCAGGGGCGGCGGTCCGCCGAGGAGGGCGGCCTGGAACTTCTTCTCGGAGTGGTCGAGCAGCGCCATCAGCAGGCCCGTGCGGTCGCCGAAACGCCGGAAGACCGTGCCCTTGCCCACCGAGGCCGCCGCGGCCACCGCCTCCATGGTGAGGCCGGCCGCGCCGTGCTCGGCCACCAGCCGCGCGGCGGCCTCCAGCAGCCGGGCCCGGTTACGGGCGGCGTCGGCTCGCAGGCAGGGTTCGTCGTCGTCGGCTCCCGTGCCGAGCTGGAGCAACTCGGGCGGACCGTCGGTCTCCTGGGTCTTGGGAAGGGGCGGCAGGGCGGCGGACATGAAAACAGCGTAAAGCATCGGGAACAAAACTGGACCGCGGTCCGCTTAGGATGTTAGAAATTAAACGGACCTCGGTCCGGATCGCTCCGGCGGTGTTTCGGCACCGGCCGTTTCACAGCAGCACCAGCAGTGGGAGTACTCATGTCTGTCCGCATCCTTGCCCTCGTCGGTAGCCTTCGCGCCGGTTCGCACAACCGTCAGCTCGCCGAGGCGGCCGTCAAGTTCGCCCCGGAGGGCGCCGAGGTGGAGCTCTTCGAGGGCCTGGCCGACGTCCCGTTCTACAACGAGGACATCGACGTCGAGGGCAGCGTCCCGGCCGCCGCGATCAAGCTGCGTGAGGCCGCGCAGGCCGCCGACGCCTTCCTGTTCTTCTCGCCGGAGTACAACGGCACCATGCCCGCCGTGCTGAAGAACGCCATCGACTGGCTGTCCCGCCCGTTCGGCGCCGGCGCCTTCAACGGCAAGCCCGTCGCCGTGATCGGCACCGCCTTCGGCCAGTACGGCGGCGTGTGGGCGCAGGACGACACCCGCAAGTCCGTGGGCATCGCCGGCGGCAAGGTGATCGAGGACATCAAGCTGTCCATCCCGGGCTCGGTCACCCGCTTCGCGGAGACCCACCCGGCCGACGACGCCGAGGTCGCCGCGCAGCTGACCGAGGTCGTCGCCCGCCTGCACGGCCACGCGGACGGCGCCGCCGCCTGACCGGCCCGCACCGGTACACCGGACCGGAGCTCACCGAGCTCCGGTCCTGCCGTGCGTCAGGCCACCGCACCCGACGCCAGGACGCGCAGTTCATCCAGCGCGGCCGCGACCGCCGGGCGCCGATGCCCGCCGCGGCGCGTGCAGGTCAGCAGCGTGCGGTGCGGCCGGTCCGCACAGGTCACCCGGACGATCGGCAGATCCGCGTCCGGCCGGGCGAGCCGCGGGATCAGCGCCACGCCCAGCCCGTGCGCGACGAGGTGGGCGGTGACGTTCCAGTCGAGGGCGTGATGCACCACGTCGGGGGTGAACCCGGCGGCACCGCACGCCGACATCACGTGCGGCCGGCAGGGGCTCTCGGGCACGGGCGCGATCCACGGCTCGTGCGCCGCCTCCGCCAGGCCGACCGACTCCCGTCCGGCCAGCGGGTGGCCCTCGGGCACGACCAGGTCGAACGGGTCGTCCAGCAGCGGCCGCTGATCGAAGCGCGCGTCGGCCGACGGCGGGTTGTGCGGCGTCGCCTCCACCACCGCCAGATCGCTCTCCCCCTCGAAGAGCAGGTCGAAGCTCTCCGTCACGCCGGCCTCCCTGATCCGTGGGGACAGCCGCGGATACCGCTCCCGCAGCCGCGCGGCCAACGGCGCCAGCAGCACCGAGACGGCCACCGGGAACCCCGTGACCCGCAGCGGCCCGGCGGGCGTCCCCTCCCCCGCGCGCAGATCGAGTTCCGCCTCGTCCCAGCGGGCCTGGATGGCGTCGGCGTGCGCGAGCAGGCGCTCGGCGGCCGGGGTCAGTCGTACGCCCCTGCCCTGCGGCTCCAGC
Organism: Streptomyces flaveolus; assembly: GCF_044765825.1. NCBI lineage: Bacteria > Bacillati > Actinomycetota > Actinomycetes > Kitasatosporales > Streptomycetaceae > Streptomyces > Streptomyces flaveolus. The sequence continues at coordinate 94,616 of NZ_JBIWKU010000016.1, read as the reverse complement.
AGGACGACGTCCAGGTCGCGGGCGAGCTGCCGGATCTGCTGGGACGCGGCCGACGGGGTGAAGTGCAGGGCGTGGGCCGCGGCGGTGACCGTGCCGTAGTGGGCGACCGCTCTCAGGACGTGGAGCCTGCGCAGGTCAATCATGAAGGCCACGCTTCACGGTGAGGTCCGGGGAGTCAACCTGGACGTGAACGGATCTGTGGCCGCACCCTGTCTGTGGTGCCGCGGTCGATCGGCACTCGCGCACCAGCCCTCCCCCGCGTACCACCCATGCCTGAAGGAGTCGCCATGCCCAGCACGACTGGTGCCCTCTGCCCGCACTGCGGGTGGCCGGACGGTGCCGAGCCCTTCCAGGTGGTGTCCACGCACACCACCGCGGCGGGCGGCACGGTGTGGACCCGGTGTGCCTGCGGTTCCCTGCAGGCCCGGGTCGTCGACGACCACGGCACGCGCGTCGTCTCCCGCGGCGGGCCCTCGCCCGCACCCTCGGGCCCGGCGGGCCGCTGAGGGGCCGCGGGCCGGCCGGCGAAGGCACAGGTGAGGGCGCCCGTGCGGGGGCCGGCCGCCGTTGACATCCGCCGGACGGGGGCCGTAGAAATCAGCGCACAAGGCCTGCCGGGTGTACCGCCCGCGGGCGCCCGGCCCGGCGGCAGGAGACATCGGCGTGCAGCGGCTTCCCCTGACCGGGATCACGGTGGTCAGCCTCGAGCAGGCCGTGGCGGCGCCCTACGCCACCCGGCAGCTCGCCGACCTCGGCGCCCGGGTGATCAAGGTGGAGCGGCCGGGCGACGGTGACTTCGCCCGCCGCTACGACACGACCGTGCACGGTCACTCCAGCTATTTCGTGTGGCTGAACCGGTCCAAGGAGTCGCTCACCCTCGACCTCAAGGACCCGAGGGGCCGCGAGATCCTGCACCGGCTCCTCGACGACGCCGACGTCTTCGTGCAGAACCTCGCGCCGGGCGCCGCCGGCCGCCTGGGCCTGGACGCCACGGCCCTCGCGGAGCGCTGCCCGCGGCTGATCCCGTGCACCGTCTCCGGCTACGGCACCAGCGGCCCCTGGGCCGGCCGCAAGGCCTACGACCTGCTGGTCCAGTGCCAGACCGGCCTGGTCTCGCTCACCGGAACCGCCGAGGAGACCGCGCGCGTCGGCATCTCCGTCGCCGACATCGCCGCCGGGATGTACGCGTACAGCGGCATCCTCACCGCCCTGTACACCCGCGCCACCACCGGCCGGGCCCACCCGGTGGAGGTCTCCCTCTTCGAGGCCCTGGCGGAGTGGATGGGCCAGCCCGCCTACTACACCGAGTACGGCGGCAGCCAGCCCCCGCGCCTGGGCACCCGGCACGCCACGATCGCGCCGTACGGGGCCTACCGGGCCGCCGACGGCAAGGAGGTGCTGTTCTCCGTCCAGAACGAGCGCGAGTGGGCCGCCCTGTGCGCCGGCTTCCTCGGACAGCCCGAGCTGGCGGAGGACCCCCGGTTCGCCACCGGCTCCGACCGCGTCGCCCACCGGGAGGAACTGGACGCCGTGGTCGCCGCCCGCATCGCCCGCTCGGACAGCGACGCCGTCCTGAAGGACCTGCGGGACATCGCCATCGCCTGCGCCGGGGTCAACGACATCGCCGCGTTCCTCGACCACCCGGTACTGGACGCCCGCGACCGCTGGCGCCGGGTGCCGGTGCCGGGCGGTGCCACGGTACGGGCGCTGCTGCCGCCGGCCGACCTCGCGGGGCTGCCCGCGCGCATGGACGCCGTGCCGGCGGTGGGCGAGCACACCGACGCGATCCTCGCGGAGCTCGGCCGCTCCCCCGACGAGATCGCGGCGCTGCGCGCGGACGCCGTGATCTGAGGGGCGGCACACCCACCGGCGCAAGTCCGGACAGGACGGCACCAATGGGGTGTTTCCGGGGCGTGAGGCAGGCAACTCGGCACGGCACGCGGGCGAAGACTGTCCGTGTGCCGGGCCGGCGGGCCGGCCGACTCCGACGTGACGGGAGCCCCCGGATGACCACTGCCCCCTCGCATCCGCACTCCGCCCGGCCGGGCCCGCGCATCGGCGTGCTCGGATCGTACGGAGGGTTCAACACCGGCGACGAGGCGATCCTGACCTGTGTCCTGGCCTGTCTGCGCGCGCAGCGGCCCGACGCGCACCTGGTGGTGCTCAGCCGGAACGCCGAGCACACCCGCGCCCATCACCGGGACGCCGACGAGGTGGTGCCCTGGGAGGGCGTCAGCCGCAACCACGTCCTGGACGTGCTGCCCGGCCTGGACCTGCTGGTGCTCGGCGGCGGCGGCATCCTCTACAACGGCGAGGCCCGCCGCTATCTGCGGCTGGTGCGCGCCGCGCAGACCCGGGGCGTGCCCACCTTCGCCTACGCCGTGGGCGCGGGGCCGCTGACGGACGCCGAGGACCGGGAGGCGGTGCGCACCGTCCTGGCGGACATGGACGACGTCGTGGTGCGGGACGAGGAGTCCCGGCTGGTCCTGGAGGAGGTCGGCCTGGAACGCGAGGTCACCGTCACCGCCGACCCGGCACTGCTGCTGCGTCCCGAGCCGTTCACCGAGGCGATGATGCGCGACGAGGGCATCCGCACCGGCGCCCGGCTGGTGGGAATGTCGGTGCGGGAACCGGGCCGGGCCGCCGAGAAGCTCGACGAGGGCGACTACCACGCGCTGCTCGCCGACGTCGCGGACTTCCTGGTGCGCCGGCTCGACGCGCACGTGGTGTTCCTGCCGATGGAACGGCACGACGTACGGCACGCGCACGCCGTGCTCTCCCACATGACCGCGCCGGACAAGGGGCGGATCCTGCACGGCGACTACAGCCCCGGGGAGATCCTCGGCTTCATGCGCCATCTGGACCTGGCCGTCGGCATGCGGCTGCACTTCGTGATCTTCGCGGCGCTCACCGGGGTTCCGGTGCTGCCGCTGCCCTACTCCGGCAAGGTCTTCGACTTCGCGCGCCGGCTCGGCGCGCCTGCCCTGGTGGGCGTGGCCCGGGAGCAGGCGGGGCTGCTGCTGGCGGAGGTCGACCGGCTGTGGGACGAGTACCCGCAGCGCCGTGAGGACCTGCTGGACCGGATGCGGGAGCTGTCCTCGGCGGCCCGGGAGACCTGCGTGCGCTGCGGCTCGCTGCTCGACGAGATCGGCGGCGGCCCGGGGGCGCAGACGGCGGGGACCAGGCCGTACGTGTCCGAACCGCGACCGCTGCACGCCTGATCCCTGGGAGAGCGATGCCGATCCTGGAAGAACCCCACGAGCCCCGCACGGTCACCCTGCCCCCGCGGCCCGCCCGGCACGGGGGCCGGTGCGACGTCCTGGTGGTGGGCGGTGGCCCCGCCGGGTTCGCCGCGGCGGTCGGCGCGGCCGACGCCGGGGCCGACGTGGTACTGGTCGAGCGGTACGGGTTCCTCGGTGGCAACGCGACCGTGGCGCTGGTGATGCCGCTGATGTCCTTCCACAACGAGCACAAGCAGGCCGCGTTCACGGAGTCCGGGGACACCTCGCGGCTGCTGCCCACCGACCACGGCGAGGGCGAGCCGGTGGTCGCGGGCGTGCTGTGGCAGCTGCTCGACCGGCTCATGGGCCGCGGCGGCTGTCTTCCGCCGTCCCCCAGGACCGGGTACACGGTTCCCTTCGACCCCGAGCTGTTCAAGCTGGCCCTGCTGGAGATGATGGACGAGTCGGGGGTGCGGATGCTGTTCCACTCCTTCGCCTCCGGTGCGCTGCCGCTGGACGACGGTTCCGGCTGGCGGGTGGTGTTCGAGACCAAGTCGGGTCCGGTGGTGATCGACGCCGGGGTGGTCGTGGACGCCACCGGGGACGGGGACGTCGCGACCGCCTGCGGGGCGCCGTACGAGATCGGCCGGCCCGAGGACGGGCTGGTGCAGCCGATGACGCTGATGTTCCGCGTCGCCGACTTCGCGCGGCCCGACTTCGCCGACTACGTGCGCGCGCATCCCGACCAGTGGCGCGGTGTGCACGGCCTGTGGGACCTGGTCGAGGAGGCCAGGGCGGCCGGGGAGCTGAGGCTGCCGCGCGAGGACATCCTCTTCTTCGCGACCCCGCACCCGCGCGAGGTCGCCGTGAACAGCACCCGGGTGAACCGCGTCCTCGGCACCAGCGTGTGGGACCTCACCCGCGCCGAGTACACCGCACGGCGCCAGCTCGCCTCGATCGACCGCTTCCTGCGCACCCGCGTGCCGGGGTTCGAGGAGTCGTACGTGGTGCAGAGCGGCACCCACATCGGTGTGCGGGAGACCCGCCGCGTCCTCGGCGACTACCAGCTGACCGGTCACGACATCCTCGCCGCGCGCACCTTCCGGGACGTCGTCGCGCACGGGGCCTATCCGGTCGACATCCACAATCCGCGCGGCTCCGGAACCACTCTGAAGCGGGTGCCGCAGGGCAGCTTCTACGACATCCCGCTGCGCTGTCTGGTCCCCCGGGACACGGAGCGGCTGCTGGTGGCCGGGCGCTGCATCTCCGGGACGCACGTGGCGCACTCGTCGTACCGGGTCATGCCCATCGCCATGGCGACCGGCCACGCGGCCGGTGTGAGCGCCGCGCTGACCGTCCGGCACGGGCGCGGACCGCGCGGGCTGCCGTACCGGCTGGTGCAGCGGGAGCTGCTGCGGCAGGGCGCCCGGCTCCGGGTGCCGGGGGACGGGGACGGCGGCTGAGGCCGGGCGGGCCGCCGGGGGCTCAGCTCGCCCAGTCCAGCAGGCGGTCCCGGTTCTCCGGGGCGCGGAGGTGGGCGAGGGAGGCCTTCTCCAGCTGGCGGACGCGCTCACGGGTGAGGCCCACGTGCTCGGCGACCTGCTGGAGGGTGCGGGGCCGGCCGTCGTGCAGGCCGTAGCGCAGGCTGAGGATGAGGGCGTCACGGGGAGCCAGGGTGCCGACGGCCTCCCGCAGTTCCTCCGCCAGGGCCCGGAACTCGGCGACCTCCGGGGCCCGCAGCACCTCGGTGTCGGGGATGAGGTCGCCGACGACGGTCTCACCCGTCTCGTCCACCGGCGTGTCCAGGCTGACGGCGTCCCGTCCGACGCGGCGCAGCCAGACGACCTTCTCCGCGTCGATGCCGCTCTCGGCGGCCACCTCCTCGACGGTCGGCTCGCGGTCGAGGCTGCCGCGGAGTCTGCGCTCCACCTTGGCGAGCTTCTGCAGCTGCTCGACGACGTGCACGGGCAGCCGTACCGTTCGCGCGTGGGTCGCGAGGCCCCGTTCGATGGCCTGGCGGATCCACCAGGTGGCGTACGTGGAGAACTTGAAGCCCTTGGTGTGGTCGAACTTCTCCACGGCCCGGATCAGTCCGAGGTTGCCCTCCTGGATGACGTCCAGCAGGGGCAGGCCCCGGTGGGCGTGGCGCTTGGCCATCGACACGACGAGCCGCAGGTTGGCACGCACCATGTGGTCCTTGGCCGCCTGGCCGTCGTGGACGGACTTCTCCAGCGCGCGGCGCCGCCCGGGCGCCGGGGCCGGTTCGCCGGCGTCGGCCGCCGCCAGCTCGTCGAGCGCCCGGACGCCGGCCTGCATGCGCTGGGCGAGCCGTACCTCTTCCTCGGCGGTCAGCAGGGGGGTGGCGCCGATCTGGGCCAGGTACTGGCCGAGGAGGTCGGGTTCCTCGTCGGGTTCGGGGATGCGGCTGCGCAGCCGTGCGGTGCGGCCGACGGCACGGCGGTCCTCCCGGGCGCCTGCCGCGGGGGTTCCTGCCAGGGGGGTCATGTCGCTTCCTCCGTCCGTCCCCTCCCGGATTCTCGGTCGGCGCGGGGCGGTGCGCCCCGGTCGCTCGTGCCGTCGCCCCGGTCAGTGGCCGGGGGCGGCCGTGCTGATGTCCGCCAGGGCGGAGTGCGGGTCCTCGGTGCCGGCGAGGTCGCCGAGGCTGACCACGCCGACGGGGACACCGCCGTGCTCGACGACCGGGAGCCGCCGGACGGCGTGGCGCCGCATCAGGTCGACCGCGTGCTCGGTGGAGTCCTCCGGTGCGAGGGTCACGACGGGTGGCGGAGTACACACCGAGCAGACCGTGGTGTCGTCCGGGTCGCGGCCGGCGGCGACGCTCCGGAGCACGATGTCGCGGTCGGTGAGCAGGCCGAACAGGTCGCAGTCGTAGGTCACCAGAACGTCGCCGACGTTCTCCTCGCGCATCAGCCGGGCCGCCCGGGTGACCGTGGTCATGGGCTCTACGGCCACCGTCGCGGGTGACATCACGTCTCGGACGCGCTGTGTCATCGTCGGGCCTCCCTGGGTGTCGGTGCGTGCTTGCGTGCGGGCCGCGTAGCCCGCACGCGGGCCGGTAAACCGTCTTCCGGCGGCCGGGCTCACCCCAGGTCGATCAGGGCCAGGCCGATCTCCGGCCGGTGCGTCTTGGCCAGCTCCGCCGGGCTGTCGCGGACGACGACCTCCAGCGTCGGCCAGACCCGGCCCGAGAGCAGGTGGCCGCCGCGGGTGGAGCCGTCGGACAGGCCCAGTACGGCGTGCAGGTGCGGGGTGGGTCCGTCGTCGGCTACGGCGATGTCCCCGATCAGCGACAGCACCTCGCACTGCTCGCCGACGGGAATGTGCCGGTAGTCCTTGGCCGCGCGGTCGAACCAGCCGACGACCGCCTCCGAGAAGGCGCCCACGGCGGTCACCTGGGACGCCTTGAGGGAACGGTCGCGGGCGAAGGCGGTGAGCTCGGCGACCGCGTCCTCGCCGGGGTCGAGCACCACCACGTACACCGCGGACGGACCGTCCTGCACCTGTTGCCACTTCATGCGCTGCCGGGTACCCGGCGAGGCTCGGCCCAACCGACGCCCGGACGGGGCGCGGGCGGCCGGGAGACGCGCCGGGTCAGTCGTGAGGTGCCGCGGGGGTGTCCGGCGGTGTGCCGGCCGGACCGAGCGCGCGGCGGATCGCGGCGAGCCAGTCGTCGACGGGCCCGAAGGTGAGCAACCCGCTGCCCGCGCCCGCGAGTTCACCGGAGGCGGGGAGCAGCCTGCGGTACGCCCGTCGCAGTGCCGTGCGGTCGCCGAGGGCGAGGGCGAGCGCGGCCTCGGCGCAGCACAGGGCCTCGTGGAGGAGGTCGGGCGGCGGTTCGGAGAGGGCGCGGAGCGCCGACCGGGCCTCGGTGTCGCGGCCCTCGCGCAGGAGCGCGAACGGTTCGGCCCACGGGCGGTACGGGCCCCAGTCGGCCCGCGGGTCCACCTCCGCGGGCCGTCCGTGGGCCAGGCGCAGGCCGAGCAGTGCCAGGGGCAGCAGGCCGCGCTCCAGGCCGGGCATCCCCGCGCCGTCGAGCCGTGCGGCGGCGGCCCGGTAGCCGGCCTCGGCCCGGTCGTGAGGGCTGCCGGCGGCGGCCTGCCGCAGGGCCCGGTACCAGGACGTGAACACCGCCACCAGGGGCCGTTCGTACCGTTCGGCCAGGCGGTCCACGGCGTCGGCGTGCTCGTCGGCGGCGGTGAAGTCGGCGAGGGCGGAGCGCGCCTGGACGCGGATCAGGTGGCCGAGCACCTCGTGACTGTGCAAGCCGTGCCGGCGGGCGAGGGCGATGAGTTCGGCGCCGATCGCGTCGCGGCGCGGGGCGAGCCCGGCGGTGGTGCAGGACTGCATGAAGGCGCCGTTGAGGGCGAACGCCAGCAGCGCGGGGTCGTCCAGGCGGCGGGCGATCCGCTCGGCCTCGGCGGCGGCCTCGGGTCCGCGCGGGGAGCGGACGCCCCGGGACTCCAGGGCGACGGTGGCGAGCAGCCGGCAGCGGGCCGGGGCGGCCCAGGCGTCGTCCGGCAGGGCGGCGAGGGTGTGTTCGGCCGCCGTGACGATCCGCCGTGCCGCTTCGGGGTCGTCGCTGCGGGTCCAGACGGCGGGGACGTCGTAGGCGCCGATCACCCGGGCCGCGAGTTCCGCGTCGCCGGTCTCCTCGGCCGCGACGATCGCCGCCGCGCGGTGCTCCCGGGCCGCCTCGAGACCACCGCCGCCGGTGACCGCGAGGTCGCGCAGCAGGCCGACGGTCGACTCCAGGCGGGCGCGGGCCCCGGCGGCGACCGTGCGGTCGTACGCCTCGGTCGCGCGGGACCACAGGCGGGCGGCGGCGTCCGCGGGCTCGGCGGGCGGGTCGAGGGACGGGTCCTGGGCGAGGATGCCGGCCTCCAGCCGGCGCAGGCCGGGCCCGGGGTCGATGCCCAGTTCCCCGGCGAGCAGGGCGCGGGCCCGGCGCAGTACCGCGAGGGCGTCCGCCTGGCGGCCGGTCCGGTACAGGGCCAGGGCGAGCAGCCGCCATGCCTCCTCGCGCCAGGGGTGCTCGGCCAGGTGTGCGTCCAGGTCGGGGACCGCCTCGGCCGCCCGGCCGTGGCCGACGAGCAGGTCCGCCCGCCGCTCGACCGCGTGAAGTCTGAGCTCGGTCAGCCGGGCGCGCTCGCCCCGGGCCCAGCCCTCGCCGCCGAACTCGGCGTAGGCGGGTCCCCGCCACTCCCCCAGGGCCGCGCCGAGCCGGGCCGGCGCCCGGTCGGCCGGCAGCCGTTCGGCGAGGGCCACGCCCTCCTCGAAACGCCAGGCGTCCACCGCGTCCGGTGCCGCGCGCAGGGCGTAGCCGGGACCCTCGGTGACCAGCAGCCGGGCCGGTGCGCGGCGCGGGCGTTCGGGTTCCAGGGCCCGGCGCAGATCGCCGACGAAGGTACGCACCGTGCCCACGGCCCGGGCGGGCGGTACGTCCCACAGGTCCTCGACCAGACGCGCGACGGGGACCACGCGCCGCCGGGCCAGGAGCAGCCGGGCCAGCAGGGCCCGGTGCCGGGGTCCGCGCAGGTCGAGCGGGTCGCCGTCCCGTTCGGCCGTGACGGGCCCGAGCACCCCGAAGGTGACCGCTTCCATGTTCCGTCCGCCCTGCTCCGCGTCGTCGCGCCCGTGGTCCGTGATCACCACGGTACGCGTGCTGATCGGTTGCTGATCCGCGCCCGGCAGCCTGGGAGACGTCCTGGACCGGACGCGTCGAAGAACACCGAAAGGCACCGATCACTCATGGCACCGACCCTTCCCGGCTTCACCTACGACCGTGTCACCGTCGCCGACGGCGTCGCGCTGAACGTGGCCGTCGGCGGCTCCGGCAGCCCGCTCGTGCTGCTGCACGGTTTCCCGCAGACCCACCTGATGTGGCGGCACGTCGCCGCCGACCTCGCCGCCGAGCACACGGTCATCTGCCCGGACCTGCGCGGCTACGGCGACAGCGACAAGCCCGCCGGCGGCGACGGCGCCGCGTACGCCAAGCGGACCATGGCCGCCGACGTCGTCGCCCTGGCCCGGGCGCTCGGGCACGACAGGTTCGCGCTGGCCGGGCACGACCGGGGCGCCCTGGTCGGGATCCGGGCCGGACTCGACCACCCGGACGCGGTGACGCACCTGGCCGCGCTGGACGTGCTGCCGACCCTGAACATGTGGGACGTCCTGCACGGGACGACGGCGGCCGTGGGCTTCCACCTGTATCTGATGGCGCAGCCGCCCGGTCTGCCGGAGCAGCTGATCGGCGCCGCCCCGGACGCCTTCTTCGGCCACTTCCTCGACGTCTGGACCCGGGACCCGGGCGCCCTGCCCACCGACGTCCGCGCCGCCTATCTGAAGGCGTCGCGCGAGGCGGTGCCGTCCATCGTGGCCGACTACCGGGCCTCGGCGGGCATCGACGTCGACCACGACCGGGCCGACCGCGAGCGCGGCAACCGGCTGCGGATGCCGGTGACCGTGCTCCAGCAGGACTGGGGCACGGCCCTCGGGTACGACGCCACCGCGCTGTGGCGGGCCTGGGCCCCCGATCTGCGGCACGTCACGGTCGGCTGCGGCCACTTCATGGCGGAGGAGGCGCCCGGGGAGGTCGCCGGGGCCCTGCGGGACCTGCTGGCCCGGTAGCGGTACCGCAGGGGATCCGGCCGCCGGCGGTCAGTGTGCTCCGGGCACGTCCTCGGTGACGCCGTTCAGCGGTGAGGCCGGGTCACTGCCGTAGGGGCGGGTGAAGGCCTCCATGCCGTGCCCGGACGGGTCGGTGAAGTACACGCCGCGTCCGCCGTCGTTGCGGTTGATCCGGCGCGGGTGCCGCCCGTGCGGGTCGGCCTGGATGGGGACCCGGCCCTCGACGAGCCGGGCGAGGATGGTGTCGAACTCGTCCTCGGAGACGAGGAACGCGTAGTGCTGGGCCGGGATGTCGGTGCCGACGGTGGCGAAATCCAGGGTGACGCCGTTGGCGGTCGTCACGGGCAGGAACATTCCGGCGGGTTCCCCGACCTCGAGGCCGAGGATCCCGGCGAGGAAGCGGGCGGACTTCTCCCGGTCGCGGGAGAGAACGATGGTGTGGTTGAACTCGACTGACACGGTCAATGCCTCCACGGGCATCTCCGCGGCGCCTCCATGCCTCACCCGGCCGGTGACCGGCACGCGATGCCGCGCGGAAGATCTTAGGCGAGCGGGCCGGCCATGTCGACCGGGCCGGCCGGCGGCCGCGAAATGCCGTGGATCGCCGGGCCCGCCCCGTGCTTGCATGGCGTCATGGTGTCGCCCGACCGTCTCCTCGCCTTCGCCGCCCTGTCGCTGCTGCTCATCGTGGTACCGGGCCCCAGTGTGCTGTTCGTGATCGGCCGGGCGCTCGCGCAGGGGCGCCGGGCCGCGCTCACCACGGTCGTCGGGAACACCCTCGGCGCGTACGTGCTGGTCGTCGCCGTCGCCCTGGGGGTCGGGTCGGTCGTGGAACGTTCGCTCCTGGTCTTCACGGTGCTCAAGCTGGCGGGCGCCGCCTACCTCGTGCACCTCGGGGTGAAGGCGTGGCGCGAACGGCGTTCCCTGCGGGCGGCGTTCACCGGCGACGGGGAGGCGCCTGGAGGCCGGCGCACCTTCTGGGAGGGGTTCGCGGTCGGTGTGACCAATCCCAAGACCATCGTCTTCTTCGCCGCGGTGCTGCCGCAGTTCGTCGACCGTGAGCAGGGTGGTGTCGCGGCTCAGATGCTGCTGCTCGGCCTGGTGTTCAACGTCATCGCGGTGGCCTGCGACAGCGCCTGGGGACTGCTCGCGGCCACGGCGCGCGACTGGTTCGCGGACTCCCCGCGGCGGCTGTCCGCGGTCGGCGGGGTGGGCGGCCTGGCCATGATCGGCCTCGGTGTCACGGTGGCCGTGACCGGACGCAAGGACTAGAGACGGTCCCGACGCACCCGCCGGCTCTCCACCGCACCAGGTACGTCACGGGCAGCCCTCCCGTGCCGACGAGCAGGCGCTGGATCACCACCGTCGGGTCGGTCGTGGCCGCGTAGCGCAGAGCACCGCCGGTCTACGGACGGCCGCGTCGCGGGGAGAGATCCGTCCGGACGGTCACCCCGCCGACCGACAGCGGCGTCACCTCGTCGTCTCCGGCGCCTCCCAAGTTACCTGTGCGTTCCGCACGTTCGAGAGGTGACAGCGGTGACTGTCCCGGGCGCGGTGGCGCGTGACAGCGTCTTCCTCGGCACCGACCGGTGGAGGGAGAAGGCGTGAACAAGGGCTACGCCGTGTACTGCGACGCAGACCCGCACTTCTACGACGCGCCGCACCGCACGGCCCCCGGCACCGCCGCGGCCGGCACCCGGTACGCGGCGGCCACCGAGCCGGTCCCGGCCGGTTGGCAGCGCGGCGAGAGCGGCGACTGGCTGGCCCTGCGGCCGCTGGACGCCGAACTGCCGGCGCAGGGCTGGAAGATCCACGTCTCCGCCTGCCTGGACAACGCCGAATCCGTCCTGGAGCGCGTACGGCGGCACTGCCTCGAGCACGGTGTCGCGTTCAAGTTCGTCCCGAGCCGCTATCTGCTCCACCAGCGCAACGCCAAGTACGCCGACCGGGCGGGCAGCGGCAAGTTCATCACCGTGTACCCGGCGGACGAGGAGCGGTTCGAACGCCTCGCGGGCGAGCTGAGCGACCTGCTGGCGGGCGAGCCCGGACCGCACATCCTGAGCGACCTCAGACTCGGCGACGGCCCGGTGCACGTGCGCTACGGCAGTTTCACCCGCCGCAACTGCTACGACGAGGACGGCGAGTTGCGGCCGGCGGTCGCGGACCCTGACGGAGTGCTCGTTCCGGACCTGCGCGGCCCGGTGTTCCGGGTGCCCGACTGGGTGAGCGTGCCGGAGTTCCTGCGGCCCCACCTCGACGCGCGGGCCACGGTGACCCTGGCGGACATCCCCTACACCGTCGAGGCGGCGCTCCACTTCTCCAACGGAGGCGGCGTCTACCGGGCGCGGGACACACGCACCGGTGAGCTCGTGGTCCTCAAGGAGGGCCGCCCGCGCGCGGGTCTGGCGGCCGACGGGGCGGACGCGGTGGCCCGGCTGGAGCGCGAACGCCGGGCCCTGGAGCGGCTGTCCGGTCTGGACTGCACCCCCGAGGTGCGGGACGCGTTCACCGTCGGAGAGCACCACTTCCTGGTCCTCGAACACCTCGACGGCAAGCCGCTCAACACCTTCTTCGCCCGGCGCCATCCGCTCATCGAGGCCGACCCGGACGAAGGGCGGCTCGCCGAGTACACCGAGTGGGCGCTGGACATCCACGCCCAGGTCGAGCGGGCCGTCACGCAGGTGCACGAGCGGGGCGTGGTCTTCAACGACCTGCACCTGTTCAACATCATGGTCCGCGACGACGGACGGGTGGCCCTGCTGGACTTCGAGGCCGCCCACCACGTCGACGAGCCGGGCCGGCAGACCGTCGCGCACCCCGGGTTCGTGGCGCCGCCCGGCCGGCGGGGCCCGGCCGTGGACCGGTACGCCCTGGCCTGTCTGCGGCTGGCCCTGTTCCTGCCCCTGACCAGCCTGCTGGCGCTGGACCGGCGCAAGGCGGAGCACCTCGCCGACGTGGTGGCGCGGCAGTTCCCGGTCCCGCGGGCCTTCCTGGACGCGGCGGTCGCCGAGATCACCGGCACGCCGGTCCGTCCGCCGTCGGCGCGCCGGGACGGGAGCGGCTTCGTCCCGGTCGAGCCGGGTGACTGGCCCCGCAGCCGGGACTCGATGGCGGCGGCCGTCCGCGCGTCGGCGACCCCGTCCCGCGACGACCGTCTGTTCCCCGGCGACGTCGCCCAGTTCGCCACGGCGGGCGGCGGCCTCTCGTTCGGATACGGAGCGGCCGGCGTGCTGTACGCCCTCGCCGAGAGCGGTGCGGGACGCGACGAGGACGGGGAGCAGTGGCTCCTGGAGCGGACGAAGGAACCGCCGTCGGGCATGCCGCTGGGCTTCCACGACGGGATCGCGGGGACCGCCTGGACGCTGGACCGGCTCGGGCACCGGGCCCGGGCGCTCGACCTGACCGCGACACTCCTGGAGCATCCTCTCGACGGACTCTCCCCGGACCTGCACGGCGGCACGGCCGGCATCGGCCTGATGCTGGACTCCCTGGCCGCCTCCACCGGGGACCCGGCCCTGCGCACGGCTGCCCTGCGGTGCGCCGAGCTGAGCGCACGGAGCGCACCGGCCGGTCCACCGGGCCGGGGGTCCGGCCGCCGGGCCCGCGCCGGTCTGCTGCACGGCGCGACGGGCAGCGCGCTGCTGTTCCTGCGCCTGTACGAACGCACCGGGGACACCGCCCTGCTGGACCTCGCCGGCGACGCGCTGCGCCAGGATCTCGCGCGCTGCGTCCGCGGCGCGGGCGGCGCCCTCCAGGTGGACGAGGGCTGGCGCACCATGCCGTACCTGGGGGCCGGCAGCGTGGGCATCGGCATGGTGCTCGACGACTACCTGGCGCACCGCGCCGACGAGGAGTTCGAGCGGGCGCGGAGCGAGATCGTGCGCGCGGCGCAGGCCATGTTCTACGCCCAGCCCGGGCTCTACCGTGGCGTCGCCGGCATGGTGCTGTACCTCGGCCGGACGACGGCGCCCGGCCCGGGCACCGGGCCCGCGGCCGTCCGGCGCCAGATCGACGCGCTGGCCTGGCACGCCATGTCCTACCGCGGCCGGCTCGCCTTTCCCGGCGAGCAGATGATGCGCCTGTCGATGGACCTGTCCACCGGGACGGCCGGCTGTCTGCTGGCCCTCGCGTCCGTACACGGCGACCGGTCCGCCGGTCTGCCGTTCCTCCCACCGCCGCGGCCCGAGCCGCGGCCCATGAGCCGGTCCCACGAGGGGCCGTGAACAAGCACCCGTTGTCCGTACGAAGGGATGAGCACATGAACCTGTTCGACCTGCAGTCGATGGAGACCCCGAAGGAAGAGGCCATGGGGGACGTCGAGACCGGCAGCCGCGCCAGCCTGCTGCTCTGCGGCGACAGCAGCCTCAGCATCACGACCTGTAACTGACGTCCGAGACGGCCCGCCGCGGTCACCGCGGCGGGCCGTGCGGTCCGGTACCGGCGTCCCGGCCTCACCGCCGGGGCGCCGGTGCCGTGTCTCGTCGCCGCCGTGTGCGGCGCCGACCACGAGGAGGGGCTGCCGGTGGACACGACCCCGGTCCGGCGACGACAACAGCGAGTGCCCGGCGCGGACCCCGGCCGTGGGCCCGAACTGCTGGTGCTGGTGTGCTCGGTGGCGGCGGCCGCCGCCGCGGTCGCGCAGCCCCTGGTCCTCGGCCGGGCGCTGGACCTGCTGCTGGACGACGGCGACGCCGGACCCTGGCTCGTGGTGAGCGTGGTGGTGCTCGCCGGCGAGGTGCTCCTCGACAGCCTGACCGCGCTGCTCACCGGCCGGTGCACCGCCGGCTGGACGGCGTCGATCCGCTCCCGCGCCCTCACCGGCCTGCTGCACGCCGTACCGGAAAGGGCGCGTCCGTACTCCGCGGGAGACGTCGGGACGCGGCTGACGCTCAACGCCTCCGACGCGGGCGGCGCCCCGGCTGCCCGGGCCGCGCTGGCCGCCTCGCTGATCACCCCGGCCGGCGCGCTCGTCGCGCTGGCCTTCGTCGACGTGTGGGTCGCCGTGTGCGTCCTGGCCGGGCTGCCCGCCCTGGTACTCGTGCTGCGGGTGTTCGCGCGCGACACGGGGGCCTCGGTGCGTGCCTACCAGCGCGTGCAGTCGGACATCGCCGGCCGCCTGCTGGAGGCCATGGAGGGCGCGGAGACCATCGCCGCGGCCGGGACGACGGACCGTGAACGCGACCGGGTGCTCGACCCGTTGGCCGAGCTCAGCGCGCTGGGCGAGCGCATGTGGGCACTGCACGGGCGGGCGCTGGCCACCGGCGGTGTGCTCGTCCCGCTGCTCACGGTGGCGGCCACGGCCGTCGGCGGCCTCCGGCTCGGCGCGGGAGCCCTGAGCGTCGGCGAGCTGCTGGCGGTGTGCCGCTACGCGCAGTTGGCCGCCGGGTTCGGCAGCGCGGCCACCCTGCTCGGCGCGCTGGTCCGGGGGCGGACGGCGCGGGAGCGCACCGCTGCTCTGGAACGGCTGCCCGCCCTGCGCCACGGCGGCCGGACCCTGCCCCCGGGTGGCCCGGGCGTCCTCCAGCTACGGGGTGTGCGGGTCCTGCGGGAGGGGGCGGAGGTCCTGCGGGCGGACGACGTGGTGGTGCCCGGCGGGGCGACGGCCGCGGTCGTGGGCCGCAGCGGCGCCGGCAAGTCCGTACTGGCCGCCGTGGCGGGCCGGCTGCTCGACCCCGACGAGGGCGAGGTCCTGCTGGACGGCGCCCCTCTGGACTCCCTAACCCGTGCGTGCCTGCGCGCCGAGATCGGCTTCGCCTTCGCACGTCCTGTGCTCGGTGACGGCACGGTGGCGGAGGCGGTCGCGGCCGGGGCGCGCCCCGCGACGCCGCACCGGGTGCGGGAGGCGGTCCGTGTCGCGGGTGCCGACGCCTTCGTACGCCGCCTGCCGCGGACGTACGACACCCGGCTCGCCGACGTCCCGCTGTCCGGCGGCGAGTACCAGCGTCTGGGTCTGGCCCGGGCGTTCGCCCACGCGGGCCGACTGCTCGTGATGGACGACGCGACCTCCAGTCTCGACACCGCCACCGAGCACGCCGTGGACCGGGCGGTGCGCCACTCCCTCGAAGGCACCACGCGCCTGGTCGTGGCGCACCGTCCGTCGGTCGCGGCGCGGGCGGACCTGGTGATCTGGCTGGAGGACGGGCGGGTCCGGGCGGTCGGCCCCCATCGGCGGCTGTGGGAACGGGCCGCCTACCGGGCCGTGTTCGCCACCGGCGCGGAATCCGGTGCCGAGGAGACCGGCGCCGGGCCCGCGGGCGACCGGATCGCCTCCCTGCACGGCGAGGCGCGGCCGTGACCGCCGCCGACGGCAGCCGGACGGCGTGGTCCGGCCGGGAGCCCGGTCCGCTGCGCCGGGCCGTGCCGCCCGCCCGGCGGTTCCTGGCCGGGCGCAAGGGCGTCCTCGCGCGGCTCGGGGCGTGGTCGGTGGCCGAGTCGGCGCAGACCTTCCTGATCGGGTACGGCGTCGCGCAGGCCGTCGACCGGGGGTTCCTGGCCGGAGACACGGCCGCGGGGCTCGGCTGGCTCGGGGTCGCCGCCCTCGCCGTGGTGCTCGGGGCGCCCGTGGTCAGGGGCGTTTTCGCCCAACTGGCCGGTCTGACCGAGCCGTTGCGGGACCGTCTGGTGCGGCGGGCGGTCGAGCGGTCGATGGCGGAGGCGCAGGCCCGTCCCGGTGGTGGGGACCGTGCCGCCGTGTCGCGGCTCACCAACCAGGTCGAGATCGTGCGGGACAGCTTCGCCGGGCTCGTGCTGACGCTGCGCTCGTTCGTGTTCACCGCCGCGGGCGCGCTGCTCGGTCTGTTCTCGCTGGACCCGGCGCTGCTGCTGGTCGTCGTGCCGCCCCTCGCCGGGGGCCTGGCCCTGTTCCTGGTGACGCTGCGGCCCATGGCTGCGGCGCAGCGCCGGGCCCTCGCCGCCGACGAGGCGCTGGGCGATCACGCGGCGCGGACGCGGGGGGCGCTGCGCGACATCACCGCCTGCGGTACACAGGAAGAGGTGGCACGCAGCGGTGAACGGCTCGTCGCGGACGCCGCCGCCACCGCGCGTGTCCTCGCCCGCTGGGCCGCGGTGCGCACGCTGGCCCTCGGTGTCGCCGGTCAGCTGCCGGTCCTGCTGCTGCTGGTGGCCGTGCCGTGGCTGCGCGGCAGGGGGGTCGGCACCGGGGCGCTGCTGGGGGCCTTCACGTACCTCGCCCAGGCCCTGCTGCCCGCTCTGCACACCCTGATGACGGCGATCGGCGCCGCGGGCACGCGGCTGCTGGTGGTCCTGGACCGCATCACGGGGCCGGGGCCGCGTCCGCCCCTCCCCGGCACGACGCCGCCGGCGCCCACGGCGGACGCCGGCCGGCGGGCGGGGTCACCCGTACCCGCCGTGGAACTGCGGTCGGTGACGCTGTCCTACGGTGCGCGGGCGGAACCGGTCCTCGACGCGCTCGACCTGCGGGTGGAGGACGGCGAGCACCTGGCCGTCGTCGGCCCCAGCGGCATCGGCAAGTCGACCCTCACCCGCCTGGTCGCCGGAACACTGGCGCCGAGCGGCGGTGTGGTCGAGGTGGCCGGCCGTACGGTCACCGGCCGGGCCCCGGCCGAACTCTCCGCCCTGCGCGTCCTGCTGCCGCAGCAGGCGTACGTCTTCAGCGCGACGGTGCGGGACAACCTCACGTATCTGCGGCCGGACGCGTCCGCGGCCGGCATCCGGGCCGCCGTGCGCGAGCTCGGTGCCGACGGTCTCGTCGAGCGCCTGGGCGGGCTCGACGCGCCGCTCGGCCCGGGCGATCTCTCGCAGGGCGAGCGCCAGCTGCTCGTGCTGGTGCGGGCGCACCTGTCCACGGCCCGCCTGCTCCTGCTCGACGAGGCGACCTGCCACCTCGACCCGGCCGCCGAGGCGCGGGCCGAGGAGGCCCTCGCCCGCCGTCCGGGTGCGCTGGTCGTGGTGGCCCACCGCATGTCGTCGGCGCTGCGGGCCGACCGGATCCTGGTACTGGACGGTGTCGGTGCGGCATGCGGGACGCACCGTGAACTCCTGGGCCGTTCACCGCTCTACCGCGATCTGGTGGGGCACTGGGGCGAGACCGGGAAGTGACCCCGGCGCGCCCCGTGCCCCGCGTTCTCACACCCAGCCGGCGCTCTGGACGATGCGTATCGCGTCGACCCGGTTGCGCGCGCCGACCTTCCGTATCGCGCTGGCCATGTAGTTGCGCACCGTCCCCCGCGACAGGTGGAGGGCGCCGGCGATCTCGGCGATGGAGGAGCCCTGCGCGGCCTGCGCCACCACGTTCAGCTCACGGGCCGTCAGCGGGGTCCGGGACGCCTCGAGAAGGGCGACAGTGAGTCTCTCGTCGAGGAACCGTTCCCCCTTGGCGACGGTGTGCACGGCGTCGATCAGACGGTGGGACGGGGCGTCCTTGGCGACGAAGCCGAGCGCTCCCGCGTCGAACGCCCTGCGCAGCACGCCCGGCCGTTCCGGAGCCGCGAGGACGACCAGCCGTGTCCCGCACCGCTCCCAGAAGGGTGCGCGGCAGAGTTCCGTGCCCTCCAGACAGTCTCCGTCCACGACGCACACGTCCGCGGGTAAGTCGTCCTCGCCCTGGGAGGACATGGACGAGACCTCCAGTCCGTCGGCGGACAGGAGCAGTTGTGCCAGCGCCGAACGCAGCAGCAGCGCGTCGTGCACCACGAGAACACGGACCATGTACGACCCCCAAGGTCATCCCGGCCGTCCTCGCGGACCACCGGGCTCGTCCCCCAATGTCCCCAGCCGTCTGCCCCGGGGTCCCGCCGGAGAAGCACGGCATGTGGCCGCACCGGGGAGACAGCGACAGCAATACGCCGTTCTCGACGGCGTCGCGGACCGCGGCCGGGACGGGCGGTCAGGCCGGATCACGCCCCTGGCGCGGGGTATGCCGCTTCGGCAACGGGCAGGGTGTGAAGCAGGGCCACGGAAGGGGCGTCTCCCGTGCGCGCCTCACGGGCCGAAAACCGTCGAAGTGAATGTGGCCCAAAAGCCCGCATCCGGCCCTCTCCGACTTGCCCCGCACGGCCCCACCCGCATGGTCGGCGTCGGTGCCACGCCGCGCATCCGGGGCACCCGCCGCCGCGTTACTCGGCGGCGTGCCCCCGACGGCGCTCCCGCGCCCGCTCGCCCGCCCGCCGGGCCGTGCCCATCAGCCGCTCCCGCCCCGCGGACAGCAGCAGGGCCAGCGGAGTCACGAGCAGGGCGATCAGCAGTGCCGGGCCCCAGTCCATGCCGTCGCGCCGGTACCGCAGGATCAGCACGGCGCAGGCGTAGGTCAGCACGACGATCAGCGCGTTCTTGAGCGGCTTGGGCAACGTCATGGAGGTTCGAGTACCCCCGGAACGCACCCGCATGGCGATGGGGCGGGGCCGCGTTCACTGTACCGGCGGCCATGTCACGCCCATGTGAAATCCCGCGGTGGACGGACGGGAACGGACCGCTGTTCCTTGACGGCCGCGCGGGCCGACTGCGACGATCGCCGTCATGAAGCAGACGCGACCGGATCTCACGCGGCGACGCCACGTCGACCTCGCGCGTGTCTCCAGCGCCTGCTGTCGCCGCCCGGTCTGACCTTCCCGCCGGCAGGCCCACTTTCTCCCGCAGCGGCGCGCAACCCCCGGACACGGCCGCCCTCCCGCACGGACTGTCCCCCTCACCCGCGCACGCGCACGGCGTGTTCCGACGAGCCGGCTTCCCCGCTCGGGTCCGCGCCCGCCGGCCCTCATGTCCCCTTCCCGCACCCCCGCGTGCTCCGGCACGCGGAGGTCTCCGGGCGTTTCCCGAAAGAGGTCCCCCATGGCCACCGTCCTGTCCGTCTCCGGCAGCCCCTCCGCCTCCTCCCGTACCAACCGTCTGCTGCGCCACCTCGACGAGCGGCTGGTCGCGCAGGGCCACCGGGTGATCCCGCTCGACGTCCGCACCATCCCCGCCGAGGCGCTGCTGGGCGCCGACTTCGCGCATCCGGCCATCGTGGAGGCCACCGAGCTGTTCGCCGCCGCGGACGGCGTGGTCGTCGGCACCCCGGTCTACAAGGCCGCGTACTCCGGTGTGCTGAAGGCGCTGCTGGATCTGCTCCCGCAGTACGCGCTCACCGGCAAGACCGTGCTGCCGCTCGCGACGGGCGGCAGCGTCGCCCATGTGCTGGCCATCGACTACGCACTGCGTCCGGTCCTCACCTCGATGGGCGCGCGGCACATCGTCCAGGGCTGGTTCACCCTCGACCGGGACCTCACCCGGCACGACGACGGGACCCTGTCGGTCGCCCCGGCCGCCGCCGAGGCGCTCACCCAGGTGGTCGACCAGTTCTCGGCCGCGCTCGGGCACGCCCCGCTGCTCGCCGCGGCGAGCTGACCCGGCGCCCCGAAGACCTCCCCCTGATCGGAGACGGCATGTCCCTGACCTTCCACTGGTTCCTGCCCACCAACGGCGACAGCCGCGACGTCGTCGGCGGCGGCCACGGCACACCGGCCACCACGTCCGGCCGGGACCGGCCCCCGACGGTGGCCTATCTGAGCCAGATCGCCCGTGCCGCGGAGAACCTCGGTTTCGCCGGCGCCCTCACCCCCACCGGCGCCTGGTGCGAGGACGCCTGGCTGACCACCGCGATGGTCAGCCAGCACACCGAGCGTCTGAAGTTCCTGGTGGCCTTCCGGCCCGGGCTCCTGTCTCCGACGCTCGCCGCACAGATGGCCTCCACCTTCCAGCGGCAGACCGGCGGGCGGCTGCTGCTGAACGTGGTCACCGGCGGCGAGAGCCGGGAGCAGCGGGCCTTCGGCGACTTCCTCGACAAGGACGCCCGCTACCGCCGTACCGGCGAATTCCTGAGCGTGGTCCGGCAGTTGTGGGACGGCGGGAGTGTCGATCTGCTCGGCGAGCACCTCCGGGTGGAGGACGCGAAGCTGGCCCGCGTACCCGACCCGGTGCCCGAGGTCTACTTCGGCGGCTCGTCGCCCGCCGCGATCGAGGTCGCCGCGCGGCACGTCGACGTGTACCTCACCTGGGGCGAGCCGCCCGCGCAGGTCGCCGAGAAGATCGCCCGGGTCCGGGAGCTCGCCGCGCAGGAGGGCCGCACCCTGCGCTTCGGCATCCGGCTGCACGTCATCAGCCGCGACACCTCGGCGCAGGCCTGGGCGGAGGCGGAACGGCTGCTGTCCGGCTTCGACCCGGCCACGGTGACGGCCGTGCAGGAGGGCCTGGCGCGCAGCGAGTCGGAGGGGCAGCGGCGCATGCTGGCGCTGCACGGCGGCGCCCGCGACGGTCTGGAGATCCACCCCAACCTGTGGGCCGGCATCGGCCTGGTGCGCGGCGGCGCGGGCACCGCCCTGGTCGGCAGCCACGAGGAGGTCGCCGAGCGGATCGAGGAGTACGCGTCCCTGGGCATCGAGGAGTTCGTGCTCTCCGGCTACCCGCATCTGGAGGAGGCGTACTGGTTCGGCGAGGGCGTCCTGCCGCGGCTGGCCGCGCGGGGCCTGTGGCGGCACCCGTCCGACGGGCCGGTCCTCGCCCCTCGGGCGCGGACGGCGCGGGCGGCCCAGGCCGTCTTCGCGAGCTGAGCCCGGCCGGCGCGGAACCGGCCGGGCCGGCGCTCAGGTCGACGCCTGGTCGCTGTCCTTCATCGAGCCCCAGCCGTGCCAGCGCTCGACCTCGATCCACGCGCTGACGCGGGCGCGGACCCGGTCCGGGTAGGCGTTGCCCGTGTAGTGAGTGGAGATCCGGTCGATGTCGGCCAGGTCCTCGTCGTCCCGGGTCTCGGTGACGCGGCCGATGAGGGTGACGTGCGTGTACCAGTCGTCGCCGTCCAGGACGGTGAGGGTCACGCGCGGGTCGCGGCGCAGGTGCTTGAGGCGTACGCGGCCCTCGTCGAGGCTGATCAGGACGCGGCCGTCGTCCTCCCACACGTACCAGGTGGGCGTGGAGACGGGGGCGCCGTCCGAGCGGAGGGTGGCCATCACGCACGGGTTGGGGCGGCGCAGCAGGTCGACGGCCTCGGGCGGCAGCGGGGGCTTGGACATCGGAAACTCCTTCGTGTCTTGATCGTTTCGAGGCTGCTTCGGCATTCCGTTGCTTCCGCTCGTCCGGTACCCCGGACGCGCTCAGTCGGACGGCTTCTCGTCGAAGCTGGCGAAGTAGGCCGCCGCCATGTCCTCGTCGCCGTGTCCCTGGGCCGCGGCGCGCTCCAGGCGCTCCGCGCTCGCGGCGGCGACGTCCAGGCGTACGCCGTTGCGCTCGCCCGCCTCGACGATCAGGCGGGCGTCCTTCGCGGCGGTGGTGACGGCGAACTGGGGCGGGGTGAGGGCACCGTCGCGGATCAGTCCGGCCTTGGCGCGCAGATAGCCCATGTCGAGGGGTCCGCCGGCGATGGCGTCGAAGAAGCCGTCGGGGTCCACGCCCAGCGCCTGCGCCAGGGCCAGGACCTCGCCGACCGCGTTGGTGGCGGCGAGGACCCAGCTGTTGGCCACGAGCTTGAGCCGGGTCGCGCTGCCGGCGGCACCGTCCTCGCCGGTCCACACCGTGCGGGAGCCGACCGCGTCGAAGACGGGCGCCACCGTGGCGCGCGCGTCGGCCGGGCCGGCGGCCAGGACGAGCAACTGGCCGGCCTCGGCGGGCTGCCGGGTGCCGAGCACCGGGGCGTCGAAGAAGACCAGACCGTGTTCGCGGGCGAAGGCGGCGAGGTCCTCGACCGCGTCGAGGCCGGCGGTGGTCGACTGCATCCACGCGGCGCCGGCGCGCAGGCCGGGGGCGGCGCGGCGCATGACGTCCAGGGCGGCCGGGCCGTCGTGGAGCATGGTGAGGACGACGTCGGCGTCCCGCACCGCCTCCTCGGGGCCGTCGGCGATGCCCACGCCGTCGGCGGCCAGCGGCTCCGCCTTGTCCCGGCTGCGGTTCCAGGCGCGGACGGTGAGCCCGGCACGGGCGAGGTTGCGGGCCATCGCGGCGCCCATGATGCCGGTTCCCAGGACGCTCACGGTGAGCTTGTCGGTCATGACGTCGGCTCCTGTTCTCGTTGCTCGTACGGAGGGTGGCCGAAGATCAGCCTGCCATCCGGCCCAGGGCCGCGCCGACCGGTCCGGCAACCGCGGGACGTGTCGCGTACGGTACGGCCGTGAACGCCTTCACCCGCATGACCGATGACAGCGACGCGTACGTGCCCGGCCGCCGCGGCCCCGCCGCGACCACCGAGGCGGACCCGCGGGAGGCCGGCCCGGTGCGTACCGAGTACGCGCCCGCGCACGACGGGGATCCGGATCCGGGCGAGATCGTCTGGACGTGGGTGCCGTACGAGGAGAACGACGGGCGCGGCAAGGACCGTCCCGTGCTCGTCGTCGCCCGGGAGGCGGCGGGCACGCTGCTGGCCGTGCAGCTCTCCAGCAAGCGGCACGACGGGGACCGGGAGTGGGTGCCGATCGGCAGCGGGCCCTGGGACCGGTCGGGGCGGGATTCCTGGGTGGACGTGGACCGGGTGCTGCGGCTGCACGAGGCCGGTATGCGTCGCGAGGCGTGCGCGCTGGACCGGATGCGGTTCGACCTCGTACGGCAGCGGCTGCGGGAGCGCTACGGCTGGAGTTGACGCCCGTCGGCGGCGGCCTCCGGGAAGGTCCGCGCGAACGCGGCGCGGACCGTGCCGCCGGGTGTGCGGTCCAGGATGCCGAACGTCACCCGTTCGAACGCCGAGGCGAACCGTCCGCCGGGCCCGAGCAGCGTCCGGAAGGCGCCGGCGACCTGGGCCGGGTCGTTGCGGAACACGCCGCAGCCCCAGGCGCCGAGCACCAGCCGCCGGTAGCCGTGGGCCGCGGCCGTCTCCAGCACCCGTTCGGCGCGCACGGCCAGCGCCGTGCCCAGCTCGCCGGCGCGCTCCGGTGCGGTGCGCAGCACCACGCCCGCGTTCGGTGCGGCGGCGGTGAGGAATCCGGCCGTGTACGGCGACTCCAGCAGCCGTCCGCGGTCGTCGCGGAAGACGGGCACGGCGGGTGAGTGGATGACGCGGTCCGTGTAGAACGGGTCGCGGTGGGCACGGTGGTGGTCGTAGAACGCGCGGGCCCGCAGCAGGCACGTGTACAGGGCGGAGGCCCGGCACAGGGCCTCCTCCTGGGCCTGGGCGCCGTTGAGGTACCCGCCGCCGGGGTTGCGGGCGGAGGCGAAGTTCAGCACGGCCACCTCGCCGCCGAGCCGGCGGGCGGCCTCCAGGCTGCTCTCGCCCGTGACCTCCAGGACCGTGGCCACCGGGGCGGACGGGGGCACCCCGACCGGCTCCGGACCGTACATCCGGGTGCCCTCGCGGGCCGCCTCGACCGCCGCCGCGAGCGGCACCTCACGCCCGCCGGGCGTGCGATAGGCCCCCGCCATGACGATCTGCTCGGTCTGCTGCGCGATGCCCCGCAGGCGCGCGCTCATGGCGCCACCCCCGTGGACGCCATGACCGCACACCGCGCGGCCTCCCCCGTCGTGCTCATGCGGGAATCCTGGGTGATGCTGGTGATGCGGCGCAACGGCATTTCCCGGCCCGGGAAACGACGGGGGAAGCCCCCGGAAACGGTCGGGTCGTGGAGATTGCCGAACAGGAACGTCCCGATATGCACCCTTGTGCGGAGCGGCGCGAGGGTCTTGGCTGGGGCGAGTATGCCGACCCGGCCCACCACGAACAGGGTCGGCGACATGGTGGAATCTCAGGAGGATCCCGACATGTCCGATGCGGTAGGTGGCTGTACGCGGCCACGCACCACCGTCACGGAAGCCGAGGTCGAGGCGCTGGTCCACGGCATCTGCTTCAAGACCGGTCCGCCCGCGCGCCTCGGCGTCGAGGTGGAGTGGCTGGTCCACGAGCAGCGCGCGCCGTGGCTCCCTGTGACGGACGAAAGACTGGAAGCGGCTTACACCGCACTGCGAACCGTGCCCCTGAACTCGGCGTTGACCGTCGAACCGGGCGGCCAGCTGGAACTGAGCTCGCTGCCCGCCGCCTCCCTGATGGAGTGCGTCGACGCCGTCCGGGCCGACCTGGACGCCGTCCGGGCGGTCCTGCGGGAGGACGGTCTCGCCCTCGTCGGCCTCGGCCACGAGCCCTGGCGCGCACCCCGCCGGTACCTGCGCCAGGCGCGGTACGACGCCATGGAGGCCTGCCTCGACCGCACCGGTCCCGCGGGCCGCTTCATGATGTGCACCACCGCCTCCGTGCAGGTATGCCTGGACGCCGGGCACGAGGAGCCCGGCCAGCTCGGTCACGTACGCCGCTGGTGGCTCGCCCACCAGCTGGGCGCGGTCCTCGTGGCCGCGTTCGCCAACTCGCCGCTGTCCGGCGGCCGCCCCACCGGCTGGCGGTCCACGCGGCAGCTGCGGTGGGCCCAGATCGGCACCGGCCGGGCGGGCGGGCCGCCGCTGGACGCCGACCCGCGCCGCGCCTGGGCCCGCCATGTGCTGGACGCCCCGGTGATGTGCGTACGCCGGGACCGCGGTCCCTGGGACGTCCCGGACGGCATGACCTTCCGGGAGTGGACCAGGACCCGCTCGCCGAGACCGCCGACCAGGGAGGACCTCGACTACCACCTCACCACGCTGTTCCCGCCGGTCAGACCGCGCGGGCATCTGGAGCTGCGCATGATCGACGCGCAGCCCGGGGACGACGGCTGGATCGTGCCGCTCGCCGTGACGGCGGCACTGTTCGACGACCAGGAGGCCTCCGAGACCGCCTACCGGGCCGTGAAGCCCCTCGCGGAGCGCACCCTCGGCCGGCCCGCCCCGCACAACCCGCTGTACCGGGACGCGGCCCGTGACGCCCTCACCGATCCGGAGCTGCGCGACGCGGCCGGCGCGTGCTTCGCGGCGGCGCTCGACGCGCTGCCCCGGCTCGGCGCCACCACCGGGGTGACGGACGCGGTCGCGGCCTACCGGGACCGCTACGTCGCCCGGGGCCGCTGCCCCGCCGACGACCTGCTGGACACGCACGACGGCGCGGGCCCCGGCCCGCACGGGAGGGAGACCCGCCCATGACCGACTCCGTCACGGACACCGCCGGCGGCCCGGCCACGGGCCCCACCGCCGAGCCCGCCGCCGACCCGCGCATGGACCCCGAGACGCTCCGTGAACGGGCCCTGGCCAAGCTCGTCACGGCGCGTGAGCGCACCACGCTGCTGACCAGCTGCGTGGAGGGCCCCGACCTGACCGCCCAGGTGTCGCCGCTGATGTCCCCGCTGGTGTGGGACCTCGCGCACATCGGCAACCAGGAGGAGCAGTGGCTGCTGCGTGCCGTCGGCGGGCACGAGGCGATACGGCCCGAGATCGACAGCCTGTACGACGCCTTCGAGCATCCGCGCGCCGCACGCCCCACGCTGCCGCTGCTGCCGCCGGACGAGGCCCGCCGGTACGCGGCGGACGTGCGCGGCCGGGCCCTGGACGTGCTGGAAAAGGCCGCGTTCCACGGGACGCGGCTGACGGAGGCGGGCTTCGCCTTCGGGATGATCGCCCAGCACGAGCAGCAGCACGACGAGACCATGCTGATCACCCACCAGCTCCGCAAGGGGCCGCAGGCGCTGACGGCCCCGGACCCGGACCCCGTCCCGCTGTTCACCGGCCCGGCGGAGGTCCTGGTGCCCGGCGGCCCGTTCACGATGGGCACCTCGGCCGAGCCGTGGGCCCTGGACAACGAACGGCCCGCGCACCGGCGTGAGGTGGCCCCGTTCTTCATCGACACCACGCCGGTGACGAACGCCGCGTACCAGGCGTTCATCGAGGACGGAGGCTACGACGACCCGCGCTGGTGGGCCCCGGAGGGCTGGGAGCACATCCGCCGCCACTCGGTCACGGCCCCGCTGTTCTGGCGCCGGGACGGCGGGCAGTGGCTGCGGCGCCGCTTCGGCGTCACCGAGGTGGTGCCGCCCGACGAGCCGGTGGTCCACGTGTGCTGGTACGAGGCCGACGCGTGGGCCCGCTGGGCCGGGCGGCGGCTGCCCACCGAGGCCGAGTGGGAGAAGGCCGCCCGGCACGACCCGGCCGGTGACCGCTCCATGCGCTATCCGTGGGGCGACGCCGACCCGGGCCCGGAGCACGCCAACCTCGGGCAGCGGCATCTGCGCCCGGCGCCCGCGGGCAGCTATCCGGCCGGTGAGTCCCCGCTCGGTGTACGGCAGTTGATCGGCGATGTCTGGGAGTGGACGTCGAGCGACTTCGCCCCGTACCCCGGTTTCCGGGCGTTCCCCTACCGGGAGTACTCGGAGGTGTTCTTCGGGCCGGACTACAAGGTGCTGCGCGGCGGTTCGTTCGCCGTGGACGCGGTGGCCTGCCGGGGCACCTTCCGCAACTGGGACTATCCGGTCCGGCGGCAGATCTTCTCCGGCTTCCGCACCGCCCGTTCCGCGGAGGCCTCCTGATGTGCCGTCACCTGGCCTATGTGGGCCCCGCGGAGCCGCTGGGCCGGCTCCTGGTGGAACCGGCGCACGCCCTGTACCGCCAGTCCTGGGCGCCCCGGCGCCAGCGGCACGGCACGGTCAACGCCGACGGGTTCGGCGTCGGCTGGTACGCCGAGGGCGACCCGCGGCCGGCGCGCTACCGCCGGGCCGGGCCGATCTGGGCCGACCAGTCCTTCGCCGACCTGGCCCGGGTGGTGCGGACCGGCGCGCTGCTGGCCGCCGTGCGGGACGCGACCCTGGCGGGTGCCGACGCGGAGGCCGCGGCGGCGCCGTTCGCCGCGGGGCCCTGGCTGTTCAGCCACAACGGCGCCGTGGCGGGCTGGCCCGGCTCACTGGAGCGGGTGGCCGGGACCCTGCCGGCAGGGGAGTTGCTGTCGCTGGAGGCCCGCAACGACTCGGCGCTCGTGTGGGCTCTGGTCCTGCACCGGCTGCGCGCCGTGGGCGCGGGTGAACCACGGCCACGCGCCGACGCGCGGGCGCTGGCCGGCACGGTGCTGGAGGTGGCCGCGGCCGCTCCCGCCTCCCGGCTCAACCTGCTGCTCACGGACGGCGAGACCATCGCGGCCACCGCCTGGGGCGACACCCTCTGGTACCTGGCCAGGCCCGGCGGCGGCACGGTCGTCGCCTCCGAGCCGTACGACGACGACCCGCACTGGCAGGAGGTCCCCGACCGCACCCTGCTCGCGGCGAGCGGCACGGACGTGCTGCTGACTCCGCTCGAGGACCCGCGCGAGAGCGCCCTGGTGCCCGCGGCCCCGGCCGCTTCCGTATCTGTGAAGGAGCCCCGCACGTGAGCCCGTTCCGCCTCACCCGCACGCTGCCCGAGGACGCCACGGACGCCGCCCTGCGCGCCGACGTCCTGGCTGGCCTGTCGAGTACGCCCAAGTCGCTGCCGCCCAAGTGGTTCTACGACGCGCGGGGCAGCGAGCTGTTCGAGGAGATCACCGGGCTGCCCGAGTACTACCCCACCCGGGCGGAGCGGGAGATCCTCGTCGACCGGGCCGGGGAGATCGCCGCCGCGACCGGCGCCCGCACGCTGGTCGAGCTGGGCTCGGGCTCCTCGGAGAAGACGCGGCATCTGCTCGACGCGCTGACCGGGCTGGACGCGTACGTGCCGGTCGACGTCAGCGAGAGCGCCCTCACCCAGGCGGGACAGGCGATCGTCGCCGAGCGGCCGGGCCTGCGGGTGCACGCGCTGATCGCCGACTTCACCGCCGGGCTCACGCTCCCGGACACGCCGGGTCCCCGGCTGGTGGCGTTCCTCGGCGGCACGATCGGCAATCTGCTGCCCGCCGAACGGGCCGCGTTCCTCGCGTCCGTCCGTGCCCTGCTCGCGCCCGGCGACGGGCTGCTGCTGGGCACGGACCTGGTCAAGGACGAGGGGGTGCTGGTGCGGGCGTACGACGACGCGGCCGGGGTGACGGCCGCGTTCGACAAGAACGTCCTGACCGTGATCAACCGCGAGCTGGGCGCCGACTTCGTGCCCGCGGCCTTCGACCACGTCGCGGTGTGGGACCCGGAGCGGGAGTGGATCGAGATGCGGCTGCGCTCACGCACGGCGCAGACGGTGAAGGTCCAGGCGCTCGACCTGGCCGTGGACTTCGCCGCCGGGGAGGACATGCGCACCGAGGTGTCCGCGAAGTTCCGCCGGGAGGGCGTGCGAAAGGAGCTGTCCGCGGCCGGCCTGGACCTCACCCACTGGTGGACCGACGGCGAGGAACGCTTCGCGCTGTCGCTGAGCCGGGTGCGCTGAGCCGGGCGCGCCGATCCGGGACCCGGCGCCCGGTCAGCCGGCGTCGGGGTCCAGCAGTTCGGTGATGCGGTCGGAGGCCCGCTCGGCCTCCGGCCGCGCCTCGGCGCCCGTGAGGACCTTGGTCATGTACTCCTTGATCGGGTTGTCCGCCTCGACGGCACCCCACAGGGGCGTACCGGGGGTCGCCCGGCCCTGCGCGGCGCCGGCGGCCATCGCCTCGACGCCTTCCTCGCCCGCGACGTCCGCGGCCAGCGACTTCTTGTTGGGGACGTAGTTCATGGTGCGGGCCAGGTCGGTGTTCCACTTGGCCCCGGTGAGGGCCTCGAGCACGGCGACGGCGCCGTCCCGGTCGTCGGTGTTCCCGGGGACGACGAGGTCGGAACCGCCGGTGAACACGGCGCCGGGCTTGCCGGCACTCTTGCCGGGCACGGGGAAGAAGCCCAGCTTGTCCTTGAGACCGGGGTTCTCGCGCAGGATGGACTGGGCGAGCCCCGGCACAGCGATGATCTGCGCGACCCGGCCCTTGGCGAACACCCCGGCCTGCGGCGGGTGTTCCTCGTCGGCGTCGACGGGTCCCTTGCCCAGGGCCTGCAGTTCACGGTAGAAGTCCATGCCGCGCAGGGCGGCCGGACTGTCCAGCGCGCCCGTCCAGACGCCGCCGTTCTCCTTGGCGAGGTCGCCGCCCTCGTCCCAGATGAAGCCGGACAGCGTGTACCAGTCCTGTCCGGCCAGGTAGATGCCCTGGTCGTCGCCCTGGTCGAGCTTCTCGGTGGCGGCGAGCCACTCCTCGCGGGTCCGCGGCGGCCCGGTGATGCCGGCCTGCTCGAACAGGTCCTTGCGGTAGATGACGACGCGGTTGGCGGCGTACCAGGGGATGCCGAACTGCTGGGACAGGTACTCCCCCGGTTCGGCGAGGCCGGGCAGCCAGTCGCGGATCCCCCAGTCGCGCATCGACTCGAGAGTCAGGTCCTCCAGCCGGCCGCCCTCGGCGTACTGCGGGACCTGGGTGTTGCCGACCTCGATGACGTCCGGCTGCCCGTCACCGCCGCCGGACTTCAGCGCGGTCTGCACCTTCTCGCCGATGCCGGTCCACTCCTGGATGCGGACGTCGAGGGCCAGGTCGGGGTGCTCGCGTTCGAAGTCCTCGGTGAAGCGCTTCAGGAAGTCCTCCGAAGCGCTGCCCTTCATCAGCCACACGGTGACGGCGCGCCGCCCGCTCCCGCCGTCCGAGGAGATCAGACCGCAGCCGCTCAGCAGGGAGGCGGACACGCAGACAAGGGCGAGGAGGCGACGTCTCACGAGGGGTCCTTCTGGTCGAACAGTGTCGGTGACGGACCGGTGGGTCCCGCGCACGCGAAGGGAGACCCGACGTGGGGGGACGAGCGTGAGGCTCGTACGGGTGTCTGGGATTTTGGTATGGACCAATGCATAGGTCAAGGGGGAGGCCCCGCCGAGATGGCGGCGGGGACGGCCGACGGGGACGCCGACGCCTCGCGCTCCTCCGCCGCGTGGGGCACGGTGGAGTGACGCGTGACACACGCGGCACCGCCGCCCGCCCCGCAGGAGGGAGCACCCGCATGTCGAACCACACCTACCGAGTCACGGAGATCGTCGGCACCTCGCCCGACGGCGTCGACCAGGCCATCCGCAACGGCATCACCCGCGCTTCGCAGACCCTGCGCAACCTGGACTGGTTCGAGGTCACCCAGGTGCGCGGCCAGATCGAGGAGGGCGAGGTCGCCCACTGGCAGGTGGGCCTGAAGCTCGGTTTCCGCCTGGAGGGTTCGGACTGACGCCCCGCCGGGCCCGGACCGGGACTCACGGAGCAACGGGGCCGCCGGGGCGGTCAGGTACGTCCCTGCCGCTCCTGGGCGTCCTTCAGCTCGGCCGATCCGGCGGCCCAGTCCGCGCGGACGACGGTGAACCCGGCCCGTTCGGCGTCGGCGCACACCAGCTCGTCGTCGTCCACCAGGACGCGGATCTCGCGGGCGCGGGCGAGCCGGCCCAGGATCTCCAGCTTGGTGCGCCGGGCGGGCCGGCGGTCGGTGTTGCCCCGCATGTACACCCGCCCCTCGGGGAGCCCCTGCGCGGCGAGCCAGTCGAGCGTGTCGCGCCGGCAGCGCTCGGGCCGTCCGGTCAGGTAGACGATCTCGCACTCCCCGGCGCTCGCGTGCACCAGAGCGATGCCCTCCGGCAGCGGCGGATCCTGGGGCGCGGCGGCGAAGAAGGCGTCCCAGTCGCGCGGCCGGCGCTCCAGGAAGCGCTGCCGGTGCGCGGTGCCGGCGAGGGTGTTGTCCAGGTCGAACACGGCCAGCGGAGGCCTGCTGCTGTCGGTCACGCCCCCACCCTAGAGCGCGGGCCACGGCGGCCGGCAACCCCTGTTTGTTAATGGGATTCATTTTCAGGTAGCGTCCCGACGGTCACCGACCGAAGGGAAGTCCCATGGCCGTTCCGAAGCGGAAGATGTCCCGCAGCAACACCCGCCACCGCCGCGCCCGGTGGAAGGCCGCCGCGCCGGCACTCGTGCCCGTCACCGTCGACGGCGTCCGCCACCTCGTACCGCAGCACCTGGCGCGGGCCTACGAGCGCGGACTGCTGCGCCCCGAGGACTGACCGGGACCGGCCGGCCACCCGCCCCGGGAATCCCCGCGCCGTGCACGCGTTGAACCCCGTGTGAGCTCAGTGATCGCGACGACCCGCTTCTCCGTCCTCGACCGCTCCCGCATCCGCGAGGGCCGCACCGGCGCCGAGGCGCTGCGCGACACCCTGGCCCTGGCCCGGGAGGCGGAGCGGCTCGGCTACCACCGGTTCTGGGTGGCGGAGCACCACGGCGTGCCCGGGGTGGCCGGCTCCGCGCCGACCGTGCTGGCCGCCGCCGTCGCCGGCGCCACGCACCGCATCCGGGTCGGCACCGGCGGCGTGATGCTGCCCAACCACCGGCCCCTGGTCGTCGCCGAGCAGTTCGGCGTGCTGGAGTCGCTCTTCCCGGGCCGGATCGACATGGGCCTCGGCCGGTCGGTGGGCTTCACCGACGGCGTGCGCAAGGCCCTGGGCCGGGACAAGGACGACGCCGAGGACTTCGACGCCCAACTCGCCGAGCTGCTCGGCTGGTTCCGGGGCACCTCCCCCACGGGGGTGCACGCCCGCCCCGCGGAGGGGCTGACCGTGCCGCCGTTCGTGCTGGCCATGGGCGAGGGCGCGGCCGTCGCCGCCCGTGCGGGCCTGCCGATGGTCATCGGCGACCTGCGCGACCGCGACCGGATGCTGCGCGGCATCGACCGCTACCGCGCCGCCTTCCGCCCCTCCGCGTGGTCCCGGGAGCCGTACGTCGTCGTCTCGGGAACCGTCGCCGTGGCCGCCACCCCGCAGGCCGCCCGGCAACTCCTGCTTCCGGAGGCCTGGTCCATGGCCCACGCGCGCACCCGCGGCGCCTTCCCGCCGCTGCCGCCGCCCGAGGACGTCGAGGCCCGCTCGATGACCGCCAAGGAGCGCGATCTGTACGAGTCCGGCCTGACCGGCCACATCGCGGGCACCGAGGAGCAGGTCGCCGGCGAACTGGAGTCGCTCCTGAAGGAGACCGGCGCCCAGGAGGTGCTCGTCACCACCAGCACGTACGACCGCGAGGCCCTGCTGGACTCCTACCGGCGGCTCGCCCGCGTCACCGGCGCGGGGGCGGGGACCGCCCCGGCGTAGAATCGCGGGGTTTGTCCCACCGGCCGTGACCCGAAGACCGTACGGAGTTCCCCCCGATGCACAGCCCCCACGACCCGTACGTCCGCGTCCGCGGCGCGCGTGAGCACAACCTCAAGGGCGTGGACGTCGACGTCCCGCGGGACGTGGTGGCCGTGTTCACCGGCGTGTCCGGCTCCGGCAAGTCGTCGCTCGCCTTCGGCACCGTCTACGCGGAGGCGCAGCGGCGCTACTTCGAGTCGGTCGCGCCCTATGCCCGCCGGCTGATCCAGCAGGTCGGCGCGCCGAAGGTCGGTGAGATCACCGGGCTGCCGCCCGCCGTGTCGCTCCAGCAGCGCCGGGCGGCGCCGACGTCCCGTTCGTCGGTCGGCACCGTGACCAACCTGTCCAACTCCCTGCGGATGCTGTTCTCGCGCGCCGGCGACTACCCGCCGGGCGCCGCGCGGCTCGACTCCGACGCCTTCTCGCCCAACACGGCGGCCGGGGCGTGCCCCGAGTGCCACGGGCTCGGCCGGGTGCACCGTACGACCGAGGAGCTGCTCGTCCCCGACCCGTCGCTGTCGATCCGGGACGGTGCGATCGCCGCGTGGCCCGGCGCCTGGCAGGGCAAGAACCTGCGGGACGTCCTCGACGCGCTCGGTCACGACGTGGACCGGCCGTGGCGCGAGCTGCCCGCCGAGCAGCGGGAGTGGATCCTGTTCACGGACGAGCAGCCGGTGGTCACCGTGCACCCCGTGCGGGACGCCGGCCGTATCCAGCGGCCGTACCAGGGCACGTACATGAGCGCCCACCGGTATGTGATGAAGACGTTCTCGGACTCGAAGAGCGCGACGCTGCGGGCGAAGGCCGAGCGGTTCCTCACCAGCGCGCCCTGCCCGGTCTGCGGCGGCGGGCGGCTGCGGCCCGAGGCCCTCGCGGTGACCGTCGGCGGCCGGAGCATCGCCGAGCTGGCCGCGCTGCCGCTCACGGAACTCGCCGGGCTGCTGCCGACGGGCGACGAGACGGCCCGGGTGCTCACCGCCGACCTGACCTCCCGCATCACGCCCGTCGTGGAACTGGGCCTCGGCTATCTGAGCCTCGACCGCCCCGCGCCCACGCTCTCGGCGGGCGAGCTGCAGCGGCTCCGGCTGGCGACGCAGTTGCGCTCCGGGCTGTTCGGCGTCGTGTACGTCCTGGACGAGCCGTCCGCGGGCCTGCACCCGGCGGACACCGAGGCCCTGCTGGCGGTGCTGGAGCGGCTGAAGTCGGCGGGGAACTCGGTGTTCGTGGTGGAGCACCACCTCGGGGTGATGCGCGGCGCCGACTGGATCGTGGACGTCGGTCCGCGGGCGGGCGAGCACGGCGGACGGGTGCTGTACAGCGGCCCGGTGGCCGGGCTGGCCGAGGTCGGGGAGTCGGCGACGGCGCGTCACCTCTTCGACCGCTCCCCCGCTCCCGTCCGCGAGGTGCGCACGCCGCGCGGCACCCTGACGGTCGGCCCGGTCACCCGGCACAACCTGCGCGAGGTGCGCGCCGGTTTCCCGCTGGGTGTCCTCACGGCGGTGACCGGCGTGTCCGGGTCCGGCAAGTCGACGCTGATCGGCGCGATCACCCAGGAGTTGCCGGGTGTGGAGCGGCTGGTCTCCGTGGACCAGAAGCCGATCGGCCGCACCCCGCGGTCCAACCTGGCGACGTACACCGGCCTGTTCGACGTCGTACGGAAGGTCTTCGCGGCCACCGACGCGGCACGCGAGCGGGGTTACGGCGTCGGCCGCTTCTCCTTCAACGTGGCGGGAGGGCGCTGCGAGACCTGCCAGGGCGAGGGGTTCGTCAGCGTCGAGCTGTTGTTCCTGCCGAGCACCTACGCGCCGTGCCCGGACTGCGGCGGAGCGCGCTACAACCCCGAGACGCTCGAAGTGGCCTACCGGGGGCGGAACATCGCCGAGGTGCTGGATCTGACCGTGGAGGGCGCGGCGGAGTTCTTCGCGGACACGCCGGCGGTGGCGCGCAGCCTGGCGGCGCTGCTCGACGTCGGGCTCGGCTATCTGCGGCTCGGCCAGCCCGCGACGGAGCTGTCCGGCGGGGAGGCCCAGCGCATCAAGCTGGCGAGTGAGCTGCAGCGGGGCCGGCGCGGCCACACCCTGTACCTCCTGGACGAGCCGACGACCGGTCTGCACCCCGCCGATGTCGAGGTGCTGATGCGGCAGTTGCACGGCCTGGTCGACGCCGGGCACACGGTGATCGTGGTGGAGCACGACATGACCGTGGTGGCGGGCGCCGACTGGGTCATCGACCTGGGGCCGGGCGGCGGCGACGCGGGCGGGCGGATCGTCGCCGCGGGCCCTCCGGCCGAGGTGGCACGGGCGGAGGGCAGCGCCACCGCGCCGTACCTGGCCGCGGTCGTGCACGGCGGGGCGCGCCGGTGAAGCCGCTTCACCGGCGCGCGCCCTGCCGGACGGTGGCGGACCGCTACTCGCGGCCCCGCCGGATGTCGTCCTCGGTCATGCCCTCCGTCTCGGCCTCGATGCGCTCCTTGCGGACCTGACCGCGCACCGTCTCGTTCTCTATGTGCTCCTCCGTGGTCAGCCGGACGCGTTCGACCGGCACCGTCTCGGTCTCCACGACGGCGCGTTCCTCGTGCAGGGTGACCTCGTGCTCGGCCTCGCCGAGTTCGGGACCGGAGAGCGCCTCGTCACGGTTGGCGTCCGTGATCGGCTCGCGCTCCACCCGCACCTCCTCGTGGCGCACCGGGACGGTCTGCTCGACCTCCTCGGTGACCACGTACTTGCGCAGCCTGGCCCGGCCGATCTCGTGCTGCTCGACGCCGACGTGCATCCGCTCCTCCGAGCGGGTCATGGCGTCGTCGCCGCGCATGCCGCGCCGGCCCGACGCGTCCTCGCGTCCGGTGGTGCCTGCCGTGCCCGCCATACCGGCGGTGCCCGCCGTACCGGCCGTACCGGCCGTACCGGTCGTACCGGCCGCGCCCGCCTCGCCGGGGCCGGCGGCCCAGCGGCCGTCGTCGGTGCGCTCAGCCTCGGACAGCACGCTGTCCCAGTTGATGCCGTAGTAGTCGTAGAGCCGGTGCTCCTCGGTCTCCGACAGATGGCCGCCCGCGTCGACGTCGACATTGGGTGCGTCCTTGACCTGGTCCTTGCGGTACGGGACCTCGAGGTGGTCCTGCACCAGCGAGGCATCACGGATGGGCACGAACGACTCGTTGGAGCCGAACATGCCGGTCTTGACGCTCACCCACTCGGGGCGCCCCGTCATGTCGTCGAAGAAGACGTGCTTGGCGTCACCGATCTTGTTGCCGTCCCCGTCGTAGACCGGATGATCCAGGACGTTGGCGATCTCTTCACGGGTGATCATCTGGCATCACCCTCCTTCCGGAGTGCCTGTACTCCGACTGTCCGCATCAGCAGTCCGAAAACAGCACACTCATCACAAAGGGCACATACTTTTCGAAGGTGCTTTCCCCTGGTGACCGTGGACGCCCGTCTGCGCCGCCGTGTCCGCCCGCTGGGCCGCGCCCGCGAGGGAGCGGCGGTCGCGGTGACACCCGGGCGGGACGGCCGGGCACACCTCCACCTCGGCCGTCAGCCCGCGCGCCGACGTCACCCGCCACAGGGAGGCGAGCAGGGTGTCCTCGCCGACGAACGCGGGCGCCGTGCTCAGGGTCCGTGCCCCGGTCCGGTAGCGGATGCGGACCGGCTGGACCGGCACCCCGGCGTCGAGCGCGGCCTGGAACACGGCCCGGCGGAAGGTGCCCTGTGCGCGTCCGCACCAGGTGCTGCCCTCGGGGAAGGCGGCGACCGCGGCGCCCTCGCGCAGCGCCCTCGAGACCAGGGCGACCGTGTCCGGCAGCGCCCGCAGGCGGTCCCGTTCGATGAACAGGACTCCCCCGCGCGCGGCGAGCGGCCCGGCCACCGGCCACCGCCGTATCTCGCTCTTGGCGAGCATCCGGGCCGGGCGCACGGCGGCGAGCAGCGGGACGTCCAGCCAGGAGACGTGGTTGGCTACCAGCAGCAGCCCGCCGGTGGGCGCGGCGGCACCCGTGAGGCGGACCCGGACGCCGGCGGCGCGCACGATCCACCGGCACCAGCGCCGCACCAGGCCGGCCGGCATCCGTCCCCGCAGCGGCGACAGCGCGACCGCGCACCCGGCGAGGAGGAGGACGGTGACCGCGGTCAGCCGCAGCACGGCACGGGGTATGCCGCCCGCGGTCCGGACGGGCTCCACGCAGGCCCCGGGAGTGCAGGGCGCGGCGGGCAGCCAGGCGCTCATCGGGCCGGCAGCAGCGAGAGGAAGTGGCGCAGGTAGCGGGGGTCGACGCGGCTCATCGGCAGCAGCACGTACAGGTCGGCGACGCCGAAGTCCACGTCGTGCGCGGGCTCCCCGCAGACCCAGGCACCGAGGCGGAGGTAGCCCCGCAGCAGGGCGGGCAGTCCGGTGCGGGGGGCGGGTGCCGCGGCGCGCGGTGTCCAGGGCAGCAGCGGCCGTACGCGGTACTCCTCGGGTGCCAGGTGCTTGGCGCGGACCCGGTCCCAGGTGGCGGCGGCGAGGGCTCCGCCGTCGGCGAGCGGGATCGAGCAGCAGCCCGCGAGCCATTCGTGGCCCCGGTCGCTCATGTACCGCGCTATGCCGGCCCAGATGAGCCCGATCACGGCGCCGTCGCGGTGGTCGGGGTGTACGCAGGAACGGCCGACCTCGACCAGGGAGGGCCGGATCGGGTCCAGTGCCGCGAGGTCGAACTCGCACTGCGCGTAGAGCCGTCCGGCGATCGCGGCGCGTTCCGGCGGCAGCAGCCGGTAGGTGCCGACGACCTGCCCGGTCGTCTCCTCGCGCACCAGCAGGTGGTCGCAGTACGCGTCGAAGGGGTCGATGTCGTAGCCGGGCTGCGGGCTCGCCAGCAGGGCGCCCATCTCCCCGGCGAAGACGTCGTGCCGCAAGCGCTGGGCCGCGCGCACCTCGTCCTCGTCGCGGGCGAGGGTGACGGTGTAGCGCGGGGGTGCGGCGGGCGCCGGGGGGCGGTCCGCGGTCAGTACGCCGGTCATGGGTGCTCTCCTGGTGACGGGGCCGGGTCCGCCACAGTTCTTCCGAGGCGGCTGTCCTGTGCGTGACCAGTACCGGGAGAGCGGATGTGGGATTGCTGAATGCCAGGGGCGCGGAAGCGAGACGGGGCCGGGAGGAGCACCTCTCCCGGCCCCGTCCGTCCGCACCTGTCGGCGAACGTTCGGGTGGTGCTAGCGCTTCGCCACCTTGCGGGTGGCGCGCAGCCACTCCTTGTTCATGCTGGTGATGGACACCAGCGGGATGCCCTTCGGGCAGGCCGTCGCGCACTCGCCCGCGAGCGTGCAGCCGCCGAATCCCTCGTCGTCCATCTGCGCGACCATGTCCAGCACCCGCGTCTCCCGCTCGGGCGCGCCCTGCGGCAGGACGTTCAGGTGGTTGATCTTCGCGGAGGTGAACAGCATCGCCGCGCCGTTCGGACACGCGGCGACACAGGCGCCGCAGCCGATGCACTCGGCGTGCTCGAAGGCAAGGTCGGCGTCCGGCTTCGGCACCGGCGTCGCGTGCGCCTCCGGCGCGGCACCGGTCGGCGCGGTGATGTAGCCGCCGGCCTGGATGATGCGGTCGAAGGCCGAGCGGTCGACGACCAGGTCCTTCACGACCGGGAAGGCGGCGGCCCGCCACGGCTCGACGTCGATGGTGTCGCCGTCCTTGAAGGACCGCATGTGCAGCTGGCAGGTGGTGGTGCGCTCGGGGCCGTGGGCGTCGCCGTTGATGACCAGCGAGCAGGCGCCGCAGATGCCCTCGCGGCAGTCGTGGTCGAAGGCGACCGGGTCCTCGCCCTTGAGGATGAGTTCCTCGTTGAGGGTGTCGAGCATCTCCAGGAACGACATGTCCTGCGAGATCCCGTCCACCTCGTACGTGGACATGGCGCCTTCGGCGTCGGCGTTCTTCTGGCGCCAGACGCGCAGGGTGAGCTTCATGCGTAGCTCCGCTGGGTGGGGTGGACGTACTCGAAGACCAGGTCTTCCTTGTGCAGGGTGGGAGCCTCGCCGGTGCCGGTGAACTCCCAGGCGGCGGCGTACGCGAACTCGTCGTCCTTGCGGGCGGCCTCGCCGTCCGGGGTCTGGGACTCCTCACGGAAGTGGCCGCCGCAGGACTCGGACCGGTGCAGCGCGTCGAGGCACATCAGCTCGGCGAGCTCCAGGTAGTCGACGATGCGGTTGGCCTTCTCCAGCGACTGGTTGAACTCCTCGCCGGTGCCGGGGACCTTGATGCGCCGCCAGAACTCCTCGCGGATCTGCGGGATGCGCTCCAGGGCCTTGCGCAGTCCGGAGTCCGTGCGGGCCATGCCGCAGAACTCCCACATCAGCTCGCCGAGTTCGCGGTGGAAGGAGTCCGGGGTGCGGTCGCCGTCGACGGACAGCAGCAGGTTGAGCCGGTCCTCGGTCTCGGCCAGCACCTCCTGCACCACCGGGTGCCCGTTGTCGACCTCGTCCTTGTGCGGGTTGCGGGCGAGGTAGTCGTTGATGGTGGCCGGCAGGACGAAGTAGCCGTCCGCCAGGCCCTGCATCAGCGCCGAGGCGCCGAGCCGGTTGGCGCCGTGGTCGGAGAAGTTGGCCTCGCCGATCGCGAAGAGGCCCGGGACGGTGGTCTGGAGGTCGTAGTCGACCCACAGGCCGCCCATCGTGTAGTGCACGGCCGGGTAGATCCGCATGGGCACCCGGTACGGATCCTCGTCGGTGATCCGCTGGTACATGTCGAAGAGGTTGCCGTACTTGGCCTCGACGGCCTTGCGGCCCATGCGCTTGATCGCGTCGGCGAAGTCCAGGTACACGCCCTGCCCGCCGGGGCCCACACCCCTGCCCTCGTCGCAGACGTTCTTCGCGGCGCGGGAGGCGATGTCACGGGGCACGAGGTTGCCGAAGGACGGGTAGATGCGCTCCAGGTAGTAGTCGCGCTCGTCCTCGGGGATCTTGTTCGGCGGCCGGTCGTCGCCCTTGGCCTTCGGCACCCAGATCCGGCCGTCGTTGCGCAGCGACTCGCTCATCAGCGTCAGCTTGGACTGGTGGTCGCCGGTGCGCGGGATGCAGGTGGGGTGGATCTGCGTGAAGCAGGGGTTGGCGAAGTAGGCGCCGCGCCGGTGCGCCCGCCACACGGCGGTCGCGTTGGAGTTCATGGCGTTGGTCGACAGGTAGAAGACGTTGCCGTACCCGCCGCTGGCCAGGACCACGGCGTCCGCGAAGTAGGTGTCGATCTTCCCGGTGATCAGGTCCCGGGCGACGATGCCGCGCGCCCGGCCGTCCACGACGATCAGGTCGAGCATCTCGGTGCGCGGGTGCATCTCGATGTTGCCGGCCGCGATCTGCCTGCTGAGCGCCTGGTAGGCGCCGAGCAGCAACTGCTGGCCCGTCTGGCCGCGGGCGTAGAACGTGCGGGAGACCTGGACGCCGCCGAAGGAGCGGGTGTCGAGCAGACCGCCGTACTCGCGGGCGAAGGGCACGCCCTGGGCCACGCACTGGTCGATGATCTCGACGGAGATCTGCGCGAGCCGGTGCACGTTGGACTCGCGGGAGCGGAAGTCGCCGCCCTTGACGGTGTCGTAGAACAGCCGGTGGACGGAGTCCCCGTCGTTGCGGTAGTTCTTCGCCGCGTTGATGCCGCCCTGCGCGGCGATGGAGTGGGCGCGGCGCGGCGAGTCCTGGTAGCAGAACTGGACGACGCGGTAGCCCTGTTCGGCGAGGGTCGCGCCGGCCGAGCCGCCCGCGAGGCCGGTGCCGACGACGATGACGGTCTGCTTGCGCCGGTTGGCGGGGTTGACCAGCTTCGCCTCGAAACGGCGCGTGTCCCAGCGCTCGTGGACCGGCCCGGCGGGGGCCTTGGTGTCGGCGACCGGCTCTCCGGTCGTGTAGTCGGCGTAGGTTGTCATGTCAGCTCACCACTCCGGTCATGACGCCCACGGGTACGGCGACGAAGCCGACCGTGAGCAGCAGCGCGAGGACGTTCGCGGTCGTCTTCAGGGCGCGGTCGCGGGTACGGCTGCCGGCGCCGAGGGTCTGGGCGGCGGACCAGAAGCCGTGCCGGACGTGCAGGCCGAGGGCGAGCATCGCGACGATGTAGATGACGTTGCCGTACCAGGTGGAGAAGGTGTCCACGACGTTCTGGTAGGGCTTGCCGCTCTCGAAGCCGCCGGAGTGCACGGTGCCGGTGGTCAGGTCCAGGATGTGCCAGACGATGAACAGGCCGAGGATGATCCCGCCCCAGCGCATGGTGCGGGTCGCGTAGCTCGCCCGGGGCTTCTTGTGCACGTACTTGCTGGGCCGCGCCTTGATGTCGCGGCGGCTGAGCTGGTACGCGGACGTGGCGTGGGCGACGACGGCGACGACCAGCACGACGCGGATCAGCCACAGCGTCCACTCGTAGTGCATGAACGGCTCGCCGACCGTGCGCAGCCAGTGGGCGTAGTGGTTGAACTCGCTCGTCCCGAAGAAGATCTTCAGGTTACCGATCATGTGGGCGACCAGGTAGAGCAGCATGACGAGACCACTGATCGCCATCACTGTCTTCTTGCCGACGGACGAGTCCCACACGGTGCGCGCCATGGACGGCCGTCGGTCCGTCCGCGTTGCCAGAGCCATGTCACAGGACGCTACGCGGGCGAGGGGTCATCGGTCCAAGACATGGTCCGCCTCGTTTCCATAGGGTCTGCCTATCGCCGAGTATGCTTGCGGTATGCAGTTCCAGCAGCTCCAGTACTTCGTGGCGGTCGCCGAGACCAGGCACTTCACCCGGGCCGCCGAGACCGTCCACGTGGCGCAGCCGTCGCTGTCGCAGCAGATCAAGGCGCTGGAGCGGGAGCTGGGCGCGGATCTGTTCCTGCGGGCGCGGGGCAACATCACGCTGACGGACGCCGGGGAGGCGCTGCTGCCGCTGGCCCGGCGCATCCTGGCCGACGCGGACACCGCGCGGCACGAGGTGCTGGAGCTGGTGCAGCTGCGCAGCGGGCGGGTCCGGCTGGGCGCCACGCCGAGCCTGTGCACCGGCCTGCTCCCCGACGTGCTGCGCGCCTTCCACGACCGCTACCCCGGTGTCCGGCTGCTCATCGAGGAGGGCGGCTCGCACGACCTGGTGCGGGGGCTGGCCCGCGGCGCGCTCGATCTGGCGCTGGTGGTTTTGCCGCTGCCCACTGCGTCGCCGGCGCTGACCACGGTGGAGCTGCTGCGGGAGGACCTGGTGGTGGTGTCGTCGCCGGAGGCGCCCCGCCCGGGCGGCGGGCGGCGGGCGGTGCGGATCTCCGACCTGGAGGGTGAGCGGCTGGTGATGTTCCGGCACGGGTACGACCTGCGGGAACTGACGGTGGCCGCGTGCCGCTCCGCGGGGTTCGAGCCGGACTTCGCGGTGGAGGGCGGGGAGATGGACGCGGTGCTGGGGTTCGTGCGGGCGGGACTGGGCATGGCGGTCGTCCCCCGGATGGTCGCGGCCCGCTCCGGCCGCGGGCTGCGGGTGACACCCCTGTCCCGCCCGGGCCTGCACCGGACCATCGCCCTGGCCCACCGCAGCGACGTGGCTCCGCCGAGGGCCGCACGGGAGCTGCAGCGGATGCTGCTGGAGCGGTGAGGACTCGCGCGGCGGCGTCCCGGGTACCGGCCGGAGGAGAGGGGCGGCTTCCTGGGGACGGTCGGGCCTTTGCGCCGGGCGACGTCGACGGGCGTCGGTGCCGGCTTCCGTCCGTTCGGCACGTCCTGACGGCCACCACTGGCATGGCGGACGGCGCCGCCGGGCAGGTCGGGTCAGGGGCCTCTCAGGGGCGGGGCTCCAGTACCTCCAGGGCGCCGGTCTCGGTGTCGTAGCTGCGCAGGGTGATGAGCCGGGCCGACAGCGGCGGCGCCGGCAGCAGTCCGGGGACCCGCCGTCCGGCGAAGGCACCTGCCCGCCGGGTGCGGCCGAGGGTGACGTGCGGGCTCCAGCGCCCAGGTTCGTGAAACGGGCTGAGGGCCTGGGGCGGGCTGTCCGAGGCCACCGCCTCCCACACCCGGCGGTGCACGCCGGCCAGCGCGAGGTCGCAGTCCAGCGCCCAGGCCAGCACGGAGGTGGGCCGCTCGAAGCGGACCAGGCCGGTGAACCGCACCGGCAGCGGCAGGGCTGCGGCCACCTCGGCGAGCTCCCAGCGGATCGGCGCGGTCAGCTCCGGGCAGGCGGCCAGGGTGAGGTGCGGGCGGTTGGTCGGTGAGCGGTGACGCGCCTGACTGGGCAGCCCCGCGTCCGCGAGCCGTCGCCAGGCCTCCCGAACCGCCAGCTCCGCCGTCTCGTCCAACAGAAGCTCGACCGTGCGCACCACCGCAGCCTACCGGCGGCCGGTCCGGCGCGTCCGCGCCGCCCGTTCGGCGGACTCGTCGCGCTCACCGGCGGCTGGACCCCGCCGGCCGGCGCTGCGACGCACCGGCTGCGCCCAGCGGTCCCCGGAGCCCTTCCCGAAGGGTCCGCTGCCTCAGGCGACCAGCTCGACGACGCTCCGGGCCGTCAGCCACAGGCCGACCACCAGGGAGAGCCCGACGACCAGCCGTTCCTGGTGCTGCTCCAGCCGGCGCCGCAGGGCGTTCAAGCGGGCGTGCGCGACCGCGGGCGCCCGGACCGCGTAGATCTCCATGACGATGAGGCTGAGGGTGGCCAGCAGACAGTAGCCGCTCAGTGCGATCCAGGCGTCGAGGGCGGAGAGGTCCGCGTCGATGACGGTCGCGGCGCCGGCCGCGACCAGTCCCCAGGACTGCAGCAGCCATGCGAGCCCGGCTGCCGTGGCCGGGGACGCGTTGTCGATCCGGGCGGCCCAGCGCGGCGGGCCGTGCGGGCGGGGCGGCCGGCGGTGCCGGTGGGCGCCGTACAGCACCAGTGCCAGACCGATGGCGAGTTTCACGTCGAGCACGGCGGTCGAGGGCACGGTGTGACGGGCCGGGGGCCGGCCGCCGGTCAACAGCATGACGCAGGCGATCACCACGACCAGGTTGACCAGCCACGACACCAGGAAGGCCAGTCCCTGACGAACGCCGTGCCGCGAGGAGAGCAGCAGGATGAAGGCGCTGTTGTGCAAGGGCCCCAGGGAGATGGCGACACCGATCACGATCAGGTCGAGGACCATGGATCAGTCGCTCCTGGGTCTGGGACTGTCCGCCACCTGTCGTCGAGCGACCGGCCCGCAGGGGGGAAGGAGGCGTTGCTACGGCGCCGCAACCCGACTCTGCAAGCGGTGGTCCGGCCGGTCAAGCGGGCCACGCCCGTGAGCCTCGTCGGACCGTTCGGAAGGCGCATCGTCGGCGCTCATGTGCGTATCGGTTCCGACGAGGCCACGGAGTCAGGCGAGCACGGCCGGCCTGAGTGTCTCCTCGCACCAGCGGCGGAAGCTCGTGGGCGCCGTGTCCGGTGTGCTGGGTGCGGACGAGCCGTAGAAGCCCTGGGTGTCCATCGCGGAGGCCATGTCCGCCAGGCCCCGGGCGCCGTCCTCGCTCGCCCCGAAGCGCAGGGCCGCCGCCTCGTACTCCGCCGGGGTGGTCTCCCGCACCCGCACCGGGCGGTCCAGTACGTCGGACATGACCTTCGCCATGCCCTCCGGTGTGAGGTCGTCGGGGCCGACCAGCGGCACGTCGGCCCGGCCGGTCCAGGTGTCGTCGAGCAGCAGCCGGGCCGCCGTCGCGGCGATGTCGGCGGTGGCGCAGGTCCGCAGGACCCGGTCCGCGGCGTACGCCACCCGGAACTCGCCCGTGGAGCGGAGGGCAGCCGCCTGACCGAGCAGGTTCTCCATCAGGAAGGGCGGGCACAGCGCCCGGTAGTGCACGCCGGTGGCCGCGACGCGGTCGTCCATGGCGAGCGACGCGGAGATCGGCCCGGCGTTCTTCGCGACACCGCGCCCCAGGCTGGAGACGGCGACGACCCGCCGGACACCGTGCCGCCCGGTCACCTCGCACAGCGGCAGCGTGAAGTCGCGGAAGTGGCCCTCGACGCTGTCGGCGCCCGGCGCGGGCGGCACCAGCCAGAACACCTGGTCGGCGCCGTCGCAGGCCGCGCCGAGGAGTTCGGGGTCGGCGTGCGAGCCCTGGAACACCTCGGCCCTCTCACGT
The DNA here is from genome assembly GCF_044765825.1 of Streptomyces flaveolus. Classification (NCBI taxonomy): domain Bacteria; kingdom Bacillati; phylum Actinomycetota; class Actinomycetes; order Kitasatosporales; family Streptomycetaceae; genus Streptomyces; species Streptomyces flaveolus. Next base: position 49,798 of record NZ_JBIWKU010000016.1, on the reverse strand, counting down.
GCCCGGGGAGTCAGGCGGCCGGGGTCGCGGGCGATCACCCGGACCGAGGTCGCCCCGTCCAGGGCGTCGAGAACGTTGTCGAGGACCTGTCGGCCGATACCGCCGGTCGGGGTGGTGATGACGATCACGGAACACAACTCCGGTTCGGGGGAGGGAGGATGAAGGACCGCGCCGGGTCGCGGACCCGTCCCGTACGGGGCTCCGGCGCATGTTCATCCTGTGCCGCGGCCGGGCGGAACTGAAGGACCGTTCGGATCCCGGTTGTTACCCTGAGGGCAATACCGAAGGGAGGCGGAGAGCATGGAGTCCCGTTCCCTGCGCTATTTCGTCGCGGTCGCCGAGGAACTCAACTTCGCCCGCGCCGCCGAGCGGCTGGGCATCTCCCCGCCGCCCCTGTCCCGGGCGATCCGCCGGCTGGAGGCCGAGCTGGGCGTCACCCTGTTCGAGCGGACCACGCACCACGTGACCAGGACCCCGGCCGGGGACGTCCTGCTCACCGAGGCCCGGGTCGCGCTGGACGCCCTGGAGGCGGCCGGGCGCCGAGCCCGGCGCGCGGCGGAGGGACCGAAGCTGGTGCTGGCCGTGAAGGCCGACGGGGACGCGGGCCTGCTCGAACCGATCCTGACGCGCTACGCGTCCGAACCGGGGTCCGTACCGGTCGCCGTCCGGCTGTGCGGCTGGCAGGAACAGCCGGGGCTGCTGCGCGGCGGCGAGGCGGACGTCGCCCTGGTGCACGCGCCGTTCGACGGCACCGGCCTCGACAGCGAGACGCTGGTCGTCGAACCGCGCGTCGCCGTCCTCGCCTCGGACCACCCGCTGGCCGCACGCGACCGGTTGGAGCTGGCCGACCTCGGCTGGAGCTCCGGCACCGTGGAGCGGCACATCGACGAGGCCCGGCGCGGCCGGGGCGACCTGGCCCAGGTGCTCACGGCCGTCTCGCTCGGGGAGGTCGTCACCCTGCTGCCCGCCTCGGTCGCCGTACGCTATCCGCGCCCGGGCGTCGCCTACCGCCCGGTGACCGACGCGCCGCCGGTCGTCCTCGCCCTCGCCTGGCCCCAGGAGTCCCGCTCGACGGCCACCGCCGCACTCGTACGCGTGGCGGCCGAGATCGCCGGGACCGCCCGCGACGGAGCGTAGGCGGGCCGGGCAGCAGGCCCCAGGGCTTGGTGCCCCGCTCAGCCCGTGGCGTCCACCAGGGCCAGTTCGTGCAGGCGTTCCGGCGGGCCCGGGCGGGCGTAGTACCAGCCCTGGGCCGTGTCGCAGCCCAGGATGCGCAGTTGCTCGGCCTGCGCGCCGGTCTCCACGCCCTCCACGGTCACCGTGAGGTCCAGGCTGTGGGCCAGGGCCACGATACCCTCGACGATCTTGAGGTCGACGGGGTCCGCCGGGAACTGCTGCATGCTCTGGGTGAAGGAACGGTCCAGCTTGAGGACGCTCACCGGCAGCCGGCGCAGGTTGGCGAGGTTGGAGTAGCCGGTGCCGAAGTCGTCCAGGGCGATGTCCACGCCCATCTCGGCCAGCCGGCGCAGCGGCTTCAGCAGGTCGTCGTCCGCGCCGATCAGCGCGGACTCCGTCACCTCCAGGCAGAGTGCGTCGGGGGCGACGCCGGTGCGTTCCAGGATCTCGATGGTGTCCTGGACCAGCCCGGGGTGGGTGAGTTGGCAGGGCGAGAGGTTGACGTTGATCCGCAGCGGCCCCGCGGCGGTCGTCTCGCCGTAGCGCTCCCGCCACGCGCGGGCCTGCCGCACGGACTGCTCGAGCACCCAGCGGCCCAGCGGAACGATCAGCCCGGTGTGCTCGGCGAGCGGGATGAAACGGTCCGGGCCGAGCACACCGTGCTGCGGGTGCAGCCAGCGCACCAGGGCCTCGGCGCCGTGCACGCTGCCGTCGCCGAGGTGCACCAGCGGCTGGTACTCGATGAAGAACTCGCCCCGCTCCAGGGCCGCCGGCAGCGCGGTCGTCAGCCCGTGCCGGGTGATGACCCGGGCGTCGGCCTCCGGGTCGGCGAGCTCGAAGCGGTTGCCGCCCGCCGACTTGGCCCGGTACATGGTGATGTCGGCGCTGCGCAGCACCTCCGCCGGGCTGCGTTCGCCCGCCGGTCCCTCGACGATGCCGATGCTGCCGCGCACGGTCAGTTCACGGCCGTCGATGCTGATGGGCGCGAGCAGCGCGTTCATGATGCGCCCGGCGAGCTCGTCCACCTCGTGCCGGGTGTCCGGGCCGGTGGTCAGCGCCACGAACTCGTCGCCGCCGAGCCGGGCGACCATCTCACCGGGCGCGGTGGCGCAGGCCTGGAGCCGGTCGGCGACCTCCACGAGCAGCCGGTCGCCGGCCGCGTGGCCGAGGCTGTCGTTGACGGTCTTGAAGCCGTCGAGGTCGAGGTAGCACAGGCCGAACCGCTGGCCGGGGCCCGCGCCGAGTGCCTTCTCCAGGCGCTCGAAGAAGAAGCTGCGGTTGGGCAGACCGGTGAGCGCGTCGTGGGTGGCCTCGTAGCGCAGCCGCAGATTGAGCAGGCGGCGCTCGGTGGTGTCCTCCATCAGCGCGAGCTGGTACTGCGGGCTGCCGTCGGCGTCGCGCAGCAGGGAGACGGTCAGGTTGGTCCACAGGACCGTGCCGTCGGGGCGGTAGAAGGCCTTCTCGCAGTGGTAGGCCTCGCGTTCGCCGCGCACCAGCTCCTGGTAGAGCCGCCAGGTCTGGGGCGCGTCGTCGGGGTGCGTCCACTCCATGACGTTGCGGCCGCGCAGCGAGGGGTCGGTCAGGCCGAACATGCGGGTCAGGGCACCGTTGACCTGGAGGATGTTGCCCTCGAGGTCCGCGATGCCGATGCCTATGGCGGCGCCCTCGAAGACCGCGCGGAAGCGGGCCTCGCTGGCGTGCAGCGCCTCGGCCACCACGCCCTGCGCCTTCAGGGCGGCCTGCGCGATGGCCTCCTGCTCGGCGAGCGTCCGGCCGCGCAGCGCCCCGGCGAACCCGGCCGCCATGGCGTGCTGGATCCGTGCCGAACGCGCCCGCAGGGCCTCGGCGTCGCCGTCCTCGCCGCAGTACAGCACCAGGTAGGCGTCCACGCAGTCCAGCGTGCGGGCGAGCGCGTCGGGGTCGGTGCAGTGCACGTCGACGAGTGCCGCGCCGACCGCCTTCGCCTCCTCGGTGTCGAGGCTCCGGGCCCGCAGCAGCCCGCTCAGCCGGCGGGCCAGCGGCATCAGTTCTTCCTCGAACTCGGGCCGGGTCGACGACGTCGAAGTCACCGGGAACACCGCGCGGCTCCAGATCGTCGCGAATCGTCGGAGTCTGTCCTCCGGCCCGCCCGGCTCCGCGGTCACGCCGTACGCCCCACGCCCGCGAAGCCGGAGAAGGCATACGGGTCCTCGTCCTCCGGCGCCGTCTCGGGCCGCCAGCGCGGCATAGGAACCAGTCCGGGTTCCACCATGTCGTACCCCTCGAAGAACCGGGCGATCTCGTCGCGCGAACGCATGATCAGCGGATTGCGGATGTCCTTGTACACGTCCACCGCGCCCCCGGCCCGCTCGGCGGGCAGCGGGATCCCCTCGTACGAGGCGTGCGTGAGGACGAGGAGGCTGCCGGGTGCGAGCGCGTCGCTCAGCTCGGCCACCGCCGCGTAGGGGTCGTCCGCGTCTTCCACGAAGTGCAGTATGGCAACGAGCAGGAGGGCCACCGGCCGATTCAGGTCGATCAGCCGCTCCACCTGGGGGCTGGTGAGGATGTCCTGCGGCTTGAGCAGGTCGGCGGCCACGACGTCCGCGTCCTCGGCGCCCTCCAGGACCGCCTGGCTGTGCGCCACCGCGACCGGGTCGTGGTCGACGTACACCACGCGGGCGCCGGGCCGGGCCGCCCGGGCCACCTCGTGGACGTTGCCGTAGGTGGGGATGCCGGAGCCGATGTCCAGGAACTGGTCGATGCCCTCCTGGGCCGCGAAGCGCACGGCGCGGCGCATGAACGCCCGGTTCGCCTGCATGATCTTGGGGAGCCCCGGCAGGAACTCCAAGGCCCTGCGGGCCGCTTCGCGGTCGACCTCGAAGTTGTGCGAACCGCCCAGGTAGAAGTCGTAGATGCGGGACACGCTCGGCACCGAGATGTCGATGCTCCGTGGGGCCCAGGCGGGACGCTCCATCTATCTCTCCAAGGCTCGGGCGATCCGGTGTTCGAGCTGAGGCTACTGATCGCCCGCCGAACGGGCGAGCCCGAGCGGAGATTGACCGTCCGTTCCCGGTCACTGCCTGCGGCACGTGCCGGGCGCCAAGGCACGCCAAAGCGCGCGAATGGGGCCGCCCCCTCCGCCTGGACACGGAGGGGACGGCCCTGGGGAGGGTGCCGTCACTTCTCGGGCGCGCCGACCGGCTTTCCGTCGGGTGCGACGGCGTACCAGGTGCCGCCGACGCCCTGGCCATTGGTGTCGCCGGCCTTCTTGTCACCCGCGAAGGTGTAGATCGGCCAGCAGTTGACCGTCTGCTGCGCGGCGCCGTCGGGCCGGGTGAAGCTCATCAGGCCCTTCTTCACGACGCCCTTGGTGTCGTTCGCCTCCACGGGGGCCACGACCGGCCACTTCTCCAGGCAGGCCCCGGTGCACGCGGAGACCGGCTTCGGCCACGCCTCGTCCTTCATGAAGCGGTAGACGGTCATGCCGTTCTTGTCGACGACGATCTCGCCGAGCTGGGGATCGTTGCGGGTGGACAGTCCCGCCAGGTCGGCGGCCTTGGCCTTCTTGCCGTCGGGGGCGAGCGCGTACCACTTGCCGCCGACGCCCTGACCCTTGACCTCCCCGACGGCGTCCTTGGCGTAGCGGTACGCCGGCCAGCCGCCGATGGTCAGCTGCTTGGTGCCGTCGGCGCGGGTGACCTCGCCGAGCAGCGACTTGTCGATGCCCTCGCCGGCGATGGCGTCGTCCGCGGCCACCGGCGGCCAGGCCGTGGCGCAGTCGGCCTCGCACGTCGTCTTGGGCGGCTGGGCGGTGTCCTGGTCGAACCGGTAGAGGGTGCGGCCGCTGCCGTCGGTCACGAGCTCGCCGAGTTCGGCGTTCGCGGAGACGGACAACTTGCCGGCGGAGACGGGCGGAGCCGCGGAGGCCTGGCCGCCCTTCGCGCCGAGGCCGTCGCCGAGCCCGGCTCCGGCGCCGATGGTGCTGAGGTCTCCGGGGGCGGCCGTGGCACCCACGTTCTGGCTGCCCGTGGCGCTGCCGCCGTCCTGACCGCAGGCCGTCGTCAGCGCCAGCACCGCCGCAGCGCTCGCCACGAGTGAGGCGCTCCGCCAGGAGGTCTTCATCGTCAATCCCCGATCATCGCAAAGGTGTTGCGGCGCCCTGCTGCGCCGCCGCACGACACTGGGTACGCACGCCGACGCGGGTTGTGTTCAACCGGGGCGCGGAATTCTTTCCGGCCAGGGCCCGGCCGTCGTGGGAGAGGACAGTCCGCCCCACGCCTCCTCGTACTCGCGTACGGATCCGCGTGCGGGCGACGTGCCGCTGGTCAAACCGCCTGCCGGCCCATATCCCTCGTTCGGGGCAATCACCGGCTTCTCCCGCGTGGCACCGCGCGCCAAGCCCGATGATCTCGTCGTGCATGGACCCGAACCGACCCGATCCGCCGTAGCCGGCCGGGTGTTGGCCCTGGTGACGCTGACGTTCACCCTCGTCGGCACACCAGTAGGCACGGCACAGGCCGACGCCTGTGCGTGGGCCTCGACCGGCCCGGACGGCACCGAGGCGGTGGCGGTCGCCGGGAGCGTCTCCTGGACCGACTTCCCACCGTGCCCGGAGCCCACGCCCCCGCCTCCGCCTCCACCCACGCCCGCCCCGACGCCACCGCCGCCTCCCCCACCGCCACCGCCTCCGAAGCCCACGCCCCCACCACCGCCCGCGCCGAAACCCCCGCCACCACCCGCCCCGAAACCCGAGCCGCCGCCTCCGCCGCCCCCGCGCCCGGCACCGGCCCGTCCGACGCCCGCACCGACGCCCACACCGACGCCGCCGCCGGTCCGGCCCGCGGCTCCCGCGCCGGCCCCGTCGGCGACTCCGGCGCCCCGCCCGTCACTGACCCCGGTGCACTACCCGCGGTACCGCACCGCCCGGGTGCAGCAGCGGTCCTCCCGCGGGGCCACCTCACCCCTCGTCTTCGTCCTGCTCATCACGGTGCCCGCGGTGGTGGCCGTCGCCGCGCTGCGCGCGCGCTGATCCCTGGAGGCTTCCCTTGCCGGAATGGCTTGTTCTCATCCTCGCGATGCTGGCCGCGTGCGCCGTCGTCGTCATCGTCACCCTCCTGCGGCACCGCACAGCGTCCGACGACGAGGACCCCAGCGAGACACCGGACGTCATCGAGTACATGACGATGTGGATCGGTGTGGTGTACGCCATCGTCCTGGGCCTGGCCATCGCCGGTGTCTGGGAGGCGCGCAGCGCCGCCCAGGACCACGTGCAGGCGGAGGCCGTCGCGCTGCACGAGGTCTCCGAGCGTGTCCGGGTCTATCCGCCCGATGTCCGCGACCGCATCCGGGAGGATGTCAACGCCTATGTCGGACACGTCGTCACGACCGAGTGGAAGTCCATGGCCGACGACGGCCAGGTCACCGAGCGCGGCACCGAGCTCCTCGACAAGGTCCGCGCGGACGTCACCGACTACGAACCGAGGTCGGACTTCGAGGCCCAGGCCTACCAGCCGCTCGTCGACCAGGTGGCCGCCGCGGACCAGGCCCGTACCTCCCGGGCGGAGTCGACGGGGGCCACGATGCCGGGCGTGGTGTGGTTCGGGCTCATCGCCGGTGCCGTCGTCACCATCGGCATGGTCTTCGCCCTGCAGATCCGGCGCACCACACGGGAACTGGTCCTCGCCGGGCTGTTCTCCGCGCTGATCGCCTTCCTGCTCTTCCTGATCTGGGACTTCGACGCGCCCTACAGCCGCGGGGTCGCGGCGTCGACGGAGCCGTTCCTGAGCCTCTTCCCGGGTATCAAGGGCTGACGGGCCCCGCACGGGCCGCCCCCGCCGCCGGTACACGGGGGCGGCCCTCGTCCGTGCCGACACGCCGTCACCGTTTCCCGGCCGCCGCGGCGCCGTCCCCCGGGCGGCCCACACCCCCCCATTTCGCGCGACTGAGATCGCGCCCACGAGCAGGGCCTCCGGTCCCGGTCGACCCGCGCCTGCGCCGACAGGTGCGTGCGCGAGCAGGCCCGGCACGGTGTACCAGGTGTCGTTCACCTGTGCTCGGTGGAGGCGGGTCAGATCCGGCGCTCGGACCGGCGGCGCATCCAGAACAGGCCTGCGCCGGTGACGGCCGCGGTCACGAGCCCGCTGCCGATCGCGGTGTCCGTCGGCGTGGCCCCGCTCGAGCTGCTGCCGCCGAGACCGCCGTGGACACCGCCGATGGGGCGGGTCGGCGTCCGGCCCGAGCAGGTGTCCGTGATGTCGCAGGACCCGGGCCGGGCGTGGTTCCCGCTGGTGGCGGTGCCCCTGGAGGTCTCGCCGAACTCGTCCGAGGTCGTCGTCCCGTCCTGCGGGCAGCCGTCGACCGTGACGGTCATCTGCCCGCCGCGCGCGATGACGCTGGGCAGGGCGCCGATGTTGCTCAGCGTGTTGTGGTCGCCGCCGGCGGTGGCCGCGGGGGCGGCCATCCCGAGAACGGCGACCGCGGCACCCGCGGCCGCCAGGGCACGAAAGTTGCGCATGTCATCCTCCGCGGAAGACGCCCCGGGACCCGTGCCCGGTCGATCGGCGAGAAAGCGCCTCCCTGAAAGACCATCAGTTACCGTGCCCACAAGCGCATTTCGGGAATGGTCCGTCCTGGTGAGAGGGCATACCGGGCCGGAACCGGCGAGTGGACGTCGCCGCAGGTCACGGACCGTCAGAAAATTCGGCCCGGCGTGTCCCGGATGGCTCACCGACGGGTGCGGGCGCCACCCGTTCGCATGCGCCCCGTCGCCGCTCGGAGGCACCGCGCTTAGCGTGCTCGTATGCGCGAATGACGCGGCGACGGCCGGGTCGAGAGGGGATGGCGAATGTACGGGTCCGAGGAACTGGCCGAAGAGGAGGAGCGGCGGAGGAAGCGCGCTCCCTGGGGTGTGCTGGCGCTGATTCTGCTGACCGGGCTCGCGCTCATTCGCAACGGCTCGGGGGAGTTCGACGTGGGCCCGCCGCAACCCGCTTCGGCGGCCGCCTCGGACACCCGCGTCGCCGGTGGGGAGAACGCCGTCGTGGGCCCCGCCCCGCTGGCGTACGCGGTCCCCGACCGGGTCGCGATCCCCGCGATCCAGGTCGACGCGCCGATCATGCCGGTCGGTCTGGACGCGGACGGCTGGGTCGCGGCGCCGCCGCCCGAGGACCCGGATCTGGCCGGCTGGTTCACCGGCGCGGTGTCCCCCGGGGAAAAGGGCACCGCGGTGGTGGTCGGCCATGTCGACAACACCCAGGGCCCGGCCGTCTTCTACGGGCTCGGGGCGCTGAAAAAGGGAAACAGGATCGAGGTGTCCCGCCAGGACGGAAAGACCGCGGTGTTCGAGATCTACGGCATCGAGGTGTTCGAGAAGGACGATTTCCCCGGCGACCGGGTCTACGCCTCCAAGGGCACTCCCGAATTGCGGGTCATCACCTGCGGCGGCGGTTTCACCAAGCAGAACGGCTACGACGGGAACGTCGTCGCTTTCGCCCGCCTGGTCGAGGTCCGCTGAACGGACCCGGCCGGGCGGGCGCGGCGCGCGTCACACGTGCTGCCGCCGGGGGACGGTGAGGTGGTAGCCGGAGTCCAGCAGCTGCGGCAGATAGGAACGCAGGGCGCGCACGGTCTGCGAACGGTTGCCCCCGGCGTCGTGCGAGAGCACCACGACGCCGGGGGCGGCGCCGTCCTCGACCCGGTCGATGATCGTGGCGGTGCCGGGGGTGGTCCAGTCGAGGGAGTCGACGGTCCAGGCGAGGGGTTCCATGCCGAGTTCGGCGCCGAGCTGGAAGGCCGCGCGGTTCCACGCCCCGTAGGGCGCGCGGAACCAGCGGGGCGCCTCGCCGTAGGCCTTCTCGATGATCTCGCAGGTGCGTTCCATCTCGGTGCGGATGCGGCTCCGGTTGAGCTTGGTCAGCAGGGGGTGGGACCAGGTGTGGTTGCCGACCACGTGCCCCTCGTCGGCCATCCGGGACAGCAGGTCCTTGTTGTGGTCGGCCATCTCCCCGCACACGAAGAACGTCGCGCGTACGTCGTACTCCGCCAGCGTGTCCAGGATGCTGGGCGTGTAGTGGGCGTCGGGTCCGTCGTCGAAGGTGAGCATCATGGTGCGACCCCGGCCGGACATGCGCAGGATCGGCTCGCTGCGCACCGCGGGCCGCTGGGGTCCGGCCACGGGCGTGCCGTATCCGGTCAGGGGCTGGAGGCGGTAGGCGGAGGGCATGAGCGGGCGCCGCGCCTGGGCGCCCGCGGCGGGAGCGGCCGGCCGGGCCGGCCCGTGGTCCCGGCCCACCGCGAGCACTCCGGCCGTACCGGCCGCTCCGACCGCCGCGGCACCGGCGAGCAGGGCGCGGCGCCGCGTGAGCAACTGATCCTTCTTCATGACTCATCACTCGCCCGGACAGGGGCCGACGCCCCTGAACGACACCGGTGCGGCGGCACGGAACCACCCGACCGGCCCAGTGCGCGCGCCTGGTCGCGCCGCTCGCCCCGGGACGGGGAGCGGCCGGGGACGGACGGATCCGGGGGTTCCGATAACCTCGCCGCGTGACGCAACAGCACTCCCATCAGTTCGAACGGGGCACGGACGGACCGAAGGTCATCGTGGTCGGGGTGGACGGCTCCGACTCCTCGCTCCGCGCGGCGGCCTACGCCGGCGGTCTGGCCCGGCGGCAGCGTGCGCTGCTCGCCGTGGTGTACGTGCAGCCGGTGCTGGCGGCGGGGGCGGCGCTGGGCGCGCCGGTGGCGGACACGACCGACGAGATCGCCGAGGACCTGGTGGCCCAGATCCGGGCGGCGACGGAGCGGTCCAAGGGGATATTCGACGTGCGCTGGGAGTTCCACACCTTCCGCGGCGATCCCTACAACGGCCTGGTGAAGGCGGCCGACGAGCTGCGGGCGGACGCCGTGGTCGTGGGGGCGTCCGAGCAGGCCGGGCACCGGATCGTCGGCTCGGTCGCGGTGCGGCTGGTGAAGGCGGGGCGCTGGCCGGTGACCGTGGTGCCGTGACACCGGTCGGCCCGGTGCGTGCGTCGTGCCTTCCGTCGGGGACGTGAGTGAGCCATCATGATCCACCGTCAGCCGTTTGCCGATCACAAAGAGGTGAGGCGCATGGCCGGATTCCGCATGGGCGAGGGCGTTCTCCGCCGCAAACCCATCGAGCACATCGAGGACACCGAGGCCGGGCAGGGCCCCGGCCTGGAGCGGAGCCTGGGGTTGTGGCAGCTGACGGCCATCGGCGTGGGCGGCATCATCGGTGCCGGCATCTTCACGCTGGCCGGCACCGTGGCCAACGGCACCGCGGGCCCGGCGGTCCTGATCTCGTTCCTCATCGCGGGCGTCGCGAGCGCGGCGGCGGCGCTGTCGTACGCGGAGTTCGCCGGGCTGATCCCGAAGGCGGGTTCGGCCTACACCTACGGCTACGCGGTGCTCGGCGAGCTGGTCGGCTGGTTCATCGGCTGGGACCTGCTGCTGGAGTACACGGCGATCGTGGCGGTCGTCGCGATCGGCATCTCCGGCTACTTCAGCTTCCTGATCGGCGAGATGGGGGCCGACCTGCCGAACTGGATGCTGGGGGCGCCGGGCACCGGCGACGGGCACAAGGTCGACCTGTTCGCGGCGGTGCTGTGCCTGCTGATCGCCTACCTGCTGACGCTCGGCATCAAGAACGCGGCCCGCTTCGAGATGGTCGTGGTCGTGCTGAAGGTGCTGGTGGTCCTGCTGGTCATCGGCGTCGGCGTCTTCCACATCAACACCGCGAACTACCACCCGTTCTTCCCGTTCGGGGTCGGCGGGGCCTTCACGGGCGCGGCGACGGTGTTCTTCGCGGTCTTCGGGTACGACGCCATGTCGACGGCGGCCGAGGAGTCGAAGGACGCCCAGCGGCACATGCCGAAGGCGATCATCTATTCGCTGATCATCTCGATGGTGCTGTACGTGGCGGCCTGTCTGGTGCTGACCGGCATGCAGAACTACAAGGACATCGACCCCGAGAGCGGCTTCTCGACGGCGTTCAAGTCAGTGGGGCTCAGTGGTCTGGCCGACGTCATCGCGGTGGGCGCGATCATCGGCATCCTCACGGTCATGTTCACCTTCATGCTGGGTGTCACCCGCGTGTGGTTCAGCATGAGCCGGGACGGGCTGCTGCCCAAGTGGTTCGCCAAGACGCACCCGACGCGGCACGTGCCGACCCGGGTCACCTGGATCGTCGGGGCCGCGTCGGCCTTGATCGCCGGGTTCCTGCCGATCGGCGAGGCGGCCGAGCTGACCAACATCGGCATCCTGCTGGCGTTCGTGGTCGTGTGCGCGGCGGTGATCGTGCTGCGCTACCGGCAGCCGGACCTGCCGCGCACCTTCCGTACGCCCTGGATGCCGTTCGTGCCGGCGCTGGGCATCGTCTTCTCGATCTGGCTGATCACGTTCCTGCAGTGGCAGACCTGGGTGCGCTTCGCCGTGTGGTTCGTGATCGGCCTGGTGATCTACTTCGGCTACTCCTACCGGAGGTCGGAGCTGGCGGGCCGTTAGAGTCCGCGCAGGAAGCCGAGCAGGATCCGGTTGAACTCCTCGGGGCGTTCCATGTTCGGGTAGTGCGCGGTGCCCTCGACGGTCACGGAACGGCCGTCCCGTACCGTGCGGGCGAACCGTTCCGCCTCCGCGATCAGGTCCGGGGCGTCGAGGGCGCCGTTGACGGTGAGGACCGGGACGTCGATCTTCGGGACGCGGGCCCAGGTGCCGGTCAGGGGGACGTGCCGGTTCTCCTCGTCGGGCGTGTGCTTGGCGAGGGTGCCGAGGGCCATCTCCCGGATCCGGCGCAGGATGTCCGGGTCGACGTCCTCGCTCGTGCGGTGCTCGCCGGGTACGAAGCGCAGGAACGCGGTGAGCCAGCCCTCGATGTCACCGGCGGCGAGGGCCCTGCCCTGCTCGGCCTGGACTGCGCGGACCCAGGGGTCGGTGTACGCGAACTCGCTGGTGGCCGCTCCGCACGCGACGACCGCGCGGACCAGCTCCGGGTACTCCAGCACGGTGTCGGTGGCGATGGCCCCGCCCATCGAGACGCCGACGAGCACCGCGGGGCCCGTGTCGAGGTGGCGGAGCAGGGCGGCGAGGTCGTCGGCCCAGCGGAACGGCTCGGTGGCGTTGGCCGAGGAGCCGTGGCCGCGGACGTCGGGCGCGATCACACGGTGGGTGGCGGCCAGGGCCGGGATCTGGGCGTCGAAGACCCGGTGGTCGGCGAATCCGGAGTGCAGCAGGACGACCGGGTCGCCCGTGCCGGTGTCGCGGTAGGCGAGGTCGCCGTCGGCGGAGGTGAAGAAGCGCAGATCTGAAGCACCAATCATGACAACCAAGGTGTCATTCTGGCCGAGATTTGGCAACCAGGGTGTCATCATGGCGGGATGGACGACACCGCCGCTCCCCTCCCTCCGGACGACCTCGGCCACCGCCTGACCGAGGTCTACGACCTGGTCGGCCCCCTCTACCGGCGTGCCCAGCGCAGCGTCGAGCAGGGCCTGGCCCACGACGGCGTCTCCGTCGGCGTCCGCGCCGTACTGACCCTGCTGCACCGGGGCGGGCCGATGACCGTGCCGCAGATGGGCCGGGCGCAGGCGATCAGCCGCCAGTTCGTGCAGCGCATGGTGAACGACGCGGTGGCCCGCGGCCTGGTGGAGAGCATCCCGAACCCCGCCCACCGCCGGTCGTCACTGATCCGGCTCACCGAGGCGGGCCGGAGCACGATCACCGACGTCCTCGACCGAGAGCACGCCGTGCTCCGCGCGGTCGGCGGCGGCCTCACGGCGGCCGACGTGACGGCCTGCCTGCGCGTACTCGGCGAGATGCTGCACGCCCTCGACCACGTCGACGTCGGCTGACCCCACGGGGGTGACCGGCCGGCGCTACTCCCCCATCACCAGCCCGTCCTCGGCGGCGCCCCGGCTGAGCACGACGTCCCGGATGCGGTCGCGCACGGCACGCACCTCGGCGCCCTTCTCCAGGGCCCGGTTGAGGTTCACCACCCGGCCGGCGTCGACGTCGAAGAGCTGGGGGACGAACTCGGCCTTCGTGACCCGCCAGCGCTCGCCGGGACGGGCGGGCGGGGCGAAGGTGAAGCGGCCGATGCTCGACTGGTTGCCGCGCGGATCGCGCTCGCCGTCGTTGTTGATCATCTCATTGGCGATCTGGTCGCCCATCCCGTAGATCACCCAGGTGCCGTTGACCTTCTCGTACGCCTGCGGGACATGGGCGTGGGTGCCGAGGATCAGGTCGATGGCGGGGCGGTCGCCGCTGCGGGCGGCGGTCAGGCTGTCGGCCAGGGCCACCTGCTCGTCGTCGGGCTCGTCCTGCCACTCGGTGCCCCAGTGCAGGGACACGACGACGACGTCGGCGCCGGCCTTCCGGGCGACCCGCGCGTCCGTGACGATCCGGTCCTCGTCGATCAGCTGGACCGCCCACGGCTGCCCCTGCGGCGCCGGGCGGCCGTTGGTGTCGAAGGTGTAGGCGAGGTGGGCGACCCGGGCCCCGCCCGCGCGCAGGATCGTCGTGGTGCGTGCCTCGTCCTCGGTGCGGGCGGACCCGGCGTGCCGCACGCCGGCGCGGTCGAGCGCGTCCAGGGTGTGCCGGATGCCGTCCGCGCCGTCGTCGAAGGTGTGGTTGGAGGCGGTGGAGCAGCCGTCGTAGCCGGTGGCGGCCAGGCCCGCCGCCACCTCGGGCGGGGACTTGAACAGGGGGTAGCCGCTGTAGTCGCCGTTCGCGCCGTACACCGTCTCCATGTGGCACAGGGCGAGATCGGCCGGCGCGACGACGGGCTTCGCGCCGGCGAGCATGGGGCGGAAGTCGTAGCCGGTGCCGCCCGCGTCGAAGCGCGCCCGCTCGATGATCGCGTCGTGCGGCAGGACGTCACCGGAGGCGACGAACGTGAAGGAACCGGTGGGGGCGGCGGACGGGGCGGGGGCCGGTCGCGCCGGCGGCTCGTGATCGCGGGCCTGGCAGGCCGCGCCCGCGGTGAGGAGGACGGTCAGGGCCAGGGCCACCTGCCGACTGCGTGTGATCATCCGTTCACTCCGCTGTGGTCGCATGCACGAGGGAAAATCACATTTACACACAAATAGGTAGCGAGACGGATGCTGTCACAGCGGGCTCCGACACGCCCATTAGCCCGTCCGGTGTGCGCGAAAGGGTGGGCGAAGAGGGTGCGCCGACCGTTCGTCGGACCGTTCACCGACGCGATCGACCGTCCGTCGCAGACCCGTGCGCGCGCCCTGTCCCCGCACGGGACCCTGCGGTGCCATACGGCCATGACGGCCGGAATCACCCTCCCCGACGCGACGACCGCCGAGCACGAGCTCGCCGCACTCCAGCGCGAGCACGGCCGGCCGCTCTTCGCGCTGCTCCTGCGCCTCAGCGACGGCGACCGCCAGCGCGCCGAGGACCTCGTGCAGGAGACGCTGGTGCGCGCCTGGCAGCACCCCGAGGCACTGCGCGCCGATGCCTTCGACTCGGTACGGCCCTGGCTGCTCACCGTGGCCCGGCGGCTGGCGATCGACGCGCGCCGGGCCCGGCAGGCGCGGCCGGCCGAGGTCGGCGACGCGGTGCTGGAGAACGCGCCGGTCTGCGCCGACCACGCCGAACGGGCCGCCGCCGCCCTCGATGTGCGGGAGGCTGTGAAGACACTCACTCCGGAACACCGTGAAGTCCTGGTGCTGGTGTACTTCCAGGGGGCGAGTGTGGCGGAAGCCGCGACAGCCCTCGGCATCCCGCCCGGTACCGTGAAGTCCCGCGCGTACTACGCGCTGCGCGCCCTGCGCAGGGTGCTCCCGGGATACGCCGCCGACCTGCGGTGAAACCGGCCCATTGGTCAAGCCTCCGTAAAGCGCCTTGCCGTGGACCCCGGTTGAGTAATCGGCTGTCCTCATCCGTGTTCCGGACGGGGGCCCATGACCCGGGTCGGGCGACGCGCACGCACCGGAGGAAGGCAGGAAGGGATGCTGCACAGAGGTCAAGAGAGCACGGACGGCACGGGCGGCGGCGAACTGACCGTCCCGATGGCTTGGCTGTACGCCGAGTACATCGCCGACGAGCTGCTGCGGACCGGCGACCTGATGCCGCCGACATCCTTCGAGTTCCGCGCCGGACGCGACGCGCTGGCGCTGACCGTCTTCCTGTCCGACACCGAGAACGAGCTGAGCGGCATCCGGGTCGTCACCCGGCTGGAGACCTGGCTGTCCCTGACGGCGTACGACCAGCCGTGGCACGAGTGGGTGCGCGAGCGGCTGGCCGAGGTCACGGCCGACGCCGTCGCCGCCGGCCGGCACTCGCCGGACCTGGAGCTGGCCCGGGCGGCCTGGCGCTGGCTCCAGGAGACCGAACTGCTCGCCCCGGACCTGAACGCGGTGCCCGGCGGCGCCCCGGGCGCCGGCGAGGACGAGGGACCGAAGGTGTGGACCCCGGCCTGGCAACTGGGGCTGCCGCTCGGCCACCTCGCCATCCATCTCTTCTAGGCGTCACCTCGCGCAGTTTCCTCGCGCACGGACCAATCCACGGGCTCGGCCGCTCCGAACCCGTTGGTGGCGATTCCGTGTGTGGCTTGAGTGATTCGGCTGCCCGGTGCGTACCGGTGGGAGCAAGGAGTAACCCCACCCGCACCCGACGGCACGAGGATTCGGCATGAGGTCCCTGGAAAGGCATCGCGACGTCGGCGCCTACGCGCTCGGCGTGCTGGACGAGGCGGACGCGTTCCGCTTCGAGGACCACCTCATGGAATGCCCCCGGTGCGCGACGCAGGTGACGGAATTCGGCCCCGCCGCCCGCCAGTTGATGCTGTACCGGCAGGCGACGCCACGCCTCGTCCACCCCCTGACCCGGCCCGGACCCAAGCTGCTGGACCGCCTGCTGTCGGAGGTCGCGGCGCGCCACCGGGCCGGCCGCCGGCGACTGCTGTACGCCGTGGCCGCGGCCGTGGTGTGCGCCGTGGCCGGCCCCGCCCTCGCGCTCCACGCGCAGCAGGACGCGCCGGGTCTGCGCGTCACCGCGACCGACGAGCGGACGGGGGTGTGGGCGCAGCTCACGGCCGAGGACGAGGCCTGGGGCAGCGACGTGGAGCTCGAGGTCAAGGACGGGGCGGGACCGCGTTCCTGCCGGCTCGTCGCCGTCGGCCGCGACGGGACCGAGGAGACGGTCACCACCTGGAGCGTCCCGGGTCACGACGCCCGGCCGAACACCATGCGGGGCGGCGCGGCACTGCGTCCCGGCCAGACCGCCCGCTACGAGGTGCGGACCGTGGAAGGGGAGCACCTGGTGACCCTCCCCGTCGGATGAGCGCTCACCGCGCGGCGAGGGTCTCGTGCCGACGGGCGAAGGCGGCGGCTACGGCGTCCGGGGTGTCGAGTGCGGCGGTCCGGACGGGGGTGCGGTCGGGTACGGGCGGGCTGCGGCATCGGTCTGCATACGGCGGGCCTCCTCGCCGTGGGCTCGGTCACGTTCCCTCCGCCCTTCCGTGCCCACGCGCCCCGTGACGCCCTGCGGGACTTTCGTCCCTTTCAGTCGGGAATGTCGCGATGCACCCATTTCGCGCCTGCCGGGCCGGCTACTTGAGCAGCCTCGACAGCCTCCGGTCCGCGAGCGGTTTGCCGCCGGTCTGGCAGGTCGGGCAGTACTGGAGGGAGGAGTCGCTGAAGGAGACCTCCCGCACCGTGTCGCCGCAGACCGGGCAGGGCTCGCCGGTGCGGCCGTGGACGCGCAGACCGCTCTTCTTCTCGGCCTTGAGCCGGCCGGCCGCCAGCCCCCGGGAGCGTTCGACCGCCTCGGTCAGCGTGGTGCGCAGCGCCGTGTACAGCCGTGCGGTCTCCTCGTCGGTGAGCGACGCCGCCAGTTTGAAGGGCGACATCTTCGCGGCGTGCAGGATCTCGTCGCTGTACGCGTTGCCCACGCCCGCGATCAGGCTCTGGTCGCGCAGGGCGCCCTTGAGCTGTCGTCGCTCGCCGGCGAGGAGGGCGGCGAAGCGTGCCTCGTCGAAGTCGTCGGCGAGCGGGTCCGGGCCGAGCCGGGCCACGCCCGGCACCTGCTGCGGGTCGGACACGACGTACACCGCGAGCCGCTTCTGCGTGCCCGCCTCGGTCAGGTCGAAGCCCGCGCCGGTGTCCAGCGCGACGCGCAGGGCCAGGGGGCCCTTGCCGGGCCGGGGCATGCCGTCGGGGAGGCTGTCCTTCCAGTGCAGCCAGCCCGCCCGGGCCAGATGGGTCACCAGATGGAGGCCGCCGGCGGTCTCGATGCCGAGGAACTTGCCGTACCGGTGCACGGCGGCCACCTGGTGGCCCTCCAGGGCGGTGGGCGCAGGGTCGTACGTCTTCAGGACGCTGATCGCCACGGGCAGCACCCGGACGATCTCGCGGCCGTCGAGGTGCTCGGTCAGGAAGTCCCTGAGCGCCTCGACCTCGGGCAGTTCGGGCATGTGTCCAGAGTGCCACCCGGGACCGACGATGCCGGTCGTGGCACGCGCCCCGGACTGTGCGGCATCAGGCGTGATCACCCGTCGTCGGCCGTCGGCCGTGGGGCATCACGAACTCCGCCCACACGACCTTGCCGCTGCCGCGCGCCTCCACGCCCCACGCGTCCGCGAGGGTGTCGACCAGGCGCAGCCCCCGCCCGGAGACCCCGCAGTCCCCGGGGTCGCGGCGGCGCGGCAGGGCGCTGGAGGTGTCCTCGACCTCGACGCGCAGCCGGCGGTCGGTGCCGGAGAGGAACCGCAGGGTGACGATCGCGGAGCCCTCGGTGTGCATGAGGGCGTTGGTCATCAGCTCGTCGGCGACCAGTTCGATCGAGTCGGCGTGGTCCTCGTCGCCCCAGGCGCGGACCGCGGCACGGATCATGTGCCGGGCCTCGGTGAGGGCCTCGGGGTCGCCGGGGGCGACGTGCTGACGGACCCGGCCGCCGATGCGGGGCGTGTCCGGGGCGCGGCGGCGCAGCACGAGCAGGGCCACGTCGTCGTCGCCGCCGCGCTGCTCGGCCGCCTCGATCAGCCGGTCGGCGAGTTTCCGTACGTCCTGCGGACCGGCGGCGACCAGCTCGGTGAGGGCGCGCATCCCGTCGTCGAGGTCGGCGCCGGGCTCCTCGACCAGGCCGTCGGTGCACAGCAGCAGGGTGTTGCCCGGGTCCAGCTCGATGGTGCCGACTGGGTAGGCGAGGCGCCCGAACTCGGCGGACAGACCGAGCGGCAGCCCGCCCTCCACGGGTATGCGGCGGCACTTGCCGTCGCCGTGCCGCAGCAGCGGGTCGAGGTGCCCGGCGCGGACCACCTGGACCACTCCGGTGGTCAGGTCGGCCTCCGCGTACAGGCAGGTCGCGAAGCGGTCGGTGTCGAGCTCGTGGAGGAAGGCGGAGGCCCGCGCCATCACGGTGGCCGGGGGGTGGCCCTCGGCGGCGTAGGCGCGCAGCACGATGCGGAGCTGGCCCATGACGGCGGCGGCGTGCGTGTCGTGGCCCTGGACGTCGCCGATGACGGCGCCGACGCGTCCGCCGGGCAGCGGGATCAGGTCGTACCAGTCGCCGCCGATGTCGCGGCCGAAGGCGCCGCCGATGGTGGCGGCGCGGTAGCGGACGGCGACGTCGCAGCCGGGGACGCTGGGGATGGTGCGCGGCAGCAGGGCCTGCTGCAGGCTCTCGGCGAGGTCCATCTCCTGCTCGTAGAGCATGGCCCGCTGGAGGCTCTGCGCGATGCTGCTGCCGAGCGCGACGAGCACGTTGCGGTCCTCGGGCGAGAAGCCGTACCGGTCGCTGTAGAGCAGGCCGATGGCGCCGATCGGCTGGGCCTGTGCGATCAGCGGCAGATAGGCCGCCGAGGTGACGTGCAGACCGGTGAGGTGCGGCCACAGCACCGGATAGCGCTCCGCGAACTCCTGCGGTGACTCGATGAAGCGCGGGCTGAGCGTCCGGACGGCCTCGCTCATCGGGTAGTCCTCGCCGACGCCGGTGACGCGGGTGCCGTGGACGAAGCTGCCGTCCGGCCCCTCGGCGACCAGCAGGATGCGGTCGGCCTCCACCAGGCCCATGACGACGCTGGTGGCACCCAGATGGGTGAGGCCCTGGGTGTCCTTGAGGGCGTCGATGACCTCGTCCACGGTGCGCGCGTGCGCCAGGGCCGCCGTGGTGAGCTGCACGACGTTGGTCTGCTGCCGGCGGGCCTCGTCCAGGTCGGCCTGCTCGCGGCGGGCCTCGATGTCGCCGAGTTCCTGGGTCGCGTCGCGGAGGATGCCGATGATGCGGCGGGGGCGGCCGGTCTCGTCGCGGCGGATGTAGCCCTGGGTGTGGGCCCAGTGCAGGGTGCCGTCGCGGCGGCGCATGCGGAAGTAGGTGCCGTAGTTCTCGCTGCCGTCCTTCATCGCCTGGGCGACCAGGGCGTCCAGGCGGTGGCCCTCGGCCGTCGGGACGCGGACCGACAGGGACTCGGGGCGGCCGTCGTACTCGTCCGGGCGCAGGTCGAACACCTCGTGCGCCTGGGCGTCCATGTGGAACAGCCCGGAGTCCAGGTCCCAGTCGAAGCTCCCCATGCGGTTGAGCGCCAGGATCGGGTCCGGGTGGGCGGGCCAGTCGTCCGGGAGTGACAGGGCGCTCGCTCCCCGATCAACCATGCGCCCCACCTTGCCAGGATTTGCCCGATTATTCGACTCCGGATCCGCTGCCCGGAGGCCGGAAGGGACGCCGGGTGGCCGGGGTACCCGGAGCGAGGCACGAGAGGAGCGCGAGCCGTGGAGTGGTTCACCGCACCCGACTACTGGCTGACCCGGCTGGTCTTCCAGCGGGCCCTGGCCGTCATGTACCTGGTCGCCTTCTTGACGGCGGCCCTGCAGTTCCGCGCGCTGATCGGCGAGCGCGGCATGCTGCCGGTGCCCCGGTTCGTCGAGCGGGTCCCGTTCAAACGGGCGCCGAGCCTGTTCCAGCTGCGCTACTCGGACCGCTTCTTCGCGGGCTGCGTCTGGGCGGGCTGCGCGGTGTCGGCGGCGCTGGTGGCGGGCCTGGACTCGCTGCTGCCGCTGTGGGGGGCCATGCTCCTGTGGCTGGTGCCGTGGGCGCTGTACCTGTCGGTCGTCAACGTCGGGCAGACCTGGTACTCGTTCGGCTGGGAGTCGCTGCTGCTCGAAACGGGGTTCCTCGCCGTCTTCCTCGGCAACGAGGAGGTGGCCCCGCCGGTCGTCGTGCTGTTCCTGCTGCGCTGGCTGCTGTTCCGCGTCGAGTTCGGGGCGGGGCTGATCAAGATGCGCGGCGACGAGTGCTGGCGGAAGCTGACGTGTCTGGACCACCACCACGAGACCCAGCCGATGCCGGGCCCGCTGAGCTGGTTCTTCCACCACCTGCCCCGGCCGCTGCACCGCGTGGAGGTGGCCGCGAACCACGTCACGCAGTTGGTGGTGCCGTTCCTGCTGTTCACTCCGCAGCCCGTCGCGACGGCCGCCGCGGCACTCATGATCGTCACCCAGCTGTGGCTGGTGCTGTCGGGCAACTTCGCCTGGCTGAACTGGATCACCATCGTGCTGGCGCTGTCGGCGATCCGGTTCCCGGCGCATCCGCCGTCCGTGCCCGACGCTCCGCTGTGGTACGTGGTCGTGGTCCTCGCGGTGGCGGCGCTGCTGGTCTTCCTCAGCCACCGGCCGGTGCTCAACATGATCTCCCGCCGGCAGGTGATGAACCGGTCCTTCGACCCGCTCCACCTGGTCAACACCTACGGTGCCTTCGGCAGCGTCAGCCGGGTCCGCTACGAGGTGGTGATCGAGGGCACCGCCGACGAGGCCGCCCGCCAGGACTCGGACTGGCGGGAGTACGAGTTCAAGGGCAAGCCCGGTGATCCGCGGCACTGGCCGCGCCAGTTCGCGCCGTACCATCTGCGGCTGGACTGGCTGATGTGGTTCGCCGCGCTGTCGCCGTCGTACGCCGGGCCGTGGTTCGGCGTCCTGGTGGAACGGCTGCTGGAGAACGACCGGGCGACGCTGAAGCTGCTGCGCCGCTCCCCGTTCCCGCCCGACGCCCCGCCGCGTTTCGTGCGCGCCCGCCTCTTCCGCTACCGGTACACGACCTGGCGCGAGCTGCGGGAGACGGGCGCGTGCTGGGAGCGGACGTACGTCCGGGAGTTCCTGCCGCCGACCCGGCTGGTGGGAGTGACCCAGCGGGCGTAGGACCACCGTCACGACGGCTCCGCGGCCGGCACGGGTACATCCCGCGGGAGCAGACCGGTCTCCTTCAGCTCCTGCCGGAACGCGGCCGGCACCCCGTCCTCCAGCCGGTCGGGCGGAGGTCGGGGACACGCGGCTCCTCCAGGGCTGGGCGGGCCAGGTGTCGCCTATTTATCAGACCACTTGAGAGAGGAAACAGCCAACGGGCCGCGATTTCCGCACTCCGACTCATATTGGTCGGACCACAACGGTGATTAGACTGCGGCGCACCCCGGCGACTGGAGGAACGGCGTGGACGAGACGGCCCCGCGCAAGGGCACGGTGACCGCGCGCGCCATCGAGCGGATCAAGGCCATGATCGCGGAGGGCCTGCTGGAGCCGGGGCAGCGGCTGCCGACGGAACGGGAGCTCGCCGCGCAGTCGGGGATCTCCCGCAGTTCCATGCGGGAGGCGATCCGCGCGCTGACGGCGCTGGGCGTGCTGGAGGCCCGGCACGGCTCGGGCATCTACGTGACACGGCTGGAGGCCGGCGACCTGCTGGAGACGTTCGGCGTGGTGGCCGATCTGTCGCGCGGCACGCGGACGGTGGAGCTGCTGGAGGTCCGCCGGGTCCTGGAGTCGGCGGCGACGGCGCTGGCCGCGGCCCGGATCACACCGGAGCGGCTGGCCGAGGTCGAGAGGCATCTGCTGGCGATGGACGCCACCGACGACCCGGAGGAGCTCCTCGCCCACGATCTGGCCTTCCACCGGGAGATCGTCGCCGCGGCCGGCAACGAGACCATGGCCGCGATCCTGGAGGGCCTGTCCTCGCGCACCTTCCGGGACCGGGTCCGGCGGGGTCACCACGACGAGGGTGCCTTCGACCGCACCCGCCGCGAGCACGCCGCGATCCACCGCGCCCTGGCCGCCCGCGATCCGGAGGCGGCCAGGGCGGCGGCGGCAGCGCACGTCGGTGCGGTGGAGGAGTGGCTGCGGGCCCGGCTCGCGGAGTGAACCGGGCCCGCCGGTGCCGTCAGGCGCGCTTCAGCCGCAGGGTCATGAGCTCGAACGGCCGCAGCCGTACGGCGATCCTGCCGCCGTCCAGCCGGGGTGCCTGCGCATCCGCGAGCGGGCGCTCCAGCAGGT
This sequence comes from Streptomyces flaveolus, assembly GCF_044765825.1. Taxonomy (NCBI): domain Bacteria; kingdom Bacillati; phylum Actinomycetota; class Actinomycetes; order Kitasatosporales; family Streptomycetaceae; genus Streptomyces; species Streptomyces flaveolus. The sequence continues at coordinate 27,368 of NZ_JBIWKU010000016.1, read as the reverse complement.
CGGTCACCTGGACGTCCGTGGCCGCGAACCCGGTGGTGAGCGTGGCGCGGGCCCGGCCGCCGTGGGCCTCGTGGAAACGGACGACCAGGTCCCCGCTGCCGTCGTCGGCCAGTTTGACGGCGGTCACCACGACCGCGTCCTGATCGACCGCCACCAGCGGCGCGACCTCCCCGGCACCGGTGGCGCGCCGCTCCGGCAGGTTGATCCGCCAGCCCTCGCGCACGGCGTCACCGATGTCCGCGCCGGGCACCAGCGCGTGCCGGAAGCGGTGCACGCCCTGGTCGGTCTCGGGGTCGGGGAAGCGCGGGGCGCGCAGCAGGGACACGCGGACCGTGGTGGTCGTACCGCGGTCGCCGTCGGTGCGGACGGTACGGGTCACGTCGTGGCCGTACGTCGAGTCGTTGACGACGGCGACGCCCCAGCCGGGCTCCTCCAGGTGGACGAAGCGGTGGTTGCAGGCCTCGAACTTGGCGGCCTCCCAGCTGGTGTTGGTGTGGGTGGGCCGGTGGAAGTGTCCGAACTGGGTCTCCGAGGCGTACCGTTCGGCGTGCACGTCGAGGGGGAAGGCGAGCTTGAGGAACTTCTCCGTCTCGTGCCAGTCGACCTCGGTGTCCACGTCCAGCCGCCGCTCCCCCGGCGCCAGCGTCAGTACCTGGATGACGCGGGAGGAGCCGAAGGAGCGGAAGATCCGCACCGAGGCGCCGTCGCCGCCGGGGGCGACCTCGTCCGCGTCGGTGAGGTCGGTGACCGTGTTGCGGTAGAACGCGTCGACGTCCCAGGCGTCCCACATGTTGGGGAAGTCGGGGTGGAGCTGGAGCAGGTTGCCCGCCCCGCCCGGCGCGATGGTCTCGCGGTCGGCGCCGAGGTCGTAGGCCGACACGATCAGGCCGCGTGCGTCGATCTCGACGCGCAGCAGGCCGTTGTCGAGGACGTGGCCGCCGTCGGGGCGGGGGGTGAGGTCGGTGCGGCCCTCGGTGGCGGGCGCGGCGGCGGCGCCGGCCGGGACGCCGGTGCGGGTGTGCGGGGCGGAGTTGAAGACGAGCGGGGTGTCGCCCTCGCCGGCGAGGGCGCGCTGGGCCGCTTCGACGATGTCGTTCAGCTCGGCGGCGACGCGGTCGTACGTGGCGCGTGCCTCGCGGTGCACCCAGGCGATGGAGGAGCCGGGCAGGATGTCGTGGAACTGGTGCAGCAGCACCGTCTTCCAGATGCGGTCCAGGTCCTCGTACGGGTAGGGGAATCCGGCGCGCACGGCGGCCGTGGCCGCCCACAGCTCGGCCTCTCGCAGAAGGTGTTCGCTGCGCCGGTTGCCCTGCTTGGTCTTGGCCTGGCTGGTGAGGGTGGCACGGTGGAGTTCGAGGTAGAGCTCGCCGACCCACACGGGCGGCTGCGGGTTCTCGGCCTCGGCCTTCTCGAAGAAGGCCCCCGGGGTCTCCCACTCGACCGTCGCCGAGCCTTCGAGGTCGCGCAGCCGGGCGGCCTTGGCGACCATCTCGCGGGTGGTGCCGCCGCCGCCGTCGCCCCAGCCGGTGGGGGCGAGCGAGTGCCGGGCGACTCCCTTGTCCTTGAAGTTGCGGGCGGCGTGTGCGATCTCGCTGCCCTTCATGGAGCAGTTGTAGGTGTCGACCGGCGGGAAGTGCGTGAAGATCCGGGTGCCGTCGATGCCCTCCCAGCGGAAGGTGTGGTGCGGGAACTTGTTCGTCTGCGACCAGGAGATCTTCTGCGTCAGCAGGTACTTGGCACCGGCCGCCTTGATGATCTGCGGCAGTCCGGCGGCGAAGCCGAAGGTGTCCGGGAGCCACGCCTCGTCGTTCTCGACGCCGAACTCGTCCAGGAAGAACCGCTTGCCGTGCACGAACTGCCGGGCCATCGCCTCCGAGCCGGGCATGTTGGTGTCCGACTCCACCCACATGCCGCCGGCCGGCACGAACCGCCCGTCCGCGACCGCCTTCTTGACCCGCGCCCACACCTCGGGCCGGTGGTCGCGCACCCACGCCCACTGCTGGGCCTGCGACATGGCGAAGACGAAGTCCGGCTCGTCCTCCAGGAGCGCCGTCATGTTGGAGGTGGTGCGGGCGACCTTGCGCACGGTCTCGCGCAGCGGCCACAGCCACGCCGAGTCGATGTGCGCGTGGCCGACGGCGCTGATGCGGTGCGCGGAGGGGACGGCGGGGGCGGACAGCACCCCGGTGAGGCGGGAACGGGCCTGTTCCGCCGTGCCGCCCACGTCCTGGAGGTCGATGGCGTCCAGGGCCTTGTCGACCGCGCGCAGGATCTCCCAGCGGCGCGGTGACTCCACGGGCAGCTCGGCCATCAGCTCGCCGAGCACCTCCAGGTCGAGCACGAGGTTCCACACCGTCTCGTCGAGGACGGCGAGGTCCATGCGGGCGAGGGTGTACTGCGGTTCGCTGCCCGCGGTGTCCTTGTCGCCGAGCCGCGTGGGCACGAAGGGGTGGTAGTCGAGGATGACGGGGTTGGAGGCGGCCTCGACGTGCAGGCGGACCTCCTCGCCGCCCTCGACGGGGGCGCCGATCCGCACCCACTGGTTGCGCGGGTTGAGGCCCTTCACCGGGGTGCCGTCGGGGCGGTAGACCAGGCCCTCGCACTGGAAGCCGGGCATGTTCTCGTCGAAGCCGAGGTCGAGGATCGCCTCGACGGTCTTCCCGGCCCACTCCTTCGGCACGGTGCCGGTGACCCGGAACCAGCTGGTGCCCCAGGGCGCGCCCCAGCGGGCGCCCACCTCGATGGGCTCGGGTGCGGCCGCGAGTCCCTCCTCGACCGGGACGGGCTCGCCGGGCGCGTGCCAGACCGCCACGTCCAGGGGCACGGACTCGGGGTACACGGCGGGGCGGACGCGCTCGTCGAGGACGCGCTTGAGCCGGGCTTCGACCAGGCTGCGGTCGTCATGCATGCGGGGTGCTCCGTGGTTGGTGGGGCGGGTGATTACCAGGGGTGGGTCACGGTGACGGGGGCGGACGTGGTGTACAGCTCCCCCACGGCGCGCACTTCGAACCGTGCGGTGCGCTCGCCCTGCTCGGGGGCGAGACCGCCGGCGAACCAGGCGCGCTGGCAGGTGCCGCCGAGGAAGCGGCGGGTGCCGTCGGGGAGCACGCGGTGGAGGGTGTAGTGGCGCACGTCGTCGCCGTGGGGGTGGTTCCAGGCGAACCGCAGGTCGCCGCCGTGCGCGGCGGTGATCCGCGGGGCGGTGGGAGCCGCGGGCGCCTTCGGTGCGGCCTTGCGGACGGCGAGGCCGCCCACCCGCCACCGCACGGGACTGTCGGACGCCGTGAGCCGCACGCCGATCGCGTGCAGCGTGCCGGACAGCCCGGTGAGGGGCACGGTCACCGTCTCCCAGCCGTTGACCGACTTCACAGCCCGCGCGGCCGTCACGGGTATCAGGCGGTACGGCGGTGCCGCGCCCGGTGCACCGGCCTCGGCGGTGGCGACGGCGAGTTCGAGGTTCACGGCGCCCGCGTCCGTGCGGTGCGTCAGCTCGACCACCGTGTCGGCGCCCAGCCGCAGCCGTGTCGCGTACAGGTCCAGCACGGCCGGTTGATCGAGTTCACCCTCGACCAGCACGCTGCTGCCGCCGCGCCACGCGTCGGCGAAGTCGAAGGTGACCGCCGGACGCGTGCCCTCCGTCCGCACCACCCAGCGCCGCGACGGCAGCCGGTCCTGGAGTCCGAGGTGGTTCCACGGCGTGTCCGAGGTGGCGGCGCCCCGCTCGTACCAGCGCAGGCCGTGCCCGGTGTTGAACGAGGTAGCGAACGGCAGCGACGTGACGGTGGACCGGTCGGCGACCGACACAGCGGGCGCCCGCCACGGATCCGCGCTGTCCGGCCGTGACGGGTCGAGCGACGCCCCCGTCCAGAAGCGGTCGTCGGCGGCGTGGAAGTCCCCCGGCGTCCGCTGGTCCTCGGGGAGGTGGTTGCGGGTCCACTCGGGCCGGTACAGGCCGACCGAGGTGACGTGCGCGCGGTCCCGCGGCACGATCGCGTCCCAGCTCTCGGACGTGTTCCAGCCGTTCGCCTCGACGTCCACCCCGGCCCACAGCTCGTACCGGCCGCGGCCCAGCGCCTCGGCCCGCGCCCCGGAGGAGGCGAGGCGGTCGGCCGTCCAGCGGAAGTCGACGAACATGTCGTCGGCGGCCTCGAAGAACGCCTGGTTCCGGTCGTTGAGCGCGCCCTGCCAGCTGACCGCGCCGTCCACGGTCATCGAGTCGTACCAGGTCACCCGCTGACCCTTGGCCGCGGCGAGGGCCTTGAGCTCCCGCAGGAAGCCCCGCATGTCCGCGCCGAGCGCGGCGTCCCCTCCTCCGGTCTCGGCGTTCACGAACCAGCCGTCGAAGCCGTACGCGTCGGCGACCGCGACCAGTTGCGCGGCGAGCGGGAAACGCCCGGCGGGGTCCTTCTGCACCAGGTCGCGGGTCCAGCGCAGCTGTCCGCCGTAGGCGACGGGCGGCAGGAAGACGTTGCCGAGGACGGGTACGCCGTGGCGGTGCGCGGCGTCGACGACCGGCGCGTTCGGGGCGAGGATCAGTCCTTCGCCCGAGGAGCCGCCCCAGAAGACGAGTTCGTCGACGTACGCCCAGTGGGTGAGGGCGTAGTGGTCGGCGGTGGCGGAGCCCTGTGAGGGGTTGCCCGCGGTCGGCCCGAAGGAGACCAGGGACTGGATGCGGGCCTGCCCGGCGCGGGCCGTGGCGTTCGCGGGCGTCGGCGTGAAGCGGTCGGCGAGCGGTACGGACGCGGTGTTGAAGGCGAGGTCGGGGTCGTCGGCCGCGCGCCACGCCTTCAGACTGCGCCAGGTGATGCCGTCGCCCGGGGTGCCGGCGGGCAGCGAGTCGGGGAACCAGTAGGCGGCGTACGGCTGGAGGGCCTCGGCGGCCTTCGGCGCGGCGGCCGCGGCACCGGTGGTGGGGAGGGCGGGCCACAGCGCGGCGGCGGCGCCGGCCAGCAGGACGGTGCGTCGGGTGGGGGTCACGAGCGGGTGCCTCCTTGGCGGACGTGGGGTCCGTGCGGGGTGGGGAGTACCTGGTCGGGAGTGACGACCTCGGTGATGCCGCGCGCCGCGAGGTGCCCGGTGTCGGCGGCGCGCGTGTCGAGGACGGTGGTGGGACGGGCGCCGTCGGCGACCAGCCGGAAGAAGGCGTCGAAGACGGCGCCGCCGGGGGCGCAGGCCGAGCGCGCGGAGGGGTCGGCCGGGACGGCCAGCGCGGTGGTGCGCGGGGCGGGGGCCGGGTGTGCTCCCTCGCGTGCCGCGAGGGCCGCACGGGCCAGCACCCGTGCGGTGTCCTTCGGGCGGCGGTCGTTGGTGAGCAGCCCGAGCCCGTACTCCAGCTCGGGGAAGTCGGCCAGCGCCCGGGACACGTCGTGGGAGCACCACCAGGTGACGCCCCACAGGTCCGGGCAGTCCAGGGCGTTGGTGACCGTGGCCTCGGTGAAGGCGGCGGCGTGCTCGGCGGGGACGAGGGGCGCGGGGGCGCCGACCTCCTGGAGCCAGACCGGGCGGTGCGGGTCGTCGGCCCACGCCTTGCTCAGCTCGATCAGGTAGGCGGCGTGGTGTTCGCTGGGCACGGAGGTGCGGCCGTGGCGCTGGGCGGTGCCGTTGAAGACCCAGGAGTGCACGGCCGTCACGCTGCCCCGCCGGGCGGCCTGGGCCGGGGTGAAGGGCTGGTCGTCCTGGTACCAGGTCGCGTCGTATTCGGCGTGCAGGTGCATACGGCCCGGGGCGCCCTCCTCGCAGGCGGCGAGCATCCGCTCCAGCCAGGCGTCGATCTGGTCGCCGGTGGCGCGGTCCGGGTCGGGGTGGGGTCCGGCGGAGAACTGGTTGACCTCGTTGCCGAGGGTCATGCCGAGGAAGTTGGACCGGCCGGCGAGCGCGGCGGCGAGGGTGCGCAGGTAGGCGGCCTGCCCGTCGAGGACCTCGGGGTCGGTGAACAGATTGCGGCGGTGCCAGGTGCGGGTCCAGGCCGGCAGGAAGTCGAAGCTGCTCAGGTGCCCTTGGAGGCCGTCCACGTTGACGTCGAGGCCGCGTTCGCCGGCCGCGTCGACCAGCTCCACCAGGTGCTCGACCGCGCGCTCGCGGATCAGGGCGCGGTTGGGCTGGAAGTAGGGCCACAGCGGGAAGACCCGGACGTGGTCCACGCCCAGTGCGGCGACGGAGTCGAGGTCGGCGCGCACGGAGTCGAGGTCGAAGTCGAGCCAGTGGTGGAACCATCCCTGGCTCGGGGTGTAGTTGACGCCGAAGCGCACGGCAGAAGGCATGCGGTGTCCTTGCTACGGGGACGTACGGGCAGGTGCGGGTTCGGTCCTCGGACGAGGGGTCAGCCCTTGACGGCGCCCTCGCCGACCCCGCGGAAGAAGTACCGCTGGAGGCAGGCGAAGAGGGCGATCAGCGGCGCCACGGCGATGATCGTGCCCGCCGCGACGAGCCGCTCGTCGTTGGCGAAGGTGCCGTGCAGGTAGTTGAGTCCGATGGTCAGCGTGAACTTGGACGGGTCGCTGAGCACGATCAGCGGCCACAGGAAGTCGTCCCAGGCGCCCATGAAGGCGAAGATCGCGACGACGGCGAGGGTGCCCTTCACCGACGGCAGCGCGATGCGGAGGAACCGCTGCCAGACGTTGGCGCCGTCCACGTAGGCGGCTTCCTCGATCTCGTAGGGGAGGTTGAGGAAGGCGTTGCGCATCAGCAGCACGTTGAGGGCACCGATGCAGCCGGGCAGCACCACGCCGACCAGGGTGTTGTTCAGGCCGAGTTCCCGCATGGTGGTGAACTGGGCGATGATGATGCCCTCCACGGGAACGAGCATCGCCAGGACGAACACCAGGGTGGCGACGCGCCGGCCGCGGTAGCGCAGGCGGGCCAGGGCGTAGCCGGCGAGGGCCGCGCCGACGCAGTTGGTGACCACGTTGGCCGCGGCGACCTTCAGCGAGTTCAGGGCGTAGTCCCAGACGGGGATGGTGTCGGCGACCCGCTCGTAGTTGTGCAGGGTGGGGTCGGAGGGCAGGAACTTCGGCGGGGAGCTGAAGATGTCCTCCGTCGGGCCCTTCAGCGAGGTCGACAGCTGCCACACGAAGGGCCCGACGGTCAGGGCGAGGACACCGAGCAGGAGCAGGTAGCGCAGGGCCAGTTCCCAGACGCGTACGCGGCGGCCGTGCTCGTCGGTGATCCGGGGTTCGCGTTCCCGTACCCGGGCGGTGGCCCGGGGCTCCTCGGCCGGCCGGGTCTTCTCGACGACGCTCACGACTCCTCCTTCCGGTCGGCACGCAGGACGAGCAGCATCAGGACGACGGTGACGACGAAGACGACCACGGAGAGGGCGGAGGCGTAGCCGACGCGGCCGGTCAGGCCGGTGCCGGTGCGCTGCACCAGCATGACGAGGGTGGTGTCCTCGCCGGCCGGGCCGCCGCTGGGGCCCGCCATCAGGTAGACCTCGGAGAACACCTTGAAGGCGGCGACCGAGGACAGGGCCGCGACCAGGACCATGGTGGAGCGCACGGCGGGCACGGTGACGGTGAGGAACCGGCGGACCGCGCCCGCTCCGTCCACGGCGGCGGCCTCGTGCAGTTCGCGGGGCACGTTGGCGAGCGCCGCCAGGTAGATGATCATGTAGTAGCCGAGGCCCTTCCAGACCGTGACGGCCATCGCGCTGAGCAGGATCAGCCACTGGTCGCTGAGGAAGCCGGCCGGACCGGCGCCGACCGTCTCCAGCAGGGAGTTGACCAGACCGCGCTCGTCCAGCAGCCAGACCCAGATCAGCCCGACGACGACGATCGAGGCGACGACCGGGGTGTAGAAGGCCGAGCGGAAGAGGGTGATGCCGGGGATGTTCTTCTGCACCAGCAGGGCGAGCAGCAGCGGCAGCAGGACGAGCGCGGGGACGACCCCGAGGACGTACAGGGTGCTGTTGCGCAGGCTGATCCAGAACATGTCGTCGTGGAGCAGCTCGCGGAAGTTGGCGAGGCCCACGAACTCGCCCGGGACCAGGGTGCGGCGGTCGGTGAAGGAGTTGGCGACCGTGGAGACGAACGGGTACAGGACGAACGCGCCGGTGATCAGCAGGCCCGGGGCGGCGAACAGCCAGGGGCTGGTGGGCAGCTGGCGCCGCACGCGCCGGGTGACGCGCCGGGGGCCGGTGAGGGTGGGACTCGCCATGACGCCTCAGCCCTGCTGCCGAAGGAGCCGGTCGCACGCCGTGACAGCGTTGTCGAGAGCTTCCTTCGGGCTCTGCTTGCCCTGGAGCGCCTTGGCCACCTCGTTGCGCAGTTCGGTCTTCATCTGCTCGCTGAAGAGCACGGGCGTGTAGTTGACGGCGGTCTTCAGCGACTTGGCGGCGGCGATGCGCACCCGGGTCTCGTCGGTCCCGTCCTCCTTGGTGAAGTACGGGTCGTCCAGCGAGCCGGCGGTGCTCGGGAAGATGGCGACCTGCTTGGCGAACGACATCTGGTGCGCGGCGTCGGTGACGTAGTGCGCGAAGGCGACCGCGGCGGGCTTGCGCTTGCTCTGTGCGTTCACCATCACGCCCATCACGTACATGTTGACGTGGCCGGTGCTGGTGATCTGGTCGGTGATGCCGATGTTCCTGTACAGGTTCGGCGCCTGCTTCTTGAAGTTGGCGAGGTCGAGGGCGCTGCCCGGGTTCATGGCGACGGCTCCGGTGAGGAACTTCTTGCCGGAGGACTCGGGGGTGGCGGTCAGGGCCTGCGGGTCGAGGGCCTTGGCGTCGTACAGCTCCTTGTACCGGGTGAGGAGTTCGACGCCCTTGGCGTCGTCGAAGGCGAAGGCGGTGCCCTCCTTGTTCATGAGGGGTACGCCGTAGCGGCCGAAGTCCTCGATGGTGGGCACGTTGGCGAGCGTGGCGACCTCGCCGCCGGTCTTGTCGGCGATCCTGGCGGCGGCGCCGAAGAGGTCGTCGTACGTCTTCGGCGGCTGCTCGGGGTCGAGTCCGGCCTTCTCGAAGAGGGACTTGTTGTAGAAGAGCGGGCCGGTGTTGAGGTACCAGGGGAAGGCGTACGTGCCTTCCATGCCCGGCACCTGGTGGCTGGCCCAGGCGCCGTCCAGGTACTCCTTCTCGTACTGGCCGGCGGCCTTGTCCAGGTCGAGTGCGAGGCCGGCCTTGGCGAGCGGGGCCACGAGGTCCGGGGAGACGTTGACGACGTCGGGCAGGGTGCCGCCCGCGGCGTCGGCGCTGATCTTGTCGGCGTAGCCCTCGCCGGGCTGGTCGACCCACTTGACGTGGGTGCCGGGGTACTTCTTCTCGAAGTCGGCGATCAGTCCCTCGAAGTAGGGCTTGAAGTTGGCCCGCAGGTTCCAGGTCTGGAAGGTGATGTCGCCCTCGACCTTGCCCGAGGCGTCGGTCGAGCCGCTCCCCTCGCCTCCGGAACCGCAGGCGCTGAGCGGCAGGACGAGGGCGGCTACGGCGGCGACGGCGAATGTTCTGCGCGAGGTGGGCACGGTGGCACGTCTCCCTGAAGACGTCGGCGGTGGGATGGCAGCGACCATGCACGGCGGGTCGGCGCGAAGTCAATGCATTCACCGGAACTAAAGAAATTGGAAGGGCATTAGTCCAGGTCATAGGGGCATCGGGCAGGCACTTGCCACGTTCTACTAATGCGCTTTAGAATCTCTCCACTCAAGCGCTTTAGTTCATGCATCCACCATGCGCTCAGGTTCCACGTTCCGAAGAAAGGAGCGCGCATGCCGGCCAAGCGGCCCGCCGCGCGCCGGCCGACGATGAAGGACATCGCGCGGCGGGCCGGGGTCTCCGAGAGCGCGGTCTCCTTCGCGCTGAACGACCGGCCGGGGGTCTCCGAGATCACCCGGGACCGGGTGCGCCGGGTCGCCGAGCAGCTGGGCTGGCGGCCCAGCACGGCGGCCCGCGCGCTGTCCGGCGAGGGCGCGGCGACGGTCGGCTTCGTGCTGGCCCGGCCCGCGCACACCCTGGGCGTGGACTCCTTCTTCCTGCAACTGGTCTCCGGCATCCAGGAGGTGCTGGCGCGGCGTCATCTGGGTCTTCTGTTCCAGGTGGCGCAGGACGTCGACGACGAGTGCGCGGTCTACCGGCGCTGGTGGGCCGAGCACCGGGTGGACGGTGTGCTGGTGGTCGACCCGCGCACCGACGACCCGCGTCCCGACCTGCTCGACGAACTCGGCCTGCCCGCCGTGGTGATCGGCGGAGCGCCGGACGAACGGCATCCGGGACTGTCGACGGTGTGGGCGGACGACGCCGGCGCGATGGCCGCGCTGGTGGACGGGCTGTACGCGCTCGGCCACCGGCGGATCGCGCACATCGCGGGGCTGCCGGGCCTCGCCCACACCGAGCGCCGGATCCGTGCCCTGCGCGCCGAGGCGGCGCGGCGCGGCCTCGACGAGGTGCAGTCGGTGCCCACCGACTACTCGGACGCGGAGGGAGCCGCCGTCACCCGCCGGGTGCTGGAGGCCGCCGCTCCCCCGACGGCCCTGATCTACGACAACGACGTGATGGCCGTCGCCGGGGTCGCCGCCGCGGCCGGACTCGGCTTCTCGGTGCCGGCGGACGTGTCCGTGGTGGCCTGGGAGGACTCGGCGCTGTGCCGCATGGTCAAGCCGTGGCTGTCCGCGCTGTCCCGGGACAGCGTGGAATTCGGCCGCACGGCGGCGACGGAACTGACCGCCCTGCTGGACGGCGGCCCGGCCCGCACGGTACGCGTGCCGGTGCCGCGGCTGATCGAGCGCGACAGCACCGGACCGGCCAGGCCGGCCTGAACGGGGCGGCCGGCGGGTCCCGGACTCTCGACGCGGCGGCGTCCTGGCGGGCAGAGTGCTGTCTGCGTACTCACCAGTAATCCCGTCCCCGCACGCACCGAGGAGCTCCCGTGACCGACTGGGCCGGCCGGACCGCCGCCGAGATCGCCGCCGCCGTACGTGAGAAGCGGGCCACGCCGCGCGAGGTGGTGGCGGAGCATCTCGCCCGGATCGAGCGCCTCGACGGCCGCGTCGGCGCCTTCCGGGCGGTACGCGCCGAAGCGGCCCTCGCGGAGGCCGAGGAGGTGGGCGCCCGGGGTGATCTGGCCGAACTGCCGTTGGCCGGCGTCCCGGTGGCCGTCAAGGACAACCTCGCGGTGCGCGGCGAGTCCACCCTGGTCGGTTCCGCCGCGACGCCGGACACGCCCGCCGCGGCCGACCACGTCACGGTGGCGCGGCTGCGCGCGGCGGGCGCGGTGGTCGTGGGGCTGACGAACGTGCCCGAACTGTGCGTGTTCGGCACCACCGAGGGCGTGCACGGCACCTCCCGCAACCCCTGGGACCCGGCGCGCACGGCGGGCGGGTCGTCGGGCGGCAGCGCCGCCGCGGTCGCCGCCGGGCTGGTGCCCCTCGCCCTGGGCAACGACGGCATGGGCTCGCTGCGCATCCCGGCGGCCAACTGCGGTCTGGTCACCATCAAGCCGGGCCACGGCGTGGTCCCGGCCGGCATCGGCGACGGCGACTGGTTCGGCATGTCCGAGAACGGGCCGCTGGCCACCACGGTCGAGGACGCCCGGCTGATGCTCTCGGTGCTCGCGGACGATCCCGACGGCGGCCCGGCGGACGCCGGACGGTTCCGCCGCGCGGATCCCGGCAGCCTCCGGGTCGCCGTCTCCCCGCGCAGCCCGCTCGCCGGTGTCACCGTCTCCCGCCCGTACGCGGACGCCGTCCGTGAAGCGGCCGGGGTGCTGATGCGGGCCGGGCACCAGGTGCGGCGGGCCGACCCGCCCTACCCGGCCTCACTGGGCCTGACCGCCGTGACCCACTGGACCGCGGGGACGTCGGTGGACGCACGCGGTCTCGACCCGCGCAAGCTGGCGCGGCGTACCCGGGTGCACGCGGGCATCGGGCGGCGCTTCGTGCGCACGGTGACCACCGGCGCGGGCCGGGAGCGGCTGCGCGAGCGCCTGGAGCCGTTCTTCGCCGAGTACGACGTACTGCTCACCCCGGCGCTGGCCCGCCGCTCGCCGAAGGCCGGCCCCTGGCACGAGCGGGGCTGGCTGCGCAACGTGGCGGCGAACTCGGCGTACTCCCCGTTCACCCCGCCGTGGAACCTGACCGGCTGGCCCGCGATGTCGGTGCCCTTCGGCACGCTGCCCTCGGGCGCCCCCTGTGCCGTCCAGCTGGTAGGGCGCCCGGGGTCGGAGGCGGCACTGCTGGAGCTGGCGGAGCGGATCGAGGCGCTGCGCCCGTGGCGGCGGACGGCGCCCCTGGACTGAACGGCCCCAGGGCCCGTCCGACGGTGCCCTACAGGGCGCGGTACATGATGTGCAGGCCGACCGGCCCGTGCCGCGGATGGTCGAAGGCCTCGGGGACCGTGCCGAGGATCGTGAAGCCGAGGGAGGTCCAGAGCCTGACGGCCGGGTTGGTCTCGACGACGGCGTTGAAGACCATGCCCCGGTACCCGTCGGCCTTGGCGGCTTCCAGGACGTACTCGGCGAGGGCCCGGCCGGTGCCGCGGCCGGCCCGTTCCGGGTCGACCATGAAACCCGCGTTGGCGATGCGGGCGGCGGGGCCGCCGTAGTTGGGGGTCACATAGGCGGAGGCGACGACGGCGCCGGTGTCGTCCTCGACGACGTGGACGCGTTTGGCCGGGTTCATCCACAGGGCCCGGGCCACGTCCTCGGGGGTGTCCGGGTCCCAGGCGTAGGTCTCGCCGGCCGCGACGATGCGGTGCCAGAAGGGCCAGATCTGCGGCCAGTCGGCGGCCGTCGCTTCCCTGATCAGCATGGGCGTGAGTCTCGCACGCCCACGCGTCCGGCGGCGGGTCAGTCCACGCTGGGCAGGATGTGCGGCTCGGCGAGGTCTTCCTCGTAGCCCGCGAGGCGGATGGGGGCGGAACGTGCCCACACGTCGAGGCTGCCGATCTCTCCGGGCCGGCGGCCCGCGCGCTCGGCGCGTTCCTTGGGGCGTTGCTCGGGGTTCGTCGTCGTCTCCGGTGTCACCGCGCACTCCTTATGTGTCGGGTCACCCTCGGGGCCTGCCGGCCGGTCTGCCGTCCGGCACCTGGCGCCCGCTCGGGTCTGAGTCGCATGCAGTTCGGACGCGGTGGCGCCGGTAACTCGTGCGGGAGCGGGCCGATGTGGACCGGCTCGTCCCATGACGGACCGTGGGTGTGGGTAGGCACCCGGTACTGCCTGTCCGTCCGCTCCAGATTAACCAAATGAGCGGGGGTGCGCTCTATGGGGCTCCAAAACATGGGGCAACCATTGCCCGCCGCCCCGCGCACAGTTGGGGACAGTCTGCCGCGATTCCTCACTTTTCGCCCGGCGCACGACTCACCCGTTCGGCCCACCTCACCGGCCGCACCTTCGCCTGTCGGCGGCGGAGGGCGGTGCCGTTCAGGTGCCGTTGGCCGCGTCGCAAGCTCGCCATGGTGCGCTGGCGGTCCGGGCGGCTGTCTCGTGGGAGGACCGGGGCATGGAACTGCGCAGCGTCGATGAGCTGATGGACCTGTTGTACGCCTGCCGGGGCGCACGGCCGTCCTCCGGTCACGGCGACGGCCCCGCGGATCCGCACGGGCACGCGCTCCGGACCGCCGCGCTGCTGCGCCGGCGGCGCCCCGCCGACAAGGAGCTCCAGGTGGCCGGCCTGGTGTCCGTGGTGGGGCCGCTGCTGTGGCCCGGCGCTCCGGCCGGCCGCACGGCCGACGCGGTACGGCCGCTGCTCGGCCCACGCGTCGCCCACCTGCTGCACGCCCTCGCCCTCCCGGACGCCCGCTGCCACGACGACGACCTGCTCAGCCTGCGCCAGGCAGGCGAGGAGGCCCGTACCTCCGCCTTCGACGCCGGGGTCCTGGAGGACTGGCGGACGGTGCTGGAACTGCTGGCGGCGCGCAACTCGCGGCTGGGAGCGGTCGACTGACCGGATCCACCGCGGGTGCGCGCCAGGCGTGCCCGAGATCAGGGTGGCCGCGCGGTGCCCCCCGACGGGGCGACAGGCCCACGGGTGGGCCTGCATGGGGTCGAACCACGAAGTACGCGGGGCCGGCGCACCGGGCACGCCGGCGCACACCCCACGGTAGGGCGACGCCCGGCGAACGGGCCAGCGGATTACGGCCGTCGGCCCGGCACCGCGGTCACCACTTGCCGGGCGCGTAGTCCTTGAGGAAGACGCCGTACAGGTCCTCGCCCGCCTCGCCGCGCACCACCGGGTCGTAGACGCGGGCGGCGCCGTCGACCAGGTCGAGGGGGGCGTGGAAGCCTGCCTCGGCCAGGCGCAGCTTGTCGTAGTGGGGGCGTTCGTCGGTGATCCAGCCGGTGTCGACCGAGGTCATCAGGATGCGGTCGGTGTCGAACATCTCCTGGGCGCTGGTCCGCGTCACCATGTTCATGGCGGCCTTGGCCGCGTTGGTGTTCGGGTGGCCCGCACCCTTGTAGCCGCGGGCGAACACGCCCTCCATCGCCGAGACGTTGACGACATAGGCGCGCCCGGAGGACGCCCTGCGCGCGGCCTCGGCCATCGCCGGCCGCAGCTTGCTGATGAGGATGAACGGAGACGTGTAGTTGCACAGCTGGGTCTCGAGCAGCTCCACCGGGGAGATCTGCTCGATGGTCTGCACCCAGGTGTTGCTGTCGACGACGTCGGGGAGCAGGCCGCCCGCGTCGATGGCGGTGCCCTCGCGGTGCCGCACCACACTGGCGTTGCCGGCGACCAGGGCGAGGTCGGCCACCTTCTGCGCGTCGAGCCCCGAGGCTCCGACGGGCAGCGCGGCCAGTCCGTCCACGGCACCGGAGCCGAAGGCGCCGATGACGTGGTGGGCGGGCAGCTCACCGGCCGGCAGCGGGGCGCTCTCGCCCTCGACGAGGGCGGCGTACGCGGAGGGCAGGCGGCGCACCGTCTGGGTGGCGTTGTTGATCAGGATGTCGAGCGGGCCCTGCTCGGTGACCTGGTCGGCCAGCGCCACGGCCTGGGCCGGGTCGCGCAGGTCGATGCCGACGACCTCCAGCCGGTGGATCCAGTCGGCGGAGTCGTCCATGGCCTTGAAGCGGCGGATGGCGTCCTTGGGGAAGCGGGTCGTGATCGTGGTGTGCGCGCCGTCCCGCAGCAGCCTGAGCGCGATGTACATGCCGATCTTGGCCCGGCCGCCGGTGAGCAGCGCGCGCTTGCCGGTGAGGTCGGCGCGGGCGTCGCGCCGGGCCCGGTTCTCGGCGGCGCAGGACTGGCAGAGCTGGTGGTAGAAGTAGTCGACCTCGACGTAGCGCTGCTTGCAGATGTAGCAGGAGCGCGGGCGCTGGAGTATCCCAGCGATCGCGCCCTCCTCGGTGCGGGAGGACGGCAGGATGCCCTCGGTCTCGTCGTCGATGCGCTCGGCGGACCCGGTGGCGGTGGCCTCGGTGACCGCCTTGTCGTGGGCGGTCTTGGCGGCCCGGCGCTCCTGGCGGCGGCGCTGCTTGACCATGCGGTAGATGTGCGAGGTTGCCCGGCGGACCGCGATCGCGTCGGGGTGGTCCACGTCCAGCTCGTCGAGTTCCGCCAGCACGCTCAGGCAGACGGAGAGCCGCTCCGGGTCGATGCCGGGGCCGTACGCGGAGGCGGCCGCCTCGTCCGTGGTCGCCGGGCCGTCCTGTGTCACCGTCATCGCCGCTGCCGTTCCCTGGGTCACCGTGGCGGCGCTCCGAGACGCGACCGCTGTTCGAACAGCGGATTTTATTCAGCCCGGGGCCCGGATCCAAAACGGCCGGGGGCAGGGCTGTCGTGTGGATCATCCCGGTCGCCACGGACGGTACCGCTGAACGCCGTGAGCCGGGCGGTGCGTGCAGCCGCAAGGCGGAGGAGGGCGACAGGGCGGAGCCCTGGCAGCCGACGACAACGCCGCAGATGCGCGTGCCACGCCCCGCGCCCCCTGGGACGATCCGGACGACAGCCCCTAAGGGCCGCAGGCAGTGAGCAACGTCTCCACCTCCTCGGACAGCGCCCGGGCGAGCCGGTCGAGGTCCGGCACGGCCTTCGCGTCGGCGACCAGCCCGTAGTGGACCCGTCCCCGGTACGTCGAGACGGCGACCGCCAGGGAGTGGCCGCGGGCCAGCGGGGCCAGCGGGTAGACCTCCGTGAGCGGATGCCCGCCGAGCCGCAGGCCGAGGCTCGGCAGCGGCACGCTGGTGACGAGGATGTCGAACCAGAGCCGGGCGGCCTGGCCGACCAGGGGGCCGCCGAGCCGGTGCCCGAGCGCCGGGACGTGGTCGGCGAGCAGGGCGACCGCGCCGGCGCCCCGCCCCGGCCCGGCGTCCTTGTTGCGGTCCATCGCGGCGCGCACCGTGCCGAGCCGGGACAGCGGGTCCGGGTCGCCGACCGGGAGCCGCATCAGGTAGCCCGAGAGCCGGTTGCCCTGCGGGTGCGCGCTGCGGGGGCGGCGCTGGGAGACGGGGATCAGGGCGCGGGGCGCGACGCCCTCGCTGCCTTCGCCGCGCTCGTCCAGCCAGCGGCGCAGGGCGCCGGCGACGACCGCGATCAGGACGTCGTTGACGGTGCCGCCGACGGTCTTGCGGATCCGGTGCACGTCGTCGAGGTCGACGGCCACCCCCGCGATGCGGCGGGTGCCGGAGGGCTCGGCGGTGAGCGCGGGCGAGGAGCGCACGTCGAGGGTGGACAGGGCCGCGGCGGCGCCGATGTCCAGGGCGCGTCCCGCGTCGGACAGGGCGCCGCGCACCAGGTCCGGCAGCGTGCGCACATCGGGCAGGAGACCGCGCCGGGGCGCCTCGGGCCGGGGGCGGGGCGCGGGCAGGTCCATCGGGTCGAGGACGCCCGCCGCGAGGGCCAGGGCCCGCAGTCCGTCGGCCAGGGCGTGGTGGAACTTGAACAGCACGGCGAAGGACTCACCGTCCACGCCGGGCAGCACATGGGCCTCCCAGGGCGGCCGGCCGCGCTCCAGCGGGCATTCCATCAGGCGGCCGGCCCGGGCGTGGAAGTCCGTCGTCGGGGCGTGCAGCCGGACGTGGTCGAGCGGGTCGAAGCCCGGGTCGGGCTCGCGGGTGGCGCCGCCGAAGGAGAAGGGCCGGCGCAGGGCCAGCGGCGGCTGCCAGGTGTCCCGGATCCGCATCCGCAGCCCGGGGACTCCCGGCGCGCGGGCCGCGAGCAGGTCCGCCGCGTGGGCGGCCGCGGTGGGCGAGTCAGCCGGGAAGACGCCGAGCGCCGCGAGGTGCATGGGGTGCTCGGCGGACTCGATGTTCCAGAACGCCAGGTCGAGAGGAGCGAGCAGATCGGAAGTCAAGGGCTTGCCTCGCAAGGACGACGGGTGGACAAGCAGTCAATCGCCCTCTGCCGATTACGGTCAAGTACGATCAAGCTACGCACAGTTAACAACGGATTAAAAGTCCGGCCCCTCGGGAAGGGGCCGGACTCCTGGGACTCATGGGGCGCTTGCGGTCACGTCGGCACCGGCGGCGCCGCCCGCCCCGCGCTTCCCCACCCGGACGGCTGCGGGCCGACCGGGGGCCGTGCCGGGTGCTCAGCCGGCCGGGCACCCCGCGGGGGCGGGCCGGGACGCGTCGCGGATCAGTGCCTCGTGGGCGGCCTTCATCCGCGCGACGTCCGGCTTGAGGACCTTGCGGTCATAGGTCGTCAGCCCGTTCAGCTCTCCCTCGACGTCGGTGATCTGGGTGTAGACGGCGCCGTTGCTCCCTTTGCAGACCAGGGCGCGGACCTCGTCGAGCTTGGTGAGGTAGTCGTCGGTGTACGTCGCCGGGTCCACGTCGACGTACGACTGCTGCACCGACCAGGCGTGGCCCGGCACCGCGAGTCCCAGGCCGCCGTACTCGCCGCTGACCAGGGCACGTTCGCCGTCCGGCCGGGGCGGCAGGGCGGGGCTCGGGTAGCCGTGCTCGTCCATGATGTCGCCGGCGCCTCCGTCGGCCCCCAGGTTCAGGCCCGACTGATTGTTGACGAGGCGGGTCGGGTCCCAGGCCTTGGCCTGCGCGGCGACGCGGCCGATGTCGTACTGGCCCCAGCCCTCGTTGAAGGTGACCCACATGACGATCGACGGGCTGCTGATGTGCTCGTCGATCATCTCCTTCATCTCGCGCTCGTACTCGGCGCGCGCGGCCGTGCCGGGGTTCACGCCGGCGGTCATGGCGGGCATGTCCTGCCACACCAGCAGGCCCAGCCGGTCGGCCCAGTAGAACCAGCGGTCGGGCTCGACCTTGATGTGCTTGCGCACCGAGTTGAAGCCGAGCTCCTTGTGCAGCTTCAGGTCGTACGCGAGGGCCTCGTCGGTGGGCGCGGTGTGCAGGCCGTCCGGCCAGAACCCCTGGTCGAGGGTGGCCATCATGAAGACGGGCTCACCGTTGAGGACGGTGCGGGGCACGCCGTTCACCTTCTCCACGGCGACGGAACGCATCCCGAAGTAGCTCTGGACACGGTCGGTGCCGACGGTGACCTTCAGGTCGTACAGGAACGGGTCGTCGGGCGACCACAGGCGCGGGTCGCGGATCCTCAGGGTGAGCGGCTCGCCGGTGCGTCCGCTCACGGTGGCGACCTTGCGGTGTCCGGCGTACGCCGTCGCGCTGATCCGTACGCCGTCGCGCACGCCCTCGGGCTCGACCGTGAGCGTGCCGGCGTCGACGTCCGGGGTGAGCTTCAGGGCGTCGACGTGGTCCCGGGCGACCGGCTCCATCCAGACCGTCTGCCAGATGCCGGAGCTGGGCGTGTACCAGATGCCGCTCGGGTCCAGGCGCTGCTTGCCGAGCGGCGGGTTCTCGCCGTTCGCCGCGTCGGTCGGGTCGTACACGCCGACGATCAGCTCCTGGGTGCTGCCGGGCTTCAGCGCGTCGGTGACGTCGGCGCTGAACTTGTCGTAGCCGCCCTTGTGCTCGGCGACCTTCGTGCCGTTGACGTACACCTCGGACTGCCAGTCGACGGCGCCGAAGTTGAGCCGCAGCCGCTGTCCGGAGCCGATGTGCCAGTCGCGGGGCACCGTGAAGGTGCGGCGGTACCACATGCGGTCCTCGTGCCGCTGGATGCCGGAGAGCTGGGACTCCACCGGGTACGGGACGACGATCCGCTCCTTCAGCCGCTTGCCCACCGGCGGCTGCTCGCCGGCCTCGGCGGCGGCGAACTGCCAGCGGCCGTTGAGGCTGCGCCAGGCGTCCCGCGTCAGCTGCGGGCGCGGGTACTCCGGGTGGGCGTTGTCCGGGTCCACGTCGTCGGCCCACTGGGTGCGCAGTTCGTAGGTGGAGTGGTTCGCGCCGCTGCTCCAGAACGTCTTGACAACGTTGCCGTCGGCACCGGTGAGGCCGCCCGCGCCGTCGTAGCGGACGTCGGCGGTGCCGGGCGCGGTGCCGGTCCTGTTGCCGACGACGGGTTCGCCGAGGGCGACGAGGAGCGTGCTGGGGTCGGCCGGGTCGACCGTGGCCTCGCCCAGCGGCCACCTGGCGCCGCCGATCACCGCTTCGAGGTGGTCGGCGAGGCCGGCCGGGGCGGCGGCGAGGGGCTGGGCGAAGTCCAGCGCGAGGGTGCGGCCGGTGGCGAGCACCGTGGTCGCCGTCGCACCGTCGTAGTCGAAGCCGTCGGGCAGGCGGAACGCCGAGTGCGGCACCGGCTCCTTGGTGCCGCCGGGCTCGGTCCAGCGCAGGTGCAGGTTGGAGCCTCCGTAGTGCTCGAAGTACTCCAGCTTGATGTCGTAGGACTGTCCGGCCGTGAGCTCGATGGGCTCGGCGGTCTGCTCGCGGTCCCAGTCGTCGACCCAGTGGTCGATGGCGAGCCTGCCGCCGATCCAGAGGCGGAAGCCGTTGTCGCCGGTGACCGAGAAGGTGTGGGCGCCGGTCTTCTCCGGCACCAGCTTGCCGGTCCAGCGGACGCTGACGTCGTCGGACCGGCCGGTGGCGAAGCTCAGACGCGGTTCCAGGGTGCCGAAGTCGATCTGCGGGTCGAAGCCCGTGGCCTTGAGCTCGTGGAAGTCGAAGGCGCCGGGGGCGGACTGGGTGTAGTACTCGCCCTTCAGACCGTGGATCTCGGCGGCGGCGTCGGCCGCGCTCGCGTCCGGTACGGCGGCGAGTCCCGCGACGCCCAGGGCGGCGGCGAGCAGTAACGCCAGTCTGTCTCTGAGTCGTTTGGTGCGCACTGGCCCTCTCCTCGAGAACGGGTGGTGGCTGGTGGCTCAGGACATCGATGTCATACATCGATGTAACAGCAGTGGCATGACAACATGGATTCCGCTTGGCGTCCAGGGACATGACAAAGGCCCCGGGGGCGGCGCGAGCCCCCGGAGCCGCGGCCGGCGCAGCCCCTACGGCACCCGCTGCCCCTTGCCCAGCGCGATCACGCCGCCCTTGGAGACGGTGTACAGCTCGGCGTCCCGCTCCGGGTTGACGCCGATCGTCGCGCCCGGCGGCACCTCGACGTTCTTGTCCAGCACCGCCCCGCGCACCACGGCGCCCCGGCCGATGTGGACGTTGTCGTGCAGCACCGAGCCCTGCACGACCGCCCCGGGGTCGACCACGACGCCGGGCGACAGCACGGACCGGGTGACCTGGCCGCGGATCAGACAGCCCGCGCTGATGATCGACTCGCTGGCCATGCCGCCGGCGTTGAACCGGGCCGGGGACAGCTGGGTGGAGTGGGTGTAGATCGGCCAGTCGCGGTTGTAGAGGTTGAAGGCGGGCCGCTCGGCGATCAGGTCCATGTGGGCGTCGTAGTACGCGTCGAGGGTGCCGACGTCCCGCCAGTAGCCCTGGTCGCGAGAGGTCTCCCCCGGCACGTGGTTGGCGCTGAAGTCGTAGAGCGCGGCCTCGCCCCGCTCGGTGAGCTGGGGCAGGATCGAGCCGCCCATGTCGTGCACGGAGTGCGGGTCCTCCGCGTCCCGGTGCAGGGCCTCGACGAGGGCCTTGGTGGTGAAGAGGTAGTTGCCCATCGAGGCGAAGACGCGGTCCGGGTCGTCGGCGAGTCCGGGCGGGTCGGCGGGCTTCTCCAGGAACCCGGTGACGGTGCGGCCGTCGGACCCCGGGGTGATCACGCCGAAGGACGACGACTCGGTGCGCGGCACCCGGATGCCGGCCACGGTCACGCCCGCGCCGGACTCGATGTGCTGGGTGAGCATCTGGCGGGGGTTCATCCGGTACACGTGATCGGCGCCGAACACCGCGACGTACTCGGGCTGCTCGTCGTACACCAGGTTCAGCGACTGGAGGATCGCGTCGGCGCTGCCCAGGTACCAGCGCGGGCCGAGGCGCTGCTGGGCGGGGACCGGCGTGACGTAGTTGCCGAGCAGGCTGGACATCCGCCAGGTGGTGGTGATGTGCCGGTCCAGCGAGTGCGACTTGTACTGCGTGAGGACGCAGATCCGCAGGATGTCGCCGTTGACCAGGTTGGACAGCACGAAGTCGACCAGGCGGTACGTACCGCCGAAGGTGACCGCGGGTTTGGCGCGGTCCGCGGTCAGGGGCATCAGACGCTTGCCCTCCCCGCCCGCCAGCACGATCCCGAGCACCGAAGGACCACCACGACGCATGGCCGCTCCCCTCACCCTCGTTGGTGGCCCATGCCTGCCCGTGGGCCCGACCGCCTAAGCCTGTTTGAGCATCTCCTCGTAGAGCCGGACCGTGCGGCGGGCGATCGCGTCCCAGCCGAACTCGTCCACCGCGCGCTCCCGTCCCGCCTCGCCCATGCGCCGGGCGGCCTCCGGGTCGCCCAGGACGGAGTCCAGTGCCCGGGTGAGGCCCTCCTCGAAGTCCTCGTCCCGCCGGCCGCTGCCGCTGTCGCCGTCGTCCTTGGACACGAGTACCCCCGTTTCGCCGTCCGCCACGACCTCGGGGATACCGCCGACGCGGGAGGCCACGACGGGCGTGCCGCAGGCCATCGCCTCCAGGTTGACGATGCCCAGGGGCTCGTACACCGAGGGGCACACGAACACGGCGGCGTGGGTCAGCAGCTGGATCACCTCCGGACGCGGCAGCATCCGCGGGATCCAGTGCACGCCCTCCCGGGCCCGGCTCAGTTCGGCGAAGAGGTCGCGGAACTCCTGGTCGATCTCGGGGGTGTCCGGGGCGCCCGCGCACAGCACGACCTGCGCGGCCGGGTCGATGCCGCGCACCGCCCGCAGCAGATGGGGCACGCCCTTCTGGCGGGTGATGCGGCCGACGAACAGGACGTACGGCCGGGAGCGGTCCACGCCGATGCGGTCCAGGGCGTCGGTGTTCGGGTCGGGCCGGTACAGGGTGGTGTCGATGCCGTTGTGGATGACGTGGACCCGGGACGCGTCCAGTGCCGGGTAGCAGGCGAGGATGTCCTCGCGCATGGCGCCGGACACCGCGACGACGGCGTCGGCGGACTCGACGGCGGAGCGTTCGGCCCAGCTGGACAGGGCGTAGCCGCCGCCGAGCTGCTCGGCCTTCCAGGGGCGCAGCGGCTCCAGGGAGTGGGCGGTCACGACGTGCGGGATGCCGTACAGCTGCTGGGCGAGCCGGCCGCCGAGGTTCGCGTACCAGGTGTGGGAGTGGACGAGCTCGCGGCCCTCCAGGGCGGCGGCCATGGCGAGGTCCACGGAGAAGGTGCGCAGCGCGTCGTTGGCGCCGTCGAGCGCGGACCACGGGCGGTGCCGCAGTACGCCGTCGGTGCGGCCCTCGCCCCAGCAGTGCACGTCCAGGTCGACGAGGCGGGCGAGCTCCCGGGCGAGGAACTCGACGTGCACGCCCGCGCCGCCGTACACGTCGGGCGGATACTCCCGGGTCAGCAGTCCCACACGCACCCGGAACCTCCCCTGTTCGGCGGCTGGTCCCTTCATGGTCACTCAGACGGGGCGCCCGGGGAAGAGCGCGGGGCCCTCGGAGAGCGAGGAGGCGGCGAAGAGCGCGACCGAGGGGGCAGGGAGAAGCAGCAGTCGCCGCAGACGTCCCCGCCGGGCACGCGGTAGTAGAGGCAGCAGCTACGACGACGGAAGGCGGTGCCCGTCAGGGTGCCGGTCCCGGCGAGGAGGGGGTGCACGAGCAGCCCGGCGGTCAGCGAGCGGGCGCGGGCGGCGGCATCGGTACGGCCGTGACGGCGGGCCCAGCGGTCCAGTTCGCGGGCGGCGCCGGCCAGGGCGGAGGCGGCGTTGCCCCACAGCAGTCCGGTCGCGGGGCGGTACCGGGCGCGCAGGGCCGCCGTCAGCGGTACCAGGTGGGTGTCGAGCACGACCTCCGCCACGGTGGCGGCGTCCGCCGGCCGGGCACGCGCCTCGGTGAGCCACAGGTCGTCGGGGGCGGTGGCGTCGGGGTCCCAGTGCAGCAGGCCGGGGTCCAGGTCGGGGACCCGGCCGTAGAGGGCGGCGCAGCCGAGCGTCACCGACCAGAGGCGGGCGGCGAGCCCCTGGTGCACCACGGAGGCGGCGATCCGGGTCTCGGGGGCGCGGAGGGCGGCGGCGACCTTCCGGACGCGGAAGGCGAGGGGGTCGTGCGGAAGGCCGCCGGCGGGGCCGTCCACGGGGTCCTCCCGCCATGCGTGCGCGAGGGTGGGGAGCGGCCGGTGCGGGAGCGGCCGGGAGGCGCGCAGCACGAAGAAGCCGCCGAGCGGGCGGAGGGCGGCGAGGCCGGGATCGAGGTCCACGGAGAGCAGTAGT
This sequence comes from Streptomyces flaveolus, assembly GCF_044765825.1. Taxonomy (NCBI): domain Bacteria; kingdom Bacillati; phylum Actinomycetota; class Actinomycetes; order Kitasatosporales; family Streptomycetaceae; genus Streptomyces; species Streptomyces flaveolus. The sequence continues at coordinate 3,841 of NZ_JBIWKU010000016.1, read as the reverse complement.
ATCAAGGCCCCCACGGGGCGCGGTCAGGGGTCCTCGACGAAGGACGCCCACCCTGGGGAGGACGGCACCGTCGTCGTACTCCATCGGTAGTAGGACCCAATGAGTGCTCAGGGACGACGACGGGAAGACCCTGAGACGGCATCGTGTTGTCCATGGAAGACGACCGTTCGCCGCGCCGGGCCGTGAGCCCCCGCCTCACGCAGAGGAGCCGCCGATGAGCGCCCTCGCGTTGTCCGTGCTGCTGTCGCTCGTCTCCGCCGTCGCGTACGCGGGCGGAGCGATCGTGCAGGAGCGGGTCGCGGCGTCCTCCACCGGTGTCCAGTACGCCCCCCTGCGCCGGCCCGCCTGGTGGGCGGCGGTCGGCCTCAACGGCCTCGGCGGTCTCCTGCACGTGGTGGCACTCGCCTACGGCCCGCTGAGCGTGGTGCAGCCGCTCGGGGCCCTCACCATCGTGTTCGCCCTGCCCATGGCGGCGCTGTTCGTGGGCCGCAGGGCCGGTGCGACGGCCTGGCGGGGCGCGATCATGGCGACGGTCGGTCTGGCGGGTCTGCTGTCCCTGGTCGGCGCGTCCGACGCCCGGTCGCTGGACACGGCGCAGCGCGTGACGGTGGCCGTGGTGACGGCCGGTGCGCTCGTGACGCTGATGATCGCCGGCCGGGCCGCGCAGCGGCATCCCGCGGTGCGCAGCGTGCTGTTGGCGACCGCGTCCGGCATCGCGTTCGGTATGTCCTCGGTGTTCACCAAGACGGTGGCGGTCGACTGGACCGGCGGTGTGTCGGCCGCCGACCTGCCCTCCCTGGCGGTGATCGGCGTACTCGCCACCGCCGGCATGCTGCTGTCGCAGGCCTCGTACCGGGGCGCCGGCCTCGCGGCCCCGCTGGCGGTGCTGACGGTCGCGAACCCGGTGGTGGCGGCCGTGGTCGGCATCACGATGTTCGGCGAGTCCTTCCGCTACGGCACGACCGGCACCGCGCTCGCCCTGAGCTGCGGTGTGGTGGCCGCGGGCGGACTGATCCTGCTGACGACGGAACGACTGGCGCGGGAGGCCGCGACGGGGGTCGACGCGGAGGCTGTGCCGGACGGTGCGGTGTCCGGGGGCGGGGCCGGGGCGGTCTCCGACGGCGTGGTCTCCGAGGCGGAGGCCGCCTGCGCGTCCGCCGCGGCACCGGCGGTCGGGGCCGTCCCTGGCCGGCCGGTGACGGGCCTGCCGGTGGCGATCGCGCCGGTCCTCCACGAGCCGGTGATCCCTGCCTCGGTCGAGGTTCAGGGGGTGACCGGCACGTCCGTGGCTGTCGCGGGGCCCGCCGAAGGCTCGCCGGCCGGCGGTGGGGGCGCGCAGCCGCTCGCCTCGCGCCCCGCCAAGGTGTTCCTCCCCCGCCCGGCGCCGGTGCCGGCGGCCGCGCCCGCCGGTGAGGCGTACGCGGCGCCGGAACCGGCCGTGCCCGCGGCCGAGGACCGGATCGTCTCCTACGGGCCCTTCTACGGCGGCCCGTACGTCCCGCTGCCCGTCCTCGGCCGGCGCCGGGTGCGGATCAGATCCTGACGCCGCCGGCCCGCAGATACGCCAGCGGGTCGACGTCCGAACCGAAACCGGGCCCCGTCCGCACCTCGAAGTGCAGATGCGGGCCCGTGACGTTCCCGGTGGAGCCCGACCGCCCGATGCGCTGGCCGGCGCCGACGGACTGGCCGTCCTTCACGGAGATCGCCGACAGGTGCGCGTACTGGGAGTAGCGGCCGTCCGCGTGCCGGACCACGACCTGGTACCCGTAGGAACCGCCCCACCCGGCGCTGACGACGTGGCCCGCGGCGACCGCCTTGACGGAGGTGCCGGTCGGGACGGGGAAGTCGACGCCGGTGTGGTAGCCCTTCGACCAGGACGAGCCCGCCTGGTGGTACGGCGTGCCGGTGGAGGCGTCGACGGGGGCCACGAGGGCGTGACCGCTCGTGGCCTTGTCCTTGCCGGTGTCCGAGGACGGCTTCCTGGGCTGCTTCTGCTTGGCCGGTTTCCGCTGCTGCTTCGGCTCGGCCGCCGGGGACGCCTTGTGCTCGGCGCGGGGCGCCGTTGCGGCACGCTGGCCGCGCAGCGCCAGTCGCTGGCCGGGCAGGATCAGGTCGGGGTCCGCTCCGATCGAGGTGCGGTTGGCCTCGTACAGGCCCTCCCAGCCGCCCGGCACCCGCTGGCTGTCGGCGATGCCGGACAGGGTGTCGCCGGTGACCACCGTGTACATGCGGGCCTTCCCGGCCCGGGACTGCGGGGTGGTCTGCGGCCGTACGTCGGGCGCCTTGCGGGACGTCCGGGCGGACTTCTCGGCCGCCTTCCCGGAGCCGCCGGGTGACGCCTTCCCGTCCCGCTTCGCAGCGGGTCTCTCCGCGCCCTTCTCGGACGCCGCGCCCCCGGCCGGGCGGATGTCGGGCGTCTCACCGCCCCGGCTCAGTCCGGCCCGTACCGAGCACACCGGCCAGGCGCCGGGTCCCTGCCCGTCCAGCACCTTCTCGGCGACGGCTATCTGCTGGTCCTTGGTGGCCAGATCCGCGCGCGGCGCGTACGCGGTCCCGCCGAACGCCGCCCAGGTGGACTGGGTGAACTGCAGGCCGCCGTAGTAACCGTTGCCGGTGTTGATGCCCCAGTCGTTGGTGGACTCGCAGGCGGCGACCTTGTCCCAGGTGTCCACGTCGGCGGCGTGAGCGGTACCGGTGCCGATGAGCGGGAGCGCGATGCCGGCGCCTCCCGCGGTGACGGTCAGTGAGGCCCGGTTGATCCTGTTCGGCTGGTACCGGCGGTGCCGGCCGCGTACGGCCATGGGAGTCCCCCTCGACATGCGTCAGGAGGGGCAAAAGTAAGCGCCGGTAACAGGCCATGACAAGACGGCAATCAGCCGGTTGGTCACACCAAGTGGCGGGGAAGCGACGCCCGTTGGCCGGACGGTGCGTCCGGGGGCATGCCGAATCGCCGCCGCCGCGAAGGCGCCGGCGACCGTCACGGGGTTCCGTGTGTCCGGGTCGGTCGGTCCCTCCCCCGTCAGCCGACGACGGTCCAGGTGTCGCCGCCGGCGAGCAGTGCCGCGAGGTCGCCCTTGCCGTTCTGCTCGACCGCGGTGTCGAGCTGGTCCGACATCAGCGTGTCGTAGACCGGCCGGCCGACGGAGCGCAGCACCCCGATGGGGGTGTGGTGCAGCGTGTCGGGGTCGGCGAGGCGGGACAGTGCGAACGCGGTGGTCGGTGACGCGGCGTGCGCGTCGTGGACCAGGATGTCGGCCTCGTTGTCCGCGGTGACCGCGACGACCTCGAGATCGCCGGTGGCCGGGTCGCGGACGACGCCCTTGGAGCCGTCGGCGCCGAAGCGGATCGGCCGGCCGTGTTCCAGCCGGATGACCGCTTCCTCGGCCTGCCGGCGGTCCTTGAGGGCGTCGAAGGCGCCGTCGTTGAAGATGTTGCAGTTCTGGTAGATCTCGACCAGCGCCGTGCCCGGGTGGCCGGCGGCCTGGCGCAGGACCTCGGTGAGGTGCTGGCGGTCGGAGTCGACGGTCCGGGCGACGAAGGACGCCTCCGCGCCCAGCGCCAGCGACACCGGGTTGAACGGCGCGTCCAGCGAGCCCATCGGCGTCGACTTGGTGATCTTGCCGACCTCGGAGGTCGGGGAGTACTGGCCCTTGGTCAGGCCGTAGATCCGGTTGTTGAACAGCAGGATCTTCAGGTTCACGTTGCGGCGCAGCGCGTGGATGAGGTGGTTGCCGCCGATGGACAGTGCGTCGCCGTCGCCGGTGACGACCCACACCGACAGGTCGCGGCGCGAGGCGGCCAGGCCGGTGGCGATGGCGGGGGCGCGGCCGTGGATGGAGTG
>NZ_JBIWKU010000015.1:82352-201843 GCF_044765825.1 Streptomyces flaveolus | reverse complement strand
TCGGGATGGCGACCAGCGCCCGGCTCGTTTGCACCGGCCGGTGAAGTCCGTCGAGACCTTGCGACATGACTCCTCTCTACACCGCGGCCGACCCGTCCGCACAGGCACGGAAGGGCAGACGGCCACCCCACCGGAGGCGTCGCCGGCTCCTTCCTCTCCCTGCCTGAAGTCGCGCCGGACCGCCGGACGAGGACACACCACCACGAGCTCGACCGCTCACCGTGCCGCGGCCCGCCGGCGGCACGCTCGGCGGGTCCCGCTTGCGAGGGTCAGGCCATGTCCGGGCCGCGCAGCAGCATCTGCGCCACGGCGATGCCCGCGACGACGATCGCCGCCCGGAACGGCCACCGGCTCCGGATGTCCGACGGCACGGCCGTGCCCGCGACCGCGACGGCCCCGGCCAGCGCCGCCAGCGCCCCGCTCGACCCGCCCACCGCTCCGGGCGGGCCCACGACGAGTACCCCCACGGCCGTCAGCATCATGAACGGGGCCAGCCGCCGGCAGGTTCCGCGGCCCAGCCGTTGCGGCAGCCCGCGCACACCGGTCCCGAGATCGTCCTCGATGTCCGGAAGGACGTTGACCAGGTGCGCCCCCACCCCCAGCAGCGCCCCGGCCGTCACCACCCACCAGGCGGGCCAGGACGGCGTGGGCAGACCTAGGGTGACGAAGGCCGGCAACGTTCCGAAGGCGACGGCGTAGGGCAGCGGCGAGAGCACCGTGTGCTTGAACACCAGGTTGTAGGCCCAGCCCACGGCCACCATGCCCAGATGCGCCACTCCGGCGGCGGCGCCGCTCAGCAGCGACAGCGGCACGCACAGCCCCAGAGCGGCCCCGGCCGCGACGGCCGCCGCCCCGGGCGGGAGTTCACCGGTGGCCACCGGTTTGTCGCGGCGTCCGCACACCGAGTCGCGCCGGGCGTCGACCGCGTCGTTGCACCAGCCGACCGAGAGCTGGCCGGCCAGCACGGCCGCGGCCACCGCCGCGGACCCCGCCGCTCCGCGGCCGGCCGCCACGGCAAGAGCGGTCACGAACACCGTCACCGCCATCGCCGGCTCCAGGTGGCAGGAGCGCACCAACGCCGGGACTCGGCGTGTCATGGCCAGACGGGCTCCGGGTGCGTGTAGAGACACACAGGGACGTTACGGGAGAACCGGCAAGAGGAAGGCATAACCGACATGCGTGTCACTGCCCTTGTCGACGACGCCCTTTCCCTGCCCACGGTGCCGCCCCGGACGACTGCGCCCGGCACGGCGACCGCGGTCGCGGCGATCCGCACCGCGCTGCCGCCGTACCGGTACGCCCAGGACGACCTCACCGAGGCGATCGGTGACCTGTGCCTGCCCCCCGGGGCGGACCGCGCCCTGCTGCGCCGCCTCCACGCGTCCGCCGGTGTGCGCACACGCCATCTCGCCCTGCCGATCGAGCGGTACGGCGACCTTGGCGACTTCGGGCAGAGCAACGACGCGTGGATGGCCGCCGGACTCGAACTGGGCGAGGAAGCCCTCGTCGGCGCACTGCAGGAGGCCGGGCTCGGACCGGCCGACGTGGATCTGCTGGTGTGCACCTCCATCACCGGCATCGCCGCTCCGTCGCTCGACGCCCGGCTGGCCGGGCGCCTGGGACTGCGGCCCGACGTCAAACGAGTCCCGGTGTTCGGGCTGGGATGCGTGGCGGGCGCGGCCGGACTCGCCCGGCTGCACGACTACCTGCGAGGGCACCCGGCCGACACCGCCGTACTCCTCAGCGTCGAACTGTGCTCGCTGACCCTCCAGCGGCGCGACGACTCCCGCGCCAACCTGGTCGCCGGCGCGCTGTTCGGTGACGGCGCGGCGGCGCTCGTGGCACGGGGCAGTGGCACCGCCGGGCCGGACGGGGCCGGGCCCTTCGTGGTCGCCACCCGCAGCCACCTGTATCCGGACACCGAACAGCTCCTGGGGTGGGACATCGGCCCCACCGGTTTCCGCGTCGTGATCGACGCCGGTGTCCCCGGCATCGTGCGGGACCACTTCGGCCGGCATCTGCGTGCCTTCCTGGCCGACCACGGCCTCACCACGGACGACATCGGAAGCTGGGTGTGCCACCCGGGAGGCCCCAAGGTGCTCTCCACCATGGCCGACACCCTCGGCCTGCCCGGCGACGCCCTGGACACCGCCTGGCACTCGCTCGCGACGGTGGGAAACATGTCCTCCGCCTCGGTCCTGCACATCCTCCAGAAGACCGGGGAATCCCACCGCCCCGAGCCCGGCACGTGGGGGCTGCTCCTGGCGATGGGGCCGGGGTTCTGTTCCGAAGTCGTCCTGCTGCGCTGGTGAGGGGTCTCATGCCCTGGTACACGCTTCTCGTCCTCGCCGTCGCGGCCGAGCGCGTCGCGGAACTCGTCGTCGCCCGACGCAACGCCGCCTGGACCCTCTCCCGCGCCGGTGTGGAGCACGGCCGGGGGCATTACCCGGTCATGGTCGTGCTGCACACGTGTCTGCTCGTCTGCTGCCTCGCCGAACCCCTGGTCGCCCACCGGCCGTTCCTGCCCGTTCTCGGGTGGCCCGTGCTGGCGCTCGTCGTCCTGGCGCAGGCACTGCGCTGGTGGTGCATCACCACTCTGGGGCCGTACTGGAACACACGGGTCATCGTCGTCCCCGGAGCGCGCCTGGTCGGCGCCGGGCCCTACCGGTTCCTGCGCCACCCCAACTACGTCGCGGTCGTCGTGGAGATCGCCGCCCTGCCACTGGTCCACTCGGCGTGGCTGACCGCCACGGCGTTCACCGCGGCCAACGCACTGCTGCTCGTGGTCCGTGTCCGATGCGAGAACACGGCTCTCGCCGCGGCGGCGCCCGCGTGAGCGGCGGACACGACGTGCTGATCGTCGGAGGCGGTCCCGCCGGTCTCGCGACCGCACTGCACGCCGCGCGCGCCGGGCTCGACGCCGTCGTGGCGGAGCCACGTCGGACGCCGGTCGACAAGGCGTGCGGCGAGGGCCTGATGCCCGGCGCCGTCCGGGCCCTCGGCGCGCTCGGCCTGGAGGTCCCCGGCCACCCGGTCACCGGCATCCGCTACATCCAGGGCCCCCGCCAGGTACAGGCCGCGTTCCGGCAGGGCCCCGGCCTCGGCGTGCGCCGCACCAGCCTGCACAGTGTCCTGCACCGGGCCGTCGTGGACGCGGGGGTACCCGTACTGCCCCTGAAGGTGGGGGAGGTGCGACAGGACGCGACGAGCGTGACCGTGCCCGGCACGGGCCTGCGCGCACGGTGGCTGGTCGCCGCGGACGGACTCCACTCACCGTTGCGCCGTTCGCTCGGCCTGGAGGTGAGGACGAGGGCGGCGCCCAGGTACGGTCTGCGCCGCCACTACGCGGTGCCTCCCTGGTCCTCGTACGTCGAGGTGCACTGGGGACCCCACGCGGAGGCGTACGTGACGCCGCTCGGTCCCGCACTCGTCGGCGTCGCCCTGCTCACGGCCCGGCGGGCGCCCTTCGGCACCCAGCTCGAGAGCTTCCCCGAACTGGCGGCCCGCCTCCCCGCGGAGGCGGCCGTCACCCCGGTACGCGGCGCGGGTCCGCTGCGCCGGCGGGCACGCACCCGCACGTACGGACGGGTGCTGCTCGTCGGCGACGCAGCCGGCTACACCGACGCGCTGACCGGTGAGGGTGTCTCGCTCGCCCTCACCGGCGCCGAGGCCCTGGTCGCCAACGTGCGCCGCGGCACCCCCGGCCGCTACGAGACCGACTGGTGCCGCGCGACCCGCCGCCACCGGGTCCTGACCGGCCTGTTGGTGAGGGCCCGTCAGCAACCGGCACTGGCTCCGTGCATCGTGCCCGCAGCCGTACGCCTGCCCCGCCTCTTCGCGGCCGCGGTGAACGCACTGGCGTGACCGGTGCGGGTGACGGCAGGAGGCGTCGGCGCTTCCCCGGGGCGCCATTGACGCGCGTAGCCCGTTGCCGCACGCTGGGCTCGGTTGTTGTCTCCTCAACGGTCGGGAGGCCGGGATGCTCAGACGCGTGTCACGCCTGCTTCTCTCCTTTGTCATGGTCATGACTGGTGTGGCGGCCGGGGTGGGCGCCACCGCCACAACCGCGCACGCCGACTCCTGCTACACCTGGAACCGCACCCTCTCCCAGGGGGCCTCCGGCGGCGACGTGACCCAGCTCCAGATCCGGGTCGCCGGCTGGGTGACCTCCGGCGAGCGGCTCTCCTACGACGGCCAGTACGGCGCGCGGACCGCCGCCGCCGTGCAGAAGTTCCAGGCCGCGTACGGACTGACCGCGGACGGGGTCGCCGGACCCGCGACCTTCAGCAAGATCTACGCCCTCCAGGACGCCGACTGCACGCCCGTCCACTTCAGCTACGCCGAACTCAACAAGTGCAACTCCGACTGGTCCGGCGGCGCCGTCTCCGCGGCCACCGCCAAGTCGAACGCGCTCAGGACCATGTGGAAGCTGGAGGCGATGCGGCACGCCCTCGGCGACGTCCCGATCACCATCTCCAGCGGCTTCCGCTCCCGCGCGTGCAACGACGCGGTCGGCGGCTCCGCCACCAGTCGTCACCTCTACGGTGACGCGGCCGACCTCGTCGGCTCGCCGTCCCTGTGCCGGCTCGCCCAGCAGGCCAGGACGCACGGCTTCTCGGAGATCCTCGGTCCGGGCTACCCCGGCCACAACGACCACACCCACGTGGCCTTCGACCCGTCGCCCTACTGGTCGGCTCCCACCTGCGGAGTCTGAGAAATATCGGCAAACCGCCATCCCCTGGGCGAGGTCGCACGTATGTCCTAGTGAACCGTGCGAGACGAAGGGAAACATCATGTCGCTCTTCAGCCACCTGGCACCCGCCAAGAGGCACTCCCAGGGCAAGAAGCACACGACCACCGCGAAGGGGAGGACTTCCCACCCCCGCAAACACCACCGTCGTACCTCCAGCACCGGCATGCGCAAGTGACGCCGGTGCCCCTCGGCGGCCGGTGGGCATGTTCCTCCGGCCGCCGGGGGCCGACGTCCGACAGGTCGCGGTTCCGTGAAGCTTCGCCGTGCCGTCCGCCACGCAGCCCCGGTCCCGGGGCTGCGACGGTTGTTCTCCGTCGCCGCGCCGGAGGGCGAACAGGTCGTCGCCGCCGCGCCGGCCCTGCCGGTGCGGCAGATCTTCCGGCGGTTCTGGCCGTACACGCACGGCGGACGGAAGTGGCTGCTGCCGCTCGTGGCGTTCTGCGTCGTGGGCCCCGCCATCGACGCGGCCGAGATATGGCTGTTCAAGGTGGTGGTGGACGAGGTGCTCGTCCAGCGCGATCTCAGCCCGTTCCTGCCGATCGCCCTGGCCTACGTCGGACTCGGCCTCGCCTCGGGCGTCCTGTCGTTCGCCGACGACGTGACCTCCACCTGGGTCGGTGAGCGCTTCCTGCTCGCGCTGCGGGCGGACGTCTTCCGGCACATGCAGCGCCTCTCCCTCGGCTTCTTCGAACGGCGCCGGCTCGGCGACGTACTGGCCCGGATCACCGGTGACGTCGACGCGGTCGAGACGTTCCTGCTCTCGGGCGTGGCCGAGGCGCTGTGGTACGTGATGCGGCTGGGCATCTTCCTCGGCATGCTCTTCTACCTGAGCTGGGACCTGACGCTGTTCGCCCTCGTCATCGTGCCGCTGTTCTGGTGGGCGGCCCGGTACTTCTCCCGGCTGGTGAAGGCCGCCTCCCGGGAGCGCCGCCGGCGCAGCGGTTCGGTCAGCGCGGTCGCCGAGGAGGTGCTGGGCAACATCGCGCTGGTGCAGGCGTACAACCGCCAGGCGTGGGAGCAGGACAGGTTCCAGCGCGAGATCGTCGGACGGTACCGCGCCACCATGGCCTCGACCAGGATCCGTGCCGTCTTCGGGCCGCTGGTCGACCTGGTCGAGCTGAGCGGGGCCCTCCTGGTGATGGGCCTGGGCACCTGGCAACTGGCCCGCGGCCGTCTCACCCTGGGGGAGCTGCTGGTCTTCCTGGCCCTGCTGAGCAAGCTCTACAGCCCGATCCGGGGTATGTCCCATCTGACCAGCACCTTCTACGCGGCCTCCGCCGCCGCGGAGCGGATCGTCGAGCTGCTCGACCAGCGCCCGCAGGTGACCGAGGCGCCCTCCCCCGTCCGGCTCGGGCGCGCTCGCGGGCAGGTGGAGTTCGACGGCGTCGGCTTCACCTATCCGGGGACCGGCCGGGCCGCGCTGTGCGACGTGTCGTTGCGGGTGGAGCCCGGGGAGACGCTGGCGCTGGTCGGGCCCAGCGGCGCGGGCAAGTCCACCGTCGCCAAACTCCTGCTGCGCTTCTACGACCCCGAGCGCGGCGCCGTCCGGCTGGACGGCGCGGACCTGGACACCCTGTGGCTCGCCGACGTCCGCGACAACGTGGCCGTGGTGCTGCAGGAGACGCTCGTCCTGCACGGCACCGTGCGCGAGAACATCCTCTACGGCCGTCCGGACGCCAGTGAGCGGGAGGTCGTCGCGGCGGCCCGCGCCGCGGACGCGCACGACTTCGTCACCGCTCTGCCGGAGGGCTACGACACCGTCGTGGGCCAACGCGGCAGGCTGCTGTCCGGTGGTCAGCGCCAGCGCCTGGCGATAGCCCGGGCCATGATCCGCGACGCGCCCGTGCTCATCCTGGACGAGCCGACCACCGGCCTGGACGCCGAGTCGGGCCGTCGGGTCATGGAGCCACTGCGCCGCCTGATGGCGGGACGCACCACCCTCGTCATCTCCCACAACCTCCTCACCGTCCGCGACGCCTCCCGGATCCTGGTGCTGGACCACGGCCGGGTCGTCGAGCAGGGAACCCACCGCGACCTGCTGCTGAGCGGCAAGACCTACGCCCGGCTGCACCGGCTGCACGCCCCCGCGGACCCCGCCGCCACGCCCGTGACCAAGGCCTTCCCATGAGCCGTACGGACCTCCCCTCGCCGCGATCGGCGCCCCGGCACCGGGCCGCCCCGCCGGCCCCGCCCCTGCCGCCGGGGGCGACCCCGGCCGCCGGCTACGAGGTCCTGGCCCACCTGACCAGGACCGGGTGGCTCGACGTGTACGACGCCTGGAGCCACGAACGGGACTGCCGCTGCCTGCTGAAGACGCTGCGTCCGGACCGCCGGCAGGATGCGCACCTGCGCGAACGGCTCCTGCGCGAGGGCCGCTGGCTGCAGGCCTTCAGCCACCCGCATCTCGTCCGCGCGTACGAGACCGTCGAGACGCCCGAGCCCCTCGTCGTCCTGGAGACACTGACCGGCGAGACCGTCACCCACGTCATCGAGCGCCTGCGGCACCGGCTCGCCGCCCCTGACGTGGCCTTCCTGGGCCTGCACCTGTGCTCCGCGCTGCACTACCTGCACGGACGGGACGTGCTGCACCTGGACGTGAAACCCGCGAACGTGATCATCGACTGCCGGCGCGCCAAACTCCTCGATCTCAGCGTCGCCCGCCCGCCGGGGCCCGCGCCCGCCGGCATCGGCACCCGCTGCTACCTCTCCCCCGAACAGGCACGCGGTGGCGACCTGTCCGCCGCCGCGGACGTGTGGGGAGTGGGCATCACCCTGTACGAGGCCGCCACCGGTGACCTCCCGTTCCCCGAGGTCACGTCCACGACGACAGGCGGAGAGCCGGCCGGCGGCGGCTCCCGCGCCCCGTCGGCCTCCGCGAGCCTCGGCGACGCGTACGGCCGGCAGGGCCGGTACCCGCAACTGGAGGACAGGGCCGCACCCGTGGGCTCCCGGCGCCGCCTGCCGCGTGCGCTCGCCGCGGCGATCGACGCGTGCCTGGAGCCGGACCCCGTCGACCGGCCCGGGATCGACTCCCTCGCCGCGGCGTTCGACGCGCTGCTGCCCGCCCGCCGCAAGGACGTGGAACCACCGCCACCCGGGCCGCACCCCGGACAATCCTTCCGCGAAGATGCTACGTATTAGGGATATGCACCCTTTGGGGCTTCCACTGGAGCGGATGCCCGATGACGCTCTGCTGGCGGGGCTGACCACCGGCGACCCCGAGTTCGCGGTGGCGTTCGTCCGCCGGTTCCAGCACAAGGTCTTCGGGGTGGCCATGACGGTCACCGGCGACGCCCAGCTCGCGGAGGACGTGGCCCAGCAGACCTTCGAGCAGGCATGGCGGCACGCCCAGGTCTACGACTCGCGCCGTGGATCGGTCCGTACGTGGCTGACGGCCATCGCCCACAACCTGGCGATCGACGCGGTGCGCTCCCGCAGAGCCGTCCCGGTGGACCCCTCCCGGATGGCACCGCTGATGGAGACGATCACCGAGACCCCCGAACGGCTGGCGGTGGCCGACGAGGAGTCGGCCGAGTTGCGGCGGGCCATCGCACAGCTGCCGCCGGGCCAGGCCCGCGCCATCGTCATGGCCGGTGTCTACGGCCTGACCGCGCAGCAGGTGGCGGACCTGGAGCAGGTCCCCCTCGGCACCGCCAAGACCCGGATCAGGACGGCGCTGGCCAAGCTGCGCGAGGCCATGACGCACAGACAGGACACACGATCATGACCGGCGACGACACCTTCGCGTGCCCGCGGCTGCGGGACATCGCCGCCGAAGCGGCACTGGGCGTACTGCCCGCCGAGGAGCGCGCCGCGGCCCTGGCCCACCTGCAGAGCTGCCCCGCCTGCCTGGAGGACGTCCGGGACCTGGCGCGCACGGCGGACGAACTGCTCCGCCTGATCCCCGGGCGCGAGCCGCCGGCGGGGTTCGAAACCCGAGTGCTCCAGCGCATCGGACTGTCGACGCCCCGGCGCGGTCGCCGGACACTGCGCCGGCGGTTCGCCCTCGGTGTCGCCGGCGCCGCGGCGGCCGCGGCACTGGCCATGGGCGGATGGGCGATCGGCATCACCTCCGCGTCCGCACCGTCCGCCGGCGGCTCCGTCCGGCCCGACCGGCTGCTCAGCGCCGACCTCTCCTCCCACAGCCAGGACGTCGGACGCGTCTTCGCCTACGCGGGCGGGCCGAACTGGGTGTACGTGTCGGTCGACGCGGACGACCTGCCCGCACACGCCCGAGCGGCCCTCGACGGCACCCTCACCTGCCAGATCGAACGGGCGGACGGCTCCACCACCACCATCGGCACTTTCGCCCTGGCAGACGGCTACGCCCAATGGGTCGCCCCCTACCCGGCCGGCTCGCCGCCCGTGACCGAGGTGCGCCTGCTCGCGGCCGACAGCTCGGTCGTGGCCAGCGCCACCCTCCATCCGTCCGACTGAGCCGCACAGAATAGAACTCTCTTTCGAATACGCGGTACGCTGGTCTCATGACCAGGCACCTCCAGGGATCTCTCTTCGACCAGACGGACGAGGTCCGGCTCGGCTCCCTCGACGGGCTGCGCCGCACCCCGCTGGGCTCCGGCGCGTGGATCGACGTGCTCCCCGGCTGGCTGAGCGGGGCCGACGTGCTGTTCGAGCGGCTGGCCGCCGACGTGCCCTGGCGGGCGGAGCGGCGTGCCATGTACGACCAGGTGGTCGACGTGCCCCGGCTGCTCGCGTTCTACGGCGCGGGCGAACCCCTGCCCCACCCGCTGCTGGAGGAGGCCCGGGACGCGCTGTCCGCGCACTACGCCGAGGAGCTGGGCGAGCCGTTCACGACGGCCGGGCTGTGCCAGTACCGCGACGGCCGGGACAGCGTCGCCTGGCACGGCGACCGGATCGGGCGGGGCGCGCGCCAGGACACCCTGGTCGCCATCCTCTCGGTCGGCGCGCCCCGCGACCTGCTGCTGCGCCCGGCGGGCGGCGGCGGCGGCGACACGGTGCGCCGCCCGCTGGGCCACGGCGACCTGATCGTGATGGGCGGCTCCTGCCAGCGCACCTGGGAACACTGCGTCCCCAAGAGCACCCGTGCCGTGGGCCCGCGGATCAGCGTCCAGTTCCGTCCGCGCGGGGTGCGTTGAGCGTCGGGCGCCCGCCCGCCGCGTCTGGTTGGCTGTCCCCCGTCGGGCAGCCACCTGGGAATGCGGGGACACTCATGCGCGCGGACGTGCGGCACGCCGCGGACGGCACCTACCTGGTGCACGGAAGCAACACCAACTGGGTCATCCTCACCGAGGGCGACGCGGTGACCCTGATCGACACCGGCTACCCCGGTGACCGGGGGCTCCTGCTCGACTCCCTCACGGCGATCGGGAGTTCACCCGAGGCGGTGACGGCCGTACTGATCACCCACGCCCACAACGACCACCTGGGCTCGGCCGAGTACCTGCGCGCCGCGCACGGCACCCCCGTCCTCCTCCACGAGGCCGAAGTACCGCACGCCCGGCGGGACTTCCTCCAGCAGGTGTCGGTCGGCGAAGTACTGCGCAACAGCTGGCGGCCGGGCGTACTGCCCTGGATGCTGCACGTGCTCCGCTCCGGCGGCACCCAGCAGCACCCGGTGACCGCCCCCGCCCCCTTCCCCTCGGCCGGCCCGCTCGACCTGCCCGGCCGGCCCGTGCCGGTGCACACCCCCGGGCACACCGACGGGCACTGCGCCTACCACCTGCCGGACGCCGGGGTGGTGATCTCCGGCGACGCCCTGGTCAGCGGACACCCCACCTCACGGATGAAGGGGCCCCAGCTGCTGCCCGACATGTTCCACCATGAGCGGGACCGCACGGTGGCCTCGCTCGACGTCCTCGCCCGACTCGACGGCGACGTGCTGCTCCCCGGGCACGGGCCCGTCCACCGCGGCCCGGTGAAGGACGCCGCGCGACTGGCCCGGGAACGGACGTTCTAGAGTTCGGCCATGGCCTTGCAGATCAGTGCCACCAATCCGGAGCACCCGGCGCTCCTGCTCGAACTGCCGTGGCAGACGCCGCTGGAGGAGTGGCCCGAGGAGTACCTCGTGCCGCTCCCGCGCGGCATCTCCCGCCACGTCGTCCGCTACGCCCGGGCCGGCGACGAGGTGATCGCCGTCAAGGAGCTCGCCGAGCGGCCCGCGCTGCGCGAGTACGGGCTGCTGCGCGACCTGGACCGGCTCGGCATCCCCGCGGTCGACGCGCTGGGCGTGGTCACCGGCCGCACCGACGGCGCCGGTGAACCGCTGGAGCCGGTACTGATCACCCGGCGCCTCGGCGGATCCATGCCCTACCGGTCGATGTTCGAGACGACGCTGCGTCCGGCGACCATGCACCGTCTGATGGACGCCCTCGCCGTGCTGCTGGTCCGGCTGCACCTGGCCGGGTTCGCCTGGGGCGACTGCTCGCTGTCCAACACGCTCTTCCGGCGCGACGCGGGCGCCTACGCCGCCTACCTGGTGGACGCCGAGACCGGCGAGCTGCACCCGCGGCTGAGCGACGGGCAACGCGACTACGACCTCGACCTGGCCCGGGTGAACATCAGCGGCGAGCTGCTCGACCTGGAGGCGTCGGGGGCGCTGCACCCCTCCGTCGACCCGGTGGACTTCGGCAGGGAGATCTGCGCGCGCTACGGCCGCCTGTGGGAGGAGCTGACCCGCACCTCCGTGTACCCGGCGGGCAAGCACCACTACATCGAGCGCCGGATCCGGCGGCTCAACGACCTGGGTTTCGACGTGGCCGAGATGCAGATCGAGCACGCCGCCAACGGCGACACGGTCACCTTCGTGCCCAAGGTCGTCGACGCGGGCCACCACCAGCGCCAGCTGCTGCGCCTGACGGGCCTGGACGCCGAGGAGAACCAGGCCAGGCGGCTGCTCAACGACCTGGAGAGCTGGATGGCCACCCAGGACGACTACGCCCCGGGCGACCCGCTCGGCGCCCGCCCGGAGGTGCTCGCCCACCGCTGGGTGCGGGAGGTGTTCCGGCCGACCGTGCGGGCGGTGCCGGTGGAGCTGCGGGGCGCGATGGACCCGGCCGAGATCTACCACGAGCTGCTGGAGCACCGCTGGTACCTGTCCGAGCGGGCCCAGCACGACATCGGCCTGGACACGGCCGTCCAGGACTACCTCACCACCGTCCTGCCGAAGGCCCGGGAGACACTGCAGCCCACGTCGGACTGAGGCACCCGGGCACGGCTCAGGCGTGCGGGACCACCGCCACCGGGCAGGCGGCGTGGTGCAGTACGCCGTGCGCCACCGAGCCGATCCGGGCGCCGACGGCGGTCCGGCGGGCGCGGCGGCCGACGACCGTGAGCTGGGCGTTCTCGGCCGCCGACAGCAGCACCTGGCCCGCGCTGCCCATCTCCACGTGCTCGATCACCGGGACGTCGGGGAAGCGCTCGCGCCACGGCCCCAGCGCCTCGCCGAGGGCCTTCCTCTCGTACTGCTCCAGGCCACCGGCCTCGTCGGCGAGCCGCATCGAGCCCGGGCTGTAGGTGAACACGGTCGGCAGGGTCCAGGCCCGCACGGCCCGCACGGTGGCGCCGCGCGCGGCCGCCGCCTCGAAGGCGAAGCCGATCACGTCGGCGCTGTCCTCGGGCTCGCCCTGCTGGCCGACGACGATCTCGCGGCCGGCGGCCTCCGCCGCGGCCTCGTCCCCGGCCCGCACGAGGACGACGGGCCGGGGCGCCTCGGCGATCACCTGCTGGCCGACGGAGCCGAGCAGGAAGCCGACGACGGCGCCGTGGCCCCGCGAGCCGAGCACCAGCGTCTGCGCGTCGGCCGCGGCGGCGAGCAGCACGGCGACGGCGTCGTCGGCCTCGGTGACGTCCGTGGACACCGTGAGCTCCGGGTGCCGCTCGGTGACGGTCCGGACCGACCCGTCGACCGAGTCCCGGATCCACCGCTCCTGCGCGTCCCGGTCCCCCACGCCGGCCGTCTCCGGCTCGGCCCGCCAGGCGTGCACGACGTGCAGCGGAGCTTGCCGGCGGACCGCCTCCCTGGCGGCCCAGGCCAGTGCGGCCAGGCTCTCCTCGGATCCGTCCACCCCTGCCGTGATCGGGCGCGTCATGCGGGTCCCCTCCTGTGTCGCGGTCACGTCCATGGGCCCCAGTCTTCACTACACCGGGCGCCGGGCGGGCGCCCCGCCCCTCCGTCCGACCGAGCGGTGCGGGGCGATCGAACATACGATGGGTCGCAGGCCGGTGCGGTGACGGGGACGCCGTGCCGTGAATCCGGCCGTTCGACGTGGGGGACGCATGGCACAGGCGGACGGGGCGACGCGGACCGTCATCATGACCGTGGACGACGATCCGGGAGTCTCCCGTGCCGTCGCCCGTGACCTGCGACGGCGCTACGGCGCCTCGTACCGGATCGTGCGCGCCGAGTCCGGCGAGTCGGCGCTGGAGGCGCTGCGCGAACTCAAGCTGCGCGGTGACCTGGTGGCCGTGATCCTCGCCGACTACCGGATGCCGCAGATGAACGGCATCGAGTTCCTCGAACAGGCCCTCGACGTGTACCCGGGGGCGCGGCGGGTGCTGCTGACCGCGTACGCCGACACCAACGCGGCCATCGACGCGATCAACGTGGTCGACCTGGACCACTACCTGCTCAAGCCGTGGGACCCGCCGGAGGAGAAGCTCTACCCGGTGCTGGACGACCTGCTGCAGGCGTGGCGCACCGGCGACCACCGGCCGGTGCCCAGCACCAAGGTCGTCGGACACCGCTGGTCGGCGCGCTCCTCGGAGGTCCGGGAGTTCCTGGCCCGCAACCAGGTCCCCTACCGCTGGTACTCCTCCGACGAGCCCGAGGGGCGGCGGCTGCTGTCGGCGGCCGGGCAGGACGGACAGCGACTGCCGGTGGTGATCACGCCGGACGGGACGCCGCTGGTGGAGCCGGAGGCGACGGACCTCGCCGCCCGGGTGGGGCTGGCGACGACGCCGGCGGCCGAGTTCTACGACCTGGTGGTCGTCGGCGGCGGCCCGGCCGGGCTCGGGGCGGCCGTGTACGGGGCCTCGGAGGGGCTGCGGACGGTGCTGGTGGAGCGGTCGGCGACCGGTGGGCAGGCCGGGCAGAGCTCCCGGATCGAGAACTACCTGGGCTTCCCCGACGGCGTGTCCGGCGGGCAGCTCACCGAGCGGGCCCGGCGGCAGGCCGCGAAGTTCGGCGCGGAGATCCTCACCGCGCGGGAGGTGACGGGACTGGAGGCCAGCGGGGCGGCGCGGATCGTACGGTTCTCGGACGGTTCGGCGGTCGCCGCGCACAGCGTGATCCTGGCGACCGGCGTCTCCTACCGGCAGCTGCCCGCGCCGGGCACGGACGAGCTGACCGGCTGCGGGGTGTTCTACGGCTCGGCGCTGACCGAGGCCGCGGCCTGCCAGGACCACGACGTGTACATCGTGGGCGGTGCCAACTCGGCCGGGCAGGCGGCGATGTACCTGGCCCGGGGTGCCAAGTCGGTGACGCTGCTGGTGCGCGGCGGCTCCCTGGCTGCGTCGATGTCGCACTACCTGATCCAGCAGATCGAGGAGACGCCCAACATCCACGTGCGCTGCGGCACGGTCGTCGAGAGCGCGCACGGCGACGGACACCTGGAGCGGCTCACGCTGCGGGACGCGGAGAGCGGGGGCACCGAACTCGTCGACGCGCAGTGGCTGTTCGTGTTCATCGGCGCGGCCCCGCTGACCGACTGGCTGGACGGCACCGTGCTGCGGGACGCGCGCGGGTTCATCCTGGCCGGGCCCGACCTGACCCCCGACGGGCGGCCGCCGGCGGACTGGGAGCTGGACCGGCCGCCGTACCACCTGGAGACCAGCGTCCCGGGCGTGTTCGTGGCGGGCGACGCCCGCGCGGAGTCCGCGAAGCGGGTCGCGTCCGCCGTCGGAGAGGGAGCCATGGCCGTGATGCTCGTCCACCGTTACCTGGAGCAGTCGTGAGCGGGCGGCCGATGCCGTGCAGCCCCGGGGAGATCGGTGAGCTGTTCCTCTTCGAGAAGCTGTCGCCCGAGCAGCTCGGCCGGCTGTGCGCCGAGGGCCGGGTGGAGCTGTTCGACCCCGGTCCGGTGTACAGCGAGGGCGAGCCCGCGACCTGTTTCTACGTGATGCTCGACGGCACGGTCGTGCTCTCCCGCCGGGTCGGCGGGGACGACGTGGAGACCAACCGCACCTCGCAGCGCGGGGTGTACGCGGGCGCCATGCAGGCGTACGTCGGCGACCGGGTGCCGCAGGTCTACAACAACTCCCTGCGGGTCACCGAGCCGACGCGGTTCTTCGTGCTGCCGGCGGACACCTTCGCGGCCGTCATGCGGGAGTGGTTCCCGATGGCGGTGCACCTGCTGGAGGGGCTGTTCTTCGGGTCGAAGAGCACCCAGCGGGCCATCGGCCAGCGCGAGCGGCTGCTGGCACTCGGTTCGCTGTCCGCCGGTCTCACCCACGAGCTCAACAACCCGGCGGCGGCGGCCGTACGCGCCACGTCGACGCTGCGGGAGCGGGTGGCGAAGATGCGGCGCAAGCTCGCCGTCATCGCCGAGGGGCCCTTCTCCCGGGACGCGCTGGCCGGTCTCATCGAGATCCAGGAACGCACGGCCGAGCGGGTCGCGAAGGCGCCGTCGCTGAGCCCGCTGGAGGCCGCCGACCGGGAGGACGCCCTCACCGACTGGCTGGAGGACCACGGCATCGAGCAGGGCTGGCAGCTCGCGCCGACCTTCGTGCAGGCCGGGCTGGACACCGAGTGGCTGGACCAGGTCGCGGCGGCCGTGGAGGAGGAGATCCTGCCCGGAGCGGTGGGCTGGCTCAACTACACCGTCGAGACCGAGCTGCTGATGAACGAGATCGCGGACTCCACCGCCCGCATCTCCCATCTCGTCAACGCGGCCAAGCAGTACGCGCAGCTCGACCGGGCGCCCTACCGGAACGTCGACGTCCATGAACTGCTCGACAGCACGCTGCTGATGCTGTCGGGCAAGATCGGCCCCCGGATCGAGGTCGTCAAGGAGTACGACCGCACCGTGCCGGACGTCCCGGCCTACCCGGCGGAGCTGAACCAGGTGTGGACCAATCTGATCGACAACGCGGTCGCCGCCATGAACGACGGCGCGGGCGGCGAGGGCACGCTGACCGTGCGGACCGCGCTGCACCACGACCGGTTGCTGGTGGAGTTCCGCGACACCGGCACCGGGATCGACCCGGAGATCCGGGACCGGATCTTCGACCCGTTCTTCACCACCAAGCCGGTGGGCGAGGGCACCGGGCTCGGCCTGGACATCTCCTGGCGGATCGTGGTCAACAAGCACCACGGCACCCTCCGCGTCGAGTCCGTGCCGGGAGACACCCGTTTCCAGGTCCTCCTTCCGCTCACCGCGGCCGCATCCGAACCGACCGAGGAGCCGGCATGACCAGTGACACCGGAATCGACCCCGCCGTCCCGCCGAGCGGCACCGGCTGCGTCGAGTGCGACGCGAAGGGCGGCTGGTGGTTCCACCTGCGGCGCTGCGCGGCCTGCGGCCACGTCGGCTGCTGCGACAGCTCCCCCGGCCAGCACGCGACCGGCCACTACCGGGCCACCGGGCATCCGGTGGTGCAGAGCTTCGAGCCCGGCGAGGACTGGTTCTGGGACTACGCGACCGACGAGGTACGGGCGTCGGGACCGGAACTCGCCCCGCCCGCCAGTCACCCCGAGGACCAGCCCTCCCCCGGGCCGGCGGGACGGGTACCGGCGGACTGGTCCGCCGCGCTGCACCGCTGACCGCGCCCGGGCCGGCGGCCCGCGAGGCGGGGGCCAAGTCCGCTGCCCGGGGCGCGTGTCAGGATGGGCGGCGTGTCGCAGACCTCACTCAGCAGCCCACTCGTCGGTCGCGAGGACGAACTCGCGCGTCTCACCGGCGCGCTGGAGCGCTCCCGCGCCGGTGAGGCCCGTGCGGTGCTCGTCGCCGGGGACGCCGGGGTCGGCAAGACCCGGGTGCTGGACGAGGTCGCCGCACGGGCCACCGCGGCCGGAACGACCGTGCTCACCGGGCACTGCGTCGACCTGGGGGACGTCGGCCTGCCGTATCTGCCGTTCACCGAGATCCTCGGCGTACTGGCCGCCGACGAGCGGTTCGCCGCCGTGCCGGCCGCGCACCCGGTGGCCGAGCGGCTGCTCGGGGGCGGCCCGGAGGACGACGCCGGCGCCCCTCGGTCGCGGCTGCTGCTCTTCGAGGACGTGGCCGCCCTGCTGACCGACCTGGCGGACGTCGCCCCGCTGCTGCTGGTCCTGGAGGACCTGCACTGGGCCGACCAGTCCTCCCGGGACCTGCTGAGGTTCCTGCTCAGCCGGGGAGTGTTGCAGCACCACCGGATCGCGGTGTTCGCCTCCTACCGGGCGGACGACCTTCACCGCCGCCACCCGCTGCGGCCGCTGCTCGCCGAGCTGGTGCGGCTGCCCGCCGTGGAGCGACTGGAACTGCGCCCCCTGCCGGACGCGGACGTGGCCCGGCTGGTGCGCGCGCTGCGCGACCGGCCGCTGCCGGACACCACCGTGCACCGGATCGTCGAACGCGCCGAGGGCAACGCCTTCTACGCCGAGGAACTGGTCGCGGCCACGGACACGCCCGCCGGGGGCGTGCCCAGCGGTCTGGCCGACGTTCTGCTCATCCGGTTCGAGCAGCTGTCCGAGACCGCCCAGCAGGTGCTGCGCACCGCCGCCGTCGCCGGGCGCCGCGTGGGGCACGACCTGCTGCGGGACGCCGTGGGGCTGCCCGAGGAGGAGCTGGAGTCGGCGCTGCGCGAGGCCGTGGAGCGGCAGTTGCTCGTCTCCGGCGACGGGAACACGTACTCCTTCCGGCACGCGCTGGCGCGGGAGGCCGTCTACGCCGATCTCCTCTCGGGTGAACGGGCCCGGCTGCACGGCGCGTTCGCCCGGCTGCTCGCCGGGCCGGGCCGCCGGTCCGGCAGCGCCGCCGAGCGCGCCCACCACTACCGCGAGAGCCATGATCTGCCGGAGGCCCTGGCCGCCTCGCTGGAGGCCGCCGACCACGCCCAGCGCGTCGGCGCGCCGGCCGAGGAACTGCGGCACCTCGAGGCGGTCCTGGACCTGTGGTCGGCGGTCGACGCCCCCGCACGCCCCGCCGGCCCCGACGCGGTGACGCTGACGCTGCGCGCCTCCGCCGCCGCCGCGCACGCCGGGGAGCTGCACCGCGCGGTCTCCCTGACCCGGTCCGCGCTGGCGGGCCTCGGCCAGGACGCGGACCTGGAGCTGGCCGCCCGTGTCCGCTACACCCTCGCCGGAAACCTGCTGAGCGTCGACAACCTGTCGGCCGCCTACACCCACAGCAGCGAGGCGCTCGATCTGATCCCGGCCGACCCCCCGTCGTCGACGTGGGTGTGGGCCGCGGCAACGCATGTGACGACGGCCCGCCAGGTCGGCGAGAACGAGACCGCGCTGCGCGTCGCCCACCGGGCCCTGCGGGTCGCGGAGGACCTGGGGGTCCCCGACGCCCGCGCCGATCTGCTGATCTCCCTGACGGGTCTGGAGGGCGGCAACCGGGCCACCCCGGCGGGCCGGGAGCGGCTGCTGGAGGCCCGCGAACTGGCGCGGGGGGCGGGCAACGCGCCCGTGGAGCTGCGCGCGCTGTTCAACCTCGCCATCGGCAGCTTCGAGTCCGGTGACCTGGAGAAGTGCCTGCACTGGGCGTCGGAGGGACTGGACCGGGCCCGCCGCTCCGGGCTGCTGTCCTCGCCGTACCCGAGGGAGATGCGGTATCTGCGGCTGCTCGTGCGGTACACGCTGGGCCACTGGGACGAGGTGCTGCGCGAGTCCGCCGAGCAGGCCCGGGTGCGGCCGGCCGTGGGCGGTCACACCCTCGGTCCCGAGCTGTACGTGGCGCTGGCGCGGGGCGACTTCGGGGCGGCCGAGCGGGCCCGGGCCCTGCTGGAGGGACCTTTCGACTGGATGGCGCGGATGGTCGGCGGGCTCGTGCTGACCGACGCGGCGGCGCTGCGCGGGAACGCGGAGGAGGCCGTGCGGTGGATGCGGTCCAGCGTCGAGGAGCTCACCGAGGCCGGCACGCGGCCCGCCGTGACCGTCCGGCTCGCCACCCTGGCGCTGTCCGCGGTCGCCGACACCGTGGCCGAGCTGCGCCGGGCCGGGGACGAGGCGGGTGTGGCCCGCTGGACGGACACGGGGGCCGAACTGCTGGCCGAGGCCCGCTGGTCCGCCGAGCACGGCTTCGACGCCCTCCCCCAGGGCCCGGAGGGTCAGGCGTGGCTGGCGCGGGCGGAGGCCGAGTGGTCCCGGATCTCCACCGCCGCGCCGGACCCGGCGCCCTGGGAGCGGGCGGTGGCCGCCTTCGCGTACGGCGACCCCTACGAACGCGCGCGGTGCCGGCTGCGGCTGGCGGAGTCCCTGCTGGCGGCCGACCGCCGCGAGGAGGCGGCCGCCGAGGCCGACGCCGTACGCCGGGAGGCCGACCGGCTCGGTGCCACCCTGCTGCGCGAGCGGCTCGATGACCTGGCCCGCCGCGGCCGGCTCACGGATCCGGCGCCGTCCGCGGGAGCGGGTGCGGCGGTGCTGACGCCCCGCGAGCAGGACGTACTGCGCCTGCTCGCCCTCGGGCACAGCAACCGGCAGATCGGCGAGGAGCTGTTCATCAGCGCCAAGACGGCGAGCGTCCACGTCTCCAACATCCTCGCCAAGCTGGGTGCTTCGAGCCGTACCGAGGCGGTCGCGGTCGCCTACCGGCAGGGGCTGGTCGCACCGGAGCCGACCGCCTCGGGCTGACCTGGGCCGGGCGGCGGGAACCCCGGCCGGCCCAGGGACGTTGTCCGGGCACCCCCGACTCCCATGGCGGACCACGACACAGGGCGGCACAGGATGAGCGAGTTGGTCCCCGGCGGCAACATCCCCCTGCCGGGCGGCCCCGTGAGCGTGCGGGTGCCGGGCGGGTTCGACGTGTCCGCCCTCATCACGGACGACGGCGGCACAGTGAGCGGTGACGGCGACTTCGTCTTCTACAACCAGCCCGACGCTCCCGGCGCCCGGCTGCGGGACGACACGCTCACCGTCGATCCGCGGCGGCTGCGCGCCGGCGCCACCCGCGTGACGGTGGCCGTCAGCCCGGCCGTGCCCGGCACGCTCCTGAGCGACTCGCCCTCCCCCACCCTGGAGGTGGCCGACGCGGCCGGGCGGACGCTCGCCCGGTTCTCCCCGCCCCGCCCCCGCCAGGAGACCGTGCTGCTGCTCGCGGAGCTCTACCGGCGCGGCGACCGCTGGAAGCTGCGCGCCCTCGGCCAGGGGTACGCGGACGGACTGGCCGGTCTCGCCCGGGACTTCGGGGTGGAGGTCGTGGACGACGCCCAGGGCTCCGACGCGGGCACGCCGAGGCCCGTCGCCTCGGACGGCTTCCTCGACCTGGTCAACGCCGCCCGTGCGGCGGCCGGTTCCCGGCCCGTCTCGGCTGACGGACGCCTGGTCACCGCGGCCCGCTCGCACGCCGGTGCCATGGCCGCCGGGGGCGCGCTTAGCGTGGAGACCCGGGACGGCGTCTCCGTCCACCAGCGCGTCGTCCTGGCCGGATACGCGTATCTCACCGTCGGCGAGCACCTGGTCTCGGGTCCGCGCACGCCCGCGGAGTTCGTCGAGCACTGTCTGCGCACCGAGCGGTCCCGGCGCACCCTGCACGAGGCGGCCTTCACGCACGCGGGCTGGGGCTACGTCACCGGCGGGCCCTCGGGCGACACGTACTGGACGGCCCTGTGGGCGGTGCCGCTGACGCCGCAGGGCCTGGACCGCGCGACGGGCGAGGTCGTCGGCCTGACCAACCGGGAGCGGGTCCGGGCGGGCCTGCCCGAGCTGGCCGCCGACCCGCGGCTGACGACGGCCGCGCAGGCGCACAGCGCGGACATGGTGGCCCGGGACTTCTACTCGCACACCGACCCGGACGGCGGCAGGCCCTGGGACCGGGCCGCCGCCGCGGGCGCCACGCGGCGCACGGTCGGCGAGAACATAGCCTGCGGTCAGCGCTCTCCCGCCGATGTGGTGGAGGGGTGGATGAACAGCCCCGGGCACCGTGCCAACATCCTCGGGGCCGACTTCACGCACATCGGGGTCGGCCTGGCCGGCGGCGGCCGGGCGGGCATGTACTGGACCCAGCTCTTCGGCGGCTGACCGGCGTTTTTGGTCGAAACCGGCCACGGCGACGGGCGGTCCTGGCGGAACGCAACGCTCCGGGACAGGATGCCCGCATGAAGGGTGACCTCTTTTCCAGCGAGCACATGGTGCAGCCCGCCTCGGCGCCGGGCATGACCGTCGAGAACGCCAAGTGCGTCCGGTACGTGGTGAACGGCGAGATGCTCGCCCGCCAGGGTGCGATGATCGCCTACCGCGGCAGCCTCCAGTTCGAGCGCAAGGGCCAGGGCGTGGGCGGCATGCTCAAACGCGCGGTCACCGGGGAGGGACTGCCGCTGATGGCGGTGCGCGGACAGGGCGAGGCGTGGTTCGCGCACGAGGCGCAGAACTGCTTCATCGTGGAGGTCGAGCCGGGCGACGAGTTCACGGTCAACGGCCGCAACGTCCTGTGTTTCGACGCGTCGTTGTCGTACCGCATCGCCACCGTGAAGGGCTCCGGCATCGCCGGCGGCGGACTGTTCAACAGCGTCTTCACGGGCCACGGCAGGCTGGGCCTGGTGTGCGAGGGGAATCCGCTGGTCATACCCGTGTCGCCCCAGTACCCGGTGTACGTGGACACGGACGCGATCGTCGGCTGGTCCGCCGGGCTGGCGACCTCGCTGCACCGCTCGCAGTCCCTCGGCTCGATGCTGCGCGGGGGTTCCGGGGAGGCCGTGCAGCTGATGCTCCAGGGCGAGGGGTACGTCGTGGTGCGGCCGAGCGAGGCGACGCCGCAGAAGACCCAGCAGCACTGAATCCGGCCGGCCGCCACAACCGCGGGCCTCGACGGCCGTGCCCCGGAACCCTGTTGACCTGGGACGCGTCGCACGAAAGGCTGCGGGAGGGCGTGGATCACCACCCGCGCCGGAAGGATGACTGCCTTGATCGGGATCACGGAGATCGAAGCCGCGGCCGAACGGATCGCCGGCCATGTCGTACGCACCCCGACGGTGCCGAGCCCTGGACTGAGCGCGATGCTCGGGGCCCCGGTCACCGCCAAGCTGGAGCTGTTGCAGCGCACCGGGTCGTTCAAGGCGCGCGGCGCGACGGTGAAGCTGCTGTCGCTGACCGAGGCCGAGCGGGCCGCGGGTGTCGTGGCGGTCAGCGGCGGCAATCACGGCATCGCCGTGGCGGTGATGGCCGCCGCGCTCGATGTGAAGGCCACGGTGGTGATGCCGCGTACGGCACCCGCGCGTTCGGTGGAGACCGCCGAGGAGGCGGGCGCGGTGGTGCGGCTCACCGACGGCATGGACAGCGCCTTCGCGCTCGTGACGCGGTTGCGGGAGGAGGGGCTGACGCTGGTCCACCCGTTCGACGACCCCGTGGTGATCGCGGGGCAGGGCACCGTGGGGCTGGAGTTCGCGGAGGACGCCGGGGAGCTCACCGACGTGGTGGTGAGCATCGGCGGCGGTGGGCTGATCGCGGGCGTGGCGGCGGCGTTGCGGGCCCGTCGGCCGGACGTGCGGATCTGGGGCGTGGAGACGGCGGGCGCCGAGGCCATGTCCCGGGCCCTGGCGGCGGGCGGCCCGCTGCCGGTCCCGCTGTCGTCGGTCGTCACCACGCTCAGCGCCCCGTCCGTCTCGCAGTTGACGTACGACCATGTGTCCGCTCTGGTCACCGAGGTGCTCGTGGTGTCCGACCGGGAGGCGATCGAGGGGTCGTTCGCACTCGCCGAGCACGCCAAGGTGTGGACCGAGCCGGCCGCCGGCTGTCTGCTGCCCGCGGCCCGGCGGGTGGTGGAGCGGGTGGGCGACGGTGCCCGGATCGGCCTGGTGGTGTGCGGGGGCAACGCCACGACCGCCGACATGACGGCCTGGGCGGACCGCTTCGGGCTGCGCTGACTGCGATGTCCGCGCGGGACGCGCGGGAAAGTCGGGTGGTCGCCTCGCGCGTTCGTTGAACGCACCCCGGCCCGCTCACCGTACTCCTGGGCAAGCCGGGAGCCGGCGGTGCGAGCGAGGGAGGGCCATGGGCAGGGCGCACGTCTCCACACACGACCTGGTCGCCGGACGGTACCGCCTGCTCGAGGTCGTCCACCGGGAGACGAACCGCGTCTGCTGGTCCGGGGAGGACGCCGCGACGGGCCGCCCGTGCCTGGTGACGCAGGTCGGCCTCCCGGAGGAGCCCGCGGACGAGAGCGCCCGCCGGGCGACCGGCCGGGTCGTGCGGACCTGCGAGACGATGCGGCTGCTCTGCCCGGACCGGGTGGCCGCGGTGGTCGAGGCGGTCGTGGAGCACGGCGCCCTGTGGACGGTCACCGAGCGGGCCGGCGGCACGCCGCTCAGTGAACTCCTGGCCGAGCAGGGCGCCTTCAACTACGCACGGGCGGCACGCGTCGGACTGGAGCTGCTGGACGTGCTGGAGGCGGCGCACGGCCAGGGCGTCACGCACGGCGAGCTCAGCCCGGGGCAGGTGTTCGTGCGCGAGGAGGGCTCCGTCGTCGTCACCGGCTTCGGACTGGCCGGCGCCACCCTGGCGCCGCGGCTGACCGCTCCCTCGTACGCCGCTCCCGAGCAGGCCCGCGACGAACGGATCGGGCCCGCGGCCGACCTGTGGACGCTGGGCGCGATCCTCTACGCGATGGTGGAGGGCCGCCCGGCGTTCCGTGACCGGGGCAGCGCCGAGGCCACGCTGAAGGGCGTGGACCGGCTGCCGCTGCGCACCCCGGTGCGGGCCGGTCCGCTCACCCAGGTGGTACAGGGGCTCCTGCGCAGGAACTCCCGGGAGCGGCTGAGCCGCCAGGTCGTCCGCGCGGCCCTCACCCGGGTGCTGTCGGAGGATCCCGGGGCGGCGGCGCCCCCGGTCCCCCGGCCCCGGCTGCGTGGCGCACGCGCCGCCGCCTGCCGTGCCGGGCGCCGGTGGAGCCGGACGACGCTCGCCGGTACCGCGCTGGCCGCGGTCACGGTCACGGTCGCCGTCCTGGCCGTCACCCACGCACTGCCCGGCACGGGCGGGGACACCGGCGCGCCGCCGCGCCCCTCGTCCCCCGCCGCACCGCCCGCCGGCGGCACCGCGCCCTCCTCCCCCGCTCCCCCGCCGAGCGCGACACCGTCCCCGTCGGAGCCGGGCGCCGCCGTCCCCGCGGGGTTCCGCCGCTACGAGGCACCGGAGGGCTTCTCCGTGGCCCTGCCCGAGGACTGGGGGCGGCTGGACACCTCGCGCGTGCCGGGCGGGGCGTACCGGGTCGTCTTCGGGGCGTCCGGTGATCCGCGCACCCTCGCGGTCACCTACAGCGAGCGCGCGGGAGCGGACCCCGTGGCGGTCTGGCGCGACGACGTCGAACCCGGCCTGGAGCGGTCGGGCGGGTACCGGCGGGTCGGCGGGATCCGCGCGACGACGTACCGGGGCCGCGAGGCGGCCGACATGGAGTGGCTCGCCGAGAACGACGGCGTCCGGGTACGCACGTTCGGGCGTGGTTTCCTCCTGGGTGGCGGGCGCAGCTTCTCGCTGCGCTGGACGACCCCGGCCGCCGACTGGGACGACGCCGCGAACGAGCGGGCGCTCACCGCCTTCCTCGCGACGTTCCGGGAGGATGCCGGCTGACCGGGGAAGGCCCGTGTCCCGAGACGCGTCCGTTTTCGCTCCGCACGGACGGGGACTCGCCCCGTATGGTGCAAATCGGATACACGATGATGACCGAGCAGGCCGGTCCCCGTGAGCTCGTCGACCACGTGGTGCGGGCCGAGCAGGTGGGCTTCGACTTCTCGGTGACCTCGGACCACTACTTCCCGTGGCTGCGCTCGCAGGGCCACGCGCCGTACGCGTGGAGCGTGCTGGGCGCCGCGGCGCAGGCGACGTCCCGCATCCCGCTGATGACGTACGTGACGTGTCCGACGTTCCGCTACCACCCGGCGGTCGTGGCGCAGAAGGCGGCGACGCTCGCGCTGCTGTCCGAGGGCCGGTTCCGGCTGGGGCTGGGCTCGGGCGAGAACCTCAACGAGCACGTGGTGGGCGGCGGCTGGCCGTCCGTCGACGTGCGCCACGAGATGTTCCAGGAGGCCGTGGAGATCATCAAGGCGCTCTTCGAGGGCGGTCACGTCAACCACCACGGCACGCACTTCGACGTCGAGTCGGCCCGGCTGTGGGATCTGCCGGACAGCCCGCCGCCCATCGGTGTCGCCGTCTCCGGGGAGCGCTCCTGCAAGCTGGCGGGCGAACTCGCCGACCTGGTGATCGCCACCGAGCCCAAGGCGGACCTGGTGGAGGCGTTCGACCGGCACGGCGGCCGGGGCAAGCCGCGCGTCGGCCAGCTGCCGGTCTGCTACGACCCGGACCGGGACGCGGCGATCGAGCGCGCCCACTCCCAGTTCCGCTGGTTCGGCAGCGGCTGGAAGGTCAACTCCGAGCTGCCGCATCCGGATTCGTTCGACGCGGCGACCCAGTTCGTCAGGCCGGAGGACGTCGCGGAGTCGATCCCCTGCGGCGACGACCCCGACGCCTTCGTCGAGGCCGTGCGCCCGTACGCGGAGGCCGGGTTCACCGAGATCGCCCTGGTGCAGATCGGCGGCGAGTCCCAGCCGGCGTTCCTGGACTGGTCGGAGAAGACCCTCCTGCCGGCGCTGCGCGACGCCCTGGGCTCCTGACGACGCGGAGCGCACGAGCCAGGGAATCACCCGCTTGACGGAGCATCTTGCGGAGGATCGGGGTACTAGAGGGCCCTACGTCTGTTCTCCCGGAGGCCCCCGCCGTGAATTCCCTCGTGCACAAGACCCTGGTCGTGCAGCTCCAGACGGGCGACACCGACCGCTTCCCGGTGCTCGCACACCTGAGCTACGACCCGGCGGACCCGTTCGCGCTCACCGTGGTGTTCAGCCACGACGGCCGTGTGCTGGCCCGCTGGACGCTCGACCGGGAGATGGTGGGCGACGGACTCGCCCGCCCGGTCGGCGTGGGCGACGTGCGGCTGCGGCCCGAGTCGCGGGGCATGTGGGAGGAGCTGCGGATGGAGTTCCTCGGCGACTACCGGCCCGACGGGGAGCGTCATCGCGCCGTGGTCTTCGTGTGGGCGACAGCGGTGGCCGCGTTCCTGCGCGAGACCCACGCGGCGGTCCGGCCGGGCGACGAAGAGGTGCACGTCGACGACTTCCTGGCGGAGCTCATGGCCGACGGCTGAGCGGACGCCGGCGCACCGCCACGGCGCGGCTCCCCGGGAGGGGCCGCGCCGTCAGCGTGAGCTGTGGCGGTACCGGGTCCACAGGGGTATCCCGAACCAGCACAGCAGGTACCACAGGACCACTCCGGTGACCAGGTAGGGCACGAAGCCGTCATGGGTCGCCACGCGCAGGATCAGCAGGAGCGAGGAGGTCGTGGTGGCGAGCAGCAGCATCAGGCCGAGCAGGGTCAGCCGGGAGGCCCACCGCACCGCCTGCGGTTTCACCCGCCGCCCGGAGACGAGGCGGTGCAGGGACACCGGCCCGATCAGGGCGCCGGTCGTCACGGCCCCGAGGACGACCGTCACCAGGTAGATCGTCCGGTTGGCGTCCGACAGGCCGTCGTACTTCGGGGTGAACACGACGGTGAGCAGGAAGCCGAAGAGGATCTGCACACCCATCTGCGCGACGCGGACCTCCTGGATCAGCTCCGTCCACATCCGGTCCGCGCGCTCCTCCTCGGTCTCGTCGCGCCCCCGCCGCCGGCCCGAGTCGCCCGTCGTGTCCGCATGCGTGTCCGTCACTGTTCCTCCCGTTGCCGCCGCCTGGATCCTCTTCCCTCTTCCCGGGTTCCCCGCGGTCAGACGCCGTGTCGGAGGCGGCGCCCGGTTTGGGCGGTCGGGGGGCGGTTACACGGGCGGGACCCACACCGAGGCACAGGAGGTTGGCGAAACATGTCCGACACTCAGCTCACCGTGACACTCAGCGGTGGCGGCATCGACGACGCGCGGGCGGTGGTCCGCGCCCTGGAGGGCGCCTTCGGGGCGCCCGACGACCTGCCGGGCGACGAGCGGGCGACGGTCCGCACCGCGACCTTCAGCTCGCCGCCCTCCCCGGAGGCGGACCCGGCGCCACGAGAGGCGGGTGCCGGACTGTCGGCGCCCGTGACGGTCACCGTGCAGGGCAGCCCGCAGGCCGTCGAGGCCGCGAGCAGGACGCTGACCGGCGCCTTCTCGACGCGGGACGAGGGCGCCTCCTCCGGCGACCAGGAGCGGGAACGGCAGCTGCTCCTGGTGCCGTGAGAGGTGGTGCCGAGTGCCGCCGCGCGGCGGCCGGAGCGGGCTACCAGCGGCCCTCGACCTGCTCCTTGATCCGGCGGTCGTAGAGGTCGCGGATCGCCGTGAGCGTGTCCTCGGTCAGCTCCGGCAGCCGCGCGGCGTCCGTGTTGGCGCGGGCCTGTTCGGGCGAACGCGCGCCGGGGATCACGGTGGTCACGCCGGGCTGCTGGACGATCCAGCGCAGCGCCAGCTGGGCCGGCGTGTATCCCTCGGGGGCGAGGGCGGCGAACTCGGCGGCGGCCTCCACACCGGTGGCGAAGTCGACGCCGGAGAAGGTCTCGCCCTGGTCGAACGCCTCGCCGTGGCGGTTGAAGCTGCGGTGGTCGTTCGCGGCGAAGACCGTGTCCTTGGTGTACTTGCCGGACAGCAGGCCGGAGGCGAGCGGCACCCGGGCGATGATGCCGACGCCGGCCTCCCGGGCGGCCGGCAGGACCTCGCGCAGGGGCTTCATGCGGAACGGGTTGAGGATGATCTGCACGCTCGCCACGTTCGGCCGGGCGATGGCGGTCAGTGCCTCCTCGCAGGTCTCGACGCTGACGCCGTACGCCTTGACGCGCTCCTCCTCGACGAGGGTGTCCAGGGCGTCGAACACCTCGTCCGAGGAGTAGACCGGGGTCGGCGGGCAGTGCAGCTGCACCAGGTCGAGGACGTCGACGCCGAGGTTGCGCCGGGAACGGTCGTTCCAGTCCCGGAAGTTGTCGAGGACGTAGTTCTGCGGGATCTGCTCGACGCGCCGGCCCATCTTCGTGGCGACCAGCACGTGCAGATCCGGCCTGCTGCGCAGGAAGGTCGCGATGGTCTCCTCGCTGCGGCCGTCGCCGTAGACGTCGGCGGTGTCGAAGAAGGTGACGCCCGATTCGGCGGCCGCCTCCAGTACCGCGAGGGCTTCCTTGTCGTCGACGTCTCCCCAGTCGGCACCCAGTTGCCACGTGCCGAGGCCGATCACCGACGCGTGCTGGTCCGACCTGTCGAAAGTGCGCTCGTCCATGCCGCCAGTCTGTCATCCGCGGCCGCTCGCGACCGCGCCGGGACGGCGGGTCCCGCGGTGGGGGTGATTCGCCGGGCGGCCGTCGGGTACCCGCGCGGCTCCGTCCGACGAACCGAAGGAGGAGAGACAGCGTGTCGCAGGTCGAGCAGTCCATCGAGGTCGGCGTTCCGGTCCGCACCGCCTACAACCAGTGGACGCAGTTCGAGTCGTTCCCCGAGTTCATGAACGGGGTGGAGCGCATCGAACAGCGCGGTGACACCCTCACGCACTGGGTGACGAGCGTGGACGGCGTCCACCGGGAGTTCGACGCGGAGATCACCGAGCAGATCCCGGACGAGCGGGTCGCGTGGACCACGGTGTCCGGCGAGACCCGGCAGGCCGGTGCGGTCACCTTCCACCGCCTGGACGACGACCGCACCAAGGTGATGCTCCGGATGGAGTTCCAGCCGGAAGGCGTCACCGAGAAGGTCGGTGACAAGCTCGGGGTCGTGCAGCGGCAGACCAAGGGCGACCTGGAGCGGTTCAAGCGGTTCATCGAGGCGCGCGGCCGGGAGACCGGCGGCTGGCGCGGCACCGTCGCCTGACCCCCGCGACCGGGAAGGGCTATCCGGCCGCCGCCGTGCGGCACTCCGGGTGACCCCAGCCCTGGTCGTTCTTGGCGATGGACTCCCCTGCGGCGTACGAACGGCCGCACACGCAGCGCCCGGGGAACTTCGCCTTGATGGTGCGCGCGGAGGCACCGCCGCTCTTGCGGGCCGTTCCCGGTCCGCGGCGCGGTGCCTTCCTCGCCGCCGGGACGTCCGGTGCGGGCGGCGGCTCGGGCGAACCGAGGCCGCTGCCCGCGGGCTCCTGGACGGTGGCCGCCTGGCTCGCGGCACGGTCGGCGAAGTCGTTGAGCCTGTCGCCGTCGACCTGGTGGGCGGGCACGTAGCGGAACTCGACCGAGCGGCCGTCGAGCAGCTCGTCGATGCGGACGACCAGCTCCTGGTTGGCGACCGGCTTGCCGGCGGCGGTCTTCCAGCCGTTGCGCTTCCAGCCGGGCAGCCAGGTGGTGACGGCCTTCATCGCGTACTGGGAGTCCATGCGGACCTCCAGCGGCACATCCGGGTCGGTCGACGCCAGCAGGCGCTCCAGCGCGGTGAGTTCGGCGACGTTGTTGGTGGCCCGGCCGAGCGGACCCGCCTCCCAGCGGGCCGGCACCTCCGACGCGTCGGCCACCACCCAGGCCCAGCCCGCCGGGCCCGGGTTTCCCTTCGAAGCCCCGTCGCACGCGGCCACCACACGTTCACGCATGGCCCCGATCATGCCATGGTCCGGCCGGGTGCCCGGACGGCCCTCAGGAGACGGGCTTGAGGTTCGGCATCTCCCCCTCGGTCTTCGTGATGTCGATCACGGAGAAGCTCGCGCCCTGCGGGTCGCTGAGCGCCGCGAAGCGGCCGAACGGGGTGTCCATGGGGCCGAAGCGCAGGACACCGCCGAGCTTGGTGGCGCGGGCCACGGCGTCGTCGCAGTCGGCGACGGTGAAGTAGACGTTGATGTAGGGCGCCACCTCGGGCGGGAACTCTTCCGTCATCCGCATCCGGCCCAGGACGGGGCGGTCGCCCAGGTCGAAGAGGCGGAAGTCCACGTGCTCGTCCTCCATCTGCTTCGCCCCGTAGGAGAAGACGGCGGGGAAGAACGCGTCCGACTTGTCGGGTTCGCGGGTGAAGACCTCGGCCCAGCAGTACGCTCCGGGTTCGGCCATCGCCTCGAAGCCCTCGTGGGTGCCGGCCTGCCAGACGCCGAACACGACGCCGCTCGGGTCGCGGGCCAGGCACATGGTGCCGAAGTCACCGACCTGCATCGGCTCCATCAGCAGCTCGCCGCCGGCCTCGCGGATACGCCCCGCGGTCGCCGCGGCGTCCGGGGAGGCGAAGTAGAGGCACCACTGGGACTGGTCCTCCTGGCCGGGCGGCGGCGGGACAACCGCGGCGACCGCCTTGCCGTTCGCGTAGCACTGGGTGTAATTGCCGTACTCCGACGACGACTCGCCGAAGGTCCAGCCGAGGACGTCGCCGTAGAAGCTCTTGGCCCCTTCGACGTCACTGAACATCGCGTCGGCCCAACAAGGGGCTCCCTCGGGTTGCACGGCCATGACTGCCGCCTCCGCATTGCTGGATGTGCCGGATGGTTGTGGTGGTGGGGACGGAGTGAGAGGTCCGTTTCCTCACGCTAGTCATCTCGGCCCGGCCCCGCGCGCCGAGCGCCGCGGTCCTTGGCCGGGCCGGATGCGGGCCGCCGTGCCCGGGCACGGCGGCGGGGCCTCACTGTCCCGCGTACGCCTTCTCCAGCTCGGCGATGTCGAGCTTGCCCATCGACATCATCGCCTTGAAGGCACGCGCGGCCCTGGCCGGGTCCTCGTCGCGGAACATCTCCTCGATCCGGGCGGGCACGACCTGCCACGACACGCCGAACCGGTCCTTGAGCCAGCCGCAGGGTCCGGGCTCGCCGCCGCCCTCGACGAGCTTGGCCCAGTAGTGGTCGACCTCCTCCTGGCTCTCGCACATGACCTGGAAGGAGACGGCCTCGTTGAAGGTGAACTGGGGCCCGCCGTTGAGGGCGACGAACCTCTGGCCGTTGGCCGTGAAGTCGACGGTCAGGACGGTGCCGGCGGTGCCGGGCGCGCCCTCGGGACAGTGGGTGACGGCGCCGAGGGCCGAGTTCTTGAAGACGGAGACGTAGAACTCGGCGGCCTCCTCCGCCTGGCCGTCGAACCAGAGACACGTGGTGAATCCGTCGGTGGTCATGAATACCTCCCGGGCGCGGGTGTGGAACGCGGTCACCACTGTCGACCGGCGCGGGCCCCGGAACTCATCGGTCGTCGCGCCGAATGTTTCCGCGACGCCCCCCCGCCGGCCGTGTGCGCGCTCTGCTCACGGCGAATCTGCCGCGGGCAGAGAAATCCCCGCGGGGGCCGGCCCCGGGCCGAGAGTGGAGGAACCGCGGCGCACCAGCCGCTCACGACGTCCTCGACGACCCGACCACTCGGTACATCGCCACATCGACACATCGACAAGGAGCGCCGATGTCTCCATTCACCACCGGCCCCGCGCCGGCCACGCTGCCCCGCGCGGAGGAGGGCGACACCCCTGCCACCCGGTTCGACGACCATCTGGCCGCGCAACTGCTCGCACAGCGCATCGTGCTGCTGGGCACACAGGTCGACGAGGTCTCCGCCAACCGGGTCTGCGCACAGTTGCTGATCCTCTCGGCGGAGGACCCGCGCACCGACATCAGCCTGTACATCAACAGCCCCGGCGGCTCGGTGCACGCGGGGCTCGCCATCTACGACACGATGCGGCTGATCCCCAACGACGTGGCGACGCTCGCCATGGGGTTCGCCGCCAGCATGGGGCAGTTCCTGCTCAGCGTCGGCACGGCGGGCAAGCGGTACGCCCTGCCGAACGCGCGGGTCATGATGCACCAGCCGTCGGCGGGCATCGGCGGCACCACCGCCGACATCGAGATCCAGGCGGACAACCTGGAGTTCACCAAGCGGACCATCGAGCGGATCACCGCCGAGCACACCGGCCAGAGCCCGGAGACGATCTCCCGGGACGGCGACCGCGACCGCTGGTTCACGGCCGAGGAGGCCAGGGAGTACGGCATGGTCGACCGGGTGGTGGAGTCCCTCGCGGACGTCCGCCCGGCCGCTTCGCGACGCAGGATGGGGTTGCAGTGATGGGGAGCTACACGATTCCGAACGTCGTCGAGCGCACCCCGCAGGGCGAGCGGTCGTACGACGTGTTCAGCCGGCTGCTGTCGGAGCGGATCATCTTCCTGGGCACCGAGATCGACGACGGCGTGGCCAACGTCGTCATCGCGCAGCTCCTGCATCTGGAGTCGTCGGCCCCGGAGAGCGAGATCGCGATCTACATCAACTCCCCCGGCGGCTCGTTCACGTCGCTGATGGCGATCTACGACACGATGACGTTCGTCCAGGCGCCGATCTCGACGTTCTGCGTCGGGCAGGCGGCCTCCACGGCGGCCGTGCTGCTGGCCGGCGGGGACGCGGGGCGCCGGTTCGTGCTGGAGCACTCGCGGGTGCTGCTCGGGCAGCCGGCCAGCGGCGGACGGCAGGGCACGGTCTCCGATCTGGCCCTGCAGGCCAAGGAGATGGTACGGATCCGCTCCCAGGTCGAGGAGGTGCTGGCCCGGCACACGCGGCACGACCCGGCGACGCTGCGCGCGGACATGGACCGCGACAAGGTGTTCACCGCCGAGGAGGCCGTGGCCTACGGGCTGGCCGACGAGGTGCTCAGCCGACGCCTCGTGAGGGTGTGAGCGGTGCGGGTGTGAGACGTGGGCCCGGTGCCCCACGACGACCGTGACGTCGTGGGGCACCGGGCCGGACGGCGGAACACCCCGTCAGGCGGCCAGGCACATCCCGTCGTACCGGGCGCCGGAGGCACCGCGGCCGTGACCCGCGCCGGTGTGCCGCGCGGTGAGGCGGATCAGCTCGCCCTGGGCCCGCGCCAACAGGTCGCCCAGGCCCATGCCGAGGGCGCCCGCGGCGGCGGCGAGGACCTCCGACGACGCCTCCTTGCGGCCGCGTTCCACCTCCGACAGATACGGCATCGAGATGCGCGCGGTCTCCGCGACGTCCTTCAGGGTGCGTTCCTGGGCCAGGCGTTCACGCCGCAGGACGTCGCCGACCAGATCGCGCCACAGGGGCTCTCTGACGGCGGGACGGTCCTCCGGGCGCGCGGCCGGCGGGCGCAGGGGAATGACGCGGGCTTCGTTCGGCACGTGGCTGGTCACGCGTACAGCCTAGGAGTCCGGCGGCCGGGGGGAAGGGCACGGCATTCCGCCCACAGGAAAATCCGCCGGACAACGGCCTCCGCGGCAGGCGCGCCCGGGTGCCGCCCGCCGCTGACCGGCCTAGTCTGGAAGCAGACACAGCACCCCGCGACGACGCCGCGGTCACCGCATTCGCGCCACCCGTGAAACCGGGTGGCATGGACGGGCGCGGCCCGGGTACCCGCCAACGGTAAGAATCTGGGGAGACGCCCAAACCGTGACGTTCGTGGGAGAGGTAATGGAGACCGCCGTGATCCGGCCGGAAGCGCAGGTCGTCGGGAAGACCACCGAGAGCGGGACGGACGACGGGTCACTGCCGGGTGTCGTGGACCCGCGCACCGTGGCCCCGCGTGACGCACGGCAGCTGTCCCGTCAGTTCTTCCAGCGCCTGACGGAGCTCGAAGAGGGCACGCACGAGTACCAGTACGCGCGCAACACGCTCATCGAGATGAACATGTCGCTCGTGCGGTTCGCCGCCGGCCGGTTCCGCGGCCGTGGCGACGACATGGAGGACATCGTCCAGACCGGGATGATCGGTCTGATCAAGGCCATCGACCGGTTCGAGCTGTCCCGCGAGGTCGAGTTCACCTCCTTCGCGCTGCCGTACATCGTCGGTGAGATCAAGCGGTTCTTCCGCGAC
This sequence comes from Streptomyces flaveolus, assembly GCF_044765825.1. NCBI lineage: Bacteria > Bacillati > Actinomycetota > Actinomycetes > Kitasatosporales > Streptomycetaceae > Streptomyces > Streptomyces flaveolus. The sequence goes on along the minus strand of NZ_JBIWKU010000015.1, from coordinate 168,277 downwards.
ACCACCTGGGCGGTGCACGTGCCGCGGCGGCTCCAGGAGCTGCGCGTGGAGCTGGCCAAGGCCCGCGAGGAGCTGTCCAGCCGGCTGGACCGTGAGCCCACCGTCGCCGAGCTCGCCACACTGATGAACATCAGCGAGCGAGAGGTGGTCGAGGGCCAGATCGCGTCCAACGGCTACAACTCCTCCTCGCTGGACGCCGCGCTGACCGGGGACGGCCCCGAGGGCGGCGAGTCGGTGCTGGCCGACTTCATCGGTGTGGAGGAGGACGGGCTGCGGCTCGTCGAGGACTTCCATTCGCTCGCCCCGCTGATGGCCGAGCTCAGCGAGCGCGACCGGCAGATCATCCACATGCGGTTCGTGGAGGAGGCCACCCAGGCGGAGATCGGCGAACAGCTCGGCTGCTCGCAGATGCACGTGTCCCGGCTGATCAAGCGGATCATCGCCCGGCTGCGCGAGGGCATGCTGGGCGAGCTGGGCTGCGCCTGACACCGACGACGACACCACCCCGGGGTTGCTCGCAGCCCCGGGGTGCTTCGTTTCTCTCGATCGAGGTGTTCTTCGAGGTGCTCTGATGTGCCGGTGGGTCGGCGCGCCGGTCACTCCTCGGTGAGGCGCACCACCGCGCTCACCCGCTTGCCCACCGGCACCCGCTCGACGACGACCGCCTCGGCGAGGGCGTGGACGATCTCGAGTCCGTGCCGGCCGACGCGTTCGGGGTCACGGGGGAAACGCCGGGGCACGGCGCCGCTGCTGTCGTAGACGGTCACCGTCACGGAGGCGTCCGTACCCTCCAGCTCCAGGATGTACGGCCCCTGGCTGTGCCGGTCGGCGTTGGTGACCAGTTCGCTCACCACCAGGAGCACCGCGCCGTCGGCCCGCCGGCCGATCGTGGCGCACCACTCGGTCCTGAGCTGGTCGAGGAAGACCGAGGCGAGGTGACGCGCCTCCGCGATGCACCCGGGCTCGCCGGTGTAGTGGGCCGCGCGCCTCAGCGGTTCCACGGGTACGTCGAAGCCAGTCGGTATCACTGCCCCGTCCAGGTATTCGGTCATGCGTTTCTCTCTCGGAAGCCGGACTGGCCGGACGCTACTGCACGAGTCCTCGTACCCCGGGTTCGGCGTCGCAGTCCACCTCTCCTCGCAGTGCGGGAATCGTCACAGTCACCCGGGGAACCCGGAGATTACGGGAAGGGTGTGCGATGAACGAATTGATGGGCGCGCGCAGTCTCACCACCCGGCCGGTGGTCACCCTGGGCGGGGACGCCATCGCCCATGTCAAGGACACCGTCTTCGACGCCGCGGCCGGGCGGATCACGGGTTTCACGCTGAGCGGCCGGGGCCTGTCCGGGCCGATGAAGGAGGGGCTTCCGTGGTCGGCGGTGTACGCGCTCGGCCACGACGCGGTGATGGTCCGCGACCGGCGGGGTCTGGTCAGCACGGCGCTGCTGATGGTGCACCAGGAGACGCTGCGCGCCCGGCTGCTGGGGGCGAGCGTACTGACGGACGCGGGCACCGAGGTCGGCACCGTGCTCGACGTCGTGGTGGAGGGCGGCACCGGCGGGCGGGTCGTCGGCTTCCGGGTGGCGGCGAGCAAACGGTTCGCGCCGGGCCCGCCCCGTCACCGGCGCAAGGTGTACGTGGCGCGGGGAGAGACGCTGACGGTCGCCGGCCGGGCGCTCGTCCTTCCCGTGGACGCCGTGCGGCACGTGGCCGACGACCTGTCGGGCTTCACGGCCCTGGTCGGCGGTGTGCCCGGCAGCCGGCGGGGCGCGCTGTCGTGATGCTGTTCACCGAGGTGCGGGGGCTTCCCGTGCTGAGCCGGGACGGGGGCCGGAAGCTGGGTGTCGTGACGTCCCTGACGGTCGACGCCGCCTCCGGCGTGGTCAGCCACCTGCGGTTCCGCACCGGCCGTCTGCGCGGGGAGACGGTGCTGGCCTGGGAGGCGGTGCGGTCGCTCGGCCCGGGGGCCGTGCGGGTCGGTCCGGTGACCGCGCCGGACGTGGTGCCGCCGGGTCACGACCTGCTGGGCCGACGGGTGCTGACCGAGGCGGGCGTCGAGCACGGCACGGTGCTGGACGTGGCGTTCGATCCGCGGAGCGCCCGCGTCCTGGCGCTGTTCACCACGCGGGGCGAGCTGTCGGCCGGCCGCATGATGGGCCTCGGCGACCACGCGCTCGTCGTCCGGGCGGGCTGAGCCGGGAAGCGGGGCGGCCGGGCGCGGCCGACGCGGACGGCCCCGCCGGGAGGGCGCGGCGCGCGGGTGCCTCTTAGCGTGGCTGCGTGAGTGCGCGAACCCCCTCCGGTCCGGCAGTGGCCCGTCACGGCTGGGCGCAGGCCCTCGCCACGGTGCTGGCCGGGCTGGCCGCCATGGGAGCCGTGGCCGCGTTCGGGCTGTGGGCGGCGGGCGCGACGGACCTGCCCGACAACGCCTTCCCCCGGGTCGTCACGGCGACGGTCGTCGCCGCCGTGGGTGGTTCGCTGGAGCTGTCCGGGGACGCCGGGGGGCTCGCGGGCACCGACGCGGGGCTGACCGTGATGCCGCTGTCCGTCACGCTGGCCGGGGCGCTGGTGATCGCCGCGGGGTTCCTGCGGCCGCTGCGTCACCGGGCGGTCGCCGGTGCCGGGGAGCTGGCCGGCTGGGCCGGCCGCATCGCCGTGCTGTGGCTGCTCGCCCTCCTGGGACTGGCGTTCGCCTCGCGGCAGACCTTCGAGGTGTCGCTCGGTGAGGGGGTGCTCGACGACCTCGGTGACCTGTTCGGCATCACCCCGCGGATCGGCTTCACCACGGACGTGCCGCTGACCGTGCTGTTCGGACTGCTGTGGCTGGCGGGTGTGCTGGTCCTGGCCCTGCTGGTGTCGCGGGGGGCGCCGCTGCCGGGGCGCCTGCTGCGCTTCCAGGCGTCGGTGCGGCCGGTGGCGTACGCGATGGTGGCGCTGCTGCTCGCGTACGTCGTCGTCGGTGTCGTCATCGGCCTGGTCGTCGCCGGTACCCGGGGGCATCCGGCGGATACCTTCGCCGTGCTGCTGCTCGGTCTGCCGAACCTTGCGTGGCCGGCGCTCACCATCGGCCTCGGCGCCACCTGGAACGGGCGGGTGGAGGGACCCTTCGGGCTGCCGATGCCGCGGGTGCTCGACGAGGTGCTGCGCACTCCGGACGTCTCCACGGTGAATCTGGGCACGCTCACCGAGCGGGACGGGCGGATGTGGTGGCTCCTGGTCGCGGCCGTGGTGCTGCTCCTGGCCGCCGGGTGTCTGGCGGCGGCCCGCTCCCCGGCCGGGACGCCGGCCTGGCGGCACGCGGTGCACCTGGCGGTCGCGCTGGCGCTCACGGTGCTCATGATCTGCGCGGTGGGCCGGCTCTCCGCGTACTACGGCCTGTCGGTGCTCGGCATCGGCGACCTGGGCGGAGGACTGTCCGGTCGGTTGTTCCTGCGTCCGCGGCTGTGGGGCGCGGTCGGCCTCGCCCTGCTGTGGGGCCTGGTCGCCGGTTTCCTCGGCGCGCTGCTCGCGCGAGGGGTGCGCGCCAGGGGCGGCGCGGCCCGGGCGGGCTCGGTCTAGGGTCCCGCTGCCGCACGCGGCGCCGGCTCAGGCGACGGGGACGACCAGCGGCGGGGCGGCCCGCTGCATGCGCAGCGCGTCGACGGACTCGGCCAGCAGTTCGTACTCGGTGGTGTCGTCGCTGGTGGCGATGCGCACCAGGCGCCCCGCGGCCAGCTCGTCGGCGACCAGCTCCTGCTGGACGACGTCCGCGCACCAGCGGCGCAGGACACGCGGTACGTCGGGAGCGTCGTCGGCGACGGGGGTCAGGGCGCCGCGCGGTAAGTGCGGGGAGTCGGGCTGCGGGTCGAGGCGCGTCGCGATCCAGGACGCGCGGTCGCGCAGCCACCACAGGGCGAGGGCGAGCGTGGGAGCCCGGTAGGTGCCCAGGGGTACGCCGACGCGCCGGCCGTCGCAGACGCCGTAGGCGGTGACATGGCACAGGAACTCGTCGTGCACTGCTCCCCTCCCCCCGTCGCCCGGTTCGCCTGCCGGTCGGGCATGACGTCCGTGCGGCTCGTGTGCGGTGCGTGAGGACGCTGTCGCATGGTGTGAGACGCCCTAGAGGTGAGTATGTTCACTGCTGAACCACTGTCACCATGAATTTCCGGCCAGTCTCCTGGCATATTCACGGCGGCTGTTGGCCGAAACGTGACGAGCGGCCGGGGCCTGCGTCATGACCCCCGAGGTAATCGACGGCTCCGGCCGGCCGCGGGCATGGTTGCGGTACCGGGTCGCCGAGCCGGCATCCGGTCCCTGACCAGCACGTACCCCTCGATGGAGGCTGATTCGCCATGTCTGCACCCACTCACCGTCACGAGGACGCCGTCGCCCGCTACTTCGAGGCCTGGAACGCCGGGCCGGACGCCCTCGCCAAGGCCGTCGCCGCGGCCTGGACGGCGGACGGCGGCTACACCGACCCCCTCGCCGACGTGCGCGGCCACGAGCAGATCGCCGCGGTGATCACGGCGGCCCACGAGCAGTTCCCGGGATTCGTCTTCCGGCTGTCCGGCGCCGTCGACGGGCACCACGACACGGCCCGCTTCTCCTGGGAGCTGGTGAACGGGGCCGACGGCTCGGCGCCCGTGGCCGGGTCCGACGTGATCACGCTGGACGGCGAGGGGCGGATCCGGGCCGTGTACGGCTTCCTGGACCGGGTGCCCGCGGGGGCGTGAGGCCACGCCGTCCGCGACGAGTTCCGCGGCTGCCGGGGGTCTACCGGGAAACGGGGCGCCGGGCCCCCGGGAGCGGAGGAACCATGTCCACGAACCAGGAGCTGGACGAGGAATTCACGGCCGTCTTGCGCAAGAGCCCCGACAAGGGCGCCCGGACGTATCTCGTCCGGCCGGAGTCCGCCGAGTTCTTCGGCACCCGCGCTCCGGTCGAGGTCCGCGGCACGGTCGACGGGCACGCCGTCCGCGGCTCCTTCATGGCGCTGGGCGACGGCACGCACAAGCCGCCGGTGACGGCGGACATCCGCCGGGCCGTCGGCAAGGAGGAGGGCGACACGGTCACGGTCCGGCCGGCGGAACGGCTCGGAACGTGACCGTGGGGCCCGGCCGCCCTGGGCCGGAGACGACCTAGCGGGTGACGATCGCGTCGATCCGGGCCAGTTCGTCGGCGGCGAAGGCGAGGTTCCCGATGGCCGAGACACTGTCCTCCAGCTGGCCCGGGCTGCTCGCGCCGACCAGGGCCGAGGTCACCCGTCCCTCGCGCAGCACCCAGGCCAGGGCCATCTGCGCCAGGGACTGGCCGCGGGACTTGGCGATCTCGTCCAGCGCGCGCAGCTTGCCGACCAGTTCCCCGGTGAGCGCGTCGGAGTTCAGGAAGGGGCTGTCGCTCGCGGCGCGCGAGTCCTCGGGGATGCCGTCGAGGTAGCGGCCGGTGAGCAGGCCCTGCTCCAGCGGGGAGTAGGCGATGGAGCCGACCTTCAGCTCGTCCAGGGCGTCCAGGAGACCGCTGGTCTCGGGGCGCCGGTCGAGCAGGGAGTAGCGCGGCTGGTGGATGAGCAGCGGGGTGCCCAGGCCGGCCAGGATGCGGGCGGCCTCGCGGGTCTGCTCCGGCGAGTAGTTGGAGACGCCCACGTAGAGCGCCTTGCCCTGCTGGACCGCCGTGTGCAGGGCGCCCATCGTCTCCTCCAGGGGAGTCTCCGGGTCGGGGCGGTGCGAGTAGAAGATGTCGACGTAGTCGAGACCCATGCGGGTCAGGCTCTGGTCGAGGGAGGACAGCACGTACTTGCGCGAGCCCCACTCGCCGTACGGGCCGGGCCACATCAGGTAGCCGGCCTTGGTGGAGATGACCAGTTCGTCGCGGTACGGGGCGAAGTCGGCCTTCAGGGCCTCGCCGAGGGCGGACTCGGCGGAGCCGGGCGGCGGGCCGTAGTTGTTGGCGAGGTCGAAGTGGGTGACCCCGAGGTCGAAGGCGCGGCGCAGGATGGCGCGCTGGGTCGCGACGGGGCGGTCCGGGCCGAAGTTGTGCCACAGGCCGAGCGAGAGCGCGGGGAGCTTCAGGCCGCTGCGTCCGGTGCGCCGGTAGGGCATGTCCGCGTAGCGGTCGGGGTGTGCGGTGTACAACGCGACTCCAGAGGGGTTGGCCCCCGAGGTACGGGGCTTGGGCGGAACCGCACCCCACTCTGTCGTGACCTGCGGGCAGAGGTCCAACAGAAGAATCCGATGGTATTCAGCGGCTACGCTTCTCAATCATGGAACTGCGCCATCTCCAGCACTTCGTGGCGGTCGCCGAGGACCAGCACTTCACCCGCGCGGCCGAACGGCTGCTGGTGTCCCAGTCCGGCCTGTCGGCGTCGATCCGGGCGCTGGAGCGTGAGCTGCGGGCGCCGCTGTTCGTGCGCACCACCCGCAGGGTGACGCTGACGGAGGCCGGGCGGGCGCTGCTGGGCGAGGCACAGCGCATCCTGGCACAGGTGCGGTCGGCCCACGAGGCGGTCGCCGCGGTGCAGGGCGTGCTGCGCGGCACGCTGTCGCTGGGGACCGAACAGTGCATCGCCGGCGTGCCGGTGGCGGGGCTGCTGGCCGCGTTCCGGCGCCGGCACCCGGACGTGGAGATCCGGCTGCGGCAGGCGGGCTCGGGCGAGCTGGCGGAGGAGGTCGCGGCCGGGCGGCTCGACCTGGCCTTCGCCTACCGGACGCAGGCGGACACGGAGCAACTGCGGTCCGTCTCACTGGCCGGCGAGCCGATGACCGTCCTGTGCCATCCCGACCACCGCCTCGCGAGGGGCGGCGCGGTGCTGACCCCGCGCGATCTCGCCGACGAGGTCTTCGTCGACTTCCACCCGGACTGGGGCCCGCGCCGCGTCACCGACACGGCCTTCGCGGCGGCGGGCGTACGGCGGACCGTCGCGCTGGAGGTGAACGACGTGCACGGGCTGCTCGACCTGCTCGACGAGAACCTCGGCATCGCGGTCGTCCCGCGCCACTTCCGGCACAAGCGGGCCTCCCTCGCCTCACTGCCGCTCAAGGACTCCGGCGACGCGGCGTACGAGACCATCGCCCTGCTGCCGCCCGCGCAGGCCACCAGCCCCGCGGCCCGCGCGCTGATGGGGCTGCTGGAAACGGGGAGCGCGTGAGGGCGGACTGCGCGATGGTGGTCCCATGCATGCGAAGGACATCCTCATCGAGGGCTACGGCCGCATCCAGGAAGAAGTCCACGCCGCCGTCGAGGGCCTGGACCCCGACGGCCTGAACGCCCGCCCCGCCGACGACGCCAACTCCGTCGCCTGGCTGGTCTGGCACCTCACCCGGGTCCAGGACGACCACATCGCGGACGCCTTCGGGCTCGACCAGGTGTGGCTGACCCAGGACTGGGAGAAGCGCTTCGGGCTGGACCTGCCCCGACGCGACACCGGGTACGGCCACAGCCCGGCGAAGGTCGCCAAGGTGCGGGTCGACTCGGCCGACCTGCTGACCGGGTACTACGACGCCGTGCACGAGCAGGCGCTCGGGGCCCTGCGTTCCCTGGCCGCCAAGGACCTGGAGCGGGTCGTGGACGACAACTGGGATCCACCGGTCACGCTGGGCGTGCGGCTGGTCAGCGTCCTGTCCGACGATCTCCAGCACGTCGGACAGGCCGCCTATGTGCGCGGGCTCGTTCAGAGCGCCGCGTCGTAACCCGGCAGGACGACGTCCTCGATCAGGGCCTTGCGCTCGTCGAACGGGATGAAGGCGCTCTTGAGCGCGTTCACCGTGACCGTGCGCAGGTCCGCGACGGTCCAGCCGGCGTGCTCGACGAGGAGGGACATCTCCCGGGTCATCGTCGTGCACGAGACGAGGCGGTTGTCCGTGTTCAGGGTGACCCGGAAGCCGAGGTCCTTGAGCGCCGTGATCGGGTGCTCGGCGATGGAGGTGGCGGCGCCGGTCTGGAGGTTGGAGGTCGGGCACATCTCCAGGGCCACGCGGCGGTCGCGGATCCAGGCGGCGAGACGCCCGAGCTTGCCGCCCGCGAGGTCCGGGATGTCGTCGGTGATGCGCACGCCGTGACCGATGCGCTGGGCGCCGCACACCTGGAGGGCCTGGTGGATGCTGGGCAGCCCGTGGGCCTCACCGGCGTGGATGGTGAACGGCACGTTCTCGCGGCGCAGGTACTCGAAGGCGTCGAGGTGGTCGGCGGGCGGGAAGCCGTCCTCGGCCCCGGCGATGTCGAAGCCGACGACGCCCGCGTCCCGGAACGCGACCGCGAGGTCGGCGGTGGCGCGGGTGCGGTCGAACATCCGCATGCCGCACAGCAGGGTCCCGACGCGGACGGGCGTGCCCGCCGCCGCGGCCTTGGCCATGCCGGCGGCCAGTCCCTCCTGGACGGTCTCCACGACCTCGGCGAGGCTCAGCCCGCCGTTCGTCATCAGTTCGGGGGCGTAGCGGACCTCGCCGTAGACGACGCCGTCGGCGGCGAGGTCGAGCACGTACTCCTCGGCGGTGCGCAGCAGGCCCTCGCGGTTCTGCATCACGGCGAGGGTGTGCTCGAAGGTGGCGATGTAGCGCACCAGGTCACCGGAGTTGGCGGCCTCGTAGTACCAGGCGGCCAGCTCGTCGGGGTCGGTGGTGGGCAGGGTGTGGCCGACGGACCCGGCCAGCTCCACCACGGTCGCGGGGCGCAGGCCGCCGTCGAGGTGGTCGTGCAGGACCGCCTTGGGCAGGCGGCGGAGGGTGTCGTTGTCTATGCGCGTAGATGACATGTGCGGCGGTTCCTCGGCGGGTCTGTGCGCGATTTCGGGTCAGGTCAGGCGGCGGGCTGGAGCAGGTCCCAGCGGTTGCCGTACAGGTCCTGGAAAACGGCGACCGAGCCGTAGGGCTCGTGCCGGGGGTCTTCCAGGAAGGTCACGCCGGCGGCGGTCATCCGGGCGTGGTCGCGGGCGAAGTCGTCGGTGTACAGGAAGAAGCCGACGCGCCCGCCCGTCTGGTCGCCGATCCGGGCACGCTGGGCGTCGCCCTCGGCGCGGGCCAGCAGCAGTGCGGTGCCCTGCCCGGCAGCGCCGGGTTCGACGACGACCCAGCGGGAGCCGTCGGGCCGGGGCGCGTCCTCGGCGAGCCGGAATCCGAGGGCCTCGGTGTAGAAGCGGATCGCCTCGTCGTAGTCGTCGACGACGAGGGCGACCAGGGCGATGCGTCTCATCGCGGCCTTTCGGGACGGGTGGGGACGGGCGATTGACGGGTGAGGTTATACGTAAAACTTCCCGGACGCCAGTCCTCGCCCCACCGGCCCGGCTGACGGGCGTCGCGCGGTCCGGGCCGGCGGGTCGCAGCCCGTACGCGACAGCCGTCCGTGTCAGCCGGTGCGGGCGCCGTCGAGCCGTGCCAGCTCGGCCTCGGTCAGGCGCAGGGCGCCCGCGGCCACGTTCTCGGCGAGGTGGGCGGGGTCGCCGGTACCGGGGATGGCGAGCACGTTCGGTCCCTGGTGCAGCGTCCAGGCGATCCTTACCTGCGCGGGGCTCGCGCCGTGGGCCCTGGCGACGGCGCGGACCTCGCCCTCGTGGGCGGTGCCGGCGCCCTTGGGGCCCGCCTCGCCGGCAATGGCGTAGAACGGCACGAAGGCGATGCCCTGGTCCCGGCACAGGGCGAGGAGTTCGTCGGTGGCGGGGTCGTGGAAGCCGAGGCCGTAGCGGTTCTGGACGCAGACGACGGGCGCGATGGCCTGGGCCTCGGCGACGTGGCGGGGCTCGACGTCGGAGAGGCCGAGGTGGCGGATCAGGCCCGCCTCGCGCAGTTCGGCGAGGGCGCCGAAGTGTTCGGCGATGGAGTCCTGCCCCATGCGGCGCAGGTTGACGACGTCGAGGTGGTCGCGCCCGAGCTGGCGCAGGTTCTCCTCGACGTGGGCGCGCAGGTCCTCGGGGCGGGCGGAGGTGCCCCACTCCCCCGACCAGTCGCGGTACGGACCGACCTTGGTGACGATCACGAGGTCGTCGGGGTACGGCGCCAGCGCACTGTTGATCAGTTCGTTGGCGGAGCGCAGCGACGAGAAGTAGAAGGCAGCGGTGTCGATGTGGTTGACGCCGAGTTCGACCGCCCGGCGCAGGACGGCGAGGGACCGCGCGCGGTCGCTCGGCGTGCCGAGGTGGAAGGCGGCACTGCCCGTCAGCCGCATCGCTCCGAAGCCGACGCGGTTGACGGGCAGGTCGCCCAGTTGCCAGGTGCCCGCGGACTCCGCGGTGATCGTTTCCGAGGCCATCGGCGGAGTCTCGCACACGCCCGGCGGGGCTCAGCAGTACAGGTTGCCGCCCGGCGGGACGCCCAGGATCTGGCTGAACCGCTGATAGGTGGTGACCCGGCTCTGGACCTGCGCGGGATTCTTGCCGTCGCACTCCAGGGAGCCGTTGATGGAGCGGATCGTCTGCCCGAAGCCGGCCCCGTTGACCATGGCGTTGTGCGGGGTCATGGTGCCCGGCCCGGACTGGGTGTTCCAGTACCACAGCCCGGTCTTCCAGGCGACGGCCGCGTCGTTCTGCACCAGCCAGGGGTTGTTCAGCAGGTCGATGCCGAGCGCGTCGCCCGCGGCCTTGTAGTTGAAGTTCCAGCTGAGCTGGATCGGGCCGCGTCCGTAGTAGGCGGCCTGGCCGGCCGGGCAGCCGTACGGCTTGCTCCAGTCGCAGTAGTGCGGGTAGTTGGCGGTGTTCTGCTCGACGACGTACACCAGGCCGCCGGTCTCGTGGCTGACGTTGGCGAGGAAGGCGGCGGCCTCCTGCTTCTTCGTCGTGTCACTGCCGGTGTTGGCGAAGCCCGGGTAGGCGCCGAGCGCGGCGGTGAGTCCGCTGTAGGTGTAGAAGGAACTCCGCCCCGGGAACATCTGGTTGAACTGGGCCTCGCTGACCACGAAGTTCCCGACCGGCGTCTGCGAACCGCCGTCGCAGGCGTACGGCTCCCAGTACCAGGTGCTGATGACCGGGTCGTATCCCGGGTTGGCGTGCTCGGCGATGTAGGCCTTGCCGTCGGTGTAGCGGACGATGTCGCCGGCGTTGTAGGACTTGCCCGCCGTCCAGTTCGGATAGCTCGAACAGGCGGCGGCGGACGCCTCGGTGGCCGGCAGGAAGGCGGGTACGGCGCCTGCGAGGGCAAGTACGGTCACGGCGGCGGCGATACGGCGTCTCGGCACAGGTCTGCCTCCTTTGCGGAGCACGGCCGCTCCCCGCGACAAGGGCAGGGGGGAGCCGGGCCTTGTCCGCGCGTGCCGGTCGGACCGGCCAGGCGTGGGGGCGGCCGTGGTGGGGGGTGTGGAGGCATACTCAACCGCTTTGGTCTGTACCAGTCAAGGGTGTAGACCAGTTCAACCCGGCCTGTTTCAGGCCGGGTTGGCGTAGCACCGCTGTCCGGTCACCCCTGCGGCTCGTCGAGGACCGCCTTGCGGCGGCGGAACGCCCCGAGGGAGTGTCTGCCGTGACAGTCGCCCATGCCGCTCTCCCCCGCACCACCGGAGGGCAGGTCGGAGACGGTGAGAGCCGTGTCGACCCAGGGGCCCACGCGGGCCTGCCCGGCGTTCAGTGGAGGGCAGTGCCCGGGAGTCCCCCCGGGCGGCCGACGACGATCGCCGGCCCGCCTCCGTGCGCCTCTCAGCCGGCGCGGGCTATCGGGCGCCGGCCCGCGCCCTGTCCTCGTCGCGGGCGGGGACAACCACCAGGAAGGCGTCCGTCTTCAGGTCCATGACGACGGTGGCGGGCTCACCCTCGGCGCGGCGACGCGCCGCGTACTCCTCCGCCGGCCACGACCCGCGCGGAGACCCCGCCGGAAAACGCTCCAACACCTTCGCGCCCATGACGGCCGCCACCTCCCACGTCCCATCACATCGGTCGATCGCTCGCGTACACCTGCGGATGCCCGCGATCGAGGGAGACATGTACGGGCCACCCAGCTCTACACATAAGGGCGAAATAAGGGCAGAATGGGAAATATACGGCGCTACCGCACCGCGCCTGACGCGGTCGGCCCGGCAAGTCGAAGGAGACGACTCATGGCCAACGTCTCGCACCCCAGAGGTGACATCAGCAGCCACCCCGACGCACCGGAGATGCAGGCGCGCTACGCCCGCATGCTCGGTGGTCGCGACGTGGCACTCGTGGACGGGCCGGTGTTCCTGCTCGGTCTGTACTGTGCGGTGTCCCCGTGGATAGTCCACTTCACCACGAGTCAGCCCGCGCTCGTCGCCCACAACCTGATCATCGGAATCGCGATCGGCCTGCTCGCCCTCGGGTTCACCCGGGCCCCCGAGCGCATGTACGGCCTCAGCTGGGCCATGTGCGCCATGGGCGTGTGGATGATCATCTCGCCGTGGATCGTCGGCACGAGCCCGGACGCCGGCGTCATCTGGAACAACATCGTCATCGGCGCCCTGGCCCTGATCCTGGGCACGGTCTGCGCCGGTACGGCGGCGAGGAGCGCCCCGAGGCCGTAGATGCGCGGGCCCGGCACGGAAGGAGGGCCGGACAGCTTGACGCGGCGCACCGCAACCGGCGCGCCGCGCTCGTCCGTGTTCATCGGCTCGCGAGCCACTCCCCGTACCAGGCCAGCGTGGCGTCCACCGTGTCCGTGAGCGGTGTCGGAGCCACCCCGAAGGCCTGCTGGAAGGCGGAGGAGTCCATGATCTGGGGCTCCGTGTGCTGGTAGAACATCTCCGCGTACTCGGCCATGAACTGCTCGTCGAACGGCCCGAAGGGACGGGCCTCTTCGAGGATCACGACGTCCAGCGTCCGGCCCACCCGCTTCTCGATCATCGTGTGGATCTCGCGGGTGCTGACGGCGGGCGCGGTGGGCAGGTGCCAGACGCGCCCGTCACCCTCCGGGCGCTCACCGAGCGTGGCGAGTCCGGCGGCCACGTCCAGGATGCCTGTGTAGCTGTGCGGCAGTTCGATGTCGCCGAGCCCGAGGACCTCCCCACCGGTGAGCGCGCCGGGGAACACGGTCGCCCCGAGGGAGGAGTTGAGCACGCCCGGGCCGACGAAGTCGGCGGAACGGCCGAGGGCCACGCGGACCCGTCCGGCGCGGTGCGCGCGGAGGTAGCGCTCGTCCAGTTCGGCGCGCATGCGCCCCTTGCGGCTGGTCGCCTGCCAGGGGCTGTCCTCGGTCATCACCGCTCCCCCGGTCTCGCCGTACGGGTAGAGCGTGTCGAGCACGATCAGGCGGGCGCCCGCGGCCTCGACCGCGGCGAGGACCGCCTCCTGGATGCGGGGCATCACCTCGACCTGGAGGTGATAGCCGACGTTGACGCAGTGGTACACGACGGACGCGTCCCCCACGGCGGCCCGGGCGCCGTCGACCGTGCTCACATCGGCGGCGAACCGCTCGACCCCCTCGGGCGCGGGGCCGCCGCCGCTGCGGTCGACGAGCCGTACGGGGCGATGCCCCCTGCTCACCAGCTCACGGGCGAGTGCCGTACCGGCGGGGCCGGATCCCAGGACGGTGTGCGTGCTGGACATGGCTGTCCCCTTTTCTCGGGTCTGTCGCTGCCGCGAGGAGGGATACGCGCTACTGCTCCTCGCTCCTGTTAGAGACTCTAACTCTCATGATGGTCTGTAGCAAGAGCGGTACCTTCGGGCAGTGGTTACGGCTTGTCGCCCGGAATGAGAGAGCCGAGCTGAACGGGGTGGTCCGGCCCGGAGGTGACCGGCCAGTTCACCGGCCGGCGAGTGGCCGGGCATCGGGCAGCGGAAGCGGTGAGGCACGCCGAAGGGCACCCGGCCCGGGACGGTCGCGCGGAACGTAGGGTGCCCGTCGAGGATCACATCGCGAGGAGGGCCGTACGCCATGGTCGTGAAGGACGCCGAACTGCGCCATCTACGCCGCTGTGTGGAACTGGCGGCCGAGGCACTGGAGGCCGGGGACGAGCCGTTCGGTTCGGTCCTGGTGGGCGCGGACGGCACGGTGCTGGCCGAGGACCACAACCGGGTGGCCTCCGGCGACCGCACCCGGCACCCCGAGTTCGAGCTCGCGCGCTGGTCCGCCGCCCACCTCACTCCCGAGGAGCGGGCCGCGGCCACGGTGTACACGTCCGGCGAGCACTGCCCGATGTGTGCCGCCGCGCACGCCTGGGTGGGCCTCGGGCGCATCGTGTACGTCGCCTCGTCGGAGCAGCTCGGCGCCTGGCTGGCGGAACTGGGTGTTCCCGCCCCGCCGGTCCGGACGCTGCCGATCGGCGAGGTGGCGCCCGGCGTGCCGGTCGAGGGCCCCGTGCCCGAGCTGGCGGAGGAGGTGCGGGCGCTGCATCACCGGTTCCACGGGGGCGGCGCCTGAGCCGAGTCGCACAAGACCCCCGACGCGACCGGGCGTCGGGGGTGTCGGGGGCCGTGGGCCGAAGGAAGAGAGCGCGGCCCGCGGAGCCGCGCCCGCCGCCTCGTCCCGGCGGGGTGGGCGCCGTGGCACACCCCGCCGGCAGGAGAGCGGGACAGACGTCCGCCTCGGTCAGCCCCCGGCTCCCGGGCGGAAACGCCGGTAGAGGACCGCTCCGCCCAGGACGAGCGCGGCGCCGCCCGCGAGGGCGGGCAGGGTCGCGTCGGTGCCCGTGTGGGCGAGGGACTCCACGGCCCGCGGCGGGGCCGTGTGCGGCGACGGCTGGGGCTGCGCGCGCTCCACGGGGGGTGCGGAGGGCGCCGGCTTCTCCGGGCGCAGCGGCTCCTCGGGACGGTCGCCGGAGGTGTTCACCGACTCGTTGCCGACGGCCGGGTTGCCGATGCCGACCACGTTCACGCTGTTGCCGCTGACGTTCACGGGGACGTGGACCGGCAGCTGCACGCCGTTGCCGGAGAGCACGCCCGGCGAGCCCTTCGCCTCGCCCTCGGCGACGGCACCGCCACCGGAGGTGCCCGACGGGGCGTCCGTCTTCTCGTGCGCCGCGCCGCCCGTGCCGGTGTTGGCGCAGGTGTTGCCCACGGCCGGGTTGAGGAGCCCGACCACGTTCACCGTGTTCCCGCACACGTTCACCGGGACGTCCACGGGGACCTGGACGGTGTTGCCGGAGATCACTCCGGGCGAACCGACCGCGGAGCCGTTCGCCACGGCACCGTCGGACGCGAACGCCGCGTACGCCGGCATCGTCACGGCCAGCGCGCCGGAGGCGGCGACAGCGAACACACCGTTTCGGGTAACCCTTCTCATGAGGTTCCCTGCCTTCCAGACATTGTCGCGGGCGCTCGCCCGCACCGGTTAAAACGCGGGCGCACCATCCGAGTTATGGCTTATCCGCCTTTCACTCCATCGAGTGGGCGGTTTGTCGAACGAGCGGCACGGTGTCCGCACGCCCGCGCAAGCCTGCGCGAGCCCGGCGAAAGCGCCCGGAGGCGCCGGGTGCGAGGCCCGTTTATGGTGATCGAGGGCGCCGACGACCGGTCCGCGACGGGGCGTCCCGGGAGGCATCGATGCTGGTCAAGCTGTCGACTCGGCCGTCGGTCCGGCGCTGCGCGGTCACCGGAGCGCTCGGGCTGGCCCTGCTGGGCGCGGGGCTGCCCGCCGCGACCGCGGACGACACCGGACCCGACCTGTCCCGGTTCTACGACCAGAAGATCAGATGGTCGGCGTGCGAGGGCATGGCGGTACCGAAGGACCTGCAGTGCGCGAAGGTCACCGTCCCCCTCGACTACGACCGTCCCAGGAGCGGAACCCTCGACCTGGCCCTCGCCCGGTACCGGGCGACCGGTGACTCGCGGGGCTCGGTGCTGCTGAACTTCGGCGGGCCGGGCGGTTCCGGCGTCAGCGAACTCGCCGCCGGCGGCAAGGACTTCATGTACCTGACCAACGGCTACGACGTGGTGACGTTCGACCCCCGCGGCGTCGGCCGGTCCTCACCGGTCACCTGCGGTCCCGCGACCGGGGAGATCATCGAGGCGACGGACGGGGACGAGGAGATCAAGGACCCGCGGTCCGTGCTCGGGAAGCTGCGCCACGCGGCCGCCGAGTGCGCGAAGCACTCGGGTCCGGTGCTGCCCCACATAGGCACGGTGAACGCCGCCCGGGACATGGACGTGATGCGCGCGGCGCTCGGCGACGACCGACTCAACTACCTCGGCTTCTCCTACGGCACCCGGCTGGGCTCGGTCTACGCCGCACAGTTCCCGGACAAGGTGGGCCGGGTGGTCCTGGACGGCGTGGACACGCTGACGGAACCGCTGGCCGAACAGGGCCTGGCCGGCGCGCGGGGGCAGCAGACCGCGCTGGAGAACTTCCTCGACTGGTGCGTCGAGGACGTCGCCTGCCCGTTCGGGCAGGACGCCCGGGACGCCCGGCGCCAGGTCGTCCAGCTCGTCGGCTCGCTCGACGCGGACCCGGTGCCGACGGCCTTCGGCGAGGCGTTCTCCGGGCAGGACATGGTGGGTGCCATCGGGCAGGCGCTCTACAGCCAGAGGCTGTGGCCCTCGCTGGAGCGCGCCCTCGCGCAGCTGCTGGAGGACGGCGACACCCGCGGCCTGGAGGGCTTCGTGTCCGGCGGCGTCACCTTCCCCGTCCGCGGCCGGGGCCGCGAGGACGGCGGCGGCCTCACCGACGAGGAGGACGTCCCCATGGACAACCTGCCGGCCGCCCTGATGGCCGTCAACTGCGCCGACGATCCCGACCGTCCGACCGCCGAGCAGGTCGCCCGGTCGCTGGGACGGCTGCGCAAGCAGTACGAGGAGGCCTCACCCGTCTTCGGTCGGTACCGGCTCACCCAGGTGCTGATGTGCTACGGCCGTCCCAAGGGCACCGACTACATCCGCGACGACGTGAAGAACGTCGACACGGCGAAGATGCTGCTGGTCGGCACCCGCGGCGACCCGGCGACGCCGTACCGCTGGACCGTGGAGACGGCCGAGCGGCTCGGCCCCTCGGCGGTGGTGCTCGACAACAAGGGCGAGGGACACACCGGTTACGCGTCCTCGGACTGCGTGCACCGCAAGGTCGACGACTTCCTCCTCTACGGCTCCCTGCCGCCCGACGGCAGCTCCTGCGGCGCCGAGAACGAGGAGGAATGAGCCGTCGGTGACGGGGCAGGACGAGGACGGCCCCGGCGCACACCGATTGCTCCGAATGCCTGATACGTCCGACCGCTCTATGGTGCTGACATGGAGCACGATCTGAGTCCCTCAGCCCTTGCCGAGCTACGACGCCCCCGTCCGTATCCGGCGGTGTCCGTGCTGACGCCGACGCACCGCCGCGAGCCGGACAACGCCCAGGACCCGGTCCGGCTGCGCAATGTGGTCGCCGAGGCCAAGAAACAGCTGGAGGACGATCCGGCCGTCACCCGGGAACGGCGTCTCGAGGTCGCCCGGGAACTCGACCGGGCCCTCGCCGAAGTCGATCTCACGCACGCCGAGGACGGTCTGGCGATCTTCGCCGCCCCCGGTGAGCACCAGGTCTGGACGCTGGCCCGTTCCGTGCCCGAGCGCGTGGTGCTCTCGGACACCTTCCTGACCCGCAACCTCGTGGCCGCGCAGGCGGCCGAGCGGCCGTTCTGGGTGCTGTCGGTCGCCGCGGACCGGGTCACGCTGTGGAACGGCGGCGGGGACCGGGTCGTCGAGGAGCGCATCGGCGGCTTCCCGATGGACCGGCCGCCGGAGAACTTCGACCCGGAGCGGCAGGAGCGGATCGGCGACTCGCCGAGCGCCTTCCGCGACGAGCGGACCCGCCAGTTCCTGCGTGAGGCCGACACCGCGATGGACAAGGTGCTGCGCACGCATCCCCGGCCGCTGTACATCACCGGGCCGGAGGCCGCGCTGTCGCTGTTCGAGGAGGCCGGCGGGGTCGCGGCGCACGCCGTGTCCGTTCAGCACGGGGGTCTCGCCCACGGTACGGCGGAAGCCGTGTGGCAGGCGGTGCGGCCGGTGCTCGACGACCAGGCGCGCGGCTCCGTCGAGGCCGTGGCCAGGGAGCTGGAGGCGGCCCGCGGGCGCAAGGACTTTGCGGCGGGCGTCGACGAGCTGTGGGAGAGCGCGCACACCGGGCGCGTCCGGCTGCTCGCCGTCGAGGAGAACTTCCGGGTGACGATGCGGGACGACGGCGAACACCTGATGCCCGCGGACAGCGGCGACCTCGACGCCCGCGAGGACATCGTGGACGAGATCGTCGAGCAGTGCCTGGAGACCGGCGCCGACGTCCGGTTCGTGCCGGACGGTGCGCTGGAGGACGTGGAGGGCATCGCGGGGGTGCTGCGGTACTGACGCCCGTCGCCGCGCGCACGGGGCCTTGACGACCATGACACCCTGTTCGCCGTACACGCATCCGTCCTCGCGGGTGCGCGGCGGACGGGGAAGGAGCGCGCGGAGCGTGAGCGGACTTCTGGGTGTGGCGGTCCTGGGCGCGGGGCACATGGGCGCCGATCACCTACGACGCCTCGACAGGGTGGTCAGCGGCGCCAGGGTCGCCGCCGTCGCCGACCCCGACACCGAGCGGGCGCGGGAGGCCGCGGCCGGGATCGACGGGGTGGCCGTGCACACGGACGCCGAGGCCGCGCTCGACGCGCCCGGCGTCGAGGCCGTGCTGATCGCCTCGCCCGGTGAGGCGCACGAGGAGGCGCTGCTGGCCGCCTTCGCCCGCGGCCTGCCGGTGCTGTGCGAGAAGCCGATGGTGCCCGACTCCGCGGGCGCGCTGCGCGTGGTGGAGGCGGAGGCGCGGCTCGGCCGCAGGCTGGCCCAGATCGGTTTCATGCGACGTCACGACCCCGAGTACCGGCGGCTCAAGTCCCTGCTGGACGGTGGGCGGCTGGGCCGGCCACTGATGCTGCACTGCGTGCACCGCAACGTGTCCTCCCCGCCGCACTTCACGTCCGCGATGCTGGTCAACAGCTCCGTCTCGCACGAGATCGACGCCGCCCGCTGGCTGCTGGGCCAGGAGCTGACCGCGGTGACCGTGCTGCGGCCCCGGCCGTCCACGGGCGCTCCCGAGGGGCTGCTCGACCCGCAGTTCGTGCTCTTCGAGACCGAGCGGGGCGCACTGGTCGACGTGGAGGTCTTCGTCAACTGCGGTTTCGGCTACGAGGTCCGCTGCGAGGCCGTCTGCGAGGCGGGCAGTGCCCGGATCGGGGAGGCGCACACCATGGTGGTGACGGCGGAGGGCGGCGCCCGGGAGGAGGTGCCGCAGGACTACCTCGTGCGGTTCGCGGACGCCTACGACCGCGAGGTGCAGGAGTGGGTCGACGCCACCCGGCAGGGGCGGGTCACCGGCGCGAGCGCCTGGGACGGATACGTCGCCTCCGTCGTCGCCGAGGCCGGCGTCCGGGCCCTGGAGACAGGGGTGCGGACCACGGTCGAACCGGCTCCCCGGTCGGCACTGCACGCCCCGTCGTAGAACAGGTATCCGGCGAACACGTGGGCGACGACGTCACCGGGTGCCGGTCGACCGCAAGTCGCGTAGGCGCACTACGACTTGACCGACCGCGGGCGTACGTCATACGTGCGCGGAAGTCGCTCCGGGAAGACGCTGGCATATGCCGGAAGCACCACCGTATCGTGTGTCGCCGAATCCCTTACAGGGCGTCGCGGGCTGTGCAACAGTCGTAACGGTCCTTCCGCCACCCCTCGGATCCGCCCAGGTCGTACCGTCTGCACATCGGAGTGCGTCATGTCGTCCCATCTCTCCGCGGACCGCCCAGCCGCCCAGCCACCAGGACGCGGCTCGGTCGAGGCCCTGATTTCGCAGGCACGGCGGTTGCGGGGCGACGTGGACGCCGTGCGACGGGACACCCGGCACGACGCGACGGACCCGCAGGGCCGCTGGCAGCGTGCCCTGTACGACCTGGCGCTGCACCAGCTCAGCGATCTCGACGAGCATCTGGCGCAGTTGCGGGACGGGCCGGCCCCCGCGCCGCGGCCCGGTTCGCTGCTCAGCCGGGTAGGCAGCGCCGAATGGAACCTCCTGACCGACGAGGCCGACTGGTCCGGTGAACTCTTCCGGATCCTCGGCCTCGACCCGGCCGCCGCCCCCCTCAGCCTCGACGAACTGCCGTCCCTGGTACTCGCCGAGGACCGGTCGAAGCTGACCGCGATGGTCACGGACTGTCTCGTCGACGCCCGGCCCATCGACGGGGAGTTCCGCGTCGTGCGCCCCGACGGCACCGTACGGACCGTGCACATGATGGGCGAGCCCGTGCTCGACGCCGACGGCAGCACCGCCTCGATGTGGGCGGTACTGCGGGACGTCAGCGAACTGCGCCGCAGCCAGCGGGTGGTGAGCGAGACCCGTGACTCGCTCCACCGCCACCCGCGGGACGCGGCCATCGAGCAGCGGGCCGCGGTAGAACCGCAGGAGGCCGTGCCACCGCCCTGGCACGCCCTCCTGCGGTTCCCGGACCAGGGACGGCCCGGCCTGGACCTGGCCGCCGGGTGCCTTCCGGCGTCCGCCGACGCACCCCGCTGCGGCGGCTGGTACGACGCGTGCCCCCTGACCGGCGACGAGACGCTGCTCAGTGTGGGCACCCTCGCGGACCCGGGCACCGCTGTGACGCCGGCGCCGGCCATGGTGATCAGCGCCCTGCGCGGCCTGGCGACGGCGGGCGCGCGGCCCTCGGAACTGCCGGACCGGCTCGCCCGGTTACTGGAGTCCACCACCCTGCCGCCCGTGCATGACGCCGTGTACTGCGGCTACCGGCCCCGCACCCGCGCCCTGACGTGGGCGCACGCCGACGGCCCCGCCCCGCTGCTGTTCCGCGACGGGACGGGGCGCGAGCTGGACGAGGCGGCCACGGCGACGCTCGAGGCCGGCGACCTGCTGCTCCTGCACACCGGCGGACTCGTGCCGACGGCCGCGCACCGCCTCCTCGCCCTGGCTCCCCGTCTGACCGGGGCACTGTCGGCGCAGGACGGCGTACGCATCGTGACGGAGGCACTCGGCGAATCCGTCCGCCGGGACGCCTGTGTGCTGGTCGCCCGCGTGACGTCGTAGCGCGTCCGCCGCCGGCTACGCCGGAGCGATGTTCCCGCCCCTCCCCCTGCCCTTGGACGACTTCCCCTTGGGCAGCGCGAGTTCGATCTCCTCCCGCAGTTCCTGGATCTTCGGATAGCCGGCGTACTGGGCGGTGAGCCGGTACATCTGGCGCAGCCGGTCCCAGGTGCGGCGCGAGGAGTTGGAACCCATCGACACCAGCGCCAGGCGCGCGTACCCGGCCGCCTGCTCCGGGTCGTCGGCGATGAAGCAGGCGGACGCCATGGAGAGATGGTCGAAGATCTTCGACCGCTCCTGTGCGTCGACCCGCAGTGCCAGTGCCTTGTCCGCGTAGTGCTGGGCGTGCGCGGCGGCATCCGGCTCGAACTCCGCGAGCGTGCGGTAGGCGAGAGCCTGCATGCCGTACAGATCCGCCTCGTTGAACAACTGCATCCAACTCGGCGGCGGCACATCACTCTTGTCGGAGACGAACAGGTCCTCCGCCCGGCCGAGGGTCCGGCGCATCGCCTGGCCCTTGCCCATGGACGCCTGCGCCCAGGCCTCGATGGTGTGGAACATCGCCATGGTGCGGGGCAGTACCTGCTCGCCGGAGCCGGACTGGGCGAGCTTCATCAGGTCCAGCGCGTCGTCGGGCCGGCCCAGGTGCACCATCTGGCGGGCCGCCCGGGACAGTGCCTCGCCGGCCCGGGGCCGGTCGCCGCCCTCTCTCGCGGCATGGGCGGCGATGACGAAGTACTTCTGCGCCGTGGGCTCCAGGCCGACGTCGTGCGACATCCAGCCCGCGAGTACGGCGAGGTTGGCCGCCACGCCCCACAGGCGCCTTTGCAGGTGGGGCGGATGGTGGTAGGCGAGGATGCCGCCCACCTCGTTGAGCTGGCCCACGACCGCCTTGCGCTGGAGCCCGCCGCCACGGGCGGCGTCCCAGGCACGGAACACCTCGACCGAGCGCTCCAGTTCCTCGATCTCCTGCGACCCGATGGGGGCGGCCTCGTAACGGTCGTACCCGACGGGGTCGGCGTGCAGGGGGTCGGTGAAGTGGGGTGCGTCGGCAGCCAGGGCAGGGTCGGTGTGCAGCCAGTCGTGCATGGCGCTGCTGAGTGCGGATCCCGCGGCGAGCGCGGCGCCCGCGCCCACCAAGCCGCGTCGGTTGAGCATGAGGTCCATTCCCGTGAATTCGGTGAGGACCGCCGCAGTCCGCTCGGGCGCCCACGGCACTCCGTCGGGATGCTCATCGCTCCCGCCGCCCTGCCGTTTCCCCGCGCGCCCGTGCCGGACCAGACCGAGGTCCTCGATGGTCACGACACGGCCGAGACGCTCGGTGAACAGAACCGCCAGCACCCGCGGCACCGGATCGCGCGGGATCTCTCCCATGTCGATCCACCGCCGCACCCGCGAGGTGTCGGTCGCCAGCTGGGGGTGGCCCATGGCCGCCGCCTGCCGGTTGACCAGCCTCGCGAGCTCGCCCTTGGACCAGCCGGCCAGGCCGAACAGATCCGACAGACGGGTGTTGGGTTCTCCGCTCACGTCAAGCCCCCAGGTTCTCGGCTGAGTTGACAGTAGCCCGGTGCAGGTTGCCGGGCGACTATTCGCCACCGTTCGCCAGGGTGCGCCAGATGGTGTGCCACGGGCGGCCGGGTGTCAGGTAGGAAAGCGCCACCTCGACCCGGTCGCCGCGGGGGTACTCCCCAGGGTGGCCCCCGGCGGCCGGGCGGGTAGCGCGAAGGCTTAGCGGAGGGCTCGCCCGTTCCGGCGGGCATCGCCTCCAGGCAGGCACAGCAGGCACACGAAGGGATCTGTCCAGCCCATGTACGCAGCATCGTCCTCCGTGTCCGCCCCGCAGCGATCGCTCCACCCCCGCCCGGCGGCGGGCGGCGGCCCCTATCTCGCCCCCGCGCGTCCGGCGGCCCCGGTGCTCGGGGCGGGCAGGGCGCGGCGCGGCGCGGGAGCCGGCACGCAACCGCTCAGCGGCAGAATCGACCTGTCCGGCGCCCAGGGCGCCCAACTGCGCACGGCGATCGCCTCCGTGCACCGGATCTGCCCGGAGTTCGCGCCGGTACAGGTGCTGCGCCGCAGCGGGCGGTCCGTCCTCCTGGTCGGCACCACCGGGCGCAGCACCGCGGTCGCCAAGTGTTTACTGGACCTCTCCCCCGCGTGGGCCGAGCGGATCAGGCACGAAATAGCGGCATACCGCTCGTTCGTCCGGCACCGCCCGCCGGTGCGGGTGCCGAGGCTGATCGCGGCGGACCCGGACAACGGCACGCTGGTGATCGAGCGGATGCCGGGGCGGCCCGCGGCACTGCAGCGGCATCCGCTGGAGGCACCGCCGCGGGCGGACATCAGGGCGGCGCTCGGCGCCATCTGCCGGCTGAACGCCTGGCGGCCGCCGGCCGGGACCTTCGACGCCCCGCTGGACTACGCGGCACGGATCTCCCGGTACCACGAGCTCGGACTGCTCACCGACCGGGACCTGGGCGACCTGCAGAAGCTGCTGCACGGCATCGCCCACGTGGCCGGGCGACAGGGCATGGGCCAGTTCTGCCACGGTGACGCGCTGCTGTCCAACATCCTGATGTCACCGGCCGGGCCGGTGCTGGTGGACTGGGAGCATGCCGGCTGGTACCTGCCGGGCTACGACCTCGCGACCCTGTGGTCGGTGCTCGGTGACGCCCCGGTGGCCCGCCGCCAGATCAGCCAGATCGCCCAGGCACAGGGTCCCGCGGCGCGTGACGCGTTCCTGGTGAACCTGATGCTCGTACTGACCCGGGAGATCCGCACGTACGAGACGGCCGTGCAGCGGTCGATGCACGAGGCGGCTCCGGTGACCCCGCCGGCGGCTCCTCCGGGTGCCGTGCCCTCCGGGGAGGAGCAGCGGCTGCTGCTGCGACGGCTGCACGACGACTGCCAGCTGGCCCGGCGGGCCGTGCGCGCGGCGGTCGGCACGCGCTGACGAGGACGGGAATCCGCGGTGTCGCCCTGGAAGGGCGCACCGCGGATTTTGTGTGTCCGCGCCTTCCGGGGAGGGCCATTGGTGTACTCCACTGACGCCCCGCAGGCCCGTGAGCCGCCGCCACGAAACTCGCCGAAGCCCTGCTGACGTGGGAAATCGCCGCGGTGTCGGCATGATTGACGGATCGTCGGACCGCCGGGTACGACTGACCCCACGCCCGGCCCCGCACGCCCCGCCACGCCCGACCGTCACAGGAGGCCGCTTTGCGAGGATCCGCCACCGTTCCCGACCCCGCCCCCGGCAGACGCGTCCGTACGACGGCAGGTGCCCTGGCCGCGGCGGCGCTGCTGCTGCCGCTGCTCGGCGCGGCACCGTCCGCCGCCGGGCCGGCCGTGCCGCCCGCCCCCGACGGCCTCCAGCGGGCGTTCGCCGCCGCCGCGGCCGAGTACCACGTGCCGCAGTCCGTCCTGCTCGGCGTCTCCTATCTCCAGTCCCGCTGGGACACGCACGGCGGCGCCCCGAGCGTGACCGGCGGCTACGGCCCCATGCACCTCACCGACGCCCGCACCGCACTGGCCGGGGCCTCGCACCACGGCGGGGGCGCCGAGGACCCGCGCGGCGACGACGCCCGCTCCCCGCTGCGGCCGCGGGAGGCGACTGTCCCGGCGGACACCGAGCTGCCGGCCCGGCTGACCACGCTGCCGAGGGCGGCCGAGCTGACCGGGCTGAGCCCGGACGCGCTGCGCACCGACCCGGCCGCGAACGTGTCGGGCGGCGCCGCGCTGCTGGCCGCCGCACAGCGTGAGCTGGGCGAGCCGCTCAGCGAGGACCCCGCGGACTGGTACGGGGCGGTGGCCCGCTTCTCGGGGGCCGACGACTCCGCGACGGCGGCGGCGTACGCCGCCGACGTGTACGGGGTGATCCGCACCGGTGAACGGCGGACCACGGACACCGGGCAGCGGATCGCGCTGGCCGCCCTCCCCGGCGTGGCCCCCGACACGGCGCAGCTGGCGCACACCGGCCTGCGCGCCGCCTCCGCCGACGGTACCGAGTGCCCGGCGTCGGTGTCCTGCGAGTGGATCCCGGCACCCTACGAGGAGTTCGGGGACGGCGACTACGGCAACCACGACCTGGGGAACCGTCCCGCCTCCCAGCGCATCCGGTACATCGTCGTGCACGACACGGAGGGCGCCTGGAACGGCGTCCTGAACATGGTGCAGGACCCGACCTACGTCTCCTGGAACTACACGCTGCGCTCCACCGACGGCCACATCGCGCAGCACGTGAAGGCCAAGGACGTGGCCTGGCACGCGGGCAACTGGTACGTCAACGCGAATTCGGTCGGCCTGGAGCACGAGGGCTTCCTCGCGGACCCGGACGCCTGGTACACGGAGGCGATGTACCGGTCGTCGGCGCGGCTGGTGAAGTACCTGGCCGCGAAGTACGACATCCCGCTGGACCGGCAGCACGTCCTGGGCCACGACAACGTGCCCGGCCCGACCACCTCGACCGTGCCCGGGATGCACACCGACCCGGGCCCGTACTGGGACTGGCGGCACTACTTCCAGCTGCTGGGCCGCCCGATCGAGCCGACCGCCGGCGCGAAGGCGCAGCTGGTGACGATCCGGCCCGACTACGACACGAACCGCCCGGAGTACACCGGCTGCGAGACCGCGGGCGCGCCGTGCGCGGAGCACGGTTCCAGCGAGGTGCGGCTGTACACCGACCACGACGTGAACGCGCCCCTGATCAAGGACGTGGGTCTCGGCAGCACGCCGACGACCGGGGTGAACGACCTGTCGTCGCGGGTCTCCACAGGCCAGCAGTTCGCGGTGGCCGACCGGTGGGGCGACTGGACGGCCATCTGGTACCTGGGCCAGAAGGCCTGGTTCCACGACCCGAAGAAGCACCCGGCGGCGGTGCCGGCCTCGGGCCGGCTGATCACCCCGCGCGCCGGTCTGGAGAGCGTCCCGGTGTACGGACGCGCGTACCCGGAGAAGGCCGCCTACCCGGCGGGGGTCCCCGCCCAGGCGGTGTCGCCGCTGCGGTACACGCTGCCGAAGGGGCAGGCGTACGTGGTGGGCGACGAGGTGCCCGGCGAGTACTACTACGCGGTCACCTTCGACGAGGCGTCCCACCAGGTGGTGACCGGCGAGGACCGGTACTACGAGATCCAGTACGGCCACCGGGTCGCGTACGTGCGTGCCGCGGACGTCACGCTCACGACCGCGCGCTAGCGGCCGGGCCGGGTCAGCCCTGCTGGAAAAGCTCCGCCGGGAGCGGCTTCAGCAGGGCGTACAGGTCGTCGGTGATGGGGCGGTCCCAGGCGGCGATGGTCACCAGGACGTTGTCGCTGCGGTCGAACTGCACGCAGGAGATCCGGCTCTCGGAGAGTTTGAGGCGGCGCACGATCAGCAGGTTGTCGCCCTGCATGACCGGCACGTCCTCGGTGCCGACGACGGTGATCTCCTCGTCGTTCTCCAGGGCCAGCAGCAGCTGGGCCACCTCGAAGGGGATCTCGCCCTCGGGGACCTCGCGGGCCGGGGAGCCCTCCGGCAGATTGCCGATGATCATCGCGGGGCCGCGCCCGCCGAACAGGTCGTAGCGCAGGAAGACGCCCTGGCAGCTGCCGTCGGGCGCGGGGAGCAGTCCGGCGCCCAGGTTCCCGGGCCAGTCGCCCGGGTCCATGGCCAGTACGTCGAAGTCGGGCCCGGCGGGCGTGGCGCTGCGGCGGCGGAGGAACGACATGCCGCCATGGTACGTGGCCGGACCGCCTGAACGGAGTGCGGGCGGGCGTCCGGGCCAGGAGGTGCCGGTGAGGTCCGCGGCCGGTTCCCCCGGGCGGCCGTGTGGGGTCACTCCTCCGGCGGGGCGGGCGGCACCACCGCGACGGGGGACGCCGCGTGCAGCAGGACGGCGTGGGTGACCGAGCCCATCATGCGGGCGGGGGCCAGCAGGCGCCGGCGGTGACGGCCGACGACGACCAGTTCGGCGTCCTTGGAGGCGGCGACGAGGTGTCCCGCCGCGTCACCGGCCACGACGTACGTATCGGCGCGGACGTCGTGGTGGCGTCCCCGGTAGGGCGCGAGGAGGCCGTCGGCCAGGACGCGGGTCTCGCTCTCGACGGAGACCTCGTCGATCACCAGGGGCATCATCTGTCCCGCGGCGGCCCAGGTCTGCACGGGCCACGGGTAGGCGGCGACCACCTGGAGCCGGGCGCCACGGCGCGCGGCCTCGGCGAAGGCGAAGGCCAGCACCGCGTCGTCGGGGCTGTCCACGTGCAGGCCGACGACCACCCGCGGGCCGGGCTCGGCCGGCGGCTCGCCGTGCACCTCGCGGCCGGGGCGGGGCACCACGACGACGGGGCACTCGGCGTCGCGGGCGGCGGCCAGGCTGTTGGAGCCGAGCAGCAGGCTGGCGAATCCGCCGCGGCCGCGGGAGCCGAGCACCAGCAGCTGGGCGTCGGCGCCCAGTTCCGGCAGCGCGGCGCCCGGTACGCCCTCCATGCCGAGGTACTCCGTCACCGGCGCGTCGGCCCGGTCCCCCAGACGGGCGCGGGCCTCCTCGATCACCGGGTCCTCGCCGGTGTCCGGCGGGCCGGCGACCAGGACGTCGGCCTGTGCCCAGGCGGCGTACTGCCGCACGTGCACCACCCGCAGGGGCGCCGCGCGCCCGCGGGCCGCGTCGGCGGCCCAGTCCAGTGCGCGCAGGCTGTCCTGCGAACCGTCGACCGCCGCGATGACCGGCAGGGTGCTCATGGGTTCCTCACCTCCGGAAGGACGACCTTCCCCCTCGTGGCGTCAGCCTCGCCCAGGCGTCGGCTCCGATGGGGCGCTCACGGTCGCGTGTCCGGAAAAACGGGCGGAACACCCCCGGATCGGCCGGGTCTCAGGTGAGGTCGAACTCCCCTTCCCTCGCTCCCGACACGAACGCGCCCCACTCCGCCGGGGTGAAGATCAAGGAGGGGCTCTGCGGGCTGCCGCTGTTCCGCATGGCGATGAACCCCTCGACGAAGGCGATCTGGACATCCCCCATTCCTCGGCTGCTGGACTGCCACTGCGCGTTGCTGAGATCCAGCTCCGGCTTGTCCCAGCCCATGAGCGGGCGCTGTTGGGTGGTGCTCTCGGCCACGTCCGTGCTCCTCCCGGTTTCGTCGTCCGCGGGCCAGCCTAGCGATCGGGCCGGACCGCCGACAGGCCGTGCGGGGCGTGCCTTTCGGAAGATCGGCGCCGCGGTCCCCGGGTGTCGCGCGGGATCCCCGGGGCTCTCCCGTCTCAGTCGTGCCCGAGGAAGGCGGCGACCCGGCGGACGAACCACTGTGGATCGTCCAGCCACGGGTAGTGCGCGGCGCCCGGCTGGACCGCGACCTCCGCGTGCGGGAAGACGCCGGCGCAGCGGCGGGCGAGTTCCGGGCGGGGGCCGCCGTCGAGCTCACCTGCGAGAACGAGTACCCGGGCGGCGCAACGGGCCAGGGACGCCCGGGTGGCGGGCGGGTCGAAGGCGTCCGGGGACAGGTAGACGTCGGCGGCCTCCTCGTTGGTCTCCTCCTCGCCGCGGGCGTCGTGGTCGCGGGCCGCGTCGTTCCAGCGGCCGTGGAAGAAGGGGACGAACACGGGATCGAAGTCGCCGGTCCCGGCCAGCCATGCCCGGAAGGGCCCGAACGCGTCTTCGAACCAGGGCTCGTCCTTGCGCAGCAGTGCCGCTTCGAGCCGGTCCTCGGGCGTTGCCGGCAGGTCCAGCGCCCACGGTGTGGCGGTGACCAGGACGAGCCGCCGCACGCGTGCCGGGTGGCGGGCGGCGTACAGCATGGCGAGGCTGCCGCCCGCCGAGTGCGCGAGGACGTCCATGCGCTCCAGTCCGAGGTGGACGCGGAGGGCCTCCACGTCGTCCACGAGCCGGTCGCAGCGGTACGTCGCGGGGTCGTCGGGCACCGCGGAGTCGCCGGTGCCGCGCAGGTCGAGGAGGACCAGCCGGCGGTGGGCCGTCAGACCGCCGAGGTCGCCCAGGTAGGCGGAGGCGCGCATGGGTCCGCCCGGCAGGACGACGAGCGGGTCACCGTCACCCCGGACGTGGTAGGCGATTTCGGTCCCGTCGTACGCGGAGAGGGTCGGCATGGCGTCGATCATGACCGCCGGCCGCGGCGGGCGCAACGGGGTTGCCCCGGCGTCGCCGTCAGGTCCCGAGGGCCTCGTCGGCCGTGGTGAAACGGTGCACGGAGGGTTTCAGCACCTCGTAGAGGTAGCCGAAGTACTCCGTCCGCGCCGTCCCGTCGAGGACCGACAGCAGGAACGCGAGGCACCCGGTGTCGTGGTGCTCCCACAGGGGACCGCGGCCCTCGTTGTAGAGGACCGTCCACGCGTCGGGATCCTGGCCGGGACGCACCAGCCAGTACAGGAAGGCTCCCGTGCCCTCCTCGTGGGCCCACGGCAGCACTCGCGCGCCCTCCTCCAAGAGGTGGGCGGGCTGCTCCTCTCCCGCCGCCCACAACTGGGCCAGGATCTCTTCCCGTTCGGCGGCCTGGGCGAACAGATCGCAGTCGTCGTGGGCCGAGTCGGGCACGAGCAGCCAGACCGTCTCGTCGAAGACCCCGTCTCCGTACGTCTCCACCAGACGTTTGTAGTCGGAGGGCAGACCTGAGCCGAGGGCCCGTTCCGCCTGCGTCCAGTCCACGGCGGGCGGCGGCTCGGCGGGCGGCGGACACAGACGGACGAGGTCGTCGAGCGTTGTCATGTGCCGGACCCTGTCCACGTGACTCTGCAACAGCGGTTTCAGGGTCACGGCCGAGAACCGGCGAAGCGGTCGCGCAGTTCTCTCTTGAGGATCTTGCCGCTGGCGTTGCGCGGCAGGGTGTCCACGAACAGGACGCGCTTGGGGGCCTTGAACGCGGTCAGCTTCTCGCGGGCGTGGGCGATCAGTTCGTCCTCCGTGACCTCGCCGCGGCGGACGACGACCGCCGTGACGGCCTCGATCCAGCGTTCGTCGGGCAGGCCGACGACGGCGGCCTCGGCGACGGCCTCGTGGGTGTAGAGGGCGTCCTCGACCTGGCGGGAGGCGACCAGGACGCCGCCGGAGTTGATGACGTCCTTCACCCGGTCGACGATGGTGAGGTAGCCGTCGGCGTCCCGGACCGCGAGGTCGCCGGAGTGGAACCAGCCGCCGCGGAAGGCCGCCTCGGTCTCCTCGGGCTTGTCCCAGTAGCCCTCGCACAACTGCGGGGAACGGTAGACGACTTCGCCGGGGGTGCCGTCGGGCACGTCCTTGCCGTCCTCGTCGACCACGCGCGCGTCGACGAACAGGACGGGCCGGCCGCAGGAGTCCATGCGGCCCTCGTGTTCGTCGGGGCCGAGGACGGTGGCGAGGGGGCCGATCTCGCTCTGGCCGAAGCAGTTGTAGAAGGCGAGGTGCGGGAGGCGTTCGCGCAGCCGCTCCAGGACGGGCACGGGCATGATCGACGCCCCGTAGTAGGCCTTGCGCAGGCCGCCGAGGTCGCGGGTGGCGAAGTCGGCGCGGTTCGCGAGGCCGATCCAGACCGTGGGCGGCGCGAAGAGGCTGTCCACGCGGCCGGCCTCGATCAGGTCGAAGATGCGGTCGCCGTCGGGTGCGTCCAGGACGATGTTCGTCGCGCCGACGGCGAGGTAGGGCAGCAGGAAGACGTGCGTCTGCGCCGAGTGGTAGAGGGGCAGCGCGTGCACGGGGCGGTCGCCGGCGCCGAGGTCCAGGGCGGTGATGGCGCTGAGGTATTCGTGCACCAGGGCGCGGTGGGTCATCATCGCGCCCTTGGGCAGCGCGGTGGTGCCCGACGTGTAGAGCAGTTGCACCAGGTCCTCGCCGTCCGGCTCGGGCCCGTCGTACGCGGGTGCCGTGGCCAGCCGGTCGAGCAGGCTGCCGTCGGCGTCCCGCAGCGGCAGGGTGCGTACGCCGCCGGGAAGGCGGCCGGCGAGGTCCGGGTCCGTGAGGACGAGGGCGCTGCCGGACTGGCGGACGAGGTAGGCGAGGTCGTCGCCGGTGAGGTTCTGGTTGACCGGGACGTGCACGAGTCCGGCGCGGGCGCAGGCGAGGAAGGCGATCAGATAGGCGTCCGAGTTGTGCCCGTAGGCACCGACCCGGTCGCCGGGCGCGAGCCCCTGCTCCCGCAGGACGCTCGCCGCGCGGGAGACGGCGGTGTCGAGCTCCTCGTACGTCCAGGAGCGGTCGCGGTACTCCACCGCGACGCGCGCGGGGGTGCGTCGGGCGCTGCGCCGCAGCACCCCGTCGACCGTGCTGCGGTGTCCGGGCGTCATGGCATGATCCTCGGCCGGTACGCGGGGCGGGTCAAGACGTGCGCGGGCGGCGCCGTGACTCGTACTGTCATGCCACTGACACGTGCACATACCGACTGGTACGCTCAGCCGCTCCTTCCCCAAAGACGTCGGGAGGCACCATGCGCATCCGCCGGAGACGACTCGTCGTCACGGCCGTCGCCCTGCTCACCGCGGCGACCACCCTGCCCGCGGCCGCCGCGGACGGACCCTCGGGCGGCCGGGCCGAACGGCCGTCCCACGGCGGGCTGTCCGCCGTCGTCCGGTACACCGAGTACGGCATTCCGCACATCGTCGCGAAGGACTACGCGAACCTCGGCTTCGGCACCGGCTGGGCGCAGGCCGCCGACCAGGTCTGCACCCTGGCCGACGGCTTCGTGACCGTGCGCGGCGAACGCTCCCGCTTCTTCGGCCCGGACGCCGCGCCCGACCTCTCCCTCTCCTCCGCGGCCACGAACCTCTCCAGCGACCTGTACTTCTCCGGGGTGCGCCGGGCCGGGACCGTGGAGAGGCTGCTCGCCGAGCCGGCGCCCCGGGGCCCGAGCCGGGACGCCAAGGAGCTGATGCGGGGCTTCGCCGCGGGCTACAACGCCTGGCTGGAGCAGAACCGGATCACCGACCCTGCGTGCCGGGGCGCCGCCTGGGTGCGGCCGGTGACCGCGCTGGACGTGGCCGCACGCGGGTTCGCCCTCTCCGTGCTCGGCGGACAGGGCCGGGCGGTGGACGGCATCACGGCGGCGCGGCCGCCGGGCACGACGGCCGGGACCGGCACCGCGCAGGGCCCCGGCGCCGAGGCGACCGCCCGCGCGGCCCGGACGCTCTTCGCCGCCGGCGACGCCGACATGGGCTCCAACGCGGTCGCCTTCGGCGGCGGCACCACGGCGAACGGCCGCGGCCTGCTGCTCGGCAATCCGCACTACCCCTGGCAGGGCGGGCGCCGCTTCTGGCAGTCCCAGCAGACGATCCCCGGGCGGCTGAACGTCTCGGGCGCCTCGCTGCTCGGCTCGGCGACCATGTCCATCGGCCACAACGCGCACGTCGCCTGGAGCCACACCGTCGCCACGGGCGTCACCCTCAACCTGCACCAGCTGACGCTGGATCCGGCCGACCCGACGGTCTACCTGGTGGACGGCAGGCGCGAGCGGATGACTCAACGGTCCGTCACCGTCGCCGTGCGCAACGGCACCCCGGTGACGAGAACGCAGTGGTGGACCCGGTACGGCCCGGTGGTGACCTCGCTCGGCGCCTCGCTGCCCCTGCCCTGGACGGCGACGACCGCGTACGCGCTGAACGATCCGAACGCCACCAATCTGCGCGGCTCCGACACCGCCCTCGGCTTCAGCCGGGCCCGCGGCACGGACGACGTCCTCGCCTCCCTGCGCCGCACACAGGGGCTGCCGTGGGTGAACACGATCGCCGCCGACTCGCGCGGCCACACCCTGTTCACCCAGTCCCAGGTGCTCCCCCGCATCACCGACGACCTCGCCGGGCGCTGCTCCACGCCGCTCGGCAAGGTGACGTACCCGTCCTCGGGGCTGGCGGTGCTGGACGGCTCGCGCGGGGACTGCGCGCTCGGCCGTGACCGGGACGCGGTCCAGCCGGGGATCTTCGGCCCGTCGAGCATGCCCACGCTGAAGGACGCGCCGTACGCGGAGAACTCCAACGACAGCGCCTGGCTGGCCAACGCCGACCGGCCGCTGACCGGTTACGAGCGGATCTTCGGCACGGTCGGCACCCAGCGGACGATGCGCACGCGGGGCGCGATCGAGGACGTGGCGACGATGGCGGACCGGGGCGGGCTGACCGTACGGGACCTCCAGCGGCAGCAGTTCGCCGACCGGGCGCCCGCCGGCGAGCTGACCGCGGCCGACGCCGCGAAGGCCTGTGCCGCGCTGCCCGGCTCCACGGCCACGGGCGGCGACGGCCGGTCCGTGGACGTGCGGGAGGCCTGTGACGTGCTCGCCGGCTGGGACCGCACCATGGACACCGGCAGCCGGGGCGCGCTGCTCTTCGACCGGTTCTGGCGGGCGCTCAACCGGGCCGTGCCGGCGGGAGAGCTGTGGAAGGTGCCGTTCTCGCCGGCGGACCCGGTCCGCACCCCGAACACGCTGAACACCGGCGCGCAGGGTGTCGCCACCGCCCTCGCGGACGCGGTCGGCGAGCTGCGCGCCGCGGGCATCCCGCTCGACGCGCCGCTCGGGGAGCACCAGTTCGTCGTCCGCGACGGCGCACGCGTCCCCGTCGGCGGCGGCACCGAGTCCCTGGGCGTCTGGAACAAGGTCGAGCCCGTCTGGGACCCGGCGCACGGTGGCTACACCGAGGTGACCACCGGTTCCAGCTACATCCAGGCCGTCGGCTGGGACGGCGGCCGGTGCCCGGTGGCCCGCACGCTGCTGACCTACTCCCAGTCCTCCGACCCGGGCTCGCCGCACCACGCGGACCAGACCCGGCTGTTCTCCGAGGAGAAGTGGGTGACGTCCCGCTTCTGCGAGCGGGACATCCTGGCGTCGCCCGCGCTGCGGATCGTCCGGGTGCGCGAACGCTGAGCGGCACCGTCCCGCGGCCCGTCCGGTGACCCACCGGGCGGGCCGCGGCCCGTGGGTCCCGCACGCCCCATTGACACGACCCGCCGCTGACAGGAAAGTTTCACTCCGCACGGTGATCCGGGAAAGATACTTTCAGCTTCGGTGGCGGGAGGCTCTTCGATGGCCGGTCAGGGCACGAGCGGATACACGCGGCGGCAACTGGGCGCCGACGCCCTGGCGCTGGGCGGGGCGCTGGCGATCGCCCCGTTCGCGGCCGGGCCCGCCGAGGCCGTCGCGGACCAGGCCCCCCGCCCCACCCTCAGGCGCGGCTCGGCGGAGCGCGCCGGGCTGCTCCGCGGCCATCTGCGGCAACTGGTCACCGACGCCGAGGCGTTCCTCGGCCCCTCCCCCGAACACCCGTGGTACGCGGGCGCCGTGCTGCTCGCCGGGCGCGGCGGCACGGTGGCGCTGCACGAGCCGATCGGCATGGCGGTGCGCTACCGGGCGTACGACGAGAAGACCGACACCGGCGTCGAGTTCCCGGCCGGGCAGCAGATCCCGATGGCCGAGGACACGGTGTTCGACCTGGCGTCGATCTCCAAGCTGTTCACCTCTCTTCTCGCCGTGCAGCAGATGGAGCGGGGCGCGCTGGAGCTGGAGGCGCCGGTCGCCTCGTACCTGCCGGACTTCGGGCGGGCGGGCAAGCAGAGGGTGACCATCCGTCAGCTCCTCACGCACACCTCGGGATTCCGGGCCTGGATCCCGCTGTACAGCGCGCCGACGTACGAGGAGAAGGTCCGGCTCGTCTTCGACGAGGCACCGGTCAGCCCGCCCGGCACCGCGTACCTCTACTCGGACCTGAACATGATCTCGCTCCAGCTGGTGCTGGAGAAGATCACGGGCCGCACCCTGGACGTCCTGCTGCGTGAGAACATCACCGCCCCGCTGGGCCTGCGCCGCACCCGCTACAACCCGCCCGCCTCCTGGCGGCCGAAGATCGCGGCCACGGAGGACGCCCGCCGGCCCTGGTCCGGCCTCGACCGGGGGCTGGTGTGGGGCGAGGTGCACGACGAGAACGCCTTCAGCCTCGGCGGGGTCGCCGGCCACGCGGGGGTGTTCTCCTGCGCGTGGGACCTGGCGGTGCTCGGCCGTACGCTGCTCAACGGCGGGTCCTACGGGCGGGCGCGCATCCTGCGGCCGGAGTCGGTGGAGCTGATGTTCACCGACTTCAACACCGCCTTCCCCGGCGACGAGCACGGCCTCGGCTTCGAGCTCTACCAGCACTGGTACATGGGCGCCATGGCCACCCCGCGCACCGCCGGGCACACCGGCTTCACGGGCACCTCGCTGGTGCTCGACCCGACCACCGACTCGTTCCTGGTGGTGCTGGGCAACTCCGTGCACCCGGTGCGCAGTTGGCGCTCGGGGTCGGCTCCCCGGGTCGCGGCCGGTACGAACCTGGCGCGTGCCGTGCCCGTCCGTCCGGCGCACGGGCGTACCGCCTGGTTCTCGGGGACGGCGAGTTCCGCGTCGGCGACCCTCGCCCTGCCCGCGCTGGACACGTCCGCCGGTGACGCGCGGCTGCGCTGCGCGCTGTGGTGGGACACCGAGCCCGGAGCGGACGTGCTCGTCCTGGAGGCCACCATGGACGGCGGCACCACATGGCGGCCCGTCCCCTTCACGACCACACGCCGCGGCGAGGGGCCGCAGACGCATCCGGCGGGTTCGGTCAGCGGCTGGTCGGGGCGCGTGTGGCACCGCCTGTCGGCGGACCTCCCGGCCGCCCGGGGGCTCGTCCTGCGCTGGCGGTACGTGACCGACCGGCTGTACGTGGGCCGCGGGGCGTACGTCGACGGGCTGCGCGCGGAGGCGGCCGGCGGCGTCCTGTTCGACGACGCGCGCCCGGCGGACGCGGCGCGGATCGAAGCGGTGGGGTGGACGCCGTCGGCCGACTAGGGCAGGCCACGGGCGGGTCCGCTATCCGTTGAACACGGCCTTCTGCACCTCGTTCGGCCCGTCGAAGCTGTTCTCCTTCAGGCCGTCGAGGCGGCTGACGACCTTGTCGTCCGCCTTGTTCTTGCGGGCGCGGTCGACGAGCGCCTTCTTGTCCGCCGGGTAGTCCATGCCGCTGAGCGCCTTCTGCAGGTCGATGGGGCTGAGGTCCGCCATGGCAGGCTCCTTGTCGTGCTGGTCGTACGTACGGGATTTCCGTTATGTCGCGGTACCCAGCCCGACCCGGCGCATGCGCCGGTCACTCTCCGGTCCGCTCCAGCACGGCCATCGCGGCGTTGTGTCCCGGCACCCCGCTGACCCCTCCTCCGCGCACCGCCCCCGCCCCGCACAGCAGGACGTTGGCCTGACCCGTCTCCACGCCCCAGCGGCCGGTGCCCTCGGCCGCGTGGGGCCAGGACAGCTCGCGGTGGAAGATGTGGCCGCCGGGCAGCCGGAGGTCGTGGTCCAGGTCCAGCGGCGACCTGGCCTCGATGCAGGGCCGCCCGTCGGCGTCGGTCGCCAGGCAGTCCGCGAGGGGCTCGGCCAGATGGGCGTCGAGCTGGGCGAGGGTCGACTTCAGCAGTTCCTCGCGGACGGCGTCGTTGTCCCGGGCGAAGAGGCGGGCGGGGGTGTGGAGCCCGAACAGGGTGAGGGTGTGCAGGCCCTGTTCGGCGAGGTCGGGGGCGAGGATCGTGGGGTCGGTCAGCGAGTGGCAGTAGATCTCGGAAGGCGGGGCGGCGGGCAGGTCACCGGCCGCGGCCCGGGCGTACGCGGTGGCCAGCTGCTCGTAGCCCTCCGCGATGTGGAAGGTGCCCGCGAAGGCCTCACTCGGGTCGACCGCGGGGTCGCGCAGTGCCGGCAGGCGCTTCAGCAGCATGTTCACCTTGAGCTGGGCGCCCTCGGCCGGCGGGGGCGGCGCCTGGCCGGTCAGCGCCGCCAGTTCCCGCGGGGAGGCGTTGACCAGAACGTGGCGCGCGGCGGCGACGCCGTCGCCGTCGGCCGACCGGTAGGTGACCTCGGCCGCTTTCCCGTCGGTGTCGACGCGCACCGCCTCGTGTCCGGTGGCGAGCACGGCACCGGCGGCGCGGGCCGCGCCGGCCAGCGCGTCGGTGAGGGCGCCCATGCCGCCGACCGGCACGTCCCAGGCGCCGGTGCCGCCGCCGATCACGTGGTAGAGGAAGCAGCGGTTCTGGCTCAGGGCGGGGTCGTGGGCGTCGGCGAACGTGCCGATCAGCGCGTCGGTGAGGGCCACGCCCCGCACCAGGTCGTCCGCGAAGTGCTCCTCGATCGCGACACCGATCGGCTCCTCGAACAGGGCCCGCCAGGCGTCCTCGTCGTCGATCCGGCGGCGCAGCTCGTCGCGGGTGGGCAGCGGCTCGGTGAGGGTCGGGAAGACACGCTGGGCGACGTGGCCGGTCATGCCGTAGAACCTCTGCCAGGCGGCGTACTCGCGCTCCGAGCCGGTGAGGGCGGCGAACGACTCCCGGGTGCGCCGCTCGCCCCCGCCGACGAGCAGCCCGGTGGGCCGGCCGTCCCGGTGGGCCGGCGTGTACGAGGAGACGGTCCGGCCGCGCACCCGGAAGTCGAGGTCCAGGTCCCGCACGATCTTCCGGGGCAGCAGGCTGACCAGGTACGAGTACCGGGACAGCCGCGCGTCGACCCCGGCGAACGGCCGGGTGGACACGGCCGCGCCCCCGGTGCGGCCGAGCCGCTCCAGCACCAGCACGGAGCGCCCGGCGCGGGCCAGATAGGCGGCGGCGACCAGCCCGTTGTGGCCGCCGCCGACGATGACGGCGTCGTAGGTACGGGATGTGCGCGGTGGGGTCATGGCTCTTGGTAGCACGAGGTGATCCCGGGCGGCCAGGGGTGGATCACGCGGTCGTGTGCGTCGTGCGCCGCGCGTCGCGCGTCGTGGAGCCTCGGGGGCGCGTCCGGCCGGCGTGGCCCGGCACGCGGCCCCGGCCTGCGGTGACGGCTCAGGGGCGCCGGGCCGCGCAGCGCGGCGCGTCCGGCCGGCAGTGCGGCGCGCCGGCCGGACGCGCGGCTCCACCGGGTGACCGAGGGGCACTGCGCCCGGCTGTCGACGCCGTGCGCCGTGCGAAGGGCCGGCCGAGCGGCACCCGGTTCAGCGGGCACCGGCCCGCCGGAGCACCGCCACCCTGCGGTACAGCTCCACCGCCTCCGGCCCCCGGCCGAGCTGTTCCAGGCAGTGTGCCTCGTCGTCGCGGCTCGCGAGGGTGTCGGGGTGGTCGGGACCGAGGACGCGCTCGCGGGCGGCGGCGACCTCGCTGTACTCGGCCAGGGCGGCGGACCAGCGGCCCAGCCAGCCCAGGCCCACGGCGACCTCGCGGCGGCTGACCAGGGTGTCGGGATGGTCGGGGCCGAGGACGCGCTCGCGGATCGCGCAGACCTCGCGGGCCGCGGTGAGCGCCTCGTGCCAGCGGCCGAGGCGTCCGAGGTTGACGCCGAGGCCGTGCCGGGCGCGCAGGGTCTCGGGGTGTTCGGGGCCCTGGACACGGGTGCGGTCGTCGATCAGCGCGGCGTACAGCGTCAGCGCCTCGGCGCTGTGTCCGAGGCGGCCCAGGCAGATGCCCGCCTCGTAGCGGGCGGCGAGGGTGTCGGCGTGGTCCGGGCCGAGGGCCCGGGCGCGTGCGCCGGCGACCTCCCGGTAGGTCTCCAGGGCTTCCCGCCAGCGGCCGAGCCGGCCGAGCGCGTAGGCCACCTCGTAGCGGGTGACCAGAGTGTCCGGGTGCTCGGGGCCGAGGACCCGGGCGCGGGCCTCGGCGACCTCGCACGCCATGCGGTGGGCGTCCTCGGGGCGGCCGAGCCGGCCGAGGTTGAAGGCGAGGTTGTGACGGCAGCGCAGGGTGTCGGGATGGTCGGCGCCCATGGTGCGCTCCCGGGCCGCGAGGACGGCCGTGTAGACCTGGTGGGCGTCGGCGTACCGGCCCAGCCTGCCCAGGACGTACGCCATCTCCTGACGGGCGGCGAGCGTGTCGGCGTGGTCGGCGCCCAGGGTCCGGATCCGGGCCTCGGTCACGCGTTTGTACGCCCGCAGCGCGTCGGCGGCACGGCCGGTGCGGCTGAGGGCGAAGGCGATCTCGTAGCGGCTGGCGAGGGTGTCGGGGTGGTCGGGGCCGAGGAGGCGCTCGCGTTCGCCGGCCACGGCCCGGTGCAGTTCCGACGCCTCCGTCCAGCGGCCGAGCCGGCCGAGGCTCAGCGCCGCGTTGTGCCGTCCGGCCAGCGCGGTCAGGACCTCCGGCTCCGGGCCGGGCCGCTCGCCGGGGGCGGACGCGGCCGCCTCGCCGCCGGCGGGGCGTGGGAGCCAGTCCCCGGACAGCCCGGCCGCGGGGTCCGGTGGTGTGCTGCGCAGCCCGGCGCCGGTCGCCTTCGGCCCGGTGGTCATGCCGAGGGACCACGACGGCGGGGCCGCCCTGCCCCCGACCGGTTCGGGCGTCCGCGTGGCCGCGCCGGGCGCCACCACGGCGGGCGCGTACACCTGCGCCGAGCGGTCCGCGGTGAGCCGGCGGCCCACTTCGCGGGCGTCCTGCGGCCGCTGCCCGGGCTGCTTGGCCAGCAGGTCCAGGATGATCCGCTCCAGGTACCCGGGCAGGTCGGGCCGGTGCCGGCGCGGCGGCTCGGGCGCGGTGTCGCGATGGCCGACGAGGACGGCCCACGCGTCGTCGAGGTCGAAGGGCGGGACGCCGGTGGCGATCTCGTAGAGCACACAGCCCAGCGAGTACAGGTCGCTGCGCCGGTCGACCTCGTCGCCGCCGATCTGCTCGGGCGACATGTAGTGCGGGGTGCCCATGGCGATGCCGGTGCCGGTCAGCCGGGCGGTGAACCCGACGTCGTGGCCGAGCCGGGCGATGCCGAAGTCGCAGATCTTCACGGTGCCGTCGGCCAGGCGCACGATGTTCGCGGGTTTCAGATCGCGGTGCACGATGCCCTGTTCGTGCGTGTAGGCGAGCGCGGCGGCGACCTGCTCGGCGATGTCCAGGACGTCGGGGACCGGCAGCGGATGGTGCTTGTTGTCCTCCAGCAGCCGGCTGAGGTCGCGGCCCTCCAGCAGCTCCATGACCAGGAAGAGCACGCCGTCGTACTCGCCGAAGTCGTGCACGACGGTCACTCCGCGGTGCTGGAGCGCGGCGGCCACCCGGGCCTCGCGCCGGAACCGCTCCCGCAGCACGCGGGTGAAGGACTGGTCGTGCTGCGTGCCCAGTGGCTTGAGGCACTTCACCGCGACGCGCCGCCCCAGCGACTCGTCCCGTGCCCGCCACACCTCGCCCATGCCGCCGCGCCCGATCCGTTCGAGCAACCGGTACCGGCCCTGGATCAGCGTGCTGTCCCCCATCGCTGCGCCCGCCCCCGTGGTTCAGTCCGCCCCGCCCTCCCCTGGCCGGTCCAGTATGGCGGCTTATGGCCCGGGTTTGTACGGTGCCGGGCCCGCGCCCGGCCCTGGCGGGCCGGGGGTGTTTGGAAGGCAGTCCGGGGTGCAGACGTGCGGGCATCCGTGCGGTCCGACGCCCGGGGTGCGCGGCAGGCGGCCGGCGGTGGCGGGTGCGGGGGCCGGTCTGCCGTAGCGCCCGTGGTCGTACGGGCGCAGGATCGGGTACGCCGGATGCGGCAGGCCGCACCCCGTCGGCGTGCGTGCGCCGGCCCGGGCGGTGCGCCCCCCGGCACGGGGGCCCTTGCCGCCCGGGCGCCTCAGCGCAGCGTGGCGAGGAACTCTCCGCAGGCCCGGGCGCAGGCGCGGCACGCCTCGGCGCTGTCCTCGGCGCCCGGTTGCTTGTCGAAGACGTGCGCGCCCTCCAGGCACACCTGCATGCACCACTCCAGCTGGACGCGTATCGCGGTCTCGTCCACCTGGTTCTGCTCGGACAGCACACGGCACGTCGCGTCGCACACCTCCGCGCACATGATGCCCTTGCGCCGTACGAGTTCCTGGTACTCGGTCCCGTCCGGGTCCACCAGGCTCGCCCGCAGCGCGCACGCTCGCGCGCACTCGGTACAGGCCTGTGCACATGCGAAGCGGTCCTCCAGGAAACGGAACAGTTCCTGCTGGGAAGTCGTCGTCGATGTCACACCGCGCGGGTTGCCGCCGTGGTCGGCACCAAACCCGTCGAGGCCCGTGTTCCCAAGGGCCGTGGCCCGTTTTCGCCGGTGCGTCGCCGGGCACCCGGCGACGCACCGCAAGAGGAGACGACGACGCGCGGAGGTGCACGACATGCCGGGACGACAGGAACTGCCGTCGACCCTGGAACGGTCCCCCGAGGAAGCCCAGCGCACCTGGATCAAGGCCCACGACTCGGCCGTCGAGGAGTACGGCGAGGGCGAACGCGCCCATCGGGTGGCGTACGGGGCGCTCAAGCACATGTACGAGAAGGTCGGCGACCACTGGGAACGCAAGGAGGGCGGCCGCAAGGGCCCCTCCGACCCGCAGTCGGCACGGCCCCGGCAGCAGGGCGGGCGCAGCGGTGAGGGCGTAGACGAGAAGGCGTCGAAGGAGCACCTCTACGGCGTCGCCAAGCGGCTGGACGTGGCGGGGCGGTCACGGATGTCCAAGGCGGAACTGCTCGACGCGATCCGGAAGGCCAACCGTTCGCGGACGCGAGCGGCCCGGTCGGGCTGAGCTGGTTGGCCGGGTCCGCCGGGGGTACTCGCGGTTCATGACTAGCGCAACGATGGACTTGGCCGCGGGCTCCGGCGCCGCCGGCGTCTGGCTGGTGGTGGCGGCCGTCGTGGTGGTGGCGGTACTGATCGGCGCCTTCGTCTTCGGAAGCCGCATGAAGCGCAAGGAGCCGCCGCCGCCCCTCCCCGAGGAGCAGCCCCACGTGCCCGACGGCGGACCGGTCCGCGAGGTCAGGGAGAACCGTGAACCCGAGGAGGTGCCGAGGAGCGAGGACCGCACGCTGCCGCACGAGCTCCGGCACCAGGGCAGCCGCACCGCGTCCGGCCAGGACCGGCCGCGCTGGGGCGAGGGCAGCAGCGGTTCCTTCGGCGGTGGCGGCCCGGGCGGCGCGCGCTGACCCGTCCGCCGTCCCGCTCCAGGGACCCGGCACGGCTCTGACGGGCCCGGGCGCGACCGGCACGGCCGCGCCCGGGCCCCTCGTCGTACCGGGGGGAGTGACCACCGTGCGGGACGCGGCCGGCAAGCCCGAGGGCCACCGTGCGTAAACCGGTGGTGGCACGGAGGTAGTTTCCGGTACGGGTGGCGGGGAAACCCATGCTGCCGTGCTGTTGAAGAGGAGAAGGGCCCGCGCCGGCGCGCGGGCCCGTCACGCCGCCGAGCGCACCGTCGACTGGGCCGACGGGCGGCTGCCCGTGTCCGAGGGCGGGGGGCTGCTGCGCAAGGCCTTCCCCGAGCACTGGTCGTTCCTGCTGGGCGAGATCGCCCTCTACAGCTTCGTCGTCCTGCTGCTGACCGGGGTCTGGCTGACCCTCTTCTTCCATCCGTCGATGACGGAGGTCGTCTACGACGGCTCGTACGAGCCGCTGCTCGGCGTGAGCATGTCGGAGGCGTACCGCACGACGCTCGACATCAGTTTCGACGTGCGCGGCGGGCTGCTGATCCGCCAGCTGCACCACTGGGCGGCCCTGGTGTTCCTGTCGGCCATCGGGGTGCATCTGCTGCGGGTCTTCTTCACGGGCGCGTTCCGCCGCCCCCGTGAGGTCAACTGGCTGATCGGCGTCACGCTGTTCGTGCTGGCGCTCGTCGAGGGCTTCGCCGGCTACTCGCTCCCCGACGACCTGCTGTCCGGTACGGGACTGCGCATCGCGCAGGGCATCATGCTGTCCATCCCCGTGGTGGGCACGTACATCAGCATGTTCGTGTTCGGCGGCCAGTATCCCGGCCACGACTTCGTCCCACGGCTTTACTCGGTGCACATCCTGCTGGTCCCGGGACTGCTGCTGGCGCTCGTCACCCTCCACCTCGTGCTGGTCTTCTATCTGAAGCACACGCAGTGGGCGGGCCGGGGCCGCACCGACCGCAACGCCGTCGGCAAGCCGCTGTTCCCGCAGTTCGCGGCGAGTTCGACCGGCCTGTTCTTCATGGTGTCCGGGGTCCTGACGGTCCTCTCCGCGGTGGCGCAGATCAACCCCATCTGGGCGTACGGCCCCTACCGCACCGATGTCATCTCGACGGGCTCGCAGCCGGACTGGTACGTCGGCTTCCTGGAGGGCTCGCTGCGCCTGATGCCGCCCTTCGAGACGGTGGTGGCGGGGCACACCGTGATGTGGAACGTGCTGGTTCCGGCGGTGCTGCTGCCGGGAGTCCTCTTCGCCGTGCTGTACGCGTACCCGTTCTTCGAACGGTGGGTGACGGGCGACCACGAGGAGCACCACCTGTGCGACCGGCCCCGCGACAAGCCGGTGCGGACCGGCCTGGGCGTCGCCGCGATCGTCTTCTACGCGGTGCTGCTGCTCGCCGGCGGCAACGACATCATCGCCCACACGTTCGACGTCTCGCTGAACCTGCTGACGTGGGTGTTCCGGGTCTGTCTGGTGGTGCTGCCGCCGGTCGCCTTCATGGTGACCAAGCGGGTCTGCCTGGCGATGCAGGAGTCGGAGCGCGAACGGCTGGCCGAGGGCGAGGAGACGGGCGAGCTGCGGCAGACCCTGGCGGGCGGCTACGCCGAGAGCCATGAGCCGCTCGGTGCCGAGGAACGGTACGTGCTGCGGGCGCGCAGGGAGCCCGAGCCGCTCGCGCGGACCGCGCCCGACGCGGAGGCGCCGCACGTCGGGCGGCTGCGGGCGACGCTCAGCGAGTGGTACTACGGGGACCGGGTCGACGTCGAGGAGCCGGAACGGGAGTCCTCCTCCTCGGGCGAGCTGGGGCGCTGAGCGCCCCGGCCGGCGTACTGGAAGACCAGTCCGAAGACGGCGAGGGCGAGCACGCCGAAGCCGATCAGGGCGAGCCACAGGCCGAAGACGATGCCGAGCGCGATCACGACCGCGCCCAGCGCGATGGTGATCGGCCACGGGCTGTGCGGCGGGAAGAAGTCCAGCGGGCCCGCGGAGTCGGCGACCTCGGCGTCGTCGAGGTCCTGGGCCCGCGGTCCGCGCTTGTGGTGCTGCACACGGAAGAAGAAGGCGACGAGCGAGGCCATCAGGAAGGCGACGGTCAGGGCGGCGGTGCCGGCCGGCTCGGCCGACCACCAGCCGTAGAGCACGGCGGTGGCGGCGAAGAAGAGCGCCACACCGGTGAACAGACGGGCTTCGGTCCTCACTGCACGTGCCTCTGGTCGTGTCGGGTGATCTCGGGGTGGTGCAGGTCGAACGCCGGGGACTCGGAGCGCACCCGGGGCAGCGACGTGAAGTTGTGGCGCGGGGGCGGGCAGGAGGTGGCCCATTCGAGGGAACGGCCGTAACCCCAGGGGTCGTCGTGCTCCACCGGGGTGCCGTACTGGCGGGTGCGCCAGACGTTGTAGAGGAACGGCAGCGTGGACAGGCCCAGCAGGAAGGCGCCGACGGAGCTGATGGTGTTGAGGGCGGTGAAGCCGTCCGCGGCCAGGTAGTCGGCGTAGCGGCGCGGCATGCCCCGCTCACCGAGCCAGTGCTGGACGAGGAACGTGGTCTGGAAGCCGACGAAGAGGGTCCAGAAGTGGATCTTCCCGAGGCGTTCGTCGAGGAACTTGCCGGTGAACTTGGGCCACCAGAAGTAGAAGCCGGCGAACATCGCGAACACCACCGTGCCGAACAGTACGTAGTGCAGGTGGGCGACGATGAAGTACGAGTCCGTCAGATGGAAGTCCAGGGGCGGCGAGGCGATCAGGACACCGCTCATGCCGCCGAGCAGGAACGTCACCAGGAAGCCGATCGACCACAGCATGGGTGTCTCGAAGGACAGCGAGCCGCGGATCATCGTGCCGATCCAGTTGAAGAACTTCACGCCCGTGGGCACCGCGATGAGGAACGACATCACCGA
The DNA here is from genome assembly GCF_044765825.1 of Streptomyces flaveolus. NCBI lineage: Bacteria > Bacillati > Actinomycetota > Actinomycetes > Kitasatosporales > Streptomycetaceae > Streptomyces > Streptomyces flaveolus. The sequence continues at coordinate 123,711 of NZ_JBIWKU010000015.1, read as the reverse complement.
GAAGAACGGCAGCAGCACGGCTCCGGTGGCGAACATGTGGTGGGCCCACACCACCGCGGAGAGCATGGTGATGGCGATGGTGGCGCCGATCAGCGTGACGTAGCCGAAGATCGGTTTGCGGCTGAACACCGGGATGATCTCGGAGACGATACCGAAGAACGGCAACGCGACGATGTACACCTCGGGGTGCCCGAAGAACCAGAACAGGTGCTGCCACAGCAGCGCCCCGCCGTTCGCGGCGTCGTAGATGTGCGCGCCGAACTTCCGGTCGGCCTCCAGCGCGAACAGGGCGGCCGTGAGCACGGGGAAGGCGGGCAGCACCAGGATCGACGTGAACAGCACGTTCCAGGTGAAGATCGGCATCCGGAACATGGTCATGCCGGGCGCGCGCAGACACACGATGGTGGTGATGAAGTTGACCGCGCTGAGCGTGGTCGACACACCGCTCACCACCAGGCCCATGGTCCACAGGTCGCCGCCCGGCCCCGGGCTGAACGCGGAGCTGTTCAGCGGTGCGTAGGCGAACCATCCGAAGGAGGCGGCCCCGCCCGGGGTCAGGAACCCGGACACCACCACCAGGCCGCCGAACAGGTACATCCAGTAGGACAGCGCGTTGAGCCGGGGGAACGCCATGTCCGGGGCGCCGATCTGGAGCGGCATGACGGCGTTGGTGAACCCGGCGAACAGCGGGGTCGCGAACAGCAGCATCATGACGGTGCCGTGGACGGTGAAGAGCTGGTTGTACTGCTCGGCGGAGAACAGCTGCAGCCCGGGGCGGGCGAGCTCGGTGCGCATCAGCATGGCCAGCACGCCGCCGAAGAGGAAGAAGCCGAACGACGTGGTCATGTAGAGATTCCCGATCACCTTGTGATCGGTCGTCTTCGCCCACCGCGCCAGCGCCCGCCCGAGGGTGCGGCCGGTCCGCTGCCGCGCCGGTGTCCGGCGCGGCGGCTCGGTCTTTCTGTCCACCGCCATGCGGCGGAGGGTACCCAGGGGTCCGGGCACCGGCCGTACGGCCACGCCGCAGCGGCGTCAGGTGTCGCGCCCCTCGTCGGCGGGGAACACCTCCTCCGTGTGTTCGCCCAGCTCAGGCGGTGCGAGCAGGTACTGCGCCGGCGTCGCCCCGAGACGGATCGGGTGGGCCACCTGGCGGGTACCGCCGGCGTCCACGACGGCCTCGACACCGAGCCGTTCGGCGTAGTCGAACGCCTCGTCGAGGGCGTTGACCGGCCCGGCCGGCACCCCGGCGGCGGGCAGGACGCCGGCCCAGTGGTCGGCGGTGCGGGTGCGCAGCAGGTCCTCGAGGAGCGGGCGGAGTTCGCTCCGGTGGGCGACGCGGTCGGGGTTGGTGCGAAACCGCTCGTCGCCGGCGAGTTCCGGCCGTCCCAGCAGGGCGGCCAGCGCGGCGAACTGCCGGTCGTTGCCGACGGCGAGGGCGATCGGGCGGTCCGCCGTGGGGAAGGTCTCGTACGGGGCGATGCTCGGGTGGGCGTTGCCGAGCCGTCCCGGGACGACGCCGGCGGACACGTAACCGGAGGACTGGTTGGCCATCGCCGACAGCAGCGAGCCGAGCAGGCTGACCTCGACGAGCTGTCCCCGGCCGGTCCGCTCCCGGTGGCGCAGCGCGGCCAGGATGCCGACGACCGCGTGCAGTCCGGTGATGACGTCGACGAGGGCGACGCCGGTCTTGAGGGGTTCCCCGTCGGGCTCCCCCGTGACGCTCATCAGCCCGCCCACCGCCTGCACCAGGAGGTCGTAGCCGGGCAGTGCCGCGCCGGCGCCGGTGCCGAAGCCGGTGACGGAGCAGTAGACGAGCCGCGGGTCGGCGGCGAGGAGCTCCTCGTGTCCGAGCCCGAGCTTCTCCATGGTGCCGGGGCGGAAGTTCTCCACCACGACGTCCGAGCGGGCGATCAGCGTGCGGGCCCGCTCGCGTCCCTCGTCGGTGGTCAGGTCGAGGGCGACGGACCGCTTGTTGCGGTTGACGCCCAGGAAGTACGTGGAGGTCCCGGAGGCGTCGGCCGGGGGTCGCCAGGCGCGGGTGTCGTCGCCGGTGCCGGGCCGCTCCACCTTGACGACCTCGGCGCCCAGGTCGGCGAGGAGCATCGTCGCGTACGGCCCGGCGAGCACGCGGGAGAAGTCCGCGATCCGCACGCCCCGCAGCGCTTGCGTGTCGTCCGTGTGGTGGCTCGTCGGCATGTCCGGTCTCCTCGTCGTCTCCGGTTCCCTCACGCTGGACACGGTGCCACCGGGGGACGGTCGGCAGGCAGGCGGGGTGGCGCGACCGCTTCCTCGCCGGTGCCGCCGGACGGGCCGGGCGGTCAGCCGGTGGGCACGGCGGCGGTGGGCACGGCGGTCGCCATGCCGGGGCAGTCGTCGCTGGACCGGCCGGCCAGCCGCCCGCCCGGCTGCTCCACGGTCACCTGCGCGCTCCCCAGTTCCGGGTCCTGGAGCAGTCGGGCACCGGCGACCGTGCAGGCCAGCTGGTCGACGGCCGTGCCGCTCAGTCCGGCGGCGGCCGGCGGGAGTTCGACGGTGACCGTCGCGCCGTCGGTCCGTATGGTGGGCGCGACGCCGGTCGGCGGAAGTTCGGTCGTCAGTCCGCGCTCGCGTTCCGCGGTGTCCGGGCCCTTGAACAGCATCAGTACCGTGCTGCCGAGTTCCGCCCCGCCGGGCAGCGTGCGGGAGACGGCGACCAGGGAACCGCCGGAGACGAAGTACAGCGGGACCGTGGCGGCCGGCAGGGCCCGGGGCTCCTCCGGCGTCCGGGTGGCGCCCGGCGGTTCGAGGACGCCGGTGGCGGGTTCGCCGGCCTCGACCACGCCGGTCGCGGGGATGTCGCAGGCGGACAGGGCGAGGCCCGCCGTCAGCAGGGCCGGCAGCGCGCGCCGGACGTTCATGCGCGGTCCTCCTTCGCCGGGTTCCCCGTTCCGTCCGCCGCGCCGTCCTGGCGCAGGGGAAGGACGACCGTGAAGACGGCGCCGCCGTCCGGATGGTTGCCCGCCCGGACGGTGCCGCCGTGCAGGCGCACGTTCTCCGTGGTGATGGCCAGTCCGAGCCCGCTGCCCTCGCTGCGGACCCGGGCGGTGTCCGATTTGTAGAAGCGGTCGAAGACGTGCGGCAGGACGCTGTCGGGGATGCCGTCCCCGCTGTCGCGGACCTCGACGACCGCCTGTGCGCCCGTTTCGGGGTCGTTAAGTCCGTAGAGGTGCAGGTGCACGGGGGGACGGCCGTGGCGCAGGGCGTTCGCGACGAGGTTGGCGACGACGACGTCGAGGCGGCGCGGGTCGACGCGGCCGCGCAGTGTGCCGGGTTCCGGCAGGACGGTCTCCACCGTGTGCGTCCAGCCGCGCGTGGCGAGGGTGCGCCGTACGGACTCGGCGAGGTCGATGTCGTCCAGGTGGAGGGCGGCCGCGCCCGCGTCGAACCGGGAGATCTCCATCAGGTCGTTCACCAGGCCGGCCAGTTTGGTGGTCTCCTCGCTGATGAGGCGGACGGCCGTCGCGGTGTCGTCGTCCAGGCCGGCGGCGTCCTCGTCCAGCACGTCGGTGACCGCCGTCATCGCCGCGAGCGGGGTGCGCAGTTCGTGCGAGACGTCCGCGGCGAAGCGCCGGGCACCGGCCTCCATGCGCCGCAGTTCCGCGACCGACCCCTCCAGCGCCTCGGCGGTCTCGTTGAAGGTGCGGGAGAGGTCGGCGAGTTCGTCGGTACCCTGCACGGCGAGCCGGGTGTCGAGCCGGCCCTCGGCGATGCTGCGGGTCGCCCGGCGCAGTTCCCGGACCGGCCGCAGCACCCCGCGCGCGGCCAGCAGGGCGAGGACGACGGCCAGGGCGAGGGCGGGCACGGTGGCCCGTTCGATGGCGGCGACCAGGGCGTCGACGTATCCCTGTTCCTCGTTCTGGGGCACGGTGAGGTAGACCTCGAGCCCGGAGGCGGGCTCGGAGACGGGGTACGGGCCGGCGAAGGTGACGGGCATGCCGACGACGAGGGAGGAGCGGCCGTCCCTCGTCACCCGCTGGAAGACCGTGGCGCGGCGCGAGCGCACCGACTCGCGCATTCCCGGGGACAGCTCGCCGAAGGCGTCGTCTGCGGCGGACGTGACACTCAGCTCCCGGTAGGCGGCCAGCACCCGCCAGTTCTGGGACCGTCCGCCGCGGGCCACGTCGGCGGCGAACGACTCCAGGTCGGACCGGTCGGGCGGGAACCGGTAGTTGGGCACCAGGGTGTTGACCCGGTCGCGGAAGTCCTCGATCACCGTGTCCTGGCTCTGCTGGAGGATGCCGGTCCGTGCCTCGCGGAAGGTCAGCGCACCGGTGGTCACCGTGGCCGCGGCGGCGACGAAGGCGAAGGCCACCACCAGCCGCAGGCGGAGTCCGCCCAGCGCGCGCAGCAGCTTCACCGCCCTCACCGGGGCCCGAACCGGTAGCCGAAACCGCGCACGGTGTGGATGTGGTGCGGCCGGTCCGCGGGCTCGCCGATCTTGGACCTGAGGCGCTTCACGCAGGCGTCCACGAGCCGTGCGTCCCCGTGGTAGTTGTGCTCCCACACGGCTTCCAGAAGCTGCTGACGGCTGAACACCTGGCCGGGCGAGGCGGACAGGGTGAGCAGCAGCCGCAGTTCGGACGGTGCGAGGGCGACGGGCCGCCCCTGGTGGGTGACGGTGAGTCCGGCGCGGTCGATGGTCAGGTCGCCGTGCTGCTCGGTACGCGGGCCGCCGTGGTCGTCCGGCGGGCCGCCCGCGCGGCGCAGCACCGCCCGGATGCGTGCGTCCAGCACGCGGGCGCGGACGGGCTTGACCACGTAGTCGTCCGCTCCGGCCTCCAGTCCGACGACGACGTCGGCGTCGTCGCCGCGGGCGGTGGCCATGATGATGGGCACCTGGTGGTGGTCGCGGATGCGGCGGCACACCTCCAGGCCGGACATGCCGGGCAGCATCAGGTCGAGGACGACGGCGTCGGGCCGGAACGTGCGCAGTTCCCGCAGCCCGTCCTCGCCGGTCGCGGCGGCGGCGACCTCGTGTCCCTGCCGGCGCAGGGCGAGGCGGACGCCCTCCCGGACGGCGCGGTCGTCTTCGATGATCAGGACCCGTGGCATGGGTCTCAGTATGCGTGGGGGCGAACGCGTGTTCGCGCACGGGTGGGCGGCTGTTACAGGACGGTCCACAAGCGGTCCACCGGCGATCACACGGCCGGGGAACGCTGCGTGATCATGAACGCGCACCGATCGAGTCCCTCACCGTCCGCCGACCAGGCCCGCCGGCGCCGGAGCGGCAGACGTGTCCGCCGCGCGCGGCGACGGAGGGCGCCGGCCCTCTGGGCGGGGTCGGCGGCCGCCGTCGTGCTGCTCGCCGGAGCGCTGGCCGTGAAGGGGAGCACCTCCGCCTCCGAACGTCCCGCCGGCGCCGCCGGTCCGGTCACGACGGTGGAGCCCCGGCCGTCCGCCGGCGCCTCCTCCCCGGCCGGGCGGCCCGCGCCGGGCACCGTGGCCGAGAAGAAGGACCCGGAGGTTCAGCCGGACGGCTCGGAGAGCCCCGACTCGATCCCGTCCTCGGGGCCCGGAACGTTCACCACCGCCGGGGGCGGCGGTGACCGGGCCGGCGGGAACGGGCGCACGCTGACCTATGTCGTCCAGGTAGAGGACGGCATCGGGGTGTCGGCGCGGGACGTCGCCGCCGAGGTCGAGCGGATCCTCGCCGACGACCGGGGCTGGACGGCCGACGGCGAGGTGGGGTTCCGCCGCGTGTCCGGCGGCGCGTCCGACTTCCGGGTGCGGCTCGCCACGGCGGGAACGGTGGACGACATATGCGGCCGGTACGGCCTGGACACGGGCGGCGAAGTCAACTGCAACGTCGGTCAGGACGTCATGGTCAACCTCAAGCGGTGGCTGCTGGCCACGCAGTACTACGCGGACGACGTGACGTCGTACCGGGCGCTCATCGTCAACCACGAGGTCGGGCACTTCCTGGGCCACGGCCATGAGGGGTGCCCCGGCCCGGGGCGGCCCGCGCCGGTGATGATGCAGCAGATCAAGGGACTGCACGGCTGCACCACCAACGTCTGGCCCTACGACGGCGACGGCCGGCCGATCACCGGCCCCGGCGTCGCCTGAGCAGTCCCGGCCCGCCCGCGCGGCAGTCACCGTCGGCCGTTTCGGGCGCGCGCGGCGCGGGCACCCGTGCCAGGCTCGGGAGGAGGGCACCGAGGGGCGTGGAGGTACGGGATGACCGAGAAGAGCGCCGGCGCCGCCCGCACCGGCGGCCGTGCGAAGCACGCCCACCGGCTCTCCGGCCCGGAGCCGGACGTGGCGGCCGCGGCCGGTCATCGCGATCCCCCGCCCCGCGTCGGCTTCTTCACCGACACCTCCGTGTGCATCGGCTGCAAGGCCTGCGAGGTGGCCTGCAAGGAGTGGAACGCCGTACCGGAGGACGGTCTGCTGCTCACCGGCATGTCCTACGACAACACGCAGGGGCTCGGCGCCGACACCTGGCGGCACGTCGCCTTCATCGAGCAGCGGGGGCCGTTCGGCGGCCGGGAGCCGGGGGCCGGCCACGGGGACGTCGACGTCTTCGCGGCCGCCCGGGGCCTGGGCGCCCTGCCCTCCTCCCCCGGCCCGGACGGGCGTACCGAGCTGCGCTGGCTCATGGCCTCCGACGTGTGCAAGCACTGCACCCACGCCGCGTGCCTGGACGTGTGCCCCACCGGCTCCCTGTTCCGCACCGAGTTCGGCACGGTCGTGGTGCAGGAGGACATCTGCAACGGCTGCGGCTACTGCGTGCCTGCCTGCCCCTACGGCGTCATCGACCAGCGGGAGGGCGACGGACGCGCCTGGAAGTGCACGCTGTGCTACGACCGGCTCGGCGTCGGCATGGAACCGGCCTGCGCGAAGGCGTGCCCGACCGACTCGATCCAGTTCGGCCCGCTGGAGGAGCTGCGGGAGCGGGCGGCGTCCCGCGTCGCGCGGCTGCACGCGGCCGGGGTGACCGACGCCCGGCTGTACGGGGAGAGCCCGGACGACGGTGTGGGCGGCGACGGCGCCTTCTTCCTGCTGCTGGACGAGCCGGAGGTGTACGGGCTGCCGCCCGACCCGGTGGTCACCACCCGGGACCTGCCCTCGATGTGGCGGCACGCGGCGATGGCCGCAGCCTCGCTGGCCGCGCTGGCCGTCGCCGGTTTCGCCAGGAGGCCCCGATGACCGGTTCGGACGTCACCCGCGACGGCGTCCAGGGCGCGCGGCCCGGACGGGACGCCCCGACGGCAGCGCACGCCGGGCGCCGCCGGCGCCGCCGTGGGCGCGGTGAGCAACCGATGGTGCCGGACGCCGAATTCTCCTCGTACTACGGCAAGCCGGTGCTGAACAGGCCGAACTGGGCGGCCCTCGACATCGCGGGCTACCTCTGGCTGGGCGGGCTGGCGGGCGCGTCGTCGCTGCTGGCGGCCGGCGGGCACGCCACGGGGCGTCCGGCGCTGGCGCGGACGGCGAAGCTGGGCGCGGCGGGCGCCGTCTCGCTGTCGCTGGGCGCGCTGGTGCACGACCTGGGCCGGCCCTCCCGGTTCCTCAATATGCTGCGCGTCTTCAAGCCCACCTCGCCGATGAACGTGGGCTCCTGGCTGCTGGCCGGTTATGCCCCGCTCACCATGGCCGCCGCGGCGGCCGACGTGAGCGGCCGCTTCCGGCCGGCCGGGTCCGCCGCCACGGCGGCCGCCTCGGTGCTCGGCCCGGCGGTCGCCACGTACACCGCCGTGCTGCTGTCGGACACCGCGGTGCCCTCCTGGCACGAGGGCTACCGGGAGCTGCCGTTCGTCTTCGCCGGTTCGGCGGCGACCGCGGCGGCGGGGCTGGCGCTGGCCGGTGTGCCGTCGGCGCAGACGGGGCCCGCGCGCCGGACGGCGGTGCTGGGGGCGGCCCTGGAGCTGGGTGCCTTCCGGCTGATGAAGCGGCGGATGGGGATGGTGTCCGAGCCCTTCGAGCAGGGCAAGGCGCGCGGACTGCTGCGCGCGGCGGAGACGCTGACGGCCGGTGGGGCGGCCCTGGCCGCCGTGGCGGGCCGTCGCCGCGCCCCGGCCGCGCTGGCCGGGGCGGCACTGCTGGCGGGTTCCGCGGCCCTGCGGTTCGGCGTGTTCCACGCCGGGGTGGCCTCGGCGGAGGACCCCCGGTACACCGTCGTCCCGCAGCGGGAGCGGCTGGAGGACGGCGCGGGCTGAGAGGTCCGCGCCTCGCGGGCCCGAGGTCCGCCGGACGGCGCGGCACGGATGGGAAGGCCGGAAACGGGACACCCGGGGCCGGCGGAGCACACCGAGGAAGGGCGGAGGACGACATGGGCGTACGCACCTGGATCGACTCCTGGCCGGTCTACCGTCAGCTCAAGGGCACCGACCCCCTGGGCCGCGGAGCCGCCGCCAAGAGCGGGACGACCGAACGGCTCACCCCCCGGGTGGCGTCGGCGGACCGGGTCGTGAAGTCCGTCTGCCCGTACTGTGCCGTGGGCTGCGGCCAGAACGTGTACGTCGAGGACGGGCGCGTCACCCAGATCGAGGGCGACCCCGACTCCCCCATCTCCCGGGGCCGGCTCTGCCCCAAGGGCTCGGCGAGCCTCCAGCTGACGACGGGCGGCGCCCGCGAGCACCACGTCCTGTACCGGCGCCCGCACGGCACCGACTGGGAGCGCCTGGACCTGGACACGGCGATGGACATGATCGCCGACCGGGTGATCGAGGCCCGGCGCGCGGGCTGGCAGTGGGAGGTCGACGAGACCCGTACCCGCCGCACGCTGGGCATCGCGAGCCTCGGTGGCGCGACGCTGGACAACGAGGAGAACTACCTGATCAAGAAGCTGTTCACCGCTCTGGGCGCGGTGCAGATCGAGAATCAGGCACGTGTTTGACACTCCTCCACCGTTCCCGGTCTGGGAACCTCGTTCGGCCGCGGCGGCGCGACCACCTTCCAGCAGGACCTGCAGAACTCGGACTGCATCGTCATCCAGGGCTCGAACATGGCCGAGTGCCATCCGGTCGGGTTCCAGTGGGTGATGGAGGCGAAGGCCCGCGGCGCGAAAGTGATCCACGTCGACCCGCGGTTCACCCGCACCAGCGCGCTGGCCGACGTGCACGTGCCACTGCGCGCGGGCTCGGACATCGCCTTCCTCGGGGGGATCGTCAACTACGTCCTCGGCCACGACAAGTACTTCCGCGACTACGTCGTCGCCTACACCAACGGTCCCGTCGTGCTGCGCGAGGACTTCCGGGACACCGAGGACCTCGACGGCGTCTTCTCCGGCCTCGACCCCGACAGCCGCAGCTACGACAACGGCAGCTGGCAGTACGAGGGCACGCAGATGCAGGCCGCCTCCGGTGAACGCGACCTGCAGTACCAGGACCGCACGGGCGGCGGCGCCTCGGTGACGGAGGCGGCACGCGGCGAGGCCCACGGCTCGGGCGGCGCCGACATCGGCGAGGGCGAGATCGAGCGGGACGAGACGATGACACACCCGCGCTGCGTCTTCCAGGTGCTCAAGCGGCACTACGCCCGCTACACGCCGGAGATGGTCGAGCGGATCTGCGGGGTGCCGCAGGACCTGTTCCGGCAGGTGTGCGAGCTGGTCACGGAGAACTCGGGCCGCGACCGGACCACCGCCTTCGCCTACGCGGTCGGCTGGACGCAGCACACGGTGGGCGTGCAGTACATCCGCGCGGCCTCCGTGCTGCAGAGCCTGCTCGGCAACATCGGCCGGCCCGGCGGCGGCATCCTGGCCCTGCGGGGACACGCCTCCATCCAGGGCTCCACGGACATCCCGACCCTGTTCAATCTGCTGCCGGGCTACATCCCGATGCCGCACGCGCACCAGCAGGAGGGCCTGGACGCGTTCGTGCGGGGCGAGGCGGCCCGCAAGGGCTACTGGGGCAACATGCGCGCCTACCTGGTGAGCCTGCTGAAGGCCTACTGGGGCGAGGCGGCGACGGCGGAGAACGACTTCTGCTTCGACTACCTGCCGCGGCTGACGGGCTCCCACTCGACGTACGAGACGGTCATGGCCCAGCTGGAGGGGACCTGCAAGGGCTACTTCCTGATGGGCGAGAACCCGGCGGTCGGCTCGGCCAACGGCAAGATGCAGCGGCTCGGGATGGCGAACCTGGACTGGCTGGTGGTGCGGGACTTCTCGCTCATCGAGTCGGCGACCTGGTGGAAGGACGGCCCGGAGATCGAGACGGGCGAGATGCGCACGGAGGACATCGGCACCGAGGTGTTCTTCCTCCCGGCCGCCGCCCACACCGAGAAGGACGGCAGCTTCACCAACACCCAGCGCCTGCTGCAGTGGCACCACCAGGCGGTCCGGCCGCCCGGCGAGGCCCGCAGCGACCTGTGGTTCACCTACCACCTGGGGCGGATCATCCGCCGAAAGCTCGCCGGCTCCACCGATCCGGCGGACCGGCCGATCGTCGACCTGACCTGGGACTACCCGGTCAAGGGCGAGCTGTCCGAACCGGACGCCGAGGCGGTGCTGGCCGAGATCAACGGCCATGACGCCGACGGCAACCCGCTGTCGTCCTACCAGCAGTTGAGCGACGACGGCTCCACGGTGTGCGGCTGCTGGATCTACTGCGGTGTCCGCGCCGACGGCGTCAACCAGGCCGCCCGCCGCACACCCGGGGAGCAGCAGGACTGGGTGGCCGCCGAGTGGGGCTGGGCGTGGCCGGCCAACCGCCGTGTGCTGTACAACCGCGCCTCGGCCGACCCGGACGGCAGGCCGTGGAGCGAGCGCAAGGCGCTGGTGTGGTGGGACGAGGACCAGGAGAAGTGGGTCGGGCACGACGTCCCGGACTTCGCCGCCGACAAGTCCCCCGACCACGTGCCGCCGCCCGACGCGACCGGGCCCGAGGCCCTGTCGGGCACCGACGCGTTCATCATGCAGGCCGACGGCAAGGCCTGGCTGTACGTGCCCTCGGGACTCACCGACGGCCCGCTGCCCGCGCACTACGAGCCTCAGGACTCGCCCTTCCCCAACCTGTTGTACGGCCAACAGCGCAACCCCGTACGACATTTGCTGCCGCCGCACCCGGACAACCGCTACCAGCCGAGCGCGGGCGCCCCCGGCTCGGAGGTGTTCCCGTACGTCGCCACCACGTACCGGCTCACCGAGCACCACACGGCGGGCGGCATGTCCCGCTGGCAGCCGTATCTGGCGGAGCTGCAACCGGAGTTCTTCTGCGAGGTCTCCCCCGAGCTGGCCGCCGAGCGCGCCCTGGAGCACACCGGCTGGGCGACGATCGTCAGCGCCCGCGGCGTGGTCGAGGCGCGGGTGCTGGTCACCGACCGCGTGGCGCCGCTGACCGTGCACGGCCGGACCCTGCACCAGGTGGGGCTGCCCTATCACTGGGGTCCGAACGGCTACAGCACGGGCGACGCGGCGAACGAGCTGCTGCATCTGTCCCTCGACCCGAACACGCACATCCAGGAGACGAAGGCGTTCGCCGTGGACATCCGGCCGGGCCGGCGTCCGAGGGGTCCGGCCGCGCCGGCGCTGGTGCGGGAGTACCGGGCGCGGGCGGGCATCGACGGGCACACCGGCACGGAGGTGTGACGGACGGGCGGTGGACGCGCGCCGGTCAGCGCAGGACGACCGAGTGCGACCCGCGGGCGACCAGTTCGCCGATCACCGGTGCCCCCGGCACCTCACCGGCCACGAGCAGTCCGCCGGAGGTCTGGGCGTCGGCCAGGAGGATGCGGGTGTCGGCGTCCGTGTCCCCGAAGTCGGTGAACGGCGCCACCCACTCCAGGTTGCGCCGCGTGCCGCCGCTGACGTAGCCGTCGCGCACCGCCTCCCGCGCACCGTCCAGGCAGGGCACGGCGGCGGAGTCGAGCACGGCGGTCACCCCGGAGGCGCGGGCCAGCTTGTGCAGGTGGCCGAGGAGGCCGAAGCCGGTGACATCGGTGGCGCAGACCGCCCCGGCGTCCAGCGCGGCCGCGGCCGCGTCCCGGTTGAGGGCGACCATGGTGGCCACCGCCTGTTCGAACCGCTCGCCGGTGGCCTTGTGCCGGTTGTTGAGGACGCCCAGTCCGAGCGGTTTGGTCAGCGACAGCGGCAGGCCGGGCCGGCCGGCGTCGTTGCGCAGCAGCCGGGTGGGGTCGGCCAGGCCGGTGACGGCCATGCCGTACTTGGGTTCGGGGTCGTCGACGCTGTGTCCGCCGCCCACGTGGCAGCCGGCCTCGGCGGCGATGTCCAGGCCGCCGCGCAGCACCTCGCGGGCCAGCTCGAAGGGCAGGACGTCGCGCGGCCAGGCCAGCAGGTTGACCGCCAGGACCGGGCGGCCGCCCATCGCGTAGACGTCGGAGAGCGCGTTGGCCGCGGCGATGCGTCCCCAGTCGTAGGGGTCGTCGACGACCGGGGTGAAGAAGTCGGCCGTGGACACCACGGCCTGTGCGGTGCCGCCGGGCGGTGCCGACAGGGTGACGACGGCCGCGTCGTCGCCGGTGGCCAGTCCCACCAGGAGCGGGAAGTCGCTCGTGGTGGGCCGCGTCCGGGCCAGCGGGCCGAGCACGTCCTCGAGTTCGCCGGGAGGGATCTTGCAGGCGCAGCCGCCGCCGTGGGCGTACTGGGTGAGGCGGACGGCGGTCTCGCTCGTCGATGTCATGCCGTACTCCTGGGTGGTGACGGGACTCGGTGATGACGTGAACCGGTGGTGACGGGACCGTGGCCGGGTGCCCGTGTAGCCTGGCCGGGCGGTGGAGGCGTGTGGGTGCCTGGTGGCCCTCCCGGTCTTCAAAACCGAGGTGTCCGAGGATCTCGGGCAGGCGGGTTCGATTCCCGTCCGTCTCCGCTTCCGCCGCTCCCGGTGGCCGGTCGGCAGCGCCGGCGCTGGTCGTCCACCCGCTCCGTCAGTCCCCTGGCGTCCAGGTGCTCCAGCAGCGGTACGGCCACACGGCGCGTCGTGTCCAGCGCCCGGCGGGCCTCGCTGAGGGTGAACGGCTGGGGCAGCCGGGCCAGGACGGCGGCGGCCTCGGTGTCCGCGCCCGGCAGCAGCACGACGGCGTCGCCGACCCGCAGGAGCGCGCCGGCGGTGACGGCCGCGGCCAGGGCCTTGCGGGTGAGCCCGAGTTCGCTCAGCCGGTCCGCCTCGGGCGCGCGGAACGGCGCGCGGGTCAGGTCCCGGCGTACGGCGTCGACGGCCTCGCGCAGGGCCGGGGGCAGGGTGGGGCCGGCGTCGGCGCCGTACAGCCGCCCTTGCCGGTATCGGAGTCCGGGGCGGCCGGGGGTCCGGGCGAGGGCGTCGACCAGCAGCCGGTCGGGGAGGCCGAGGAGGTGGCGCGCGGCCTCGGCGGGCAGGCCCGGTTCCATCGGGTGCTGCCGGGCGTGCCGCGCGACCTCCTCGGCGAGGCGTGCGCGCAGCCGTGCCCAGTGGCCGGCGTCGGCCAGCCAGTCCCCGGCGACGGGCTCGGCGGGCGGGGGCACTCCCATCGCCAGCAGTTCGCCGCGCCGTACGAGCCGGCGCCGCCGCAGCTCGGCGGTGCCGTCCGGGCGTCCGGTCATCGTGGCGAGTTCCTCGGCGCGGGCGCGGCCCGCTCCCCGTCGGGTCAGGCGTGGCGGACGCACGTCGAGGACGGTCACCGCGCAGGGGGCGCGGGTGCCGCCCGGTTCGCGCAGGACGGCGCGGTCGCCGACGCGCAGGGGCAGCGGGCGGCCGAGCGCCAGCCTCGCCGTGTCCCCGCCGAGCGGGCGGACGGTCACCGGCACCGCGGCCGTCCCGATGTGCAGGGTCGACGCCCGGGGCAGGTCGGCGACCGGTTCCCCGGTGACACGCACGTCGGTCAGTGCGGTGAGCAGCCAGCGGTCCGGCGACAGCAGGACCTGGCCCCGGCGCAGGGTGCCGTCGGCGGCTCCGTGCACGTCGACCGCCACGCGGGCCACCCCGCTCACGGTGGTGCGTTCCTCGTGCAGGCACTGCATCCCGCGCACCCGCAGCTCCGCCCTGCCGTCCCCCGTCAGCAGCCGGTCGCCGACGCGCAGCGTGCCCGCGCCGAGGGTGCCGGTCACGACCGTGCCGCGTCCGCGCACCGTGAAGGCCCGGTCCAGCCACAGCCGTACGTCGGCGTCGGCCGGCGGCACGGGCAGCGACCTGGCCAGCCGCCCCAACTCCGCGCGCAGCTCGTCGAGTCCGGCGCCGGTGACGGAGCTCACCGCGACGGCCGGCACCTTGCCGAGGGAGGTCGCGGCGAGGCGTTCGACGGCGTCGGCCCGTACGGGCCCGGGGTCGGCGAGGTCGCTGCGGGTCACCGCGAGGACGGCGTGCCGTACGCCGAGGGCGTCGATGATCGCGAGGTGTTCCCGCGACTGCTGCTGCCAGCCCTGGTCGGCGGCGACCACGAAGAGCACGGCGGGCACCGGTCCGACGCCCGCCAGCATGGTGGCGACGAACCGCTCGTGCCCGGGCACGTCCACGAAGGCGAGATCCCCGTCCTGCTCGGTCCGGGTCCAGACGAATCCGAGGTCCAGGGTGAGCCCTCGGCGGCGCTCCTCCTCGTAACGGTCGGGCTCCATGCCCGTCAGCGCCCGCACCAGGGCGGACTTGCCGTGGTCGACGTGACCGGCGGTGGCCACCACCCGCATGACGCCTACCTCTCCGCCGCGGCCCGTACGGCCTCGGCCAGCCGCTCGTCGTCCTCGGCCGGTACGGCGCGCAGATCGAGCAGGCACCTGCCGCCCTCCAGGCGCCCCACCACGGGGATCCGGCCGGTGCGCAGCGCGGTGGCGTACGCCTCCGGGAGGGAGAGGGCTGCGCTGGGCAGGGTGACGCCCGGGGCACCGCCGCCGCCCACCGTCGCGTCGCTCGCGACGGCCCGCGCGTCGACGCCGTCGGCGCCCAGTGCGGCGGCCAGCCGCTCGGCGCGGTGCCGGAGCCGTACCGGGTCGGCGGCCAGGGCGTCGGCGGTCGGGGTGCCGGGGCCGGTCAGGGTCGCCTGCAGCGCGGCCAGGGTCAGCTTGTCCACCCGCAGTGCGCGGGCGAGGGGGTGCCGGGACACCGTCCGCACGAGGTCGTCGTGGCCGAGCAGCAGTCCGCACTGGGGTCCGCCGAGCAGTTTGTCGCCGCTGGCCGTCACCAGGGCGGCGCCGGAGCGCAGTTGGCTCTCGGCGTCCGGCTCCTCGGGCAGCAGCGGGTGCGGCGCGAGCAGTCCGGAGCCGATGTCGACGACGACCGGGGCGCCCAGCGCGGCCAGTTCGGCGGTGGAGGCGGCGCGGGTGAATCCGCTGACGCGGAAGTTGGAAGGGTGCACCTTCAGGACGAAGCCAGTCTCCGGGCCGAGGGCGTCGGCGTAGTCGGCGACGCAGGTGCGGTTGGTGGTGCCGACCTCGCGCAGCCGGGCGCCGGTCGACACCAGCAGGTCGGGCAGGCGGAAACCGTCTCCGATCTCCACCATCTCCCCCCGGCTGATGACGATCTCGCGGCCCGCGGCGAGCGCGGTCGCCACCAGCACCAGCGCGGCGGCACCGTTGTTCACCACGTGCGCGGCACCGGCCGAGGGCACCCGTGCCCGCAGGGCGGCCAGTGCGGTACGTCCCCGGCGGGCGCGTACGCCGGTGCGCAGGTCGAGTTCGACGTCCGTCGGCCCGGCGGCCTCCCGCACGGCGCGGCGGGCCGCCTGCGACAGGGAGGCCCGGCCGAGGTTGGTGTGCAGCAGTACGCCGGTCGCGTTGATCACCGGCCGCAGTCCGCCGGCCGAGGGCGGCAGGAGGGCGAGGGCCGTGTCCGCCACGTCCTCGGGGAGGAGCGTCCCTTCACGGGCCTGGTCCTGGGCCTGCCGGACGGCCGACTTCACCGTGTCGGGGCCGAGCCGGTGCACTGCCTCCGCGAGCCGCGGGTCCCGCAGTACGGCGTCGGTGCGGGGGATGCGGCGCCGGGTGTCCGTTCCCTCCCCGCCCTGGTGGTGCCCGCGCCCCGGAGCGCCGGCCGGCCCGCCCGCCGGCGCGGTTGCCTCCCGTACGGCCCGCTGGTCCACGTGCCCTCCCTGTCCGGCCGGTGCCGTGTCTGCCCGGGGACGCCCATCGTCCCCCAGTGCCCAGCACGAGTGTCACGACACGCCGGAAGCCAGGGCCTCGTCGTCACACACGCCGGGGCAACGGCGTCTTCGTCGGCGGCACCCGGAACTCCAGCGGTGACCGCGACGGCCACACGCTCGGCGGCGAGGACATCGCGGTCGGCCGCGTCGTCCGGCGCGGCATCGCCCACGCCAACGGCAAGCACGGGTTCACCTGCAACAGCAACCCGGGCTCGATGAACGGGTGTCGGACAACGTCAGCATCGACGACGCCCAGCGCAACTTCTCGTTCGATGCGGGCACTTCGGTGTTCCGCGGCAACGCCTCGTGCCGCAGCGGCGGCGGTTCGCACGACAGGACCGTGGGCGACGCCGACGGCACCATCCAGATTGGACCGGCTCGAACGGCTCCCGGTGCCCCGCGTACGGCGGAGCCCTGGGGTGGTCCTTCGCCTCGGACGGCCGCCTCGTGGTGACCTCCGACGGCAATCCGGTGAAGCCCTGACCCGCGCGGGCCGCCGGCCGGGCGTCCGCTCAGCCGACGGCCCGCTCCACGGGGATCCAGACCTCCGCGTCCGCCTGCGCCCCGTCCTCGGACACGCGGACGCGGAGGATCTCGGGACCCGGCCTGCTCCGGTACGGGTTCGAGGGGAACCACTGCGTGTACACGTCGCGCCACAGGTACTGGAGTGCCTGCGGGAACGGGCCGGAGCTCTCGAAGACCGCCCACGTCCCGGCGGGCACCTCGAGGACGTCCATGTCCTCGGGCGCCTCGGCCCCGGTCACCACCGCGTGGTAGTAGTCGAGTTCGGTGCCCTCCGCCCGGCTGGGGTCGAGCTGGTCGCTCACCCCCACGATGCCCTCCGGTTCCTGGTCGGACAGTGCCGCCAGGCGCCGCAGCGGCTCGGGGCCGATACCCCGGATGAACTCGGCGATCGAAGGGTTGACCCCCTCGTGGACCAGGGGCACCCGGGCCTTCCTGCCGACGACCCGGAACTCCTTCTTGTCGAGGATCCTGTACCGCATGCCGCTGCTGCCCTCCACGACGATCCGGAAGGACATCCGGGGCTGGGAGTGCAGCGCCGCACCGGTCCGCCGGGCCTCGCCCGGACCGACCCCGTGCAGGGCGCGGAACGCCCGCGCGAAGGCCTCACCGGACCCGTAGCCGTAGCGGATCGCGACGTCCAGCAGTGTCCGCTCACCCGCGAGCACCTCGGCGCCCGCCACCGTCAGCCGCCTGCGCCGGACGTACTCCGACAGCGGCATGCCGGACAGCGCGGAGAACATGCGCCGGAAGTGGTACTCCGACGTCCAGGCGACGCGCGCCAGTTCGGCCACGTCGATCTGCTGGTCGAGATGCGACTCGATGTGCTCCATGGCCTGGTTCAGCCGCTCCAGCACCCCGGCCTCCTTCCTGTTTTCCCACACTTCGCTTCCGTGGCGGCCGGCCCTCCGCACGGACGCGCCCGCCCACCGCCGGCTCGACCAGCAGCCGCTCCTCCGCCAGTGGCCCGCCCGCGGGCGGTCAGGACAGGGCGCGCCATGCCTCGTTCAGCGCCTCCCGGAACAGGGCGACCTCCTCGGCGGTCAGTTCGGCGACCATGCGCCGCTCCAGCTCGCGGGCCGGTTCCGCGTACTCGGCGAGCAGTCGCCGTCCCGGTCCGGCGAGCAGGATCAGGCGCTCGCGACGGTTGACCGGGTTGGGTTCACGCCGGATCAGGCCGCGGCGTTCCAGGGCACGCACCATGTCGGCCATGGTCTGGGCGGTGACGAAGGAGTCGCGGGCGAGCTGCGCGGCGGAGATTCCGTCGTGCCGCTCCAGCACGGTGAGGGCGGTGTACTGCAGCGCCGTGATGCCGGCGGGCCTGAGCAGCTCCTCGAGGCGGGCCCGCACCGCCAGCTCCGTCCTCTTGACCAGGTAGAGGAGCGAGGCGGTCACGTCCGCCCTCCCGAGGTGGCGGTCCGCGCGGATCGGTTCATGTCGCTCCCTTCGCTGTGCGCCGCCGGCTCGACGGCGCGTCCCACACTAAGGCATTGACAGGAATCCTGATGATTGCCCAGACTGCCGTTCATCAGGATTCCTGTCGATCCCGGCTCGGCCGGCGCTTCGGCATTCCTCTTCACACCGCACACGAGGGGCACCTCTCATGGATCTTCAGGGCAAAGTCGCCGTAGTCACCGGAAGCGGGCGCGGTCTCGGGCTGGGGTACGCGCAGGCACTCGCCGCGGCGGGGGCCGCCGTCGTCGTCAACGACGTCGACCGGGCCGCCGTCGACACGGCCGTCGCCTCGATCACCTCCGCGGGCGGCAGGGCGACCGGCGTCGTCGCCGCGGTCGGCGACAGCGAGGCGGCCCAGCTCCTGGTGGACACGGCGGTACGGGAGTTCGGCAGCCTCGACGTCCTGGTCACCAACGCCGGCATCCTGCGCGACCGCGTGCTGTGGAAGATGACCGACGACGACTTCGACGCCGTGGTCCGCGTCCATCTGCGCGGCACCTTCACCTGCGCCCGGGCCGCCGCCGTCCGCATGCGGGAGCAGGGCACCGGTGGCCGGCTGATCCTGATCTCCTCGCCGGCCGGGCAGCGCGGCAACTTCGGCCAGACCAACTACGCCGCCGCCAAGGCCGGGATCGTCGCCATGGCCCGGACCTGGGCGATGGAGCTGGGCCGCGCCGGCGTCACGGTCAACGCCGTGGTGCCGGTCGCCGCCACCGAGATGACCAAGACCATCCCGGCCTTCGCCCCGGTCATCGAGGCCGCCGAACGGGACGGCTCCCCGCTGCCGGACTGGCTGCGCAAGGACGAGGGACTCGGCACCGTCGAGGATGTCGCCGGCCTGGTCACCTTCCTGGCCTCGGACGCCTCGCGGGACGTGACCGGACAGGCCATCGGTGTCGGCGGCGACCGCCTGGCCCTGTGGGCCCACCCCAAGGAGAAGGCCGTCGCCTTCGCCGACGGCGGCTGGAACGCGGAGACGATCGCCGCGCAGTGGGCGGACGGCGTGGGCGCCGAGCCGGAGACGTACGGCATCCCGGCGCCCAAGGCCCCGGTGGCGTGACATGGGCGACCTCGCGCTGGATCTGGACCGGCTCACCGCCATCGACGTGCACACGCACGCGGAGGTCTCCAAGGACGGCCACGGAGCGCTGAGCCCCGAGCTGTTCGGCGCCTCCGAGAAGTACTTCAAGGCCCACGGGCACCGGCAGCCGACCATCGAGGAGATGGCCGCGCACTACCGTGAACGCCGCATGGCCGCCGTGGTGTTCACCGTCGACGCCGAACACGCCACCGGGCACCCGCGGATCTCCAACGAGGAGATCGCGGAGAGCTGCGCCGCCCACGCCGACGTGCTCGTCCCGTTCGCCTCCGTCGACCCGCACAAGGGGCGCGCGGGAGTGCGCGAGGCCCGGCGTCTGGTCCGGGAGTACGGCGTGCGCGGGTTCAAGTTCCACCCGAGCATCCAGGCGTTCTCCCCGAACGACCCGCTCGCCTACCCCTTGTACGAGGCCATCGAGGAACTCGGCGTGCCCGCCCTGTTCCACACCGGCCAGACCGGCATCGGCGCGGGTGTCCCGGGCGGCGGCGGCATCCGGCTGAAGTACTCCGACCCCATGCTGGTCGACGACGTCGCCGTGGACTTCCCGCAGCTGCGGATCATCCTGGCCCACCCGTCCTTCCCCTGGCAGGACGAGGCGCTCGCGGTGGCCACCCACAAGCCCCACGTCTACATCGACCTGTCCGGCTGGTCCCCGAAGTACTTCCCGCCGCAGCTCGTGCGGTACGCCAACAGTCTGCTGAAGGACAAGGTCCTCTTCGGCTCCGACTACCCCGTCATCACGCCCGACCGGTGGCTCGCGGACTTCGAGAAGCTCGACATCAAGCCCGAGGTCCGGCCGAAGATCCTCAAGGAGAACGCCGCCCGCCTGCTCGGCCTGCTCACGGACTGAAGGAGTCCTCGTGCTGAACCAAGGCCTCGGCTCATGGCCGGCCCGCCGGGCCCGCAAGACACCCGACCGCGTCGCCGTCGTCCACGAGGACCGCTCCTGGACCTACCGCGACCTGCACCGGCGTGTCCTGCGCCTCGCCCACGGCCTGCGGGCGCTGGGTACGGGGCGCGGTGACCGCGTCGCCTACCTGGGCCCCAACCATCCGGCCTTCCTGGAGACCCTGTTCGCCGCCGGCGCGCTCGGTGCGGTGTTCGTGCCGCTCAACACCCGGCTGGCGGCTCCGGAACTGGCGTACAACCTGTCCGACTCGGGCAGCACCGTCCTCGTCCACGGACCGGAGCAGGCCCTGGCCGCCCGCGCCGCCGCCGACGAGGCGGGGCTGTGCCACCGCGTCGCGCTGGACGGTCCCGAGGACGGTGCCCACGGCTACGAGGAGCTGATCGCAGGCGGCGCGGCCGGCCCCCTGGACGTGGCCGTGACTCCCGAGGACCCGTGCATGATCATGTACACCTCGGGAACGACGGGCCGCCCCAAGGGCGCCGTCCTCTCCCACGGCAACATCATCTGGAACAGCGTCAACGTCCTCGTCGACACCGACCTCGCCGGTGACGAGGTCACCCTGGTCGTGGCCCCGCTGTTCCACACCGCCGGTCTCAACATGACGTGCCTGCCCACCCTCCTCAAGGGCGGCCGCGTGGTCCTGCTCGGCGCCTTCGACGCCGAGCAGGTGCTGGAGACCATCGAGAGCCGGCGCGTGACCCACCTGTTCGCCGTCCCCACGATGTACGACGCGATGGCGGCCCGGCCCCGGTGGGCGACCACGGACCTGTCCAGCCTGCGCACCGTCACCTGCGGCGGCGCACCGGTCCCGGCACGCACCATCGCCGCGTACCTGGCCCGCGGCCTGGCCTTCAGCCAGGGGTACGGCATGACCGAGGCCTCCCCCGGGGTTCTCTTCCTGGACAAGGAGCAGACCTCGGCCAAGGCGGGCTCCGCCGGCGTGCCGCACTTCTTCACCGACACCCGCGTGGTCCTGCCCGACGGCAGCGACGCCGGGCCTGAGCAGCGCGGGGAGATCCTCGTGCACGGCCCCAACGTGATGAGCGGCTACTGGTGCCGGCCGGATGACACCGAGGCCGCCTTCACCGACGGGGGCTGGCTGCGCACCGGTGACGTCGCCCGTACCGACGCGGACGGCTACGCCTACATCGTCGACCGCGTGAAGGACATGTTCGTGTCGGGCGGCGAGAACGTCTATCCGGCCGAGGTGGAGGGCGCGCTCCTCACCCATCCCGCCGTGGACGAGTGCGCGGTGATCGGTGTGCCCGACCGGGTCTGGGGCGAGGTCGGCCGCGCCGTCGTCGTCCTCAGGCCCGGGGCCCGTGCGGCCGAGGACGACCTCCTCGGCCACCTCCGGGGCAGGCTCGCCAAGTACAAGATCCCCAAGTCCGTGATCCTCACGGACCGTCTGCCCCGCACGGCCTCCGGCAAGATCATCAAGTCCGCCGTCCGCGACCTGCACGCGGGCGGACCGTCCCACCACTCCCCCACGTGACGCACCCTGCTGAACCTTCGAAAGGATCTTTCATGCCCACCACCGCCCATGGAATCGACGGACTCAAGGCCCTCGGCGGCACCGACCTCGGGCGCACCGAGTGGCGGGAGATCACCCAGGACCGGGTGAACACCTTCGCGGACGCGACCGACGACCACCAGTGGATCCACACGGACCCGGAGAGGGCCAAGGACGGCCCGTTCGGCGGCCCGATCGCCCACGGGTACCTCACGCTCTCCCTGATGATCCCGCTCTTCGGTGAGCTGCTGGACATCACCGGCATCTCCATGAGCGTCAACTACGGTCTGGACAAGGTCCGTTTCCCCAGTCCCGTCCCGGTCGGCGCGAAGATCCGCCTGCACGGCGCCGTCGGCACCGTGGAGGAGGTGAAGGGCAACGGCGTGCAGATGCCGCTGACGTTCACCGTCGAGGTCGAGGGCAGCGACAAGCCGGCCTGCGTGGCGCAGGCGGTCTACCGCCACTACGCCTGACCCGGCTCCCGCGGCGCCGGCCGTGTGGGCGTGCGGCTGGTCCGCCCGGGTGCCGTCCGGCGCCGTCGGCCCGCCGGACGGGCATCCAGGTCGCCATCGACCTGATCGCCGATCCGGCGTGGGACGAGGAACGCCTCCGGTTCGTACGGGAGGTCGCAAATCCAGCACGCCGTGGTCCCGACCGCACTGCCCGTGGAACGCTGCCACGAGGAGCCGGTGCGCACCCAGGCCGTGATCCACCCCAAGCACCTGGGCCTGCGCACCGCCTTCGGCGCGGCCGGGGGGACGACGGCACGGGTGCGCGCCGGCACGGCAGTACTGCGTGGGGAGTACCGCAACCGCGGTAGGGGCATCGGCATAGTGCCTCCGTACGCACATCGACGCGGAGGAGTCTCCTCGTGAGGATTGAGCTCAACGCTCAACGACTCGAGGAGAGACGATGCCAACCGAGACTCCCCGCACGGACGGAGCTCTGGCGGGGCTAGCCCGGTTCTGCTACCGACGCCGCCGCCTGGTCCTGGTGACCTGGATCATCGGCGTGATCGCCCTGGCGTTCGTGGGCTTTCGCTTCGGTGCCGCTTCGGACAACGACTTCACCGGTGGTGACTCCGGTTCGGCCAAGGCTCAGGCTCTGATCGAGCAGCACTTCCCCGAGCAGCAAGGGGACACGCTCACCCTCGCGATCAAGTCGGAGAAGGGGATCGACGACCCCGCGGCCCGGCAGAAGATCGAGAAGGTCATCGCCGAGCTGGACGCCTCCTCGATCACCGGGCCGGTGACCTCGCCGTACGACGACGAGCAGTTGGTGACCGAAGATCGCCGCATCGCCCGTACGACGATCCCGCTGACCGATCAGGACGTGAAGAAGACCGAGGTCAAGCCCCTGGTGACCACGGTCAAGGACGCCTCCGGCGACGGCGTGACGCTGGGACTGGGCGGGGACAAGGCGGAGAAGGCCGAGACGCCCCCGCAGGGCCCCGCCGAGAGCATCGGCGTCCTGGCGGCGGCGGTCATCCTCTTCATCGCCTTCGGCTCGTTGGTGGCCATGGGCCTGCCGATCGTGACCGCGCTGATGGCGATCCTCGGCGGCATCGCCCTCATCAAGCTGGCCGGGCACATCGTTCCCTCACCGGACTTCACCGTGCTCGTGGCCGCGCTGATCGGACTCGGTGTCGGCATCGACTACGCCCTGTTCATCGTGACGCGGTACCGGGAGGGCCTGGCGGAGGGCGACGAGCCGGAGGCCGCCACGGTCGGGGCCATCACCACCGCCGGTCACGCCGTCCTGTTCGCCGGCACGACCGTCGTGATCGCCCTGCTGGGTCTGATCACCATGGGACAGCGGCTGATGACCGGCGTCGCCGTCGGCGCGTCCGTCACCGTACTGGTGACGATGATCGCCGCGGTGACCCTGCTGCCGGCGTTCCTGGGCTTCACCGGCTACAAGATCAACTCTCTGCGGCTGCCCCGTCGTACGTCCCGCAAGCGGCGTACCGAGGGTGTCCCGTCGAGGGAGCGTCGTACGGCCGCCGAGCGCTGGGCCGGTGTGGTGCAGCGCAAGCCGCTGCTCGCGGCGGTGCTGGCCGGTGCGGGCCTGCTGGTGCTGGCCGCCCCCGCCCTGTCGATGCGGCTGAGCCTGCCGGACGCGAGTGTCCAGCCCCGTGACCGGAGCAGCTACACCTCGTACGAGATCCTCTCCGAGGGCTTCGGCCCGGGGTACGGCGCACCCCTGGTCTTCGCCGCCGAGGTCGATTCCCGGGGCGCGGGGCTGGGCCCGGTGGTCGAGGCGGTCAGGAAGACGGAGGGTGTCGCCTACGCCACGGAGCCGCGGGTCAGCGAGGACCAGCGGGCCGCCACCTTCATGGCCTTCCCCGAGACGGGATTCCAGGACGAGGCGACCGCGGACCTCGTGCACCAGCTGCGCGACGACGTGCTCCCCCAGGCGTCCGGCGGCGAGAAGGTGCGCATCGGCGGCCCGAACGCCGGCGCGATCGACTTCGCGGAGGAGACCAGCACCCGTCTGCCCTGGATGGTCGCGGTGGTCATCCTGCTGTCCCTGCTCCTGCTCGTGGCGCTGGTCCGGTCGGTCACGATCGCCCTCCAGGCCGCCGTGATGAACCTCCTCTCGATCGGCGCCGCCTACGGTGTGCTGGTGGCGGTCGTGCAGTGGGGCTGGCTCGGCTCCGCCCTCGGGTTCCCGACCGAGATGCCGGTCACCACATGGGTGCCGATGATGATGTTCCCGGTCCTGTTCGGCCTGTCGATGGACTACGAGGTCTTCCTGATCTCACGGGTTCGCGAGGAGTACGAGCGGACCGGTGACACACGGACCGCGGTCACCCAGGGACTGGCGAGGACCGCCAAGGTCATCACGGCCGCGGCCGCCATCATGGTCGCCGTGTTCACGACCTCGCTGCTCGGCCCCGACGTCTCCATCAAGCAGATCGGTCTGGGCATGGCCGTCGCCGTGTTCATCGACGCCACCATCATCCGGATGATCCTGGTGCCCGCGGTGATGGAGCTGTGCGGCAAGGCCAACTGGTGGATGCCCGGTAGCCGGGCCAAGAAGCCGGCCTCGGTTCCCCCGGCCGGGGTCGAGGAGGAGGCCAGGGTCTGACCCTGCCTCACATCAGGTGCGGGGAGCCCGTCATGGGTTCCCCGCACTTTTGGTCCGCATGCTTTGTATCCGCTTTGTATCCGCTTTGCGCCCGCTTTGTACCCACTCACATCGATCGAGGGCCCCGTCCGCACCGGACGGGGCCCTCGACGCGGTGCGGAATCGTAGCTCCGGTCGTCAACGAAATGCGTGACAAAACGGCGGGCCACCGCTGCGCAGGCATGACAAAAGTCCTATGGATATGCCACCGGGCTTCCCTTATGATTTACGCTGCACTACGCCCTGTTCGACGGACTGTCAATAGATACGGCGCCTCGGGTGCGATATTTCACCGCTCACCTCTTATAACGACCGAAAACATTCGGTAAGATCGCCACATGAAGGTGAGTTGCGCTCGCCGGCGGGCCGCCGCCTTCTCCGAATTGCCGTTGACAGATGAGCAGAGGAAGTGCGCGGTCTCGTAGTACCGGACGACAGACGGGGGTAAGTCGAGGTCATGGCATGTGGACCGACGATCGAGAGCAGCGAACCGGCAATCAAGCGCAACGGCACGGGGCTCGGCCGGGTGATTCTGAGTCCGCTGAACGAGGATGCGACCGACGAACAGGTTCTGCGACGCGTGATCGGCGGTGTCCCGGACCGCGAACTGCTCGACTTCGCGGCCGGCAGCGGCGGGGATCACCGAATGCTGGTCGAATTCGCGCTCGGGCTGGTCGAAGAAGAACTCGTCGAGCTACACGAAGGCGCCGCACGTCTGATTGAACGACGGATTCCGCTTCGTGTTCCAGCTTTGGTGAAGCACCGACTGGACGACCTGAGCGCCGACTGCCGGCACTTTCTGCAGGTTGCTGCCGCGTTAGGCATGCCCTTCATGCTGGAGGACGTTTCCAGAATGCTGCACCGGTCGTCCGCCAGCCTGCTTTCACCACTGGACGAGGCAATCGTATCGGGAATGGTCATCGCCGACGAGTTACGGCTCTCGTTCCCGAGCGAATTCTTACTGCACGGGATTCTCGAAACGATTCCCGCTCCGGCACGCGGCGCATTGCAGCGCGAGGCGGCGGAACATCTCACAGGCAATAGCGCAGCCTACGGTCAGGAATTTTCGAGCACCGAACCTCCCGTGCCGGCGCCCGGTCGCCCGAGAACGGTGTACACCAGGGACGACAAAGGAAGCGACGAGGTCCTCTCACAAGCCCATGCCCTGATCATGGACGGGCGGACCACAGCGGGAATCCGGGCGGCGGAGCGCATTCTCGCGGACTCCGAAAGCTCGTCCGCCACCAGAGACGACGCCGAAGCATCGATAATCCTCGGCCATTCGCTGATGGGCACGGAAGAGGACGAGGGATATGCGCGGCGCCTTCTGCGGGAACGCGGCGTCGCGCAGGGTGATGTCGTCACCCTGATGGCATCCACGGCGCTCTCCGACGCGCTCTGGCGTGCCGGAGAGTTGGGCGAGGGTCTCAGTCTGGGGCGCACCGCGGTGCGTCACAGCGACGACGTGGACCCGGTCTGGTGCATGCACTTCCGGCTGGCGCTCGCGGGAAAGCTCATCGATCTCCGCGAGTTCGAGACGGCCGAGGCGCTGATCGACGACGCCGAAGCCGGCCTCCACGGACTGCCCGCCCGGGTCTGGAACGCCGCGCCCGCGGTCGTACGCGCCCGGCTGTTCCTCCAGTCGGGACGCTTCGGCGACGCCCGCCGCGAGGCGGAACTGGCTCTTGCCGCGGCGAGGCCGCACGCCGTCCCCGTGCTCCGGCCGCTGGCGTACTCCGTGCTCAGCACCGTGGCCCTCTACATCGGGGACCTGCCCACGGCCGCGGAGTACCTGAACCGGGCGCAGGGCGAGCTGGCGACGGACCGGGCGGTGCTCCACTCCGCGCAGTACGCCTGGACGGAGCTGCGTATCGCGGTGAAGAGGGACGGTCCGCAGGCGGCCGTCGACCTGTTCGCGGGCAAGTACAGGAACCTCCCCACTCAGCGGAGTCTGTACGTCGAGGACCCGGTGGCCGCCCCGTTCCTGGTCCGCCTCGCGCTCGACGTGGGCGACACCGGCCTCCGGCGGAGCGTCCTCGAGACCGTGGACGCCCTGGCCGCGGACAATCCCGGGGTCACCGTCGTCGGTCTCGGCGCCATGCACGCCAACGCGGTGGCGAACGGGGATGCGGCCGGGCTGTCGCACATCATCGCGCGGTCGCCGGACCCGATCGCCGTGGCCCTGGCGACCGAGGAGCTCGCCAAGATCTACCGGTGCAAGGCCCCGGCCAGGAGGAGGAGCACGGCGTCGGTCCCCTCCGACCCGTCGCCGGCGGGGACCGACCGGGTCACCGCCTCCCAGCTGAACCCCGTCTGCTGGGCGGGTCTCTCCGACATGGAGCGACGCATCGCCTACCTGGTGAGCGTGGGAATGACGAACCGCCTGATCGGCCGGGAAGTGCACCTCTCGGCGCACACGGTGAACTACCACCTCCGGAAGATCTACCGGAAGCTGGGCATCAATACCCGCGTCGAACTGGCGAGCGGAGCCGCCACCTATTCGAGCAGAGCGGCGATCTACTCCACCGAGACGGAGGGGGACCCGGGCTTCGGACGAGCCGGCGGTGCGGCCGTCTGACCTGACGTGCGGTGTGACGTCCGGCCCGCGAACGGACGAGGCCCTCGGCGGGCCGGCCGGGACCAGCTGCCCCGGCTCGGCCCGCCGAGGGCCTCGCCGTTCGCTCACCCCGCCGATCCGGGCCCGCCGAGGGCCGCGACACCGGAGGAGACGGCCTCGTGGGTGAGGAAGTGCTTGGTCAGTTCGACACGGCTGTTGATGTTGAGCTTGGAGAACACGCGCCGTAGGTGACTGTCGACGGTGTGCGGCGACAGAAACAGGCTGCTGGCGGCCTCCCGGTTGGTCATGCCGTCCACGATCGCCCGTACGACGCGCAGTTCCGCGCTCGTGAGGCTCTCCCAGCCCGTCTTGGGCCGTTCCGAACCCTGCCCGCGCTCGTGGTGCACACCGAGGCGAAGCAGCTTCTTCTGCACCCGGACCGTGTCCCGCTGCGCCCCGCAGTCCAGATACAGGTCCACGGCGGACTCCAGGAGCCGGACGGTGCGGGTCTTGTTGCCCATCGACTGCTCGACCAGGGCCGCGTCCTCGAGCGCGCTGCCCGCCGCCAGCGGCCGGGCGGCGTGCCGGTGGAGCTCCACGGCGCGGTGCAACGCCACCATGTCGTTGCGCAGGACGCCCTCGGCGTGCTCGGCGCCCCCGGCGAGCGACCGGACCGTCGGATTGCGGTCGGCGATCTGCCGGGCGAACACGGCCGCCCGTTCGGCCTCCGCCGCGAGACCCGCCTGCCCGGCCAGCCGTACGAGCATGGCCGCCGCCGTCGGAGCCTCGGAGAAGAGCAGGGGGTCCGGCTCCACCCGGTCCTCGACGTCGATCAGCGTCCGGACCGCCATCGCCGGGCGCCCACTGGCCGTGTGGAACCGCGCGAGCGCCCAGTCCAGGCGGGCCCTGTCGGCGCCGCCGTCCGGGGCCGTCAACCGCTCGGACATGCGCAACTGGTCGCTGGCGGTGGCGAGATCCCCCCGGTGCAGGCTCAGCCGGGCCAGCACCAGACGCGCGGGGACGGAATCCTCCGGTGCCGACCGGTCCGCCGTCCGCAGCGCCGCTTCGGCCTCGCCCCGTGCCTCCTCGAGCCGGCCCGCCGCCGCGAGGAGTTCGGCGTGATGGCCGTACCAGAGGGTCTCCGGCCAGACCTCGCTGAACCTCTCCGCCTCACGCCTCACGGCCTCGCATACGGTCGCCGCCGCATCGAACAGGTCGGCCGCGGCGAGGGCCCGGATCAGCCACGTCCACAACGGCCGTTCGCACGCGCCGCAGCGCCCCGGCGCCCGCCGGGGTGCCACGGCGCGGGACTCGCCCGTGTCGAGGGGAGTTCCGTTGCCGGGCTCGGCTCCCCGGACGGCGTCGGGCGTGCCCCCCGGGAACCGGGCGTCGTCGGCGAGCGCCTCGTTCAGCGCGGCACGCTCCGGCTCACCGATGTCCTGCCGCGTCAGCGTCCGCCGCAGCAGCCCGGCCGCCACGCCGGGGTGGCCGGCGTCCCGCAGTCCCTGGCCCAGTCCGAGCACCAGCTGCGCCTCGGCCACCGCCTCCACACCGGGCCGCAGAGCCAGTCGCGCGAGGCGGGCGGCCTCGGCACAGCGTCCCGCTCCGGCGAGCAGACGCAGGGGCCCGGCCAGTGTCCGCGGTACCTCGTCGAACACGTCTCCCAGGGACGCCATGGCCCGAGCCGCCAGATCCTCGCAGTCGCACCCGGGCGGCTGCGGTGACGGCGCCGGGGCCGCCGGGACGACCGACGTGATGGCGGGGGCGGTGGGCGCGAGGGCCGGTGCTGCCGTACCGGGCTGCCGGACAGGGGCGTCCGCCGCACCGGCCGCGTGCCGGTGGTCCCCGGCGAGGGGCCGGGGCGGGGTCGCCGGCTCCGGCTCGCCCGTGGGACGCGCACCGCTCGCCGCGGCGGGCGGCCGGGCCCCCGCGGGCACGTGCTTCCGCGTCGGCGGCAGCAGAGGCAGCGCTTCCTCGATCACCTCGTGCTCGAACGCCAGATCGCTGCCGTCTCTTCGGAGCAGGCCCGCGCACACGGCCTCCTCGACGGACGCGGACAGCTCCGTCGCCGACGCGCCGAGTACGGCCGCCACCTCACCGGCCGTGAACACACGGCCGATCCCGCTGCCGGACACGAGCAGACGCCGCACCTCGGGGGACATCCCGTCCAGCAGACGGTCGACGGCCGTGAGGACGCCTTCGGGCAGCCGCTCGGCCACCACCGAGGCCGTGCCGTCGACGACCACCACCTGTCCCGCCCGGCGGAAGGCGTCCAGCAGGATTTCCAGCATCCAGGGGTTGCCTCCGCAGCGGTGCACCCAGCGCAGCACCGACGCATCCGGTTCGGCGCCGAGGACATCGGTGCACAGCGCGGCTGCCGCCTCGTCGTCCAGCGCTCCCAGGGGCAGCCGCAGCGCGGTGTGGTCGACCAGCCAGCCGAGAGCGTGCTGGGCGAGCGACCGGGCGGGCACCGGCCGGCGGGCGAGCAGCCACAGCACCGGTGCCGAGGCCAGCGACTGCACCAGGCCCCGCAGGGCCAGACCGCTCATGTCGTCGATCCGCTGGGCCTCGTCCAGGACGAGCACGAGAGGCCGCCTGCGCGCCGCGCTCTCGACCAGCTCGCCGACCCGGTCCGTCAGCCAGAACGGATTGCTGCCCGGACGCACCAGAGCGTCGAAGTCGGCCGCGCCGGGCGTCAGGTGACGCAACGCATTGATCAGCAGGTGGATGGGGGTCGGCTGATCGGTCCCGCCCGCCTGCCCCGCGACCACCGTGAAGCCGCGTTCCGAGGCCTCGAGGGTCGAGGCCCGCAGCAGATGCGTCTTCCCCGTCCCGAACGGTCCCTCGACGACGACGCAGCCGCCGGAGCCCTGCGAGACGGCGTCCATACGGCTGTTCACCACGGACAGCACGTGTTCGCGCCCGATCAAAGCCTTCACGATTACCCCCGCGTTGCTCCGGACGATCTTCCGACGCCTGCTGTGGCCCCGCGAACACACGCGGTGTTCAACGGCCTGTTCCGACGGGTTGAACACTCCCTGGCAACCACGGCCACACAGGTAATACGCGGGTAATCTACGGCCGGTGGCCGCCGGAGTCCCTTGTTCGAACGAGTGGTCGGCACTACTCGTGCGAGTAGTGGGCACGGCATCACCCCGTGGCTAATATCGGGCCGTGCCGATTCCGAGGTGAGTGACGCAAGGCAGTGGATTCGCTTTGTCGGGGATTCGGCGTCGCTTTTCGGAGAAGCTCGACGGATTTCGTCGAACCGCCTTCCCTCTTCCCTGCAGTGGAGGTGCGGCGGCGAGTGCGCGTCCTGAAGAGACCGGTGAACCGCGCTCCGAGCAGCGTGATCTCAGCGAATTCCTGGGAGTGGTAGATGCATGCCTGTATGAGTGATCGCCGCCTCGGTCGGGAGTTGAGCGCATGACCGTCAGTCATGTCGAGGCGGCCACGGACGCGTTCGCCGTGGACGCCGCACTCGGTGACTTCTTCGCCGAACGGCGGACCGAGGCGGAGGCGCTCGGCCGGGACGTCCTGGCCGCCGTCGCCGAGCTGGAGAGCTACGTGTTGAGCGGCGGCAAGCGCGTGCGGCCGGTCTTCGCCTGGCTGGGCTGGATCGGGGCCGGCGGCGACCCGGACGGCCCGGCCGCGGCGGCGGTGGTGAGGGCCTGCGCCGGGCTGGAGCTGCTGCACGCCGCTGCCCTGATCCACGACGACATCATCGACGCGTCCCGCACCCGCCGTGGCCGTCCCGCCGCGCATGTCGCCTTCGCCGGACATCATCGGACGCGGCGCTTCTCCGGCGACCCGGAAGCCTTCGGGACAGGCACCGCCCTGCTGGTCGGGGACCTCGCCCAGACCTGGGCCGACGCCGCGGTCCGCGCGTCCGGGTTGCCGGTGGACGCGCAGACCCGGATCGGCCCGGTGTGGTCCGCCGTGCGGTCGGAGGTTCTCTACGGTCAACTGCTCGATCTCGTCAACCAGGCGAGCTGCGCCGAGGACGTCGGCTCGGCGCTGCGCGTCAACCAGTACAAGACGGCCTCGTACACGGTGGAACGCCCGCTGCAGTTCGGTGCGGCGATCGCCGACGCGGACGAGGAACTCGTGGCGGCCTACCGGGCGTTCGGCGTCGACATCGGGATCGCGTTCCAGCTGCGGGACGACCTGCTGGGCGTGTTCGGCGACCCCGAGGTGACGGGCAAGCCGGCGAGCGACGATCTCCGCGAGGCCAAGCGGACGGTTCTGCTCGCGACGGCGCTCGGGCTGGCGGACGAACGCGACCCGGACGCCGCGTCGTTCCTCCGCTCCGCGATCGGCACCGATCTCTGCGACGACGAACTCGCCGCGGTGCGGCGCGTCCTCGTCGACGTCGGCGCGGTGGCCCACGTCGAGCGGCAGATCTCGCTGCGCGCCGACCGGGCCGTCGCCGTGCTGGAGGCGAGCGAGGCCACCGAGCCCGCGAAGGCCCGGCTCACCGAGATGGCGGTCAAAGCGACGCAGAGGTCGCACTGATGGCGGCGCCCGATCCGGGCACCTTCACCCGCCGGGAGGGCTCGGCGCCCGGCCCGGGCGCACGACGGGACCGGGCCGGCGCCGGCCGCGCCCACGGCAAGGTCATCCTGCTCGGCGAGCACGCCGTGGTGTACGGCGCGCCGGCGCTGGCCCTGCCGGTGCCGCAGCTGACGGTCGCGGCGAAGGCGAC
The DNA here is from genome assembly GCF_044765825.1 of Streptomyces flaveolus. Lineage (NCBI taxonomy): Bacteria > Bacillati > Actinomycetota > Actinomycetes > Kitasatosporales > Streptomycetaceae > Streptomyces > Streptomyces flaveolus. The sequence goes on along the minus strand of NZ_JBIWKU010000015.1, from coordinate 91,777 downwards.
GGGCCACCGCTGGGGGCAGGAGGGCGAAGAGCAGGTCTCGTTCACGATGTCGGGCCCGGGAGCCGCGTCGGCGACACCGCCGGCCACGGAGGGCCTGCGGCGTCTGGTGGCCGAGTTCACGCTGCGGACCGGTCCGACCGGCCCGGTGCGCGTCGACGTGCACGTCGACTGCGCGATCCCCGAGGGCCGCGGGCTCGGCTCCAGCGCCGCGTGCGCCCGGGCGGCCGTGCTGGCCCTCGCGGATCTCTTCGAGCGCCGGCTCGACGCCGGAGCGGTCTTCGATCTCGTACAGGCGTCGGAGAACGTGGCGCACGGCAGGGCGAGCGGCATCGACGCGGTCGCCACCGGATCGTCCTCGCTCGTGCTCTTCCGCTCCGGCACGGTCCGGGAGCTGCCCGTCCCCCTGCCGGGAAACGGCTTCGTGCCCCCGCCCGGACCGGCCGGGGGCCGCACCGGCGGCTTCGACGGACTCTTCGTCATCGCGGACAGCGGTGTCAGCGGCAGCACCAGGAAAGCGGTGGAGCTCTTGCGGCAGAGGTTCGAGCGCGACGCGGGCACACGGACGGATTTCGTCAGCCGGGTCGCGGACCTGACCGACGCCGCCGCGAGAGCCCTGGGCGACGGCCGTCCGGGCGAGTTGGGCGAGCGGATGACCGAGAACCACGAGCTGCTCCACGAGGCGGGACTCAGCACGGAGACGATCGACGCGCTGGTCGGTGCCGCGCTCGCGGCCGGCGGACTGGGCGCCAAGATCAGCGGCGGCGGGCTGGGGGGTTGCATGATCGCGCTGGCCGGAGATCCGGGCCACGCCGAGGACGTCGTACGGAGTCTCCGGGAAGCGGGCGCCGTCCGCACCTGGGTCGTGCCCGTGGGGAGGTTCGCCCGTCATGCCGACTGACCGCGTGCGCGAGACGGCCGGCCCGCGGCACGGCGTGCTGGACCGCGGCTCGACCGCCGTCGCCCATCCGAACATCGCGCTGATCAAGTACTGGGGCAAACGCGACGAGCGACTCGTCATCCCCCGTGTCGACAGCCTGTCGATGACGCTGGACGTCTTCCCGACCACCACGACCGTGCGGCTCGCTCCCGGGGCACGCGGCGACGTCGTCACCTTCGACGGCGCACCCGCGGCGGACGAGCCCGGACGGCGCGTCATCGCCTTCCTGGACCTGGTGAGGGAGTTGGCCGGGCGGGGTGAACCGGCCGTCGTCGACACCCGCAACGCCGTGCCCACCGGGGCGGGGCTGGCCTCGTCGGCGAGCGGATTCGCGGCCCTGGCCGTCGCCGCCACCGCCGCGTACGGCCTTGCCCTCGACGACACCGCGCTGTCCCGGCTCGCCCGGCGCGGGTCCGCGTCGGCCTCCCGGTCGGTCTTCGGTGGCTTCGCGGTGTGTCACGCGGGCCGGGGCGTCGGCACGGTCGCCGACCTCAGCTCGTACGCCGAGCCGGTGCCCGTGAGTGACTTCGACCCCGCGTTGGTGATCGCGCTGGTGGACGCGGGCCCCAAGGCCGTGTCGAGCCGTGCCGCCATGCGGCACACCGTGGAGACGTCGCCCCTGTACCCGGCCTGGGCGATGTCGGGCAAGGGCGACCTGGCCGACATGCGGGCGGCCCTGGAGCGCGGCGATCTCGACGCGGTGGGTGAGATCGCCGAACGCAACGCCCTCGGCATGCACGCCACCATGCTGGCCGCACGGCCCGCGGTGCGCTACCTGTCGCCGGCCACGGTGGCCGTCCTCGACGGCGTTCTGCGACTGCGGCGGGAGGGCACGCCGGCCTACGCGACCATGGACGCCGGACCGAACGTCAAGGTGCTCTGCCACCCCGCTGACGCCGCCCGGGTGGGCGAGGCGGTGCTCGCCGCCGCGCCGGGCTGCTCGGTGGTCACCGCCCGGCGCGGGCCGGGTGCCCGCCTGCGGACGGGGGCCGGGCTGTGACCGTCCGGTCAGCGGTGGCACGACGGGCGCCGGGCAAGCTGTTCGTCGCCGGCGAGTACGCGGTCATGGAGCCGGGTCACCCGGCGATCCTGGTCGCGGTCGACCGGCACGTGCACGTGACCGTGTCGGCGGCCGAGGGCGCGGACACGGTCGTCGTGTCCGACCTCCGGCCCGGCGAGGTGCGACTGCGACGGCAGGCCGGCCGGCCGGCCGCGGACGCCGGGGCGCCGGGGTCCGGCGGACTCCGCCATGTGCTGTCGGCGATCGACGTGGTCGGCGCGCTGCTGGCCGAACGAGGCACGGACGTGCCCCCCATCCGCGTCTCGATCAGCAGTGGCCTGCACCGCAACGGGACCAAGCTCGGCCTCGGGTCGAGCGGCGCGGTCACGGTCGCCACGGTGGACGCCGTGGCAGCGTACTGCGGCCTGGAACTGTCGCCCGGTACGCGATTCCGGCTCGCGATGCTGGCGACGGCGCGGATCGAGGCCGGTTCCTCCGGCGGCGACCTCGCCGCCGGGGTCTGGGGCGGCTGGATCGAGTATCGCGCCCCCGATCGGGCCGCCGTGCTCGACCTGGTGCGGCGCCGGGGCGTCGAGGAGACGCTCCGGGCGCCGTGGCCCGGTTTCGCGGTGCGTCCGCTGCCGCCACCCCGGGGACTGACTCTGGAGGTGGCCTGGACCGGTCGGCCGGTCCGTACCGCCTCACTGACGGGGCGTCTCGGCCGGCGCGGGTGGCAGGGCAGCACGGCACAAGGGAGCTTCCTGGCCCGCAGCGACAGCTGCGTGGGCGCCGCGGTCCGCGCGCTCGGGCAAGGAGACGACCAGGCGTTGCTGCGGCAGGTCGGGGACGCCCGCCGACTGCTCACCGCTCTGGACGACGAGGTCGGCCTCGGCATCTTCACCCCCCGGCTGACGGCGCTGTGCGACGCCGCCGAGGCCGTGGGCGGTGCGGCGAAACCCTCCGGCGCCGGTGGCGGCGACTGCGGCATCGCACTGCTGGACGCCACGGCCGAAGCGGAGATCTCGCTGCTGCGGGAGAAGTGGACCGCCGCGGGGCTGCTCCCCCTACCGATCTCCATCACGTCAACGAAAGGGAGCACGGAGTGATCGCCGAGCGCAAGGACGACCATGTGCGGTTCGCCGCCGAGCAGCAACGCCGTTTGGGCGGAGGCAATCAGTTCGACGAGGTGTCGTTCGTCCACCACGCCCTGGCCGGCATCGACCGGGCCGACGTCTCGCTGGCGACCCGGTTCGCCGGCATCGACTGGCCGGTTCCGCTCTACATCAACGCGATGACCGGCGGCAGCGAGCGGACCGGTGCCATCAACCGGGACCTGGCGATCGCCGCCCGCGAGACCGGTGTCCCCATCGCCACCGGTTCCATGAGCGCGTACTTCGCCGACGAGTCCGTGGCCGACACCTTCCGCGTGATGCGCCGCGAGAACCCCGACGGGTTCGTCATGGCGAACATCAATGCGAACGCCTCGGTGGAGAAGGCGCGGCGGGCCGTCGATCTGCTGCGGGCGGACGCCCTGCAGATCCACCTCAACGTCGTCCAGGAGACGGTCATGCCGGAAGGGGACCGGTCGTTCTCTGCCTGGGCGTCGCAGATCGAGAAGATCGTGGCCGCAGTGGACGTCCCGGTGATCGTGAAGGAGGTCGGCTTCGGCTTGAGCGGCCGGACCGTCGCCCTGCTGCGGGACCTGGGCGTGAGCGTGGCGGACGTGGCCGGCCGGGGCGGCACCGACTTCGCGCGGATCGAGAACGACCGGCGCCGGGACGCCGACTACGGCTACCTGGAAGGCTGGGGGCAGTCCGCTCCCGCGTGCCTGCTGGACGCCCAGGGTGCCGGGATCCCGCTGCTGGCCTCCGGCGGAGTACGGCATCCGCTCGACGTGGCGCGCGCACTGGCGCTCGGCGCCGCCGCCGCCGGGGTGTCCGGAGGATTCCTCAGGACTGTTCTCGACGGAGGTGTCTCGGCGCTGGTCGCCCGCATCACCACCTGGCTCGACCAACTCGCGGCCCTGATGACGGCGCTGGGCGCGCGTACCCCGTCCGAACTGACCCGGTGCGACGTGCTCGTCCATGGCGACCTGCGCGCCTTCTGCGCCGACCGGGGGATCGACACCCGCCGGCCGGCCACACGCTCCATCACCTACGACATCACTCACGAGACGGTGGGAGGCATTCGATGAACGACACCCAGGCGATCGCCGGTGTACCGATGAGGTGGGTAGGTCCCGTGAGGATCTCGGGAAACGTGACGACGACCGAGACGGAGGTTCCACTCGCCACGTACGAGTCGCCCCTGTGGCCCTCCGTCGGCCGGGGCGCGAAGGTCTCCATGCTGGTCGAGCGGGGCATCCTCGCCACACTCGTCGACGAGCGGATGACGCGCTCGGTACTCGTCACGGCCGAGGACGCGCAGACCGCGCACCTGGCGGCGCTGGAGGTCGACGCGCGGTTCGACGAGCTGCGCGAGATCGTGCGCGGTTGCGGGCGGTTCACCGAACTGATCGGGTTCCGTCACGAGATCGCGGCCAACCTGCTCTTCCTGCGGTTCGAGTTCACGACGGGCGACGCCTCCGGGCACAACATGGCGACGCTGGCGGCCGACGCCCTGCTGGCCCACCTCCTGAAATCCATCCCGGGGATCTCGTACGGCTCGATCTCGGGCAACTACTGCACCGACAAGAAGGCGACCGCGGTCAACGGCATTCTGGGCCGGGGCAAGAACGTGGTCACCGAGCTGCTGGTGCCGCGTGACGTCGTCCGCGACGTGCTGCACACCTCGGCGGCCGCGATAGCCCGGCTGAACCTGCGCAAGAACATGATCGGCACGCTGCTCGCCGGTGGCATCCGGTCCGCCAACGCTCACTACGCCAACATGCTGCTCGGGTTCTACCTGGCGACGGGCCAGGACGCGGCCAACATCGTCGAAGGCTCACAGGGGGTGACCGTGGCCGAGGACCGGGACGGCGACCTGTACTTCTCCTGCACGCTGCCGAACCTGATCGTGGGCACGGTCGGCAACGGGAAGGGGCTCGACTTCGTCGAGGAGAACCTGACCCGTCTCGGCTGCCGGGAAGAGCGCGAGCCCGGCGAGAACGCGCGCCGGCTCGCGGTGATCACGGCCGCGACCGTCCTGTGCGGCGAGCTCTCCCTGCTGGCGGCGCAGACCAACCCGGGCGAACTGATGCGGGCACACGTCCAGTTGGAGCGCAAGGGCGCGACCAGCAAGGTCGGAGGCTGACGATGTCCACGGGCCTCGCCGTCGGAATCCACGACCTCTCCTTCTCCACGACCCGGTTCGTCCTGACGCACGCCACCCTGGCCGCCCACAACGGCACGGACATCGGCAAGTACCACGCGGGTATCGGCCAGCGCGGCATGAGTGTGCCGGCCGCCGACGAGGACATCGTCACGATGGCCGCCGCCGCTGCCGCGCCCGTCGTCGAACGGCACGGCACCGACCGGATCCGGACGATCGTCTTCGCGACCGAGTCCTCCGTCGACCAGGCCAAGGCGGCCGGCATACACGTCCACGCACTGCTGGGGATGCCCTCGGCCACCCGGGTCGTCGAGCTCAAGCAGGCCTGTTACGGCGGTACGGCGGCCCTGCAGTTCGCCGTCGGCCTCGTCCACCGTGACCCCTCGCAGCAGGTCCTGGTGATCGCCGGCGACGTCTCCAAGTACGACCTGGACAGCCCGGGCGAGGCCACTCAGGGCGCTGCCGCGGTGGCCATGCTGGTCGGCGCCGATCCCGCGCTGCTGCGCATCGAGGAACCGTCCGGCCTGTTCACCGCCGACGTCATGGATTTCTGGCGGCCCAACTACCGCTCCACCGCGCTGGTCGACGGACAGGAGTCCGTCTTCGCGTACCTCCAGGCGGTGGCGGGGGTGTGGAAGGACTACACCGAGCAGGGCGGCCGGGCGCTCGACGAGTTCAGGGCCTTCTGCTATCACCAGCCGTTCACGAGGATGGCGTACAAGGCGCACCGGCACCTGCTCGAGAACTGCGGGCACGAGGTCGACGAGGAGCGCATCGCCCGCGCCATCGGGCTCACCACGACCTACAACGCCGACGTCGGCAACAGCTACACCGCGTCGATGTACCTCGGGCTGGCCGCCCTGCTCGACAACGCCGACGACCTGACCGGCCAGCACATAGGCTTCCTCAGCTACGGCTCCGGCAGCGTGGCCGAGTTCTTCGGCGGCACCGTCGTACCGGGCTATCGAGCGCGGCTGCGGACGGCGTCGCACCGCGACGCGATCAGCCGGCGCCGGCCCATCGACTACGCCAAGTACCGGGAGCTGCACGAGCACTCCTTCCCGGTCGAAGGCGGCCACCACCCGGTGCCGGCGGAGACGACCGGGCCCTACCGGCTGGCCGCGCTGTCCGGTCACAAGCGCGTCTACGAGCCTCGCTAGGGCCGCTGTCACGAGAAGCCGAACGCGTACGCCGACGGGCGTACGCCGGCCGCAATCATCTCTCCCCCGCCGGGGGGCCATTGGAGGAGACATGTTCGCAACTGCCGGGGCGGCAGAACTTCACGCGGTCGTAGAGGACTCGGCTCGGCTGCTGGGCGTCACCTGCTCGCCCGACACGGTGGCGCCCATCCTGTCCACGTACGGCGAAACCTTCGAGCACGACGCCACCGTGGTCGCCTTCCGGGTGGCGACCGGCAAGCGCCACATCGGCGAACTCGACTGCCGCTTCACGACCCATCCCACGCACCGCGACCCCTACGCCCTCGCCCTGTCGAACGGGCTCACGCCGAAGACCGGCCATCCCGTCGGCTCCCTGCTCTCCGCCCTGCAGGAACGGCTGCCCATCGACAGTTACGGGATCGACTTCGGAGTCGTGGGCGGCTTCAAGAAGATCTACTCGTTCTTCACCCCGGACGCCCTGCAAGAGGTGGCGGCGCTCGCCGGCATTCCGTCCATGCCGCGCAGCCTGGCCGGGAACGGGGACTTCTTCAAGCGGTACGGCCTGCACGACCGGGTCGGGGTGATCGGCATCGACTACCCGCACCGCACCGTGAACGTGTACTTCAACGAGGCGCCCGCGGAGTGCTTCGCACCGGGGACGATCCGCGCGATGCTCCGCGAATCCGGGTTCGGGGAGCCGAGCGAGCAGATGCTCGCACTCGGTCGGTCGGCGTTCGGTCTGTATGTGACGCTGAGCTGGGACTCGTCGAGGATCGAGCGGATCTGCTACGCCGTGACCACGACGGACCTGCAGACCCTCCCGGTGCGCATGGCCCCGGAGATCGAGAAGTTCGTGAGCAGCGTCCCGCACACCGGCGCGGACCGGAAGTTCGTCTACGGCGTCGCGCTCGCCCCCGAAGGGGAGTACTACAAGCTCGAGTCGCACTACAAGTGGAAGCCCGGGGTGATGGATTTCATCTAGTCGCCTCATGACGCGGACGGACCCGGGGCATCGGCCTCCGGGTCCGTCGGCGTGTTCAGCGTCCTCGGGGGACGACCAGGCCCGCCTCGTAGGCGAACACCACGAGTTGGGCCCTGTCGCGGGCCTGGAGCTTGATCATGGCGCGGTTGATGTGGGTCTTCGCGGTGAGCGGGCTGATCACCATGCGGTCGGCGATCTCGTCGTTGGACAGGCCCTGAGCGGCCAGGGCGACGGCCTCGCGTTCGCGGTTGGTCAGTTCCGCCAGCCCGGGCCCGACGTCCAGACTGGGCTGCTGGGCGATGTACCGGCCGATCAGCATCTTGGTGATCGTCGGCGCGAGCAGCGCGTCACCGCGGGCGGCGACGCGCACGGAGTGCAGCAGGTCCTCGGGCTCGATGTCCTTGACCAGGAACCCCGCGGCGCCGGCGCGCAGCGCGTTGAACACGTACTCGTCGACGCCGTAGTTGGTCAGGATGACCACACGCACACCGGACAGGGACGGGTCCGCGGCGATCTGACGGGTCGTCTCGATGCCGTCCATGACCGGCATCTGGACGTCGACGAGCGCGATGTCGGGCAGGTACTTCCTGGCGAGGGCGAGGCCCTCCTTCCCGTCGGCGGCCTCGGCCACCACCTCGATGTCGTCCTCGGCGTCGAGCAGCGCGCGAAAACCACTGCGCAGGAGGGGCTGGTCGTCCAGAAGCAGTACACGGATCATGAGATGCGGGCCACCGGAATCTCGGCTTGGACAGTGAAACCGCCTTCGCTGCGCGGCTCCGCGAGCAGGCGGCCGCCCAGGGCGGCGACGCGTTCGCGCATGCCCAGCAGGCCGACACCGGCCACCGGGGTGGACCCCGGCTCGGCCCTGCCGTCGTCGTCGACGCGGATGGCGAGTGCGTCCGGACGGTAGTCGATGCGGATGGACGCGGTGGCGGCCGCTGCGTGGCGGGCGACGTTGGTGAGGGACTCCTGCACGATCCGGTAGGCGGTCCTGTCGACGGCGTCCGGCACGTCCTGGCGTTGCCCCTCGATCGTCAGCGTGGTCTTCAGTCCTATCCCGTGGGCGCGCTGCACCAGTTCGGGAACGCGGTCGAGGCCGTACGACGGGGACTTGGTCTCGTCCCGCAGGGTCTCCAAGGTCGCGCGCAGCTCGCGGGTCGCCTCGCGGCCGGCGCCCTGGATGGCGAGCAGCGACTCGGGGATCTCCTCGCCCCGCTTGCGCGCCAGGTGGACGGCGACCTCTGCCTGCACCTTGACGATCGAGATCTGGTGCGTCAGCGAATCGTGCAGCTCACGCGCGATGTGCAGCCGTTCCTCGGTGGCGCGCAGCCGCGCGGTCTCCTCGCGGGTGCGTTCGGCCTCGTCCGCCCGCTGCTCGGCCTGCCGCAGCGCCTCGCCCGCGGCCCCGGCGGCGATCAGCCACGCCAGTTCCAGGACCCCACGGGCCTGCGCGAAGGCGTCGGCGGCGGGGCCGTCTCCGGGGGATGCCATGACCGCGAAGGGGAGGCCGAGCAGCATCACCACGCACACCAGTACGGTCAGCAGGCCACGCCCCGACCGTACGGCGGTGTAGACCGCGAACAGGAAGGCCACGGCGGGCACTTCGAAACCGACCGCGTTGTACCCCACCACGCACAGGCCCGTGACGACCAGGGCGGGGACCGGTGCGCGGCGGCGGACTGCCAGGGCCAGGCCGCTCGTCACCACCAGTGCGTACCCGAGGGGCGCGAGGTCCGTGGCGGCGTGGTCCCCGGACAGCGCGGTGACCAGCAGTACCGCCGCCAATCCGACCGCGATCACGCAGTCCCCGACCTGGGCCCAGACACGGGACAGTCCTGTGCTCATACGCGCACCTTAGCCGGACCGCGCCATCGGCGAGTCCTCCCTGTGGAGTAACGGCCGACTACCGCCGCCGCGGTACCCCCTCGGGCCGGGCGGTCCCCCGGGCGAGCCGGCGGTCGGAGGGCGACGGTCGGCATGGCGCCCGGCCCGTGGGGGGCGCGGGGGGGGGGGGGGGGGCGGGGCGCCCCCCCCGGGGCGCGGGGGGGCGCCCCCCCCCCCCCCCGCGCCCGGGTG
>NZ_JBIWKU010000015.1:0-82344 GCF_044765825.1 Streptomyces flaveolus | reverse complement strand
ACGGGGGGGGGGGGGGGGGGGGGGGGGGGGGGGGGGGGGGGGGGGGGGGGGGGGCCGGGGGGGGGGGGGGGGGGGGGGGGGGGGGGGGGGGGGGGGCGCGCGGGGGGGGGGGGGGGGGGGGGGGGGGGGGCCCCCGGCCCCCCCCCCGCACGGGCCTCGGACGGACGCCTCACGAAGCGACGTCGCCGTTGATGTGCCGCTGCGCGTACTCGAAGCCCAGGTCGCCGAACTGCGTGCCGAACGCGATGGACTCCTCGACCGTCTTCCTGAAGTGCACGCCGCCCCGCACCCGGCTGACGGCACACTCCCGGACGAAGTCGGTCCAGGTGGAGTAGTGCAGCTCGACGTCGCGGGCGGGTGTGATCCCCGGCTCCACCCGCGTCTTGCCGGCGGCCGTGGTGAACCTGAGGTCCAGGACGTCGTCGCCGAAGAAGCGCCGCACCGCCTGTGCCTGGGCGGCGCAGAGCGTGGTGGAACCGGACGGGTACTCGGGGTGGTCCCCCACGTTCAGGTAGCCGGTCCACTCGTCGGCGGGGATGTCGGTGACCCTCCCCTTGCCGGGTCCGCCCCAGGCGGTCACCGGATTGCTGCCGTACACGTGCCGGATGGCGCTGAACGGCCGGACGGAGTCGTACTTGACCTTCTGGTACCAGCAGACGACCAGCGCGTCGAACAGCGACACGGTGTTCGTGAAGAACAGATGGACCCAGCGGTCGAGGTCCATCTCGTCGGCGTGCGCCCGGCCCGCGGCGCCCACCGATCTGCCGATGCCCAGGAGCTTGTCGTCGAAGAACTCGACGGCCACCTTCTGCTCGTCGGTGAGGCCGGCCGACGCCTCCAGGACCTCGTCCACCGAGCGTTTGTAGTCACGCACCCGGGTGTGGTCGGTGTGCCGGGGCGGGGCCAGCTTGAACCGGCTCGGGTCCCGGAAGGTGTGGGCCCGGGTCAGCGCCATCTGCGGGGTGACGAAGTGCTGGACGACGAAGATGCCCTTGTCGCCCGTGTCCGCGCCCAGACGGCGGCTGTGGGGTCCCCGGTTCGGTTGCCAGCGCGAGGGGTGCTCCAGCTCGTAGGCCGTGTTCACCGGCCGGTAGCCGGTGTAGTCCGCGTAGGGCCGGCCGTTGTACCGCCGGCCCACGTCTCCGAGCTGGTTCATGCCGTCCCGTTCGGCGGCCGCGACGACGGCCTTGCCGGCCAGGTTGCCTATGCCCACCGGGCTGGTACGGTCCTCCGACGTGTCGTCGGGGTTCAGGCCGACCGCGATCATCAGGTCCCGGAACGCCGTCTCCCGCCCCGCCTCGACGCCCTGCACCACCCGGTACGAGGCGTACATGCCGGCGATGTTCTTGTTCCTGTTGGTGGCGGCCTCGCTGGAAGGACGCCGGCCGAGGCGGGAGTGCACGCCCACCGCGGTCGGGTGGTAGGGCGCCACCGCGTCGAACCATGCGGTCGTGGACAGGTGGACGAACCGGTGCAGCACGGTCGCGTCCATCGGGGCGATGGCGCTCTCGAGCGGACTGAACCGGTAGATCAGGTCCCAGATGAAGTTGCCGGTGTCGAAGTCGAAGTCCACCGGCGCCGTGGCGGCCGAGCCGGCGGCGGCCGTGCCGCTGAGCCCCATGGTGGCCAGCGTCACGGTCGAGGCACCGCCGAGCAAGAGCGACCTGCGCCGCGGTGTGACTGCTGCGAGCGGAGAACGTCTGGAGGTGGTCATGGAGTGTTCCCTTTGTCTCGTCGTGGCAGCAAGGAGGTCGGAAAGGCTCTCCGGTGACAGCCGGAGGGGAGGGGAAGACGCACCTTGCGGGAAGGGGAAAGGAGAGGTGGGCACTTCGGCTGCGAGGCGGCCTCGTGCCCGAGGCCCTCAGCTGCCGTGCGCTCCCACGCGCACGCCGGCGGGAGCGGGAGAACCGGTGTCAGCCGCCTCCGCGAGCAGTGAGGTCAGCAGTTCACCGAGGATCTGCGGGCCGTGCTGGGTGAGCACGCTTTCGAGATGGAACTGCACGGACCGGAATCCCGCACCGCGCAGCGCGTGCACTTCCCCGGTCTCGGGCTGACGGCTCACCTCCACGGGCTGCCGCCGTCCCACGCCGGCCACCGAATCGTGTGCGGCGCGCGCCGCGTACGTGTTGTAGAAGCCCACGAGTTCGTCGCGGCCGAACAGGTTCACCCTCTTCTGCACGCCTTGGTTGGGCACCGGGCGCCGGACTATGTCCAGGCCCAGTTCACCGGCGAGGACCTGGTGGCCCAGGCAGATGGACAGGAACGGGACGCTTCCGGCGAGCAACTCGCGGGTGAGCACGCGCAGCGAGCCGATGCGCGGGTCACTCGCGTCGCGGGGGTCGCCGGGGCCGGGACCCACGACGACGAGGTCGAACTCCTCGGCCGGCAGGGGGCGGTCGAAGCGGGTCAGCGTGGTGCGCAGGCCGAGGGCGCGCAGTTGATGGCCGAGCATGCCCGTGAAGGTGTCCTCGTTGTCGACGATCAGCACCTGTTGCCCGGTCAGCTCCGGATCCGGCGGGCTGTGCCGGGTTCCGTCGAGCCAGAAGCGCGACAGCGTGGCGTTGCGGGAGCGGAGGGCCCTGCGCACCCGGGGATCGTCGGCCAGTGACGGGCGGGCCGCCGTCCTGGGCGACGCGGCGCTCCCGGTGCCGGCGCCGTCCGGCGCGAGGCCGAGCGCCTGCAGCACTCCCGCGGCCTTGGCCCGGGTCTCGGCCACCTCGGAGGCCGGGGCGGAGTCACGGACGAGGGTGGCGCCGACGCCCAGTCGCAGCCGGCCGGTGTCGTCGATCTCGGCGGTGCGGATCATGATCGTCGAATCCAGGGTGCGGTTGCCCGCCGCGTCCCGGCCGATCAGCGCGAGGACACCGCCGTAGTATCCGCGGCCCGCTGTCTCATGACGGGCGATGACCCGGAAGGCGTTCTCCAGTGGGCTGCCGGTGACGGTCGGCGCGAGCAGGGTCTCGCGCAGCACGTCGCGTACGTCCAGTTCGCTGTGCCCGGTCAGAACGTACTCGGAATGCGTGAGCCGTGCCATTTCCTTGAGGAACGGCCCGTGCACCCGGCCGCCGAATGTGCACATACGAGCCATCATTTTCAGTTCTTCGTCGACCACCATATAGAGTTCATCGGCCTCTTTCCGGTCGTCGAGGAACTCCAGTGTCCCGGAAATGTCCGGACCGGCCGGTGGATGCCGGTAGGTCCCGCTGATCGGATTCATGGAGACGGTGCCGCCGGCCATGCTGACGTGCCGTTCCGGCGACGCGCCGACGAACGTGCCCGCCCCGGTGTGGAACAGGAACGTCCAGTACGACCCCAGCTCGCCGGTGAGCAGCCGCCGGAAGACGGCCAGCGCCGTGCGCACCGAGTAGTCGTCCAGCCGCGCGACGAAGGACCGCCGGATGACGAAGTTGGAACCGGCGCCCTGCCCGATCTCGTCGCGCAACACCCGCTCGACGACCGCCGCGTACTCCTCGTCGCCGATGTCGAAGCCGGCGTCGGACACCTTCACGGCCAGGTCGGGCAGGCCGGTCAGGGCCTGCTCCCGACTGACCCGGGCCTGTTCCCGTACGCGCAGGGCGAGCAGAGGCGCGTGGTCGTCGCGGCAGGCGAAGCCGCGTTCGGTGATCTGCCGGTAGGGAACCGCCACGAGCAGGTCGTGCCGCGCTCCGTCCGCCGGCCCTTCGGGCAACGGCAGCTCCGGCAGACCGGACACCTCGCAGACCTCGCCGGTGAGGATCTCCACGTGCGCGTTCTCCGCCGAGCCGGGCCGGTACAGCAGCGCGAAGGCACGCCCGTCCCGGCCGAGGGCGGCCAGGGCGTCCGGGGGGCCGGCCGCACTCGAATCCGTCCCAAACATATTGCTCCCCTTCACGTGAGATCAGATGACCCCCTGCGATATTGCGGAGGACAAAGGCGCCGCACAATGACGTGAAGCCGCCATCCCGCGTTTCAGCCAACGGAGTCTGCGTGTGGCGTGCCCCTATGGCGTGAACAACTGAAGGGCATGGCACTACTCGGGCGGGTAGTGGGCGAGGCCGCACAGCGCGCTTACTGTCGTGACATGCCGATTCGACGAGAGCGGTGAATACGACTGTGGATGTGCTGGTCCAGAAATACGGCGGTACCTCTTTGCAGACGCTCGCCCGTGTTCGGCACGCAGCCCTCCGGGTCGCCGCCGCGCGGCGGCGCGGCGCGGCGGTGGCCGTGGTCGTCTCCGCACGTGGTGGCCGGACCGACGACCTGCTGCGCCTGGCGGCGGACATCGGCGCCACGTCCGCGTCCCGTGAGCTGGACCAGTTGCTGGCCGTGGGCGAACAGGAGTCGGCGGCGCTCATGGCCCTCACTCTGAACAGGCTGGGAGTGCCCGCGATCTCGCTGACCGGTCAGCAGGCCGGGATCGAGACCACCGACCGGCACGGTGAAGCGCTCATCTCGCGCATCGGAGCCGCCCGGGTGCGGGAGTCCTGGGACGCCGGCCAGGTGGCCGTGGTCACCGGCTTCCAGGGCATCGACCGCGCCGGGGACGTCGCCACGCTCGGGCGGGGCGGCTCCGACACCACCGCGGTGGCGCTGGCCGCGCGGCTTCGGGCAAGGGCCTGCGAGATCTACACCGACGTGGACGGCGTCTTCAGCGCCGACCCCAGGATCCTGCCCGCGGCGCGGTGTCTGCCGTGGGTCGCACCCGGCGTCATGGCGGAGCTGGCGTTCGCCGGCGCGAAGGTGCTGCACACCCGCTGCATCGAACTGGCCGCAATGGAAGGGGTCGAAGTGCACGTGCGCAACGTGTCGTCGCAGGCGCCCGGAACCGTCGTCGCGGAGCGGCCGGAGGACCGGCCGCTGGAAACCCGGCGGGCCGTCGTGGCGGTGACGCACGACACCGACGTGGCCCGTGTGCTCGTGCACTGCCGCGACAGCCGCCGGGACCTGGCGCCCGACGTGCTCGAGGTGCTGGCAGCGCAGGGGATGGTGGTGGACCTGGTGGCCAGGTCCGGGGCTCATGAGAGCGAGTTCCGCATGGGATTCACCATCCGGCGCAGCCAGGCGGATTCCGTCCGGGTCCCCTTGCACAAGGTGACGGCCGCCTTCGGCGGCGGCGTGCACTTCGACGAGAACGTCGGCAAGGTCTCGGTCGTCGGTATGGGGCTGCTCAGCCGTCCGGAGTACACGGCCAGGCTCATGGCGGCACTCGCTGCCGCGGGGATCCCGACGAGCTGGATCTCCACCTCCCAGATGCGGCTGTCCGTGATCGTGCCGCGCGAGCGCACCACCGACGCCGTCGAGGTCCTGCACCGCGAATTCCACCTCGACCGGCAGGAGCCGAGCGACGTCACGTCCGCGACCGGCCCTTCCGCCACCGTTTGAGAGGCAGGACACAGTGGCAGTACACAATGCTTCGTTCGCTCGAAGTCTCCGTCTGCGCCGGCTGTTCCGGCACGCCGACGGCCGCCTGTTCGTCGTCCCCCTCGACCACTCGGTCACCGACGGGCCGCTGCGGCCCGGGGATCTCGACTCCCTGCTCGGCGAGTTGGCCGGCACCGGCGTCGACGCCGTGGTCCTGCACAAGGGCAGTCTCCGCCACGTCGACCCCGGCCGGTTCGGTGACATGGCGCTGATCCTCCATCTCAACGCGAGCACCCGGCTCGCTCCGGACCCGGACGCGAAGTACCTGGTCGCCCATGTCGAGGAGGCGTTGCGGATGGGCGCCGACGCGGTCAGCGTCCACGTCAACCTGGGATCGCGGCAGGAGGAGCGGCAGGTCGCCGATCTCGCGGCCGTCGCGGACGAGTGCGACCGCTGGAACGTTCCTCTGCTCGCCATGGTGTACGCCCGTGGCCCGGGGATCAGCGACTCGCGTGCGCCGGACCTGGTGGCGCACGCCGCGACACTGGCCGCCGATCTCGGCGCGGACGTCGTCAAGACCGACTACGTGGGCACGCCCGAGCAGTTGGCCGACGTGGTACGGGCCTGTCCCATCCCGCTCATCGTGGCCGGCGGCGCCCGCTCGGCGGAGACCGACACCGCACTGGCCCAGGTGTCGGACGCGCTGCGCGGCGGTGCGGCCGGAGTGGCGATGGGCCGCAACGTCTTCCAGGCCGATCGTCCCGGTCTGATGGCGGCCGCCGTCGCGCAGTTGGTGCACACGGCCCCGCAGGCCTCCGACCGGGACGGCGTGACCGACCGCCTCGCCCTCATGTCCTGACTTGTCCGATCGACCCGAGACCCATCGCCCTGTGCTGAGGAGATATTCGTGAAGCTGTGCTGGCTGGACATCCGCAGTGTCGACGGAGCCAAGGAAGCCATCGTCGAGGAAGCCGTTCACCAGCGGGTGGACGCGATCGTGGCGGCCGACCCGGCCGACCTGGAGCCGCTTCCGCCGACGGTGAAGAAGGTGCTGTTCCCGCAGCACCAGCCGCTGCCGGAGAAGCTGGGGGCCGCCGACCTGGTCATCGTCGACCCGGCCCGCCACGGGGAGCCCGCCGAGCTGGCGCAGCAGTACCCCGATGTGGAGTTCGGCCGGTACGTGGAGATCAAGGACGCCGACAGCCTGGAGGACGCCTGCCGCGCGGCGCGACTGGACAAGTGGAGCCTGCTGTACTTCCGGGACCCCACCAAGATCCCGCTGGAGATCGTGCTGGCCGCCGCGGCCGGCGCGAAGGGCAGCACGATCACCCAGGTCGCCGATGTCGAGGAGGCCGAGATCGTCTTCGGTGTCCTGGAGCACGGTTCCGACGGCGTCATGCTCGCCCCCCGGGTTCCCGGCGAGGCCACGGAACTGAAGACGGCCGCGGCCAGCAAGGCGGCGGACGTGCCGCTGGTGGAGCTGGAGGTGACCGGCATACGGCGGGTCGGCATGGGCGAGCGTGCCTGTGTCGACACCTGCACCAACTTCCGTCTCGACGAGGGGATCCTCGTCGGTTCGCACTCCACCGGCATGATCCTCTGCTGCAGTGAGACCCATCCGCTCCCGTACATGCCGACCCGGCCGTTCCGGGTCAACGCCGGCGCGCTGCACTCGTACACGCTGTCGGCGAGCGGGCGGACGAACTACCTGAGCGAACTCGTCTCCGGCGGCCGCGTGCTCGCCGTCGACGCGCAGGGCAAGTCGCGGGTCGTGACGGTGGGCCGGGTGAAGATCGAGACCCGCCCGCTGCTCGCCATCGACGCGGTGTCGTCCTCGGGCGTGAAGGTCAACCTCATCGTCCAGGACGACTGGCACGTGCGGGTGCTCGGCCCGGGCGGCACGGTGCTGAACGTCACCGAGCTGGCGCCGGGGACGAAGGTGCTCGGCTGCCTGCCCGTCGAGAAGCGGCACGTCGGCTATCCGATCGACGAGTTCTGCATCGAGAAGTGAACGCTGCCGTGGACGAAGCCGCGACGACCTCCGCACCCGTCCTGGACTTCCACGTCCGGCTGGCTCCGGTGCCCGGAGCGGGCGAGCGGCTGCTGCGGACGATGGACGACTGCCGGCTCGCACGAGCGGTGGTGTGCGCGGGCGGGACCATCGACCTCGACCGCCTCTCCCGCCAGCTCGTCGAGGGCGGGCACGTGGAGACCGACGCCGACAACGACGCCGTGCTCACGGCCTGCGCGGGAAGCGACGGGCGGCTGGTGCCGTTCTTCTTCGCCAACCCGTACCGCCCGCCCGAGGTCTACCGGGCCCGCGCCGCCGAGTTCCGCGGCCTGGAGCTCTCCCCCGCGGTGCACGGCACCGCTCTGGCGGACGACCGGATCGCCGAACTCGTCGCGGTGGCACAGGAGTTCCGTCACCCGGTGTACGTGGTGTGCCTGGACCGCCCGGGCGCGGCAGTGGCGGACCTCGTCACCCTCGCCCGCCGGTTCCGGCAGGTGGACTTCGTGCTCGGGCACAGCGGCGTGGGCAACATCGACTTCTACGCCCTCACCCTGATCCGGGACGAGCCCAACATCTCGCTGGAGACCTCCGGTGGCTACACCTGCGTGGCCGAGGCGGCCGTGAGCCGTCTCGGCGCGGGACGGGTCGTGTTCGGTTCCGAGTACCCGCTGCAGCATCCCGCCGTGGAGCTGGCCAAGTTCCGGGCCCTGGGGTTGTCGCCCGGACAGTGGCGGCAGGTCGCCTGGGACAACGCCCATCGACTGTTAGGAGAGGAAAAGCAGTGAACCCGACACGCTCGAGTCTGCCGCGGCTCGGCCAGTGGAACGGACCGGAGGATCTGCGGCTCCTTCAGGAGAAGCAGCTTCAGCAGACCGTCGGATGGGCGTCCCGTTCGCCGTTCTACCGCGGCCGGCTCGACACGGCGGCCCTGCCCACGACCATCGACGACCTCGCCTCCCTGCCGCTGACCTCCAAACAGGACCTGCGGGACAACTACCCCTTCGGGATGCTGGCCGTCCCGAAGGAGCGGCTGGCCACGTATCACGAGTCGAGCGGGACCGCGGGCCGGCCCACGCCCTCGTACTACACGGCGGACGACTGGGTCGACCTGGCCGAACGCTTCGCCCGCAAGTGGATCGGCATCACCGCCGAGGACGTCTTCCTGGTGCGCACACCGTACGCGCTGCTGCTGACGGGGCATCTCGCACACGCCGCCGGCCGGCTGCACGGGGCCACCGTCGTGCCCGGTGACAACCGCTCGCTGGCCATGCCGTACGCCCGCGTGGTGCGGGTCATGCACGACCTGGGCGTCACGCTGACCTGGTCGGTGCCGACCGAATGCCTCATCTGGGCCGCCGCGGCGACCGCGGCCGGGCACCGGCCCTCCGAGGACTTCCCGGCGCTGCGCGCGCTGTTCGTCGGCGGCGAGCCGCTCACCACCGCCCGCCGCGACCGGATCAGCCGGTTGTGGGGCGTCCCGGTGATCGAGGAGTACGGCTCCACCGAGACCGGCAGCCTCGCCGGCGAGTGTCCGCACGGACGGATGCATCTGTGGGCCGACCGGGCGCTGTTCGAGGTGTACGACCCGCAGACCGGCACCGTCCGCGCGGAGGGCGAGGGCCAGCTGGTGGTGACGCCCCTGTACCGCGAGGCGATGCCCCTGCTGCGCTACAACCTCGAGGACAACGTGTCGGTCGCCTACGACGACTGCGCGTGCGGCTGGAACCTGCCCACGGTCCAGGTGCTCGGCAGGGCCGCGTTCGGCCATCGGGTCGGCGCCACGACCGTCACCCAGCACCGGCTGGAGGAACTCGTCTTCTCGCTCCCGGACGCCTACCAGGTGGTGTTCTGGCGGGCGCGGGCGGAGCCGGCCGCGCTGCGCATCGAGATCGAGGTGCCCGAGGGGCACCGGGCGGCCGCCGAGGCGGAACTGGCGCACTCGGTGCGGACCGCGGTCGGTGTGGACAGCACGGTCACCGGCCTCCCTCCGGGCACCCTGATCCCCCACGGCGCGCTGACCGCCATGCCCGACGTGGTCAAGCCGCGCAGCCTCTTCGGGCCCGACGAGGACTGGGGCAAAGCGCTCCTCTACTACTGATGGGGACGACATGTCGCAGCTGAGGGTGGTCGTGTCCGGTGCCGGAATCGCCGGCCTCGCCTTCGCCGCCGCCCTGCACCGCACCGGAATCGACTGCCACGTCTACGAGCAGGCAGGCCGGCTGTCCGAGGTCGGAGCGGGGGTCCAACTGGCGCCCAACGCCACCCGGTTGCTGAACCGGCTCGGTCTGCGGGACCGCCTGCGCACCGTGGCGGTCACGCCGTCGGCGATCGAGATGCGCCGCTGGGACGACGGCACGCTGTTGCAGCGCACCGTGCTGGGCGACTCGTGCCACCGCCGTTTCGGGGCGCCCTACTACACCGTGCACCGCGCCGACCTGCAGGCCGGCCTGCTCTCCCTCGTCCCGCCCGAACGGGTGCACCTCGGTGCCCGCTGCGTGGCCGTGACACAGGACGACGGGGAGGCACGGCTGCACCTGTCCGACGGCACGACGGTCGCGGCGGACCTGGTGGTGGGAGCCGACGGCATCCACTCGGTCGCGCGGGAGCAGATCGTGGCCGACCGGCCGCGGTACTCGGGGCAGACCATCTACCGCGGGCTGGTGCCCGCGGAGCGGGTGCCGCATCTGCTCTCCCCGCCCGGGGTGCGGCTGTGGTTCGGACCGGACCAGCACTGTGTGTGCTATCCGGTGTCGTCCGGCCGGCAGGTGAGCTTCGGAGCGACCGTCCCCGGCTCCGACTGGCAGGAGGAGTCCTGGTCGGCGCGGGGTGACGTGGCCGACCTCGCGGCCGCGTACGCGGGCTGGCACGAGGACGTCACCCGGTTGATCGCGGCGGCCGGGACGGTCGGCCGCTGGGCGCTGCACGACCGCGACGGCATCGACCGGCTCAGCTCGGGTCGGGTGACCGTGATCGGCGACGCCGCGCATCCCATGCTGCCGTTCCAGGCGCAGGGCGCCAACCAGTCGGTCGAGGACGCCGTGGTGCTCGCGGCCTGCCTGGCGGACGCAGGTCCCGCCCGGCTCGGCGCAGCCCTGCGCCGCTACGAGCGGATCCGCCTTCCCCGCACCACACGGATCCAGCGCCAGTCCCGTGAGAACGCGAAGACCTTCCACCTGTCCGACGGCGCAGAGCAGCGCCATCGTGACACCACCGCACGGACGTCCCCGGGTCTGGACCGGCACGAGTGGTTGTTCGCCTACGACGCCGAGCAGGCCGTGACCATGAGGAGCGCGTGATGGAACTGACCGGAATCGAGTCGACGGTCGCACTGGTCACCGGTGCGGCGCAGGGCATCGGCGCCGCGGTGGCGGCCACCCTGGCGGACTCGGGAGCGCGGGTCGCCGCCGTGGACCGCAACGCCGAGGCGCTCACCAGGACCGCTGAGAAGATCCGTGCCGAGGGCCGGTCGGCCCGCGCCTACCCCGTGGACGTGTGCGACAGCGAGGCGGTGGACGCGCTCGTGCGGCGCGTCGAGGACGAACTGGGTCCCATCGGGATCCTCGTCAACGCGGCCGGCGTCCTGCACACCGGCAGGGTGGCCGAACTGACGGACCGGCAGTGGCACGAGACCTTCTCGGTCAACGCGGACGGCGTGTTCCACGTCTCCCGGGCGGTGGCCCGTCGGATGGCGGCCCGGCGCCGCGGCGCGATCGTGACCGTGGCCTCCAACGCCGCCGGTGTGCCGCGCACGGAGATGGCGGCGTACGCCGCCTCGAAGGCCGCGGCCGCACAGTTCACCCGGTGTCTGGGACTGGAACTCGCCGAGTACGGCATCCGGTGCAACATCGTCTCGCCCGGCTCGACCGACACCCCCATGCTCCACGCGATGCTGGGCGACGCCGGCCTGCAACAGGTGATCGAGGGGTCGCCGGCCGCCTACCGGGTCGGTATTCCGCTGCGGAAGGTGGCCCAGCCGCGGGACGTGGCCGAGGCGGTCGCCTATCTGGTGTCCGAGCGGGCCGGACACGTGACCCTGAACGATCTGTACGTGGACGGCGGCGCCGCCCTGCACGTATGACGCCCGCGGACGAAACAGGAGGCGAACCATGGCCATGACCCCGATCCAGCCGTACCGCATGCCCGGCGCCGGCGACCTGCCGCGCGCGGCGGTGCCCTGGCGGCCGCGTCCGGACCGGACCGTCGTGCTGGTGCACGACATGCAGCGGTACTTCCTGCGAGCGTTCGCGGCCGGGCAGTCACCGCTGGCCGAGTTGGTCGCCAACGTGGCGAAGCTGCTCGCGGCGGCGCGTTCGGCCGGGGTACCGGTGATGTACACGGCCCAGCCGGGCGGCATGAGCCGCCGGGACCGTGGGCTGCTGTCCGACTTCTGGGGTCCGGGCATGGGCACCGGGGAGTCCGACCGCGGCATCGTCGACGAGGTGGCGCCCGAGCCGGGGGACACGGTGCTCACCAAGTGGCGCTACAGCGCGTTCCACCGCAGCGACCTCGAGGAACGGCTGCGGCGGTCGGGACGGGACCAGCTCGTCGTCTGCGGCGTCTACGCGCACATGGGCTGCCTGGTCACCGCCGTCGACGCGTTCAGCCGTGACATCCAGCCGTTCGTGGTCGCGGACGCGCTGGCCGACCTGACGCTGGACGACCATCTCATGGCCCTGCGCTACGCCGCGGATCGCTGCGCGGTCGCGCTGACCACGGACGACGTGCTGGGCGAGCTGACGCCGTGACCAGCCGCGCCGGCCGTCCAGCGCGAGCCTCACCGGCTTCACCCGATCGAACGGGCCGGAGCCGGAAAAAGAACCAGTCGAGCACGTGAGACGAAGGGAATCTCCTCCATGTCCGATCGCACCCAGGTCGTCGTCATCGGTGGAACGTCGGGCATAGGGCGGCACTTCGCCCAGACGTGCGCCGACCGGGACCACGACGTGGTCGTCACCGGCCGCACGGAGGACCGGGCCAAGGGGGCGGCCCACGAGGTCGGTGGGCGGACCCGCGGCCTCGCGCTGGACCTGGCCGAGCCGGACCGGGTCGCGGAGGCGCTGGCCGGCGTCGAACGTGCCGACTGGCTGGTGATAACGGCGCTCGACCGGGACTTCAACACGGTGCGCGACTACCGCCCGGCCGACGCCACGCGGCTGCTGACGGTGAAGCTCACCGGCTACACGGCGGTGCTGCACGCGCTCGCCCCACGGATGTCCGACGACAGCGCGGTCGTTCTGCTCGGCGGTCTGGCCAGCCACCGGCCCTACCCCGGCTCCACCACCGTGACGACCGCCAACGGCGGCATCGGCGCACTGGTGAGGACGCTCGCGACGGAACTGTCGCCGATCCGGGTCAATGCCCTGCACCCGAGCATCGTCGCCGACACGCCCTTCTGGAGCGACAAGCCCGCCGCCCGGGAGGCCGCCCAGACGCGTGCGCTGACCAGGCGGCCGGTGACGATGGAGGACTGCACCGACGCGATCACGTTCCTGCTGCGGAACCGGTCGGTCAACGGTGTCAACCTGAACATCGACGGAGGGGACGTGCTCATCTGACGCTCGTCGTGATCCGCCAGGATCCCCACCGGCCGGTCGCCCCCTGCCCGTGCTCCCGCTCCGCGCGGGAGTAGCGGGTGAGGTCGCGCGCGGAGAACAGGGCCATGCCCGCGGTGAGACGGGCCACCGGTACCGGGAGCCGCGCCCAGTAGAGGAGCCGGCCGTCCACGTACCACTCGGCCTGCCGGGTCTCGGGACGGTAGGCGAGGACGTAGCGGTGCTCCTGCCCCGGTTCCGTCGGCACGTCCAGGACCACGCGGTGGATGTAGTGGTCCTCGGGCCGGCTCACACCGGGAAGCGCCAGCCGTTCGACGACCGCGTACACGGTGTCGTTGGTCGCGGCGGTGTTGAGCACGACACCGGTGTCCAGGTCGAACAGGTTCACCGTGCCGAAGGCGTCGAGCAGGTCGTGGGGGATCTGGCCGTGAGTCCGCACGCCCATGTCGACCTCGAAGGCCAGCCGTCCCGTGGCCGGCACGCGAAAGCTCCGCACGGACCGGTACATCTGCTTGGCGTTGTTCTGCCTCGGGTCCGAGTCGTGGAAGCGGGTGAACGGATGGACGGTCAGCTCCAGCCGGCCGTCACCGGTGTGCACCTGTGCGTTGCGGTCCCGGTAGTGGTGTTGTGCGCCGTCGGCTCCCCTGATCGACATGACGGTCCAGCGGGCGGGGTCGAGTTCGCCGCTCGTGAAGTCGTCGTACGTCCACGTGTCCGTCTTCGGTACTGACGTCATGGGGCCACCCTCCGCGCCGTCGCCGGGACCGGACATCACCCGTTCGCGCCGTTCGCACCGGACGGCACGCCAACACGCCACGGCACACCGGGTTCCCGTGAACGAGTCATGCCCCCCACGGGGGCGCCGGCCGAGACTGCCGTACCGACTGCCCCATCAATGACGTCCTCGTTGCGACGTCCACGACAAGGAGTGTCATGGACACGATTGGCTCGCCCGTGGGCGGTGACCGCTATGTCACCGTGCACGACAGTGCCCAGTTCAAGGAGCTGCGGCGTCGATCGAACACCTTCATCACCTGGGCCTGCGTCGTCTTCTTCGGGTGGTGGTTCGTCGGAAGCGCGCTCGCCACCTTCGCCCCGGGCGTCTTCCGGCAAGGGGTGGGCGGCCCCGTGAACGTGGGCCTGCTGTTCATGGCGCTGTCGCTGGCACTCGTGGTGACGACCGCGGGGGTGTACCTGCGCCACGCCCGTACCCGGCTGGACCCCCTCAGTGACCGGATCCGGGCGGACCTGGAAGGAGACCCCCGATGAACACCGCCTTCGCCGACTCCCCGTCCCCGACGAACATGATCCTCGCCGATCCCCCACCGCCGGTGGACAACACCTGGGCCGCGCCCGCGGTCGCCATCCCCGTCGTCATCGCCGTCACCGTGGCGCTGTACTTCCTCGTGAAGGCGGCCCGCGGCGGCATACGCGACCAGGACGACTTCCTGCTCGCGGGCCGCAGGGTCGGCCCGGTACGGAACGCGCTCGCCCTGTCCTCGGCGCCCCTGATGTACTCGACGCTGTTCATCATCACCGGGCACATCGCGCTGAGCGGGTACGACGCCGCCCTGCTCATGACGGCGTTCACGATCTCCATGATGCTCGGGCTGCTGATCTTCGCCTCGCACGTGCGCAATCTCGGCGTCGCAACGCTGGGCGACCTCCTCGCCCTGCGTCTGCGCGAACGCGAGGCACGGATCGCGGCGGCCGTCGTCACCATGCTGATCTACGCCATGTTCACGGTCATCCAGATGGCCGCGATCGCGTTCATCTTCAACCGGTGGTTCGGCCTCGACTCCCTCGTCGGACTGGCCCTCATGGTCGCCGTCGTCGGCCTGATCACCGTGCTGTTCGTGTACATCGGCGGGATGCCGGGCGTCACCCGGATCCTGGTGGTCAAGGTCGTTCTGGTACTCGGCGTCGTGGCGGTGCTGACCGCTCTGGTCCTGGCCGAGTTCAACATGAACGTCGTGAGCCTGCTGGAGCGGGCGGAGGCCAACGCGGCGCCGGCGCCGGGTGGTTACGAGCTGCTGGAGCCCGGCCGCCTCTTCGGCGAGGGTGACGCCCGGTGGGTGCATCTGTCGAAGCTCTTCTGCATCGCCGTCGGGGTCGCCGCGATGCCGTTCCTCTTCATGCGCAGCTTCACGGCGACCAGCGGACGGGACGCGCGACGGTCGGCCGGCTGGGCCTCGATGATCATCGTCGGTGTGTACCTGTGCATGGGCGTCGTCGGTTTCGGTGCCGTGGCGGTCCTCGGCGCGGACAACATCGGCGTGATCAAGCCCCACCGCGACATCAGCCTGCCCAAGCTCGCGGACGAGCTCGGCGGTCCCGTGCTGGTCGGTGTGCTCGGCGCGGTCGCCGTGCTCACGGTCGCCTCGGTCTTCGCCGCCCTGCTGATCAACGCGGTCACCTGTGTCACCAAGGACATCAACGTGGTGCGTGGCCGCCGAGTGGCCCCGGCCGACGAGCTGAAGGACGTACGGCGCAACGTGGCGGTGATCGGTGTCGCCTCCGTCGTCGTGGCCGTCGCCATGCTTCCGGTGCGGACGCACATCTTCATCCCCACCTCGATCGACGTGGCCGGTGCCGCGATCCTGCCGGCCGTCGTCTACGCGCTGTTCTGGCGGCGCTTCAACACCGCCGGACTGAAGTGGACCATCTACGGGGGTATCGCCCTCACCCTGTTCATGGTCGTGTTCTCCAACGGTGTGTCGGGCGCGGAGGACGCCATCTTCGCCGACGCCGACTTCAAGTTCATCGACATCGAACCCGGCCTGATCTCGGTGCCGGCCGGTTTCCTCTTCGGCTGGACAGGCACCCTCACCAGCCGCGAGCGCAACGACGCCGCCTTCGCCGAGATGCAGGTGCGCGCCCTGACGGGGGGCCTCGTCCCCGCCCGGACGGACCGTCGGCACGGTCCCACCGACGGCGCCGACCGGCCCGGACGGACGAGCCCGGCGCCCAGCAAGGCGCCCTGAGACATCGTGAACGGTGTGGGGCGGACGCACCGCCCCACACCCCTGTGAAGGGGCAATCGTGGATCCGGTACCGGTTCTGGTCGTGGGCGCGGGCCCAGTCGGCATGGTCGCCGCTCTGGAGCTCGCCCGCCAGGGCGTTCCCTGCGTACTCGTCGACCGGGAATTCGAGACATCCGTTCATCCCAAGCTCGACTACGTCAATCCGCGGAGCATGGAGTTCTTCCGGCGCCTCGGCATCACCGACGACATCCGCTCCGCCGGTGTCGCCCCCGGACACCGGGCCGACGTGATCTGGTCGACCGGGCTCGCCGGCGAGCCGATCACCTCGTGGGAGCTCCCCTCGGTGGCCGAGGAGCGACAGCGCATCGCCGAAGTCAACGACGGCACCCAGCCCACCGAACCCGGCCAGCGCATCTCCCAGATCGACCTGGAGCCGGTCCTGCGGTTCCACTGCCGGCGCAATCCGCTCATCGAGCTGCGCCGCGGCCTGCGCTTCGACTCCCTCACCCAGGACGGCGACGGAGTCACCAGCCATCTCGTCGACGTGCTGACCGACGACGAGATCCGGCTGCGCTCCCAGTACGTGATCGGGTGCGACGGCGCGTCGAGCCAGGTCCGCGCGGCGCTGGGCATCGGGGAGGAGAGCTTCGACGTCCCCGGGCTCCCGGGCGCGTTCATGGTGCACTTCAAGAGCCGCGACCTGGACACCCTGCATCGGCACGGGCGGTTCTGGCACTACTTCGCCTTCCGGTACGTCATCATCGCCCAGGACGAGGTCGACACCTGGACCGCGCACGTCAACGGCCTGCGTCCGGACGAGTTCGACACTCCGCCGGCTGATCCGGCCGCCTTCCTGCTCGACACCATGCGGACCGAGCTGAAGATCGACAAGGTGCTCCTGACCTCACGCTGGCGTCCCGGCTTCATGATCGCCAGTCGTTATCGCAGCGGTCGGGTGCTCCTCGCCGGGGACTCCGCGCACCGCATGTTCCCGACCGGCGCATACGGAATGAACACCGGCATCGGCGACGCGGCCGACGCCGCCTGGAAGATCGCGGCTCTGGTCAACGGCTTCGGCGGCCCCGTGCTGCTCGACAGCTACGAGGCGGAACGCCGCCCGGTCGGGCTGCGCACCATGCACACGTCCCGGCGCCATCTCGCCGTGCACCTCGAGGCCGGGGAGATGCTGCGCGGCGGCGCCTCGACGGCGGCCGTGGCCTCCTATCTGCAGGCCGAGCGGGGAGAGAACGAGTACCGGGGGATCGAGCTGGGCCACCGGTACAACGACTCGCCCGTGGTCTGCCACGACGACGAGCCCGAACCCCCGTACACGCCCCGCGCGTACACGCCCACGTCCTGGCCCGGCGGACGCCCGCCGAGCCTTCTCCTCAAGGACGGAACCGCGCTCTACGACCACTTCGCACCGTGCTTCACCCTCGTCGACTTCGCCGGCGACGGCAGGGGCGAAGCGCTGCTCGAAGCGGCGGCCGCCCAGGGCCTGCCGGTCGGCCACACCGTGGTGAACGACGCCCTGGCGCGGCGCGCCTGGGAACGCGACCTCGTCCTGGTCAGGCCCGACCATCACGTGGCCTGGCGCGGCAACGAGGTCCCCAAGGACCCGGCTTCCGTCGTCCGGCGGGTGCGCGGCGCGGTCCGGGACGTCCGGTGAGATGACGCCGGGCCGGTGACCGGCCCGCACCCGGCGGGCCGGTCACCGGCCGGGAATGCCGTGAAGGCGGGCCGGAGCGGCGCGAAGACGTGATGTGTGCGCGAGCACCGGCAAGCCACGCTGTGCGCATACGTCTCGGTCGGGTGGGCGGCCGCGGCGCGGCAGGGCCCGGCCGTGCGGGCACCAGCTCTTCCGGCAACCGGTCGGCATCGTTCTCGCGGTCCCCCCGGGGGTACGCCTCGCTGATCTCTCGACGGGAGCACTCATGACGCGATTCAGCTCTACGGCGGACATCGCCCGCCCCGGACCGTGGGAGGACCTGCCCGCGGCCCAGCAGCCGGACTGGCGCGATCACGCCGCCCGTCCCGCGGTCTGCGCGCGGCTGGCATCGGCTGCGCCCCTGGTGACGGCCGACGAGGTGCGGGAACTGCGGCAGACGCTCTCGGACCTGACGACGACCGGCGCGCTCCTGCTCCAACTGGGCGACTGCGCCGAGAGCTTCTTCGAATGCACGCCCCGGCACGTGGAGCGGAAGCTGCGCGTCGTCGACCGGCTGGCGGACAGCCTCGGCGAACTGACGGGCCGCAGTGTCGTCCGGGTCGGCCGTATGGGCGGGCAGTTCGCCAAACCGAGGTCGCGGGCCACCGAGTCGCACGGTTCGGCCGACATCCCCTCCTTCCGCGGACACATGATCAATTCGGAGATCGCCACCCCGGCGGCCCGGCAGCCCGAACCACTGCGCATGGCGTGGGCCTACGACGCCAGCGCCGAGGTGCAGCGGGTGATGCGGGCGCACCGCGGGGACCGCGCCCGTACGCCGGCCGGACAGGGCCCCTGGTCCAGCCACGAGGCCCTGGTCATCGACTACGAGTCCCGACTGGTCCGCCACGACATCGGGACGGACGAGCTGTACCTGTCCTCGACCCACCTGCCCTGGGTGGGCGAGCGGACCCGTGAACCGGAGGGCGCGCACGTATCGTTGCTGTCCCGCGTGGTCAATCCGGTGGGCTGCAAGATCGGTCCTGCCGCGGACCCGGACGAGATTCTGCGGGTGTGCGAAGCGCTCGATCCGCACCGCGAGCCCGGCCGCCTGGTTCTCATCCCGCGGATGGGACGGGACGGCATCCGCGAGGCGCTGCCGCCGATCGTCCGCCGTGTGGCCAACGCGGGACACCCGGTGATCTGGCTGTGCGACCCCATGCACGGCAACACGGTGACGTCCCGCTCCGGCCTGAAAACACGTCACCTCACCGATGTGATCGGCGAGGCGGTGCGATTCCGCGACATTCTCCAGGAGAGCCGCCGGCAGGCCGCTGGACTCCATATCGAGGTCGCGGCGGACGACGTGACGGAATGCATCGGCGGCTCGGTGGAGAGCGAGGATCACCTCACCGGCCACTACACCTCTTTGTGCGATCCGCGCCTCAATCCCGACCAGGCCTTGGAACTCATCGAGGCATGGGCGAAATGAGCGGTGCCGATTCACGGACGACACCCCGGCGGTCCAGCGCCGGTACGGCTACTACTCGATCGAGCAGTGGACGTGCCGAAGCGGGACCGGATAGCGTCCCAGCTTATTCCGGGGCAATTGACGGAGCGTCAGAATGCCGATCGAAAGGAAATTACCGGTGACGAAATTGAGGCGGCCGCGGAGCCGGCGCCTGGGATACACGGTGACCATCGCCACCGCGGCGGCCTTGGTGGCTTCGCTGACCAGTGCCGCGCCGGCGGCCCCGCGGCAGGCGGCACCCGGAATCGACCTCGATCACGGGAACGCCCTGATCCAGGTGGTGTACCCGAAGTTCCAGCGCGTGTCGCGCGACGAGAGCTCCGGACGTTCGGTGTCGCTGACGGTCGACCACGCCATCCTCATCGAGATGCCCTGGTTCGACGCCATCGCGCCGTACCACCCGACGGCGAAGGGCATCTTCTCGGACCTCGGGCGCCGTCCGGAGGCGGAACGGACGACGCGCAACAAGAACATAGCCGTCATCTACGCGGCGTACACGTCGCTCAGCACAGTCCTCCCGCAGTACAAGTCCCGTTGGATCGAGATGATGGAGTCGGCGGGGCTCGACCCCGACGACACCGCGGAAGACCCCACGACGCCGAGCGGCATCGGCATCCTCGCCGCCAAGAACGCCATGAAGGCGCGCCTGCACGACGGCTCCAACCGGTACGGCGACGAAGGCGGCCGTCAGTACAACCGGAAGCCGTACAGCGACTACACCGGCTACCGGCCGGTCAACACCGCGGAGCGGCTGCGCGATCCTTCCCGCTGGCAGCCGGGCGTGACCTCGGTGAACAACGTCTACCGGGTCCAGCAGTTCGCGACCCCCTATTACGGCCGGGTCAAGCCGTTCACGTTCGACGACCCCAGCCAGTTCGAGGTGTCTCCGCCGACCAGCAGCAACCACCGCAATCGCGGTGCCTACAAGCGCCAGGCCGACGAGGTGCTGAAGGCTTCGACGGGTCTCGACGACCGCAAGAAGATGAGTGCCGAACTCTTCAACGACAAGGTCGTGACGTTCGGGACCGTGGCGGGCACTCCGGTGGTCACTCACGGCAACTACGACATCGAGAAGATGGTGCAGTACATCACCTCCTCCGATGTGGCCTTCATCGATTCCACCATCGCCACCTGGCACTTCAAGCGGAAGTTCGACTCGGTCCGGCCGTTCAGCGCGGTCCGGCACGTCTACGGGGACAGGGAGATCACCGCCTGGGGCGGCCCCGGGGCCGGCACGGTCGACGACATCACCGGAAACGAGTGGCAGGGCTACCTGAGCGGGCGGTCCGCCGACGCCCCCGAGTACCCGTCGGCCAGCTCCGCCCTCTGCCTGGCCTTCAGCCAGCAGGTGCGGCGGTTCACGGGCACCGACAAGGCCGACATCAACTACCCGGTCGCGAAGGGCTCCTCGCTCATCGAACCGGGCGTCACGCCGGCCAACGACATGACGCTGCACTGGGACAACTGGACCGACTTCGCCCGGGACTGCGGTGAGAGCAGGGTCTGGGGCGGCGAGAACTTCCCCGCCTCGGTCGAGGCCGCGAAGCAGTACGCGCCGAAGATCGGCGACATGAGCTACACGTACGTCCAACGGAAGGTGAACGGAGGCTGAACCACTCATCACCGACCGAAACTGCCGCCGGCGTCCCCCAGGGCGTCGGCGGCAGCCTGCTGCCGTCACCTACGGGCGACTTTCCGTGACACCTTGTCAGCAGGATATGGGTAGAGGAGTCGAGGCCGGACGGGTTAAGGTCACGGCTGCGCATCGAACGCACGGTCGGGGGATTCGATTCAATGATCTTTCATGCACCTCCAGTGAGTTCGTGTTCACCTGTCCCGGTGGCACCCGGCGCCCATGCGGGAGTGTCGAGCCCGTGTCCGCCTCGAAGCGGACGAGGGACGCTCCGGAGCCCGGCCACCACCGCCGGGCGCGCCCGCGGACCCAGGCCCCACGGCATCGCGTCGACGAGGTCCCGGACGACCGGTGGCGTCCGTCCCGGCCGGTGGACACCCGTCCACGACGAGTGACCGGGCGCAGGCGTCGCTCACCAGCCGGGCGCCAGGGGGACCCGGCGGCCGCGGCCGCGGAGTTGGACGGCCGGGACACCACCCCCCTGTCCGGACACCGGCCGGCCGGCACACATGACCGGTTGCGCCGGCTCTCGACTCAGGCCTTCCTTGGGGGACACTCCGATGACCTACGCCCTTCCCTGTCCAGCGGCGGCGAAGACGTGCTCCGTGCTCGTGTCCGATCCCGACCTGGCCGCCCGAGCAGTACTGGCGGCGGTGATCGGAGCCACCCCCGAGCTGGACCTGGTCGGCGAGGCGGCGGATGCGGACGAGACGATAGCTCGGGCCGGCCAGACCCACCCCGACCTGGTGCTCCTGGGGGCGGCCGGACCGGACCTGGTCACCGTGACCAGGTGCCTGCTCGCCGCCGCCGATCCTCCCAAGGTGATCGTTCTGGCCCTGCCCGGACAGGGGGAGCACTGCCGCGAGGCGCTCGCGGCCGGGGCTTCCGGGCTGCTTCTGCGGGACGCGCCGGCCGAGGAGCTGCTGTGCGCCATCTCCGCGGTCTCCTCGGGATACGTGCTCATGGCCCCCGACTTCGCCGCCCCGGCGATCGGGCAGGGCTCCCGCGCGGACGCGCTGACGGCGTCACCGGCGGCTCCGGCGGCGGTGACGCCGCGACAGGGGCGGGAGTCGGTGCGACGGGTGGTCGCGGCGGACAACCGGCTGCTCGCGCAGGACGTGCACGATGTGCTCGGACGCACCCTCGCCGCGATCAATCGCAAGGGCGAGCTCGCCGTCCGTCTCCTCACCACCCAGCCGGACCGGGCGCGGGCCGAGCTGGAGACCGTACTGGAGCTCGCGCGTCGCTCGATGACCGAGGTCCGGGCCCTGGTCGGCGGCTACCGCCTGAGCGACCTGGCCACCGAGATCAACGGGGTGCGCCGCGACCTGGAAACCCTGGGCACGCGGGTGGAGGTCACGCGCACCCGGGTCGCACTGCCGCGACCGGTCCAGGAGGTGTTCGGCTGGGTGGTCCGGGAGGCGGGCACCAATGTCATCCGGCACAGCGAAGCCGGGTACTGCTCGATCGAGGTCTGGATCCGCGGCCGCACCGCTCGCCTGCGGATCTCCAACGACGGCGCCCGGCCCCGCGCCTCGGCCTCCGGGAGCGGGCTCGTCGGCCTGACGGCGCGGCTGCGGGCCGAGGGCGGCACGCTCGCGCACGGTCCGGGCCCTGGTTCGACCTATCACGTCGAAGCATCCGTACCCGTCCGTCACAGCGACTTCTGGAGGGAAGATGGCGATCAAGCTGGTCCTGGCCGAGGACGAGGCCCTCACCAGGGAAGCCCTCACTGAACTTCTCCAACTGTCCGGGGACATCGATGTGATCGCCCACACCGGGCGGGGCGACAGGGTGGCCGGGCTGGTGAAGGAGCACGGGGCAGGAATCGCCCTGGTTGACGTGCACATGCCTGGCATGAACGGGATCGAGGTCGCCGAGCAGCTGCACCGGGAGCGGCCCGGCTTCCCCTTGGTGATCCTCACCTGCGAGGTGCGGCCCGGGCACCTGCAGCGGGCGCTGAAGGCCGGGGTCCGCGGCATCCTGACCAAGGAGACCTCGATCTGCGAATTGAGACGGGTGATCCGTGAAGTGCACGCGGGCGGCCACCACTTGCCGCCCGAGCTGATCGCGGAAATGGTGGCCGCCGGGGAGAACCCCCTCACGGTCCGCGAAGCCGAGATCCTGAAGGTGGCCGAGGACGGCCGCCCGCTCAGCGCCATCGCGTCCCAGCTGCATCTGAGCCCGGGAACGGTCCGCAACCACATCCACTCCGCCATCCACAAGCTGAAGGCGACGAACAGGGTCGGGGCCGTGCTGGCCGCGTCGCGGGCCGGCTGGATCTGAGCACCGGCCGCGCACGCGGCCGAGGCGTCGCCGCAGGGGGTCCCCGGCCACCGCGGAGCCGGTCCCGCGGCCCCTCAGCCGGCGGTGGCGGGCCGGATCAGGGCTGTGACGCGGCTCCGCCGTCCCCAGGCGACCGTGACGCTGAGCACGAGGAGGAACAGCGCCAGCAGGGAGAAGTCGTCGATGACGAGGTTGGTGATCATTGCCCCGGTCATCAGGCCGGCCAGCCCCAGAGCGGCGAGGCCGACCAGGCGCGGGACGAGCAGCCCGGACACGCCGACGAGTTCCACGACGCCGACGAAGTACCTGAGCCACTGCCCGGCTCCGATGTTCTCGAAGGCCGCCACCATCTCCGCGGCGCCGGCGAGCTTCGCGAGGCCGGCGGCGAGGAAGACAAGCACGAGAAGTGCCTGACACACCCATAAGACGATGCTCGCGGTCCGTCCTGCTCCCTTACCCGGCGACCTTTTCGGTTCGCTCATCCAAGCCCCCGGTTCCTTGGCAATTGGGTGCGTCCGGAAAACTGACTCCTGGACGATAGCCCGCGACAATTCAGCGGGTCAATAATCGCACATTGAACATATCCGGAATCCTCGCCTCGAATAGGCCGGCCGCCGGTGAGGGGCGGCCGGTTCCTGTGCGGGAACACCGACGACAAAGCGGGAGTCGAGCCGGAGTGCTGCGTTTGCGGTAGTCGACTGCTCCGGCGGCAGACGCCACCCCGGGCCGATACCGCTCCGACGGTAGGCGGAACGGATACTCCGGCATGACGAATTGCGACCGGCCGGTTCCTAGGCTGCCGTCAGTACACAGTCAGGGAAACCGAAGGGAACCCCCATGTCCGTCCGTCGCTCGCTCCTCGCTGTCGCAGCCGCTGTGACCACGGGATTCGTCCTCGCCGCGCCGGCGGCCGCCAACGTCATGGCCGCCGACGGCGACGACGGTGGCTCCGGGCGGGGCCCTTCCCTCGCGGCCCTGGTCGTGGCAGTGATCAGCGTGGTCCTCGGCGTCCGGGCCCTGCGCGCGGCCGGCCGTGGTGCCGGCAACGCGCGCGGCGGGGCCATCGCGGGAGTGGCGGTGGGGGCGGTCGGCGTGATCATCGGCGGGATCGCCCTGGCCGTCGCGGACGGCGGTGTCGGCAACGGCTCCGGCACGGGCGGCGCTGTCGTGGCCATGGTCGTGGGGCTGGCCGGCGTGGTACTCGGGGCGCTGGCGCTGTCCCGGTCCCGACGCGCCGTCGCCTGAACCGGCCCGCGGCACTCCCCGGCCGACCGGAAACCGCCGACACCGGCGGCCCGGTCGGCTTTTCGCTGCCCGCCGGCGCCCGCCGGCGGGTCCGTCCCGGCCCGTGCCTCAACGCAGACGATCAGCAGGACGCGCCGAGACCGGCGCGTCCTTCGCCGTGGTCCACCCGCGGCCGCGTGCCGGGCAGGACCGCCGAGGCTGTCGACCGGCCTCGGCCGGATGCGTCCCGGGTCGGGACCGGGGCGCGCCCGGAACGTTCTCGCGCGTGACCTTCGCTGCCGCAAGACCGATACTGCCGGGAGAACCACCGGCCGAACCTCGCCCGACCGTTCGACCGACCTGACGATCCTGACCAGCACGAAGCAGGTCGAGGACCTGCCTGCTGCCTTCCCAGGAGGTACCCGTGAAGATGCTCATCAACGTCCCGGAGACCGTGGTCGCGGACGCGTTGCGGGGTATGGCCGCCGCCCATCCCGAGCTGACCGTGGATGTCGAGAACCGGGTGATCGTGCGGCGGGACGCCCCCGTGAGCGGAAAGGTCGCCCTGGTGTCCGGGGGCGGGTCGGGGCACGAGCCGCTGCACGGCGGGTTCGTGGGGCCGGGGATGCTGGCGGCGGCCTGTCCGGGCGAGGTGTTCACCTCGCCGGTGCCGGATCAGATGGTGCACGCCGCGGCGGCCGTGGACAGCGGGGCCGGCGTGCTGTTCGTCGTCAAGAACTACACCGGTGACGTGCTCAACTTCGACATGGCCGCCGAACTGGCCGAGGACGAGGGCATCCGGGTCGCGAAGGTGCTGGTCAACGATGACGTGGCGGTGACGGACAGCCTGTACACGGCGGGGCGTCGCGGCACGGGTGCCACGCTGTTCGTGGAGAAGATCGCGGGCGCCGCGGCGGAGGAGGGCCGTCCGCTGGAGCAGGTGGAGGCGATCGCCCGACGGGTCAGCGACAGCTCCCGGAGCTTCGGTGTCGCGCTCAGCGCCGTCACCACGCCGGCCAAGGGCAGCCCCACCTTCGACCTGCCCGCCGGTGAACTGGAGCTCGGCATCGGCATCCACGGCGAGCCCGGCCGGGAGCGTCGGCCGATGATGACCTCGGGCGAGATCGCCGAGGCCGCCGTGGACGCGGTGGTGACCGACCTCGGCCCCCGCAATCCCGTACTGGTCCTCGTCAACGGCATGGGCGCCACGCCGCTGCTGGAGCTGTACGGCTTCAACGCCGAGGTGCAGCGCGTGCTCGGCCAGCGCGGTGTCGCCGTCGCCCGCACCCTCGTCGGCAATTACGTGACCTCCCTCGACATGGCCGGCGCCTCGGTCTCCCTGTGCGAGATCGACGAGGAGCTGCTCGGCCTGTGGGACGCGCCGGTGAGGACGCCCGGGCTGCGCTGGGGCATGTGACGGTGGACGGGGAAGGGATCGGAACATACCTACCAGACAAGGAGATCCTGTGCTCGACGCCGACTTCTTCCGCCGTTGGATGACGGCGACCGCCGCGCTGGTCGACCGCGAGGCGGAACGGCTCACCGCCCTCGACTCGCCCATCGGCGACGCCGACCACGGCAGCAATCTCCAGCGCGGGTTCACGGCCGTGACGGCCACGCTGGAGAAAGAGGCACCCGACACGCCCGGCGCGGTCCTGATGCTCGCCGGGCGGCAGCTCATCTCGACGGTCGGCGGCGCCTCGGGACCGTTGTACGGCACGCTGCTTCGCCGCACCGGCAAGGCGCTCGGCGACAGCGCCGAGGTGAGCGAGGAGCAGCTGGCCGAGGCCTTGCGGACGGGGGTGGACGCGGTCCGGACACTCGGGGGCGCCGCACCCGGCGACAAGACGATGATCGACGCCCTGGTGCCGGCCGTGGACGCCCTCGGTGACTCGTTCGCCGCGGCCGGCGCCGCCGCCGAGGAGGGCGCCGAGGCGACCACGCCGTTGCAGGCCCGCAAGGGCAGGGCGAGTTATCTGGGCGAGCGCAGCATCGGGCACCAGGATCCCGGTGCCACGTCGGCGGCGCTGCTGATCGCGGCGCTCGAGGAGGCATCCGGTGAGTGACGAGAAGCTGGTCGGGATCGTGCTGGTGTCGCACAGTGCCGAGGTCGCGGCGTCCGTGGCCGAGCTGACGAAGGCCCTGTCGGGTGGGGGCGTGGCGGTGCCGGTTGCTCCGGCGGGCGGCACCGCGGCCGGCGGGTTCGGCACCAGCTCCGAGCTGGTGTCCGCGGCCGCCGCGTCCGTGGACCGGGGCGCGGGCGTCGCCGTCCTCACCGACCTGGGTAGCGCGGTGCTCACCGTCAAGGCCCTGTTGGCCGAGGGCGACGAGCTGCCGGACAACACCCGTCTGATCGACGCCCCGTTCGTCGAGGGCGCGGTGGCCGCGGTCGTCACGGCGGCGACGGGCGCCGACCTGGCGGCGGTGGAGGCGGCGGCAGCCGAGGCGTACTCCTACCGGAAGGTGTAGCGCGCCGGGAAAGGCGGCGGCTCGGCGCGCGCCGCCGCCGGTGGCCGGCCGAGCGGACCGACGTGCCGGGGCGGGCGGTCGTCACCCCGGCCGCTCAGTCGCCGTCGGCGAACTCCCGGGCCAGCCGCTCCCCCGTCCGCTCGGTGGCGGCCGTGTCCTCGATGGGCTCGGTCCCGGTGTCCTTGAAGACGATGTACGTCACCCCGGAGGCGACGCCGCCGGTGCTCGGGTCGGCGGGGACGCCGAGCGCCTTGGCGGCCGCGT
The DNA here is from genome assembly GCF_044765825.1 of Streptomyces flaveolus. NCBI lineage: Bacteria > Bacillati > Actinomycetota > Actinomycetes > Kitasatosporales > Streptomycetaceae > Streptomyces > Streptomyces flaveolus. The sequence goes on along the minus strand of NZ_JBIWKU010000015.1, from coordinate 55,402 downwards.
AGGACGCCTCGCCGATGATGTCGCGCGGGCCGATGTCGCCGACGACCGCGTACCCCACCCGGTCCCCGTGGACGACGGCCACGACCGAGCCGCCGTGCACGCCGTCCGCCCGGTGGTCCCAGATGCCGCTGGGCCGGGGCACGACGACGTAGGGCAGTTTCTCCGCGTCCAGCGGGCCGCCGTCGGAGCGCGTGTAGGCCGTGGCGGGGGTGAAGTGCGGGTCGGTGCGGGCGTTGCAGCGGGCGCCGCGCCGGCCGTCGCAGTCGATGTCCAGGTCGGCCTTCCAGAACACGGCGTCCCGGGTGCCGCAGACCGGGATGTCCGCCCGGGCCCCCGCGTCACTGCGGTAGCGGCCGTGCGAGACGGGGGCGCAGTCCCGGGTCCTGGCCAGCAGTTCCGCGGCGCTGACGGGTCCCTGGGGTGTTCCGTCCGCGGTTCGGCCACCCGCGTCCGGGCCGGGCACGGGCCGGACCCCGGACCTGGAGCCGGCCTGGCGTTCCGGCCTGAGGCGGGCCGCGGTCTCGGCCGCGGCCACCGCCCGGGACCGGGAGGCGGCCTCGGGCCCGGGCCGGACCTGGGACTGCGGGCCCGGCCGGGGCGGCAAGGGTGCGGCGGGGACCGCCGTGGGGGCGAGCAGGGCGGCGCTGGCCGCGACCAGTGTCAGCGACTGGACACGCACGTTGTGGCCTCTCCTGGGGGACATGGGCGGACACTCGGCCCCATGTGTCCCCGGATCGGGCCGTCTGACCACCATCACAGGGCCAGACGGTGCACACCCGGGCGTGCGACCAGGGGGTGTCGTTCGGATCAGGCCGACTCCGGGCAGCGGTGCCTTGCAACCGACCCGAGTGCCGGACCCCGCGCCCCCGGCACGATCCGCACGACACCCCCTGAGGGCGGGCGGGCCGGGTCCGGTACCGGTTCCGGCCCGCCCGGCCGCCCGCGCCGGCGCGGGATCAGCGACGACAGCGGCCCGCGCCACCGGCCTCAACGCCCCTGCCATCACGGGGACTTGGACCGTCAGGAGATCCAGGATACGTAACCCGTCCGGGTGATCGACCACGACGGCCCCCTTGATGTGATCGCGTCACGGCGGCATATTGGTCCGGACCATTGCCGTCTGGCCGCCCCGGGAGGCAGAACCGTGCGAGGCGTTCCCGTTCCCGCCCCCCGTCGCGTCCCGCGCCGTTGCGTGCTGCTCCGCTGCGCCCTGGTCTGCGGTGCCCTCGCGCTGGTCTCCTCCTGCGGCTGGGGCACGGGCGACGACGGCGGGGGCGGCCGTCCGCCCGGGGCACCGACGGGCGTCACCGCCGAGGCGGGCAGCGCGACCAGCGTGCACGTGATGTGGAACGCCGTCGACGGGGTCGAGACCTACGAGGTGTACCGCGGCGCCACCAAGGTGACGGAGGTGCCGGCCGCCGACCGCATGGTCGATGTCACCCGGCTCCATCCCTCGACCGCCTACGTCTTCACCGTACGGGCGCGCGACGCCGACGGGCGGGTCGGGCCGAGCAGCGCGGAGGTGCGGGCGACGACCCCGGCCGCCGCGGCCGCCGACCGCTCCGCACCCACCCGGCCGCCGGGTGCGCACGGCCGGGTGGCGGGCAGCCGGGTGGTCCAGCTCACCTGGTCAGCGGCGACGGACGACCGGGGCGTCGTCTCGTACGACGTCTACCAGGGCGGCACGAAGATCCACAGCGTCGGCGGCGCCCAGACCGCGGCCGTCGTCACCGGCCTGCGCCCGGGCACCCGCTACGCGTTCACCGTCCGGGCGCGGGACGCCGCCGACAACGTCTCCCCCGCCAGTGCCGCCGTCCGCCTCACCACCCCGGGCGCCGACGACGGCCGTGCCACCGCGCCCACCGGCCTGCGCGCGGCGACCCACCGCGCCGACGGGGCGTACTACATCGACCTCGACTGGGTGCCGCCGCGCACCGACGGTGTGGTCACCGAGTACGAGATCCACCTGGACGGCAGCAGGGCCACCTCGCTCGTGTACGGCGGCGCCGCGCCGCGCGAGAGGGCCGAGTACAGCTTCTACGCCGGGCAGGAGGCCGGCGCCACGCGCCGGGTGCGGGTCCGGGCCAAGCTGCCCGACGGGACCTGGGGCGGTTTCTCGGCGGAGCGGACGGTGACGACGGGCGAGGAACGGTGACGTCCCGGCGGGTGCGCGGACGGCCGTGGTCGGGTCACCTGGCCGGTCGCGCTCCGCATTCGGAGCCGGTCGCCGCCCTGTCGGCCGCCCCTGCGGGGGCAGCACGCACGATCCGGTCCCGGCGGCACACGGGATGTCCGCCAACCGTGCCGCCGGAGGGCAGTCCGCATGCGCATCGCATCGCCGCTTCTCCGCTCCGGCCTGACCGTGGCAGCCGCCGCCGCGCTGCCCGTCGCCCTGGCCACGGTCCGGCCTCCGCGGGTCCGGGGATCTCGGTGAGCACCACCGGGAGCACGGTGACGGTCACGACCACCGCCGGCGCTCGAAGCCGTACCGGTGCTGAGCGCGACGCGCGGGCGTCATGACGGGGCGTCGCCCGGCAGCTCGGCGAATTCCGCCAGGGCGTGCCTGAGCCACTGGGTCCAGAAGGTCTCCAGGTCGATGCCGGCGCGCAGCACCAGATGCCGCAGCCGGTCCTCCGCGCTCTCCTGCCCCGGCGGGAAGTCGCGCTTCTCGATCTCCTCGTACTCGGACAACTGCCGTTCGTGCAGCTCCAGATGGCGTCGCAGGTCCGCCTCGATGCCCAAGGTGCCGACCACGGCGGCGGCCCGCAGGCGCAGCAGCATGGTGTCCCGCAGGGGCCGCGGGTCCTGCGCGGCGGCGGTCCACCGGGCCAGCTCGTCGCGCCCGGCGGGCAGGACCTCGTAGCTCTTCTTCTGCCCGCGGGCGGGCTGCTGCTCGGGCAGTGCGCGGATCAGCCCCTGCGCTTCCAGTTTTCCCAGCTCGCGGTAGATCTGCTGGTGCGTCGCCGACCAGAAGTAGCCGATGGACTTGTCGAACCGGCGGGTCAGCTCCAGCCCCGACGACGGCTTTTCGACCAGGGCGGTGAGGATCGCGTGCGGGAGTGACATGGGCTCATCCTAGGGACGGCCCACGCCGCTCCCGCACGCCTCCTACAGCGCCGCCGCCAGTTCGGTGCCCTGCTTGACGGCCCGCTTGGCGTCCAGTTCGGCGGCCACGTCGGCGCCGCCGATGAGGTGGGCGCTGCGGCCGGCGGCGACCAGCTCGTCGTACAGGCCCCGGCGCGGCTCCTGGCCGGTGCACAGGACGACCGTGTCGACCTCCAGCACCATGGACTCGTCGCCGATCGTGATGTGCAGGCCGGCGTCGTCGATCCGGTCGTAGCGCACGCCCGGGACCATGGTGACGCCGCGGTGCTTGAGCTCGGTGCGGTGGATCCAGCCGGTGGTCTTGCCCAGACCGGCGCCGACCTTGGACGTCTTGCGCTGGAGCAGGTGGACGGTGCGCGGCGGTGCCGGGCGCTCGGGTGCGGCGAGGCCGCCGGGCGCGCGGTAGTCCATGTCGACGCCCCACAGGCGGAAGTAGGTGGCGGGGTCCTCGTGGGCCTTGTCGCCGCCGTCGGTGAGGAACTCGGCGACGTCGAAGCCGATGCCGCCCGCGCCGAGGATGGCGACGCGGTCGCCGACGGGGGCGCCGTCGCGCAGGACGTCCAGGTAGCCGAGGACGCTCGGGTGGTCGACGCCGGGGATGTCGGGGACGCGCGGGGTGACTCCGGTGGCGACGACGACCTCGTCGTGGCCGGCCAGGTCGTCCACGCCGACGCGGGTGTTCAGCCGTACGTCGACGCCGAGCGCGTCGAGCTGGGTCCGGAAGTAGCGCAGGGTCTCGTCGAACTCCTGCTTGCCGGGGACCTTGCGGGCGACGTTGAGCTGGCCGCCGATCTCGCCGGCGGCGTCGAAGAGGGTGACCTCGTGGCCGCGCTCGGCCGCGCTCACGGCGCAGGCCAGCCCGGCCGGTCCGGCGCCGACGACGGCGACGCGCTTGCGGAGCCGGGTCGGGGAGAGGACCAGCTCGGTCTCGTGGCAGGCGCGCGGGTTGACCAGGCAGGAGGTGATCTTCCCGCCGAAGGTGTGGTCGAGGCAGGCCTGGTTGCAGCCGATGCAGGTGTTGATGGCCTCGGGGCGGCCGGCCTCGGCCTTGGCGACGAAGTCGGGGTCGGCGAGCATCGGGCGGGCCATCGACACCATGTCGGCGGTGCCCTCGGCGAGCAACTGCTCGGCCACCTCGGGGGTGTTGATGCGGTTGGTCGTGACGAGCGGCACCGACACCTCGCCCATCAGCCGCTTGGTCACCCAGGTGTAGGCGCCGCGCGGCACGGAGGTGGCGATGGTGGGGATGCGGGCCTCGTGCCAGCCGATGCCGGTGTTGATGATGGTCGCTCCGGCGGCCTCGACGGCCTTGGCGAGCGTGACGACCTCCTCCAGCGTGGAACCGCCGGGAACGAGGTCGAGCATGGACAGGCGGTAGACGACGATGAAGTCCTCGCCGACCGCCTCGCGCACCCGGCGGACGATCTCGACGGGCAAGCGCATGCGGTTCTCGTAGGAGCCGCCCCAGCGGTCGGTGCGCCGGTTGGTGTGCGCGGCGATGAACTCGTTGATGAGGTAGCCCTCGGAGCCCATGATCTCGACGCCGTCGTAACCGGCCTCGCGGGCGAGGCGGGCGGTGCGGGCGTAGTCGTCAATGGTCCGCTCGACCTCGTCGTCGGTCAGCTCGCGGGGCACGTGGGGGCTGATCGGCGCCTGGAGCGGGCTCGGCGCGACGAGGTCGGCGTGGTAGGCGTAGCGGCCGAAGTGCAGGATCTGCATCGCGATCCGGCCGCCCTCGCGGTGCACGGCCTCGGTGACGACCCGGTGCCGCGCGGCCTCCGCCTCGGTGGTGAGCTTGGCGCCGCCCTCGTAGGGCCGGCCCTCGTCGTTGGGGGCGATGCCGCCGGTGACGATGAGGCCCACTCCCCCGCGGGCCCGGGCGGCGTAGAAGGCGGCCATGCGCTCGAAGCCGCGGTCGGCCTCCTCGAGGCCCACGTGCATGGAGCCCATGAGGACCCGGTTGGGCAGGGTGGTGAAGCCCAGGTCGAGCGGGCTCAGCAGGTGCGGGTAACGGCTCATCGGGCCCTCCGTGCGCGGTGTCGTGCCTCTGTTGTAGAGGACGGCCGCCTCTTTGTGCAACTAGTTGCACAAAGAGGCGGCGCACACCACACCGCCGCGTCCGGCGGACCGACGACGGGCCCTCGGTCAGCGGCTCTCCAGCCGTACGTGCAGTTCGCGCTCCTGGTCGCCGGAGGCCGTGCTCAGGTCGCGCACGGTGAACAGGGAGTCCAGGGTGGTGCGGAATCGCTCGATCGCCCAGTAGCCGCCCTGTACGTCGGCCTCCACGGAGGCGTGGAGCCGAGTGGGGCCGCACTGGCCCTGGTGGGCGTCGGCCACGTCGAAGGTGCCGAGCCACACGGTCGGGCGCACATCGTCGTACTCCCGGGTCACGTCGCCCGCGTGCCGGTCGGACGAGAAGCACGCGCACAGGGCGTCGAACACGGTGCGGGCGTCCTCCTTGTCGCATCCGCTCAGCTCCACCGAGACGGACTCCGGATGCAGTCGCTCGCCGTCCATCGTGATCGCTCCTCTCCTGGCCGCGGTGCGGTGCCGTGGGCCGCTCCACAACGTGGACATTCCACGGCACCGCAGTCATACCCCAAGAAAAGCACCACCTCGGGCGGAGCACTACCGGCACGGGCCGGCGGCCGCCGTCTCAGCCGCGTGTGAGGCGGTACGTCTTGCTGTCGGTCAGCACGCAGAAACCCGGAGAGACCACGATCACGCGCAGGGTGCCGGTACGGCGGTCGTAGTCGACGCCCTCCGCCTCGAAGGCGCCGGAGCAGGCGCTGCGCAGCGGCAGCTGCCGCAGGGCGGTGACGCGGCCGGTGACATCGGCGGTGCCGTTCGGCGCGGCGGAGAGGTCGATCCGCAGCAGCGGCTTGGTGAGCCCGAAGAGGGCGCCCTCCGGGTCGTCGGAGGAGCACAGCAGGGTGGTCGCGTCGAGGAAGTCACAGCCCTGGACATCGCGCACGGCGTGGTCCAGGCGGACAGTGGCCGCCTGCGGGAGGTTCGCCGAGGGCGAGGTGACCGGGTTGACTCCGGGCGTCGGGAAGACCAGCAGCCGGTTCATGGTGCCCCACTCGCCGGACAGCATCCACTGGCCGTCCGGCGAGATCGCGGCCCAGGAGTTGTTCAGCGCCTCGCCCGCGCTCAGCGCGTGCACGTACTCCGACCAGCGGCCGTCCGGTGCCTGCACGCGGAACATCTTCGTGTTCCCGTCGTCGCGCTGGTACGGCTCGACGTAGTACCCGTCGTAGGAGGCGTCGGGGTCGCCGACGTGGTTCCAGCCGCGGCCGGCGAGGCCCCAGGGGACGGTGCCGATCCCGGTGTAGCGGTTCGGACTGCCGGCCGGGACCTCCACCGAGGCCAGACCCTGGCTCTCGGTGAGCGGGTCGGCCCGGTCCGAGCCGGCCTCGGTCCAGGTGTCGGTGGCGGGGGCGGCGACCCCGGCGGGCGGTGCGGCGAGGAAGAGGGCCAGGGCGGCGAGTGGGGTCAGGACCGCGTGACAACGTTGCCGGGCGCGCAGGGGCATGAGTCGGCTCCTCGGTGGGGGGGTGGTCGGGCGGCACGCACTCGGCGCACAGTGTGGCCCGCCCCGCATGGTCATGTACATACCAAGGACGCATCGGGTGCGACATGTCCCGCGGGGCGGTCGCCGCCTGGCGGGGAGATGCTGGAAGGGACGGCAGAGGCCTCGGAGAACCGGCCCTGTACGAGGTGGAACGCGGTAGAACAAAGGAGTCGGCATCGGGAAGACGTGCCGCGTGGAACGGCGAAGGCGGGGCGTGGAATGAGTGCAGCCGGGTCTGCCGGTTTCGAGGGCGCCGAGTCGCCGCGCGGGCCGGTGCGTCCCAGCGGGCTGCTCGACGTGCTGAACGTGGCCTCGGTCGTGCTGGACACCGAGGGCCGGATCGTGCTGTGGAGCCCGCAGGCCGAGGAGCTGTTCGGCTACTCCGCCCCGGAGGCGCTGGGTGAGTACGCCGCCCGGATCATGGTCCACGAGAAGCATCTCGACCTGGTCGTGAAGCTGTTCGCCGACGTGATGAAGACCGGCCGGAGCTGGGCCGGCGCCTTCCCCGTCCGCCGCAAGGACGGCGTCACCCGGCTGGTCGAGTTCCGCAACATGCGGCTGCTCGACGACCGCGGCGACGTCTACGCGCTCGGGCTCGCGGTCGACCGGTCCACGGTGCGCCAGCTGGAGCACGACGTGGCACTGTCCGCCCGGGTGATCACACAGTCCCCGATCGGGCTGGCGGTCCTTGACACGGAGCTGCGGTACGTGTCGGTCAACCCGGCGCTGGAGCGGATCAACGGCGTCCCCGCCGAGGCCCACGTCGGCCGCACGATCCAGGAGGTGCTGCCGGAGGCGGGCGGGGAAGCGCTGGAGGGCGCGGCGCGCAGGGTGCTGGAGACCGGGCGGCCCGTCATCGACCAGTCCGCGACCGGTCGGACCCCGGCCGACCCGGACGAGGACCATGCCTGGTCGGTCTCGCTGTACCGGCTGGAGGACGCCCTCGGCGCGGTGCTGGGTGTGGCCGTCTCGATCGTGGACGTCACCGAGCAGTACCGGGCGGGCGTCGAGGCGGAGGCCGCGCGGCGCCGCCTCGCCGCCGTCTCCGACGCCTCCGCCCGGATCGGCACCACGCTGGAGCTGGACCGCACGGCCCACGAACTGGCCGACGTTGCCGTGCCGGACCTCGCCGACATAGCGGCCGTGGATCTGCTGGAAGCCGTCGTCAAGGGCCGGCGCAGCACGCTGGGCCCCGCCGAGCCCGCGGTGATCCGGGCCCTGGCCGTCCAGGCGGCAAACGCGCCCGAGGCGCTGCGGGCGGCCGATCCGCCCGGGCAGGTCGCCCGGTACGGGCCGGACCGCCTGGTCACCGAGTGCGTGCGCACCGCCCGGCCCGTGATGGTGACGCAGGTGACGGACGATGACCTGACCCGCATCGCCCGCTCACCCGAGGCGGCCGAGCTGCTGCGCCGGGCCGGCGTGCACTCGTACCTCGCCGTCCCGCTGATCGCGCGCGGCGAGGTGCTCGGCGCCCTGGACCTGAAGCGGACCGGCAATCCGCTGCCGTTCGACGAGGACGATCTGCTGCTGGCCCGGGAGCTGGCCGCGCGCGCCGCGCTGCAGATCGACAACGCCCGCTGGTACCAGAACGCCCGCGACGCCGCCCTCACCCTGCAGCGCAGCATGCTGCCGAGCCACCCGCGGGTGACGGGCGGTCTGGAGGTCGCCTCCCGGTACCAGCCCGCCGAGGCCACCAGCGAGGTCGGCGGCGACTGGTTCGACGTCATCCCGCTGGAGGGCTGCAAGACGGCCCTGGTCGTGGGCGACGTGATGGGCAGCGGCATCACGGCGGCGGCGTCGATGGGGCGGCTGCGCACCGCGACGAACACGCTGGCCGCCCTGGACCTGGATCCGGCGCTGCTGCTCGAACACCTCGACCGGACCACGGCCGGGCTGGACCAGGCCATCGCGACCTGTGTCTACGCCGTCCACGACCCGCACGCCCGGCAGTGCCGCATCGCCAACGCCGGGCACCTGCCGCCGGTGCGGCTGCGCGCCGGCCGCCCTCCGGAGCTGCTGGACCTGCCCACCGGGGTGCCGCTCGGGGTGGGCGGCGTCCCCTTCTCCACCATCACCGTCGATCTGGAACCGGGCGACCGGCTGGTGTTCTACACCGACGGCCTCGTCGAGACGCGCCGGCATCCGATCGACGAGCGGCTGGCCGCGCTCCTGGCCGTGCTGGAGGGCCCGGACCGCCCCCTGGAGGAGGTCTGCGACCTGCTCCTGCGCACGCTGCACGAGCCGCAGAACTCCGACGACGTGGCCCTGCTGATCGCCCGGGCCACGCCACCGGAGTAGACCGGCGCTCCGTCACCGCCTGACGCCGATCACCACCTGGGCGTACAGCTCGTCGCTGACCGCGAGACGGGTGTCCAGCCCGCCGCGGGTGAAGGCGTCGACGGCGGCCGGGGCCTGGCGTTCGCTCGTCTCGACCAGCACGCAGCCGCCGGGCGCGAGCCAGCCGGAGGCCTCGGCGGCGACCCGGCGCAGCACGTCGAGGCCGTCGGCGCCGCCGTCGAGGGCGACCAGCGGCTCGTGGTCGCGGGCCTCGGCGGGCAGCAGGGCCACCTCGCCGGTGGGGACGTAGGGCACGTTGGCGGCGAGTATGTCGATCCGCCCGCGCAGCGCGCCGGGCAGCGCGCCGAACAGGTCGCCGGTGTGCACCTGGCCGCCGGCGGCGGAGAGGTTGCCGCGGGCGCAGCGCACGGCGGCCGGGTCGACGTCGGCGGCATGCACCTCGGGCCGGTCGAGGGCGGCGGCCAGGGCCGCGCCGACGGCGCCCGAACCGCAGCACAGGTCCACGACCACGCCCGCGTCGGGCGCGTGGGCGAGGGCCTGGTCCACGAGGAACTCGGTACGGCGGCGGGGGACGAAGACGCCGGGAGCCACGGCGATGCGCAGTCCGTGGAACTCGGCCCAGCCGAGGACGAGTTCGAGGGGAAGGCCGGTGACGCGGCGGCCGACCAGCGCGGCGAGTTCGCCGGGGGTGCGGGCGGCGTCGAGGATCAGCTCCGCCTCGTCCTCGGCGAAGACGCACCCCGCGGCGCGGAGCGCGGCCACGACGGAGTCACGGGAGGGGAAGGCCGAGGGGGAAGGAGAAGAAGAGGACGCCGCGAACAGTGGAGGCATGGAAGCCGAGAGCCTTTCGAGAACCGAAGGGCGCTCTCCGGGTCACCGGTGGCCGGTGACCGCACTGCCGAGAGGTGAGAGCACCCGGGCCGACACAGCGGTAATGGGTCTCACCTCCCAGGTGTCCGGCGGCCGGGACTGTCCGCGGCCGTCGGTCACACTACCCCAACGATCAGACGCCGACGGTCTCCTCGGCCTCTTCCTCGGCCTCTTCCGCCGCCTCCTCGTCGGCGTGCGGTTCCGCCTTCTCCCCGTCCGGCCTCGCGTGCCTCGGGTGGGCCGGCGCGGGCGCGGTGGCCCGCTCGCGGAGGGCGGCGACACCCGTCACCACGAGGCCGAGCAGCAGCCACGCGACCAGGGTCCAGACGCTGCGGCCCAGTCCGTCGCCGTCGAAGTAGAGCAGGCTGCGGATTCCCTCGACGAAGCCGGCGCCGTTCCAGAAGGCGTGCAGGGTGCCGAAGAAGCCGTTCTGCAGCTCGGGACGGAACAGGCCGCCGGAGGTGGTGAAGTTGAGCATCACGAACAGCACCATCATGGCGAGTGTGGTCCACCGCTTGAGGAAGGTGTGCAGGCCGACGCCGATGAACAGGATGCCCGCGGCGTAGAGCCAGGCCATCCCCCACAGGCCGGCGAGGTCGTGGTGCGCGAGGTGGAACACGGGTCCGGCGAGCAGGGTGCCGATGCCGCTGACGACGACCGAGACGCCGAGGGTCAGCAGGGCGCGGATCCGCATCGGCAGCGCGGACCCGGCGGCGCCGAGGGCGGCCACGGAGGCGTAGGAGCCGATGCTGACCGCGATCAGCAGGAAGAAGAGGCCCTGCCCGGTGGGGTCGTCGTCGACCGGGGCGGCGACGTCGGTGACCTTCAGCGGGACGCCCTGCCGCTCGGCGAGAGGGGTGAAGACCTTCTCCACGGCCATGGCGCCCATGTCGGAGGCGGCGGTGGCCACGACGACCTCGGGGGCCGTGCCGCCGGGCACGTAGGCGCCGGTGATGTCGCGGTGCCGGAGCAGGTCGACGGCCTCGGCGCGGGTGGGGACGGTCCGGACGTCGAGCGCGTCACCGCCCCCGTCCTTGACCGTCTGGGCGAGCACCTTGGCCTCGGGGCCCGAGCCGACGACGGCGACGGGCAGGTGGTTCGGCTCGGGGGTGACGAAGGCCCCCATGTACGCGAGCCCCATGCCGATGCACATCAGCAGCGGGGTGATCAGGTGCGTGAGCACATGGCGCAGGGCGTGCGACCTCATCGGCCCGCAACCTCCAATGGTTGGCTTATACAACTCCGCATTCAAGTTGTACTATACAACCAAACTGCGAGGGAGGATCCGTGACGGCAGCCGAGAGGCCCGACGAGACGACTGTCACCCGCGGCGCCCGCGCGGCGGACACGGCCGTGGAGACCATCCAGCGGGAGATGACGGCCTTCGCCCGCCGTGCCCGCGCCTCGGCGGGGCGCATGCACCCCGAGCTGTCGCTGGTGTCGTACACGCTGCTCGGGCATCTGGAGGAACGGGACGGGTGCCGGGCCACCGACCTGGCCGCCCACTACGCCCTGGACAAGTCCACCGTGAGCCGGCAGGTGGCCGCGCTGGAGCGCGCCGAGCTGGTCGAGCGGCGCGTGGACCCGGACGACCACCGCGTCCAGGTCCTGCATCTGACCGACGCCGGCCGGCGCATCCTGGCGCAGGTCACCGAAAGCCGCCGGACCGCGTTCCGGGAGCGGCTCGCGGACTGGTCCGAGGAGGACCTGATCCGCTTCGCCGCGTATCTGGAGCGGTACAACGCGTGGCGGGACGCCGGGCCCGGCGAGGACCCGGTCTGAGGTCCCGCCCGAAGACACGTACCGTTGACCGCGTACGCACTGATCACGCCGACCGCGGGGCAGCCCCTCCCCGTCGGCCGAAAGGTCCCACCGCATGAACACCACCCGAGGCTTCACCGGGCGCGCACGCTCCGCCCGGCCGGGACTTCCGCCCGGCCAGTACGACGCGGGCGACGACTGGCCCGTGCTGTCCGCCGAGGTCACGCCCGACCTGGCCCGCGACGACTGGTCCTTCCGCATCGGCGGGCTGGTGGCCCGGCCCCGCACCTGGAACCGGGCCGACGCAGGCCGGCTGCCGGCCTCGGCGTACGCCGGCGACATCCACTGCGTGACCGGCTGGTCGAAGTTCGGGGTGCGGTTCGGGGGCGTGTCCCTGGACACCTTCCTGGACGCGGCCGGCCCGCTGCCGTCCGCCACGCACGCCGTCGCCTACGCGCACACCGGCTACACCGCGAACCTGCCGCTGGCCGACCTGACCGGCGGGCGCGCGTGGATCGCGTGGGAGTACGACGGGCGGCCGCTGGCCCCCGAGCACGGCGGTCCGGCGCGGCTGGTGGTGCCGCACCTGTACTTCTGGAAGAGCGTCAAGTGGATCGCGGGGCTGGAGCTCCTCGACCACGACGAGCCGGGCTTCTGGGAGCAGAACGGCTACCACGCGCGCGGCAATCCCTGGCAGGAGCAGCGGTACTCCGGTGACTGAGACGGCGACGACACACAGCGCACCCGCCTTCACTCCCCCGACGCGGTTCGCCGTGCCCGGGCGCATCGAGGTGGAGGGCGAGGCGGCCGGGACGTGGCAGACGGCCACGCTCACGGAGATCCGCCGCGAGACGCCCCGCGCGGCCACCTTCCGGCTGGCGGTGCCCGGCTGGGCGGGGCACGTGCCGGGCCAGCACCTGATGCTGCGGCTGACCGCGCCCGACGGGTACGTGGCCCAGCGCCACTACTCCCTGGCGTCCGCGCCCGACGACTCGGGGCACATCGAGCTGACCCTCGACCATGTGGCCGACGGCGAGGTGTCCGGCTGGTTCCACACGGTGGCCAGGCCCGGCGACCGGATCGAGGTGCGGGGCCCGCTCAGCGGCTTCTTCGCCTGGCCCGGCGACCGGCCCGCGCTGCTGCTCGGCGCCGGCTCCGGGGTGGTGCCGCTCATGTCGATGGTGCGCCACCACCGGGCGCGGGGGCTGTCGGTGCCGTTGCGGCTGCTGGTGTCGGCGCGCAGCCCGGAGGAACTGATCTACGCGCGGGAGTTCGGCCCGGAGACGACGCCCGTGTTCACCCGGAGCGCTCCGGAGGGGACGCCGGTGGGGCGGCTGGCGGCCACGCACCTGGCGCCCCTGCTCGCCGACCCGCCCGCCGGAGGCTGGGAGGCGTACGTCTGCGGCTCGAACTCCTTCGCCGAGCATGCCTCGCGGCTGCTGGTGGCGGCGGGACAGCCGGTGGACCGGATCCGCATCGAGCGCTTCGGCTGACCCCGCGGCGGCCACGGGAGCGGGCCGTGTCCGGGCCGTGTTTCCCCGCGCTCCGGCTGGGCACTTGGGCGGCGACACGGAACGGCCGTCCGGCGACTCGCCCGCCGGACGGGGTACCGGACCTGTGCGGGCACTCGCACGCGTGACGCGATGCGGAGACAGCGGCGGCCCACCCCGTACGGCCGCTCGTCGGCATCCTCCGGTCGCGGTGATCGCGAGGAGGTCGACATGCGAACCCGGGTGCGCGGCTGGCGCTGGCGGCGCAATCCGCTGCGGCGCCGGTCGGACGTCGTGGAGGCGTGGACCGCGCTGGTCGTCGCCGTGCTGCTGTTCGTCGGCGCCCCGCTGCTGGGGGCCGCCGCGGCCCTGTGGGCCCAGGGCCAGGCGGAGACGGTCGCGGCCCAGCAGCGCTCCGAGCGCCACCGAGTGCACGCCACGGTGATCGACCGGACCCCCGACAGCCTGTCGTCGGTGCAGACCGGCGGGCAGTCGTACCGCGCGACCGTGCGCTGGACCACGCCGGGCGGTGAGGCGCAGACCACCACGAGCCGTGTCCCGGCCGGTGCCCGGCAGGGCGACGTGATCGCCGTGTGGCTCGACACCCATGGCCGGAGCGTGCCGCCGCCGGCCGGCGACTCCGCGGTCTGGGAGCACACCGTCACCGTCGGCGCGTTCACGGCCCTGGGTGCCGCACTCACGGTCTTCCTCGGGCAGTGCGTCGTCCACCGGACGGCGCTCCGGCGCCGGATGGCCGAGTGGGAGCGCGACTGGGCGCGCACGGAACCGCAGTGGACGCACCGCCGGGCGTGACGCCGGCGGCCGCGTCCGCACGGCCCGCGGCGGGCTCCCGGCTCGGCTCCCGGCTCCCGGTTCCCGGCGCAGGTGACCCGACCACCTGGATCGGCCACCGGTCGTCCGGCGACCGGCGTGGCCGCTCCCCCGAGACCGGGGCACCCTGCTGACCAGCGGATCGACGCGTCATCCGGTTGCGGCGCGGCGTCGGTGCCGAGCCGGGTCCCGGCGAGATCTGGCGAGTCGTCCGACCACTCACGTACGGTGTGATCATCCGTACGGTCCGGCACTGTCTCCCCCGCAAAGGCGGTTCTCGATGGCCCTGTTCGACCTTCCGCTCGAGGAACTCCGCGCGCACCGCAGCGAGTCCACCGAGCCCGAGGACTTCGACGCGTTCTGGAGCAAGACCCTCCAGGAGGCCCGCGCGCACGACCTCGACGCCCGCTTCGAACCGGTCGACACGGGACTGTCCACGGTGCGGGTGTACGACGTGACGTTCGCCGGGTTCGGCGGTCACCCGGTGAAGGGCTGGCTGATCCTGCCCGCCGCGGTCGAGGAGCCGTTGCCGCTGGTGGTGGAGTTCGTCGGGTACGGCGGCGGGCGTGGACTGCCGCACGAGCACCTGCTGTGGGCGTCCACGGGCCGGGCGCACTTCGTCATGGACACCCGCGGCCAGGGCAGTGCCTGGGGCGGCGGTGGCGGGACCGCCGACCCGGTCGGCGGCACGCCCGCGTACCCGGGCTTCATGACCCGCGGCATCGACGCCCCGGAGAACTACTACTACCGGCGCGTCTTCACCGACGCGGTGCGCGCGGTCGAGGCGGCCCGCTCGCACCCGCTGACCGACCCGGCGCGCACGGTCGCGCTGGGCGGCAGCCAGGGCGGCGGCATATCGATCGCGGTCGGCGGCCTGGTGCCGGACCTGGCGGCCGTCGCTCCGGACGTGCCGTTCCTCTGCGACTTCCCGCGCGCGGTGACGCTCACCGACCGGCACCCGTACCGGGAGGTCGGCCTGTACCTGAAGACGCACCGCGGCCGCACGGGGGACGCCCTGCGCACGCTGTCCTACTTCGACGGCGTGCACTTCGCGGCCCGCGGCCGGGCTCCCGCCCTGTTCTCGGCGGCCCTCGAGGACCAGACCTGCCCGCCGTCGACCGTCTTCGCGGCGTTCAACGCGTGGGCGCACGCGGACAAGGCGATCGAGGTGTACGACTTCAACGACCACGAGGGCGGCGGCCCCTTCCAGGAGGCCGCGAAGCTCCGCTGGCTGCGCTCGTACGCCTGAGCCCGGGCGGGCCGTGTCCGCGGACTTCCGCCCGGTCCGACCAGTCGGTACGTTCTTCGGGCCCGGGCCATGACATCGCGGCCCGGTTTCCGGCGTACGACGGAGGGCCCATGGCAGAGCACGAGGCACCGGTTGACGGCCGCTGCGACGCCCGCTTCGCGGCGGTGCGCACCGCGTTCGAGGAGAACTTCCGGGAGCGGGGGGAGCTGGGCGCCGCGGTGACGGTCACCGTCGACGGCGCGACGGTGGTGGACCTGTGGGGCGGCTGGGCCGACGCGGCCCGTACCCGCCCCTGGGAGCGGGACACGCTGGTCAACCTGTGGTCGACGTCGAAGGGCCCGACCGCCCTGTGCGCCCACATCCTCGCCGACCGCGGACTGCTCGACCTCGACGCGCCGGTGGCCGTCTACTGGCCCGAGTTCGCCGCGTCGGGGAAGGAGAAGGTGCTCGTACGGCATCTGCTGTCGCACCGCGCCGGCCTGTCGGGTCTGCGGGAACCGCATCCGGTGGCCGCGCTGTACGACTGGGAGTCGACCACCGCCCGGCTGGCGGCCATGGAGCCCTGGTGGGAGCCCGGCACCCGCTCCGGCTATCACGCGATCACGTACGGATATCTGGTCGGCGAGGTCGTGCGGCGCGTGTCGGGGCTGCTGCCCGGGGCGTTCCTCGCGCGCGAGGTGACCGGGCCGCTCGGGATCGACTTCACCATCGGACTTCCCGAGCGGGAGGCGGGGCGGGCGGCCGAGCTGGTGCATCCGCGCGCCGCGTCCGGCAGCGAACAGGCCGCCGTCTTCGCCCAGTTGGCACCCGCGGCCCTGGCCGCGCTGACCAATCCCCCGGTGGGCGCGGCGGAGGCCAACACGGCGGCCTGGCGGGCCGCCGAGATCCCGGCGGCCAACGGGCACGGTACGGCGCGCGCGGTCGCCGCGCTGTACGGGATCTTCGCGGGCCGGGGTTCGTACGGCGGCCGGCGTCTGCTGTCCCCGGAGGCCGCCGAGCGGGTGCGCGAGGGGCAGGGCGCCTGCCGCGACCTCGTCCTCGGCGCCGGTTTCGCCCACGAGACGGAGGTCGGGCTCGGACTGTGGCTCAGTGGCCCGAACGGCTCCTACGGGCCCAATCCGCGGGCTTTCGGACACGACGGCTTCGGCGGGTCCACGGGCCTTGCGGACCCCGAGGCCGGGGTCTCGCTGGGCTATGCGATGAACCGCATGGGGCCGCACATCGCCGACGACCCGCGCAAGATGGCGCTGGTGGAGGCCCTCTACAGCGCCCTGTGAGGGGTGGCCGGCCCCCGTGACGAGGGGCGGTGACGGCCCGTGCGGGCGGCCGGTTTCGGCCGAACCGGCGGGCCGCACTTCCCTACTGGTTTAGACCAATGGTAATTCTGGTGGCGCACCGAGCCCGCACGGCTACCGCACGTCACCCACAGGAGGGCGCGGCATGGCCCGCACCACCCCGCACGACGACCCTCTCCGCCACGCGCCCGCGCCTCTGTACCGGCGGGTCGCCACCCAGTTGCTCGACGAACTGCGGCACGGGGCGGTCCCGCCCGGTGAGCGGCTGCCGGGCGAGCGGCTGCTGGCCGAGCGGTTCGGGGTCAGCCGGGAGACGGTGCGCCAGGCCCTGGAGGTGCTGCGCCGGGAGGGCCTGGTCGCCACCGACCGGCGCGGCAGTCATGTCACCCTGCCGGGGCCGCCCGCCGAGAGCCCGGCGTCCCTCGCCTTCCCGGTCGGCGCCCGGGCGGCCGAGCCGTGCACCGGCGACCGGGCCACCGTGGCCTGGGAGCCCCCGCCGCCGGAGCACGCCGCGGCGCTGGGGCTGGCGCCGGGCCGGCCGACCCTGGTGCACCGCTATCTGTCCGCGACCCCCGACGGCAGCGGCCGGCGGACGGCCGTGACCTCGTTCTCCGCCGTGGCACTGGCCGAGGTGGAGGAGCTGGCCCGGTACCGCGACCGCGCCGACGGCTCCGCCTGCGCCCAGTTGCGCCGGGCCTACGACTGGATGCGCAGGGCGGGGCTGGCCCTGCACCACCGCGACACGATCACCCGGCTCGCGGACACCCCGGCGGTCCGGGTCACCCGGCGGGTGCACGACCAGTACGCGCGCCCACTGGAGATCACCGACCTGGTGGTGGACTCCCGGCAGGACGCGCTCGTCTACGAGTTCACCCTGCCGGCGGCGGGCTGACCGGACAGTCGCCGCTCACGGCAGCCGCCGGGCCACGACCAGCCGGGCGCGGGGGCTGCCGTCGGGCCGGAGTCCGAAGCCGGGCAGGGCGTGCAGGTCGACCCGGAATCCGGTGCGCGCCAGCTCTCGGCCCACGTCGCCGAGCCGGAACGTCCGGTAGTACATGACGAACGACGGCTTCCACAGCGCGTTGCGCACGCGCATCGCCGTGTCGAAGCCCAGCAGCGTCCAGTACGCCCGGGAGCCGGGGCGGGGCGGGGCGCCGACGGGAAAGGCGAAGCAGCCGCCCGGCCGCAGCACGGAGCGCACCTGGGTGAACAGGCCCGGCAGTTCGCGGGGCAGGAAGTGCCCGAACGCCCCGAAGCTCACCACGAGGTCGAAGACGGGCCCGAACGGCAGGGCGCGGGCGTCCGCGCGCACCCAGGAGACCTCGGGGCCCTCGGGCACGGAGCGCTTGCGCGCCACCCCCAGCATGCCCGCGCTGAAGTCGACGCCCGTGACCCGTTCCCGGCACACCCGGCCGAGGACGCCCACGCCCGCGCCCGTGCCGCAGCACAGGTCGAGTCCGGTACCGAACGGTCCCATCGGCTCCAGCGCCGACGCCACGGCGTCCAGGACCCGGTCCGGCGTGCGGTACGGGGTGTGGTCGAACTTCGGGGCGAGCAGGTCGTAGCCGCGCTCGACCGACGACAGCGCCTGGACGGCGAGTTCGCGCAGGGTGGGGCCTTCGGGGCTGAACATCCGGTCAGCCTAGGGCCTGCCGGGCCGGGCCCGCGGGAGTGCGCTGTTCCAGCACCGAGAGGACGCGTTCGCACCAGCGGGCGTTGTCCTGCTCGAAGGTGATCCCGGCGGCCAGCGTGAGGTAGGGGCCGACGCGGTCCGCGTCGCGCAGGTACTCCTCCTCCGTGCGGCCGTCGAGGAGGCGCTCACGGACGCGTTCGTAGCGGGCGAGCTTGCCCAGGGCCCAGGACCTGCGCTCCTCGACCAGCGCGCGGACCTCCTCGGGGTCGACGCCGTCCATGGCCTGCATCTTGATGAGGAACTCGTCGCGGACGGCGGTGGGACGCCGGGTCGGCTCGGCGGCGAAGGCGCTCAGCCGCTCCCGGCCGGCCTTCGTCAGCGAGAACAGGCGCTTGGTGGGCCGGCGCTCCTGCGGCACCGTCCGGGACTCGATCAGCCCCTCACCCGCCAGGCGGTCCAGCTCCCGGTAGAGCTGCTGGGGTGTCGCGGGCCAGAAGTTGGCGAGCGAGACGTCGAAGACCTTGGACAGCTCGTAACCCGACGCCTCGCCCTCCAGCAGGGCGGCCAGGACGGCGTACTTCAGAGACATGTCGACACGCTAGCAAGAACTGGCTACCCTACTCCGCACTTATTCAAATAGTTTAATAGGAGAGACGATGCAGGCATTCCGCGCGGCCGTCGAGGCGCACGACATGGACGCCGTAGCGGCGCTGCTGGCCGAGGACGTGGTCTTCACCAGCCCGGTCGTGTTCAAGCCGTACCACGGCAAGGCGATCACGACGGCGATCCTGCGCGCGGTCGAGCGCGTCTTCGAGGACTTCCGGTACGAGCGGGTCATCGGCGAGGCGGACGGCCGCGACCACGCACTGGTCTTCAGCGCCCGGGTCGGCGACCGGGAGATCAGCGGCTGCGACTTCCTGCACCTCGACGAGGCCGGCCGCATCGACGAACTCACCGTGATGGTGCGCCCGCTGTCGGGTGCTCAGGCGCTGCAGGCGGCCATGGCGGCGCAGTTCGAGCGGATCGCCGAGGAGGCCCGGAGCGCCTGACGGGCGCGTGACGTCCCGAGGTCCCGCCGGGCGCTGCGACCGGCGGGACCTCGGCCTGCCCGGAATACGCGCGGCGCCGGCCGCGTTGTGCGAGGTGTAACGGTGAGGTCGTCCCGTCTTCCCGCCACAGCACCGCTCGTAGTGGTACAGTGCGACCAGCACCTGTGCACGCCCCCCTTCGTTTCGTCGGGTTTTCTTCGGGCGCCGGTGCGATTCCCCCTTCGGTTCGCCGACCCGCCCGTCCTGATGCGACCGGCGCGTCCGCTTCTCGGCCCAACCTCGTGAACAGGGTCTTTCCCCTGGAGTCCGAGGTGCCGTTCCCCGCCGTCCCCAGGGTGTCGTCCGACCCCTCGCGCGGCTTCCTCCCCCCTTCCTTCCGCATGTCTCATGCCCGCGTCCGTGAAAGGACCGAACACCATGACCACCACACTCGAACACCCCCCTGTGCAGCAGTCCCCGGCCGAGATCGCCTCCGGTGTCCTCGACATCGACGCGGGAGGCAAGGGCCACCTGCGCACCGGAGACCTGCTGTCCCAGCCGTCCGACCCGGCCCTCTCCCCCGCCCTGGTCCGCCGGCACGGCCTGCGCAAGGGCGACCTCGTCGAGGGCGTCCTCGGTGACCGCCGCGCCCTGACCGACGTCGTCCGGGTCAACGGACGGACACCCGCGGGGCAGGGCGGCCGACGGCACTTCCGGGACCTGACCCCGCTGCACCCGCACGAGCGGCTGCGCCTGGAACACCCCGCGGCCGGCCTGACCGGGCGCGTCGCCGACCTGCTCGCCCCGGTCGGCAAGGGACAGCGCGGCCTGATCGTCGCCCCGCCCAAGACCGGCAAGACCGTCCTGCTCCAGCAGATCGCCGCCGCCGTCGCCGGCAACCACCCCGAGGCACACCTGATGGTCGTGCTGCTGGACGAACGGCCCGAAGAGGTCACCGACATGCGTCGCTCCGTGCGGGGCGAGGTGTACGCCTCGACGTTCGACCTGAGCGCCAAGCACCACATCGCCCTCGCCGAGCTGGTGATCGAGCGGGCCAAGCGCCTCGTCGAGGCCGGCGAGGACGTCGTGATCCTCCTCGACTCCCTGACCCGGCTGTGCCGGGCGCACAACAACGCCGCCGCCTCCGGGGGCCGCACGCTCAGCGGCGGTGTCGACGCCGGGGCGCTGATCGGGCCGAAGCGGTTCTTCGGCGCCGCCCGCAAGGCGGAGGAAGGCGGCTCGCTCACCGTTCTCGCCACCGCGCTGGTGGAGACCGGCTCACGCGCGGACGACTTCTACTTCGAGGAGCTCAAGGGCACCGGCAACATGGAGCTCCGGCTCAGCCGGGAGCTCGCCTCCCACCGCGTCTTCCCGGCCGTGGACCTGACCGGCTCCGGCACCCGCCGCGAGGAACTCCTGCTCTCCACCGCCGAGTCGACGGCCGTGCGGGGCCTGCGGCGGGCCCTGGGGACCCGGGACGGGCACTCCGGCCTGGAGACCCTGCTCGAACGGATGCGCCAGACGCCGGACAACGCCACGTTCCTGCGGCGCGTCCAGCCGACCCTGCCCGCCGACTGACGGCCGGCAGGCAGTGGTCCGCCGCCGGGCCGGGTCCGGTGCGGCCATCCGGGTGCTGGCGGGCGCGGCTCGGCCCGGGCAGCGTGGCGTCGCGCGGACACATTCCTACGTTTGCGGTATGACTACCGGATTCCCATCGCGGGCGACTCGGTCCATCTGTGTGCTCTGCGTGGCGGGCCTGCTGACGCTCATGCCCGCCGCCGCGGCCGCCCGCACGGTGTGGCCTGACCCCGGTACGCCCGGCGGGCCACGCGCCACGGCACCGCAACCGTCCCTGCTGTACCGCTCCGGTACCCAGGCCCGGCTCCGCCCCGGCGCGCCGGAGGTCCCCGATGTCTCCGCCCTGTCCTGGGTGGTGGCCGACGCCGACACCGGAGAGGTGCTGGCCGCGCACGACGCGCATCGGCAGTTGCCGCCGGCCAGCACCCTCAAGACGCTGTTCGCGCTCACGGTGCTGCCGGTCCTGCCGGGCGGCATCAGCCACCGGGTGAGTACCGGGGAACTGTCGGACATCGGGCCCGGCAGCAGTCTGGTCGGCGTCGTGGAGGGCCACACGTACCGGGTCTCCGACCTCTGGAACGGCGTGTTCCTCAACTCCGGCAATGACGCCGTCCATGTCCTCGCCTCGCTCGTCGGCGGCTGGAGCGCCACCACCGCCCGGATGCAGGCCGAGGCCCGTGCCCTCGGGGCCCGGGACACGCACGTGCGCTCACCCGACGGCTACGACGCGCCGGGCCAGGTCTCCTCGGCCTACGACCTGGCGGTCTTCGGGCGGGCGGGACTGCGCAACCGGGACTTCGCGCGGTACTGCGCCAGGATCGACGCGATGTTCCCCGACGGCGACGGGGGCGCGTACGGGATCATGAACACCAACCGGCTGCTCACGGGTGCGGACGGGGTGGAGCCCTATCCCGGGCTGATCGGCATCAAGAACGGCTACACCAGCGGCGCCGGCAACACGCTCGTCGCCGCCGCCCGGCGCGACGGCCGCACCCTGGTGGTGACCGTGATGAACCCTCAGGAGGGCGGTGGCCACGCCGTGTACGAGGAGGCCCGTTCCCTGCTCGACTGGGGGTTCGGCGCCGCCGGGTGGGTCTACCCGGTCGGTTCGCTGGAGCCCGGGGGAACCCGGCCGCGGCCGGGCCCCGAGGTCCCACCCGCGGCGGCGAACGCGGAGCCGGCCCCGGGCGTGCCGGGCTGGCCGGAGACCGGCGCGATCCTGGGTGCGGCCGTGCTCGGTGCGGGGGCCGTGGCGCTGGCCCTGCGGCTCAAGGCCGGGCGGGTGGAGCGGGGTTGACCGGCCGGCCGTCGGCCCGGGTCAGAACACCGACAGACCCGTCAGCGTCGTGAAGCGGTCCAGGGCAGCCACCCCGGCGACCGAATTGCCCCGCTCGTCCAGACCGGGGCTCCACACGCACAGCGTGCAGCGGCCGGGGACGACCGCGATGATGCCGCCGCCGACCCCGCTCTTGCCCGGCAGGCCCACCCGGTAGGCGAAGTCACCGGCCGCGTCGTACGTGCCGCAGGTCAGCATCACCGCATTGACCTGCTTGGCCTGGCTGCGGCTCAGCAGCCGGGTGCCGTCGGCGCGGACCCCGTGCCGGGCGAGGAACCCGGTGGCGAGGGCGAGGTCGGCGCATGAGGCGGCGACGGAGCACTGGCGGAAGTACTGCTCCAGCAGGACCGGCACCGGGTTGTCGATGTTGCCGTAGGACGCCATGAAGTGGCCCAGGGCGGCGTTCCGGTCGCCGTGGGCCGTCTCGGACGCGGCGACCTCCTCGTCGAAGGTCAGGTCCGGGTTGCCGCTCTCGGCGCGCAGGAAGGCGAGGAGTTCGCCCGCCGCGTCGCCGGTACGGGTGTGCAGCCGGTCGGTGACGACCAGGGCCCCCGCGTTGATGAACGGATTGCGCGGGATGCCGTTCTCGTACTCCAGTTGCACGAGGGAGTTGAACGGGTTGCCGGACGGTTCGCGGCCGACGTGCTCCCACAGGGCGTCGCCCTCGCGGGACAGGTCGAGGGCGAGGGTGAAGACCTTGGTGATGGACTGCGCGGAGAACGGCTCCCGCCACTCCCCCACGCCGTACACGGTGCCGTCCGGCTCGGCGACGGCCATGCCGAAGCGGCGCGGGTCGCAGGCGGCGAGCGCCGGGATGTAGTCGGCGGGCCGGCCGCTGCCGGGGGTCCGCGCGATCTCCTCGGCGATGCGCTCCAGGACCGGCTGGAAGGTCGTCGGCGTACTCATGGTCACCATCTTCCCCCCGGGTGCGCCCCGGCGTCCGGGGGGTGGGGTTAGCTGCACCCCTTCTCGGGGGCAGACGTCATTCTGCGGACGGGCGGCCGTTCACATACTGGAGCGCATGGCCAATCCAACGGTGCTCATCGAGACGTCACCCGCCCGCGACAAGGAAAAGGGACGCGAAAAGGGAAGCGACTTTTCCGAACTGTCACGGCGCATAGCCGACGCGGGGCTGCTGCGGCGGCGCCCGCTGTATTACACGGTGCGTTTCGGTGCCGTCGCCCTCGCGCTCGCCGGCGTCGTCACGGCCTTCACCGTCCTCGGGGACGGCTGGAGCCAGTTGACCGTCGCCGTGGCGGCGGCCGTCGTCTTCGGCCAGCTCGGGCTCGCCGCCCACGACCTCGCCCACCGGCAGGTCTTCTCGCGCCGGCGCCCGAGCGAGGCGGGCGGTCTGCTGGTGGCCAACCTGTTGCTGGGCATGAGCTACGGCTGGTGGATGAACAAGCACACCCGTCACCACGCCAATCCCAACCACGAGGAGAAGGACCCGGACGTCTCGCCCGACATTCTGGTCTGGTCACGGCGTCAGGCGAGCAGGGCCACAGGACTTCCCCGGTTCATCGGAAAGCACCAGGCCGCCCTCTTCTTTCCGCTGCTGACGCTGGAAGGGCTCAATCTGAGTTTCAGCAGTTTCAAGGCGCTGCGCAGCCCGTCGATGAAACGGCCGCTGCTGGAGGGAACCCTGCTCGTCGCCCATTTCGTCCTGTACTTCGGAGGCCTGTTCACCGTCCTCTCCCCCGGCAAGGCGCTCGCTTTCATCGCCGTGCACCAGGGCCTGTTCGGGATCTACCTGGGCTCGGTCTTCGCGCCCAACCACAAGGGCATGCCGATGATCGAGGAGGGCACGCGGCTCGACTTCCTGCGCCGGCAGGTCCTCACCTCCCGCAACGTGCGGGGCGGCGCGTTCGTCGACGCCTTCATGGGCGGCCTCAACTACCAGATCGAGCACCACCTGTTCCCCAGCATGCCGACGCCCGCCCTCGCCCGGGCCCAGGTCATCACCGAGCGGTACTGCGCGGAGCTGGGCGTCCCCTACCACCAGACCGGGCTGCTCGCCTCGCACCGGGAGGCGCTGCGTCACCTGCGCAGTGTCGGGGAGCCGCTGCGCGACGCCCGCTGAGGCGCGTGGCCGTCCGGCACCGGCCCGGCGGTCAGCCGTGCAGCACGCCCGTGCCGAGCAGCCCGAACAACAGGACGCCGACCACGATCCGGTAGATCACGAAGGCGTCGAAGGAGTGCCTGGCGACGAACTTCAGCAGCCAGGCGATGGAGGCGTAGGCCACCCCGAAGGACACGACCGTACCGACGGCCAGCGGCGCCGCGCCCGCCCCCGTGCCGAGGGCGTCCTTCAGCTCGTACAGACCGGCACCGGTCAGCGCGGGGATGCCGAGGAAGAAGGAGAGCCGGGTGGCGGCCACCCGGTCGAGGTCGAGCATCAGCGCGGTGGACATGGTGGCGCCGGAGCGGGAGAAGCCGGGGAAGAGCAGGGCGAGGATCTGGGAGCCGCCGACCAGCATGGCGTCCTTGAACGACGTGTCGTCCTCGCCCCTCTTGTGCCGGCCGGTCCGGTCCGCCACCCACATGACGGCGCTGCCGGCGATCAGCGAGCCCGCGACCACCCACAGCGAGGCGAGGGAACCCTCGATCAGCGGCTTGGCCGCCAGGCCGACGACGACGATCGGGACGGTCGCGAGGATGACCCACCAGGCGAACTGGTAGTCGTGGTGGTAGCGCTCCTCCCGGTCGGTCAGACCGCGCAGCCAGGCGGAGACGATCCGCACGATGTCCTTGAAGAAGTAGACGAGCACGGCGGCGATCGCACCGACCTGGATGACGGCCGAGAAACCCACGACCGCGTCGTCGTCGACGGGGATGCCCATCAGCCCCTCGACGATCTTCAGGTGGCCGGTGGAGGAGACGGGCAGGAACTCGGTCACCCCCTCGACGGCTCCGAGGACGACGGCCTGACCGATGCTGATGACGCTCATGGGATCCAGTTCTGCTCGGGGCGGGCGCCGGACGACAGTCGCGGACGGGCCAGTCCTACTACACGCAGGTCAACGCGACGTCTTACGCCCAGAGCGCGTCGGCCAGTGTCACCCCCGCGAAGGCAGCGCCGAGGCCGGCCGCCACGCTCGCCCCGACGTTGACGGCGGCGTGCAGGCGGGCGCCCGTCCCGGCCAGCCGCAGCGTCTCGTAGGAGAAGGTCGAGTACGTCGTCAGGGCGCCGCACAGCCCGGTGCCGAGCAGGAGCTGGAGGCGGGAGGAGGCCGCTCCGGCGAGCACCGCGCCGGTCAGCACGCCGAGGACGAGGGAGCCGGCGACGTTCACCGTGAAGGTGCCCCAGGGGAAGACCGAGTCGTGCCGGGACTGCACGGCGCGGTCGGTGAGATAGCGGAGCGGTGCGCCGACCATGGCACCCGCGACGACCAGCAGCCAGTTCACAACGACTTCTTACCCTTCGGGTCCGTCCCACCCGGCCCACCGGATGCTGTCTCGCGGCCCGCGTACCGGATGACCTCGCAGTCGTCGAGGATCACCAGGCCCTCGGTGACGAGTTCGTCGAGCTGCGGCAGAAAGGCCCGCACGCGCTCCTCGGTGTCCACGATGACGACGGCCACCGGCAGGTCCTCGCTCAGGGACAGCAGCCGGGTGGTGTGGATCAGCGAGGAGGCGCCGAAGCCCTCGATGCCGCGGAAGACGCTCGCGCCGGCGAGACCCGACCGGTGGGCCCGGTGGACGATCTCCGAGTACAGGGGCCGGTGGTGCCAGGTGTCGTTCTCGCCGACGAGGACGGTCACGCGCAGGGCGCTGCCGGTGAGCCGTGTCATGGCTGCCTCCGCTTCAGGACGCGGCGGGTCGCCCATGCGGCGAGGCCGACCGCCGTGAGGGCCGCGAGCGGGGTCGCGGCGAGGTAGGCCAGGCCGGTGCGGGTGTGGCCGGTGGCGAACAGTTGCCGGCTGTCGACGGCGTAGGTGGAGAAGGTGGTGAAGCCGCCGAGCACACCGGTGCCGAAGAACGGCCTCACGAGGCGGTGGGCGGCCCACACGTCGGTGATGACGACCATGAACACGCCGATCACCGCGCACCCGGTGACGTTGACCCAGAAGGTCGCCCAGGGGAAGCCGCCGGTGTCCGTGGGCCAGCCCAGGGAGACCGCGTAGCGGGCGGTGGCGCCGATGCCGCCGCCGAGTGCCACGACCGCGACGACCGGTGCCTGCGTGCGTCGGCCTGGGCGCCGGGGCGCGGCGGGGCGTACACCGCCGAGGCTGTCCGTGTCCGGGGCTGTCATGGTCGTGCGTCTCCTACTCGCCGGGCATGGGGGTGCCCCCGTTCGCAAGTAGGGACCGTTGGCGGCACCTGTGCCGCGGTTCGGGTACGGCGGGCCCCACCGCCGCGCCGCGCGCACCGGCCGCGGCTGTCGGCCAGCCTAACGCCGGGGCCCCGTCCGGGTCACTTCGGGAGCGGTCCGGGGCCCGGGGGCGGAGCGCTACCAGCCCTTCTCGAACATGCGCGCCACTTCGGCGATCCGGACCTCGTCGCGCCGGTAGTAGGTACCCCGGCGGATTCTGCTGGTGCGCAGCAGGCCGAGGGCGACGAGCAGGCGCAGGTGCCTCTCGGCCACCCGGCGGGGCACGCCGAGCCTGGCGGCGACGAGGTCCGCGTCGACGCCGTGCGCGAGGGCGTCCGGGCGGCGTTGCGGCGGGAAGTGCGCGACCGGATCCTTGAGCCACTCCAGGATGTCGAGACGCGTACCGTGCGCGGGAGTCCTCGGCATCTCACCCTCCCTCCGGGCCTTCCCGTGCCGTGTCCCTCCACTGTCCCGCGGCCGGGGCTCCGCTGTCCGGAACTCCGGCCGCCGCGTCCGGTACCCGTCCTCTGCCGGGTTCCCCGGGAAGGGGTCTAGCCGTCCAGCCGTACGACCCGTACGGCTCCCGCCGGGACCGTGAGGGGGCCCGCGGTGCGTTCCCCGGCCGTCAGCTCGGTGCCGGGGGCGTCCAGGGGCACCTCGGCGTCCGACGCGGTGTGGTTGATCGCGAACAGGAAGGTGCCCGACCCGCCGGTGCGGCGCACCACTTCGACGTCGCGGGGCAGGCCGGTGCGCGCGGGGATGCGCGCGTCCTGCTCCGCCCGGCCGAGGACCGCGTCCAGGCCCTCGGCGCCGAGGCGGGTGGAGATGTACCAGGCGGTGCCCTCGCCGAGACGGTGGCGGGTGACGGCGGGCCCGCCCGCGGCCGGGCCGTCGGCGTACGTCCACACCGGCTCGGCGCCGCGCGGCTCGACGAACTCCGTCCACACGTCGCCGCTCGGCCCGGAGCCGTCGGGGCCGGTGATCCGCACCCGTTCGCCCGCCAGCAGTGGCGAGAACTCCTCGACGGTGAGGCCCAGCACGTCCCTCAGCGCGCCCGGGTAGGCGCCCTCGTGGACGGCGTCGTGCTCGTCGACGATGCCGGAGAAGTAGGAGACGACCAGGGTGCCGCCCCGCTCCACGTACTCCCGCAGGTTGTTCCCGGCCGCCTCGGTCATCAGGTACAGGGCGGGGACGACCACGAGGGGATAGGCCGACAGGTCGGCTTCCGGGTGGGCGAAGTCGACGGTGAGGTGGCGGTCGTAGAGGGCCTCGTAGAAGGTGTCGGCGCGTTCGCGGGGGTCGTGGTCCTCGCTGGGGCGCCACTGGAGGGTCTGCGCCCACCAGGAGTGCCAGTCCCAGAGCATCGCGACGTCGGCCTCGGTGCGGGTGCCGCGGACGGGGTTCAGCGAGTCGATCGAGGCGCCGAGTTCGACCACCTCGCGCCAGACGCGCGTCCGGGTGCCACCGTGCGGCAGCATCGCCGAGTGGAACTTCTCGGCGCCGCGCCGGGACTGGCGCCACTGGAAGAACATGGCGCCCTCGGAGCCGCGGGCCACGTGGGCGAGGGAGTTGCGGGCCATCTGGCCGGGCGCCTTGGCGGGGTTGCGGGGCTGCCAGTTGACACCCGACGTGGAGTGTTCGAGCAGCAGCCAGGGGGCGCCGCCCGCGACGGAGCGGGTGAGGTCGGCGGCCATGGCGAGGTTGACGTGGGTGCGGCGGCCGTCGGTGATCAGGTAGTGGTCGTTGGTGACGAGGTCGACCTCGCGGCCCCAGGCCCAGTAGTCGACGGAGTCGCACTGGCTGAGGGCGGTCATGAAGTTGGTGGTGACCGGGACGCCGGGTGAGAGGCGGTGCAGGATGTCCCGCTCCGCCGTGAAGTTCTCGCGCATGGTGGCGTCGGCGAAGCGCTTGTAGTCCAGTGCCTGGGCCGGGTTGCCGACCGTCGGGGTGAGGCGCGGCGGGTTGATCTGTTCGAGGTCCGCGTAGCGCTGGCCCCAGAAGGCGGTGCCCCAGGCCTCGTTGACGGCGTCGACCGTGCCGTACGTCGTCGCGAGCCAGCGGCGGAAGTGCGCGGCGCAGGAGTCGCAGTAGCAGGCGGAGACGGGGACGCCGTACTCGTTGTGGACGTGCCAGAGCGCCAGCGCCGGGTGGCCGCCGTAGCGCTCGGCGAGCTCGGTGGTGATGTTCGCGGCGGCGGCCCGGTAGTCGGCGTTGCTGTGGCAGATGGCGCCCCGGGAGCCGAACTCGTGGCGCACGCCCTCGGCGGTGACCGGGAGGGCCTCGGGATGGGCGCGGTAGAACCAGGCGGGCGGCGCGACGGTGGGCGTGCCGAGGTCGACGCGGATGCCGTTCTCGTGCAGCAGGTCGAGGAGCCGGTCGAGCCAGCCGAAGTCGTAGGTGCCGGGGGCGGGCTCCAGCAGGGCCCAGGAGAAGATGCCGGCGCTCACCATGGTGACGCCTGCCTCGCGCATCAGCCGGACGTCCTCCTGCCAGACGCTCTCCGGCCACTGCTCGGGGTTGTAGTCCCCGCCGAAGGCGAGCCCGGTGAGGCCCCTGGGGGTGGTCTCCGGCATGGATGGTCTCCCGATGTGATCGATCAGTTGGGAACGTGCACACACATGATCAGCGGTGCGATCCCAACATAACCGCACAGCAACAACCATTGACAAGTGTCCAGGATGTTTCTCTACTGTGAACGCTCACAGAAGCATGGCAGGTCCTCGCAGCAGGCGAGGACCCCAGGTCAGGGGAGAGATCCATGCCGTACACGAAGCGCCGCCGCCTGGTGACGTCCGCCGTCGCCGTCGCGCTCGGTGCCACCGCCCTCGCCGCCTGCGGCTCGTCCGACGACGGCGGCGAGGCACAGTCGGGTCCGGTCTCGCTGACGTACTGGACGTGGACGCCCGGCATGGACAAGGTCGTCGACCTGTGGAACAAGGGGCCGGGCAAGTCGGAGCAGATCACCGTCACGGTGAAGAAGCAGGCGTCCGGCGACACTCTGGTCACCAAGATCCTCACCGCGCACAAGGCCGGCCAGGCACCCGACCTCGTCCAGGCCGAGTACCAGGCACTCCCGACACTGGTCAGCAACGACGCCCTCGCCGACATAGCGGGCGAGGTCGGCGACGTGAAGGGCAAGTTCGCCGAGGGCGTGTGGCAGCAGACCACGCTGGGCACGGACGCCGTCTACGCCGTCCCGCAGGACATCGGGCCGATGATGTTCTACTACCGCGAGGACCTGTTCAAGGAGTACGGCCTGAAGGTCCCGGCGACGTGGGAGGAGTTCGCCGAGACCGCGCGCAAGCTGAAGAAGGCGGCTCCCGACAAGGCCCTCACCACCTTCTCCGCCAACGACTCCGGCCTCTTCGCGGGCCTCGCCCAGCAGGCCGGCGCCCAGTGGTGGACGACCGAGGGCGAGAAGTGGAAGGTCGGCATCGACGACCCGGCGACGAAGAAGGTCGCCGACTTCTGGGGCGGTCTCGTCGAGGAGGGCGCGATCGACAACCAGCCGATGTACACCCCGGCCTGGAACAAGGCGCTCAACACCGGCAAGCAGATCGCCTGGGTCAGCGCCGTGTGGGCGCCCGGCACCCTGACCACCGCCGCACCGGACACCCAGGGCAAGTGGGCCATGGCCCCGCTGCCCCAGTGGTCCGCCGCCGAGAACCGCACCGGCAGCTGGGGCGGCTCCTCCACCGGCGTCACCACCGACTCGAAGCACAAGGACGCCGCCGCGAAGTTCGCCGCCTGGCTGAACACCGACGGCGACGCGCTCAACGCGCTCGCCAAGGAGGGCGGCATCTACCCGGCCTCCACCTCGGCCCAGCTCAGCGGCGCCTTCACCAGCCCGCCGGCGTACTTCTCCAACCAGCCGGACTTCTACAGCCGGGCCGCCGAGATCGCGAAGACCACGGCGCCCGCGGCCTGGGGCCCGAACGTCAACGTCGCCTACACGGCCTTCAAGGACGCGTTCGGCGCCGCCGCCAAGAAGAAGTCCGGCTTCGCCGCCGCCCTCGGCACCATGCAGGAGGAGACGGTCTCCGACCTCGAGAAGCAGGGCTTCGAGGTCGCTCAGTGAGCAGCACGACGGCACGCCGGAGGTCGTACGGGGTGAAGGGAGCCCCGTACGCGTTCCTGGTCCCGGCTTCCGTACTCTTCCTGCTCTTCTTCGCGCTGCCCATCGGGTACGCGGTCTGGCTCAGCTTCCGCAAGGTGGAGGTGTCCGGGCTGGGGCTCGGCGCCGGGGCGCGGAAGGAGGTCTGGGCCGGTTTCCAGAACTACGCCGACGCGCTCGGCGACAGCGAGCTGCTGGACGGGGCGCTGCGCGTCCTCGGTTACGGCTGCATCGTCGTGCCCGTGATGCTGGGCCTCGCCCTGCTGTTCGCGCTGATGCTGGACTCCGACAAGGTGCGCTTCACCCCGGTCACCCGGCTCGCGATCTTCCTCCCGTACGCCATCCCCGGTGTGGTGGCGGCGCTGCTGTGGGGCTTCCTGTACCTGCCGGACGTGAGCCCCTTCTCCTACGCGCTCGACCGGCTCGGTCTCCCGCAGCCGGACCTGCTGGACGGCGGCCCGCTCTACCTCGCCCTGTCCAACATCGCGGTCTGGGGCGGCACCGGCTTCAACATGATCGTCATCTACACCTCCCTGCGGGCCATTCCGGCCGAGGTGTACGAGGCGGCGAAGCTGGACGGTGCCTCCCCGCTGCAGATCGCGCTGCGGATCAAGATTCCGATGGTGACGCCCTCGCTGGTGCTGACGTTCTTCTTCTCGATCATCGCCACGCTCCAGGTGTTCAACGAGCCGACCACCCTCAAGCCGCTGACCAACTCCGTTTCCACGACCTGGAGTCCGCTGATGAAGGTGTACCAGGACGCCTTCGGCAAGGGCGACGTCTACGCCGCCGCCGCGCAGGCCGCGATCATCGCCCTCGCCACTCTGGTGCTGTCCTTCGGGTTCCTGCGGGCGGCGAACCGGCGCAACAAGCAGGAGGCGGCGCGATGAGTTCTCTTGCCGTGCGCAAGGCACAGCCGGCGGCGGGCACCACGCCCGGAACCGCACAGGGCCCCCCGCGCCGCCGTCGTATCGCGCTGGTCCCCACGCTCACGCTGCTGCTCGGCGCGGTCTACTGCCTGCTGCCGGTGGCCTGGGTGGTCATCGCGGCCACCAAGTCGGGCAGCGAACTGTTCTCGACCTTCACCTTCCTGCCGGGTACGGGCTTCGCCGACAATGTGAGCGACCTGAGCGCCTACCGCGACGGCGTCTACTGGCGGTGGATGGCCAACTCGGCCCTCTACGCCGTTCTCGGCGCCCTGCTGTCGACGGTCGTGTCGGCGTTCAGCGGCTACGCGCTGGCCGTCTACCGCTTCCGGGGCCGCGAGACGCTGTTCAACGTGCTGCTCGCCGGCGTGCTGATGCCGCCCGTGATCCTCGCCGTTCCGCAGTACCTGCTGCTGGCGCAGGCGGACCTCACGGACTCCTACCTGTCGGTGCTGCTCCCCCAGATCCTCTCCCCCTACGGCGTCTATCTGGCGCGCATCTACGCGTCGGCGGCCGTGCCCGCCGACGTGGTGGAGGCCGGGCGGATGGACGGGGCGAGCGAGTGGCGGATCTTCACCCGGGTCGCGCTGCCGATGATGGTGCCGGGGCTGGTGACGGTGTTCCTGTTCCAGTTCGTGGCCGTGTGGAACAACTTCCTGCTGCCGTTCATCATGCTGAGCGACGACGAGAGGTTCCCGATCACGCTCGGTCTGTACACGCTGCTCGAACAGGGGGCCAACACTCCGGCGCTCTACACGCTGGTGATCACGGGTGCGTTCCTCGCGGTGATCCCGCTGGTCGCGCTGTTCCTGGTCGTCCAGCGGTTCTGGAGCCTCGACCTGCTCTCCGGGGCCGTAAAGTCATGACCATGAGCAACACGGGGGGCCGGCGCCGACCGCCCACGATCCACGACGTGGCGCGCGAGGCGGGAGTCTCACGGGGCACGGTGTCACGGGTGCTCAACGGCGGGCACTATGTCAGCCCTGCCGCGCAGGAGGCCGTCAACGCCGCGATCCACAAGACCGGTTACGTCGTCAACCGGCACGCGCGGTCGCTGATCACCGGGCGTTCCGACTCGGTGGGCTTCCTGCTCACCGAGCCGCAGGAGCGGTTCTTCGAGGACCCCAACTTCAATGTCCTGCTGCGCGGCTGCACGCAGGCGCTGGCCGCGCACGACGTGCCGCTGCTGCTGATGCTGGCCGGGACGAAGGACGAACGGCGGCGCATCACGCGGTACATCACGGCGGGGCACGTCGACGGGGTGCTGCTGGTCTCCAGTCACTCCGGGGACCCGGTCGCCGAGGAGCTGCGCGCCGCGGGCGTGCCGCTGGTCGCGTGCGGCAAGCCGATCGGGCTGGGCTCGAAGGTGAGTTACGTGGCCGCCGACGACCGGGACGGCGCCCGGGACATGGTGCGCCATCTGCTGTCGCTGGGACGGCGGCGCATCGGTGTGGTCACCGGCCCGCTGGACACCCCGGGCGGCGTGGAGCGCCTCGCCGGTTACAAGGAGGTGCTCACCGAGGCGGGCGTCGGGGTCGACGAACGGCTCGTCGTGTCCGGCGACTACAGCCGGGCCAGCGGCGAGGCGGCCGCGGAACGGCTGCTGGCACAGGCCCCGGACGTGGACGCCGTGTTCGTGGCCTCCGACCTGATGGCGCAGGGAGTGCTGGCCACGTTGCGGCGGGCCGGGCGGGGGGTGCCGGAGGACGTGGCGGTGGGCGGGTTCGACGACTCCCCGGCCGCGGTCGCCGCCAGCCCCGAACTGACCACCATCCGCCAGCCCTGGGACCGGATCAGCGCCGAGATGGTCCGGGTGCTGCTGGCCCAGATCGGCGGCGACGACCCGGCGGCCGTGATCCTGCCGACGGAACTGGTGAGGCGTAAGTCGACCTAGGCGTCCTGCCCCGGGCGGGACGGCCCGCTCCTTGCACCCGCAGTAGTTGCACGGTCAACGAACGTTCCGTCCGGTGCTACCGTGCAGGTATGGCAGCCAAGACGGCCGGGGCGCGGCTCGAGGAACGCTGGCGGGAGATCCTCTCGATACACGCGCGCACGATGTGCGAGATCGACCGCGTGCTGCACCCGCACGGCCTGGGCGCGAGCGACTTCGAGGTGCTCGACATACTGGTGGCCGAGGCGCCGGAGGAGGGCTCCCAGTGCCGGGTGCAGAACCTGGTCGGCCGGGTCCACCTCAGTCAGAGCGCGTTGTCCCGCCTCATCGCGCGGCTGGAGAAGGACGGGCTGGTGGAGCGCTCCATGTGCGCGGAGGACCGGCGCGGTGTGTGGGTCGCCCTGACCCGCAAGGGGCGCGACCTGCACGCCGAGGTGCTGCCGCTGCAGCGGTCCGTGCTGGCCCGCATGCTCGGCGACCACTAGCCGTTCGTCGTCGGAGGCGGGCCGGCCCGGCATCCGGTGCTGTCCGGGGACGGGCCGGCTCCCGCATCCCTAGGGGCGCGCCAGCAGGGTGCGCACACCGTCCGACGTGAGCGTCAGGCGGTGCTCCGAGCCGGCGTCGATGGACAGCGACAGGTCGTCGGCCGGCCACTGCGCGGCGAGTGCGCCCAGCGGCACCATGCGGTAGCGCGAGACGTACGGCAGCAGGTCGGCCATCTCCAGTTCCGAGGTGAACACGGGCACCACCTGGCGGCCGCCCTGCTGCTCCAGCACCGGCAGGGCCAGCATCCCGGGGTCGGCGGCGTCCTGCTCGTTGGCGTCGTCCGGTACCGGGACGAGCACGTCACTGCTCGCGAGGGTGTCGAGCGCCGCCGTGTCCTCGGTGTTCTCGGCGAGCGCGTCCAGTGCCCGCTGGGCGGGCGTGGTCGGGTGGTCGTTCGCGGGTGTCTCCATGGCAGATTCCCTGGTAGCGGCGGTGGGGGTGGGGCCCGCGCGGATGATCGGCACGAGCGCGGTCCAGCCTCGCGTACCCGAACGCCCACGGCGCAATCCTGTTCCGGGGGTCCACGCCCACACCACCGCAACCTTTTGGGCAATCGGGCCGTCTCACCCCATAAACGAACATGTTCACCTCTGGGGGACATCATGCGACGAACCAGTGCGGCACTGATCGCGGCCCTGCTCACGAGCAGCGCCTTGGGGACGACCGCGGTCGCGGCGGACGCCGCCCCGGCCGCCACCGCGCGGATCACGGCCTGCCCCACCGGCTGGGGCAGCCTCGCCGA
Organism: Streptomyces flaveolus; assembly: GCF_044765825.1. Classification (NCBI taxonomy): domain Bacteria; kingdom Bacillati; phylum Actinomycetota; class Actinomycetes; order Kitasatosporales; family Streptomycetaceae; genus Streptomyces; species Streptomyces flaveolus. The sequence continues at coordinate 20,823 of NZ_JBIWKU010000015.1, read as the reverse complement.
GTCCCGGGCCACGGCGACGACCGTGCCGGTGCGGGACGTCAGGACCGGCCGGCACGCGTGCTTCGACCGGATGACCGTCGAGGTGCCGGGTGCGCGCGCCGGTGATCTCGGCTACCGGGTCCGGTACGTCGACCGGCTCCATCAGGACGGCTCGGGCCGCCCGATCGCGGTCGGCGGCGGGGCCGTCCTGGAGATCCGGGTCGCCGCACCCGGCTACCGGCCCGAGACCGGCGCTCCCACCTATCCCGGGCGGGCCGGGAGGCCGCTGCCCGGTGTGGACCTCACGGGCTACCGCACCTTCCGGGACACCCGCTTCGCGGGCAGCTTCGAGAGCGAAACGCAGATCGGGCTCGGCGTGCGGGCGCGGCTGCCGTTCCGGGTGCTTGTGCTGGACGGCCGTGTCGTGGTGGACGTCGCCCACTCCTGGGGCGCCGGGCGCTGACGGTGGAGGCCGCGGGCCGCCCCTCAGCCGGGCCGGCCCGCGGCCTCCACGAGCGCGGCCAGTTTCGCCAGGGCCATGCGGGTGCCCGTCTCGTTGTCCGCGGCCGGCACGGCGTCGGGCAGCCCTTCGTGAACCACGGTGACGTCCGTGCCGCCGGACACGTCGGTGAGCGTGGTGGTCATCGTCATGGTGCCCGCGAAGGCGGGGTCCGCCGACTCGAACTCCAGCACCTCCACGACCCGTTCGCCGGGCACGAGCCGCGCGAAGCGCCCGTGGTAGGTGTCGGTGCGCGCGCCGGACTTCCCGGTGCCCGTCGCCGCGTCGTACGTGAGCGTCACACGGAAGGTTCCGCCCTCCCGGGCGTCGAAGGCGTGGACCCGGGCCGTCATGTCGTCCGGCGTCCGCCAGGCCGCGACGGCGTCCGCGTCCAGCAGCGCGCGGTACACGGCCGCGCGCGGGGCGTTCACATGCCGGGAAACCCGTGTCGAGTGCATGGCACCACTGTTCGCCGCCGCCGGGATCCGGGCAAGCCCGCACACCGGCCGCCGGTGCCGGGGGAAGGTTGCGGCACAGAGGTGCCGCACCACCACAGCCCGGCGTACACCCCGTCCTCCAGCCCGGCCGACGGCGGACCGGATCGGGCGGGACCGGGCACTCATCTGATCGACGAGGGGCCCACTTGATCGATCATAGGGGCGGTGGGGTTAGCATATGAGCGCCGCCTAGCTCGAAAGATAGAGACGTGACTGTCAACGACGACTCGTTCACCAATTGGAAGAACCGCGAGGAGATCGCGGAATCGATGATCCCGATGATCGGGAAGCTGCACCGCGAGCGGGACGTCACCGTCCTGCTGCACAGCCGCTCCCTGGTGAACAAGTCGGTGGTCAGCATCCTCAAGACGCACCGCTTCGCCCGGCAGATCGCCGGTGCGGAGCTGTCGGTCACCGAGACGCTCCCCTTCGTCCAGGCCCTCACCACGCTCGACCTCGGTCCCTCGCAGATCGACATCGGCATGCTGGCCGCGACCTACAAGGGCGACGACCGCGGCCTGTCGGTGGCGGAGTTCACCGCCGAGGCCGTCGCCGGCGCCACCGGCGCGAACAAGATCGACCGCCGTGAGCCGCGCGACGTCGTCCTCTACGGCTTCGGCCGCATCGGCCGCCTCGTCGCCCGCCTGCTCATCGAGAAGGCCGGCTCGGGCAACGGCCTGCGACTGCGTGCCATCGTCGTCCGGGGCGGTGGCGACCAGGATCTCGTCAAGCGGGCCTCGCTGCTGCGCCGCGACTCGGTGCACGGCCAGTTCCAGGGCACGATCACCGTCGACGAGGACAACAGCACGATCGTCGCCAACGGCAACGCGATCAAGGTGATCCACGCCGACGACCCCACGCAGGTCGACTACACGGCGTACGGCATCAAGAACGCCATCCTCATCGACAACACCGGCAAGTGGCGCGACCGCGAGGGCCTGTCCAAGCACCTGCGCCCCGGCATCGACAAGGTCGTCCTGACCGCCCCGGGCAAGGGCGACGTCCCGAACATCGTGCACGGCGTCAACCACGACACGATCAAGCCGGACGAGCAGATCCTGTCCTGCGCGTCCTGCACCACCAACGCGATCGTGCCGCCGCTGAAGGCGATGGCCGACGAGTACGGTGTGCTGCGCGGCCACGTGGAGACCGTCCACTCGTTCACGAACGACCAGAACCTGCTGGACAACTACCACAAGTCGGACCGCCGCGGCCGGTCGGCGCCGCTGAACATGGTCATCACGGAGACCGGTGCCGCCTCCGCCGTCGCCAAGGCGCTGCCCGACCTCAAGGCGAAGATCACCGGCAGCTCGATCCGCGTCCCGGTGCCGGACGTCTCGATCGCGATCCTCAACCTCCAACTGGCCCGTGAGACGACCCGCGAGGACGTCCTCGACCACCTGCGCGAGGTGTCGCTGACCTCGCCGCTCAAGCGCCAGATCGACTTCATCAGCGCCCCCGACGCGGTCTCCAGCGACTTCATCGGCTCGCGTCACGCCTCGATCGTCGACGCCGGCGCGCTCAAGGTCGAGGGCGACAACGCCATCCTCTACCTCTGGTACGACAACGAGTTCGGCTACTCCTGCCAGGTCGTCCGCGTCGTCCAGCACGTCTCCGGGGTGGAGTACCCGACGTACCCGTCCCCGACGGTCTGATCCGGAGCACGGCGCATATGCGCGAGGGGCGGCGGGAGTTCTCCTCCCGCCGCCCCTCGCGCGTGCGGGGCGACGACACTGTGCGCACCCGCCGTCGGCGGCACGGGACCGCACCGGTGAGTGGCATGTGGCCGGCGGGAACGACAATGGGGGCCATGGAAGGACCGGTTCGCCGCTCGGCATGGGTCCAGGTGCTGGCCTGGACCGTGGCCGTGCTGAGCCTGACCGTCCTGGCCGCGGCCGCCGTCGTGCGGAGCACCGTGCTCGACCCCTCGTTCTACAGCCGGGTGCTCGAGGACGAACACGCCTATCAGCGGTTCTACGACGAGGTGCTGGTCGATCCGCACAGCACGCCCCTGACCCAGGAGCTGCTGGACCGGCTGCCCGTTCCGCAGTCCACCATCACCTCGAACCTCAAGGTCGTGATTCCGCCGGAGACGCTGCGGACCATGAGCGACCGGCAGATCGCCGAGGTGATCCACTACCTGGAGGGCGACCGCGACGGGCTGCGCGTCACCGTGGACCTGGAACCCGTCGTCGCGAACGTCGAGAGGCTCAGCCAGGCGTACTTCGGTGATGCCGTCGCCGCCCTGCAACAGCGCCCCGAGCCCGATTTCCAGGCCTTCGTGCAACGCCTGTCCGAGGTGGCCGCGCAGGTGGTGGCAGGCGAGGCACCGCTCGAGGACCTGCCGACGCTGCCGCTCTCCCACGACCAGGCGGTCACGGCCACTCAAGCCCTGCTGCGGCTGGTGCCGCGGGACGCGCGCGCCGCCCTCGGGCCCACCCTGGAGACCGCCCTGGACCGGGGCGACGTGGCCGCGGCGCTGGCCTCACTCGCGCCGGTCGCCCTGACGGACCAGGTCCGCGCGACCGCCGCCGAGCTGCTGCGCGAGGCACGCGACGGCACCTGGGTCATCACCGTGCGCGTCGATCCGTCCCGCGCCGAGCTGGCCCCGGTGCACCGGGCACGCGCCGTCACGCGGCTGTTCCAGGAGGTCGTGGAGCCGGTCGCGGCGATCCTGTGCGCGGCCGCGCTCTCGCTGCTGTGGTTCTCCACGCCGTCCCCCGTCAAGCGGCGGCTGATGCCGCTGGGCTGGGTGCCGGCCGCCGCCGCCTCGCTCATGGCGCTCGCGGTGTTCGTCCTCCGGCTCACGCTGGGCGACGCGCTCTTCAGGGCGCCGGCGTCGTGGCCGCCGACGGCCGCCCGTCTTCTCGCCGACGTCCAGGCCACCGCTCTCGACCGGCTGCTGACCACGGCCACCGTCGTCGCCGTGATCCTGCTCGCCGCGGGAGCGTTGCTCATCACCGTCGCCTGGGTGTGGCAGACCAGGCCGACGGTGCCGGTGTTCACCGACCCGCGGCACGGGCCGGCGCTGACCGTCGTCGTGTCGGCGTGCGCGCTGGCCGGGACGGTGTTCGCCCCGGTCGCGCTGACGGGCCCCTCCCCACGGATCTGCCAGGGCAGTGCCGAGCTGTGCGACGCCCGCTACGACGAGATCGCCCAGCTCGCGGCGCACAACGCGATGGCCACGACGGCGGACCGCTTCATCGGCCCGCTGCAGGATCCCGACATCGTCGGCCAGTTGGACGCCGGGGTGCGCGCGCTGCTCCTCGACACGCACCGCTGGGAGCGGCCCGAGGAGGTCGCGGCCCGGCTGAGCACCTCCGAGTTCTCCCCGGAACTGCGCCGGCAGCTCACCAGAATCCTGGGCCGGGTCAATCCGCCGCACCCGGGCCTGTGGCTGTGCCACTCGGTGTGCGGCGCGGGCGCGCTGGAACTGACGCCCACGCTGCGGCAGATCGGCGACTGGCTGCGCGCGCACCCCTCGGAGATCGTCACCCTGATCGTGCAGGACGGAGTCGACGCCGAGGCCACCCAGCGCGCCTTCGAGCAGGCCGGACTCTCCGGCCTGCTGTACGTGCCTGCCCCCGATCCGGACCGCCCGTGGCCGAAGCTCAAGGACATGATCGACAGTGGCCGGCGCCTGGTGGTCTTCGCGGAGAAGGCGGACGGTCCCGCTCCGTGGTACCGGAACTTCTACGGGTACGGCATGGAGACGCCGTTCGCCTTCCGCAGCCCCGACGCGATGACCTGTCTGCCGAACCGGGGCGGCACGGACAAGCGGCTGTTCCTGCTCAACCACTTCGTCACGGCCGGCGGCGGCCGACGGCTGGACGCCGGTACGGTCAACTCCCGTCAGCGGGTGCTGGAGCGGGCCCACGACTGCGAGCGGCGGCGGGACAGACCGGTCAACTTCGTCGCCGTGGACTACGCCACGATCGGGGACGCCCGGGGCGCGGTCGACGACCTCAACACCGAGCGGCTCCAGGACGATCCACGGTTCCCCGCGAAGCGGTCGCCGGAGAAACTCCCCGGTGCGGTGCGGGCCGGTACCGCGGGCCGGCGGTCCGGTGGACGGGCCCGGCGCTGAGCCGGCCCCCGAAGCGGATCGCCGAAGCGGCCCTGCCGCCGGCTGGCAGGACCGCATCCGCAGGGGCGAGCGTCGTACGTCGGCCGCCCGTCTGCTCAGGCGGTGCCGCGTACCGCGTCCAGGATGATCCGCGCGACGTCCTTCGGCCGGGAGACGGCGACGGCGTGCGAGGCGCCGTCGATCTCGACGACGGTCGCCGCGGCGCGCTCGGCGCCGAAGCGCTCCACGTCCGGGTCGATGGTCCGGTCCGCGCCGGCCACCAGGGCCCACGACGGCTTGGTCTTCCAGGCCGCCGCCGCGGCCTTCTCACCGAACGCGCCGAGCGCGAGCGGGCGTTGTGCGGCGGCCAGGACCTTCGTGACTTCGGTGGGCACATCGGCGGCGAAGACCGAGGGGAACGCCTCCTCCTGGATGGTGACCTCGGTGGCCGTCCCCCCCTCGGCGGTGGGGTAGGTCCACTGCTTGAGGCTGCTCACCAGCGGCGAGTCGGGGAAGCGGCCCTGCAGTTCGCCGAGGCTCTCGCCCTCCTCCAGGACGTAGGCGGCGACGTACACCAGGCCGACGACGTTGTCGGTGGTGCCGGCGACGGTGATCAGGGCTCCGCCGTAGGAGTGGCCGACCAGGACGACGGGGCCGTCGATCTGCGCGGCGACGGAGGCGACGTAGGCGGAGTCGGAGGCGAGACCGCGCAGCGGGTTGGGCGGCGCCACGACGGCGACGCCTTCGCGCTGGAGTTCCTCGATGACGCCGGACCAGCTGGCCGCGTCGGCGAACGCGCCGTGGACGAGGACGACGGTGGGTGCGGAAGCGGACATGAGCGGGGCTCCTCGGTGATCAGGCGGCGTGGAGGGCGGTGCGCAGGGTGGCGACGGCCTGGTTGATGGCCGCGTCGGCGGCGTGGGTCTCGCGCAGCGCGTTGAGCATCACGAAGTCGTGGATGACGCCCTGGTAGCGGACGGCGGTGACGGGCACGCCGGCCTCGCGCAGCTTGTTGGCGTACGCCTCGCCCTCGTCGCGCAGCACGTCGGCCTCGCCGGTGATGACGAGGGCCGGCGGCAGTCCGGTGAGCTGCTCGGTGGTGGCACGCAGGGGCGAGGCGGTGACCTGGGCGCGCTCGGCCTCGTCGGTGGTGTACTGGTCCCAGAACCACTGCATGCCGTCGCGGCGCAGGAAGTAGCCCTCGGCGAACTGGTGGTAGGAGGCGGTGTCGAAGCTCGCGTCGGTGACGGGGTAGAACAGCACCTGCTGCACCAGGGCGACGTCTCCGCGTTCCTTGGCCATGAGCGTCAGCGCCGCGGTCATGTTGCCGCCCACGGAGTCGCCGGCCACGGCCAGCCGCGCACCGTCCAGCGCCTTGGTCGCGCCCTGGGTCACGACCCACCGGGCGACGGCGTAGTTCTGCTCGATGGCGACGGGGTAGCGGGCCTCGGGCGAGAGGTCGTACTCGGGGAAGACCACGGCCGCACCGGCGCCGACGGCCAGTTCGCGCACCAGGCGGTCGTGGGTGTGGGCGTTGCCGAACACCCAGCCGGCGCCGTGGATGTAGAGGATCACCGGCAGGGTACCCGTGGCCCCGACGGGCTTGACGATGCGGGCGCGGACGCTGCCCGTGGGACCACCGGAGACGGTGATCCACTCCTCCTCGACGTCCGGCTTGGCGATCTCACCGGACTGCACCTCGTCGACGGCCTTGCGACCCTCCGCCGGGGGCAGGTCGAACAGATAGGGCGGGTTCGCCGTCGCCTCGGCGAACGCCGCCGCCGCGGGCTCCAGCACCGGCTGGACCGGCTCGAAGACGTCTGACACAACAACCTCCTGGGAAAACACGGGACGCGCCGGACCGGCCCGGCGGAAACCGGACCCGACGAGCGCGTGTGGCGCTGCTCGACGAGCCCGTCGTTCGGCACGTTAGGTCCGCACAGTGCGGGCGGATCGACCAGGAGTGCACGACCGGTGCTCCGCCGGCGAACGCGTCACGACGCGCGAGGGTGAGAGCGACGGTGTGTGGCGCCGCTGCCCGACAGGCAATGTCAAAGGTGCAGGGCCGGTCCCCCTGCACCCTGAAATTTCTGTCTCGCGAGGCGCTCCGGGGCTCGACCGCATTCAGCGCGCGCGTGGCTCACTTCATCGCCGCTTCCGCGTCTCCCCTGCCCTCCCGTGCAGGGGGCCGTGACACGGACGGCGTCCCTCCGTCCCGCACCTCCTCCGGCTCTCGCGTCGCCTCCGCGCAGCCGGCGGCCAGGGCGGCGAAGGCGAGGGCGAGAGCGGGCCGTGCGCGCATGTCGCTCCCGTCGTTCGTACGGGCGGGGCGACCGGACCGGCGTGGGCCGGCCGGGTGTCGGTTCGTCCGGGGCGGGGACCGGCGTCAGTCGATGGGGCGGACGGCGTTCCGGGCGGCGCGGCGCGCGGTGTGCAGGGCCCCTTCCCTGGTGGCTCCGCGCAGCCCCAGGACGACCCTGGTGCTGAGTCCGTCGAGGAGGGCGAGGAGTTCGTCGGCGGCAGCCGGGACCTCCTCCTCCGGCAGGCCGAAGCGCCCCTGGCGCACCCCTCGGGCCAACAACCGCTCCAGGTCCTCCTGCCAGGCCAGGTCGATCTCCTCCTGTGCCTTCGTCAGCTCACCGTTGCCCGCGGCGCGTGCCCACAGTTCGACCCACAGCATCCAGCGGGAGTCCCGGGGCCCCTCGGGCAGGTACAGCTCGAGGAAGGCGTCCAGACGACGGTGGATGGCGGTACGCCGCGACAGCAGGGCCCGCCGCTCCTCGGTCAGCCGGTCCTCGCTCCAGCGCAGCGCTTCGAGGAGCAGCCGGTCCTTGCTGCCGAAGTAGTACAGGATGTGGCCGCCGGAGGTGCCCAGGCGTTCCGCGAGTGCGGACATGGTGAGATCGGCCAGCCCGTGCTCCGCGATGGCGCGCATCGCCTCCTCGAGCATGCGCTCACGGGCGATCACCCCGCCCCGTCTCCGTCGTGCCTCCGGCGCCGTCACGGCGACCAGTGTAGCGACGCACGCCGACGAACTTGAACGCTGATCAAAATGCGAGAGGTCTCGGCCGGCCTATTGACAGGGCCCCACCACCTTCCACATCTTGTATGACGTTCAAACTTCCTTGAACCGCGTTCAAGGAATATTCCCCCTCCTGCTCCCTCCGCCCGCGGCCAGCCGCCCGAAACCCGGGGACGCACCTCCATGACGCACACACCTGCCGGCACACCCCACGGCGCCTCCCCACCGACGCCCGCACCCGCCGTGTCCGACGGCACCACGGCACCCGCCGCCCTCGCACGGGTTCTCGGCCCGGTGGGCGCCGTCCTGCTCACGCTGTCCTGCATCACACCCGCCTCTTCGCTGTTCATCCTCGTCCCGGAGCTGTTCGCCGGGCAGGGCACAGGCGCTCCGCTGACCATCGTGGTGGGGATCGTCATCTCGATCGCGGTGGGCGCGTGCTACGCCGAACTGGGCACACTCACACCGAGTTCCGGTGGCGAGTACGCCATGGTCGACGCCTTGCTGGGCCGGTTCCTGGGCTGGGTGACCTTCGCGATGACCATCGCGATGCTCGTGGTCATCCCCCCGGTGATCGCCCTGGGCACGGCCGACTACCTCGCCGACCTCGTACAGGTGGACCCTCAGGTCGCCGGCTGTGCCGTCATGCTCGTGGCGATCGCGACGGCCGTGCTGGACGTCAAGTCGAACGCTCTGGTGACCGGAGCGTTCCTGGTCCTCGAAGTGGTGGCCGCCGTCGTGGTGGCCGTCCTCGGCCTGGCACACACCCAGCGTTCCCCGTCGGTGCTCGTGCGCCCCGAGGTGTCCGAGGCCACGGCCGGGCAGGCGACGTTCACCATGGGCCTCCTCGTCTCCGGGCTCGCCGCCGCGATGTTCGTGGTCAACGGCTTCGGCACCGCCGCCTATCTCGCGGAGGAGATCCACCGGCCCCGCCGCAACGTGGCGCGCACCGTCTTCTGGTCGTTGTTCATCGGCGCCGCCGTCATCGTCGTGCCCACGGTCGCGGCGGTGCTGGGGACCGCGTCGACGGACACGTTGTCCACGGCCGCCTTCTCCGACCTGGTGCGCGGCTGGGCGGGCGACACCACGGCCACGGTCGTCGACCTGTGCGTCGCCCTGGCCATCCTCAACGCGGTCCTGGTGATGGTGCTGCAGAACGCCCGGGTCGTGTACGCCTCGGGCCGGGACCGGGCCTGGCCGGAACCGGTCAACCGTGCGCTGACCCGCCTCCACCCCCGTTTCGGCTCGCCCTGGGTCGCCACGCTGGTCATCAGCCTGCCCGGGGCGGCGCTGGCCGCCTTCGCCGACCTGTCGACCCTGTACGAGGCCACCGGCGCGATCCTCGCCGTGGTCTACCTCCTGCTCGCCCTGGCCGCGCTGGCCGCCCGCCGGGCACCGCTGCGCGACCGTCCGGCCTGGCGGATGCCCCTGTGGCCCCTGGCGCCCGTGGTGGTGCTCGCCTCGGTCGGATACGTCCTGTACCAGCAGGCCGGACGTGACCTCGCCATCGCCGGCGGCGTCATCGCGGCGGCGGTCCTCCACTACGTCCTGTACCTGCGCCGGCATCCGCACGACCGCTGGCGGGTGACCGCTCCTGCAGGCGACGACTGACACCGACCGACAACACCCACCCAGCCACCCAACCCGCGCCACCCCGCACCGACTGGAGAACAGACCATGCCCATCCCCTCCCCCGCCCACCTGGTCCTGCGCAACGCCCGCATCCACACCGTGGACCCGGCCCTCCCCTCGGCCGAGGCACTCGCCGTGCGGGACGGCCGGATCGTCTGGCTGGGCTCCGACGCGGAGGCCGGACTGTGGACCGGTCCCGGGACCGAGGTGATCGACGCGGGCGGGCGGCGGGTCCTGCCGGGCTTCGTGGACGCGCACAACCATGTCCGGCTGGGCTCCGACGAGGAGTGCGTGCAGTTGGCCGGGGCCCGCTCACTCGCGGAGGTCGCCGCCCGGATCGCGGCCTGGCGCGAGCAGCACCCCGGCGCGGGGTGGATCGAGGCGGAGGGGTTCGACTACTCGGTCCTGCCCGACGGCCGGATGCCCCGCGCGAAGGACCTCGACCGGCTCACCGGCGACACGCCCGCCTTCGTGCTCAGCTACGACGTGCACACCATGTGGCTCAACAGCGCCGCGCTGGCCAGGCTCGGCGTCACACGCGACAGCGGCGCGCTGCCGTTCGGCGTGCCCGAGAAGGACCCCGAGAGCGGCGAACCCACGGGTTTCGTACGGGACTTCGCCGTGCGCGGACTGTCCCGCGAAGGCCATCGGGCGCTGCGCGACCTCGGCGTGCCCTGGGCATCCCCCGAGCGGCAGTACGGGCGGCTGCTGCGGAGCCTGGAGGACGCGGTCCGCTACGGCATCACCACCGTCGTCGAACCGCAGAACTCCCTGGACGACCTGGAGCTGTTCGTACGGGCGCGCAAGGAAGGACACCTGCGCTCCCGGCTGGTGGCGGCACTGTTCCATCCCCGGGGCACCACCGAGGCCGACCTGGACGAATTCGCCGAGGCCGCGCGCCGGTTCGACGACGAGTGGATGCGGGTGGGACCGCTCAAGCTCTACATCGACGACGTGGTCGAGCCGCGCACGGCCGCACTGCTGGAGCCGTACACGGGCTGCCGGCACCGCGGTGACACCTTCTACCCGCCCGAGGAGTTCGCCGGTCTGCTGTCCCGGCTCGACGCACGCGGCTTCCAGTGCTTCGTGCACGCCACCGGCGACCGGGGCATCCGTACCGTGCTGGACGCGGTGGCCCGTGCCCGCGGCACGAACGGCCCCCGTGACGCCCGCCACCAGGTGGTCCACGTGGAGTGCTGCGACCCGGCGGACGTGCCGCGCTTCGCCGAACTCGGGGTCGTGGCCTGCATGCAGCCGCGCCACTGCGCTCCCGAGATCGCCGGTCCCGGCCAGGACTGGGCGCGGAACGTCGGTCCGGCACGGTGGCACAAGGCGTGGCCCATGCGCAGCCTGCACCGGGCGGGGGCGACGCTGGCCTTCTCCAGCGACTGGAACGTCGCCGAGATGGATCCCATGGTGGGGCTGTACACGGCGGTGACCCGCCGGCCGCTGAACGGGGGCGAGGCGTGGATTCCGGAAGAGACCGTGGACATCGAGACAGCCGTCCACGCCTACACGATGGGATCGGCCTACGCCAACTTCCTGGAGAACGAGCGGGGTTCGCTGACGGTCGGCAAGTTCGCCGATCTGGTCGTCCTCTCCCGTGACGTGCTCACGGCCGACCCCGCGGCCATTCCCGGAACCGTGTGCGACCTCGTCATGGTCGGCGGTGAGGTCGTCCACCGGACCTCGGCATGACCGGCGTCCGCGGGTGCGGCCGACGGCTGTGCGGCGGGACCGCACCTGGCCGTTCGGCCCGGGTCCGTCCCGTCGGTCAGACGGGCGGAGAGGTGCCGAGCACGGCGGGAGCGGGGTCGGCGAGGCCCTCCACGGCGGGAAGCGCGGGGGTGATCGTCCTGGAGAGGGCGAACTCCCCTCGGACCGCGGCGGGCCGACGGCCACCGAATCGGCACCCGCCCCTTCCGGAATGGGCACTGCTCTTGCGGGTGGGGGCGAAGCGGTCGTTCGTGCGTCCGCGGTTCATGCGGAACCTTCTTCGACGCGGCACATATCAAGGAATTTCCGCGGCGATGATCGGCACGGAGAATGGCAAGAATGGGCCGGTGGAACGCGAAGTGAATCCGGCCGACGGATAAACCGTGCGGCTGCAGACGCTGAATGAGTGGCGCGAAGTGCACCCGTCATCCGGGCGTCCACCGCAATGAAAAAGCATTGCGGAAATGCGTGCAGCTGGGGCCCGCACCCCGAGGGATGCGGGCCCCAGCTGCACAGTACGCGTGAGCGTCAGGCGATGACGATGTTCTCGGCCGTCGGGCCCTTCTGGCCCTGCGCGATGTCGAAGGTCACCTTCTGGCCTTCGAGAAGCTCACGGAAGCCCTGGGCGGCAATGTTCGAGTAGTGGGCGAACACGTCGGCGCCGCCGCCGTCCTGCTCGATGAAGCCGAAGCCCTTTTCCGCGTTGAACCACTTCACGGTACCAGCAGCCATGTCATTTCTCCTTCGGGGCAGTGCCTCGGTGTCCGCACTGCGCGGACCCCGTGTCGCCGCAATGATCACCCCGCCCGGAAAAAGACCGGATGGACAAAAGCGCTTCCAGTGGCACAGGACCAACCGGAGGCACTTGAAGTTTCGGGAACCACAACTGCAACTGAGATCGACAGTAGCACGCCGCAGCGGCTTGTGTGCGGTGAAGAATTCCACTCCACTTATTACGGCAGAGATTCTGTCTGCGTGTTCCGTCGAAATCTCTGCCCACGGACACAGCTATTGATTGCGCCGGAGCGCAGCGTTTCGGGCAGCCCGGGGCGTGCGCGGACCCGCCCGCCGATGCACGGCACCGCCCTGATGCGTAATACTCTCCACATGACTCCGAGCATTACGCCCACGTCTGGTGCGATCGCCGTGCGACGGGCCGTCGCGCGGGACGGCAAGCGGCTCACGCGGCTGGTGCGTGGCTCACGCGCCTACGAGGGCCCGTTCGCGGCGATGGTCGCGGGCTACCGCGTCGGTCCCGACTACATCGAGGCCCACCGGGTCTTCGTCAGCGTCGACACCGACGACCCCACGGGACGCGTGCTCGGCTTCTACTCCCTGCTCCTCGCGCCCCCGGAGCTGGACCTGCTCTTCGTCGCCGACGAGGCGCAGGGCCGGGGCATCGGGCGGCTGCTCGTCGAGCACATGAAGTCCGAGGCGCGCGCGGCGGGGCTGGACCGTGTCCGCGTGGTGTCGCATCCTCCGGCCGAGGGGTTCTACCGCAGCGTCGGCGCGCGGCCGACCGGGACCGTCTCCGCGAATCCGCCCGCGGTGGCGTGGGACCGGCCCGAGCTGGAGTTCCTGATTCCGTAACGGCCGGCCGGGCTCCGCCCATCTCGGGCGGGGCCGGTCAGGAGTCGGCCGGTGGCGGCCGGCCGGCACCGGTCAGGGCGAACCAGACGGGGTCGACGATCAGGAGGCTGTGCACCAGGGCGTCGCCGCGGGCGATGGCCTCGACGAGGTCGGCCGGCTCGTCGGTCTCCCGTGAGGATGCGTCGCTGCAGGCCAAGGGCTTCTTGGGCTTCCCCAGGTGCGCCAGCGCGGATCGAGCCGCTCGCGCGAGCCGCGCGAGCTCCGGGTCGCTGTCGTCCGCGGCGCAGGCGGTCACGGTCCGCTCCAAGAACGTACGGGCGCCGGTACGGTCGCCCGACTGCGCGAGGAACGAGCCGAGTTGGTACCGGCTCTGGGCCTTGAGCCGCTCGTCGGTCCCCGTCTCGGCCAGTGCCGCGCCCTCTCGTGTCCATCTGATGGCCGCCGGGCCGTGGCAGGCCGCGCACAGTGTCCAGTAGGCGGCGCCGAGTCCGACGGACGCCACGGCCACCTTGCTCTGCGCGCCCGCCTCCCGGAAGTCGCGTACTGCCCACGCCAGACACGCCAGGGCGCATCCCGGAGCCCGTGGTTCCTCGTTCAGCAGAGTGCGGGCGTGGTTCAGGGCGACCAGGCCGCTTCCGCGCCGGTCGCCCAGGTCATGGAACAGGTGCGCGGCCCTGACCAGTGCCGTGGTCGCGTTCCGGGGTTCGCCGCGTTGTCGGAGCACGTCCGCGAGGGCGACGAGTGCCGTGGCCTCGCCCTGCCGGTTGCCGTGACGCCGCGACAGGTCCACGTCCTCGCGGTGCGCGGCCTCGGCCTGGGGCAGCTCGCCACGCAGGGCGCGGGCCAGGCCGAGGTTGTGGAGTGCCGAGCTGATCGCGTGTGGGTGCCCGGCCTCCGTAGCGACCTCCACGGCCTCGGAAAGCCGTTCCACCGCCTCGTCGAGCTGTCCCGTCAGCCGGCACGCGTTCCCGAGGTAGGTGAGCGCCGCCGCATGGTCTGCCTGCGACAGGTGGCCGGCCGCCGCGACCGCATGCCTGCCGCAGAGGTACGCGTCGGTGCCGTGCCAGTGCTCCTCCAGGTAGCGCTGGAGGTTGAGCGTGAGCGTGAGGGCCGACCGCCGGCGGCCGGCCTCCCGGGCGGCGCCGACCAGGGCGACGATGTTGGTCCGTTCGGCATCCAGCCAGGCGAGTGCCTGGGCGGCACGGGCGAAGGGGTTCGGGGCGGTGTCCGGCTCTGTCGTGCCGTCCAGGCGGGCGGCCGCCGCCGTCAGCGCCGTGTAGTGGTCGTCGAGCCGCCGTGCGGCCGCCGCCACCTCGTCCTCGGCGGGAACGGCGTTCCCCTGCGTGCCTGGGCCGGGCCGGTGCTGCGCGGCCTGCTCAGCCCCGTACAACCGCACCAGGTCGTGCAGGGACCAGCGCTCGGTGTCCTCCAGGGTCAACGGGGTGTCGGGGGCCGTCGTCGGCAGATCGGTACGGGTGAGCAGGTGGTGGCGGGCCAGGGCGGCCAAGTGGCGGCGGGCCAGGGGGCGGGGAAGGTCGAGCAGGACGGCGGCGGTGGCTGTGGAGACATCAGGGCCGGGGGCCGTGGCCAGCAGGCGCAGGGCGCGGGCCGGCGCCGCGGGCAGGTGGTGGTAGGACAATTCGAGGCTGGCCCTGACCGCCAGCGGCCGGCCCTCCGCGTCGTCCTCGTCGAGCGACAGGGCGTCCAGCCGGTCGCGGGCCTCGCGCAGGTCGTCGGCGTGTGCCCGCAACGGCCGGCCCGGGTCCGCGCGTAGCAGCGCGGCCGTGATGCGCAGCGCAAGCGGTAGTCCGCCGCACAGTTCGGCCAGTTGCAGGGCGCCGGCCGGGTCGGTGGAACACCGCGCGTCTTGGGTGTCCCCGCCCTGCAGCACGGTGTCCAGCACCACCACCGCCTCCTCCGCCGGCAGCGGGGTGACTCCCACGCGGTGGGCGGGCAGTGAGGAGAGCGCCTGCCGAGAAGTGATCAGGGCCCGGTGCGGTGCGCTCGGGAGCAGCGCGCCGACCTGGCCGGGCTCCCGGACGTTGTCCAGCACCACCAGCAGCGGTGTCCCCCGTCGGGCCGCGTCGTGCAGCAGGCGCTGCCAGACGTCCAGCGCGCTGTCCTCCGTGCCGGGCAGTTGCCGGGCCGGCACACCCATGGCCCGCAGCAGCCGGTCCGCGACCGCGCCCGGGGGCACCGGTTCACGGGCGCTGTACCCGCGCAGGTCCGCGAAGACGGCACCGCCGGGGAACCACCCCCGCCGGTGTGCCCGGTGCGCCGCGTGCAGTGCCAGCGCGGTCTTTCCTGCCCCGCCCATACCCGCGATCACCGAGACGGCGATGCCGGGCGCGGTCTCCGCCCCGGGCTCCAGCCGGCGCAGGACCTCGTCGATCTCGGCGGCCCGTCCCGCGAAGTCGGCCGGAGCAGGAGGCAGTGTGACGGGGCCGGCCGGCACGGTCTCCGGGCTCCGCGACCGGGGGCGGCCGCCCGGCGACTCCTGGGCCCGCTCCGTACGCGCGGCACGCACCAGGCGCGTCCACCGTTCCCGTTCGGCAGGGACCAGCGCAGGGCTGCCGCTGCGTCTGCCCTCGAGACGCCAGGCCTCCCTGCGGAGGTAGCCCACGAGGCTCAGCAGGAACGCCTCGTTCTTCCTCCCGGGAACCGAGCGGCCGTTCAGCCAGTCGTTGAGGCTGGACATGCCGACCCGAAGCGCGGACGTCGAAGCGCCCCCCAACCGCACCATGCGCTTCAGCGGCGGTGAGCCCGCTGCCTCCCGCGCCCTCGTCAACTCGGCCACAAACCGCTCGATGTGACGTCCCACTCCTGCCACGCCCTTTGGTCCGCGCTTCGTTTCCGGTCCGGTACGCCTCCGGAAAACCAGCCACACCCGCCCCCGCCAGGCTAGCGACCACCCCGCGCAGACACCCGCGGTCGCCGGAAACCCGCCGGACGCCCTTCCATCAGCGGTACTTGCCGCACCCCGCGGCGGTGTCCGTCCCACCGAGGAGCAGACGATGGCCTTCAGGCCCCCCACGTTCCCCCGTCCGGCACTCACGAAGGCCCCGGCCCCGACGGCCCCGCCCCCGAACCCGCACCGGCGGCCCGCCCCGGCGACCCCCGTGGCCCGCCCCTGCCGACGCGCCACCGCCCTCCGGGGCCCCATGGCACGGCAGTTCGCCCTCGCAGCGGCCACCGGCGCCGCCGACGCCCTGACCACCGCGCTGCTCCACCTGCTGCACCTGACGTCGTTCTGAACGGCACAGTACGGAGCGGCAAACCGTCCACCCCGACCCGACAACACCGCAAGCACCGCGAGGATCACCGTGACAACCGAGCGCCCTGTCCCTCCCACGGTCGCCGACGAGCGTGAAACGCTGCGCGGCTACCTTGAGTTCCACCGCGCGACGCCGGCCCTGAAATGCGAAGGCCTCACCGACGACGAGCGTCGCCGCCAGTCGATGCCACCCTCGACGCCGTCCCCAGGACGTCCCGCTCGTCCGGTCGGACGCAACGCCCGCAAGCGTGCGCGGTGCGGAAGGGGGACGGGCGAGGCGAGGTTCACCGGACCCTCCCGGTCGTCCCGGCTGCTCCGCGGACCGTGAAGGGGCACACCGCATGGTGCGGGCACGGGCGGACTTCTCAGCCGCCCGTGACTCCGGCCGGCCATCGGTCCTCAACTCCGCCACCCACGCGGAGACATGGTCCGCCGACGCCCACCCGATCGCCGCTCCGCGTTCCGTCTGGGGCGAGGTCGGCTTTCCGGTCCTGTACGCGTGAGCATCCGGTACGCGATCCCCGGGAGGACCGACAGCGTGCTGTTCAGTCCAGGTCGGGCAGGTGGTCCGATTCCAGCGCCTGCATGGCGTGCGACGCGTTGAACGGCAGAATCGTCACCGCGACGTGGGGCAATTGCTCCAGCGTCCGTGCCATCGTCTCGCCGGTGCCCCGGTGGAGGAGCTTGCCGAGGGCGTTGGCGTACATCCGCCGTGGCACGAGCACCGTCAGGGACGTCTCCCCGTCCTGCGTGGTGCGGACGGCCAGTTCCTTCATCGCGTGGCGCAGCCGGCGGTCCGGGCAGGCCACCAGTTCCAGCTCGACCGAGGTCGCCGACGTCGATTCCCAGACGGCGGACAGCCGTTGTGCGTGCCCCTCGTCGATGGCGAAGTGCACCGCCCGGACGGAGTCGGGACGCAGTTCGTGGGCGTACCGCAGGGCCTTCAGCGTGGCCAGGTCAAGCGTCTCGACGAGGACGAACACCCGGTGGCGGCGCGTACGCGGCCGGTCCGCGCCCGTCGGCAGTCGCTGCAGGGCAGCGGCCTCGCGCCGGTACTCGCGGTTGATCCGGATCAGTGCCCAGACCCCGAACGGAAAGACCACGGCGACCAGCCAGGCGCCCTCGGTGAATTTCGTGACCGCGAAGATCAGCACCACCGCCGCGGAGATGATCGCCGCCAGCGCGTTGACCACGAGCTTCACCCGGCGCAGTGGCCCGCGACCGCGCAGGTGGTAGACGGTGAGGCCGGCCCCGGCCATGGTGAAGGCGGTGAACACGCCGATCGCGTACAACGCCACCAGCTTGTCCACGCTGGCGCCCGTGACGAGCAGCAGGGCCAGGGAGAGAGCGGTGAGCACGATGATGCCGTTGGAGAACGCCAGTCGGTGCCCGCGCCGGGTGAGCACCCGGGGCAGGAACCGGTCCTGTGCGACGAAGCTGGCCAGGAACGGGAAGCCGGTGAAGGGAGTGTTGGCACCGGTGTACAGGACCAGCGCGGTCGCCAGCTGGACGAAGACCAGCCCGATCGTCCCCACCGTCCCGGTCCCGAAGGCCAGCCGTGCCTCCTGTGCGATGACGGTCGGGGTGCCGTCGGTGTACGGGACGGCGTGCGTGTAGTGCGCCAGGGTGGACACGCCCAGGACCAGGGCGGCGAGCACGCAGCTCATGGCGATGAGGGTGCGCCGGGCGTTGCGGCCCTGGGGCTCACGGAAGGCCGAGATGCCGTTCGAGATCGCTTCCAGCCCGGTGAGGGACGAGCCGCCGTTGGCGAAGGAACGCAGCACGATGAACAAGGAGGCGCCGTAGAGCCAGCCGTCGCCAGGAGTCCCCAGCGGCACGACACCGGGGGCCTTCAGGTCGGCGTGCGGCAGCTCGTTCGTCAGTCCGCGTACCGCCGCCACGAGGAAGACCAGACCCATCGCGGAGATGAAGAGGTAGGCGGGCAGCGCGAACATCCGGCCCGCCTCGCGCACTCCGCGCAGATTTCCGTAGGCGAGCAGTACGATCACCGCCACGGAGACCGGCAACTGCAGATGGTCCAGCCCCGTCCAGCCGTTGCCGGCCAGATGGGCGAGCGAGATCAGGGCGTTCGTGCCGGCTGACACCTGGACGGCGACGGTGACGATGTAGTCCACGAGCAGGGCAACGGCGGCGACCTGCGCGACGTCCGGTCCGAAGTTCTCCCGGGCCACCACGTAGGAGCCGCCGGCCCTGGTGTAGATGGTGACGACATCGCTGTAGCAGAGCGTCAGCAGCAGCAACACCAGCAGAATCGCACCGGTCACCGGCAGGACCATCGTGAACGCGGCCGCTCCGACAACGGGCACGAGGACGCGGAGCATCTCCTCGGAGCCATAGGCCGACGAGCTGATGCAGTCGGACGCGAGTACGCCGAGCGCCGTCCGGTTGCTCAGTTTCTCCTCACTCACACGTTCTGTGGTGAGCGGCTTGCCAAGGAGCCGCCGCTTGACGCGGTACATCGGCCGGTCGAGGGTCATGCCGCTATCAGAACGGGCGGGTGTTCCAGGAGCGGCCAGACACCACCGGCGGGGCACTCGCACGGAGTCGCCGGATGCGGGCCGACTGCGGGTCAGTCGCAGAATGCCTTGTCCAGGAGCGCGTCGACGGCGTCGTCGGGATCACCGCGGAAGTCGGGCGTGAGCGCGACCGTGACCTGGCGGCGGCGGTCCCCCGTGGAGAACGACCAGGACTGATACGCCAGGGCATCACCGTCGTTGCCGTACACACGGACCCCGCACGAGGTGTCCCGCCATCGCAGCCCCAGCCCGTACTTCTCGTCCTTGACACCTGGTGTCTTCATCTCGTCGAGCAGGCGACCTGGCAGGAGGCGCCCATCGAGCAGTGCGGCCATGAACCGGTTGAGATCACTTGTCGTGGAGATCATCTCGCCGCCCGCGCCCATCACCGACGGATTCATCTCGGTGATGTCGACGAGACGCTTCTCGGTGCCCTGCTGTATCGGTACGTAGCCGTGCGGGTGCGGCCCTCGGATGCGCGGGGACGTCCCCGGCAGCGAGGTGCCGTGCAACCGCAAGGGCCGGATGATCCGGCGCTCGATCTCCTCGCCGTACGACCGGCCGGTCACCTTCTCGATGATCTGGCCGAGCAGGAGGTAGCCGGTGTTGGAGTACGCGTAGTCGGATCCCGGTGGTTCGAAGGTCGGCGGGTTGGCCACCGCCCGCTGCCTCAGTTCGGCCGCGGACCAGGTCCGCAGGCGGTTGTCCAGGAACTCCGGCCTCGGCGGCATCGGCAGCGTGGGACGGTAGTCGGGCACCCCACTCGTGTGGTTGAGCAGATGCCGCACGGTGATCCGGTGACCGTCGGGGACGGCGCCGGGCAGCCACGTCTCGACCGTGTCGTCGAACTCCAGCCGGCCTTCGGCCACGAGTTGCAGGGTGACGGTGGCGACGAACGTCTTCGTGATGCTGCCCATCCGGAACCGGGCGTGTGCCGGGACCTCCCGCGTCGTGCCCAGTTCGGCGACCCCGCTGGTGCCCCGCCACACGCCGTCCTCGTCCCGCACCTCCATCAGCGCGCCCACGGCGCTCGTGGCGGTGATGTCGTCCAGTCCTTCCTGCAGTCCGCCGCGATGCGCCTGCTCCGATCCGGCAAACGCGGCGGTTGGCGCCGCGAGCAGCGTCAACGCGGTCGTCACCGTCACCAGCACCCGATGCACGCGCTTCATCCCGACCTCCCGATGAGTGATGCGGCCGACTCGCATCGCGTGCGATCCGCCCCGTAGGCAAGGAGCTTGCTGGACAGGGCGGGCAGCCGCGATGGGGCTCATCGCCGTATCCGGCCGGGGGGTACCCCCACCTGCTGCGGCGTCTCGACGCCGTCGTTGGATCGGTGTCCACACCGCCGAACCCGGCATCCCCGACCACGACGCCCTGCCTTCGGCCTCACGAGACCGCGCGGCCTTGAGGCGCCGTCTATGCTGGGTACACGTGCCGCCCTCGGGAGCCTGGGAGGTGTGCCGTGCCCCGCACTCACCACTTCCACTTCGACGTGGACAGCCACTCCGTCACGGTGCAGACGCGCCACGCCGCATCCGAAGCCGAACTGCTGGTGGACGGCAAGGTGGTCGGCTACCAGCGGACACGGCACCGCAAAGACACCCTGGCGCTCACGGCCGAACTGCCCGGCGACCCGCCCCGCCCGTTCGAAGTCACTCTCCACCGCGGCGGGACCGCAGAGCGTTCCGCCACCTGCACGCTGGAGATCGCCGGACGCAGGCACCCCATGGCTGAGATGCCACTGGGCCGATCCGACAGCACCCTGCCCACAGGGCCCCGACCCGCACTGCGCTCGGCACGCAGGGTCCTACGCAACCTCCTGCGGCGCACCCACCGCTGGTAGCCCGCATGACTGCGCGGGTGCGTCGGCGACGCCTCCGGTGGGGTGGCCGTGTGTCCGTCCGTGCCTGTGCGGGCGGGTCGGCCGCGGTGTAGAGAGGAGTCATGTCGCAAGGTCTCGACGGACTTCACCGGCCGGTGCAAACGAGCCGGGCGCTGGTCGCCATCCCGA
>NZ_JBIWKU010000014.1:0-209203 GCF_044765825.1 Streptomyces flaveolus | reverse complement strand
GGCGCGGAATCGGTCGGCCACAGAAGTGCCCGGCGCGGACGCGCCAACCGCTGCGGGCGGACACCCCCCGACACGTCCCCTTCCCGCCGTACGCGTCTGACGGCCCGTCCGCCCCAGCTGCGGGCAGTCGTGCCGCTGGGGCGGCACGGGTGGGCGCCGGGCACCCCGGCAGCGCCGGACCCCGCGACCCGCCTCTGCCTCCGCACGCGCGCCGGGCACCCCGGCAGCGCCGGACCCCGCGACCCGCCTCTGCCTCCGCACGCGCGCCGGGCACCCCGGCAGCGCCGGGTCCCGCGACCCGCCTCTGCCTCCGCACGCGCGCCGGGCTCCGCGACCCGCCCCCGGCCCACAGCAACACCGTGCACCCCCCACCCGCGCCGCGTCACCTCACGCACCCTCCCCCCGCCAGGCCCGCAGCCGCGCATACGCCGCCACCCCGTCCGGCACCCACTCCCACTCCGAAAGCCGCCGCTCCACCTCCGCCTCCTCCAGGAAGGCCCACCACGCCACTTCCTCCACCTGCGGGGCCACCCGCGACGAGACGCGCACCTCGTACACCGCCGACCACCACGTCCGCCCGCCCCCGTCGTCGTACAGGAACTTGAACAGGAACTCCGGCCGCGCCAGCCCCCGCACCCCCAGCTCCTCCTCCGCCTCCCGCAACGCCGCGTCGTCGTAGGACTCGCCCGCGCCCACCACCCCGCCGACGAACATGTCGTACAGGGAGGGGAACACCAGCTTCGTCGGCGTGCGGCGGTGGACGAAGACGCGGCCGCGCGCGTCCCGGGCCCGCACGAACACGCAGCGGTGACGCAGCCCCCGCGCGTACGCGTCACCCCGCCGGGCCTGCCCGGTCACCCGGTCGTTCTCGTCGACGATGTCGAGGATCTCGTCAGCAGCGCTCATGCCCCCATCCAAGCAGCGGCCGACGAGGTCAGCGCCGTTGCAGGTCTCGCGCCGGCCCCCGCTCGCCCGTCCCCTGCGGCATCGCCGGATGCATCCCGAGCAGCACGATGCCCGTCACCACCGCCGCGAGACCACCCGCCTCCCACGCCAGCGCCCCGGCGTCGGTCCGCAGCCGGTCGCCGAGGAAACCGACCCCGCAGGCGATGCCCGCGAGCGGCTGAGCCGCCGTCAGGGCGGGCAGCGACCTGCGCAGCGGCGCCGTCTCGAACGCGCTCTGCACCAGGACGAGGCCGGTGACGCCGAGCACCAGCACCGCGTACGGCTGCCAGCCGGTCAGCAGTTCCGTCGCTCCGCCCGCCGAGAAGCGCTGCCCGCTGACCCGCGTCAGCGCGTCCTGCACCCCGTACACCAGCCCCGCGGCCAGCGCCAGCAGGGCCGGACCCCAGGTCAGCCGCGCCCGCCCGGCGCACGCCGTGAGCAGCAGGGCGAGGCCCAGCACCGCGCCGAAGATCACCCAGTGCCGCACGGGATCGGTCACCGCGCTGCCGCCGCGCGGCTCGCCCGCCACGATGAACGCGCTGACCCCGCCGGCCAGCAGCGCGAGTCCCGCCCAGCCCTGACGGCCCAGCGGCTGCCGGGTCTGTGCGCGGGAGAGGGCCAGGGCGAAGAGCAGGTTCGTCGCGAGCAGCGGCTCGACCAGGGTGATCTCACCACCGGCCAGCGCGATGGCGCCCATCACCATCCCGGCCACCATCAGCCCCGTGCCGCCCAGCCAGCGCGGCACCCGCACCAGGTCGAGCAGCAGCCGTGGGGAGAGGAAGTCACCCAGCGGGGCGCGCTGGGCGGCGTTTTGCTGGAGGACGAAACCGAAGCCCAGGCAGCACGCGGCACTCACGGCGAGAACCAGAACCAGAACCGACACGCTGCGTACCTCGATCGTCAGGCCGGGCCACGGGGTGCGTGAGAAACCGACTCTAGTGCGGGCGGGTCCGGTGTGCCGGGCGAGTGCCCGCATCCGGGTGGCCGGGGGCCTTGGTGCGGCGGTCAGTGCCACAAGTACCGCTGCAATAACGCGAGTTGACGCGTGTAACGACCCGGCGGGCCTTGACGCCAAGCCTTGGCTGCCGCTTTGCTGTGCGTGATCAGTTCATGGCAAACCGGCTACGACGACCTACCGGGTCGCGTGAGGAAGTTCCCGCGGTGCCCCCACCCCCGCCTCCCCTCGGCCGCGGCCGCAGACGCGCGGCACAGTCCTGCGACGAGGCCCTCGACGATGCCGAACTCGTCACCGCGCGGACCGCGTTGGCCCAGGGGCGCTGGCAGTCCGCCCGTTCCCTGCTCGTCCACACGGGTGACGACTGGGACCGTCGCGGTCACCGGGTCACCGTCCTTGCCAAGGAGCCCTACTGCGCCGCCTGGGCTCGCGAGTGGCTGCTCGCCGAGCCCGACTCCGCCGACGCCTCCGTCCTGCTCTCCCTCGCCCTCGTCCACCGCGCCCTGCGCGGAAAGGAGAAGCCCGGCAGGGCGCGGGAGGCCTGCCGGGACGCCGCCGCACTCGTGCCCGCCGATCCCACGCCCTGGCTCGGGCTGCTCCTGCTGGAGCGCGCGCTCGGCGCGGACGAGGAGGTCGTCCGGACCTTCGAGCAGGTGCGGGGCCGGTACGCCGACCACCACCACGCCCATCATCTGATGGTCGCCCGGCTCGCCGAACGCCGCGGCGACGGCGGCCCCGACCCGCTCCACGAGGTCTACGACTTCGCCAACTGGGCCGCCGAACAGGCCCCCGCCGACTCCCCGCTGGCGGTCCTGCCGGTGGTCGCGCACGCCGAGCGCTACCGGGTGCTGGCCGCAGCCGGGCACGAGTCCCCCGACCCGCAGGCGTCCGGCCACTGGGCCGGCCGCCGGGCCCGGCTGGTGATGAAGGCGGCCTTCGACTGGTGGCTTGAGTGGGAGCAGGACGACCACCCGCGCCGCCTGGTCGACCTCAACTTCCTCGCGCACGCCAAGTCCTGCGAGGGCCGCGGCGCCGAGGCCGCCGCCCTGTTCCACCGCATCGGCGAGCACCCCACGCCCGCTCCCTGGTCGTACCCGGACCGCGACCCGTACTCCGCCTTCCGCACCGCCCGCGCCGGCGCGCTGGGCACGACCTGACACCCCGACACCCACAGTGAGGACGGTCCCCCCATGGCCACGGGCAGTTCACGCACGAGCAGATCCACCGGCGACGGCGGCATCAGCACCTTCAAGGGGGAGGAGCGGGCGCTGCGCGCGGACCGGCTGGGCACCGGGGGCCTGCTCCTGTCCGTCCTCGCCGCCACCGCGCCCCTCATGGTGGTCGCCGGGGTCATGCCCACCACGTACGCGGTGATGGGCATCGTCGGGCAGCCGCTGCTCTTCGTGATCCTGGGCGTGGTGCTGATCCTCTTCAGCGTCGGGTACGCCGAGATGAGCCGCCACGTCCACAACGCGGGCGCCTTCTACGCGTACATCTCCCGCGGCCTCGGCGGCACCGCCGGCGCGGGCGCCGCCCTCGTCGCGCTGGTCGCCTACAACGCACTCCAGGTCGGCATCTACGGCATCTTCGGCTTCGAGGTCTCCGGCCTCCTCGCCACCTACGCCGATCTCGAGGTCGCCTGGTGGATCCCCGCGCTGCTGGCCGTGCTCGCGGTCGGCACGCTGGGCTGGCTGAAGATCGACGTCAACGCGCGCGTGCTGGGTGTGCTGCTGCTCATCGAGGTCGTGCTCGTCGTGGTGTTCGACATCGCCGCCGTCGCCGACCCGGGCGCCCAGGGACTGTCGCTGCACGCCTTCGACCCGGACACGCTGACCGGGGCCGGTGTCGGGACCGCGCTGTGCTTCTGCATCGCCGCCTTCCTCGGCTTCGAGCAGGCGCCCGTGTACGCCGAGGAGACCAGCCGCCCGCACGTCCTGGTGCCGCGTGTGATGTTCCTCGCCGTCGGCGGAGTCGCCGTCTTCTTCGCGCTAAGCAGCTGGGCTCTGACCGTCGCCACCGGACCCGACAGGATCGTCGGCACCGCGCAGGAACAGAGCGCGGGACTGCTCTTCTTCCTCACCGAGTCCCGGCTCGGCGGCACCTTCACCGACGTCCTGCACGTGCTCTTCGTGACCGGCATGTTCGCGGCCCTGCTCAGCTTCCACAACGTCGTCGCCCGGTACGCCTTCGCCATGGGCCGGGAGGGTCTGCTGCCCGCCGCCTTCGGACGCACCAGCGGAACCAGCGGCGCGCCCGGCACCGGCTCGCTGCTCCAGACCGCCGTGTCCGCCGTCGTGGTGGCCGGTTTCGCGATCGCCGACGACAAGCCGGCCGGCGACCCGACCGAGCCGGTCCTGCACCTGTTCACCTGGGGCGGCAACATCGGCGCCCTCGGCGTGATCGTGCTGATGGCCGCGGCCTCGTTCTCCGTGGTCGCCTTCTTCGTCCGCCGCGGCGCCGCCGGCGCCCAGGGCGTCCGCCTGGCGACCTCCGCCGTCGCGGGCGTCGCCCTGCTGGTGATCGCGGGGTACACCGTGAAGGACTTCGACGTCCTCGTGGGCGCCGGCCCCGGCTCGGCCCTGAGCTGGGCCCTGCCCGGCATCATCGGCCTCGCCGCGGCCGGCGGCCTCGTGCAGGGCCTGGTCCTGCGCGCCCGCGCCCCCGAGCGGCACGCCCGCATCGGCCTGGGCAACGAGGCCTTCCAGCTGGACAAGGCGGCCGGGGAGACCTCCTGAGCGGTACGGCACGACGACGGCGCCCGCCCCGGTGGACCGGGAAACGGGCGCCGTCGTCGTGCCGTGCGGGGCGCGGCCGGCCGCTATATCACCAGTGAGAGCAGCAGGACCAGACCGCCCGCGACCACCGAGATGATCGTCTCCATGACGGACCAGGTCTTGATGGTCTGGCCGACGTTCAGGCCGAAGTACTCCTTCACCAGCCAGAAGCCGGCGTCGTTGACATGGCTGAAGAAGAGCGAACCGGCGCCGATGGCCAGGACCAGCAGGGCCGCGTGGGTCGTCGACATGTCGGCCGCCAGCGGCGCGACCAGACCGGCCGCCGAGACGGTCGCCACCGTCGCCGAACCGGTCGCCAGCCGGATCGCCACCGCGATCAGCCAGGCCAGCAGCAGCGCCGGGATCGACCAGTCCTTGGAGATCTCCAGGATCATCTGGCCCACGCCGCAGTCGATCAGCGTCTGCTTGAAGCCGCCGCCCGCGCCGACGATCAGGAGGATGCCCGCGATGGGCGCGAGGCCCTTCTCCACCAGGCCCGAGACCCGGTCCTTGGCGAATCCGGCGGGCCGCAGCAGCGTGAAGATGCCCACGATCACGGCGGCGAGCAGGGCGATCAGCGGCGAACCGACGACGTCGAAGACGCGCTGCACCAGGTGGTCGGGGTCGTCGACGATGATGTCGACGAGCGCCTTGGCGAGCATCAGCACGACCGGGAGCAGGATCGTGGCGAGGGTGGCGCCGAAGCTCGGGCGCTTCTCCAGCGTCTCGGAGGCGCGCTGCGGGATCATGCGGTCGGGGGCGGGGACGTCCACCCAGCGGGCCGCGTACTTCGAGAACACCGGGCCGGCGATGATCACCGTCGGGATCGCGATCAGGACGCCGAGCGCCAGGGTCACACCGAGGTTGGCGCCGACCGCGTCGATCGCGACCAGCGGGCCGGGGTGCGGCGGGACCAGGCCGTGCATCACGGACAGACCGGCCAGCGCCGGGATGCCGATGCGCATCAGGGAGTAGTTGCCGCGCTTGGCGACCATCAGGACGACCGGGATCAGCAGCACGATGCCGACCTCGAAGAACAGCGGCAGCCCGACGACGGAGGCGATCAGGACCATCGCCCACGGCATCGACCGGATGCTCGCCTTGGCCAGGATGGTGTCCACGATCTGGTCGGCGCCGCCGGAGTCGGCGAGCATCTTGCCGAGGATCGCGCCGAGGGCGATCAGGACGCCGACGCCCGCGACCGTCGAGCCGAGCCCGGTGGTGAAGCTGGCGATGACCTTGTCAAGCGGAGCCCCGGCGAACGCGCCGAGCGCCAGCGTCCCGATGGTCAGGGACAGGAAGGCGTGCAGCTTGAACTTGGTGATGAGCAGGACGATGACGGCGATGCCCAACAGCACGGCGATGCCCAGCTGGGCATGGCCGGCCGAGGTGATGGGCTCGGCGGTGTCCGCTGCCAGCATCTCGACGCTGAGTCTGGTCACGGTGTTTCCCTTGCGGTGATGGGGATTCAGGGGGAGGCGAAGCCGTGCGCACCACGGGTGGCACGGCCCCGGGGGAGGTCGTGGGGGGTCGGCCCGCTACCGGGCCACGGGGTTACAGGACCGGATCGGGGAGGGCCTTCAGGGCGTTCGCCGCCCGTTCGGTGATCTCCTCGGGGCTGCCGGCGACGTCCACCGCGACCCCCGCCTCGTCCGGCTCCAGCGGCTGGAGCGTGGCGAACTGGGAGTCGAGCAGGGCCGTCGGCATGAAGTGCCCCTCGCGGTGCGACATCCGGTCCTCGATCAGCTCGCGGCTGCCCGTGAGGTGGACGAAGACGACACCGGGAGCTGCCGCCCGCAGCCGGTCGCGGTACGACCGCTTCAGCGCGGAACTGCTCACCACCCCGCCGAGCCCGGCCCGCCCGTGCGCCCAGCCGCCGATGGCGTCCAGCCACGGCCAGCGGTCCTCGTCGGTGAGCGGGGTCCCGGCCGTCATCTTGGCGATGTTGGCCGGCGGGTGGAAGTCGTCGCCCTCGGCGTAGGGAACGCCGAGCCGGGCCGCGAGCAGGGGACCGATGGTGGTCTTCCCGGTGCCCGCTACGCCCATGACCACGACGACATGGGGGGTGTGCAGTTGCTGCATCGCACTCTCGCTGTCTGCTGTCTTCGTCGACACGTGATGTCGACGCCACTGAAACTCATTAGGTACGACAAATTCAAGAGTCTGTGACATATAAGTCTGACTTTTTGTTCCCGTGACGCGCCCCGTACGCTGAGTGCATGAGCACACCGGGCCGGGGGCTGCACGGCCGCGTACTGGACACCCTCGGCCCCGCGATCACCGCGGGTGAATACCCTGCGGGCAGCGTCCTGCGCACGGACGAGATGGCACAGCGCTTCGAGGTGTCGCGCTCCGTGATGCGCGAGGCCGTCCGCGTGCTGGAGTCCATGCATCTGGTCGAGTCGCGGCGCCGCGTGGGCGTGACCGTCCTACCCGAGTGCGAGTGGAACGTCTACGACCCGCAGGTCATCCGCTGGCGCCTGGCCGGCGCCGACCGCCCGCGCCAGCTGCGCTCGCTGACCGTGCTGCGGTCGGCGGTCGAACCGGTCGCGGCGGGACTGGCCGCCAGGCACGCCACCGCGGAGCAGTGCGCGGAGCTCACCGAGTGCGCGCTGGGCATGGTGGCCAACTCACGCGGCCACAAGCTGGAGGGGTACCTCTTCCACGACGTGGCCTTCCACCGCGTCATCCTGACCGCGTCCGGCAACGAGATGTTCGCCCGCCTCGGCGGCGTCGTCGCCGAGGTCCTGGCCGGACGCACGCACCACGACGTGATGTTCGAGGACCCCGACCCGGCCGCCGTCACCCTGCACGTCCGGGTCGCCGAGGCCGTCCGTGCCCGGGACGCCGAACGCGCCGAGCAGCTGACCCGCGAGATCACGGTGGGCGCGCTCCAGGAACTGGACATCCTGGCGCCGTAGCAGGCCCCGGGCCGACACGGTCTACGCGAGGAACTCCCCGTCGACGTACACCCACGCCCCGTCGACCCGCTCGAACCGGCTCCGTTCGTGCAGCGAGCCGCCGCGGTACGAGGCGCGGAAGGTGACCGTGCCGGTGGAGTGGAACGCGGACCCGTCGGTCGTGTCCAGGATCTCCAGCCCGGTCCACCGCATCCCCGGGTCCAGGTCGAGACGCGCCGGCCGCGTCCTCGGATGCCACGTCCGCAGCAGGTACCCCGCGTCGCCCCGCACGAAGGCGCTGTACCGCGAACGCATCAACGCCTCGGCACTCGGCGTGGACGCCGCCCCCGCATGGAAACGGCCGCAGCACTTCTCGTACGCCTCGGGCAGCCCGCACGGGCAGGAACGCGTGGTCATGGCGGCCATTGTGCCCGCTCGGGGCGCTGTCCCGGAAAAGCAGAAGACCCCTGCTCGACAGGGGTCTCAGCTGGTGTCCGAGGGGGGACTTGAACCCCCACGCCCGATAAAGGGCACTAGCACCTCAAGCTAGCGCGTCTGCCATTCCGCCACCCGGACAAGGTGTCTGTCGCGCGGGGTGTTCCCCGTGGCGACGACGTAAACATTACCAGGCTTTCGTGGGTGTCCGATCACCCCCCGCTCCGGCGTGAACGGCGTGTGACGGGCCGGGTCCGGTCTTGGGCCCGGACGGCCGGAGGGGGAGGATGAGGGAGACCCACCAGCAGTGACAGCGGGAGGAAGCACGTGAGCGACTCGGGCACGGCCAGGAGCGTCACCGGCGAGGACGAGGTCGTCGACCTCTGCCGCGAGCTGATCCGGATCGACACCAGCAACTACGGCGACCACTCGGGCCCCGGTGAGCGCAAGGCGGCCGAGTACGTCGCCGAGAAGCTCGCCGAGGTGGGACTGGAGCCGCAGATCTTCGAGTCCCACCCGGGACGCGCCTCCACGGTGGCCCGGATCGAGGGCGAGGACCCGTCACGGCCCGCGCTGCTCATCCACGGCCACACCGACGTCGTCCCGGCCAACGCGGACGACTGGACCCACCACCCCTTCTCCGGCGAGGTCGCCGACGGGTGCGTGTGGGGGCGGGGCGCGGTCGACATGAAGGACATGGACGCGATGACCCTCGCGGTCGTCCGCGACCGGATGCGCAGCGGGCGCAAGCCGCCCCGGGACATCGTCCTCGCGTTCCTCGCCGACGAGGAGGCCGGCGGGACGTACGGCGCCCGCCACCTCGTCGATCACCACCCGCACCTCTTCGAGGGCGTCACCGAGGCGATCAGCGAGGTCGGCGGCTTCTCCTTCACCGTCAGCGAGCAGCGCCGGCTGTATCTGATCCAGACGGCCGAGAAGGGCATGCACTGGATGAAGCTGACCGTGGCCGGCACCGCCGGGCACGGGTCGATGATCCACCGCGACAACGCCATCACCGAGCTGTCGGAGGCCGTCGCGCGCCTCGGCCGGCACACGTTCCCCGTCCGGGTCACCAAGACGACCCGGGCCTTCCTCGACGAACTGGGCGACGCCCTCGGCACCGAGCTCGACCCGGAGAACATGGAGGGGACCCTCGCCAAGCTCGGCGGCATCGCCAAGCTCATCGGCGCGACCCTGAGCAACACCGCCAACCCCACACAGCTGGGCGCGGGCTACAAGGTCAACGTCATCCCGGGCGAGGCGACCGCGCACGTCGACGGCCGGTTCCTGCCCGGACACGAGGAGGAGTTCCTCGCCGACCTCGACCGGATCCTCGGTCCGAAGGTGCGGCGCGAGGACGTCCACTCCGACAAGGCCGTCGAGACCACGTTCGACGGGGCCCTGGTGGACGCGATGCAGTCCGCGCTGGTGGCCGAGGACCCGGCCGCGAAGGCCATCCCGTACATGCTCTCCGGCGGGACGGACGCCAAGTCCTTCGACGACCTCGGCATCCGGGGCTTCGGCTTCGCGCCCCTCAAGCTGCCGCCGGAGCTGGACTTCGCGGGCATGTTCCACGGCGTCGACGAGCGCGTGCCGGTGGACGGCCTGCAGTTCGGCGTGCGGGTGCTCGACCGGTTCATCGACGCGTCCTGATTCGGCCCGCTGAAACGAGACTTCACCCTTCCCCGATATTCGACCGCGCGTGCGGGAGGTTACCGGGAAGGGTGAATGCGCTCATAAGCTCGTAGCCTCATTACTCCGTCCTCGTTACAGGTGATGCGATCGGCAATTTCGGATCGCCTTTGTCAACTAGGAGGAATAATGCTCAAGAAGGTCGTCGCCGCTGCGGTTGCCACCGGTGGTCTGGTCCTCGCGGGTGCGGGCATGGCCGCCGCCGACTCCGGTGCCCAGGGCGTCGCCGCCCACTCCCCGGGCGTCGTTTCCGGCAATGTCGTCCAGGTGCCCGTGCACGTCCCGGTGAACGTCTGCGGCAACACGATCTCCGTGATCGGCCTGCTGAACCCCGCCTTCGGCAACGTCTGCATCAACAAGTGACGTTGCGTCTCGCCCCGTGAGGGTCTGAGTCCGTCGGCCCCGGAGCGCGCCACGCGCTCCGGGGCCGACCGCCTTCGAGGCAAAGAACATCAGCGTGCATCAGCGTCGGAGACGACGGAATTCCCGGCGCTACGGGACTAGGGCAAGGCAGGGATTTCGAACATGCGACAGGTCACCCGCAAGGGCCTGATGACGATGGCGGCCGCCACCGGTGTGCTCGCCGCCGCGGGCGGTGTCGCCCACGCCGACTCGGGGGCACACGGATCCACTTCGAATTCGCCCGGCGTACTCTCCGGCAACACGGTGCAGGCGCCCGTGCACGTGCCGGTCAACGTCTGCGGCAACACGGTCGACGTCATCGGCGTCCTCAACCCGGCCATGGGCAACGCGTGCGCCAACCGGGGCGGCGACTCGTCCGGCGGATACGGCGACTCCGGCGGCCACGGCGGTGCGCACGCCGGCGGACACGCCACCGACTCGCCCGGGGTCGGCTCCGGCAACGCGGTGCAGGTGCCCGTGCACGTGCCGGTGAACGTCTGCGGCAACACCATCAACGTGGTGGGCGCCCTCAACCCGGCCACGGGCAACGACTGCGTCAACGGGGGCGGCGGCGACCACTCCACCCCGCCGGGTGAGCCGGGTAACCCCGGTGAGCCGGGCAACCCGGGCGAGCCCGGCAACCCCGGTAACCCCGGTAACCCGGGTGAGCCGGGAAACCCGGGCAACCCCGGCAACCCGGGCAACCCGGGTGAGCCCGGTACCCCGGGCAACCCCGGCGAGCCTGGCACCCCGGGCAACCCCGGCACCCCGGGTGACGAGACGCCGGGCGGCTCCTCGCACGTCAACCAGCCGGGCACCCAGACCGTCACCCAACCGCGGGGTGGCGCGCAGCTCGCCGAGACCGGCAGCGAGCTGCCGCTGGGCCTCGCCCTCCCGGTGGGCGCGGGCGCGCTGCTCGCGGGCACGGTGCTCTACCGCAAGGCGCGCGCCTCGGCCTGACGCGGCGGACCGGCACACGGAGCGGGCCCCGCACACCGGCGGGGCCCGCTCCGCTTCCGTCACCGGCGCCGGGTCGCCCCGGGCGCCGCCGGTCACCAGGTGGCCCGCACCTGGCGGATGATCCGCCGCCGCAGCCGCACCTTGCGACTGCCGTCGCGCAGCAGGCTCAGGCGGTACAACTCCCAGTGTCCGTACTCGGCGTGGTCGGTCAGCAGACGTGTCGTCTCCTTGCGGGAAACCCCGCGTGGCACGTACACGTCGACAAATTCGTATTCCGGCATCGCATCTATTGTGCGGGCTGGGGCCCGGTACGGATAGCGTCTGCACTATGTCTGATGCTGCGCAGCCCACCGCTGCCGAGGTACGCGCCGCCGCCGAGGCGGTCAAGACCGCGCTCGACCGCCACCTGGCCGCGGTCGAACGCCGGTCGGGGGAGGACGACCCGGCCGTCTACCAGGCGTTCAACGAGCTGGCCGCGGCCGCGGAGGTGTACGACGAACTGCTCTACGACCGTTACGACGAGGTGACCCCCTTCGAGATCCCCGGCGCGGACGAGACGCCGCCCTACACGGGCCCCGAGGAACCGAACGCGCTGAGCGTGCTCATCCGCCGCGACTACGCCGTGGCGGAACCGCAGCGGCTGATGGCACAGGCGCGGCGGATCGAGGCGGCCGACGACGTGGCGGCCGTGGGCGCGGACGTGGCCGGTACGGTCCACGGGGCGCTCGGCATCCTGTTCGGCGAGTTCGAGGCGGACGAGATCGCTTCCCGGCACAAGGAGTTCGGCCTGGAGGAGGGCGACTCCACGCTCTGGGTGACCGCCGCGGACGAGAGCGCCGAACCGGGCGAGTGGCTGGACGCACCGTTCGACCAGGTCGATCCCCAGCGAGTGGTCTGCCGCTTCGACGTCAGCGCGGTCTTCGACGACGAGTTCGACGACGATGACGA
This sequence comes from Streptomyces flaveolus, assembly GCF_044765825.1. Taxonomy (NCBI): domain Bacteria; kingdom Bacillati; phylum Actinomycetota; class Actinomycetes; order Kitasatosporales; family Streptomycetaceae; genus Streptomyces; species Streptomyces flaveolus. The sequence continues at coordinate 197,192 of NZ_JBIWKU010000014.1, read as the reverse complement.
TGACGAGGACGACGTCCCGGAACTCGTGGAGGACCTCGACACGGACCTGGACGAGGAACCGGACGACGAGACGGACGAGGAAGAGGACGGCGAGCCGCAGCGGCTGCGGGCGGACCGCTGAGCGGCGCCCCCACGCACGGCGGCGGTCACGGGGTACGTCCCCGCGACCGCCGCCGTCGCATGTGCCGCCGGGCGACCGCGCCCGGCCGGCTCAGCCGCTCACCGGGACCTGCGGAGCGAGCAGCGCCGGCAGCCGGGTCGTGCGCGGCTTGGCCTGCACCTCGGCAACGGCACGGGGCAGCGCCTGGTCCACGCCGTGCACCACGGACAGATGCCGGGCGGCCCGGCCGAACGCCGTGTAGACCCACGGGCGGCTCAGCGCCTGCGCGGCGTCGCCGGGCAGGACCACGACCACCGCGGGCCACCGGCCGCCGACCGCCTGGTGCGCGGTCAGCGCCCAGCCGTGCCGCACGGTCCGCTCCAGCCGCTCCTTCGGGACCACGACGGTCTCGCCCGCGCAGGACAGGTGCAGTCCGTCGGCGTCGGCCCTCACCACGCGGCCCGGCAGCGTACGGCCCGGCACGGGGGAGTGGACGACACGGTCGCCGGGGTCGAAGCCGCCGAAGCGGCCGGGGCCCGGGTTCAGCCGCTCCTTCAGCGCCGCGTTGAGCACGCGCGTGCCCGCGGCACCGCCGTGGCCCGGCGTGATCACCTGGGTCTCCTCGGCGGGGACGCCGATCGCGCGCGGCACCGAGTCCGCGACGAGCTGCACGGTGCGGTGCACGGCCTCGCCCGCGTCCCGCACGGGCACGATCACGACCTCCTTGCCGGGAGCCGCCACCTGGCTCAGCTCACCGATGCCGATGCCGGAGACCAGCTCGCCCAGCGGGCCCGGGTCCGGACGCCGCGAGGCGATCTGGGGACAGATCCGCGCCGCCAGCAGATCCGCGAAGACCCGCCCCGGACCCACGGACCACAGCACCCCCGGGTCGCCGGCCAGCACCAGCCGTGCCCCGTCGGGCAGTGACTCCGCCAGCAGGGCGCCCGTCTCGACGTCCACCTGCGGCGCGTCGAGTACGACGAGCAGATCCAGGTCCAGCGCGCCGTCCGCGTCCCGCCCGGGCCCCTCGGCGCCGGCCAGCAGCCCGGCCAGGGTGACGACGGGGGTGCCGTCCGGGACCGGGCCGTCCGGTGCGGGGGAGTCCGGGCGCGCCGCCGGGCGGTCGGCCGACAGGGCGGCGAAGCGGTCGCGGCCGAGCGGGCCGTGCGCGGCGGCCCAGGCACGCAGCCCGAGGCCCCGCGCGGCACGCAGCAGGGCCGCGGGTTCGGCCAGGGACGCCTCCCCGCCGGTGTGCAGGACCAGCCCGTGCCCCGCGACCGCCCGGATCAGGTCGGCGGCGGAACCCTGCGCGGACGCGGCGGCCCGCTCCCAGTCCTCCGCCGCCCCGTCCTGCTTCGGCACCGAGTTGACCAGCCGGGCCAGGCCGTCGGCGAGACTCTCCTCCGCGAGCGCGTACCGCTCCAGACCGACCAGGACCCGGACCGGACGTTCCTCGGCCTCGTCCGCGCCCTCCGTCCCCGCATCCACCGTGCCCGGGCGGGCGCCGGTCTCCTCCAGGGCGTCCTGGAAGACCAGGGCCTCACCCTCGGCGAGGGTGCTCTGTACGGCGGCGTCGGGATCCGGCACGCCCCGCTGGGCCAGCGCGGCCGTGAGCCGTGGCAGCTCCAGGGCCGTGTGGCCGGTCAGGGCCGCCTGCTCCAGCAGCCAGACGGTGATCGCACGTCCCCGCCGCTCGTCGTCCGGGCCGCACTCCGCGCCGAGCAGCGCCCGGGCGAACCCGTCGGCCTGCTCCGGCCGGACCCTGGCGACCCGGAGCAGCTGCCAGGGGTCGGCGCGCAGCGACTCCTCCGCCGCCTCGCCGAGCAGCGCGGCGGTCTGCGGCGCGAGCGTCTCGGGGGCGCCGCCCTCGGTCAGGACGCGCCGCACGGCCTGGACGCTCTCCGGCGCGGGTCCCGCGGGCACGGCGGCGGGCTCGGCCGGCGCCGGCTGCGAGCGCCGTACCGGCTCGGGGGCCGGGCGGCGGGGCGCGGGCCGGGGCTCGCCGAAGACCGTGGCGGCCGGCTTCTCGCCGCTCTCCACGGCGCGCACGGCGGCGAGCAGCTCGGCCGCCGTGCCGCTGAGCTTGGCCCCGCTGTCGATCCGCTGCTGCTTCTCAGCCTTCCGCCGCTCGATCCGCTCCCGCTCCAGCCGCTGGGCGGCCAGCTCGGCCTCGGCCTCCGACATCTGAGCCGCGGTGCCCTCCCCCGCCGCACCGGCGCCGTCCCCGGCCGGCTGCGCGTCTTCAGCGGCCGGCGGCTCGCCCGCCCCGGCGATCTCCCCGGCACTCGCCTCGGCCCCGGCGTCGTCGGGCTCCGGGGCCCGCGGCTCCTCGGCGGTCTCCGCGTCGGCGGACGGGACCCCGTCCATGGCGTCGTCGCGCTCGGCCTCCTGCGCGGTGCCCGGCGCTCCCGGCTCGGTGTCCACGGCGTCCGCGGTGTCCTCGGCGGGTTCGGGCTGCGTGCTCACAGCGTGCTCCAGTCGTGATCGGGATAGCGGTGCACGGGCGCCGACACGTCGTCGAGCGCCCGGCAGATCTCGTCAGGAAGACTAAGGGTCTCCACTGACAACGCCGCCGTGAGCTGCTGCGCGTTGCGCGGGCCGATGATCGGGGCGACCACCCCGGGCCGGTCCCGGACCCAGGCGAGGGCGACCTGCAGCGGGGTCACCGCGAGCCCGTCCGCCGCCGTCGCCACCGCGTCCACGATGTGACCGGCCGTGTCGTCCAGGTAGGGCTCGACGAAGGGGGCCAGGTGGTCCGAGGCGCCCCGCGAGTCCGGCGGCGTCGCGTCCTTGCGGTACTTGCCCGTGAGGACGCCCCGGCCCAGCGGCGATGAGGGGAGCAGACCGATGCCCAGGTCCAGCGCGGCCGGCAGCACCTCGCGCTCGACGCCGCGCTGCAGCAGCGAGTACTCCATCTGCGTGCTCGCCAGGCGGTTGCGCACACCCGGCGCCGCCAGCTGCCAGGTCGCCGCCTTGGCCAGCTGCCAGCCGCAGAAGTTGGAGACCCCGGCGTAGCGGGCGCGGCCGCTGCTGACCGCCACGTCGAGGGCGTGCAGCGTCTCCTCCAGCGGCGTGTGCGGGTCGAAGGCGTGCAGGTGCCACACGTCGACGTGGTCCGTGCCCAGCCGGGCCAGGGAGGCGTCCAGCGCGGAGAGCAGATGGCCGCGCGAGCCGTCGAAGCGGCGGTCGGGGTCCGGCACGCTGCCCGCCTTGGTCGAGATCACCAGGTCCCGGCGCGGCACCAGGCCCTCCATGAGCCGGCCGAGGAGATACTCGGCCTCTCCGTCGCCGTACACGTCGGCGGTGTCGACGAGGGTCCCGCCGGCTTCCCAGAAGGTCTTCAGGAGGTCAGCCGCGTCGTGCTCGTCGGTGTCCCTGCCCCAGGTGAGGGTGCCCAGCCCGATGCGGGACACACGCAGGCCGGTGCGGCCGAGATGCCTCTGCTCCATGAACGCCGACATTACTGGCCACGGCTTGCGCTGTGGGGGCCTGTGGACAACCGAATGCACACGCTAGGGTCGGGGCACAACAGACGTTACTGATCGGTAAGGGGAATCGGCCATGCAGCTCGGGATCAACCTCGGCTACTGGGGTGCCGGAATGGACGCGGACAACCTGGCCGTCGCCAAGGAGGCCGACCGGCTCGGCTACGCCGTGTGCTGGGCCGCCGAGGCCTACGGCTCGGACGCCGCGACGGTGCTGACCTGGGTCGCCGCCCAGACCGAGCGCATCGACGTCGGCTCGGCCATCTTCCAGATCCCCGCCCGTCAGCCGGCCATGACCGCGATGACGGCCGCCACCCTCGACTCGCTCTCCGGCGGCCGGTTCCGCCTCGGCCTCGGCGTCTCCGGGCCGCAGGTCTCCGAGGGCTGGTACGGCGTGAAGTTCGACAAGCCGCTCGCCCGCACCCGCGAGTACGTCGAGATCGTGCGCAAGGCGATGACCCGGGAACGGCTGTCGTACGAGGGGCAGCACTGGACGCTGCCGCTGCCGGGCGGCCCCGGCAAGCCGATCAAGCTGACCGTGCACCCGCAGCGCGAGCACATTCCGCTGTACATCGCCGCGATCGGCCCGAAGAACCTGGAGCAGACCGGCGAGATCGCCGACGGCGCCCTGCTGATCTTCCCGTCCGCCGACCACCTGGAGGAGACCGCGATCCGGCATCTGCGCGCCGGGCGCGAGAAGGCCGGGAAGACCCTCGAGGGCTTCGACATCGTCCCCACCCTGCCGCTCGCCCTCGGCGACGACAAGGACGTCACCACGCTCGCCGACACCTTCCGCCCCTACACCGCGCTCTACGTCGGCGGCATGGGCAGCCGCAAGCAGAACTTCTACAACCAGCTCGCCCAGCGCATGGGGTACGAGCGCGAGGCCGCCGAGATCCAGGACAAGTACCTGTCCGGCGACAAGCAGGGCGCCGCCGCGGCCGTGCCGCACGACCTGATCGACCGGACGACCCTGCTCGGCAGCGTCGACCGGATCGCGGACCGGATGAAGGCCTACGCCGCCGCCGGTGTGACCACGCTGACCCTCGCTCCCGCGGGCTTCACCCTGGACGAGCGGATCGCCTCGCTCCGCGCCGGCACCGAGGCCCTGGAGCGCGCCGGGCTCGCCTGACGCGCGACCGGTCGGCGACGTTCTGCGGCCGTGGTGGGGGCTCGGGGGGTCTTCCCCGCCACGGCCGTCACGCGGAACAACGCGTCCGCGCGCGTGGGGTTACGCACGCTCACGCGCGAGCCCTCCTTCTTTCGGCGGAGTTCCCCGTCGCACCTGTTGCCGTGTTCCGCGTCCCGCACTTGACTCGTTCTTTGCGGAACCCGCGGAACCCGCGGAGCCCTGCGGAGGCAGAGAGGTGCCAGCGATGCTTTCGGCCAAGAGTCTGTTCCAGGAGATCCTCGACAACGACGAGTCGTTCCGTCTGTTCTGCTCCATCGCCGCCAGCGGCGAGTCGCAGGGCGGCTGGGAGAACGCGCGCATCGCGGCGCTGGTACCGGAGAGCGAGCGCCGGCTCGCGCCCAAGATCACCCGGCACGGGGCGGACGAGGACAAGCACGGGCGGATCTTCACCGCCCTGCTGAAGAAGCGCGGCCTCGAACCCGTCGACGTGCCCCCCGACACCGACTACACGATGCTCCTGGAGCGGCACGGCATCGGCCTCGCCCACGAGAAGCTCAGGGCCGACCGGCCCCTGACCGTGCGGGACGTCATCACCTACCTCGCGCACAGCAGGGTCACCGAGCAGCGCGCGGCCGAGCAGATGGCGATGCTCCTCAAGCACTTCGCGGACTACCCCGACCTGGGGCGGGCCGTGCGCATGATCTCGGCCGACGAGGACAACCACCTCGCCTACTCCCACGAGGAACTGCTGCGCTACGCCGCCGCCGGACACGGCCGCTACATCCAGCGGACGCTGCGCGAGTGCGCGCACGCCGAGATCCGCGTCCACCGGGACGTCAGCCTCGCGGTGATGGCCCGCATGGGCCGTCTGCTCGGCTGGTCCCGGGCGAGGTCGGCGCTGCTCGCGGCGGGCATCCACGCGGTGTACGCCTACGAGCGGCTGGCCGGCTGGCGCCGGATGGTGACCCTGCGGACACCCGAGCGGCGCGACGCCCTCGGCGGACCCGCGACCGCGGCCCCCGAGCTCGCCTGAGGGTCCGGTACCAGGGGTGCCGCTCGGATCATGCCGCAGACGCGGGGTCTGCCACGCCCACCTGCGGCGTTGTCGTCACCGGCGCTGACGAAGAACCGCCGATGTGCTGCGTCCTGATCCGAACGACACCCCCTGGCCGCGCTACAGCCACCCCCGCCGCTTGAACGTCCGGTACAACAGCACTTCCAGCACGGCCATCACGACGATCACCGCCGGGTAGCCCCATACCCAGCGCAGTTCCGGCATGTGCTCGAAGTTCATGCCGTAGATCCCCGCGAGCATCGTCGGCACCGCGGCCATGGCCGCCCACGCGGAGATCTTCCGCATGTCGTCGTTCTGCCGGACGCCCGTCTGCGCCAGGTGCGCCGACAGGATGTCCGAGACCAGCCGGTCCAGGCCCTCCACCGACTCGTTCACGCGCGTGAGGTGGTCGTTCACGTCCCGGAAGAAGGGCCGGGCCTTGTCGTTCACGAACGGCACGGCGGCGCCGAACGCCCCCGTGCCGGCCAGCCGGGCCATCGGCGGCGCCAGCGGCCCGGTGGCGCGGCGGAACTCCAGGACCTGCCGCTTGAAGTTGTAGATCCGGGACGCGGTGTGCCGCGAGCCGCCGCCGTCCGGTGAGAAGACCTCCGCCTCCAGCTCCTCCAGGTCGGTCTGCAGCTCGACCGCCACGTCCAGGTAGTGGTCGACGGCGGCGTCCGCTATCGCGTACAGCACGGCGGTGGGGCCCTTGCCGAGCAGTTCCGGCTCGTGCTCCAGGCGCTGCCGCACGGCCTTCAGTGGGGAGCCCTCGCCGTGCCGGACGACGACCACGAACGCGTCGCCCAGGAACAGCATGAGTTCGCCGGTGGACACGATGTCGCTCTCCGGCTCGTACACCACCGGCTTGAGGACGACGAAGAGCGAGTCCTCGTACACCTCCAGCTTGGGCCGCTGGTGTGCCTTCAGGGCGTCCTCCACGGCCAGGGGATGGAGCCCGAATTCCTGTGCGACCAGGTCGAACTCCTCCTCCGTCGGCTCGTGCAGCCCGATCCAGACGAAGCCGCCCGCCTGCCGCGCCTCGCCGAGCGCGTCGGAGAAGTCCTCGGGCCCGTCCGTCCGGTGCCCGCCCCGGTAGATGGCACAGTCGACGATCACCGAACGCCTTCTCCCCTCGCCCCCGTCGCACCTCGCACCATGTCGTGCGCCTACCCTGGCCGCATGCCCACGCTGATCCTGGTTAGGCACGGACGTTCCACCGCCAACACCGAGGGGCTGCTCGCCGGCTGGACGCCTGGCGTCGCCCTCGACGAACGCGGGGCCGCGCAGGCCGCCGCGCTGCCCGGGCGGCTCGCCGGCCTGCCGCTCGCCGAGGTCGTCGCCAGCCCGCTGCAGCGCTGTCAGGAGACGATCCGGCCCCTGCTCGACGCCCGCCCCGGACTGCGGGCGCACACCGACGAACGTATCGGGGAGTGCCACTACGGCGACTGGTCCGGCCGCAAACTCGCCGAACTCAAGGACGAGCCCCTGATGGAGGTCGTGCAGGCGCACCCCTCCGCGGCGGCGTTCCCCGGCGGCGAGTCGATGCGCGCCATGCAGACCCGCGCCGCCGAGGCGGTACGCGAGTGGAACGCACGCGTGGAGCGCGACCACGGCGCCGACGCCGTCTACCTCATGTGCTCCCACGGCGACATCATCAAGTCCCTCGTGGCGGACGCGCTCGGCCTCCATCTCGACCTCTTCCAGCGCATCTCCGTCGAACCCTGCTCCGTCACCGCGATCCGCTACACCCGGCTGCGGCCGTACCTCCTCCGCCTCGGCGACACCGGTGACTTCGCCTCCCTGGCGCCGCGCGAGGAGCCCGCGGAGGGTGACGCCCCGGTCGGTGGTGGTGCGGGCGCACCGTGATCGTCGGCCGCAGTAGGGTGAAGCGATCGCAGTGCCCGCCCCCCGAATCCCGCTTCCCCCGACTTCCCATGGAGACAGGACGTGTCCCGTCAGGTGTTCCTCTACGACCAACCGGATCGTTTCGTGGCCGGCACGGTCGGGCTGCCCGGACGCCGTACGTTCTTCCTCCAGGCCATCGCCGGCCCCCGGGTGACCAGCGTGGCTCTGGAGAAGACGCAGGTCGCCGCGCTCGCCGAACGCATGGACGAGCTCCTCGACGAGGTCGTACGGCGTAGCGGCGGCAGCACCGTCGTCCCCGCCGTGGCCCCCGCCGAGACCGCCGACACGGCGCCGCTGGACACCCCCATCGAGGAGGAGTTCCGGGTCGGCACCATGGCGCTCGCCTGGGACGGCGAGGACCAGTGCATGATCGTCGAGGCGCAGGCCCTCGTCGAGCTCGAGGCCGAGTCCGAGGAGGACCTGGCGGAGGCCGAGGAGCGGCTCCTCCAGGACGAGGAGAACGGCCCCCCGATGCTCCGGGTCCGCCTCACCGGCGCGCAGGCCAGGGCCTTCGCCAAGCGCGCCCTCGACGTCGTCAACGCCGGGCGGCCGCCGTGCCCGCTGTGCAGCCTCCCGCTCGACCCGGAAGGACACGTATGTCCGCGCCAGAACGGATACCGCCGCGGAGCGTGACCACCGACGCGGCGGCCGCCGAGCTGCTCGCCCGCGGCGAGCTGACCGTGCGCGGACGCATCCGTGAAGCGTCCAACGCGGCGCTGTACTGCACGGTGGTGCACGAGGGACGCGAGGCGGCCTGCATCTACAAACCCGTGGCGGGGGAGCGCCCCCTGTGGGACTTCCCGGACGGCACGCTCGCCCAGCGCGAGGTCGCCGCGTACGAGGTCTCCGAGGCGACCGGCTGGGGCCTGGTACCGCCCACCGTGCTGCGCGACGGCCCGTACGGCGAGGGCATGGTCCAGCTGTGGATCGACACCGCCCCCGAGTCGGAGCTGCTGGCCCTGGTGGACGCCGAGGAGCCCGGGCCCGGCTGGAAGGCCGTCGCGTTCGCCGAGGTCGACGAGGGCCGCACCGCGCTGCTCGTGCACGCCGACGACGAGCGGCTGCGCCGGCTCGCCGTTCTGGACGCCGTCGTCAACAACGCCGACCGCAAGGGCGGCCACCTGCTGCCCGCGGCCGGGGAGCGGCTCTACGGCATCGACCACGGGGTGACCTTCCACGCCGAGAACAAGCTGCGCACGCTCCTGTGGGGCTGGGCGGGCGACCCGCTGACCGCGGAGGCCCTGGCGGCGCTCGACGCCCTCCGGGAGGCCCTCGAGGACGGCGCACCGCTGGCGGCCCGGCTCGGCGAGCTGATCACCCCCGCCGAACTGGACGCCACGCGCGCGCGTGTCGGGGCCCTCCTGGAGTCCGGCAAGCACCCGGAACCGAGCGGGGAATGGCCGGCCATCCCCTGGCCGCCGGTGTAGGTGCCCGACCCGCACAACGGCCGGTATCGCGCAAGAGCGCCTTACCGGCCATCCGGTCCGGTCCGGTTCGTGGACGGAACATCCCTCCGGTTAGGCTCATGACATGCATGCCTGGCCCGCTTCCGAGGTCCCCGCCCTGCCTGGTCAGGGCCGCGACCTGAGGATCCACGACACCGCGACCGGCGGCCTCGTCACCCTCGACCCCGGTCCCGTCGCCCGTATCTACGTCTGCGGCATCACCCCGTACGACGCCACCCACATGGGGCACGCGGCGACCTACAACGCGTTCGACCTCGTGCAGCGCGTGTGGCTCGACACCAAGCGGCAGGTTCACTACGTCCAGAACGTCACCGACGTCGACGACCCCCTCCTGGAGCGGGCCGAGCGGGACGGCGTCGACTGGACCGCCCTCGCCGAGAAGGAGACCGCGCTCTTCCGCGAGGACATGACCGCGCTGCGCATGCTCCCGCCGCAGCACTACATAGGCGCCGTGGAGGCCATACCCGGCATCGTCCCGCTCGTCGAGCGGCTGCGCGACGCCGGCGCCGCCTACGAACTCGAGGGGGACATCTACTTCTCCGTCGAGTCCGACCCCCACTTCGGCGGTGTCTCCCACCTCGACGCGGCCGCCATGCGGCTGCTGTCCGCCGAGCGGGGCGGCGACCCCGACCGGCCGGGCAAGAAGAACCCGCTCGACCCGATGCTGTGGATGGCGGCCCGCGAGGGCGAGCCCAGCTGGGACGGCGCCTCCCTCGGCCGCGGACGCCCCGGCTGGCACATCGAGTGCGTGGCCATCGCCCTCGACCACCTCGGCATGGGCTTCGACGTCCAGGGCGGCGGCTCCGACCTGGCCTTCCCGCACCACGAGATGGGTGCCTCGCACGCCCAGGTGCTCACCGGCGAGTTCCCCATGGCCAAGGCGTACGTGCACGCCGGGATGGTCGCTCTCGACGGCGAGAAGATGTCCAAGTCCAAGGGCAACCTGGTCTTCGTCTCCCGGCTGCGCCGCGACGGCGTCGACCCGGCCGCCATCCGGCTCACGCTGCTCGCCCACCACTACCGCTCCGACTGGGAGTGGACCGACCAGGTGCTGCGGGAGGCCGTCGCCCGGCTGGAGCGGTGGCGCGCCGCCGTGTCCCGGCCCGACGGCCCGCCCGCCGAGGCCCTGGTCGAGGAGATCCGCGAGGCCCTGGCGAACGACCTGGACTCCCCGGCCGCGCTCGACGCCGTCGACCGCTGGGCGGCACTCCAGCAGGAGACCGGCGGCACGGACATCGGCGCGCCCGGTGTCGTCTCCCGCGCCGTCGACGCCCTGCTCGGCGTGGCGCTGTAACCACCCGTACGAACGACGGAGGGGGCGCTTCCCGCGGGAAGCGCCCCCTCCGTCGTTCTTCGCTCAGTCCTCCGACGACTCCTCGTCGTCCCCGCCCGCCTTCGGCGGTTTCGGCGGGCGCGCGCGGCCGCTCGGGTTGTCCCGCAGATACGGTGTCCCGGGCGTGCCCTCGCCGCCGTCCGCCGTGGCGTGCCCGCCCGGCCCGGAGCCGCCGTCCCGGCGCCGCAGGTACCGCTCGAACTCGCGGGCGATCGCCTCGCCCGAGGCCTCCGGCAGCTCCGCGGTGTCCCGGGCCTCCTCCAGCGACTGCACGTACTCCGCGACCTCGCTGTCCTCCGCGGCCAGCTGGTCCACGCCGACCTGCCACGCGCGCGCGTCCTCGGGCAGCTCGCCCAGCGGGATGCGCACGTCGATCAGGTCCTCCAGCCGGTTCAGCAGGGCCAGCGTGGCCTTCGGGTTCGGCGGCTGCGACACGTAGTGCGGCACCGCCGCCCACAGCGACACGGCCGGCACGCCCGCATGCGTGCACGCCTCCTGGAGGATGCCGACGATCCCCGTGGGGCCCTCGTACTTGGTCTCCTCCAGGTCCATGCGGCGGGCCAGGTCGGCGTCCGACGTGGTCCCGCTGATCGGCACCGGACGGGTGTGCGGGGTGTCGCCCAGCAGGGCGCCCAGGACGACGACCAGCTCCACGCCCAGCTCGTGGGCGAAGCCGAGCAGTTCGTTGCAGAACGAGCGCCAGCGCATGGACGGCTCGATGCCGCGGACGAGGACGAGATCACGCGGCTTGTCGCCGCCGACGCGGATCACCGACAGCCGGGTCGTCGGCCATGTGATCTTGCGGACACCGCCGTCCATGAAGACCGTGGGGCGGTTCACCTGGAAGTCGTAGTAGTCCTCGGCGTCCAGCGCCGCGAACACCTCGCCCTTCCACTCCTTGTCCAGGTGCGCGACCGCGGCGGAGGCGGCGTCACCGGCATCGTTCCAGCCCTCGAACGCGGCCACCATGACCGGGTCGATCAGCTCGGGAACCCCCTCGAGCTCGATCACCCAGCGCCTCCTTCCGACGTGCCCTCGCGTACCCCCCAACCTTACGGCGTGCCGAGGGGCCGCCCGCAGCCCCCTTGCACGGGGCGGTGAACGGATCACTGCCCCGATCCCGGCGGCCGGACACCCCGCCGCCCGGGCCGGATCAGAGGGTGGAACGCAGCCACCGCTCCACGGACGCGATGTGCACCGTCGCCCACGAGCGTGCCGCCTCCGCGTCCCGGTCGCGCAGCGCGGCGAGGATCGCGCGGTGCTCGTCCAGGGCGCGGCCGACCGCGCCCTCCTCGGTCAGTCCGCGCAGGACACGGGCCCGGGCGGTCGGCCCCGACAGGCCCTCGAGCAGGGAGCGGAGCACCGCGTTGCCCGAGGCCCCCACGACCGCCCGGTGGAACTCCAGATCGGCGGCGACCAGCTCCTCCACCGACGGATCGTCACCGAGGGCGTCCAGCCGTTCGCCGAGCTCGTCCAGTTCGCGCTCGCCGATCCGCGAGGCCGCCATGGCGGTCGCGGCCGGCTCCAGGATGCGGCGCACCGCGAGGAACTCCAGCACCGTGTCGTCGCGGTGGAAGTCGACGACGAAACCGAGGGCCTCCAGCAGCAGGGGCGGGTCCAGGCTGGTGACGTACGTGCCGTCGCCCTGCCGTACGTCCAGGATCCGGATCAGCGACAGGGCGCGTACGGCTTCGCGCAGGGAGTTGCGGGACAGCCCGAGGCCGGCGGCGAGCTCGCTCTCCTTGGGCAGCCGGTCGCCGGGCCGCAGCGCGCCGGAGACGATCATGCCCTTGATCTTCTCGATCGCCTCGTCGGTGACTGCCACGGCCGGCCTCCCGGTGTCTCGAGGATGCCGCCCGGACATCCGAGGTCTCACGGAGACTATCGGGGTCACCGTGCGGCGATACGCGCACCGGGAGGGGCGGCTCCGTCGGTGCGCGGTCGCCGCCTCCCGGTACGCCGGGGCCCTACTTCCGGTCGAGCAGATCCTGGACCCTGGCCCGGATCTCGTCGGTGGCCAGGCCGCGGATGGTCAGCGTGGTCCGGCGGCGCAGCACGTCGTCCTGCGTCTCGGCCCACTCGTGGTCGCGGGCCCACACGACCTGCGCCCAGATCTCCGGTGCGTCGGGGTGGACGCGCTGGGCCAGCTCCGGGTTCTCGTTGGCGAGCCGGGCGATGTCGAAGGCCAGCGAACCGTAGTGCGTGGCCAGGTGCTTGGCGGTGTCCGCCGCCATGCGCGGGCCGGGTGCCGGACCGTCCACCAGCAGCCGGTGGGCGACCGCGCGCGGGTTGGCGACGCCGGGCAGCGGCAGCTTCTTCGGCAGTGAGGCGATCGGCTCGAAGTCGTCGCCGAGCGGGTGGCCCGGCAGCGCCTCCAGCTTCTTCATCACCGTGCGGCCGATGTGGCGGAAGGTGGTCCACTTGCCGCCCGCGACGGACAGCATGCCGCCCCGGCCCTCGGTGACGACCGTCTCGCGCTTGGCCTTCGCCGTGTCACCGGGCCCGCCCGGCAGCACGCGCAGACCCGCGAACGAGTAGGTGATCAGATCCCGGTCGAGCTGCTGGTCGCGGATGGAGAACGCGGCCTCGTCCAGGATCTGGGCTATGTCCTTGTCGTTGACCGCCACGTCCGCGGGGTCGCCCTCGTACTCCTCGTCCGTGGTGCCGAGCAGCAGCATGTCCTCCCAGGGGAGGGCGAAGGTGATCCGGTACTTGTCGATCGGGGTGGCGAGCGCGGCCTTCCAGGGCGCGGTGCGCTTGAGCACCAGGTGCGCGCCCTTGGACAGGCGGATGGACGGCGCCGCGTTCGGGTCCTCCATCCGGCGCAGGTGGTCGACCCAGGGGCCGGTGGCGTTGAGCACCAGGCGCGCGTTCACGCCGAACTCGTCGCCCGAGAGCCGGTCCTTCAGCTCGGCGCCGGTCACCCGGCCCTTGGTGAAGCGCAGACCGGTGACCTCGGCGTGGTTCAGGACGACCGCGCCCGAGTCGACCGCGGCGCGGACGGTCATCAGCGCCATGCGGGCGTCGTTCATCTGGTCGTCGCCGTACACGGCCACGGCCTTGAGGTTGTCGGTGCGCAGCTCCGGCACGTCCTGGGCGGCCTTGGCCGGGGAGAGCAGATGGCCGACGCCGTCACCGAAGGCGGACAGCGCCGAGTACGCGAAGACACCGGCGCCGAGCTTCGCCGCGCCGTGCGGCCCGCCCTTGTACACGGGGAGGTAGAAGGTGAGCGGGTTCGCCAGGTGGGGGGCCACCTGGCGGGAGACCGCACGGCGCTCGAAGTGGTTCTCCGCGACCAGCTTCACCGCGCCGGTCTGCAGGTAGCGCAGACCGCCGTGGAGCAGCTTGGAGGAGGCGGAGGAGGTGGCGCCGGCGAAGTCGCCGGCGTCGACCACGGCCACCCTGAGGCCGGACTGCGCGGCGTGCCAGGCGGTGGAGATGCCCAGGATGCCGCCGCCGATCACGAGAAGGTCGTACGACGCCTTGGAGAGCTGCTCCCGGGTCTCGGCCCGGCTCGGGTTGGAGCCGGAGGCCGGGTGCGTCCCCAGGGCAGGCACGGACTGCAGGGTGGACTGAGTGGTCATTGCGCTTCTTACTCCTCGTCCTCGAGCCAGCCCATGGTCCGCTCGACGGCCTTGAGCCAGCTCTTGTACTCACGGTCGCGGGTCTCCGCGTCCATGCGGGGGGTCCACTCGGCGGCCCGCCGCCAGTTGGCGCGCAGGTCGTCGGTGCTGTTCCAGAAGCCGACGGCGAGGCCGGCGGCGTAGGCGGCGCCGAGGCAGGTGGTCTCGGCGACCATCGGGCGCACCACGGGGGCGTCCACGAAGTCGGCGAGGGTCTGCATCAGCAGGTTGTTGGAGGTCATGCCGCCGTCGACCTTGAGGGCCGAGAGCTCGACGCCGGAGTCCTTCGTCATGGCGTCGGCGATCTCGCGGGTCTGCCAGGCGGTGGCCTCCAGGACGGCCCGCGCGAGGTGCGCCTTGGTGACGTACCGGGTCAGACCGGCGATCACTCCGCGGGCGTCGGAGCGCCAGTACGGGGCGAACAGGCCGGAGAAGGCCGGCACGAAGTAGGCGCCGCCGTTGTCCTCGACCGACAGGGCCAGGGTCTCGATCTCGGCGGCGGTGGAGATGAGGCCCATCTGGTCGCGCATCCACTGCACCAGCGAACCGGTGACGGCGATCGAGCCCTCCAGGGCGTAGACCGTGTCCTGGTCGCCGATCTTGTAGCCGACCGTGGTCAGCAGACCCGAGTACGAGTTGATGATCTTGTCACCGGTGTTCATCACCATGAAGGTGCCGGTGCCGTACGTCGACTTCGTCTCGCCCTCGGAGAAACAGGTCTGGCCGAACAGGGCCGCCTGCTGGTCGCCGAGCGCGGAGGCGACGGGGATGCCGCCGAGCAGGTCGCCGAGCTTGCCGCCCGTGATCTCGCCGTAGACCTCGGCGGAGGAGCGGATCTCGGGGAGCATCTCCATCGGCACGCCGATGGACTCGCAGATGCGCGGGTCCCACTCCATGGTGTGCAGGTTCATCAGCATGGTGCGGGAGGCGTTGGTGACGTCGGTGACGTGCTTGCCGCCGTTCACACCACCGGTCAGGTTCCAGATGACCCAGGTGTCCATGGTGCCGAAGAGCAGATCGCCCGCCTCGGCGCGCTCGCGCAGGCCGTCGACGTTGTCGAGCAGCCAGCGGGCCTTGGGACCGGCGAAGTAGGAGGCGAGGGGAAGGCCGGTCTCGCGGCGGAAGCGGTCCTGGCCGACGTTGCGGCCGAGCTCGCGGCACAGGGCGTCGGTGCGGGTGTCCTGCCAGACGATGGCGTTGTGGACCGGCTCACCGGTGTTCTTGTCCCAGACCACCGTCGTCTCGCGCTGGTTGGTGATGCCGATGGCCTTGATGTCGTCCCGGGTGATGCCGGCCTTCTCGACCGCCCCGGCGACGACCTCCTCGACGTTGGTCCAGATCTCGGTGGCGTTGTGCTCGACCCAGCCCGGCTTCGGGAAGATCTGCTCGTGCTCCTTCTGGTCGACGGCGACGATGCGTCCGTCGCGGTCGAAGACGATGCAGCGGGAGGAGGTGGTGCCCTGGTCGATGGCGGCGATGAAGGGGCCTGCGGTGTGGGCGTCGGTCACTGTGTGCTCCTGGGATTCCGTGATGGGGTGGCCGGTGCGTACGGCGCGTTGCTGCGACTCGATGCTCGCCGAGCGGGGGACCGCTCAGGCGAACGCGACGTTGTAGACACCTGCGGCGATCGCGGCGCCGATCAGCGGACCGGCGATCGGGACCCAGGCGTAGGACCAGTCGGAGCCGCCCTTGTTGGGCAGGGGCAGCAGGGCGTGCACGATGCGCGGGCCGAGGTCACGGGCCGGGTTGATCGCGTACCCGGTCGGGCCGCCGAGGGACAGACCGATCGAGACGACCACCAGCGCGGTGATCAGGCCGCCCAGGATGCCGAGGCCGTTGCCCTCGTCGTTCAGGCCCTGGGTGAGGACGGCGAGCACCAGGACGAAGGTGCCGATGACCTCCGTGGCGAGGTTCTGGACGGCGTTGCGGACCTCGGGGCCGGTGGCGAAGACGCCCAGCACGGGGCCGGCGCCCTTCTCCTGGGCCTCGACGGCCTTCGCCGTGGTGTCCTGCGCGCCCGGCCCGCCGACGATCTCCCGGTCGGTGAGGTGGGCGGCGAACTGCCCGTAGTAGGCGACCCAGACCAGCGCCGCGCCGATCATCGCGCCGAGGATCTGCCCGGCGAAGTACGTCGGGACGTTGCCCCACTCGCCGTCCTTGATCGCGATGCCGACCGTCACGGCGGGGTTCAGATGGGCGCCGGAGAGCGGACCCGAGATGTACACCGCCGTCAGGACGGCGAAGCCCCAGCCGAAGGCGATGGCGAGCCAGCCGGCGTTGCGGGCCTTGGAGGCCTTGAGCGTCACGGCGGCGCAGACGCCGCCGCCGAGCAGGATGAGTATGGCGGTACCGATGGTCTCGCCGATGAAGATGTCGGAGCTGGACACCCGCGACTCCTTTGTCCTTCGTCCAGGGGAAGCCGAACCCCGGGTCCCTCCGGGTGTTCCGGCGCCCTCGGTGTGAGAGCGATGGCGGCCCTTGGCGTTGTCACACTCTAACGCGTATTGCCGGTAGGTGTTCGACAATGCCGACCGATGGACGGGAGTCTTGCTTCGGCGTCACGCGTGCGTCAAGAGTTCTGTTATCGAAAGCACGATCGTTATTGATCGCCGCGGATTATCGATCTCCCGCGCGGCGGGTTCACGGACCGCGGTGCCATATGTCCGTTTCAGGGTATGGCGAGGGCCGGAACGCCACCCGGCGTCCCGGCCCCGTCCGCGTGTCCGCGCCTCAGAACCGCCCGGCGCCCAGGTCCCGCGACACCGCGCGGGCACAGTCCCGTACCGCCGCGATGAGCTCCGGCCGCAGCGCTCCCTCTTCGTCGGACCGGCACAGCCGCTCCACGGCGCCGGTGATGCCGACCGCGCCGACCGGCATGCGGCGCCGGTCGTGGATGGGGGCGGCGATGGACGCGACGCCCTCCCAGGTCTCCTCCACGTCGGCCGCGTAGCCACGCGCGCGCGTGATGTCGAGGATGTGCTCGAACCCGTCCGGCTCGCAGACGGTCCGGTCGGTGAACGCCGTGCGCTCGGCCTCCAGGGCCTCGCTGTGCGCCACCGGGTCGTACGCCGAAAGGACCTTGCCCAGGGCGGTGGAGTGCAGCGGCTGCATGGCCCCGATCTCCAGGACCTGCCGGCTGTCGTCGGGCCGGAAGACGTGGTGGACGATCAGCACGCCCTGCTGGTGCAGGACGCCGAGGTGGACGCTCTCACCGCTGGACCGGGCGAGGTCGTCCGTCCACACCAGGGCGCGCGCCCGCAGTTCGTGCACGTCGAGGTAGGTCGTGCCCAGGCGCAGCAGTTCGGCGCCCAGCTGATAGCGCCCCGAGGCCTCGTCCTGCTCCACGAAGCCCTCCTGCTGGAGGGTGCGCAGGATGCCGTGGGCGGTGCCCTTGGCCAGACCCAGCGACGAGGCGATGTCCGACAGGCCGAGCCGCCGCTCGCCGCCCGCGAGCAGGCGCAGCATCGCGGCCGCCCGCTCGAGCGACTGGATGTTCCGTGCCATCGACGTACTGCCTCCGTCCCCTTCGACTGCCGACCTCGGCGTCGCTGACGTCGTTCGGCAATGCCGAACACTACCGGTCCATGCCGACCTCCCGCCAATGGTCGGCGGGCAACTGTTGCACTCGGACCGCGATCCGGAGGGGTCCCGGGCGACCGCTGCCCGGCCGTATCCCGACAGCGCACGGGCGCCGGGGGTTCGCCCCTTCGGGTGCCGGTGTCACCCCTGGGGGAGGGCGTCCGGCCCTCCATCCTCGTCCGTCACGTGGACGCCCAGGCCACCGGCCCCGCCTCCCGGCTACCCTGGCGACGTGCGTTCTTCCCCGGGACGTTCTGGACGGACGGCACCGGGAAGCGCAAAGCCGACAGCCGTCGCATCCTAGGGAGCCCCTTCATGGCCTCGTCGCCGTCCACCCCGTCCGCCGACATCCGGACCCGCGTGTCCGCCCTCCGCGAGGCACTCGCCACCCGTGTGGTGGTCGCCGACGGGGCGATGGGCACCATGCTCCAGGCGCAGAACCCCACGCTCGACGACTTCCAGCAGCTGGAAGGGTGCAACGAGGTCCTCAACCTGACCCGGCCCGACATCGTCCGCTCGGTGCACGAGGAGTACTTCGCCGCCGGCGTCGACTGCGTGGAGACCAACACCTTCGGCGCGAACCACTCCGCCCTCGGCGAGTACGACATCCCCGAGCGCGTCCACGAGCTGTCCGAGGCCGGCGCCCGGGTCGCCCGCGAGGTCGCCGACGAGTTCGCCGCCCGGGACGGCCGGCAGCGCTGGGTGCTGGGCTCCATGGGCCCCGGCACCAAGCTCCCCACCCTCGGCCACGCCCCGTACACCACCCTGCGCGACGCCTACCAGCGCAACGCCGAGGGCCTGGTCGCCGGCGGCGCCGACGCCCTCCTGGTGGAGACCACCCAGGACCTGCTGCAGACCAAGGCCTCCGTGCTCGGCGCCCGGCGCGCGCTGGACGCCCTGGGCCTCGACCTCCCCGTGATCG
Source organism: Streptomyces flaveolus (assembly GCF_044765825.1). Classification (NCBI taxonomy): domain Bacteria; kingdom Bacillati; phylum Actinomycetota; class Actinomycetes; order Kitasatosporales; family Streptomycetaceae; genus Streptomyces; species Streptomyces flaveolus. The sequence continues at coordinate 178,593 of NZ_JBIWKU010000014.1, read as the reverse complement.
TGTCGGTGACCGTCGAGACCACCGGCACCATGCTGCTCGGCTCGGAGATCGGCGCCGCGCTCACCGCGCTGGAGCCGCTGGGCATCGACATGATCGGCCTGAACTGCGCCACCGGCCCGGCCGAGATGAGCGAGCACCTGCGCTACCTGGCCCGGCACTCCCGCATCCCGCTGTCCTGCATGCCCAACGCCGGCCTGCCCGTCCTCGGCAAGGACGGCGCCCACTACCCGCTGAGCGCGCCCGAGCTGGCCGACGCGCAGGAGACCTTCGTCCGCGAGTACGGCCTGTCCCTGGTCGGCGGCTGCTGCGGCACCACCCCCGAGCATCTGCGGCAGGTCGTGGAGCGCGTCCGCGACCTCACCCCCGGCGAGCGCGACCCGCGCCCCGAGCCCGGCGCCGCCTCCCTCTACCAGACGGTGCCCTTCCGCCAGGACACCTCCTACCTGGCGATCGGCGAGCGCACCAACGCCAACGGCTCGAAGAAGTTCCGCGAGGCCATGCTGGCCGGCCGCTGGGACGACTGCGTGGAGATGGCCCGCGACCAGATCCGCGAGGGCGCCCACATGCTGGACCTGTGCGTGGACTACGTCGGCCGGGACGGCGTCGCCGACATGGAGGAGCTGGCCGGACGGTTCGCGACCGCCTCGACGCTGCCGATCGTGCTGGACTCCACCGAGGTCGACGTCCTGCGGGCCGGGCTGGAGAAGCTCGGCGGCCGCGCGGTGATCAACTCGGTCAACTACGAGGACGGCGCCGGCCCCGAGTCCCGCTTCGCCAAGGTCGCGCAGCTGGCCCGGGAGCACGGCGCCGCGCTGATCGCGCTGACCATCGACGAGGAGGGCCAGGCCCGCACCGCCGAGAAGAAGGTCGAGATCGCCGAGCGGCTGATCGAGGACCTCACCGGCAACTGGGGCATCCACGAGTCGGACATCCTCGTCGACTGTCTGACCTTCACCATCTGCACCGGCCAGGAGGAGTCCCGCAAGGACGGCCTGGCCACCATCGAGGGCATCCGCGAGCTGAAGAAGCGGCACCCGGACGTGCAGACCACGCTCGGCCTGTCCAACATCTCCTTCGGCCTCAACCCGGCCGCCCGCATCCTGCTCAACTCCGTCTTCCTGGACGAGTGTGTCAAGGCGGGCCTGGACTCGGCGATCGTGCACGCCTCCAAGATCCTGCCGATCGCCCGCTTCGACGAGGAGCAGGTCACCACCGCCCTCGACCTGATCTACGACCGCCGCCGCGAGGGCTACGACCCGCTGCAGAAGCTGATGCAGCTCTTCGAGGGCGCCACCGCCAAGTCGCTGAAGGCGTCCAAGGCCGAGGAACTGGCCGCCCTCCCGCTGGAGGAGCGCCTCAAGCGCCGCATCATCGACGGCGAGAAGAACGGCCTCGAACAGGACCTGGACGACGCCCTGACGGAGCGCCCGGCCCTCGACATCGTCAACGAGACCCTCCTGGACGGCATGAAGGTCGTCGGCGAGCTCTTCGGCTCCGGCCAGATGCAGCTGCCGTTCGTGCTCCAGTCCGCCGAGGTCATGAAGACCGCGGTCGCCTACCTCGAACCGCACATGGAGAAGACCGACGACGAGGGCAAGGGCACGATCGTGCTGGCCACCGTCCGCGGCGACGTCCACGACATCGGCAAGAACCTCGTCGACATCATCCTGTCCAACAACGGCTACACCGTCGTCAACCTCGGCATCAAGCAGCCGGTCTCCGCGATCCTGGAGGCCGCCGACGAGCACCGGGCCGACGTCATCGGCATGTCCGGGCTCCTGGTCAAGTCCACGGTGATCATGAAGGAGAACTTGGAGGAGCTCAACCAGCGGGGCCTGGCCGCCGACTACCCCGTCATCCTCGGCGGCGCCGCCCTCACCAGGGCGTACGTCGAGCAGGACCTCCACGAGATCTACGACGGCGAGGTCCGCTACGCCCGCGACGCCTTCGAGGGCCTGCGCCTGATGGACGCCCTGATCGGCATCAAGCGGGGCGTGCCCGGGGCCAAGCTGCCCGAACTGCGGCAGCGCCGGGTGCGCGCCGCCACCGTCGAGGTCGAGGAGCGGCCGGAGGAGGGCCACGTCCGCTCCGACGTCGCCACCGACAACCCCGTCCCCACCCCGCCCTTCCAGGGCACCCGCGTCGTCAAGGGCATCCAGCTCAAGGAGTACGCCTCCTGGCTCGACGAGGGCGCCCTCTTCAAGGGCCAGTGGGGCCTGAAGCAGGCCCGCACCGGCGAGGGACCCTCGTACGAGGAGCTCGTCGAGAGCGAGGGCCGGCCCCGGCTGCGCGGTCTGCTGGACCGGCTCCAGACGGACAACTTGCTGGAGGCGGCCGTGGTCTACGGCTACTTCCCCTGCGTCTCCAAGGACGACGACCTGATCGTCCTGGACGAGGCCGGCAACGAGCGCACCCGCTTCACCTTCCCCCGCCAGCGGCGCGGCCGGCGCCTGTGCCTGGCCGACTTCTTCCGCCCGGAGGAGTCCGGCGAGACCGACGTCGTCGGCTTCCAGGTCGTCACCGTCGGCTCCCGGATCGGCGAGGAGACGGCCCGGATGTTCCAGGCCAACGCCTACCGCGACTACCTGGAACTGCACGGACTGTCCGTCCAGCTCGCCGAGGCCCTCGCCGAGTACTGGCACGCACGCGTGCGCTCCGAGCTCGGCTTCGCCGGTGAGGACCCGGCCGAGATGGAGGACATGTTCGCCCTGAAGTACCGGGGCGCCCGTTTCTCCCTCGGCTACGGCGCCTGCCCCGACCTGGAGGACCGCGCCAAGATCGCCGACCTGCTCCAGCCGGAGCGCATCGGCGTCCACCTGTCGGAGGAGTTCCAGCTCCACCCCGAGCAGTCCACCGACGCCATCGTGATCCACCACCCGGAGGCCAAGTACTTCAACGCCCGCTGAGGCCGGTACGGACTTCCTCCGTACCGCTCCAGGCGTCGCACCAGGCGTTCTCGTCCCGCACGACGTAGACTGGTCGGTCCACTGCAGGCCGGTTCCCTTCGTGGGAACCGGCCTGATCGTCCCTCAAGGAGGTATGTGGATGACCAGTACGGTCCCCGCACTCGGCACCCGTACGGCCGAAGGCTCCGCCCTGCAAGCCGTGCTCCTCGACATGGACGGCACCCTGGTGGACACCGAGGGCTTCTGGTGGGACGTCGAGAAGGAGGTCTTCGCCTCCCTCGGCCACACCCTCGACGACTCCTGGCGCCACGTGGTGGTGGGCGGTCCCATGACCCGCAGTGCGGGCTTCCTCATCGAGGCCACCGGCGCCGACATCTCGCTCGCCGAGCTCAGCGTGCTGCTCAACGACGGTTTCGAGGAGCGCATCGGACGCCACCTGCCGCTCATGCCGGGCGCGGCCCGGCTGCTCGCGGAGCTGTCCGAGCACGAGATCCCCACGGCCCTGGTCTCCGCCTCGCACCGGCGCATCATCGACCGTGTCCTGGCCTCGCTCGGCCGCGACCACTTCGCGCTCACCGTCGCCGGCGACGAGGTACCGCGCACCAAGCCGTACCCCGACCCCTATCTGGCCGCCGCCGCCGGACTCGCCGTGGACCCGGCCCGGTGCGCCGTCGTCGAGGACACCGCGACCGGAGTCGCCGCCGCGGAGGCCGCCGGCTGCCACGTCGTGGCCGTCCCCTCGATCGCCCCCATCACTCCGGCCGTCCGGCGCACCGTGGTCGGGTCACTGGAAGAGGTCGACCTGACCTTCCTGCGCGGCCTCATCACCCACGTGGGCTGAGCGTTCACACAGCGTGCGGCACCGTCGTGCCCGGCACCGTGCGCGAACGCCCTCCGGCGGAACCCCCGGTCGCGCTCACCTGTGACGTTCGCCACGCCGTCAGGGGTCGACAGACCGGTGCGGCTGTGCTGGATCCGGCCGGGAGAACGTTGTCGGCACGCCCATGTGTCCCGATTGGTGAAGCGCTGCACTAATCCTTCCGCTGTCGGGTTTTCGGTGTGTCCACGCCCGGTTTCGCTCTGTGATGAGCCCTCAACTCCGGGGGCTGCGGGCCCTCGTACGGGCGCGGACTAATCTCGTCGCGAGAACCTCAGCCACTACCCCCGTGATCGGCCCGCGACACCCCTGCATGCCGCATACACGGACCGACAGCTCTGGAGAATTTCGAGCATGAACCGCAAGACTTTGGTGCTGCCGGCCGTCGTCGGCCTGCTCGCCCCGGTACTCGCCGCCTGCGGCGGGTCCGACGGCGGCAGCGGCGGCGGGGACGCGATCGTCGTCGGCACCACGGACCGGTTCACCGCCTCGGAGGAGGCTCCCGCGCCCCTCGACCCGGCGTACGCCTACGACGTCGGCTCCTGGAACCTGCTGCGCCAGACCGTGCAGACGCTGATGATCCAGCCGCGCGGCGACGGCGAACCGGTGCCCGAGGCGGCCGAGAAGTGCGGCTTCACCGACACCGGCAACGAGCGCTACGCCTGCACCCTGCGTGACGGTCTGAAGTTCGCCAACGGCGACGCCGTCACGGCGGCCGACGTGAAGTTCTCCATCGAACGCGCCCTGTCCCTGAAGGCCGACAGCGGTGTGTCCGGCCTGCTGTCCACCGTCGACACCGTGGAGACCCAGGGCGACCGCGAGGTCATCTTCCACCTCAACACCGCCGACGCGACCTTCCCGTTCAAGCTGTCGACCCCGGTCGCCGGCATCGTCGACCCCGACGACTACGACAAGGGCAAGCTGCGCGAGGGCTTCGAGGTGGACGGCTCCGGTCCGTACACCATGAAGGCCGAGGTGAAGGACGGCGCGCTGACCAAGGCCGTGTTCACCAAGAACCCCCACTACAAGGGGGTCCTCACGGTGAACAACGACAAGGCCGAGGTCGTCTCCTTCGCCGACGCCGACGCCATGGGCACGGCGCTCGCAAAGGGCGACATCGACCTGATGACCCGTGCGATGACGCCGGACCAGATCCGCAAGCTCTCCAACGACACGGGCGGCGACGTCGACCTGATCGAGATGGCCGGTCTCGAGATCCGCTACCTGGCCTTCAACACCAAGGCGCAGACCGTGGAGACGAAGGCCGTCCGGCAGGCGATGGCCCAGCTCATCAACCGCAGCGAACTGATCTCGAACGTCTACGGCTCGCAGGCCGAACCGCTGTACTCGCTGGTGCCCGCCACCATCACCGGCCACTCGAACTCGTTCTTCAACAAGTACGGCGACCCGAGCGTCGCCAAGGCCAAGTCGATGCTGGAGTCCGCCAACGTCTCCACGCCGGTGAAGCTGACCCTGCACTACACCACCGACCACTACGGTGCGGCCACCAAGCAGGAGTTCGAGCAGCTCCAGAAGCAGCTCAACGACAGCGGCCTGTTCCAGGTCGACATCGAGGGCACGCCCTGGGAGAAGTTCCGCCCGGCCGAGCTGAAGGGCCAGTACGACGTCTTCGGCATGGGCTGGTTCCCGGACTTCCCGGACGCCGACAACTTCCTGGCGCCGTTCCTCGACAAGGAGAACTTCCTCAACTCGCCGTACGTGAACCCGGAGATCAACAACAACCTGATCCCGGCGTCCCGTCGCGAGGCCGACCGGCTGTCCGCCGTGGACAGCCTGACCGACATCCAGGACGCCGTCGCCACCGACGTGCCGATGATCCCGCTGTGGCAGGGCAAGCAGTACGTCGCCGCCCGGGACGACGTCACCGGCACCGCCTACGCGCTCAACTCCGCCTCTTCGCTGCAGCTGTGGGAGCTGGCCCGCGGTGTGAGCGGCTGACGCACCCCGTCACCCACCGCGCCCCGTCCAAGCCGAAGGGCGCCCTCCTCCCAGAAGGAAGAGGGCGCCCTTCGCGCTTCCCGGCGAACGCGGCCGGGAGGCCGCGGCGACAGGGACGGCGGACTACTGCGCGCCGGGGCGCACCAGCCCGCTCTCGTACGCGTACACCGCGGCCTGCACCCGGTCGCGCAGCCCCAGCTTGGTCAGCACATGCCCGACGTGCGTCTTGACGGTGGTCTCACTGACGAACAGGTCGGCGGCGATCTCCGCGTTGGACAGACCACGCGCCACCAGCTTCAGGACCTCCACCTCACGGTCGGTCAGCGTGTGCAGGGTGTCCGGCACCGGCTCGTCGCCGGAGGGCAGGTGCGTGGCGTACTTGTCGAGCAGCCGCCTGGTGATGCTCGGCGCGAGCATCGCCTCGCCGTTCGCCACCACGCGGATCGCCTGCACCAGTTCGTTGGCCGGGGCGTCCTTGAGCAGGAACCCGCTGGCACCCGCCTTCAGCGCCTCGACCACGTACTCGTCGAGGTCGAAGGTGGTCAGCACCAGCACCTTGGCCGGACCGTCCCGCTCCGGGCCGGTGATCTGCCGGGTCGCCTCCACACCGTCCATCCGCGGCATGCGGATGTCCATCAGCACCACGTCGGGCTGCAACGCCCGCACCTGGTCGAGAGCCTGGAGGCCGTCTCCGGCCTCGCCGACGACCGCGAGGTCCTGCTCCGCCTCCAGAATCATCCGGAAGCCCGTGCGCAGCAGCGGCTGGTCGTCGACCAGTAGGACGCGGATGGCCACGTAAGTCTCCTTCTCGCTAGTCCGGCCCCATTCTGCCCTGCTCGGTGGTGCCCGACTCGGCCGCCCTCACCGGCAGCGGATACGGCGGGGGAGTGCCGCCGAACTCCGGGCAGTGCGCCTGGTGGTCGCACCAGCCGCACAGCTTGGTGGGGCGCGGCCGCCAGTCACCGGTCTCGGTCGCCAGCCGGATGGCCTCCCACAGGGCCAGCAGCTTGCGCTCGACCCGCTCCAGGTCGGCGAGGACCGGGTCGTACGTGAGCACGTCACCGCTGCCGAGATAGACGAGCTGCAGCCGCCGCGGGACGACCTTCTTCAGCCGCCACACCACCAGCGCGTAGAACTTCATCTGGAACAGCGCGCCCTCCGCGTACTGCGGCCGGGGAGCCTTGCCCGTCTTGTAGTCGACGATCCGCACCTCGCCGGTGGGGGCCACGTCGACCCGGTCGATGATGCCGCGCAGCCGAAGCCCGGAGTCCAGCTCGGCCTCGACGAACAGCTCCCGCTCGGCGGGCTCCAGCCGGCTCGGGTCCTCCAGGGTGAACCAGCGCTCGACGAGCCCCTCCGCCTCGGCGAGCCAGCGTGCCATCCGCTCGCCCTCCGGGTCGTCCGCGAACAGCTCCCCGACCTCGGGCCTGGTCTCCCGCAGCCGGTCCCACTGCCCGGGGATCAGCGCCTTGGCCCGCGGCGGCGTGCGCTCGGCCGCCGGCGCGTCGAAGAGCCGCTCGAGCACCGCGTGCACCAGGGTGCCCCGGGTCGCCGCCTCGCTGGGCTTCTCCGGCAGCCGGTCGATCACCCGGAACCGGTACAGCAGCGGGCACTGCATGAAGTCGCCGGCCCGCGACGGCGAGAGCGAGGCGGGCGCCAGGGCGACGGGCACGGGTGCGGGTGGCTGTGGGCCGGTGGTGGCCGGCGCGCCCTCGGCCGCTTCGGCTGCCTCCGCCGCTGCCGCCGCCGGCGAGGCGGAGCCGCCGGCGTCCTCCGCGACATCCTCGATGCTCGTCTCCATGCCCACAGACCTTACGGCCCACCACTGACAGTGACCCAGTCGCGGCCGTGACCCGTGCGACGGACCGGAAGCACCGGGTGCCGGGGCGGAACGGGCCGCGACGGCCGCATACCATCGACACCAGACCCTCCCGCACCGCAGGCGCGGGAAACGCTTCGAACGAGGGGACACCGTGGACGTGAGCGGCGGGAGCGGGCACCCGCGGTCCGGCAACGACGAGTCGGCCGGCCCCCACGCGGGGTCCCCGGCCCCGGACCCCGTGCACCCGGAGCCCACGGCTGCCGACACGCCCGGGGAACAGCCCGCGGAACAGCCCCCCAGCACCGAAGAGGACCCCGGGGGGCAGTCACCGACAGTAGGCGAGACCACCGGGGGACGGACGGACGCCCCAGGGGCCGAGCCGCCGGAGGAGCCCCCCGCCGGGGACGCCGCCCCCGCGCCGAACGAGACGGGGAAGGACACCCCTCCCGAGCCCACACCGCAGCCCCCCGCACCGCAGGACGCCGGGACCGACCGCCCCGCGGGCGCCGGCGTCCCGCCGGCCGGACAGGCCCCCGGCCACCACGCCCGGACCGAGGCCCACACCGGCGGCGGCCCGGGGCGGCCACCGCAGCGTCGCCCCGAGCCCGGAGGCGGGCTGCTGATGGGGCGGCCCTTCGGCGTGCCCGTGTACGTCGCGCCCAGCTGGTTCCTGGTCGCCGCCCTGATCACCTGGGTGTTCGGCGGCCAGCTCGACCGGGTCCTGCCCGAGCTCGGCGCCGCGCGCTACCTGGTCTCCCTCTTCTTCGCGGTCGCCTTCTACGCCTCCGTCCTCGTCCACGAACTCGCCCACACCGTCGCCGCCCTGCGCTTCAAGCTCCCCGTGCGCCGCATCCAGCTCCAGTTCTTCGGCGGCGTCTCCGAGATCGAGAAGGAGGCCGAGACCCCCGGCCGCGAGTTCGTGCTGGCCTTCGTCGGCCCGCTGCTCTCCCTCGTCCTCGCCGGCGTCTTCTACCTCGCCCTGCTGACCGTCGAGCCGGGCACCGTCCCCGGCGTCCTGCTCGCCGGCCTGATGGTCTCCAACCTCATCGTGGCCGTCTTCAACCTGCTCCCCGGCCTCCCCCTCGACGGCGGCCGGATGCTCCGCGCCGTCGTCTGGAAAGTCACCGGCAAGCCGATGACCGGCACGGTCGCCGCCGCCTGGGTCGGCCGGGCACTCGCCGTCTCCGTCCTGATCGGGCTGCCGCTGCTCACCCAGTCCGGAGCGCTCGGCTCCGGCGCCGTGGACAACGTCGGCATGGACACCCTGATGGACGCCCTGCTCGCCGCCATCCTGGCCGCGATCATCTGGACCGGCGCCGGCAACAGCCTGCGCATGGCCCGCCTGCGCGAGCACCTGCCCGAGCTGCGCGCCCGCGCCCTCACCCGGCGCGCGGTCCCCGTCCCCGCGGACACCCCGCTCTCCGAGGCCCTGCGCCGTGCCAACGCCTCCGGAGCCCGCGCGCTGGTCGTCGTCGACACCGAGGGCAGGCCGGTCTCCCTGGTCCGCGAGGCCGCCATCGTCGGCGTACCCGAGCACCGCCGCCCCTGGGTCCCGGTCAGCGGGCTCGCGCAGGACCTCACCGACGGCATGCGGGTCTCGGCCGAGCTGTCCGGCGAGGAACTCCTCGACGCGCTGCGGGCGTCCCCGGCGACCGAGTACCTGGTGGTCGAGGACACCGGCGAGATCTACGGCGTCCTGTCCGCGGCCGACGTCGAGCGCGCCTTCGTCAAGGCCATGGCCCGCCCCAGCTGAACGCGGCCCGACAGGGCGCGGGAGCTGCGCGAGCGACCCCGCACGGCCCGCACCGTCCGTACGCCCCTGCGCCGGTAAAGCCCCCGGCAGGAAACCGGTAGGCTGGTCACATGTCCGAACCGACCGGTGCCGCCCGCAGGCGCGGGCCCTTCAAGGTCGGGGACCAGGTTCAGCTGACCGACCCCAAGGGCCGCCACTACACGTTCACGCTCGAGGCCGGGAAGAACTTCCACACCCACAAGGGTTCCTTCCCCCACGACGAACTGATCGGTGCTCCCGAGGGCAGCGTTGTCCGCACCACCGGAAACGTCGCCTACCTCGCGCTGCGCCCCCTGCTCCCCGACTACGTCCTGTCCATGCCCCGCGGCGCCGCCGTGGTCTACCCCAAGGACGCGGGGCAGATCCTGGCCTTCGCCGACATCTTCCCCGGCGCCCGCGTCGTGGAGGCGGGGGTGGGCTCAGGCTCGCTCAGCAGCTTCCTGCTGCGCGCCATCGGCGACCAGGGCATGCTGCACTCCTACGAGCGCCGCGAGGACTTCGCCGAGATCGCCCAGCAGAACGTGGAGCGCTACTTCGGCGGCCCGCACCCCGCCTGGCAGCTCACCGTCGGCGACCTCCAGGACAACCTGTCCGACGCCGACGTCGACCGGGTCATCCTCGACATGCTCGCCCCGTGGGAGTGCCTGGAGGCCGTCTCCAAGGCGCTCGTGCCCGGCGGCATCCTGTGCTGCTACGTCGCGACCACCACCCAGCTCGCGCGGACCGTCGAGTCCATCCGCGAGATCGGCTGCTTCAACGAGCCGACCTCCTGGGAGACGATGATCCGCAACTGGCACGTCGAGGGCCTGGCCGTCCGCCCGGACCACCGGATGATCGGCCACACCGGCTTCCTGCTCACCGCCCGCCGCCTCGCCGACGGCGTCGAGCCGCCCATGCGCCGCCGCCGCCCCGCCAAGGGCGCCTACGGCGAGGACTACGACGGCCCCAACGCCGGCGGAGGCTCCGGCCGCTGAGACGGCCCGTGCCGCACACAACATATCGGCGTCGGGGGGGGGGGGGGGGGGCCCCCCCCCCCCCCCCCCCCCCCCCCCCCCCCCACGCCCCTCAGGCGCACGGGACAGAGCGCTTACGCGGGCACGCTCGCCACACCCGGCTCCAGGAACCGCTTCCCGTTCACCCGCTCGGACACGCCCTCGCGGTCCAGGTACGGCGTGATGCCGCCCAGGTGGAAGGGCCAGCCGGCGCCGGTGATCAGGCAGAGGTCGATGTCCTGGGCCTCGGCGACGACGCCCTCGTCGAGCATCAGGCCGATCTCCTGCGCCACCGCGTCCAGGACGCGGGCGCGGACCTGCTCCTCCGTCAGGACCGTGTCGCCCTGCTTCAGCAGCGCGGCGACCTCCGGGTCCAGCTCCGGCTTGCCGCTGTCGTAGACGTAGAAGCCGCGCTTGCCCGCCTCGACGACCGCCTTCAGGTTCGGGGAGACCGTGAAGCGGTCCGGGAAGGCCCGGTTGAGGGTCTCCGAGACGTGCAGGCCGATGGCCGGGCCGACCAGCTCCAGGAGGACGAGCGGAGACATCGGCAGGCCGAGCGGCTCCACCGCCTTCTCCGCCACCTCGACGGGCGTGCCCTCGTCGATGACGTTCTGGATCTCGCCCATGAAGCGGGTCAGGATGCGGTTCACGACGAACGCCGGGGCGTCCTTCACGAGGACCGCGGTCTTCTTCAGCTTCTTGGCGACGCCGAACGCCGTGGCCAGCGCCGCGTCGTCGGTCTGCTCGCCGCGGACGATCTCCAGCAGCGGGAGGATCGCGACCGGGTTGAAGAAGTGGAAGCCGACGACCCGCTCGGGGTGCTTCAGCTTCGACGCCATCTCCGACACGGAGAGCGACGAGGTGTTGGTGGCCAGGACGGCGTGCGCGGGCGCCACCGCCTCGACCTCCGCGAACACCTTCTGCTTGACGCCCATCTCCTCGAAGACCGCTTCGATGATGAAGTCGGCGTCCGCGAAGCCCTCGGCCTTGTCCAGGACACCCGTCACCAGGGCCTTGAGGCGGTTGGCCTTGTCCTGGTTGACACGGCCCTTGCCGAGCAGCTTGTCGATCTCGGCGTGGACGTAGCCCACACCCTTGTCGACGCGCTCCTGGTCGATGTCGGTCAGGACGACCGGGACCTCCAGGCGGCGCAGGAAGAGCAGCGCCAGCTGCGACGCCATCAGGCCGGCGCCGACGACGCCCACCTTGGTGACGGGGCGGGCCAGCGACTTGTCCGGGGCACCGGCGGGGCGCTTGCCGCGCTTCTGCACCAGGTTGAAGGCGTAGATGCCGGAGCGCAGTTCGCCGCCCATGATCAGGTCGGCGAGCGCCCGGTCCTCGGCGTCGTAGCCCTGCTGCAGGTCGCCGTTCTTGGCGGCGGCGATGATGTCCAGCGCGCGGTAGGCGGCCGGGGCGGCGCCGTGCACCTTGCCGTCGGCGATGAACCGGCCGCGCGCGACGGCCTGGTCCCAGGCCTCGCCGCGGTCGATCGCCGGACGCTCGACGGCGATCTCGCCCTTGAGGACGGACGCCGTCCAGATCAGCGACTGCTCGAGGAAGTCCGCGCCCTCGAAGATCGCGTCCGCGATCCCGAGCTCGTAGACCTGCTTGCCCTTGAGCTGCTTGTTCTGGTTCATGCTGTTCTCGATGATCACCGAGACGGCCTTGTCGGCGCCGATCAGGTTCGGCAGCAGCGTGCAGCCGCCCCAGCCGGGGACCAGGCCGAGGAAGACCTCGGGGAGCGAGAACGCCGGGAGCGCCGCCGACACCGTGCGGTAGGTGCAGTGCAGGCCGATCTCGACGCCGCCGCCCATGGCCGCGCCGTTGTAGTACGCGAAGGACGGCACCGCGAGGTTCGCGAGGCGCTTGAGGACGTCGTGGCCGCCCTTGCCGATGGCCAGCGCGTCCTCGTGCCGCTTCAGCAGCTCGACACCCTTGAGGTCCGCGCCGACCGCGAAGATGAACGGCTTGCCGGTGACGCCGACACCGACGATGTCGCCGTCCGTGGCCTCCTTCTCGACCTGGTCGATCGCGGCGTCGATGTTCGCCAGCGACTGCGGGCCGAGGGTGGTCGGCTTGGTGTGGTCGTGACCGTTGTCCAGGGTGATCAGGGCGAAGCGCCCGGCGCCCAGGGGCAGGTCGAAGTGGCGTACGTGCGCCTGCGTGACGACCTCGCCGGGGAACAGCTCGGCCGCACCCTTCAGCAGCTCTGCGGTGGTGCTCACTTGTCCCCCTCGAAGTGCGGGTTCTCCCAGATGACCGTCGCGCCCATGCCGAAGCCGACGCACATGGTGGTCAGGCCGTAGCGGACGTGCGGCTGCTCCTCGAACTGGCGGGCCAGTTGCGTCATCAGACGGACGCCGGAGGAGGCGAGCGGGTGGCCGAAGGCGATGGCGCCGCCGTACTGGTTGACGCGCGCGTCGTCGTCGGCGATGCCGTAGTGCTCCAGGAACGCGAGGACCTGGACGGCGAAGGCCTCGTTGATCTCGAACAGGCCGATGTCGGAGATCGACAGACCCGCCTGCGCGAGGGCCTTCTCGGTGGCCGGGATCGGGCCGTAGCCCATGACCTCGGGCTCGACGCCCGCGAAGGCGTACGAGACGAGGCGCATCTTGACCGGCAGGTCGTTCTCGCGGGCGAAGTCCTCGCTCGCGATGAGGGACGCGGTGGCACCGTCGTTCAGACCGGCCGCGTTGCCCGCGGTGACCCGGCCGTGGACGCGGAACGGCGTCTTCAGGCCCGCCAGGTTCTCCAGGGTGGTGCCCGGGCGCATCGGCTCGTCGGCGGTGACCAGGCCCCAGCCCGTCTCGCCGGCTTCCGCGTTGGTGCGGCGCACCGAGATCGGCACCAGGTCGGCCTGGATCTGGCCGTTGGCGTACGCCTTGGCGGCCTTCTCCTGCGAGCGCACGGCGTACTCGTCGGCGCGCTGCTTGGTGATGCTCGGGTAGCGGTCGTGCAGGTTCTCGGCGGTCATGCCCATGAACAGGGCGGACTCGTCGACCAGCTTCTCGCTGACGAACCGCGGGTTCGGGTCCACGCCCTCGCCCATCGGGTGGCGGCCCATGTGCTCGACACCGCCCGCGATGGCGACGTCGTACGCGCCGAAGGCGACCGAGCCGGCCACTGTGGTGACGGCGGTCAGCGCGCCCGCGCACATGCGGTCGATGGAGTAGCCCGGGACCGAGGTGGGCAGGCCCGCCAGGATGCCGGCGGTGCGGCCGATGGTCAGGCCCTGGTCACCGATCTGCGTGGTCGCGGCGACGGCGACCTCGTCGATCTTCTTGGGGTCGAGACCGGGGTTGCGGCGCAGCAGCTCCCGGATCGCCTTCACGACCAGGTCGTCGGCGCGGGTCTCGTGGTAGATGCCCTTGGGGCCCGCCTTGCCGAACGGGGTGCGGACGCCGTCTACGAAGACGACGTCCCTGACGGTACGAGGCACGATGGCTCTCCTCCAGGGTGCGGGATGGCACTGCACTGCTGCGGCACGCTGAGCGTGCGCTCAGGCCCATGCTACTTATGAGTAACGTAGCTGCCCAGTCCCCCCGGCCCAAGCGGCGAAGGTCACACCCCGAGCCGGGCGGACATCACCCCTTCGGCGGCGCCGGCACCCGCGGCGCCACCGTCACGGCCGGCCGGCGGCGGGGCGCCGCGGAGCGGTCCGCGCCCCGTCCCCGCGTCCGTCAGGCAGGCTCCGCCTCCTGGTTCAGGGCCGTCACCAGCACCGGCGTCACCTGTTCCACCTGCCACGGCCGGGCGCCGTGTCCCGCGAGGGCCGCGGCCACCGTCTCCCGGTCGGCCGGCTTCGGCGGCTCCCAGCAGACCCTGCGCACGGTGTCCGGGGTGATCAGGTTCTCCTGCGGCATGTTCAGCTGTTCGGCCAGCGCCGTCACCCCCGCCCGCGCCGCGGCGAGCCGGGCGGCGGCGGCCGGGTCCTTGTCGGCCCAGGCGCGCGGCGGCGGGGGACCGGTCACCGGCTGACCCGGCTGCGGCAGCTGCGACTCGGTGAGGCTCTTGGCCCGGTCGACCGCGGCCTGCCACTGCTCCAGCTGCCGGCGGTTCACCCGCCCGAAGCCGCCGAGCGTCCCGAGCGCGTGCGCGTTGGCCGGCAGGGCGAGCGCGGCCTCCACGATGGCCGCGTCCCCGAGCACCTTGCCGGGGGAGACGTCCCGGCGCTGCGCGATGCGGTCCCGGGTCTGCCACAGCTCCCGGACGACGGCGAGCTGCCGGCGCCGGCGCACCTTGTGCATGCCGGACGTGCGGCGCCAGGGCTCCTTGCGGGGCTCGGCCGGCGGCGCCGAGGCGATCGCGTCGAACTCCTGCCGGGCCCACTCCAGCTTGCCCTGCCGGTCCAGCTCCTTCTCCAGCGAGTCGCGCAGGTCGACGAGGAGCTCGACGTCGAGGGCGGCGTAGCGCAGCCACGGATCGGGCAGCGGGCGGGTCGACCAGTCGACGGCCGAGTGGCCCTTCTCCAGGACGAAGCCCAGCACGTTCTCGACCATCGCGCCGAGGCCGACCCGGGGGAAGCCGGCGAGCCGGCCTGCCAGCTCGGTGTCGAACAGGCGGGTGGGCACCATCCCTATGTCCCGCAGACACGGCAGGTCCTGGGTGGCCGCGTGCAGCACCCACTCGACGCCGGAGATCGCCGCGCCCAGCTCCGACAGGTCGGGGCAGGCCACGGGGTCGATGAGCGCGGTGCCGGCGCCCTGGCGGCGCAACTGCACCAGGTAGGCGCGCTGGCCGTAGCGGTAGCCGGAGGCGCGCTCGGCGTCGACGGCGACGGGGCCGCTGCCGGCGGCGAAGGCGGCGGTCACTTCGGCGAGGGCGGCGGCGTCGGCGATCACCGGCGGAACACCCTCGCGTGGTTCGAGCAAGGGGATCGGCGCCTGACTCGCAGAAGATCCGGCGTCGTCCGGAGGGGCGCCTCCGGTGGTTCGCAGTGAACGGTCTGCTGCGGTTTCGTGGGCGTCGGTCACCGGTCAAGGGTATCGGTGTATGCGCGGAACCCGCCGACGGAACGTTCCGTCGGCGGGCTCCGGGGGGTCGCAATCCAGACAGGTCAGTGAAAGATCGGGCTCATGGAGGAGGGGGGAAGCGGTCGGGGAGCGGATGGGAGTCGGGTCGGTCAGTGGATGATGCCGGTCCGCAGCGCCACCGCCACCATGCCGGCGCGGTCGCCCGTGCCGAGCTTGCGGGCGATGCGGGCGAGGTGGCTCTTGACGGTCAGGGCGGACAGGCCCATGGAGACGCCGATCGCCTTGTTCGACTGGCCCTCCGCGACCAGTCGCAGCACCTCGACCTCGCGGCCGGAGAGCTCGCGGTAGCCGCCCGGGTGGCTCGGGGCACCCGGGGGGCGGCGGTGCAGTCGGGCGGCGGCGCCGCCGATGGGGGCGGCACCGGGCCGGGTGGGGAGCCCGATGTTGGTACGGGTGCCGGTGACGACGTAGCCCTTGACACCGCCGGCGAGGGCGTTGCGGACGGCGCCGATGTCGTCGGCGGCGGACAGGGCGAGCCCGTTGGGCCAGCCCGCGGCGCGGGTCTCGGACAGCAGGGTGAGGCCGGAGCCGTCGGGGAGATGGACGTCTGCGACGCAGATGTCGCGGGGGTTGCCGATGCGGGGACGAGCCTCCGCGACGGACGAGGCCTCGATGACGTCGCGCACACCGAGCGCCCACAGATGGCGGGTGACGGTGGAACGGACGCGCGGGTCGGCCACGACCACCATGGCGGTCGGCTTGTTCGGGCGGTAGGCGACCAGGCTTGCGGGCTGCTCGAGGAGAACGGACACCAGGCCTCCTGGGGTGGCGGGACGGGACCGGCTCCTGGGGGACGAAGCCGGGACGAACCGTGCTTTCAAGGTCACAGTCGTCTTCGGCACCGAACGCGTCCGCCTTTAGAGAATGATCACGATCTGGTGAGTAACAATCCGAGCAATTCGGACACGCGGTCGATCATTCGAAGATCGAACGGTTTCATTCTCTGTCGAGATCTTTGTCGATACGAGGCCGAAAGTGGCCGTATCGACAAAGTGACCGATGGTCCGGCGAGCGTGGGCATGCGTCGAGCGCATGGGGCGCCAGGTGTCCAGGGGTGATCGGGCGTGCGTGGGCTGCTAGCGGGACTGCGGTCCGCGCCGCTGGGGCAGGGTGACGATCGACGCGTCGCCCGGGCCGGCCGGCGGCAGACCCGCGACCTGGGCCAGCAGGTCGCACCACGAGGCGAGGTGGGCGGCGGTGTCCGGCACCCCGTTCAGGCCCTCGCGGGGCGTCCAGGACGCGCGGATCTCGATCTGCGACGCGGACGGACGCGCCGACAGCCCGCCGAAGTAGTGCGAACTCGCCCGCGTGACGGTGCCGCTGGGCTCGCCGTAGGCAAGGCCGCGGGCCTGCAGGGCACCCGTGAGCCAGGACCAGCACACGTCAGGCAGCAGCGGGTCGGCGGCCATCTCCGGCTCCAGCTCGGCACGCACCAGGGTGACCAGCCGGAAGGTTCCCTGCCAGGCGTCGTGGCCGGCCGGATCGTGCAGCAGCACCAGACGCCCGTCGGCCAGATCCTCGTCGCCGTCGACGACCGCGGCCTCCAGCGCGTACGCGTACGGCGCGAGGCGCTGCGGCGCGCGGGTCGGCTCCACCTCGACCTGCGGCCGCAGCCGCGCGGTCTGGAGCGCGTCGACGGCGGCCGTGAACGGCGGCGGTGCCGCACCGCCCGGTTGCCGCCCGCCCTCCTTGGTGTCCTTCGGTTCGTCCATTCCGCCAGCGTCGTCCGACACTCGTCCCTGAGCCGCAGCCATGCGGGGAAGATTAAGCGGAACGGCGCCCCGGCGCAGGGAGAGACACCCGCGTGCGGGCGCGATGTCCGGATCACGCGGTGCCGCGAGGGCGCACCGGAGCCCCCGTGCGGGTGCGCGCGCCCCGGCCCGGGATGCCCGCACCCGAGGGCGGGCGCTGCCCGGGGGACATGCGAGACTTGCCGCTGTGAGTGCCAACCAGAGCCCCGCGGGCAAGCAGCCGACCGCCACGTACGACTCCGCCTTCCTCAGGGCGTGCCGGCGTGAGCCGGTGCCGCACACACCCGTGTGGTTCATGCGCCAGGCCGGCCGCTCACTGCCGGAGTACCGCAAGGTGCGCGAGGGCATCCCGATGCTCGAGTCCTGCATGCGGCCGGAACTGGTCACCGAGATCACCCTGCAGCCGGTGCGCCGGCACGGTGTGGACGCGGCGATCTACTTCAGCGACATCGTGGTCCCGCTCAAGGCCATCGGCATCGACCTCGACATCAAGCCGGGCATCGGCCCGGTCGTCGAGAAGCCGGTCCGCACCCGCGAGGACCTGGCCCGGCTGCGTGACCTGACCCCCGAGGACGTCTCGTACGTCACCGATGCGTACGGCCTGCTCACCCGCGAGCTCGGCGCCACCCCGCTGATCGGCTTCGCGGGCGCCCCGTTCACCCTCGCGAGCTACCTCGTGGAGGGCGGCCCGTCCCGCAACCACGAGCACACCAAGGCGCTCATGTACGGCGACCCGCAGCTGTGGGCCGACCTGCTGGACCGGCTCGCCGACATCACCGCCGCCTTCCTCAAGGTGCAGATCGAGGCCGGCGCGAGCGCCGTCCAGCTCTTCGACTCCTGGGTCGGCGCCCTCGCCCCCGCCGACTACCGCCGCTTCGTGCAGCCCGCCTCCCGCAAGGTCTTCGACGCCGTCGCCGGGTACGGCGTGCCGCGCATCCACTTCGGCGTGGGCACCGGTGAGCTCCTCGGCGACATGGGCGAGGCCGGCGCGGACGTCGTCGGCGTCGACTGGCGCGTCCCGCTGGACGAGGCCGCCCGCCGCGTCGGCCCCGGCAAGGCGCTCCAGGGGAACCTGGACCCCGCCGTCCTCTTCTCCTCCCCGCAGGCGGTCGAGGCCAAGACCCGCGAGGTCCTCGACGCGGCGGCGGGCCTGGAGGGCCACATCTTCAACCTCGGCCACGGTGTCCTGCCGTCCACCGAGCCGGACGCGCTGACCCGGCTCGTCGAGTACGTCCACACCCGGACCGCCCGCTGACCCCACGCACGACCCCCGCGCGGCGCGCGTCCCGGCCCCGAGAGGCCGGCGGCGGGCGCCGCGCGCGCAGGTGAGCAACCGTCCCCGCCCGTGGGTCAGGCGGCGACCAGCAGAGCGAAGACCTGGGCGACGAGAAGTCCCCCGTAGAAGCAGACCGGGGTGGGCGAGAACGCCGCCTTCGCCACTCCCGCGCGTTCCCGGCCCGGCTCCACGTCCATCGCGAACGGCTCCACCGCCACCTCCGGACGCCTGACCCGGTCGTACAGGCGCCGGTACAGGCGCTCCCGGTACATGAAGCAGCCGTCGAGGAGCCAGAACGCCAGGACCGGCGCCAGGCTGACCGCCGCGACGGCCCGGTCGTCGGCGCGGACGGCGAACGCGAGCAGCGCGCCGGTGACCGTCAGCGACCAGCCCTTGATCAGGAACGAGTTGTTGCCCATCCGGGCCACGACCATCTGGATCAGCTCAAGATGCTTGATCCGGCCCTCGTCCAGCACCGGACCGTCCCCCGCCGCCATCGGTTGCCCCCAAGCCGTCGACCAGTTCGATCCGGAGCATACCCACCCCTGCGGGGACGGCAGTTGACGTTTCCCTGACGCTTACCGGCATGCAGGCCACCGCCAACACTGCCGGGAACCGGCAATGCGCCGACGGGGACCGCCCGGGCAGCATGGCCGCGGGGAGCACATCGGATGGTCCCGGTGCCGGGCACGGGGGTGGCCGGCACCGGAACCCGAGGGGGCCGAGCGATGCGGACACTGTTCACGGCCGCCGTCGGCCTGCCCACCCTCGTGCTGACCGCGGCCCTCGTCGTGGTGGTGTGTTTCTGGCTGCTGGTCGCGGTGGGCGTGGCCCGCGCCGGCGCCTTCGACACGGACGTGGATCTCCGCAGGTGGCGCATGGACGGGGTGCCCGTGTCGGTCGCGCTGTCCCTGCTGACGCTGTTCGCCTGGTGCGCGAGCGTCGGCGCCGGCGTCCTTTTGGCCCTCGCCCTGCCGCCGGGGCCCGGCACCGGACTGCCGCGTCTGCTCGTCCCCTTCGCGGCGCCGTTCGCCGCCTGGCCGGCCACCCGTCTGCTCGTACGCCGGCTGGACCGGCTCCGCCCCGCCGGGCCCGCACCCGAAGACGCCGACGGCCGGGAAGCGGACCCTCGCCCGGTCGTCGCGCCCGGGCCCCGCTACCAGCCCGGCCGGGCCCGTCGGCCGAAGAGCAGCCCGCGCGGCTCCGGCGGGGGAGGGGTGCCGCGCCGCAGCGGCCAGGCGATCAGCATGCCGGCCAGGAAGCCGACGACATGGGCCACGTACGCCACGGTGCCCGCGGCGGAGACGGCCCCGCCGGACGAGTAGACCGCCTGGAGCCCGAACCAGAAGCCCAGCACGATCCAGGCCGGCAGGCGCAGCGGCAGGAAGATCAGGAAGGGGACGAGGACCCAGACCCGGGCCTTCGGATACAGCACCAGGTAGGCGCCCAGCACCCCGGCGATCGCGCCCGACGCGCCGATCAGCGGGTCGCCCGAGTCCGCGTTGAGGAGGGCGAAACCGTAGGTCGCCGCATAGCCGCAGACCCCGTAGAACAGCAGGAACCGCACATGGCCCATGCGGTCCTCGACGTTGTTGCCGAAGATCCACAGGAAGAGCATGTTGCCCAGCAGATGCAGCCAGCTGCCGTGCAGGAACATCGCCGTCAGGACGCTCAGCTCCGGCGACTTGTCGTAGTCCGGCGGGCCGATCACACACCCCGGCCCCCGCGGGCCCACCCCGGTCTCACCGGTCGGCACCAGCCGCGGCAACCGGTGCTGCAGCAGCTCCTGGGGCACGGCCGCGTAGTGGTCCAGGAACGCCTGGAGATGGCACAGCTGCGCGAGACTGCTCCCGCCCGTCACGGAACCGGTCATGCCGGGGGTGAACAGGAACACCAGGACGTTCGCGATGATCAGGGCATACGTCACCCAGGGCGTGCGGCGCGCCGGGTTCACGTCATGGACGGGGATGACCACGGGACACTACTGCCCGCCTGACGGACGGTGAATCGGCCCGCCCCCTGAACGCCCCCGTCCGTGGACGCGTATGTCCTCTCAACCGCCCGCGGCCCGGGGAAGGCGGGACGCGGGGACGACGTGAGGATCAGGCGATGAACGAACGGGTCACACCGGTTCCGGCGATGCACGCCCTGCCCGACGGCGAGGCCGAGGTCGCCCTCGTGCTGCGCCTGCCCTGGGAGGACGTCGCCCGGCTCGGGCAGGAGGCCGGGCGGCTGGCCGCGCAGAGGCAACGGCCCGTCACACTGGACGAGGCGGTGAGCCACCGGCTGCGCTCCACCCGCACCGCCGCGCACGCCAAGCCGGCCGGTGAGCAGCCGCCCGCCGTCACCTCACCGGTGACGGCCCCGGCCTCCATGACCGCCCCGGCGTCCGTGTCGTCCCTGCCCTCGCGGCCACCGGCCGAGCAGGCGCGGCAGGCCATCGACCGGATCAACGGCACGGCGTAGGGGCCGTCAGCGCCGCTCCTCGACAGCCCTCGCCGCCTTGCGGGCCGCCACCAGCACGGGGTCCCACACCGGGGAGAACGGCGGCGCGTACCCCAGGTCCAGGGCCGTCATCTGTTCCACCGTCATCCCGGCCGTGAGGGCCACCGCGGCGATGTCGACGCGCTTGCCCGCGCCCTCACGGCCGACGATCTGCACGCCGAGCAGCCGTCCGGTGCGCCGCTCGGCGAGCATCTTCACCGTCATGGGGGAGGCGCCCGGGTAGTACCCGGCGCGGCTGGTGGACTCGACGGTGACCGCCACGAACCGCAGCCCCGCCCGCAGCGCGTCCTTCTCGCGCAGTCCCGTCCGCGCGATCTCCAGGTCGCAGACCTTGCTGACCGCCGTGCCGACCACACCCGGGAAGGTGGCGTAACCGCCGCCCGCGTTGGTGCCGATGACCTGCCCGTGCTTGTTGGCGTGCGTGCCCAGCGGAATGTGCCGCTCCTGGCCGGAGACCAGGTCGAGCACCTCCACGCAGTCGCCGCCCGCCCAGATGTTCTCGTGCCCGCGCACGCGCATCGCCAGGTCGGTCAGCAGCCCGCCGTGGGCGCCGATCGGCAGACCGGCCCGGGCGGCGAGCGCGGTCTCGGGTCGCACGCCGATGCCGAGCACCACCACGTCCGCCGGGTACTCGGCGTCCTCGGTGGCCACCGCGCGGACCCGGCCGTCGTCACCCGTCAGCACCTTGGTGACCTCGGCGTCGTTCACCATGGTGATGCCGAGGCCCTCCATGGCCTCGTGCACCATCCGGCCCATGTCCGGGTCGAGCGTGGACATCGGCTCCCGGCCGCGGTTGACGACGGTCACCTCGTAGCCGCGGTTGATCAGCGCCTCGGCCATCTCCACGCCGATGTAACCGGCCCCGACGACCACCGCGTGCCGCCCGCGCGTGCGGGCCAGCGTGTCGAGCAGCGCCTGCCCGTCGTCGAGGGTCTGCACCCCATGCACACCGGGCGCGTCGGCCCCGGGCATGTCGGGCCGGATCGGGCGGGCGCCGGTCGCGATCACGAGCTTGTCGTACGCCGTCCAGGACTCCGCGCCCGAATCGACGTCACGCGCGCGCACCCGCCCGCCGGCCACGTCGATCTCCGTCACCTCGGTGCGCATCCGCAGGTCGATGCCACGCGCACGGTGCTCCTCGGGCGTACGGGCGATGAGGTCCTCCCGTTCGGTGACCTCACCGCCGACCCAGTAGGGGATGCCGCATGCCGAGTACGAGCTGAAGTGCCCGCGTTCGAACGCCACGATCTCCAGCTCGTCCGGGCCGTTCAGCCGGCGCGCCTGCGACGCCGCGGACATCCCCGCGGCGTCACCGCCGACCACGACCAGCCGTTCCCGCGTACCCCGCGCACCGCTCGCACCGCTCATGCTCATGCGAACACGCTACGTGGACGCGGCATTTCAGTCCCGCTCGCCCGTCCCTTCGGCAGGCGTGTTCCCCGGCACCGGCCGGGCCGTCGGCAGCGGGCCGGCCCCCGTCGTCACCGGCGGGGCGGCCGGGCGGCGCGGCAGCCGGGGCCGCACCACCCGCAGCCACAGCAGCACCAGCAGCGCCGCCACCGCGGCGAACGGCAGGACGGCGCCGAACACCATCGCCACCCAGCGCAGCATCGTCACGAACGCGTCCCAGCCGCCCGCCAGCGCGTCCGTGAACCCAGGGTCGTCGTCCCCGGCGACCTCCTTCTTCACCGGCGTCCCGGACAGGGAGAGGGTGATGGTGGCCAGGCTGGTGCGGTCCTTCAGAGAAGCCTGCCGGGCGAGCAGCGACTCCAGCTCGGCCTGACGGGAGCTCAGCTCGCCCTCCAGCGTCACCACGTCGCTCAGCTTGGTCGCGCGGTCCATCAGCTCGCGCACCCGGGCCACGCTGGCGCGCTGCGACGCTATGCGGCTCTGAACGTCCACGACCTGGTCGGTGACGTCCTCCGCCTTCGCGTCGCGCTCCAGGAGCTTGCCGGCGCCCTCCAGTTCGGACAGGACGTCCTGGTACGCGTCGACGGGCACGCGCAGGACGAGCCGGGTCCGTTCGTGACCGTCCTCGTCCCGGTTGGTGGTCTCGTCGCCGACGTAGCCGCCCGCGTTCTCGGCCGCGGCGCGGGCCCCGTCGAGGGCCTTGGGGACGTCCTTGACCTGGACCGTCAAGGAGGCGGTGCGGATGATGTGGCTCGCGGCGGCCTTCGGCGGCGCGGTCGCCACGGAACGGTCGGACTCCGCGCCGGCCGCGCCCTTGCCGCCGTCCGCCGGGGCGGCCGCCTTGGCGTCGCTCGCGCTGCCGGAGTCGGCGCCGCCGCCCGCACTGCATCCGGTGAGCGCGAGGGTCGCGGCCAGCAGGACGGCGGCCGCGGCCGGAACGGCTCGCAGGGAAGGTGGTGTACGCACAGGGCCCCCCGGGGTCGGTGTCGACTGTCGTTCCTAGGACGTGGCGAGGAGCTCGGGCGACGGCGCGGAACGGTCCCGAAGAGGTCACGGTCCGGACTCGCCGGCGATCACTCGCCACCCGGCCTGGCGGCCGCGCCGCCGGCGGGGTCTGAGAGGCTTGGGACATGTGCGCAAGCGAGATCCCGGCGGGCACGACACCCGCGGACACGGGGCACGTCGTCGTCATCGGGGCCGGCATCGCCGGACTGGCCGCCGCCCACCGGCTGCTGGAGCGCGGGGCCCGCGTGACCGTGCTGGAGGCCTCGGACCGCGTCGGCGGCAAGCTGCTGCCCGGCGAGATCGCGGGGGTCCGGGTCGACCTGGGCGCCGAGTCGATGCTGGCCCGCCGCCCCGAGGCCGTCGGCCTCGCCCGCGCGGCCGGACTCGCCGACCGCCTCCAGCCGCCCGCCACCGCGTCGGCCTCCCTGTGGACCCGCGGCGCCCTGCGCCCCATGCCCAAGGGCCACGTCATGGGCGTCCCCGGCACCGCCGCCGCCCTGTCCGGCGTGCTCTCGCCCGAGGGCCTCGCCCGCATCGGGCGCGACGCCGAGCTGCCCCGTACCGAGGTCGGCGACGACGTGGCGGTCGGGGAGTACGTGGCGGCGCGGCTGGGCCGCGAGGTCGTCGACCGGCTCGTCGAGCCACTGCTGGGCGGGGTCTACGCGGGCGACGCGTACCGCATCTCGCTGCGCTCGGCCGTGCCCCAGCTCTTCGAGGCCGCCCGCACCCACACCTCCCTGACCGAGGCGGTGCGCGCCCTCCAGGGCCGCACGGCCACCTCCCCGCCGAGCGGCCCCGTGTTCATGGGCATCGAGGGCGGCATCGGCACCCTCCCGCTCGCGGTCGCGTGGTCGGTGCGGGCCCGCGGCGGCGAGATCGTCACCGGGGCACCCGTGACGGAGCTGCGCCGCACCGCCCCGCACGGCTGGCGGATCGTCGCCGGCGACCGGGTGCTGCACGCCGGGGCGGTCGTCGTCGCCGTGCCCGCCCGCCCCGCCGCCGAGCTGCTGCGCGCCGAGGCTCCCGCGGCCGCGGCCGAGCTGGCGGCGGTGGAGTACGCCTCGATGGCCCTGATCACCCTCGCCTACCGCCGCTCCGACACCGCCGCGCTCCCCGAGGGCAGCGGCTTCCTCGTGCCGCCGGTCGACGGGCGCACCATCAAGGCGTCCACCTTCGCCTCCCGCAAGTGGGGCTGGATCGGCGACGAGGACCGGGACCTGGTGGTCCTGCGCACCTCCGTCGGCCGGTACGGCGAGACGGAGATCCTCGGCCGCGACGACGACGGGCTCGTCGCCGTGTCCCGGCACGATCTGGAGGAGGCCACCGGCCTGGCCGCCGCGCCGGTCGCCACCCGCGTCACCCGCTGGCAGGACGGCCTGCCCCAGTACCCCGTCGGCCACCACGCGCGCGTGGCCCGCGTCCGCGCCCACGTCGCGAAACTCCCGGGCCTCGCCGTGTGCGGGGCGGCCTACGACGGCGTCGGTATCCCGGCGAGCATCGCGAGCGCGTACGCGGCCGCCGACCAGATCCACGGGGACCTGCGCGGTGTGGACGAGCTCACCGCCCACCCGGTGCAGAGCCTGCACGGCGGAGCGGGAGAATAGGGCCATGAGTGACGACGCCTCCACCCCTGCCGCCGACCGGATCCCCAACAAGGGCAAGCTGGCCAAGGACCTCAACGAGGTCATCCGCTACACCCTCTGGTCCGTGTTCAAGCTCAAGGACGTGCTCCCCGAGGACCGCGCGGGCTACGCCGACGAGGTCCAGGAGCTGTTCGACCAGCTCGCCGCCAAGGACGTGACGGTCCGCGGCACCTACGACCTCTCCGGGATGCGCGCCGACGCCGACCTCATGATCTGGTGGCACGCCGAGACCAGCGACCAGCTCCAGGAGGCGTACAACCTCTTCCGCCGCACGAAGCTGGGCCGCGCGCTGGAGCCGGTCTGGTCGAACATGGCGCTGCACCGCCCCGCCGAGTTCAACCGCTCGCACATCCCGGCGTTCCTCGCCGACGAGACGCCGCGCGACTACGTCAGCGTCTACCCGTTCGTGCGCTCCTACGACTGGTACCTGCTGCCCGACGAGGACCGCCGCCGCATGCTCGCCGACCACGGCAAGATGGCCCGCGGCTACCCGGACGTGCGCGCCAACACGGTCGCCTCCTTCTCGCTCGGCGACTACGAGTGGATCCTCGCCTTCGAGGCCGACGAGCTGTACCGCATCGTCGACCTCATGCGCCACCTGCGCGCCTCCGAGGCCCGCCGGCACGTGCGCGAGGAGATCCCGTTCTACACGGGGCGCCGCAAGGACATCGCGGAGCTGGTGGCTGGGCTGGCCTGACCGGGTTCCCGGCCGGAAGGCCGGGGATCAGGTCCGGGGTTCGGGTCCCGTGTTCGGGTCTCGACCGCCCAGCGCGGCCCGCACGACGTCCAGGTCGCGGGCGTCGTGGAGGGAGTGGTCGTGGCGCAGCGCCTCGCCAGTCCGGAGACCGGGCGAGGCAAGCACCGCCCGCGGGTGTTGGCGCCGGGCGCGGCTCCGCGGGTGCTGCCCGGCTCAGCCCTGTCGCTCGCGGTGCTCCCCGAGGTAGTCCTCCCGGTGGGCGAAGGCCGCCCGCAGGTCGGGTTCACCGATGGCGTGGATGCCGCGCACGGCGACGGACGTGAGGTACGTACGCTCGTCCGCCGTGCCGTCGGCGTCCCGGGCGAGCGTGCCGAGCAGCCGCTGTCCGGCAGGGGACGCCCAGTGCGAGTACGGGTGGACCTCCATCCGCGCGATCGCCAGGGAGCTGAGGGTCAGGACGAGCGGCAGCGCGAACCACAGGGCGATCAGGTGGCGCGGCAGGTCCGCCGGGACGGGCAGCGCCAGTGCGGCGGCGCCCAGCGCGCACACGGTCAGCGCGGCGAGCCGCACCCGCCGGACCCCGGCCGCGACGCTGCGCGCACCGTCCGGCACGGCGAGTCCCGCGCCGACCAGCCGGTCCGCCAGGCCCCGTACCGCGTCGGCGGTGGCGGCGGCCGCCCGCACCGGCGCTATCCGGGACTGCTCCTCCGGTCCTATGGCCCCGAGGACCGACCGCTCCATGTCGTCCCGGCCGCGCGGATCGACGACCGTCGCCCAGCCGGTGTGCGCGAGCAGCAGGCGACGCTGGCGCGCCATGGACACCAGCGTCAGGTCGGCGACCCGCCGTGGGCCGCCGGAGAGGAACGCCGCCTCGTACAGCGTCAGCGCGTGCGCGTGGCCCGCGGTCGTGGTGTCGGTGGCCGCCGCGCGCACGGCGGCCAGGCACAGCCGCGTGCACGCCAGACCGGCGACGACCCAGGCCGGCAGCAGGAGAAGGACCCAGAACATGCCGTACTTCTATGCCAAGGGCTTACGCCGGCGCCATGCCCTTTTCACATTCCGGGACGCAGTGTTGTCGGTGTGTGACGTTCCGCCAGGCCGCCTCGGCGGCGCAGCAGCACCCGCCGGGTCGCGCGGGCCCACCGGACCCCGGGCCGCTCCGGTCGCGGCGCCGGCCCCGACCGCTCCAGCCACCACTCCCGCAACTCCCGCCGCGCGGAGGCGTCCTGGGGCCGGCCGTCCCGCAGCAGCTGCCCGGCGAACTCCAGTGCGTCCCGCCGGTACCCGCCGGTCATCGGACGGCCCTGGGCGTAGGCGAGGAAGGCGGTCCGGTACTCCGTGCCGAGGATCACCGGCAGTTCCGGCGCGACCTTCGCGACCACGTCCGCCCGCTTCCCGGCGAGCGCCCGTGCCTGCACACCGAGCCGCGCCCGGTCGAATCCCTCGGGCACGGGCGTGCCGGCGACCAGCGCGGACAGCAGCGCGGCCTGGGCGAGGGCGAGGCGCTGACGGGCGGCGTCGGTGACGGCGGGCTCCGTCTCCTCCCGCGACGCGGCGTCGGCGCCGGTGAGCACCGGGTCCGGCGCCGACGCCCGGCCCTTGGCCACCGCGGTCCGGATCGCCTCCACCTCGCCCCGCAGCTCGTCCTCCTCCGGGAAGTTCTCGTCGCGTTCCAGCAGTACGCCCGGCGGTGCGACGCGCGAGGCGAGGTCGGTGAGGATGTCGAGCACCGGCCGCGGTACGGGGTGGGCGTGGCTGTCGTGCCAGACGCCGTCGCGCTCGAAGCCGCCCGCGACATGGACGTAGGCGATGGCCTCCAGGGGCAGTTCGCGCAGCGCCTCGGCCGGGTCCTCGCCGCGGTTGACGTGGTTGGTGTACAGGTTCGCCACGTCGATGAGCAGCCGCACCCCCGTCCGGTCGGCCAGCTCGTAGAGGAACTGTCCCTCCGTCATCTCCTCGCCCGGCCAGGCGATCAGCGCGGCGATGTTCTCGACGGCGAGGGGTACGGGCAGCGCGTCCTGGGCGACGCGCACGTTCTCGCACAGCACGTCGAGGGCGTCGCGGGTGCGGGGCACCGGCAGCAGGTGACCGGCCTCGAGGCGCGGGGAGGCGGACAGCGGCCCGCCGGCCCGGACGAACGCGATGTGCTCGGTGACCAGCGGCGAACCCAGCACCTCCGCCCGTTCGGCGAGCGCTGCCAGCCTGCCCGCGTCGGGCCGTTCGGCGCCTCCGAGGCCGAGCGAGACGCCGTGCGGCACGACGGTGACGCCGCGCTCGCGCAGCCGCAGCAGGGAATCCGGCAGATGGCCGGGGCAGAGGTTCTCGGCCACGGCCTCGACCCAGTCGATGCCGGGCATGCGCTCCACGACGTCCGCGATCTCCGGCCGCCATCCGATGCCGGTCCCCAGTCGCTCCATGGTCCGTCCCTCCCCGTCGGTTCGACGGGGATATGGCCCGGGGCGCCCGGCCCGAACCCCGGGCCGGGCATGTTCAGAGCAACACTTGAGGTTCGTGCCCCCGGCGCCTCGGAGCGCTACCGCAGCGCCGGGTGGTCCGCCACCACCGTGCACGAGCCCGGTGCGATCTCCGTGAACCCGGCGTCGCGGACCACCGGCAGGCCGCTGGTGGTGAGGCCGGCCCAGCGGGCCGGGTCCGCGGTGCGCGCCGCCAGCGGGAAGCCCGCGTCGCGCCAGGCGGCCCGTGCCGCGTCGTCCAGCTCCCACCAGGCGAGCTGGGCACCGTGGCCGGCCTGGGCCATCGCCTTGCCGGCCGACATGCCGAGGTCCGGGTTCAGCCACAGCACGGGGGCCGACGGGTCGGCGTCGACCGGGGGCTCGGGGTCGTCGAGGTCGGTGCCGGAGACCTGGAGGCGGGCCAGGTCCTTGGGCCAGCCGTCCAGCGGGACCGGCGGGAAGACCCGTACCTCGGCCGTCTTCCCGCTGACCGTGATGCCGGGCAGCGCCTCGGCCCGCCGCCACTCGGCGCCACGCGCCCGCCGCACCACCTTGCGGATACGGGCGTCCTGCCAGTCGCGCACGGCCTCGGCCCACTCGCCGTCGCCCGTCGACCGCTCGTCCGCGAGCATCACCAGCACCGCGCGGGCCGCGGTCTCCAGGGCGTCCGTACGGGCCGGCGGCGCCGCCCGCTCGATGCGGACGACCAGCGGCAGGACGAACTGCGGCGCGAGGTCGCGGTCGCCGGGCTCGGGGCGGAAGGGACTGTCGGGGACGGGCGTCGTCGGCTCATTGCTCACGCCCCCAGTCTGCCAACCCGCCCGCACGCGACAGGACGGCCCCCGTGTCACGCCCCGCCGGGGCCCGCGCCGAGGTCACCCCGAGCAGGCGGTCCGCTGGGCCTCCTGCCATTCACACCGCGGGCAGAGGATGATCCCCTTGTACGACTCGGGGTGCTCCGTCGGCTCACGGCACAGCACGCTCCCCCACGGCGTACGGCGGGCCGTCGGCCACGGACGGCCGGGCCACGTCGATCGGACAGTGGTCCTCGTCGCTGCTCATGCCTCCGGCGTAGGACGGTCAGCGCCGTCCGTCCGCCGCGCCGATCAGCTCGGACACCTTCACGAAGCGGTAGCCCCGCTCGCGCAGTTCGGGCACGACCGTGCGCACCGCCCGTTCGGTCACCGGGGCGGCGCTGCGGGTGCAGTGCATGACGACCACCGAACCGGGCCGTACGCCGTCCAGCACCTGCCGGGCCACCGCGTCGGCGTCCGTCGCGAACGCGTCCCCGCTCACCACGTCCCACTGCACGACGGTGACGCCCGCGGGGGTCAGTTCCCCGAGGGCCGTCTTGTCGTAACAGCCGCCGGGGAAACGGAAGTAGGGCATCGGGTTCGGCACTCCGGCCTTGTCGAACGCCGTGTACGCCCGCTCCAGGTCCGACCGCATCCGCTCCCGGGGCACGGTCGGCAGGCCGTAGCAGTCGTCCGTGTAGGCGTAGTGGCTGTAGGAGTGGTTGGCGATCTCGAACTGCGGGTCCAGGCCGAGGGAGCGGGCCTCGTCCGGGTACTCCTCGGCCCACCGCCCGGTCATGAAGACCGTGGCCGGCACCTTCAGCCTCCGCAGGGTCGCGATCAGCTGCGGGTTGTCGAACCGTTCGCCCGCCGCCGCCCGGGGCCCCTCGTCCGCCGTCATGTCGGCGTCGAAGGTGAGGGCGACGATCCTGGCGGCGCGCGGGCCGTGCTCGAAGACGGGGGTGAGGCCCGAGGGGCCGGGGGCGAGGGTGGGCGGCCGGGAGGGGGCGGCCTTCGAGGGACCGGCGGACGGTGCCGGGCGGGGGACCTTCCCCGCATCCGAGTTCCCGCAGGCGGCGAGCGCGACGGAGGCGGCGGCGACAGCGCACAGTGCGGTGGTGCGTCGTACGAGAGTCATCACCGTACGAACGTATGAGTATGTTGTTCGTTTTATACGACTATCTGTCGTGTCGGGCCCGAGGGGTCACCCTCCCGGGTCAGAACGGGTCACAACGGGTCACGACGGCTCAGGACCGAGCAGAGTCAGATG
The DNA here is from genome assembly GCF_044765825.1 of Streptomyces flaveolus. NCBI lineage: Bacteria > Bacillati > Actinomycetota > Actinomycetes > Kitasatosporales > Streptomycetaceae > Streptomyces > Streptomyces flaveolus. Next base: position 148,408 of record NZ_JBIWKU010000014.1, on the reverse strand, counting down.
TCCCGCCGCTCCAGCGGTGTGGTCGCCGGGCCCTGGATCACCTTGCCGTCCGTGGCGAAACGCGAGCCGTGGCAGGGGCACTCCCACGCGCACTCCGCCGCGTTGAAGCTGACCAGGCAGCCCAGGTGGGTGCAGCGCGGCGAGAGCGCGTGCAGCGCACCCGCCTCGTCCCGGTAGACCGCGAGCCGGTCGCCGCCCGCCCGGACCACGGCGCCCTCGCCCGGAGGCAGGGCGTCCACCGGGGGCGCGGGCTTCAGCCGGTCCCCGACGAAGTGGCCGGCCACCTGTGCCTGCGTCTTGAGGAACTGGGGCATCTCGCGCGCCTGCGTCTTCAGCCGGCGCGGGTCGTACAGCCCGCTCCAGGCGCACTCCCGGCCGGTGATCTGCGCCGTCAGCAACAGGCCCGCCATGACGCCGCCGCTCATGCCCCAGCCGCCGAACCCGGTGGCCACGTACGCGTGCCGCGTGCCCTGGTGCAGCGGGCCCACCATGGGCACGGTGTCGGTGGGGTCGATGTCCTGAGTGGCCCAGGCGTGGGTGACGTCCACGCCGGGGAAGTGGTCGCGGGCCCAGGCCGAGAGCCGGTCGAAGCGCTCCCGGGTGTCTCCGGTGCCGGGCGTGAAGTGCTCACCGGTGACGATCAGCAGCCGTCGGCCGTCGTCGAGGGGTGCCGTGCGCACCGACCGGGTGCCTTCGTCCGGCGTGATGTACATGCCGGCGACGTCCCGGTCCGCCTCGACCGGCCCCGCCACGACCAGTTCCCGGCGCGGCGAGAGCCGGGCGAACAGCAGCGCCCGGTCGAAGATCGGGTAGTGGGTGGCGACCACGACGTCCCGGGCGGTGACCGTCGCTCCCGTCCCGGTCGACACCCGGCACGGCTCGCCCTCGTCCAGACCGTGGACGGTGGTGTCCTCGAAGATCCGCCCGCCGCGCGCCTCCAGGTCCTCGGCGAGGGCCAGCAGGTACTTGCGCGGGTGGAACTGGGCCTGCCCGGTCACCCGGACGGCGCCCGCGACCGGGAACGGCAGCCCGGTCTCCGTCACGAACGACGCCGGCAGCCCCGCCTCCTTCGCGGCGGACGCCTCGGCCCGCAGCTCGTCCACGCGGCCCGCATCGCACACGTAGGTGTAGGAGTCGCGGGTCTCCCACTCGCAGTCGATGCCCAGCTCGTCCACCAGGGCGGCGGCGTGCTCGATGGCCTCCGTCTGCGAGCGCGCGTACAGCCGGGCGCCCTCGGGGCCCCGGGTGCGCCGCAGCTTGTCGTAGACCAGCGTGTGCAGGACGGACACCTTGGCGGTGGTGTGGCCGGTGACGCTCGCGGCGATCCGGCCGGCCTCCAGCACCGCCACGCTCCGTCCGGCCCGCGCCAGCTCCGACGCCGTGCTGAGTCCGGCGATCCCGCCGCCGATCACCGCGACGTCGGCCTCGATGTCCTCCGTCAGGGGCGGACGGGGGGCACCCGGTGCCGTTTCCAGCCAGTACGAGCCGCTGAGCCGCGCGTTGTCCGTCATGCGGCGCCGGGTACCCCGTGTCTACACGGTCCTCACCCGCGCCAGGGGCCGGTCACGGCGAAGGTCGTCCCCGGGGTGTAGCAGTTGACGTACATGGTGTCGCCGTCGGGCGAGAAGGTGACCCCGGCGAACTCGCCCCACTCGGGCTCCTCGGCCGTGCCGATGTTCTGCCGGCCGCGGGCCATCGCGTACACCTCGCCGCGCCGGGTCACCCCGTAGACGTGCTGGGCGCCGTTGCCGTCCTCGCAGACCATGAGGCCGCCGCTCGGTGCCAGGCAGATGTTGTCCGGGGACTCGCCGGGCAGCTGGACGTCGGTGTCCGGGCCGAAGACGATCACCAGGGTCAGGCGGCGCCGGTCCGGGTCGTAGCGCCAGATCTGGCCGTAGTGGTCGGCCGCCGAGCCCTCGGCGCTGTGGGCGAAGGACGACACGAAGTACACGCTGCGCCCGCCCCAGTAGCAGCCCTCCAGCTTCTGCGCGTGGGTGATGCCGCCCCGGCCGAAGTCCTGGTGGCAGATCGGCGTCGTGGTGGCCAGCGGGTCGGGTACGTCGACCCACTCGATGCCGTCGAACTCGGCGCCCGTCTCCTGGATCGAGGACAGGTCGGGTACGCCGGGCACCCGCATCGCCTGGAGCCGGCCGCCCGCGCGCAGCGAGCCCGTGCCGCCCAGCGGCTTCTCGGGCAGGAAGCGGTAGAAGAGCCCGAAGGGCCGCTCGAAGGCGTCCTCCGTCTCGTACACGACGCCCCGCCGCGGGTCCACGGCGATCGCCTCGTGCTGGAAGCGGCCCATCGCGGTCAGCGGGACCGCGCCGGTGCGGTGCGGGTCGACGGGGTCGACCTCGAAGATGAAGCCGTGGTCCTTGGTGTAGCCGTTGGTGCCCGCCTTGTCCTCGGTCTCCTCGCAGGTCAGCCACGTGTGCCAGGGGGTGGGGCCGCCCGCGCAGTTGACGGCCGTACCGGCGATCGCCACCCGCTCGGACAGGACGCGGTTGTGGGAGTCCAGGGTCAGCGCCGTACAACCGCCCTTGCCCGCCGGGTCGTACGTCAGGCCCTCGACCGTGGGGACCGGGATCCGGCCGTTGGCGCGGTTCTCGTGGTTGCGTACCAGGTGGGTACGGCCGTGTCGGCCAGGGAAGGCCGACATGCCGTCGTGGTTGGACGGGACCCGGCCCTCGCCGGAGCGCAGCCGGTCGCCCTCACGGGACAGGACCCGGTAGCGGAATCCTTTCGGCAGATCGAGCAGACCGTCGGGGTCGGGCACCAGGGGTCCGTAGCCGGCGTGGCCGAGGGACTGTGCGGCGGCGGTGCCCGCGAAGAGTTCGGAGAGGGCTCCGGTGAAGGCGATGCCGGCTCCGAGCGCACCGGAGCGGGCCAGCACCTGACGTCGTGTTGCGGACATGGGGCAACCTTCCTGCTGGCGGACAGGACTGTGACCCCGCTGTGTCTATCACCTGCCAGGAGCCCCGGGAACCACGCGTGTAGCACGTGTCACCGTTCGTCACCGCTCCACGGGCCGTTCCTGGGCCTTCTCCAGGAACCGCAGCAGCTCCACCGGGAAGGGCAGGACCAGTGTCGAGTTCTTCTCCGCGGCGACGGCCACCACGGTCTGCAGCAGGCGCAGTTGCAGGGCGGCGGGCTGCTCGGACATCTGCTCCGCCGCCTCGGCGAGCTTCCGGGACGCCTGGAGCTCGGCGTCGGCGTTGATGATCCGGGCCCGCCGCTCCCGGTCGGCCTCGGCCTGCCGCGCCATGGAGCGCTTCATCGTGTCGGGCAGGGAGACGTCCTTGATCTCGACCCGGTCGATCTGCACGCCCCAGCCGACCGCCGGGCTGTCGATCATCAGCTCCAGGCCCTGGTTGAGCTTCTCCCGGTCGGAGAGCAGGTCGTCCAGCTCGCTCTTGCCGATGATGGACCGCAGCGAGGTCTGCGCCATCTGGGAGACGGCGAACCGGTAGTCCTCGACCTTGACGAGCGCGTTGGCCGCGTCGACCACCTTGAAGTAGACGACGGCGTCGACCCGCACGGTCACGTTGTCGCGGGTGATGCCCTCCTGCGCGGGCACCGGCAGCGTGACGATCTGCATGTTGACCTTGTGCAGCCGGTCCACGAACGGGACCACCATCGTGAACCCGGGCGAGCGCACGTCCCCCGCCAGCCGCCCGAGCCGGAAGACCACCCCGCGCTCGTACTGCTTGACGACCCGTGCCGCCGAGACGACGTAGAGGACCCCGGCACTTCCGACGGCGGCCACCGCGGTCAGCAGCTCCTGGAGCATGACGACCTCCTCGCCCAGAGGGCCGATTCGCCTGCTCCTGCAACGATATGCCCGGTGCCCGCTCCGGGGCCATGCCCGCAGGCAACGCCCGGAACGGGCACCGGTGCAGGCGCCGGGTACGGGCGCCCGCCAGGCGTTACGCCGCGGCTCCGGCCGGTTCCGTGACCTTCACCGGGTCCGTGCCGGCCGCACTGTGCCGCTCGGCCCAGTTCTCCAGCGCGGTGCGGCAGGCGTGGTCCAAGTGGTGCAGCCCGGACAGGTCCAGCTCGACCGGGCGGTCCTGCGGGAGTGCCTCCAGGCTCTCCAGCATCTTCGGCAGCCGCAGGAAGGTCGCGTTGCCCGACAGGTGTGCCTGGACGGGACCCGCGCCCTTGTCGACGATCTCCAGCTTGAGGTGCGAGGCCTCCCAGGCGGTCTTGGCCACGGACAGGGCCAGACCGATCAGCACGCCCTCGAACATGTTCACCGCGACGATCGACACGGCCGTGACCACCAGGATCAGGGCCTCGCCCCGGTGCCCGCGCCACAGCGACACGATGCCGCGGAACGGGATCAGCTTCCAGCCCGCGTGGACCAGGATGCCCGCCAGCGCGGGCAGCGGGATCAGCGCCAGCGCGGACGGCAGCAGCGCGGCGAACAGCAGCAGCCACACGCCGTGCAGCACCCGGGACGCCTTGGTCCGCGCGCCGGCGCCGACGTTCGCGGAACTGCGCACGATGACCGCGGTCATCGGCAGCGCGCCGAGCAGACCGCACACCGAGTTGCCGGCGCCCTGCGCCATCAGCTCCCTGTCGTACTCGGTGCGCGGACCGTTGTGCAGCCGGTCCACCGCGGCGGCGCTGAACAGGCTCTCCGCCGAGGCGATCAGGGTGAAGGCGACGATCGTGCCGAGGAGGCCCACGTTCGCCAGCTCGCCGAAGGCGTCGGCTCCGGGCGGCTGGATCGAGTCCAGGAGGCCGTTCACCTCGACGGTCGCCACCGACAGTCCGAAGACCGCCGTGACCGCCGTGGCCAGTCCGACCGCGGCCAGCGCGCCCGGCACGGTCTGGACCCCCTTCGGCAGCCGCTTCCACAGCACCATCACCGCGACGGTGCCCGCGCCGAGCGCGAGGGAGGTCAGGGCTCCGGTGCTGCCCAGGGCGTCGGCGGCGGCACCGGGCAGCCCGATGATCTTGTCGAGGCCGGAGGCGGGGGCCTCCAGACCGGCCGCCGAGTACAGCTGGCCGGCGATGAGCACGAGGCCGATGCCGGCCAGCATGCCCTCGACGACCGAGAGGGAGATCGCGCGGAACCAGCGCCCGAGCTTCAGGGCGCCCATCGCGAGCTGGAGCAGCCCGGCGGCCAGCACGATCACGCCGAGCGCGGGCAGTCCGTAGGCGTCGACCGCGCCGAAGACCAGCACGGTCAGGCCGGCGGCCGGACCGGACACCTGGAGGCTGCTGCCCGGCAGGAGGCCGGTGACCACGCCGCCCACGATGCCGGTGACGAGGCCGAGTTCGGCCGGGACACCGGAGGCGACGGCGACGCCGACGCACAGCGGGAGGGCGACCAGGAACACGACGAGCGAGGCGGTGAGGTCCTGCCGCCAGTGCGGGAACTTGGATATGTTCACGACGCCGCTCACAGGGTCTCGAACGCGTCGGTGTCCGCGTGGTGCTGACGCACGGTGCCGGTGTGGACCTCGTAGTACCAGCCGCGCAGGCGCAGCCGGCCCTCGGTCAGCCGCCGCTCGACGCACGGGTAGGAGCGCAGCCGCAGCAACTGGGCCAGGACGTGGTGCTGGACGGCGTCGGCGACCGTGGGGTCGGCGGGGTCGCAGGGCTTCGGCTCGTCCGCGGCCTCGGCGAGCCAGTCGCGCACGGCGGGTACGGCGGTCAGGTCGTCGCCGCGCACCAGCGCGCCGACGGCACCGCAGTGCGAATGGCCGCAGACCACGATGTCCGTGACGCCGAGGACCTCGACGGCGTACTCGATGGTGGCCGCCTCGCCGCTGGGGCGCTCGGCGCCGTAGGGCGGGACGATGTTGCCCGCGGTGCGCAGCTCGAAGAGCTGGCCGGGCCGGGCGCCCGTGATCAGGGCCGGTACGACCCGGGAGTCGGAGCAGGTGATGAACAGGACTTCGGGCGACTGGCCTGCGGCGTGCCCGGCGAACTCCTCAGGGCGCTGTCCGAACGTACGGGCGTTGTCGATGAGGGGCTGCATGATGCGGTGATTCCTCCTGGCGCGCTGTGGGGGCGCGTCGGACGGGTGTGGACGGAGTGGGGGGGTGCTCCGTCGCTCAGCAGCGGAAGACCTGGAGGGCCGCGGGGGAGCGGTCCGTGGCGGGTCTCGAGCGGCGCTCGTGCGCGCGGCCGGGCGGCACCTGCTCGGGTGCGGCCGTGCGCTGCCGGGACAGCGGGGGCTCGGGGGCCTCGGGCTCGGGCGCCGCGGTGGCGCGGTGCCGGTCGCGGACGCGCGCCGGGCCGTGCGTGTTGCCGGAGCGGCCGGGCTCGTGACAGGTGACGGTCTCGTCGGGGGACGCCGTCGCGCCGAGGGTGAACCCTGACGGGGCGTTGGCCACGGCATCACGGCTCGTGTGCGCGGATGCGAAGGACGGCGCGGGTGCGAAGAACTGAAGGGCGAACAGGACGGCGGCGAGGAGCGGAAGCAGGGCCCGGGGCGTCCCACCTCGGAACATGCGCCCCCCTCCGGTCGTTTCACGCCTCTTGTGCACGCCAGCACTTGGTCAATGCTTGGTCAAGAAACACATTAACCCCGCAAAGTCATTTGCAGGGTTAACGTGGCGTTACGAGGCGAAGAGAGCCTGAAAATCGTGGTCGGTCGGCGTGAAACGGACGATGGGTCAGTCCGCGTCGACGAGGCGTCCCGCGTCCCGGGCGAGGGCGGTGAGCCGGGAGATCGCCCGGAAGTACTTCTTGCGGTAGCCGCCCTTCAGCATCTCCTCGCTGAACAGCCGGTCGAAGGGCAGCCCCGAGGCCAGCACGGGCACCTCGCGGTCGTAGAGCCGGTCCGCGAGGACGACCAGCCGCAGCGCCGTCGACTGGTCCGGCACCGCCCTGACCCCGGTGAGGCACACGGCCTCGAGGCCGTCGGTCAGAGCGCCGTAGCGGCTGGGGTGGACGCGGGCGAGGTGGTCGAGGAGCGCCGGGAACTCGTCCAGGGACGCGCCGTCCGTCTCCTGCGCCGCCCGGGTCACCTGCTCGTCGGAGTACGGCGCGGGTGCCTCGGGCAGGCCCCGGTGGCGGTAGTCCTCGCCGTCGATGCGCAGGGCGCGGAAGTGGGCGGACAGGCCCTGGATCTCGCGCAGGAAGTCGGCCGCCGCGAAGCGGCCCTCGCCGAGCTTGCCCGGCAGTGTGTTGGAGGTGGCGGCGAGCGCGACGCCGGCCTCCACGAGCCGGGCGAGCAGGCTGGAGACGAGGACGGTGTCGCCCGGGTCGTCCAGCTCGAACTCGTCGATGCACAGGAGGCGGTGCCCGGAGAGGGTCTGCACGGTCTGCTGGAAGCCGAGGGCGCCGACCAGGTTGGTCAGCTCCACGAAGGTGCCGAAGGCCTTGCGGGAGGGCTCGGCGGGGGTGGCGTGCCACAGGGAGGCCAGCAGGTGCGTCTTGCCGACGCCGTAGCCGCCGTCGAGGTAGACGCCGCGCGGGCCGGCGGGGGGCTTGGGGGCCTTGCTCCGGCCGAGGCCGAAGAAGCCGCGCTTGCCGGTGGCCGTGCCGGGGGCTTCGCCCAGTCCGGCGGCGAAGCCCTCCAGGACCTGGACGGCCTCGCTCTGGCTGGGCTGGTTCGGGTCCGGGATGTACGTGCTGAAGCGGACGGAGTCGAAGCGCGGGGGCGGCACCATCTCGGCGACCAGGCGGTCCGCCGGGACGTGCGGCTCACGGGCGCACAGGGACAGCGGGGTCGCCCCGGCTATCGGGGTGGGGCCGGAGGAGGCGGAACCGGGGGCGGCGGAGGAGGACGACACGGTGGTCAATGGTAGGGCCTGTGCGGTGGGTGCCTCGTGCGGTGGCCTGCGGCTGGGGGCCTGGGTGGTGGTCTCCGGATGCCCGGTGTTGTCCGCGGGGCGGGGGTGGGGCGCGCGGCCCGGCGCTTGCGGGGTGCCGCCGCGCCCACCCGTGCCGCCCTAGCGGCACGATTGCCCGCGGCTGCGGCGGCTGCGGCGGCTGCGGCGGCTGCGGCGGGGCGGGACTGTCCGCGGCTGCGTGGGTCGGCTGCGGGGCGGGGCTCGGCTTGGCTGTGCGGGGCGGTGGCGGCCGGGGTTCGCTCGTGGGTGGCGTGGAACACTGCACCGCATGCGACGTCTGTTCCCTGTGACCGATCCGACAGCAGAGGGCGATTCCGCCGGGGGCGACCGGGAGTGGAGTCTCGCCGAGCTGGCCGACGCCTACGCGTACCCCGAGCCGGACGCGCGGACGGGGGCCTGGCTGCGGGCCAACATGGTCTCCACCCTCGACGGGGCCGCTCAGCACGACGGCCGCTCCCAGCCCATCTCCAGCGCGGCCGACATGCGGATCTTCGGCACTCTGCGGGCGCTCGCGGACGTGGTGATCGCCGGCGCCGAGACCGTACGCCAGGAGGGGTACCGGCCCGCACGCGCGCGTGCGGAGTTCGCGGAGCTGCGGCAGGCGGCCGGACAGGGCCCGGCGCCGGTGATCGCGGTGGTCAGCGCGAGCCTGGAGCTGGACTTCTCCCTGCCGCTGTTCACCTCGCCGCTGGTGCCCACCCTGATCCTCACCGGCGCCGCGGCGGCCCCGGACCGCGTCGCGGCCGCCGAGAAGGCCGGCGCCCGGGTGGTGATCGCCGGCGACGGCGTCGGCGTGGACCCGGCCCGGGCCGTCCACGCGCTCGCCGGGCTCGGTCACACCCGGCTGCTGACCGAGGGCGGCCCGCGGCTGCTGGGGCAGTTCGTCGCGGCCGGCGTCCTCGACGAGCTGTGCCTGACCGTCTCCCCGATGCTCACCGCGGGCGACGCGCAGCGCATCGCGGGCGGGCCCTCGGTCGAGGTGCCGCGGCGTTTCGCCCTGGCGTCCCTCTTGGAGGAGGAAGGTTTCCTCTTCAGCCGGTACCGCCGCGACTGAACCGCGGCGGCGAACCGTACCGACGTCCGGCCGTTGGCGCGCCGCCGCGAACCTCATACGGAATCACTCGTTCCGATTAGTCCGTGCCGGGCACACTGAATCCGGCAGTACCCGTGCGATCACGGGGCAGGATGGTTTCCGCAGGGCTCGGCACGCCTGCGGAGGGTGGGCCCGCGGGCCCTCGAAGGAGAAGGGGCGCCTGGTGTTCACAAGCGTTTTGATGATCGAGAAGGCCCTGACGTCCGCCGACGTGGAGTTCGTCACCACCTTGCACGGCGACGAACCGGTCGCCTTCCACGTGCTGCTCCAGCCGCGCGGCGACCAGGCCGACCGGCTGCTGCGGGCCATCGACGACGTCGCCCTCGGCGAACTCGACGACGCGGTCCGCGAGGGCGAGACCCCGGAGGGGGAGGAGGCGCTGACCGTCGGGCAGCGGGCGCTGGAGGTGTCCCTCACGGCCCTGCGCGCGTCCGGCGCCGGCGCCGAGGGCCGCCTGGTCGAGGCGCACCCGCTGGACGCGCTCAGGTCGCTCGTCCAGGAGATCGGCGCGGACGAGGTGATCGTCCTGACCGACCCGCACTACGTGGAGGAGTTCTTCCACCGGGACTGGGCCTCGCGGGCCCGGCACAAGGTCGGCGTACCGGTCCTGAAGCTGTTCTCCCACAGCAAGGCATAGGCTGGGGCCGCGCTCCCGGGCCCCGCGCCGGGGGCGCGCCCACCAGCACGCACCGCACCCCTGGGGAGAACAGCGCATGGCACCCGGCCTTCCTACCGCCATGGACCGACCGCACTTCATCGGCATCGGCGGCGCCGGGATGTCGGGCATCGCGAAGATCCTCGCCCAGCGCGGGGCCGCGGTGGCGGGCAGCGACGCGAAGGACTCCGCGACCGCCGAGGCGCTGCGCGCCCTGGGCGCGACCGTGCACATCGGGCACGCGGCGGAGCACCTCGCCGACGACGCGAGCTGCGTGGTCGTCTCGTCGGCGATCCGCGAGGACAACCCGGAGCTGGCCCGCGCGGCCGAACTGGGCATCCCGGTCGTGCACCGCTCCGACGCCCTCGCCGCCCTGATGGACGGGCTGCGCCCGATCGCGGTCGCCGGCACCCACGGCAAGACCACGACCACCTCCATGCTCGCGGTCTCCCTGTCCGAGCTGGGCCGCGGCCCGTCGTACGCGATCGGCGGCGACCTGGACGCGCCCGGCTCCAACGCCCTGCACGGCGACGGCGAGATCTTCGTCGCCGAGGCGGACGAGAGCGACCGCAGCTTCCACAAGTACGCGCCCGAGGTCGCCATCGTCCTCAACGTCGAGCTCGACCACCACGCCAACTACGCGTCGATGGACGAGATCTACGAGTCCTTCGAGACCTTCGCCGGGAAGATCGTGCCCGGCGGCACGCTGGTGATCGCCGCCGACCACGAGGGCGCCCGGGAACTGACGCGCCGGCTGGCCGGTTCGGTGCGGACGGTGACGTACGGCGAGTCCGAGGACGCCGACGTGCGCATCCTGTCGGTCGTCCCGCAGGGCCTCAAGAGCGAGGTCACCGTGCTCATGGACGGCACCGAGCTGACCTTCGGGGTCTCCGTCCCCGGCCGCCACTACGCCCACAACGCGGTCGCCGCCCTCGCCGCCGGCGTGGCCCTGGGCATCCCCGCCACCGAGCTGGCCCCCGCCCTGGCCGCCTACACAGGCGTCAAGCGGCGCCTCCAGCTCAAGGGCGAGGCGGCCGGTGTGCAGGTCGTCGACTCCTACGCGCACCACCCCACCGAGATGACGGCGGACCTGGAGGCCATGCGCGCCGCGGTCGGCGACGCCCGCATCCTGGTCCTCTTCCAGCCGCACCTGTTCTCCCGCACCCAGGAGCTCGGCAAGGAGATGGGCCAGGCGCTCGCCCTGGCCGACGCGTCGGTGGTCCTCGACATCTACCCCGCCCGCGAGGACCCGATCCCCGGTGTCACCAGCGAGCTGATCATCGAGGCCGCGCGGGCGGCTGGCGCCGACGTCACGCCGGTCCACGACAAGGACGCGGCGCCCGCGGCGGTCGCGGGAATGGCGAAGGCCGGTGATCTCGTTCTCACCATGGGAGCGGGCGACGTCACCGACCTCGGACCCCGCATCCTGGACCAGCTGTCGAGCACGGGCAAGTGAGGGGCTGAGAACTCATGGCGTACGACGTCGAGAAGCCGGACGAGCAGTGGCGCGCGGAGCTGGACCCGGCCGAGTACGCCGTCCTGCGCCAGGCCGCCACGGAACCCGCCTTCACCGGTGAGTACACCGACACCAAGACCGAGGGCGTCTACTCCTGCCGCGCCTGCGGCGCCGAGCTGTTCACCTCGGAGACGAAGTTCGCCTCGCACTGCGGCTGGCCGTCCTTCTTCGACCCGAAGGACACCGACGCGGTCGAGCTGATCGAGGACCGGTCCCACGGGATGGTGCGCACGGAGGTGCGCTGCGCCCGCTGCGGCTCCCACCTCGGGCACGTCTTCGAGGGCGAGGGGTATCCGACCCCGACCGACCAGCGGTACTGCATCAACAGCGTCGCGCTGCGGCTGGCGCCCACCGAGGGCTGACGCCGCCCGTCGTACACCGTCCGGACGGGGCGCCCGGACCCACGGTCGGCTCCGTGGGCCCGCGCCCCGGTCACCTCGGGTGCGCGCTGACGCCGGGCGAGCCTGGTGAGGAGCTACCGCACGGGACGCTTCGGCCACCACGAACACACCCCCCCTCGGCAGCGCGCTGGTGGGGACACCCAGGGGTGCCTCCGATCGCGGTCCGGTAGGGGCGGCCGGAGGACCGCCGATGGACGGGCCTCCCGGGCCCTCGGCCTCGCTGATATCGACCGTCGCGGACCTCAACCGCTTCTACGGCATGCTGCTCGCCGGGGAGATCGTCGCCCCGGCGTCGCTGGCCAGATGCAGCGCACCGTCCCGGTCGTCTCCCAGGAGGGAAGGACGATCGACTACGGCCTCGGCCTGCACCCGATGGAGGGGCCGGCCAGGGCACCTTCCGGGGCCACGGCGGCACGGTCTGGGGCGGTGGGGCGCTGGCCATGACCCGCGCCGACGGCAAGCGGCAGATGGCGGTCGCGGTGAACCTGCGGAGGTGGAACAGGCTGGACTCCTCCGGTACGCCGCAGCCGCACCCCATCGACGACGCGCCCGCGGCCCTGTACCGCTAGGCGATGTACGGCTGACCGGGCCGGGCGGCGCCGACCGCAGCCGGTGGCCGGCCGGGGAAGGCACGGGGCGAACGCCGGTGTGAACGCCCCGACACGGGGAAGGTGTCGCCCCGAACCGAAGGGCCCCGCGACACCCCCCGTCTACACTCGACCGGCGACGGCCCCACCGACCGCGGCCGGAGCGGGCAGCTTCTGCCAGACCCGAAGGGCATTCGGCGCTTTGATACGGATGGAATCAGTCACCAAGCGGTATCCGGACGGCACGGTGGCGGTCGACCGGCTGTCGCTGGAGATCCCCGACCGGTCGATCACGGTCCTCGTCGGCCCCTCGGGCTGCGGCAAGACGACGACCCTGCGGATGATCAACAGGATGGTCGAGCCGACCGAGGGCACCATCCTCCTCGACGGCGCGGACATCCAGGGCCGGCCGGTCACCACGCTGCGCCGGTCCATGGGCTACGTCATCCAGAACGCCGGCCTCTTCCAGCACCGGACGATCCTCGACAACATCGCCACCGTGCCCCGCATGCTCGGCTGGGGCAAGCAGAAGTCCCGTGCCCGGGCGGCGGAGCTGATGGAACGGGTCGGGCTCGACACCTCCCTCGGCAAGCGGTACCCGTACCAGCTCTCCGGCGGACAGCAGCAGCGCGTCGGCGTGGCGCGGGCGCTCGCCGCCGATCCGCCGGTGCTGCTCATGGACGAGCCGTTCTCGGCCGTCGACCCCGTGGTGCGCAAGGGCCTCCAGGACGAACTGCTGCGCATCCAGGACGAACTGGGCAAGACCATCGTGTTCGTCACGCACGACATCGACGAGGCCGTCAAACTCGGCACCATGGTCGCGGTGATGCGCACCGGAGGCCGGCTCGCCCAGTTCGCGACCCCCGCCGAGCTGCTGTCCGACCCGGCGGACGCCTTCGTGGAGGACTTCCTCGGCGCCGACCGCGGCATCCGCCGGCTGTCCTTCTTCCCGTCCGCCACGCTGGAGCTGACGACCGACGCCGTCGTGCCGCTCGACGCCGGCGCCGAACGCCTCGCCGCGCCGGACGCCCCCTACCTCCTCGTCACCGACACCGACGGCAGACCCCTCGGCTGGGGCGAGCCGCACGACCTGACCGCCGGGGACATCGCGCCGGACGCCCTCCTGCCGTACGGGCGGCCGTTCGTCCCCGGCACCGACTCGCTGCGGGCCGCCCTCGACTGCGCCGTGCTCTCGCCCACCGGCTGGGCCGTCGCCGTGGACGCCGACGGCCGGGTGGCCGGGGTCGTCTCCCAGCAGACGATCGGCGAGGCCATCCGCACCGCTCACGCGGCCGGGCGCTCCGATGCCGCCAAGGTCGCCTCGTGAACGGCTTCTTCGACATCCCGAGCGACCTGCAGAACACCTACTCCGGCCTGATCGGCCTGCATCTGCGCGAGGCGCTGCTGCCGGTCCTGGCCGGGCTGCTGCTCGCGCTTCCCGTCGCCCAGCTCTGTGTGCGCTTCCGCTGGCTCTATCCGCCCGTGCTCGGCGTGACGACCGTGTTCTACGCCATCCCGTCGCTGGCCGTCTTCGTCGTCCTCATCGACTACACCGGCCAGACCGAGCTGACGGTGATGATCCCGCTGGCCGTCTACAGCCTGGTGGTACTGGTCCCCGCCATCGTCGACGGCGTGCGGTCGGTGCCGCAGGAGACGCTGGCCGCCGCGACCGCCATGGGCTTCGGGCCCGTACGGCGCTACCTCCAGGTGCAGTTGCCGATCGCCGTGCCCGCGATCCTCGCCGGGCTCCGGGTGGCCACCGCCTCCAGCATCTCCCTGGTCAGCGTCGGCGCCCTCATCGGCAACCAGGGCGCCCTCGGCAACCTGCTCGCGGACGCGCAGAAGTACGACCGTCCCGAGCTCGCGGTCAACTCCGTGGTCACGACGGCCGTCCTGGCCATCCTGTGCGACGCGGCGCTGGTCCTGGCGCGGACCCTGCTGACTCCCTGGATGCCGCGCGGCACCCGCCGGCGCGGCAGGAACGGCACGACCCCGCCGGCCGAGCAGCCCGCGGCGACGGAGGCGGCCCGGTGAACGTACTGAACTTCGTCAACGCCTTCTTCAGCGACAGCGCCCACTGGCACGGCTACGACGGCATCCCGCAACGCCTCTCGGAGCACGTCCAGTACACGCTGCTCGCCCTCGTCCTGGCCGCCGCGATCGGCCTGCCCGTAGGGCTGCTCACCGGGCACACCGGGCGGGGCGGCAACGCCGTCGCCTTCATCGCCACCGCGGCCCGGGCCCTGCCGAGCTTCGGCCTGCTGGTGCTGATCGCCGTCGTGATGGGCATCGGCCTGCTGCCGGTGATGATCCCGCTGGTCGTCCTCGCCGTACCGCCGATCCTGGTCACCACCTACGAGGCGGTCCGTTCCGTCGACCCCGCCCCGGTGGACGCCGCACGCGGCCTGGGCATGCACGAGACGCGCATCCTGTTCCGGGTCGAACTGCCGGTCGCCCTCCCGCTGGTCCTCAGCGGACTGCGCTCGGCGGCCATCCAGGTCGTGTCGACGGCCACCATCGCCGCCTACGTCAGCCTGGGCGGGCTCGGCCGGTACATCATCGACGGGCTCTACCAGCGCGACTACGAGAAGGTGGTGGGCGGCGCCACCCTGGTGGCACTGCTGGCCCTGGTCACGCTCGCCCTGTTCTGGGCGGCGGGCAGGTTCGCGGTGTCGCCGGGGGTGCGCAGGCGCTGACGTCCGGGCACGGACGTACGGAAAACCGTGACCCGGCCGTGGTTGACTGACCGACAAGCGGCTGGTTTGGATCAGTGGATGACTTCTACCGCGAAGAGCAGCAGGTCCAGGACGAGGCACACCGGCGCGGCGGCCGTCGCGCTCACCGCCGCGGCGGCGCTGCTCGCGGGCTGTTCCTCCTCCGACGACACCTCCGACAACCCCCTGGCCGGCGAGAAGGCGAAGGCCGGCACCGTCGTCGTCGGCTCCAACAACTTCGCCGAGAGCACCCTGCTCGCCGACATCTACGGCGAGGCGCTCAGGGCCAAGGGCCTCAAGGTCACCTACAAGCACAACATCGGCAGCCGCGAGACGACGTACGGCCTGATGAAGAACGGCTCGGTCACGGTGCTGCCCGAGTACAACGGCTCGCTGCTGGCCTACCTCGACTCGAAGGCCGAGCAGAAGTCCGCCGACGCCGTGAACGCCGCGGTGAAGGCCAAGCTCGACAAGAGCCTGACGCTGCTGGAGTCGTCGCCGGCCGAGGACAAGGACTCGGTCAGCGTCAACGCCGGGACCGCCGCGAAGTACGGCCTCACCGCGGAGTCCACCCTCGCCGATCTCAAGGAGGCGGCACCCGAGCTGACGATCGGCGGCTCGCCCGAGTTCCAGACCAGGCAGCAGGGCCTCAAGGGCCTGGAGTCCGTCTACGGCCTGAAGTTCAAGTCCTTCAAGGCGCTCGACGCGGGCGGCCCGCTGACCCAGTCGGCGCTGGCGAAGAACACCGTGCAGGCCGCGGACGTCTTCACCACGGACCCGACCATCGTCAAGGAGAAGTTCGTCGTCCTGAAGGACCCGCAGAACCTCTTCGGGTTCGCCAACGTGACCCCGCTGGTCAACAAGGAGGGGCTGTCCCCGGAGGGCGTCGCCGCGCTGAACGCGGTCTCCGCCAAGCTGGACACCAAGACCCTCCTCGACCTGGACGCGCAGGTCCAGCTGGACAAGAAGGACCCGCTGGACGTGGCCAAGGAGTGGCTGAAGTCCGCGGGCCTCGCCTGACGGTCTCGCCCGACGGCCTCGACGCCGCGGCCCGGTCGCGGCGTCGAGGCCCGGTCGCTCTCAGGCGGGTCCGCCGGCCCGCTGCTCCAGCGGCTGCGCGGAGGACCGCGCGGCACGGGCCTGTTTCCTGCGCCGCCGCCGTTCGCGGCGGGACTCCTGGTCCGGCAGCCACCCGAAGACGAGGCAGCTGCCGACGCAGCCGAGGAGCAGGCCGACGAGGAAGCCGCCCAGATTGGACGTGAGCCACGTGCCCAGGGAGGCCAGCACGCCGATGAGCGAGTAGAAGAGGCGCTGGGCCGGGGTGACGAGGGTGAGCAGTCCGCACAGCAGCATGACGACCGGCAGGAGATAGCCGGCCACGCCCTGCATGCCGACGTGCAGGACGACCTTCAGCGACGCCTTCATGGTGAACAGGACCTCCGCCCCGCCCAGGGCGAGCAGCAGCCCGCCCCAGAACGGCCGGCCGGACCGCCAGTCGCGGAAGGCGGTCCTGAAGCCCCTGCGCCGGTCGCCGGGCATCAGCAGCCCGAGTCGCTGAAGCGCATCTTCAGCCCGGGAAGCTTGAACACGCCCGCCGTCGTGGCGTAGTTGGTCTGCCGCAGGTTCTTGATGTGCACGGTGTCCGCCTGCTGGCTGAAGACGCCCTTGGGACCGCGGCCCTTCGGCCCGGCCTTGTCCAGCGTGCCGGCGTCGTTGCCGATCTCGATGTTGTTGAAGGCGGCGTCGCCGGACAGCAGTGTCGAGTCGGTGGTCAGGTCGCTGGCGGCCACCTTGGTGTCCCCGCCGCCGGCGGTGATGAGCAGGTTGGTGCCGCCCAGATCGACGCTCTGGCACAGCTTGGTGAGCGTCGCGTCCTTGATCACGGAGGTGACGACCAGTACCTGGCCGCCGGTGTCGCCCGCGTTGGGGCTGTCCTCGGCCATGTTGTCGAGGCCGCCGAACTGGGCGAATCCGGTGCCGTCGAGCTCCGTAGCGGTGACGGTGAAGGGCATGCCGGAGATCGCGAACTGCACACCCAGGGCGCCCTGGGCGGTGAGGATCGCCAGCCCCGCGGTGACCAGTGCGGCCGGCACCGCGAGCACGGCGGCCCGGCGCAGCCTGACCCGCCCGCGTCTCGTGCCGTCCGCTCCCTGGGGCGCGGAACCGCTGTCCGGTCTGCTGTCGGGTTCGGGGGTGTTGCCGGCGGACGGGGTGACGTCCGAGGACGAGGCCATGTCTGCTCCCAGAGGCATAGTCAATGCGGATCGGGCTTCAGCGGCGCGTTGTCCTGGCGCGGACAGCGGCTGGTGCGCACGCCTCCCGGCAACTCCCGGCGGCTGCAAGGGCTTTCACGTTACGCACCAGTAGCCATTCGGGAAGTTACCGGTGGTTACACGCAGGGGTCAAGCACGTTGTGCGTAAAGAGTGGGGATCGTGTGCCGCTCAGGGGACAGGGACCAATCTCCGTACTGACGCTTGACTCTGACGAAGTATCAGCTCTACAAACGGAAGAGTTTCCCGGATCCGTGGCGCCGGATCCGTTCCCGCGGCACCATCCGCGTTCCCGGCCCCGAAAGGGCTTCACCGCACCTCCCGGGCGCAGCCCGGAATCTCGTCGCATCGGCCCGGCCGCATCCCCGCGGCCGGCCCACCCCTGCTTCACCGAACCCCACTTCCGAGAAGAGGCAGCCGCATGCGTACTCGTACTCTGCTCACCCTCACCGCAGCCGTCGCCGCGCTGACGCTCCCCACGGCACTGCCCGCCGCCGCGGCCGACACACCCGTGCTGACCACGGGCGCCGCCGGCGGTACCCCCGTCGCCGTCGGCGACACGCTCACCGCCTCCCTGGCGAGCGGCACCAGCGCCACGTTCTACTCCAGCGCCACCGGCAGCAGCGGAGTCTCCTGCACGGCCTCGCAGTTCACCGTCTCCGTCACCGACAACCCGACCGCCCCCGGCACGGCCACCGAGTCGCTCACCGCCCACACGTTCGACAGCGGCAGCTGCACCAGCAACGTCACGGGCGTCCTCGGCGTCACCGGGGTCAAGGTCGCCAACCTGCCGTACACCACCACCGTCTCCTCCGGCGGAACCGTCGCCGTCACCCCGCCCAGCGGCTCCGCCGTCCGGACCACGGTCACGCTGCGCACCCTCCTCGGCAGCGTCAACTGCGTCTACGAGGCGCCCGGCCTGTCCGGCACGGCCCGCAACGCGGACAACGGAATCGCCTTCACCGACCAGCACTTCACGAAGGTGTCCGGTTCCGGACTCTGCTTCGCCAACGGGTACTTCACCGCCACCTACGCCCCGGTCACCGACGGGGGCGCCACGGTCTTCGTCAACTGAGCGGGCGTACGCCGTGAAGCGGTGGGCCGGCCGGTGCGCGGGACGCGCCGGCCGGCCCACCGCCATGCGGTGGCGCGTCCCGTTCCACGGGGCGCGAAGGGCGGGCGCCGGACCGTGAGTTATCGTGTACTGGGGGTTAAGGCAGACGGCATGACCCGTCGAGTTCCAGCCCAGGAGAGTTCAACCGATGGCGAGGCAGCTACGCGCCGAACAGACCCGCGCGACCATCCTCCAAGCCGCCGCCGACCTGTTCGACCGTCACGGTTACGAGGCGACCAGCCTGGCCGAGATCGTCGAGCACGCCGGCGTCACCAAAGGTGCCCTGTACTTCCACTTCGCGGCGAAGGAAGACCTGGCCCAGGCCATCATGGAGCTCCAGTCCAGAACCTGGCGCCGCCTGGCGACGGAGCTGGACGGCCGGGGCTACACCGCCCTGGAGGCCCTGATGCGCCTGACGTTCGTCATGGCCCGGCTGTCCGTCGAGGGGCCGGTCCTGCGGGCCGGGCTGCGGCTCGCCACCGCCGGAGCGCCGGTACGGCCGCCGCTGCCGCACCCCTTCACGGAATGGGTGGACATCGCCTCCTCCCGGCTCCTCGACGCCGTCGGACAGGCCGACCTCCATCCGGAGATCGACGTCGAATCGGTCGCCCACACCATCGTCTGCTCCTTCGTGGGGTCCCGTGTCGTGGGACTCACCCTCGAACCGGCCGCCCGGCAGCCCCGCCGGATGGCGGAGATGTGGCACGTCCTGATCCGCGGCATGGTGCCGGTGACCCGCCGCGCCCGCTACCTCAGCCTCGCCGCCCGCCTGGAACGCGAGGCGAGCGCGGCCTGAGCGACGTGACCCCGTCGGGTGACGTGCGGGGCGCGGACCCGCCGGGGGGCCTGTGTGGTGCGGCCTCGCGGGAGCGGCTCGACCGGCGTGGTCCCGCTGGGAGGTTCACGGCGGCGCGGTCCTGGGGCCGCGTGGCGAGCTTTCCGGGAGTGGGGCCTGCGGGGCGCGGTCTGCCTTGCGGTGTGGGGTCGCCGGACGGTTGCGCGGCGCGAATCCGCCGGGCGGAACACGGCCGCAGACCCCGTCGGGGCCACAACCGGTGGGCGTGCGCGCGGCCCGGTGGCGTCCCGCGCGGGTTGAGCGGCCGGGGCGCGACACCCGCGCGAGCCCGGTCCGTGTCCCGGCGGGGACGTGCGGGCCGCGCGCTACGGTGAGGCGCATGCCCGACACCCCCTCCGAGACCGCTCCCGTCATCCTCGGTGACGAGCCCGGATCCTTCCCCCACGGCGTGCTGGCCGACCGGCATCCCGCCATCATCCGGCAGGTCCGGGAGGCGTTCCCCTACGACCCCGCCCGGCAGCGTGCCCTGGACGCGCTGCTGGCGAACTGCACCGAGGGCGTGATCGAGCCCCTGCCCGCCGACGCCCACGACCGGGACCGCTGGGCGGGCTGGGGACTGGACGAGTACGTCGGCCGCTCCTGGTTCGACGTGCCCTGGCTGTGGGCCGAGAGCCACTTCTACCGCCGGCTCCTCGACGCCGTCGGCTACTTCGCCCCCGGCGCCTGGCAGGGCATCGACCCCTTCCGGCCCGCCAAGCTCGCCGAGCTCGACGCCCCCGAGACGGCCGAGGAACTCACCGCGCTCGACGGCCTCGCCGCCCTGCCCGCCGACGAACAGCTCCGGGCACTGCTGCACGGCTCCCTCTGGGGCAACCGCGCCGACCTGAGCTTCCGCCTCTCCACGGCCGGCGCCGGTCCCGAAGGCGCCGCGCGGGCGCTGGTCGCCGACGACGGCGACGCGCTCCTGTCCCTGCTGCCGCCCGGCGGACGGGACGGGACGGCGGGGACACTCTGCCTCGTCGCCGACAACGCCGGCCGCGAACTCGTCCCCGACCTGCTCCTCGTCTCCCACCTCCTCGGGCACGGCCGCATCGGCCGAGCGGTCCTGCACGTCAAGCCGTACCCGTACTACGTCTCCGACGCCACGACCGCCGACGTGCTCGACGCGCTGCGCCGGCTGATCGCGGCGGGCGGGGCGGCCCGGGAGTACGGCCGCACCCTGTGGTCCGCGCTGACCGACGGCCGCGTCACCGTCCGCGCCCACCCCTTCTCCGGCGCCCCGCTGCCCTACGCGGACATGCCCGACGACCTGCGCGCGGACTTCGCCGCGGCCACGGTCACCGTCCTCAAGGGCGACCTGAACTACCGTCGCCTGGTGGGCGACCGATGGTGGCCCCCCACCACACCCTTCGCGGACGTCACCGCGTACTTCCCCGGCCCGGTCGCCGCACTGCGCACCCTGAAGTCCGACGTGATCACCGGCCTGGACGCGGACACGGAGGCCGCTCTGGTGGCGAGCGAGGGGCAGCGCTGGCGGACGAGCGGGACACACGCGCTGATCCAGGTCAGGAGCTGAGCCACCGGGGGCCGGTGGCGGACGGCACGCGCCGCGGGACGCGGCATCGGCGAAAGTTCCCGCGTTTCCGTCCCGATTCACGCGATGGTGTGATCATGTCCTGGCCGGTGGATGCCTCCGAAGACCCCTGGGTAGGGCCGGGCCATGACGCAACAGCCCTTCGAACTCCCGCACTTCTACATGCCGCATCCCGCGCGGCTCAATCCGCATCTCGACGAGGCCCGCGCCCACTCGACGGCATGGGCGCGCGAGATGGGCATGCTGGAGGGCTCCGGGGTCTGGGAGCGGTCCGACCTCGACGCACACGACTACGGCCTGCTCTGCGCCTACACCCACCCGGACTGCGACGGACCCGCGCTCTCCCTCATCACCGACTGGTACGTGTGGGTCTTCTTCTTCGACGACCACTTCCTGGAGAAGTTCAAGCGCAGCCAGGACCGCGTCGGCGGCAAGGCCCACCTGGACCGGCTGCCCCAGTTCATGCCGCTCGACCCGGCCACCGAGATGCCCGAGCCGCAGAACCCGGTCGAGGCCGGCCTCGCCGACCTGTGGACGCGCACGGTGCCCGCCATGTCGGCCGACTGGCGCCGCCGCTTCGCCGTCGCCACCGAGCACCTGCTCAACGAGTCCCTTTGGGAGCTGTCCAACATCAACGAGGGGCGGATCGCCAACCCCGTCGAGTACATCGAGATGCGCCGCAAGGTGGGCGGCGCCCCCTGGTCGGCCGGACTCGTCGAGTACGCGACCGCCGAAGTGCCCGCCGCCGTCGCCGGAAGCCGGCCGCTGAGGGTGCTGATGGAGACGTTCTCCGACGCCGTGCACCTGCGCAACGACCTGTTCTCCTACCAGCGGGAGGTCGAGGACGAGGGCGAACTCAGCAACGGCGTACTCGTCCTGGAGACCTTCTTCGGCTGCACCACCCAGCAGGCCGCCGACATGGTCAACGACGTCCTCACCTCCCGGCTCCATCAGTTCGAGCACACCGCGTTCACCGAAGTGCCCGCGGTGGCCCTCGAGAACGGGCTCACCCCGCACGAGGTCGCGGCCGTCGGGGCGTACGCGAAGGGCCTGCAGGACTGGCAGTCCGGCGGCCACGAATGGCACATGCGCTCCAGCCGCTACATGAACAAGGGCGCCCGGCCCGCCAACCCGTGGGAGACCCTGACCGGACCCGGCACCTCCGCCGCCGACGTGGGCGCGCTGCTCGCGACGGCGGGTGCCAAGGGGGCACCTCCCGCGCCCTTCCGGCAGCGGGGGAGGATGCGCGCCTATACGCACGTGCCGTACGAGAAGGTCGGCCCGTCGGTGATCCCCGACATCCGCATGCCGTTCGAACTGGAGCTCAGCCCCCACCTGAACGCCGCCCGGCGGCACCTGTTCGAGTGGTCGCAGGCGATCGGCATCCTCGGCGAGGGGGTCTGGGACGAGGACAAGCTCGCGAGCTGCGACCTCCCCCTGTGCGCCGCGGGCCTCGACCCGGACGCCACCCAGGAGCAACTCGACCTCGCCTCCGACTGGCTGGCCTTCGGCACCTACGGCGACGACTACTACCCGCTCGTCTACGGCCGCCGCCGCGACCTGGCCGCCGCCCGGCTGACCACGGCACGCCTGTCGGCCTGCATGCCGCTGGACGGCGAGCCGGTGCCGCCGCCCGCCAACGCCATGGAACGCGCCCTGATCGACCTGTGGGTGCGCACCACGGCGCACATGACGCCGGAGGAGCGGCGCCCCCTCAAGTCGGCCGTCGACACGATGACCGAGGCCTGGGTCTGGGAACTGTCCAACCAGATCCAGAACCGCGTCCCCGACCCGGTCGACTACCTGGAGATGCGCCGCGCCACCTTCGGCTCCGACCTCACCCTGGGCCTGTGCCGCGCCGGACACGGCCCGGCCGTGCCGCCCGAGGTGTACCGCAGCGGCCCCGTCCGCTCCCTGGAGAACGCGGCGATCGACTACGCCTGCCTCCTCAACGACGTCTTCTCGTACCAGAAGGAGATCGAGTACGAGGGCGAGATCCACAACGCGGTCCTCGTCGTGCAGAACTTCTTCGGCATCGACTATCCGACCGCGCTCCCCGTCGTACAGGACCTGATGAACCAGCGCATGCGCCAGTTCGAACACGTCGTCGCGCATGAACTGCCCGTCGTCTACGACGACTTCCAGCTGTCGGACGAGGCGCGGGCCATCATGCGCGGCTATGTGACCGACCTGCAGAACTGGATGGCCGGCATCCTCAACTGGCACCGGAACGTCCCGCGCTACAAGGCCGAGTACCTCGGCGGACGCACCCACGGCTTCCTCCCGGACCGGGCCCCGGCCGTGCCCGTCCCGCGGAGCGCCCCGCTTCCCGTGCTCGGCTGACCCGACCGGGGGAAGCGGTCAGCCGGACGGCACGTGGTCGGTCAGGACACAACCCTCGACAGCCCCGGGCTTCGTCCCGTAGCCACTCGGCACGGTGAAGTCCGGGCCGCAGGTCAGGAACGCGTACTTGTTGAGGTAGTACTCGATGGACGCCATGTCGGCTGCCTGCGGCAGATCACCGGCAGCCGGCTGTCCTCCCTCGGAGCCCGCGCCCGCACCGCTCCCCGCATCATGGCTGCTGCTGTCGGCGGCGGCGCGACCGTCTCCGTCTCCGTTCTGGCACGCGCCGAGGGCGCCCCACGCGATGAGGGCAACGCCGATGGTGAGCGCTCGCCGGTTACGCATGATGTTCTCCCCCGTGTGGTCCCGCACTGTGGTGATCATTCCCGCTGGACATGGACACGACAGAAAAGGAGGGTGCCGGCTGTCGGTCAGTCTCACTCGTTCGTGGCTCGTCACGGGCCTGGGCGCCGGGTAGAGCCCTGCCGGAGGCGATCCATGGAACAGACTGCGCTGCGACCCAAGCCGATGCCCGGCCGGGAACCCGGGTCCGGCATCACGCCCGGCCCGGTACGGCGCCCGCACGCCGCGCGCGGGCGCCGTCGGCGGCTCACCACCCTGCTGTGCGGCCTGCTCGCCGCGACGGTCCTGGTCCTGGCGGGGGTCGGGCTCGGCACGGTGGGCGCCACGGTGATCGGCATGAGCAGACTCGCCGACCTGCAACGCCAGGCGGGCGCGCCGGGACCGGGAACACCGCCCGGCAGCCGGGCCGCCCCCGCTCATCCGGCGGCCACCCCCGAGCCGTCCCCGGCACGGGCGGGCGTGACCATCGGCGTGGAGGCCGTGGACGACGAGAAGCCGGGCGCCCTGGTCGTGGGCGTCCACGTGCCCGGCCCCGGGTACACGGCGGGTCTGGTCAGGGGCGACGTACTCCTGGCGTTCGGCACCACCCGCGTCGACTCGGCCGGAGACCTCGCACACGCCGTCGCCCGCGCCCGGCCCGGCGAGGAGGTCGAGCTGACCGTGCGCCACGAGAGCGGCGGCTTGCAGCAGCTGACGGCCGTACCAGGGGTCGTCACGTGACCGCACGCAAGCGGCCGAAGCAGTGGTCGATCAGTGCGCGGCGACTAGGATCGGTGCCGGTGGGGGCGATGCCCGCCGAAGCGGTCGGACGACCGGCTCGCGTCGCCACCTCGCCCCGGGCAGGATGCTGCCCGAGACCCCTTCGTCCGCCCGGGAGGCCCGGATGACCGGCACTGCGCCCGCTGCTTCCTTCACCGCCGACGACTACCGGGCCCGCATGGAGCGCGCCGCGCGGACGGCCGCCGACGCCGGACTGGCCGGGCTGCTGGTGGCCCCTGGCCCGGACCTCGTGTGGCTCACCGGCTACGCGCCCACCGCGGCCACCGAACGCCTCACCCTGCTCGTCCTCGCCGCGGGCCAGGACCCCGTCCTCGTCGTGCCGACGCTCGAGGCCCCCGACGCCGAGAAGGCCGTCGGCGCGCCCGCCCTGACCCTGCGCGACTGGACCGACGGCAAGGATCCCTACGCCGTCACCGCCGCACTCCTCGACGGCTCGGGGCGGTTCGGCATCAGCGACAACGCCTGGGCGATGCACCTGCTCGCCCTCCAGCGGACGCTGCCCGGCACGTCGTACGCCTCCCTCACCGAGGCGCTGCCGATGCTGCGCGCCGTCAAGGACGCGGCAGAGCTGGAGCTGCTCGCGGCGGCCGGCGCGGCGGCGGACGCGGCCTTCGAGGAGATCCGCACGGTCTCCTTCGGCGGGCGCCGGGAGTCCGACGTCGCCGCGGACCTCGCCGCCCTGCTGCGGCGCTTCGGCCACTCCCAGGTCGACTTCACGATCGTCGCCTCCGGACCGAACGGCGCCAACCCGCACCACGAGGTCGGCGACCGCGTCATCGAGGACGGCGACATGATCGTCCTCGACTTCGGCGGCCTCAAGGACGGCTACGGCTCCGACACCTCCCGCACGGTCCACGTCGGCGAACCCACCGAGGAGGAGCGCCGGGTGCACGACCTGGTCCGCGAGGCCCAGGAAGCCGGTTTCCGCGCGGTGCGGCCCGGCGTCGCCTGCCAGGAGGTCGACCGGGCCGCGCGCTCCGTCATCGCCGACGCCGGATACGGGGAGTACTTCATCCACCGCACCGGGCACGGCATCGGCGTCACCACGCACGAGCCGCCCTACATGATCGAGGGCGAGGAGCAGCCCCTCGTGCCCGGCATGTGCTTCTCCGTCGAGCCCGGCGTCTACCTGCCCGGCCGGTTCGGAGTGCGGATCGAGGACATCGTCACGGTCACCGAGGACGGCGGCCGGCGCCTCAACGACACGACCCGGGAGATGGTCATAGTGGAGTGAGCCTCCACGTACGGACCCGAAACCCCCTGGAAGACGACGGCGCGACCATGACCCAGGCACCGACACCGACCGCGGACACGGTCCGCCGACTCGTCCGTACCCTGCTCAGCGAGGGCGCGGCACCGGAGGTCCGGCCCGTCGCGGAGGGCGCCGAGCCCGCCACCTGGTGGGTCGGCACCCGCCACGTACTGCGGCTCGCCCCCGACCATGAGACCGCCGTGCGCCAGCGCCGCGAGCTGCGCCTGCGCGACCTGGTCCGTCCGTACCTCCCCGTCGCGGTGCCGACGAGCGTGGCGCACGGCGAGTGGGCGCCGGGGCTGACGTACACGCTGGACGCCAAGATGCCCGGCGGGTCGGGCGAGCAGCACGACGTGTCCGCCGTCGGCGAGGCCGACCTGGCGGCGCTGCTCACCGGGCTGCGCGAGGTGCCGGTCCGCCAGGCCGAGACCCTCGGCGTGCCGCGGGCCACCCCGCGACCCCTGGAGACGCTGCGCCGGGCCGCCGAACGCGCCGCCCGGCGACTCGCCGGGGCCGACGAGTTCGACCCGGCCCGGCCGGAGCGGCTGACGGCGGCGGCGGCGGCCCAGCTCGGCGCCCAGCCCGGCGCCGCGGTCCTCGTCCACCACGGCCTGGCGGGCGAGCACCTCGTCGTCGGCGCCGACGGACGGGTGCGCGGGGTCCTCGGCTGGACGGACGCGGTCCTCGGCGACCCGGCCGAGGACATCGCCGGGCTCGCGCTCTCCGTCGGCTCTCCCGCCGCCGTGCGCGCCGCCACCCTGGCCGGCTACGGCGCCCGGCCCTGCCTGCGCGGCCTGTGGCTGGCGCGCTGCGACACCGTCGTCCACCTCACCGACGCCCTCGCCGGACGGTCGGACACGCCCCTGCCCCTGCTGCGGACCCGGCTGCGCCGCGCCTGGGAGCCGATCCTGCTGGAACGGGTGACGGAGTTCCGCGAGGACGGCGAGAACGGCGCGGCCGGTACCGCCTAGAACTCCCCGGGCGAGCCGCCGGCACGTCACTCCTGCACGAGCACCACGCTCGACTCGCCCGGCACGCGCAGCACCCCGTCCGCGCCCGGCCCCTGCACCGGCTCCCACGCCGCGAGCACGCGCGCGGGACGGGAGCCCAGCGGGATCGCCGCGGGTTCGGTGCCCAGGTTGACGGCCACCCGGATGTCGCCGCGCCGGAAGGCCAGCCACCGCCCCTCGCGGTCGTGGGCCACCCTGGTGTCGGCGAGATCGGGGTCGGTCAGGTCCGGCTGCTCGTGCCGCAGGGCGATCAGCCGTCGGTACCAGGCCAGCACGCGCGCGTGCGGATCACGTTCCGGCTCGGTCCAGTCGAGGCAGGAGCGGTCCCGTGTCGCCGGGTCCTGCGGGTCGGGCACCTCCTCCTCCTTCCAGCCGTGCGCGGCGAACTCCCGCCGCCTGCCGCGCCGTACGGCCTCCGCGAGGTCCGGGTCGGTGTGGTCGGTGAAGAACTGCCACGGCGTGCCCGCCGCCCACTCCTCGCCCATGAACAGCATCGGCGTGAACGGCGCCGTCAGCGTCAGCGTGGCCGCGCACGCCGCGAGACCGGGGGAGACCAGGGACGACAGCCGGTCCCCCTGGGCGCGGTTGCCGACCTGGTCGTGGGTCTGGCTGTAGCCGGTCAGCCGGTGCGCCGCCGTGCGCTGCCGGTCCAGGGGCCGGCCGTGACCGCGGCCCCGGAAACTGGAGTAGGTGCCGTCGTGGAAGTAGCCCCGCGTGAGCGTCTTGGCGAGCGCCGCCAGCGGGTCGCGCGCGAAGTCGGCGTAGTAGCCCTGCGACTCCCCGGTCAGCGCGGTGTGCAGGGCGTGGTGGAAGTCGTCGTTCCACTGCGCGTGCACGCCCAGGCCGCCCTCCGCGCGCGGGGTGATGATCCGCGGATCGTTCAGGTCGGTCTCCGCGATCAGGAACAGCGGCCGCTCCAGGTCGGCGGCCAGGTCGTCCACGGCCGTCGACAACTGCTCCAGGAAGTGGCACGCGCGCGTGTCGACCAGGGCGTGCACCGCGTCCAGACGCAGGCCGTCGATCCGGTAGTCGCGCAGCCACGCCAGCGCGCTGTCCACCAGATACGCCCGCACCTCGTCGGATCCGGGCGCGTCCAGGTTGATCGCGTCGCCCCAGGGCGTGTGGTGGGTGTCCGTGAGGTACGGGCCGAAGGCGGGCAGGTAATTGCCGGACGGACCCAGGTGGTTGTGCACCACGTCCAGGACGACGCCCAGACCGAGTTCGTGGGCCCGGTCGACGAACCGCTTCAGCGCGTCGGGCCCGCCGTACGGTTCGTGCACCGCCCACAGCGACACGCCCTCGTATCCCCAGCCGTGCCGGCCGGGGAAGGGACACAGCGGCATCAACTCGACATGGGTGACGCCCAGTTCGGCCAGGTGCTCCAACCGCTCGGCGGCGGCGTCGAGGGTCCCCTCGCGCGTGTACGTGCCCACGTGCAGCTCGTACAGCACCGCGCCGGGCAGCGGGCGGCCGGCCCACTCGGCGCGCCACGCATAACGCCCGTGGTCGACGACCGCGCTCAGCCCGTCCGGGCCGTCCGGCTGCCGCCGTGAGCGCGGGTCCGGCAGCACCGGCCCGTCGTCCACCGCGAAGCCGTAGCGCGAGCCTTCCCCGGCCTCGGCCCGACCGCTCCACCACCCCTGCCGCTCCGGATCGCGCTCCATCGCGCGCGTGACGCCGTCGCACGTCAGCGTCACGCGCCCGGCCTGCGGTGCCCACACCTCGAACTGCACGGACGGTTCCCCTTCGTCTGCTCACCGTGACGTAGCTCGTCCATGGTCCTGCAAAATCGATCAATCCGCTGGTGAACGTCCCCGTTCGCGACGGGTGTCGTGAACCCGCGCGTCCGCGGCGGCCGTTTCCCGGTTTTCTGGACACCCCGGCCCGGCTGACCGACAATCACCTGCGTGACGTCGTCCTTCGAGTTCCCCACATACCCCGCGCGGTTGTCCGACGCGGAGCGCGACAAGGCGCTGAAGGTGCTCCGGGACGGCGTCGCCCTGGGCCGCCTGTCGCACGACACCTTCGTGCGCCGCATGGAACTGGCGCTGGCCGCCCACCACTCCCACGAACTGGCCGCGCTCACCGCCGACCTGCCCACGGAGGGCAGGGTCTCGCGCCTGGTGTTCGGCACCGTCGAGGCGGTGTCCGGCTTCGGTGTCCGGCTGCGCCGGGCCTGGCAGGCGGAGCGGCTGCCCAAGCTGCTGCTGCCGCACCCCGGCACCGGCCATCCGCTGCGCATAGGGCGGGACCCGGCGAGCGGGCTGCGGCTGACCCACGAGACGGTCTCCCGCGTGCACGCCGAACTCGTCCGCCAGGGCGGCATGTGGGTGCTGCGCGACCTCGGCTCGACCAACGGCACCACGGTCAACGGACGACGGGTGATCGGCGCGGCCGTGGTCCGCGAGGGCGACCAGATCGGCTTCGGCCAGATGGCGTTCCGTCTGGCTGTGAACTGACCCCGGACACAGCTCTGGCCTGGGCTTCACGTCGCGTCGTGTGTCTCGGCGTGGCCTGAATCCCTTTGCTTTTCCTGGTGTTGACGTACCCCTGAAGTCGTGACTGACTGTGCGTACACCGCGCACGTCAGGTGAACCGACGGCTCCCATCGTGGAGGTGTGCCCTGCCGCCCCTCCTGCGCTACCCGACCGTGGACGAGCTGGGCGCCCGGGCCGCCGCACTCGTCGCCCGCCACCCCCGGGGCGCACGGCTGCGCCGCGTCGGCACCTCCCGCGCGGGCACCCCGCTGCTGCTGCTCTCCGTCGGTCACGGCACCCGCCAGGCCCTCGTCGTCGCCGGTCCGCACGCCAACGAGCCCGTGGGCGGCGCCACCGTGCTGCGACTGGCCGAGCGGGCCCTGGCCGACCCGCGGCTCACCGAGGGCGCCGACGCCACCTGGAACCTGCTGCTGTGCGCCGACCCCGACGGCCTGCGCCGCAACGAGGGCTGGCTGTCCGGCCCGTACACCCTCGGCCGCTACGCCCGGAACTTCTTCCGGCCGGGCTTCCTGGAGCAGCCCGAGTGGCTGCCCGACGGCCCCGACCGCGCCGTGCTGCCGGAGACCCGCACCCTGCTCGCCCTCCAGGACGAACTGCGGCCCTTCCTGCACTGCTCCCTGCACGGCGTCGACGTCGGCGGCGGCTTCGCCGAACTGACCCACGACCTGCCGGGCCTCGCCCAGCGCATGGCCCACACCGCGGCCCGCCTCGGCATCCCCCGCGAGCTCGGCGCCTACGACACCCTGTACTGGCCCGGCCTCGGTCCCGCCCTCTACCGGATACCGTCGCCCCGCCACGGCGACCTGACGCAGGCCATCACCGAGGCGGCCGTCGACTCGACCTGGTGCCACCCGCGGCGGTACGGCACCGTCACCGCGGTCGTCGAGGCACCCATGTGGGGCGTGGCAGCCGTGGAGGACGGCTCGCCCCCGGCCGACCGGGACGCGGTGCTGCGCTCCGTGAGCCGGATCCTGCGCCACGACACAGGCCGGCTGCACCGCCTCCTCGCCCGGCTCCGGCCGTACGCCGCGGGCAGCCCCGACGCGGCCCGCCTGCTCGCGCCGGTCGACGACTACCTGCTGGTCTGCCCCAGGCTCGCCGACGCGTGGGACCCCGACGCCGACGACGGAACGGGCCGTCCCCTGCCGCCGATGAGCACCGCCCACCTGGTCGCCCTGCGCATCGCGGGCCGGCGTCTCGCCCTGCGCACGGCGGGCCTGCTGCACCAGCTGGTGACCCGCGGCGGAAACGATCCGGCAGGCGTGCTGCCGGAGCTGGACCGGCTCGTCGACGAGTGGTGCGCCGACTACCGCGACGGCTGCGCGGCCCACTGGATACCGGTCGCCCGCCAGGTGGAGTACCAGACCCGCGTCGTGATCGCCGCGTTCGAACTGGCCGGGCGGCACACGAGCGCGGTATCCCGTTCGGGTGAGCCGGGCTGGGGCTCCGAGCCCGCCGTGCCGATGCACCAGGAATGACCCACATCATCACGGCCGCGGCAGCCCGGACGGGCCTTCTCCTGACCGCCGCCCTCCTCGCATTCGGTGCGGCCCCCGCGACGGCGGCCGCACAGCCGGAACCCGGGAACGACTGGCTCGAGGTCACGGTCACCCGGGGCGACGCCTCCACCGGCACGCCCCGCCGCGCCATGCTCCGGTGCGATCCGCCCCGCGGCCACGCCCGCGCGGCCGAGGCGTGCGCGGAGCTGGAAGCGGCGGACGGAGACCTCGACCGCATCCCGCTGCGGGACACGTACTGCCCGATGGTCTACGCACCGGTGACCGCGCAGGCCCGGGGGCAGTGGCGGGGACGGGCCGTGGAGTACACGCGGACCTTCCCCAACACCTGTGTCATGACGGCGCGGACGGGGGCGGTCTTCGCCCTGGACGACGCGCAGGGGTGAGCCGGGCGGGCCGGTGACCGGGCGGGCCCGCCGTCACTGCTGGTGCAGCCCGCGGCCCGCCAGGGTCAGGAACGCCTCGCCGACCGCCTCCGACAGGGTGGGGTGGGCGTGCACGTGCCGGGCCACGTCGGCGGGCTCGGCGTCCCAGCCGACGATCAGCTGGCTCTCGGCGATCATCTCCGACACGTGCGGGCCCACCAGGTGCACCCCGAGCACCCGGCCGCCCCCGGCCTCGGCGACGACCTTCACCATCCCGCCCTGCCCGTGCACCATTCCCTTGGCCACGGCCGTCAGCGGCATCACGTTGACGGCCGGCTCGTACCCACGCGCGCGTGCCTCCGCCTCGCTCAGCCCCACGGCGGCGGTCTGCGGCGCCGAGTACGTCACCCGGGGCACGGCCGCGTAGTCGACGGGCGCGGACGGCACGCCCGCCAGCGTCTCGGCCACCAGCAGGCCCTCCGCGAAGGACGCGTGGGCCAGCCCGAGCGACGGCGGCGGCAGCAGGTCGCCCACCACGTGGACACCGGGCACGGCCGTCTCCAGCCGGTCCCAGTCCGCCGGTACGACGAAGCCGCGCTCGTCGGTGCCGAGACCCGCCGCGCCCAGGTCCAGCCCGTCGGTGACCGGTGCCCGGCCGACGGCCACCAGCAGCCGCTCGGCCTCCACCACGAGGGCCTCGCCGCGCGCCGTGCGCACGCGCGCGCGGGCGCCGTCGTCCAGCACCTGCGCGTCCAGCAGCCGCGCACCCACCCGCACGTCGACGCCGCGCTTCTTCAGACCCCGCGTCAGATGACGGCTCACGTCGGCGTCCTCCAGCGGCACGATCCGGTCCGCGGCCTCCACCAGGGTGACCTCCGCGCCCATCGAACGGTGGAACGAGGCGTACTCGACGCCGATCGCGCCCCCGCCCAGCACCAGGACGGACGCCGGCAGCCCGGGCGCGAAGAGCGCGTCGTCGCTCGTCACCACGCGCCGCCCGTCCGGGTCGAGCCCCGGGAGCGTGCGCGGGCGTGAACCGGTGGCCAGCACGATGCCGCGGCGCGCGGTGAGGCCGGGGCCGCCGTCCACGCGTACGGAACGCGGTCCCGTGAGCCGCGCGCTGCCCCGCAGCACCGTCA
The DNA here is from genome assembly GCF_044765825.1 of Streptomyces flaveolus. Classification (NCBI taxonomy): domain Bacteria; kingdom Bacillati; phylum Actinomycetota; class Actinomycetes; order Kitasatosporales; family Streptomycetaceae; genus Streptomyces; species Streptomyces flaveolus. The sequence continues at coordinate 116,589 of NZ_JBIWKU010000014.1, read as the reverse complement.
CGCCCGCGTGCGCCAGATGCGCCTCCACGCCCCGGTGGTTGCGCGCCACGATGTCGTCGCGGGTGGCGACCAGGGCCGGCCAGTCGACGCCGTCCAGGCTCGCCTTCACCCCCCAGCGCTCACGCGCCTCGGCGACGCCGTCGACCAGTTCGGCGGCGTGCAGCATCGCCTTGCTCGGGATGCAGCCGCGGTGCAGGCACGTGCCGCCGACCTTGTCGCGTTCGACCAGGGCGACGTCGAGACCCAGGGCCGCGGCACGCAGCGCGGTGCTGTAACCGCCGGTGCCGCCGCCGATGACGATCACGTCGTGTGTGTTCATGGCCTCAGCCTCCGCCCGGCCCTTGCCATGAGTCCAAGGCAATGTTCTTGTGGGTTCGATGCAGGACGTTCATGACGTGCGGCAGGCCGGCGCGGCTCGCGGGGCCGGGTCCGGAACGGGGGAGCGGGAAATGAGTCTGCGCCAGATGGAGTACTTCATGGCCGTCGTCGACGAGGCGTCGTTCACCCGGGCGGCCGAGACCCTGCATGTCACGCAGTCCGCGCTCTCTCACCAGATCAAGGCACTGGAGAGGTCGGTCGGCGGTCCCCTGCTGGAGCGCATGCCGCGCGGGGTGCGCCTGACGCCGATGGGCCGCGCCTTCCGGCCGCACGCCGAACTCGCCGTCCGCAGCGCCGCCCAGGCCCGCCGCGCGGCCCGCGCGGCCGCCGGGGCCGAGGGCGGGGAACTGCACGTCGCGGCCGTGCACTCGGTCGCCGTCGGCATCCTGCCCGACGTCTTCGCCCGCTGGCGCGCCGCGCACCCCGGGGTCCTGCTGCACCTCCACGAGTACGCGACGACCGAGGCGCTGGAGGAGGAGGTCGAGCGCGGCACCGCGGACCTCGCCGTCGGCCCGGCGCCCCGCGACTGGCCCGGCACGGTCGTCCCGGTCGGCGAGGAGGAGATCGTCCTGGTGGTGCCCTTCGACGACCGTTTCGCGGGCCGTACGACGGTGACGCTGCCGGAACTCGCGGACCGGCCCTGGGTGCGGTGCGCCATGGAACCCGTCGTCGAGGGCGAGCGCTTCCTCGACCTGGTGTGCGGACGGGCGGGATTCCGGCCGCTCACCGCCGTCTTCACCGAGCACACGTCGACGGCCGTGCGGATGGCCGCCGCCGGCGTCGGGGTGTGCACCGCGCCCTCGCACATCGTGGGCGGGGCGGTCGGCGAGGACTGCGTGGTCCTGACGCCCGACCCGCCGTGGCGGCGGCCGCTGACGGTCTTCGCCCGCGTCCCCCCGACCGGCGCCGCCGAGGCATTCGTCGACCTGCTCCGCACGACGTGGCCCGCCCCGGGCGCCCCTGCGGCGCCGGCACAGCCGCAGGACGCCTGCGGCTCCGTGGGCGGAGCGGCGGCTTGAGTCCGGCCGTACGTCCTGCGGCAGTCCGGCGTCGGGGCGTTCGTCCTCCTGATGCACGCGACGTGGCCCGGCCGGGACCCCGGCGGGCTGAGTCCCACCCCGACCCGCCCTCCGGGACGGTCGTGTCGGGTACGGCTGTGCGCGCCGTTACGCGCCCGGCGTCCGCGGAACGGGTGTCCGCCGCACGGCACGCGCGTGGGGAGCAGGGCACCGTGCTCCGGCTTCGCCTCCGCCCGGCGCGGACCCTGGCCCACGGCCGCCGTCGGGCCGCGTCGCGCCCGGCCGTCGTGGGTCGCGGCGTGTACCCACCGTGCCGGGAGCCACCGTCGCGGCGCGCCCCGTCAGCCCGTCTCCGTCGGCGTCCCGGTCCGTTCCAGCAGGGCCACCGGCAGGTCCGCGAACAGCTCCTCCACGCGTACGTGCCCCTCGAACTCACGGCCGGGGCACAGTGCGTCGGCCCAGCGGCCCGGCGGCAGAGCGAGCGTCGTCCCGTGCCAGCCGCCCGACTCGGCCAGCCGCAGGGACAGCCGGGTCACGGCCGTCAGGACCTGGCCGGAGCGCACGAACGCCACGCAGTGCGCCGCCGCGGGGCCGTCGGCGGGCAGCGCCTCGTACGTCGCCGTGTCGCCGAACGCGTCGGGCCGCCGTGCCCGCACCGCCAGCGCCGCCCGGGTCACCGCGTCCTTGTCCCCGGGGCCGGCGGGCGGGAAGCCGACGGGCCGCCGGTTGTCGGGGTCCACCAGCGCCCGGTACTCGCCCTCGGTGCCCTGGTAGAGGTCGGGCACGCCCGGCATCGTGAGGTGGGTCAGGGCCGTGCCGAGGACATTGGCCCGGATGTGGGGCTCCAGCCCGGCCCGGAAGGCGGCCACCCGCTCGCCGGGCGCGCCGCACGGCCCCTTCGCCACGAACCGGGCGACCGCCTCCTCGTACGCCGGCTCCTGCTCGGTCCAGCTGGTGTACATCCCCGCCTCGCGCACATGCTTCAGCAGCGCCTGCCCCACGCGCTCCCCGTCCGCCGGTCCCAGCCCGAACACCGTCTGCCAGGCCGCCCACCCAAGCTGCCCGTCCGGCGCCCCCTCGCCGGCGCCGGCGACCTCCGCGAGGAGGTCCGCCCAGCGCTCCGGGCACTCGGTGAGCACCGCCAGCGCGGCGCGCACGTCGGCGCTGCGCTTGGTGTCGTGGGTCGACACGACCGTGCCGGTCGTGGGCCAGTCGCGCTGCACACGCGCGCAGTACGCGTGGAACAGCTCCGGAGACACCGCCGGACTCCCCGGGTTCCCGCCCACCTCGGTGGCCGACAGCAGCGGCACATAGCGGTAGAACGCCGTGTCCTCGACCGACTTGGCGCGCAGCGCCGACGCCGTCTGGGCGAACCGCGTCCGGAACTCCACGTGGTCCGGCCCGTCACCGAACCGCCCCAGCACCAGGTCGCGCACCACGTCCACCGCACCGGCCTCCTCCGGCACCGCGAACGCCCGCCGCGCCTCGGCCGCCGCCTCCTCGGTGACGACCGACGCCGCGTCCACCGATGCGTAGGGCCGGTACACCTCCAGCCGTACCAGCAGCTCCCGCAGCGCGGTGCGCAGCGCCCACGGCGCCCGGTCGCGCAGCGCGGCGTACGGCGAGGCGACGCACAGCCGGTGCGCCACCCGGGTCAGCCGGTCCGTCTCGGTGGCCAACTCGTGCGTGAGCACCTTGTACGCCGCCCGCCGCACCGTGGCCGCCCAGTCCCCGCCCCGGTCCGGCTGCGGGGCGGCGAACCCGCGGTACCGCCCGAGGAGTTCCCCGTACCCCGTCGGGTCGGTGAACAGCCCGTCGATGTGCCGCAGGGCGTCGTAGCCGGTCGTGCCCGCGACGGGCCACGCCGCGGGCAGCCGCTCCCCGTCCGCCAGGATCTTCTCCACGACCGTCCACCGGCCGCCGCTCGCCTCGTGCAGCCGCCGCAGGTAGCCGTCGGGGTCCGCGAGGCCGTCGGGGTGGTCGACGCGCAGCCCGTCGATCACGCCCTCGCGCAGCAGCCGCAGGACCGTGGCGTGCGTGGCCTCGAACACCTCCGGGTCCTCCACCCGCACCCCGATCAGCTCGGAGATGCTGAAGAAGCGCCGGTAGTTCAGCTCCGTGCGGGCCAGCCGCCACCACACCGGCCGGTACCACTGCGCGTCCAGCAGCTGGGGCAGCGGCAGGTCCCCGGTGCCCTCCCGGAGGGGGAAGACGTGGTCGTGGTAGCGCAGCACGTCGCCGTCGGCCCGCAGGTCGTCCAGCACCTCGCCGACGGGCGCGCCCAGCACGGGCAGCAGCACCTGGCCGCCCTGCGCCTGCCAGTCGATGTCGAACCACCGCGCGTACGGCGACTTCGGCCCCTCCCGCAGCACCTCCCACAGGGCGCGGTTGTGACGGGGGGACATCGCCATGTGGTTCGGCACGATGTCCACCACCAGCCCGAGACCGTGCTCCCGCGCGGTGCGTGCCAGGGCCCGCAGTCCCTCCTCGCCGCCCAGCTCCTCGCGCACCCGCTCGGGGTCGACCACGTCGTAGCCGTGCAGCGAGCCCGGGACGGCCTCCAGGACGGGGGACAGGTGCAGATGGGTCACACCGAGCGAGGCCAGGTACGGCACGGCCGCCGCGGCGGCCCCGAAGGGGAACTCGGGCTGGAGCTGCAGCCGGTACGTGGCGAGGGGAGCCTGGGGGGCGGTCTGGGCCGGGAGGGACGTGGGCACCGGGTCGGGTCGCTCAGGTGTCATGGAAAGCTACGTACCCGCCTCGCCGCCTTTCGTGTCATCAGCCCATCCCCGGGCGCACCCGCGCGTGGCTAGCTTCGAGCGATGGGCAGCACACGGAGTACGGCGGACACGGAGCGACGGCACCGCACGCTGCGGACGTACCGGGAGGTCGTCGGGCTGTCCGGCCCACTGCTGCCCGTGGTCTCGTTCCTGGGGCGGCTGCCGACGGCCACCATCCAGTTCGGCAGCGTGCTGCTCGTCGCCCGCACCAGCGGCTCCCTGGCCGCCGCCGGACTGACCGGCGGTGCGCTCGCCGTCGGGCAGGTGGCGTGCGGCCCGCTGGTGGGCCGGCTCGCGGACCGGCACGGCCAGCGCACGGTCGTCCTCCTCTTCAGCCTGGCCAACGCCCTGGCGATCGCCGCGCTCGTGGCCGGCGCGCTGGCCCGCCTGCCGACGCCCGCGCTGGCCGCCCTGGGCGCGGTGGCGGGCGCCAGTGTGCCGCTGATCGGTCCGCTGGCCCGGGTCCGGCTGGTGGCCCTCGCCCGGCGCGCGGGGGCCTGCGAACCGACCGTGGGCGCCGCCCTGTCCTTCGAGAGCACCCTCGACGAGATCTCCTTCGTGCTCGGCCCGGCCCTGGTCGGCCTGGCGGCGGTGCTGGCCCACCCCGCCCACGCCCTGGGCGCCGCCGCCCTGCTGGTGGTCGTGTGCGGCACGGGCTTCGCGCTGCACCCGACGGCCCGGGCGACGGGCAACGCCGCGCTTCCCGCGCCCGACGCCCCACCGGCGCGCGCCCGGGTCCGCATGCCCCGCTCCGTGCACGCCCTCTACACCTCCCTCGCCCTCCAGGGCGCGATGTTCGGGGCCTGCCAGGCGGGGATCACCGCGTTCACCGAGCGGCTCGGACAGGGCGACCAGGCCGGGCTGGTGTACGCCGCCATGGGGGTGATGAGCGCGGGCGCGGGGCTCGCCATGGCCGCCGTACCCGCCCGTGTCGGCCTGCGGACCCGCCGGCGGGCGGCCACCGCGACGGCGTGCGTGCTGTCGCTGCCGCTGCTGTGGACGGACACCCTGGCCGGCCTGTACGCGGTCGTCACCGTCCTCGGCATCGCCTACGCACCCCACCTGATCACCGTCCTGGCGCTGACCGAGCGGACGGTGCCGCGCGCCCGGCTCGCCGAGGCGATGGCCTACGCGACCAGCGCGATCGTCGGCGGCCAGGCCCTGGCGGTGGCCGTCACCGGCCGCCTCGCCGAGTCCCACGGTCCCGCGGCGGCCTTCACGGCGGCGACCGCGACCGCCGGTCTGGCCTTCGCGATCGCCCTGGCCGCCCGCCCCGCGTCGTACGCCGCGCACAGCGGAGCGGTCCGCCACGCGCGCGTGGCGGACCGTTCCGGCGACACGGCGTCCTAGACGGGCCGCTGCAGGACCGTCAGGCTCCGGTCCACCAGCGTCAGCCGGTCCCCGGCCTGTACCTTCGCCCCCGTCCGGGCCGGTACCCCCTCGGTGCGGGCGGTGTCGACCACCACCTCCCACTGCCGGCCGTGGTCCACGGGCACCACGAAGTCCAGGGACTTCGGCGAGGCGTTGAACATCAGCAGGAACGAGTCGTCGGCGATGCGTTCCCCGCGCGCGCCCGGCTCGGAGATCGCGTTGCCGTTCAGGAACACCGTCAGGGCCGACGCCCGCGCCGAGTTCCAGTCCCGCTGGGTCATCTCCGCGCCCTCCGGGGTGAACCAGGCGATGTCCGACAGATCGTCGTGGGTGCCCTCCACGGGCCGGCCGTGGAAGAAGCGCCGCCTGCGGAAGACCGGGTGGTCCTTGCGGAGCCACACCATCGCGCGCGTGAAGTCCAGCAGTGTGGTGTCGGCGTCCTCGCCCTCGGGCCAGGACACCCACGCCAGCTCGTTGTCCTGGCAGTAGGCGTTGTTGTTGCCCCGCTGGGTGCGGGCGAACTCGTCGCCGTGGCTGATCATCGGCACGCCCTGGGACAGCAGCAGCGTGGCGATGAAGTTCCGCATCTGCCGCGCCCGCAGCTCCCGTACCGCCGGGTCGTCGGTGTCGCCCTCGGCGCCGCAGTTCCAGGACCGGTTGTGGCTCTCGCCGTCCCGGTTGTCCTCGCCGTTGGCCTCGTTGTGCTTGTCGTTGTAGGAGACCAGGTCGTGCAGGGTGAAGCCGTCGTGGCAGGTGACGAAGTTGATGGAGGCCAGCGGGCGGCGCCCGTCGTCCTGGTAGAGGTCGGACGAGCCGGTCAGCCGGGACGCGAACTCCGCCAGGGTGCGCTGCTCGCCGCGCCACAGATCCCGCACCGTGTCCCGGTACTTGCCGTTCCACTCGGTCCACAGCGGCGGGAAGTTGCCCACCTGGTAGCCGCCCTCGCCCACGTCCCACGGCTCGGCGATCAGCTTGACCTGCGAGACCACGGGGTCCTGCTGGACCAGGTCGAAGAAGGACGACAGCCGGTCCACCTCGTGGAACTGCCGCGCCAGGGTCGCCGCGAGGTCGAAGCGGAACCCGTCGACGTGCATCTCGGTGACCCAGTACCGCAGCGAATCCATGATCATCTGGAGGACGTGCGGGGACCGCATGAGCAGCGAGTTCCCGGTGCCCGTGGTGTCCATGTAGTACCGGGGGTCATCGGTCAGCCGGTAGTAGGACGGGTTGTCGATGCCCTTGAAGGACAGCGTCGGGCCCAGGTGGTTGCCCTCGGCGGTGTGGTTGTAGACCACGTCGAGGATGACCTCGATGCCCGCCTCGTGCAGCGCCTTCACCGCCGACTTGAACTCCAGCACCTGCTGGCCGCGGTCGCCCCAGGAGGCGTACGCGTTGTGCGGGGCGAAGAAGCCGATCGTGTTGTAGCCCCAGTAGTTGTTCAGCTCCATGTCGACCAGGCGGTGGTCGTTCACGAACTGGTGCACCGGCATCAGCTCCAGCGCGGTCACCCCCAGCTCGGTCAGGTGCTCGATGACCGCCGGGTGCGCGAGGGCGGCGTAGGTGCCGCGCAGCTCCTCGGGGAGCCCGGGGTGGCGCATGGTGAGGCCCTTCACGTGGGCCTCGTAGATCACCGTGTGGTGGTACTCCGTCCGGGGGCGCCGGTCGTCGCCCCAGTCGAAGTACGGGTTGACCACGACCGACGACATCGTGTGCGGCGCCGAGTCGAGGTCGTTGCGCCGGTCGGGGTCGTCGAAGTGGTAGCCGTACACCTCCTCGCCCCACTGGATCGAGCCGCTGATCGCACGCGCGTACGGGTCGAGGAGCAGTTTCGCGGAGTTGCAGCGCAGCCCGCGCTCCGGCGCGTAGGGGCCGTGGACGCGGTAGCCGTACCGCTGCCCCGGCATCACGCCCGGCACGTACGCGTGCCGGACGAACGCGTCGCTCTCCCGCAGTTCCACCGCCGTCTCCGAGCCGTCGTCGTGCAGCAGACACAGCTCTACTCGGTCCGCGGCCTCCGTGAAGACCGCGAAGTTGGTCCCGGCGCCGTCGTACGTGGCACCGAGTGGATATGCCTCTCCAGGCCAGACCTGCATGGACACGACTCTTTCAGGTGTGCGGCGCCGGTGCGGACGCCTTGGCTCCGAGTCTCCCCGAAAGTGAGGCGACCACCTAGCACTCACGTGCCTCTTACCCACCGCGCGCCGATCCGTTCCCGGTGAGTTCCCGGCCGTCCTGTCCGCACCGTACGACGTCACCGCTATGAATCCGCTCACTCACCCCGGGCCCGGTGCCCGGAACGGGCCCGTGGATCAGGGCCGTTGGGAAAACCGGCCTGCCCATCCGGCTGCACCGCACACCGCTCGCGGAGTACCCTTCCTTGATCGTTGGACGGGGTCTGACCGGGAGTGCTCCCAGGGAGCGGAAGGCGGTGCGCGGGTGGGCTCGGGAGGGCTGGAGCTGCCCCCTGGTGACGAGGGTCACGAGGGGAACTCCACGGACGTCCCGCCCGGTGCGGTGTCCCTGGCGCGGCCCATGAACGCGGGTGCGATCGGTCCGGAACTGGACTGGGACGCCGAGGCCTGGCACGAGGTGCGCACGCGCGCGCAGCGGGCCGGCCGGGCCTACATCTGGCTGAACCTCGTCGAGCAGCGGCTGCGCGCGGTCGTCGCCGCCGTCCTGCGGCCGATCTACGAACCCGTCCACGGCGACGACTGGGTGGTCGCCGCCGCCGGACCCGCCGGGCAGGAGTGGGTGCAGCGCGCCGTCGCCGTCCGCGAGGTCAGCCGCCGCAAGGGCTACCTCCTCGACCCCGCGGACGACAACGTGCTGAGCTTCCTCACACTGCCCCAGTTGCGCGAGCTGATGGTCCAGCACTGGCCGTGCTTCGAGCCCTACGTGGACGAGCGCCGGGACGTGGAACTGGCCCTGGACGAGCTGGAGGTCACCCGCAACGTCGTCTCCCGCAACCGGGCGCTGTCCGAGGCGGTCCTGAACCAGGCCGAACGGGCCTCGGCACGGCTGCTGGAGGTCCTCGGCACGGGCAGCGACCTGCCGTCCACGCGCCGGCTGCCGGTCGACGCGGTGGAGGACCTGGTCGGCGACCGGTACGCCGACGTGGTGGCCGTGCACCCGGACCGGGTCCGGCTGCTGCGCCAGTTCCCGGCGGAGGACATCTTCGGCAGGGCCCGCCGCCTGGACGCCCTCGGCATCGGCCTCAACCTGCTCGTGCAGAACTTCTCCGGCCGCCGGCTGCTCCGGCTGGCCGAGTCCGGCGGCCGGGTGCGGCTGCTGTTCCTGAACCCCGCCTCCAGCGCGATCAAACGCCGCGAGCGCGAACTGGGCATCAAGCGCGGCGAGCTGAGCCGCGCCGTCGAGACGAACATCCTGCACATGCGCCGGGTGCGTTCCCGGCTGCGGGACCCAGGGGCCTTCGAGATCCAGGTCTTCGACGAGACGCCCCGCTTCACGGCCTACCTCGTGGACGGGGACGGCGCCGACGGCATCGCGGTCGTGCAGTCCTACCTGCGCCGGACGCGGGGGATGGAGGCGCCGGTGCTCGTCCTGCGCAACGGGCGCAACGGCGGCAGGGTCGTGAAGTCGGACCAGGTGGACGAAGGTGGACTTTTCCCCACCTACCGTGAGGAGTTCGAGCAGATGTGGGCGGATTCCCGACCGGTGTCCTGAAGGCGGGCCCCGGCCGACCGGCACAAACGGAATGCGATCCTCTGATTGTCAGTGGCCCGTGCGAAGGTGGGAACCACTGGGGGAACGCACCACCGAGGAGGGGGACCGCCCATGGGCTGGCACCGGGAGCTGCTGATCGGCTTCGACCTGGAGACGACGGGCACCGATCCGCGCGAGGCGCGCATCGTCGCCGGCGCCGTGATCGAGGTCAGGGGCGGCGAGCCGCTCGGCCGCCGCGAATGGCTGGCCGACCCCGGCGTGGAGATCCCGGCGGACGCGGTCGCGGTGCACGGCATCAGCAACGAGCGTGCGGTCACCGAGGGCCGCCCCGCCGACCAGGTCGCCGACGCCATCGCCGGAGTCCTCACGGACCACTGGAAGGCGGGCGTCCCGGTCGTCGCCTACAACGCGGCCTTCGACCTCACCCTGCTCAGTGCCGAACTGCGGCGCCACGGGCTGCCGTCCCTGCGGGAGCGCCTGGGCGGCCTGGACCCCGCGCCCGTCATAGACCCGTACACCATCGACCGCTCCGTGGACCGCTACCGGCGCGGCAAGCGCAACCTGGAAGCGGTCTGCCGGGAGTACGGCGTCCCGCTCGACGCCGCCCACGACGCCTCGGCCGACGCCCTCGCCGCGGCCCGGCTGGCCTTCGCGATAGCCGGCCGCCACCCCAAGGTCGCCGCCCTCGGCCCGGCGGAGCTGCACCGCCGACAGATCGAGTGGTACGCGCAGTGGGCGGCGGACTTCCAGGGCTTCCTGCGCCGCAAGGGCGACGCCACGGCCGTCGTCGACGGGACCTGGCCGGTCCGCGAGTTGGCCGGCGAGCCGGTCTGACCCGGTCCCGCCGGGCCCCCGGTCAGAACGGGTACCAGCGCACCGTCGGATCCTCGTCCCGCAGCGACGCCACCCGGCGTTCGAACTCCGCCAGCGCCTTCGGGTTGCTCGGCGCGTGCTGGGCCACCCAGGCGCAGCTGGCCGTCTCGCGGGCCCCGCGCAGCACCGCGCAGCCCTCCCATTCGCGCACGTCCCAGCCGTAGGTCGCCGTGAAGGCGTCGTACGCCTCGGCGGGCAGCCCGTAGCGGTCCCGGCTGAGGGCCATCACCACCAGGTCGTGCTCGCGCAGGTCGGCGGAGAAGGTCTCCAGGTCGACCAGGACCGGACCGTCGGGACCGACGTGCACATTGCGGGGGAGCGCGTCGCCGTGGATCGGGCCCGGCGGCAGATGCGGCGTGAGCGCGGCGGCGGCCGTCGCGAAGCCGTCGCGGCGCCCGCGCAGATACGCCGCGTCCGCCGGGTCGATCGCGTCGCCGGCGAGCCGCAGCCAGCGCTCCACACCGCCCAGCAGCTCGCGGGGCGGCAGCTCGAAGGAGGGGGAGGGCAGCGCGTGGACGAGCCGCAGCAGCCCGGCCACGTCCCGCGGTTCGGTGGGCCGCACGGCGTCGGGCAGCCGGTGCCACACGGTCACGGGATGCCCGTCGACCATCAGCGCCTCCGGCCGGGCCGCCCGCACCGCGGGCACACCGGCCTCCTCCAGCCACACCGCGACGGCCAGTTCCCGGCCGGCCCGCCCGAGGAGCTCGGCGTCGCGGCCCACCTTGACCGCCAGGCCGCCGGCGGCGAAGACCGCGTTCTCGCCGAGGGCGAGCAGCCGCGCCTCCCGCGCCGCACCGGGCAGCACCTCCGCCGCGGCCAGCACCTCCCGCGCCCGTGCCTCGTCCATCGTCCGCCCTCCGTGTCCGTCCTGGTCCGTCGTCACCGCCCCCGCCGTCGCCCGGGCAGGCACGGTGCGCCTGAGCCGGTGCGGTCGCCGGGGACGGGCCCGGGTCTCCGCCGGGGGCCGGCACACGTCAGCCGTGCGCGTCCACCGTCGGGATCCCGCCATCCGTCGGCCAGTGTCGCATTCGCACAGGTGGGAGCGTGTGCGCGGTCTCTTGACGGGGCACAGCGCCTTCACGACCATGACCAGGCCCGTCCGAGCCGCGCGAAGGGGCTGACCACGTGACATCGGTGACCGAGGTGAGGAGACCGGCGCGCCACGCGCCCGGCAGGGACCGGCCACGGCGCGGACCCGGCCACGGCGCCTGGTTCCTGGTGCTGCCCGCGCTGATCCCCATCCTGGTGCTCAGCGTCGGACCGCTGCTCCACGGCATCCTGCTGGCGTTCACCGACGCCCAGTCGGGCCGGACCGAGCCCACCCAGTGGATCGGCACCCTGAACTTCCAGGACCTGCTGCACGACACGCTGTTCTGGGAGTCGTTCCGCATCGGACTGGTGTGGGCGGTCGGCGTCACCGTGCCGCAGTTCCTGCTCGCGCTCGGCCTCGCCCTGCTGCTCGACCAGAACCTGCGGCTGCGCTGGCTCGCCCGCGCCCTGGCGATCATCCCCTGGGCGATGCCCGAGGTCGTCGTCGGCATCATGTGGCGGCTGGTCTACAACCCGGACGCCGGCATCCTCAACGAGACCCTGCGCGACCTCGGTCTCGGCGACGGCCGCGACTGGCTCAGCGGCCTCGCCACGGCCCTGCCCGCCGTGATCGTCGTCGGCGTCTGGGCCGGCATGCCGCAGACCACGGTCGCCCTGCTCGCCGGCCTGCAGAACACCCCGCGCGAGCTGCACGAGGCCGCGGCGGTCGACGGCGCCGGTGCCTGGCGGCGCTTCCGCACGGTCACCTGGCCCGCCCTGAAACCGGTCGCGCTCGCCATCACCGCGCTCAACCTCATCTGGAACTTCAACTCCTTCGCCCTGGTCTACGTGCTGACCAGCGGCGGCCCCGGCGGCCGGACCCGGCTGCCCATGCTCTTCGCCTACGAGGAGGCCTTCCGCTACGGGCAGTTCGGTTACGCGGCGGCGATGGGCTGCGTCATGGTGGCCGTGATCTCGGTCCTGCTGGCCGTCTTCCTCGTCGGCCGGCTCAGGGGAGGTGACGACGCGTGAGGACCTCGACCGGAGCCCGCGTGGGCCAGTACGCCGCGCTGCTCGCCTATCTCGTCTTCCTGGCCTTCCCGTTCCTCTGGCTCCTCTCCACCGCGTTCAAACCGCCCCGCGAGCTGGCGAGCCTCCACCCCACCTGGATCCCGGAGAACCCCACCCTCGACAACTTCCGCCAGGCCTTCGACGAGCAGCCGCTGCTGCGCGCCGCGCTCAACTCCCTGGTCGCCGCCCTCGGCGCCGCCGTGATCGCCGTGCTGATCGCGACGCCGATGGCATACGTCATGGCCCGGCACCGCGGCCGGCTCACCAGGGCGGCCACCGGATGGGTCGTGGTCAGCCAGGCCTTCCCCTTCGTCCTGCTGATCATCCCGCTCTTCCTGGTCCTGAAGAACCTGCGGCTGATCAACTCCGTGGCCGGGCTGGTGATGGTGTACGTCGTGTGGTCGCTGCCGTTCGCGCTGTGGATGCTCGCGGGATACGTCCGCGCCGTACCCGCCGAGCTGGAGGAGGCCGCGGCGGTCGACGGAGCCGGGCGGCTGCGCACCCTCGTCTCGGTGACCGCGCCCCTGCTCGCACCGGGGATCGTGGCGACGGCGCTGTTCGCGTTCATCACCGCGTGGAACGAGTTCTTCTTCGCGCTGGTGCTGCTGAAGACACCGGAGAAACAGACACTGCCGGTCGTGCTCACCCACTTCATCGGCGCCGAGGGCGTCGCGGACCTCGGCCCGCTGGCGGCGGCGGCCTTCCTCGCGACGCTGCCCTCACTGGTCGTCTTCGCGCTCATCCAGCGGCGGATCACGGGCGGCATGCTCGCCGGGGCGGTGAAGAGCTGATGCGCACCAGGACCACCGCCGTGCTCGTCGCGCTCGTCCTGCTGCTCGCGGCCTGCACCGGCGCGGGCGGCGACGCCGACGACGGCCGGATCACCCTGCGGTTCCAGTCCCTGGCCTGGCAGGAGGAGTCCGTGAAGGCCAACAAGGAACTGGTGCGGGAGTGGAACGCGGCCCATCCGGACGTGCGGGTCGAGTACGTCCAGGGCAGCTGGGACAGCGTCCACGACCAGCTCCTCACCTCCTTCGAGGGCGGCGAGGCGCCGGACATCATCCACGACGCCTCCGACGACCTCGCGGACTTCGCCTACGGCGGCTACCTCGCCGACCTCACCGACCTGCTGCCCCAGCGGCTGAAGAACGACATCCCCCGGCCGGGCTGGGAGACGGTCACCTTCGGCGACGGCGTCTACGGCGTGCCGTTCCTCCAGGAACCCCGCGTCCTGATCGCCAACAGGGCCCTGCTGGAGGAGTCCGGCGTCCGGATCCCGACACCTGGACACCCCTGGACCTGGCCGGAGTTCCGGCAGGTGACAAAGCGGCTGAGCGGCGACGGGAAGTACGGCGTGGCCTGGCCGCTCAAGGAGCCCGTGTCCGCCACGCTCAACCTGTCGCTGTCCACCGGCGGGAAGCTGTTCCACCGCGACGCGGACGGCAAGGTCACCGTCCGGTTCGAGGAGGCCGACCAGGTGGTGCCGCGCACCGTCCACGACCAGGTCGGCCGCGACCGCAGCGCCTCCGCGTCCACCCTGGGCAGCGGCGGCTCCGACACCCTGCCCGGCTTCTTCGCGGGCAAGTACGCGATGGTGCCGCTCGGCTTCTCCTACCGTCAGCAGATCGCACAGCAGGCACCCGAGGGCTTCGACTGGCAGGTCCTGCCCGCCCCGGCCGGCGCCGACGGGCTCGCCCAGGGCGTCAGCCCGCAGACGCTGTCCGTCGCCGAGGACAGCCCGCACAAGAAGGAGGCCGCCGCGTTCGTCGACTTCCTCCTCCAGCCGGACAACATGGTCCGTCTCGCCCTCGGCGACTGGATGCTGCCCACCGGCACCCGGGCCCTGGCGGACCCCGCCCTGCACACGCCCGAGAACGGCTGGGCCACCGGCACCGCCCTCGCCGCCCACCTGCGCCCGGCACCCGCGCAGTCCGTCCGCGGCTACGCCGAGTGGAAGGACAAGGTGGCCACCCCCGCGCTCCAGGAGTACTACAGCGGGGCGATCGGCATGGAGGAGCTGCGCGAGAGGCTGGAGGAGGACGGCAACCTCGTACTCGCCCGCTACCAGCGCTGACGCGGCGTACGGGTAAACAGCTTGCACGAGACGTATCGTCTCGCATACGGTCGCGGCATGACCAGTCGCGCCCACATCGCCATGTTCTCCATCGCCGCGCACGGCCACGTGAACCCCAGCCTGGAGGTGATCCGCGAACTCGTCGCGCGGGGGCACCGGGTGACCTACGCGATCCCGCCGCTCTTCGCGGAGAAGGTCGCCGAGACGGGCGCCGAACCGAAACCGTGGAACAGCACGCTGCCCGGCCCCGACGACGACCCCGAGGCGTGGGGCACCACCCTGCTCGACAACGTCGAGCCGTTCCTGAACGACGCCGTCCAGGCGCTGCCCCAGCTCATCGAGGCGTACGAGGGGGACGAGCCGGACCTGGTCCTGCACGACATCACCTCCTACCCGGCCCGTGTCCTCGCCCACCGCTGGGGCGTGCCCGCCGTCTCCCTCTCGCCGAACCTGGTCGCCTGGGAGGGCTACGAGCGGGAGGTCGCCGAGCCGATGTGGGAGGAGCCGCGGAAGACCGAGCGCGGCCGGGCCTACTACGCCCGCTTCCACGCCTGGCTGGAGGAGAACGGGATCACTCAGCACCCCGACCCGTTCGTCGGCCGCCCCGCCCGCTCCCTGGTGCTCATCCCGAAGGCGCTCCAGCCCAACGCCGACCGGGTGGACGAGACGGTGCACACCTTCGTCGGCGCCTGTCAGGGCGACCGTGCCGCCGAGGGCGACTGGCGCCGTCCCGACGGTGCCGAGAAGGTCGTGCTCGTCTCCCTCGGGTCCTCCTTCACCAAGCGGCCCGCGTTCTACCGGGAGTGCGTCGAGGCGTTCGGCGACCTGCCCGGCTGGCACCTGGTGCTCCAGGTCGGCAAGCACGTCGACCGCGCCGAGCTGGGTGACGTACCGGCGAACGTGGACGTGCGGACGTGGGTGCCGCAGCTGGCGGTCCTCAAGGAGGCCGACCTGTTCGTCACCCACGCGGGCGCGGGCGGCAGCCAGGAGGGCCTGGCCACCGCCACACCGATGATCGCCGTACCGCAGGCCGTGGACCAGTTCGGCAACGCGGACATGCTCCAGGCCCTCGGCGTGGCCCGGCACCTGCCCACCGAGGACACCACCGCCGAGGCACTGCGCACCGCCGCCCTCGCCCTGGTCGACGATCCGGAGGTGGCCGCGCGCCTGAAGGAGGTCCAGGAGCAGATGGCCCAGGAGGGCGGCACCCGGCGGGCGGCCGACCTGATCGAGGCGGAGCTGGCGGCGGCGCGGTCCTGACCGCACCGGTGACGGCGAAGGGCCCGTCGGTTCCCCCGGAACCGACGGGCCCTCACCTCTTCCCGGGCCGCTCAGACGCCGACCCGCTCGCCCTCGTCGTCCCGGGCCGGCGGAGCGACCGCCTCGGGTGCCTCGTCGTGGGTGAGATCCGGCAGCCGGTGCAGCCACTTCGGCAGGTACCAGTTCCGCTCGCCGAGCAGGGACATCACGGCCGGCAGCAGCACGCCCCGGATGACGGTCGCGTCGATCAGCACCGCCGCCGCCAGGCCCACGCCCATCTGCTTCATGGACTGCATGGAGAGCGTGCCGAAGATGGCGAACACGGCGACCATGATGACCGCGGCGCTGGTGACGACCCCGGCCGTGGTGACCACGCCGTGCTGGATCGCGTCCCTGGTGGTCCGGCCGCGCAGCCGCGCCTCACGGATCCGCGAGACCACGAACACGTGATAGTCCATCGACAGGCCGAAGAGGATCACGAAGAGGAACAGCGGCAGCCAGGTGACGATGGCGCCGACCCCCTCCGCGCCCACCAGCGAGGCGCCCCAGCCGTGCTGGAAGACGGCGACGAGGATGCCGTACGCCGCGCCCACCGACAGCAGGTTCAGCACGATCGAGGTGATCGCGACTGTCAGGGAGCGGAACGACAGCAGCATCAGCAGGAAGGCGAAGACCACGACGAACACGAAGACCGGCACCACCGAGCCGACGAGCTGGTCGTTGAAGTCCTTGTTGCCGGCCACCTGCCCGGTGATCGGCGCCTCGACGCCGTCGACCGTGCCGAGCGTGGCGGGCCGTACGTCGTCGCGCAGCTTGTCCAGGCTCTCGCCCGCCTTGTCCTGGTCGGAACCGCCGACCAGCGGGACGTACACCAGGGCGACGTTCTGCTCGTCGTGCATGGTGATGTCGACCGGTCCGCGCGAGGCACCCGAACTGACCGCCCGCTCCCGGAAGTCGGCGAGCGCGGCCCGCACCTCGGGCGCGTTGATGTCGTCGGCCTTGACGACCACCTCGGCCGGATCGGAGCCGCCGGGGAAGGCGTCGTTGACCCGGTTGTACGTCTGCACGATGGGCAGCGAGTCGCCGAACTCCTGGTCCAGGGTGAGGTTCTGCGTCTTCATGCCGACGGCGGGGGCGGCGACGGCCAGCAGGGCGCCGACCGCCACGGCGGCGGCGAGCACCGGCTTGGCGAGCACGCGCCGCAGCACGGCGGTCCAGAACCGGCTGCCCTCCTCGGTGCCCCGGCGCTGACGCCGGCGCAGGAACGGGACGCGCCCCTTCTCCACCCGCTCGCCCAGCAGGGACAGCAGCGCCGGCAGCACCGTCACCGAGCCGACCATGGCGACCGCGACGACCATCAGCGAGGCCAGACCCATCGCCTCGAACTCGGCGATGCCGGTGAACAGCATGCCCGCCATCGCCACGCACACCGTCACACCGGAGACGACGATCGCCCGGCCACTGGTGGCGGCGGCGATCCGCAGCGCGGTCTGCGCGTCCCGGCCGGCGGCCCGCTCCTCGCGCTCACGGCGCAGATAGAACAGGCAGTAGTCGACGCCGACGGCAAGACCGACCAGCAGCATCACGGAGTTGGCGGTGTCGCTCATCGGCTGGAAGTGACTGACGAGGCCCATCAGGCCCATCGTCGCCACGATCGCGGTGATCGCCAGCGCCACCGGCACCAGCGCGGCCACCAGCGCGCCGAAGGCGACGAGCAGGATGCCGAGGGCCACCGGCACCGCGGAGTACTCGGCCTTCTGGAAGTCGTCGCCGAACGCGTCGTCGAACGTCTTCATCATGCTGGCGCCGCCGATCTCCTCGATCCGCAGCGACCCGTGGTCCTTCTGGACGCCCTCGACGGCCTTCAGCACCGGCTCGACCCGCTCGCCCGCGGTGTCCGCCTCGCCGCGCATGTCGAACTGCACCAGCGCGCTGCGGCCGTCCTTCGAGATCGTCTTCGCCTCGTACGGGGAGGTCACCCCCGTGACCTCCCCGGTGCCCTCCACCGCCGCGACGACCGCGGTGACGGCGGCGCGGAACTCGGCGTCCGTGGCCGTCAGCTTCCCGTCCTTCGCCTGGATCAGGACGCTCTCACTGGCCGGTTCGTCGATCCCGGCGTCCTCGACGATCCGGGCGGCGGTGTGCGTCTCGCCCCCCATCTGGTCGCTGTCCTTGACGTCGACCCGGCCGGCCGCCGAACCGAGCCCCATCGCCAGGACGACGAACAGTACCCAGATCCCGACGGCAGCCCATCGGTGCCGGGCGCTCCAGCCGCCGGCCCGGGCGGCGATGCCCCGCACCCGTGTGTCTCCGTTCCCCATGACGGGCTTGCCCCCTCGTCTGCGGTGGAGGCCCCCTGCCGCCACCTTCCGATTCGAAGGTATGGCCCGGATAAGTCCGTCTCGTCGTGCTGACCGGTGAAGTGGGGCGGGTCCGGCTCATCCCCTCGTATGCCCGCTCTCACCGCTGGGGAGGACGGTGGCCCCTTACATCTACCGGGGCCTCTCGGGGGCGGTGATCAGGGGGCGCCCGGCGGCAGGGATTCCGCCAGGTTTCCTTCCGCAGGGTTGTTGAACAAGTCACAGGCGCGTGCAGTGGTTGAACCCCGCTCCCGGATCGGCGAGAGTGGCGCGCACGTCCGCGCGGCGGACGCGGCCGTCGCGCCCACCCCCACGGGGCGCGACGGCCGCTCTATGGTGTGCGCATGACGACGACGTATGCGGCGCTGCTGCGCGGGATCAACGTGGGCGGCGCCAGGAAGGTCCCGATGGCCGAGCTGCGCACGCTCCTGGAGGGCCTCGGCCACGATGCCGTACGCACCCATCTGCAGAGCGGGCAGGCCGTGTTCACGTCCGGTCACGGGGACGAGGAGTCCCTGGCCGCCGAGTTGTCGCAGACGATCGAGAAGCACTTCGGCTTCCCTGTGGACGTGATCGTGCGCGACCACGCCTATCTGCGGGCCGTCGCCGAGGCCTGCCCCTTCCCCGCCGCCGACCTGGAGGCGAAACAGCTCCACGTCACCTACTTCTCGGCGCCGGTCGACGAGGAGCGCTTCGCGTCCGTCGACCGGGCCGCCTTCCTCCCCGAGGAGTTCCGGCTCGGCGACCGCGCCCTGTACCTGTACGCGCCGGACGGCCTGGGCCGCTCCAAGCTCGCCGAAACCCTCTCCAAGCCCCGCGTGAACAAGGGCGTGATCGCCACCAGCCGCAACTGGAACACGGTCGTCAAACTGGTGGAACTGACCGCGCCCGGGTCCTGATCGGCATCCGTATTGGACCAGTGACACGGTGCGGAATTGGGCCGCGACGTTGTACCGCCCGGCTCGTAGCGTTGCCGCATGAGCACAGCGAGCCGCACGGACACCACGGCCCCCGCACGCGTCGACTTCTGGTTCGACCCCGCCTGCCCCTTCGCCTGGATCACCTCGCGCTGGCTGCTGGAGGTCGAACGGGAACGCCCCCTCGACCTCCGCTTCCACGTGATGAGCCTGTACCTGCACAACACCGGCAACGACCTGCCGGACTGGTACCGGGACCTCGTCGACCGTTCCCTCGGCCCGGTGCGGGTCGCGGTGGCCGCCGCCGAACGGCACGGGGACGAGGTGCTGCGCGAGCTGTACACCGCGTTCGGCACCCGCATCCACGAGCAGGGCACCGAGGACTTCGACAAGGTGGTCGCCGACTCGCTCGCCGCACTCGGCCTGGCGCCCGGACTGGCCGCCGCCGCGCACGACCCGTCGTACGACGACGCCGTACGCCGCAGCCACGAGGCCGGCGCCGAGCCCGAGTCGGGCGGCTACGTCGGCACCCCGACGCTGCACGTCGACGGGACGGTGTGGTTCGGGCCGGTTCTGCGGGCCGTCCCGCGCGGCACCCGCGCCGCGGAACTCTTCGACAGCTTCCGCGTCCTGGCGGGCGAGCCCGACCTCTTCGAGCTCAAGCGCACCCGCACGGGCACGCTGTCGTTCGGCTGAGCCCGCGTCAGGCGCCGACCGCCACCAGCGCCGGCAGCGGCGTCCGCGCCGCGTCGTACCGCTCCAGCAGCAGCCGCGCCACCTCGGGCGCCGGGCCCAGCACGTCCGCCAGCACGTCCGCCCCGGCCGCGCCCCGCGCGATGCGGTCCGGCAGGAAGCCGGGGGCCAGCACGTACGGGGCGACGGCGACGCGTTCGCAGCCGGCGGCACGCAGTGCGCGGACCGCATCCTCGGTGCGGGGAAGGGATGCGGAGGCGAACGCAGGCCGCACGGCGCACCAACCGGTGTGCCGCCACTCCCGCGCGATTTCTGCGATCACTGCGATCGCCTCCGGGTCGGAGGACCCCGCCGAGGCCAGCACGACCCCGGTCGAGGACTTGTCGGCAGGCGTGAGGCCCGCCTCGTACAGGCGCCGCTCCAGCGCCGACAGCAGCAGCGGGGAGGGGCCGAGCACCTCCGCCTGCCGGATCCTCAGCCGGGCCGGCGCGTCCGCGAGGACGGCCGGGATGTCGGCCTTGGCGTGGAAGGCGCGGGTCAGCAGCAGCGGCAGCGCCACCACGTCCCGCACCCCCTCCGTCGCCAGGGACTCCAGCACGCCCTGCACGGAGGGCACGTTGAAGTCCAGGAAGCCGGTCTCCACCCGTACGTCCGGGCGCTGCGCCCTGACCCGGCGGACCAGGGCGTGCACGGTCGCGGCGTGCCGCGGATCGCGGCTGCCGTGGGCGACGACCAGAAGGACGGGGCGGGCGTGACGGACGGGGCGGACCGGACGGTGCATGGTGTGCCTCAGTTCCTCACCAGCAGACCGCGGCTGCGCAGCACCCACCGCTCCAGCGGGCTGAAGATCAGCAGGTCGATGGCGATGCCGACGATCAGGATCAGCAGGATGGCCTCGAAGACCATGGCCATGTCGCTGGCGTTGCGGCCGTTCTCCAGGAGCTGGCCGAGGCCCACTCCCAGGTCGGGGAAGGACGCGATGATCTCGGCGGCCATCAGCGACCGCCAGGAGAAGGCCCAGCCCTGCTTCAGCCCCGCCACATAGCCGGGCAGCGCGGCCGGCAGCACGATGTGCCAGGTGCCCCTCAGCCCCGTCGCGCCCAGCGTGCGGCCCGCCCGCAGGAACAGCGGGGACACCTGGTCCACGCCGGACACCAGACCGTTGGCGATGGACGGCACCGCGCCCAGCAGGATGACGGCGTACATCATCGTGTTGTTCAGCCCCAGCCAGATCACGGCCGGCGGCACCCAGGCCACCGACGGCAGCGACTGGAGGCCGGACAGGATCGGGCCGATCGCGGCCCGCACGAACTTCACCCGCGCCACCAGCAGCCCCAGCGGGGTGCCGATCAGCAGCGCGAAGCAGAAGCCGAGCAGGCCGCGCGAGACGCTGGTCCAGATGTAGCCGAGCAGCTCGCCCTGGAGCCACGCCTGGTGGACGACGTCCCACACGGCGGACGGGGCGGGCAGCTTGGTCGGGTCGTCGACGACGCCGAACGAGACCAGCCCCTGCCAGACCGCCAGCACCAGGAGCACCGCGACGGTGGGCGGCAGGATCTTCTCGACGAAGGTCTGCCGGAACGGCGTGCGGCCCTGCTGCACCGTCTCCAGTGCGTCCAGGCCCGCCTCCAGACCGGCGAGGTCGCCGCCGTCCTTCGCCGGGCTGGTCGTATCAGTGCTGGCCATGGCGGCGGATCTCCCCACGCAGTTCTTCGGTGATCTCGACGGACAGTTCCGCCACCGCGGTGTCCTCGATGCGGCGCGGGTGCGGGATGCCCACCGTCCACTGGCGCGCGACGCGCCCCGGGCGGGAGGACAGCAGCACCACACGCTCGGCGAGCCGCACGGCCTCGCGCACGTTGTGCGTGACGAACAGGACGGACAGCCGCGTCTCGCGCCAGATCCGGGTCAGTTCGTCGTGCAGCACGTCCCGCGTGATCGCGTCCAGCGCCGCGAACGGCTCGTCCATCAGCAGCAGCTTGCTCTCCTGCGCGAGAGCGCGCGCCATCGCGACACGCTGGCGCATGCCGCCCGACAGCTCGTGCACCCGCTTGCCGTACGCGCCCTTCAGCCGGACGAGTTCGAGCAGTTCCTCGGCCTTGTCGCGGCGCTCGGACTTGGGCACGCCGCGCAGCCTGAGGGCGAGTTCGATGTTCTTGCCCGCGGTCAGCCACGGGAACAGGGCGTGCTCCTGGAACATCAGGGCCGGCCGCCCGTCCGTGGTGATGGCGCCGGCGCTGGGCCTGTCCAGGCCCGCCACCAGGTTCAGCAGCGTGGACTTGCCGCAGCCGGAGGCCCCCAGGAGGGTGACGAACTCGCCGGGCGCGACATCGAGGGTGATGTCGTCCAGCACGAGCTGCTGTCCGGCGGGGCCCGCGAACGACTTCGAGACGTGCTCGATCCGGGCGGCGTGCGTGGCCGCATCGGTGCCGTCGGCGGCCTTGGCGAGGGTCGTGGCCATGGTCGTCACCTCCTGGGATTGGTCGGATCCGGGCTTACTTGACGCCGAGGCCGGCGTCGTCGACCGCGGGCTCACCCTTGGCCGCGAGGACCTTGTTGAGCAGCGTGAGGTCGTAGATGCCCGCGAGGTCGGGCTCCTTCAGCAGACCGGCCTTCACGGCGTGCTCCGCCTGGGCGTCGAGGGTGGCGGCCAGCGGGTCGTCGGTGACCTCGATCGACTTCCACGCCGGGTCCAGGACCTCGGCCGGCAGAGCCTTGCCCGTGTCCTTCTTCAGCTGCTTGTTGGCCGCGGCCTTCGCCTCGT
This sequence comes from Streptomyces flaveolus, assembly GCF_044765825.1. NCBI lineage: Bacteria > Bacillati > Actinomycetota > Actinomycetes > Kitasatosporales > Streptomycetaceae > Streptomyces > Streptomyces flaveolus. Next base: position 94,316 of record NZ_JBIWKU010000014.1, on the reverse strand, counting down.
CCGGGTTGGCCTTGATCCACTCGTTGGTGTCGACCGAGGCCTTCAGGACGGCCTCGACGGCCTTCGGGTGCTCCTTCAGGAACTTCTGCGACACGATGATGTTCGTGATCACGAACTTCTTGTCCGGCCACAGCGTCGACTCGTCCAGCAGCACCTTGCCGCCCTCGGCGACCAGCTTGGAGGCGGTCGGCTCCGGCACCCAGGCGCCGTCCAGGGAGCCCGACTTGTAGGCGTCCGGGGTGACCTTGTTGTCGCTGCGGACGACCGTCACATCGCCCTTGCCGCTCTGTGCGTCGACCTTCCAGCCCTGCTCGGCGATCCAGTTGAGGAACGCCACGTCCTGCGTGTTGCCGAGCTGCGGGGTCGCGATGCGCTTGCCCTTGAGGTCCTTCAGGGACTTGATCTTGTCGGGGTTCACCACCAGCTTCACGCCGCCGGAGGCCGAACCGCCGATGATCCGCAGGCTCTTGCCGTCCGACTTCGTGTAGCCGTTGATCGAGGGGGAGGGGCCGATCCAGCCGATGTCGATGGAGCCGGAGTTCAGCGCCTCGATCTCGGACGGGCCGGCGTTGAAGGTCGCGTACTTGGCCTCGGTCGCACCCAGCGCCTTCTGGAAGAAGCCCTTCTGGTTCCCGACCAGGGCGGTGGCGTGCGTGAGGTTGCCGAAGTAGCCGATGCGCACGGAGTCGAGACCGTCGATCTTCTCGGCGCCCGCGGCGACCTTGGCGGTGTCGTCGTCCTTCGCGTCGGAGCCGTACCCGCAGGCGGCGAGGGTCAGGAGCGGCAGGGCGGCTATGACCGCGAGGGTGCGGCGCAGGGCGGTGGTGGCAGGCACGGGAGGCGTTCCTCTCGTTGGCCCGGCGGTCACGCCTGTCGGTTCGTCCGAGGTGTCAGGTCGTGGCCGGGAGGTCGGCAGGTCTTCGGCTGTGCGGGTGGGGGGTGTGGGCGCGCATGCGGTGCGCGTACGTCAGCGCGCACATCGCGCCACTCCGCCCTGCCCGCTGCCGAGAGCACCGCTGCCGACGCGGCCGCCCTCCTTGGCGAACGTGGAGTAGAAGTCGGAGGCGTTCATGCTCAGAAGTCCCACCCGTCTTCGTCGTCGGGGTCCTTGACCGGTTCCGGGGCGGCGAAGGACTCGCCGACCATCCCGGCGGTGAGCGTGGTGCCGTCGCTCGGGTCGATCAGGATGAACGAGCCGGTGCGGCGGGAGTCCGCGTAGGAGTCGGCGGGCAGCGGCTCGGCGGTACGGATCTTCACGCGGCCGATGTCGTTGGCGACGAGCTGCCCGGGGTGCGGGTGCAGGGACAGGTCGTCCAGCGTGAGCCGGGCCGGTATGTCCTTGACGATCGCCTTGACCGTGCGGGTGCCGTGCTTGAGCAGCACGCGGTGGCCCACGGTCAGCGGCGCGTCGGCGACGTGGCAGACGGTGGCCTCGACGTCCTGCGTGGTGGCCGGGGCGTCCTTGCTGGGCACGATCAGGTCGCCGCGGGAGACGTCGATGTCGTCCTCCAGCAGCAGCGTCACCGACTGCGGCGTCCAGGCCGCGTCGACCGGCTCGCCCAGCAGGTCGATGCCGGTCACCTTCGAGGTGCGGCCCGACGGCAGCACGGTGACCGGGTCGCCGATGCGGAAGGTGCCGGCGGCGATCTGGCCCGCGTAACCCCGGTAGTCGGGGTGCTCGGCGGTGCGCGGACGGATCACGTACTGCACGGGCAGCCGGGCGTGGCAGTGCGCCAGGTCGTGGCTGACCGGGACGGTCTCCAGGTGCTCCAGGACGGTCGGGCCGCCGTACCAGTCCATGACCGCGGACGGCTCCACCACGTTGTCGCCGGCGAGCGCCGAGATCGGGATCGCGGTGACCTCGGGGATGCCCAGCTCGGTCGCGTACGCCGTGAACTCCTCGGCGATGGCGGCGAACACGGACTCCTTGTACTCCACCAGGTCCATCTTGTTGACGGCGAGCACGACGTGCGGCACCCGCAGCAGCGCGGCGATCGCGGCGTGCCGGCGGGTCTGCTCGACGACGCCGTTGCGGGCGTCGACCAGGATCACCGTCAGCTCGGCCGTGGAGGCGCCGGTGACCATGTTCCGCGTGTACTGCACGTGCCCCGGGGTGTCGGCCAGGATGAAGCGGCGCCGGGGCGTGGCGAAGTAGCGGTAGGCCACGTCGATGGTGATGCCCTGCTCGCGCTCGGCCCGCAGGCCGTCGGTGAGCAGTGCCAGGTCCGGGGCCTCCTGGCCGCGGCTCGCGGAGGCGCGCTCCACGGCCTCCAGCTGGTCCACGAGGACCGACTTGGAGTCGTGCAGCAGGCGGCCGACCAGGGTGGACTTGCCGTCGTCGACGGACCCGGCGGTGGCGAACCGCAGCAGGGTGGTCTCCGACAGCTGCTCGACCGACAGCGGCTCGGTGGGCTCGGTGGTGCTGGTCATGTCTAGAAGTACCCCTCGCGCTTGCGGTCTTCCATCGCGGCCTCGGAGAGCTTGTCGTCGGCACGCGTCGCGCCGCGCTCGGTGAGCCGGGAGGCGGCGATCTCGGCGATCACCTTCTCGATGGTGTCGGCGTCGGAGTCGACCGCGCCGGTGCAGGACATGTCGCCGACGGTGCGGTAGCGCACGCGCCGCTTGACCACCGTCTCGTCGTCCTTCGGGCCGCCCCACTCGCCGGCGGTCAGCCACATGCCGGCGCGCGCGAAGACCTCGCGCTCGTGGGCGTAGTAGATCTCGGGCAGTTCGATGCCCTCGCGGGCGATGTACTGCCACACGTCCAGCTCGGTCCAGTTGGACAGCGGGAAGACCCGGACGTGCTCGCCGGGGGCGTGCCGGCCGTTGTACAGGTTCCACAGCTCGGGGCGCTGGCGGCGCGGGTCCCACTGGGAGAACTCGTCGCGCAGCGAGAACACCCGCTCCTTGGCGCGGGCCTTCTCCTCGTCGCGGCGCCCGCCGCCGAAGACGGCGTCGAACTTCTCCGCCTGGATCTTCTCGGTCAGCGGCAGCGTCTGCAGCGGGTTGCGCGTGCCGTCCGGGCGCTCCTTGAGCACCCCCCGGTCGATGTAGTCCTGCACGGAGGCGACGTGCAGGCGCAGCCCGTGCTTCTCCACCGTGCGGTCGCGGTAGTCCAGGACCTCGGGGAAGTTGTGCCCGGTGTCGACGTGCAGCAGGGAGAACGGCACGGCCGCGGGGGCGAACGCCTTCAGCGCCAGGTGCAGCATGAGGATGGAGTCCTTGCCGCCGGAGAACAGGATCACCGGCCGCTCGAACTCGCCCGCCACCTCGCGGAAGATGTGCACCGCCTCGGACTCGAGGGCGTCGAGGTGGGAGAGGGCGTACGGGCTGCTCGCGGAGCCCTCGCCCCCCTTGACCGTGGCGACGGTCGTCGTCATGCCAGTCCCCTTTCGCTGAGCAGGGCGTACACCGCCGCGGCGGACTCCTGGACGGTCTGGTCCTGCGACTCGATGCGCAGGTCGGGCGTGACGGGCTCCTCGTACGGGTCGTCGACCCCGGTGAGCCCCGTCAGCTCACCCGCGGCCTGCTTGGCGTACAGGCCCTTCACGTCGCGTACGGAGCACACCTCGACCGGGGTGGCCACGTGCACCTCCACGTACGCCGTCCCGTGGGTCTCGTGGCGCTTGCGCACCGCGTCCCGGCTGTCCGCGTACGGCGCGATCACCGGGACCAGCGCGGTGACGCCGTTGCGGGCGAGCAGTTCGGCGACGAAGCCGATGCGCTGCACGTTGGTGTGCCGGTCCTCGCGGCTGAAGCCGAGGCCCGCCGAGAGGAACTCGCGGATCTCGTCGCCGTCGAGCACCTCGACGCGGTGGCCCTCCTCGCGCAGCCGGCCGGCCAGCTCGTGCGCGATGGTGGTCTTGCCGGCGCTCGGCAGACCCGTGAGCCAGACGGTGGCTCCGGTCGTCACGTGGTTCTCCTGAATCTCGGTGGTCGTCGTCATGTCAGCCGTGCAGTCCGCACTCGGTCTTGGAACGGCCCGCCCAGCGGCCGGCACGCGCGTCCTCGCCCTCCAGCACACGGCGGGTGCAGGGCGCGCAGCCCACGGAGGCATAGCCGTCCATCAGCAACGGGTTGGTGAGGACCCCGTGCTCGGCGACGTACGTTTGCACATCTTCCTGTGACCATCGGGCGATGGGGGAGATCTTCACCTTCCGGCGCTTCTCGTCCCAGCCGACCACGGGGGTGTTGGCCCGGGTCTCGGACTCGTCGCGGCGCAGGCCGGTCGCCCAGGCCTGATAGCTCTTCAGGCCCTCCTCCAGCGGCTTGACCTTGCGCAGCGCGCAGCACAGGTCGGGGTCGCGGTCGTGCAGCTTCGGGCCGTACTCGGCGTCCTGCTCGGCGACCGTCTGCCGCGGGGTGAGCGTGATGACGTTCACGTCCATCACGGCCTCCACCGCGTCCCGGGTGCCGATGGTCTCCGGGAAGTGGTAGCCGGTGTCGAGGAACACCACGTCCACGCCGGGCAGGGCGCGGGAGGCGAGGTGGGCGACCACCGCGTCCTCCATGGACGAGGTGACGCAGAAGCGGCTGCCGAAGGTCTCGGCGGCCCACTGGAGGATCTCCAGTGCCGAGGCGTCCTCCAGCTCGCGGCCCGCCCGCTCGGCCAGCGCCTTCAGCTCGTCTGTCGTCCGCTCTTCCTGAGTGGCCGTCATGTCGGTTCCCCTCCCGTGGAGTTGGGCTGAAGTCCGCGGGCGATCAGCCCGAGGAACTTCAACTGGAATGCGCGGTTGCACCCCGCGCATTCCCAGGCGCCGTGACCCTCTTCGCTCGGGCGCAGGTCCTCGTCGCCGCAGTAGGGGCAGTAGAAGGGCGCGGCGCGCTCGCTCACGACAGCGCCTCCTCCGAGGCACGGGCCGCCCAGGTGGCGAACCTCTCGCCGTCCTCGCGCTCGGCCTGGTAACGCTTCAGTACGCGCTCCACGTAGTCCGGCAGCTCCTCCGCCGTCACCTTCAGGCCGCGCACCTTGCGGCCGAAGCCGGCCTCCAGGCCGAGCGCCCCGCCGAGGTGCACCTGGTAGCCCTCGACCTGCTCGCCGCGCTCGTTCAGGACCAGCTGGCCCTTGAGACCGATGTCCGCGGTCTGGATGCGGGCGCAGGCGTTCGGGCAGCCGTTGAGGTTGATGCTGATGGGCTCGTCGAACTCCGGCAGACGGCGCTCCAGCTCGTCGATGAGCGAGGCGCCGCGCGCCTTGGTCTCGACGATGGCGAGCTTGCAGAACTCGATGCCGGTGCACGCCATGGTGCCCCGCCGGAACGAGGAGGGCTTGGCGCTGAGGTCCAGCGCCTCCAGGGACTCCACCAGGGAGTCGACCTGCCCCTGCTCGACGTCGAGGATGATCATCTTCTGCTCGACGGTGGTGCGGACCCGGCCCGAGCCATGCGCCTCCGCGAGGTCGGCGACCTTCGTCAGGGTGGTGCCGTCGACGCGGCCGACGCGCGGGGCGAAGCCGACGTAGTAGCGGCCGTCCTTCTGCCGGTGCACGCCGACGTGGTCGCGCCAGCGGCTCGCCGGCTCGGCGGGCGCCGGACCGTCGGTCAGCTTGCGCTTCAGGTACTCGTCCTCCAGCACCTGGCGGAACTTCTCCGCGCCCCAGTCGGCGACCAGGAACTTCAGGCGGGCGCGGTTGCGCAGGCGCCGGTAGCCGTAGTCGCGGAAGATCGAGATGACGCCCTCGTAGACGTCCGGCACCTCGTCCAGCGACACCCAGGCGCCCAGACGCACACCGAGCTTCGGGTTGGTGGACAGGCCGCCGCCCACCCACAGGTCGAAGCCCGGCCCGTGCTCGGGGTGGTCCACGCCGACGAACGCCACGTCGTTGATCTCGTGTACGACGTCCTGCACCGGCGAGCCGGAGATCGCGGTCTTGAACTTGCGCGGCAGGTTCGAGTACGCCGGGTTGTTCAGGACCCGGCGCTTCATCTCCTCCAGCGCGGGCGTGCCGTCGATGATCTCGTCCTCGGCGATGCCCGCGACCGGGGAGCCGATCATCACGCGGGGCGTGTCGCCGCAGGCGGTGACGGTGGACAGGCCGACGCCCTCCAGGCGGTTCCAGATCTCGGGCACGTCCTCGATCCGGATCCAGTGGTACTGGATGTTCTGCCGGTCGGTGATGTCGGCCGTTCCGCGCGCGAACTCCTGTGAGATCTCACCGATGACGCGCAGCTGCGCGGTGGTCAGCGCGCCGCCGTCGATGCGCACGCGCAGCATGAAGTAGCTGTCGTCCAGCTCCTCGGGCTCCAGGATCGCGGTCTTGCCGCCGTCGATGCCCTGGCGGCGCTGGGTGTACAGACCCCACCAGCGCATGCGTCCGCGCAGGTCGCCGGGGTCGATGGAGTCGAACCCCCGCTTGGAGTAGATCGTCTCAATACGCGTCCGTACGTTGAGACCGTCGTCGTCCTTCTTGGTCTGCTCGTTGCCGTTGAGCGGGGTGAAATGACCCATAGCCCACTGACCCTCGCCACGGTGACGGCTCACCTTGCGGCGGGGAGTCGTGGCAGCAGGCTTCGGCGGGGTGGCGGCCATGGTTGACACGTCCTTCGGGACTGGCGGAATGCGGCTCTGACCTGCGCGCGCGGGCGCATGGGCATACGTGCGCGTCGTTGCGCGGGAGGAGACGAATGCAGAAATCCGGTGGTGCTGGAGGGGTCTCTCAGCGCATCGGACAGATGGCGCTGGACATGCGGCCGAGGTCGACGTGCCGCCGACTCACCAAGGCAATTCCAGTTCCGGACATGACGGAAGCGTGGCACGGCGATCTGGACAGAGTCCAGCTTCGTCCAAAATGCGGACGCCCCTGTCTCGTCGGGCGAGACGGGGGTGTCGTGGGTCACACAGACCGAAAACGGACGCTTCGGAGCAGGTCAGGACGGGAAGGCCCCGGGCCACGGCCCCGGAGTCTCCACCTCCGGTTCTTCCTCGACCTTGGTGTCGAAGAGGCGGAAGCCGCGGCGCTGGTAGTTGTCCATCGCGAAGTCGCCGTCCTTGCTGCACGTGTGCAGCCACACCCGCTTGGTCGTGGCCAGCCCCGGCCAGCGGTCCGCGAGGTCCCAGGCGCGGGCGGTCCCGTACGACAGCAGGTGCCCGCCGATGCGCCGGCCGCGGAAGGCCGGAATCAGGCCGAAGTACTCGATCTCCACGACACCGTCGTCCCCGGGCGTCAGCTCCAGGTATCCGGCGGGGGTGCCCCGGTCGTAGGCCACCCAGGTCTCCACGCCGGGCCGCCGCAGGTGCTCCTGCCACCGCGCGTAGGTCCAGCCCAGCCGGTCCGTCCAGCGGATGTCGCCGCCGACGGAGGCGTACAGGAAGCGGCTGAACTCGGGCGAGGGCACTTCGGAGCGGACGATCCGTACGTCCCCCTCCGGGGCGGCGGCCGGCAGCAGATCGGTCGGCGCGGTCTGCTCCAGGGACCAGGTGGTCACGGCGATGTTGGTCATGCCGGTCAGGGAATCATCCGGTCGCGAGATCTGTCGATCCCGGTTCCGCGCCCGCGCACCCCCGGCCAGGGGGCCCGCGGGCGCGGAAACCGCCGCCGTCAGCCGAGCGCCTCGTCCACCGAGGTCAGCGGCAGCGCGAAGAGCATGCTGCCCGACTGGGACCAGACCTCACCGGTCCCCGCCCAGTACGACAGGGAGCCCGGCGGCCCGCTCCAGCACTGGCGCGAGCGGTCGGCACCGCACTCCGTGGCCCGCGCGCCCTCCGTGTCCTGCCGCCACAGCGTTCCGCGTCCGTCCTGGTCGCCGGCCGGCCGGGCCAGGTACCAGTCGGAGGGTCCGGCCCCGGCCGGGCGGTGCGCCAGCACGCCCCGGACCTCGGCGGCGCCGGTCTCGTACGCGTCCCGCGCGTCCACGTGCCCGGCGGAGTCGGTGGCGGGCACCCCGGCGTGGTCCGGGTCCGTGCCGAGCGCGTAGCGCCACAGGCGGGTGGGCCGGTCGGCGCCGGAGGGTACGTACTCGCTCGCCACCAGGCCGGCGGGGACCGTGCCGCGGTCCAGGGAGAGCGCGGCGGGCCGCGCGGCGTCCGGCGTGTCGGCCAGGCGGTAGGAGGCGACGGCGGGCAGCACGTACCGGTGGCCGTACGCCGCCCAGCCGCCGGGCACCCGGCCGACCGCGTCGGCGTCGGCGGTGGCGCGCTGGACACGGTCCACGTCGTACACGTAGAGCGCGTTGCGGTCCCCGGCGCCGGTGGTGACCAGCAGTTTGTCCTGGTACCAGACCATGCCGGAGACGGGGGAGGCGAGCGCCCGGTAGTCGCGTCCGCCGTCCACCGGGACGGCGAGCAGCGCCGAGGTGTAGCCGAGACGGCCGGGATCGTCGGCGTTCACGAACGAGACCCGGGCGAGTCCGCCCTGGGGCGTGCCGTCGTCGCGGCTCCAGGCGGACAGGACGACCCGGTGGGAGCCCCAGAGCCCGTTCTCGTCGGCGTCCCCCGAGGTGGTGACCGCTCCCGGTCGCCAGCCCCGCGTGTCCTCGGCGTCCCAGCAGTAGGCGCGCGTGGCCGCGGGGGAGACCGGCAGCGCCTCGCGCTCCCCGGCCGCGCAGTCGGCGGCGTCGCGCAGGGTGTGGTCGGCGGAGCCGAGGACGGCGTCGGCGCCCACCGGCTCGCCCATCGCGGCGGAGAGCCGGTCGAGCCAGGGCGCGGGCACCCGGTGCTCCGTCAGCCGCAGTGCGTCGGTCACGGCGAGCGGCTTCAGTTCGCCCGGGTCGCCGGCGACCGTGGCCTGCGAGGCGCTGATCATCGTGGCGGCGCCGGTCAGCGCGAGGGCGGCCCCGGTCAGGGCCGCGCGCAACGCCCTGCCCCGACTGCGCCGGCGGTGTCTGCCGCGCTGCTTCATAGAACCTCCACGGGCCCCGATCCAACTGCGCCCGTCGTTCCGTGCGTTGACCGAGGAGCAGAGGGGGCGGTCCGTGGAGGATGCTACGGCAGGCGGAGGGGCCCGCGGAGCCGGACGCTGCAAATATGCGGAAACGAACCACCTTTCGGGGGCCGTCCGTGGGCCGTCCGCCGCTCAGGGCGACGGTGCCCGGGCCGGAGGCGGCGTCCGGACCGGGCCCGGCTCCCGGCGCTCCGTCACCGCCGGCGCGGTCGAGTCGGGCAGCAGGTCGCGGGGGTCGTCCGGGAGGACCACCTCGATCTCGGCGTCGTCGCGGAACCGGTACGGCCGGTGTCGCAGATAGGCCCCGAGGTACCGCCGGACCCGGGACATCTCGGCGCGCACCGTCACCGTGCGCGCCGGGTCGCCGAAGACGTCCTCCGCCAGCCCCGCGGCGCTGCGGCCGGTGCGCTGGACGGCCAGCAGATACAGCAACTCGGCGTGCCGCGGACTCAGTTCCCGCTCCCAGGACCCCGCCCCGTCCAGCACCCGGACCGACCAGCGGCGCGGCTGCCCGAGGTCGAGGACGATCCGGGGGGCGCCGTGCGGCACCGGCTCCGCGGCGACCCGCACCAGCCAGCCCTCGGCCAGCGGCTCCACGACGCACGCCCCGAGCGCCGGAAGCCACCTCGGACCCGTCGCCGGGGACCCGGGCAGCACCACCCGCTCCGCGTACGGCATCCCCGTCACCGCGGCCGTCCAGCCGTCCCGGTCCACCACCAGCGCGCGCCCGTCGAGCCGGGCCAGCACCGGCGCCGCCACCGCGCGCAGCCGCTCCAGCGAGCGCGTGTGCAGTTCGCGCAGCCGGGCCTCGGCGAGCTTGGCCACCGAGTCGACCCAGGCGAGCGTGGCCGGATGCATCGTCTCCAGCGGCCCGCTCACGTCGACCACGCCGAGCAGCCGGCCGCTGCGCGGATCGGTGATGGGCGCCCCGGCGCAGGTCCAGGTCGCCTGGGACCGCACGAAGTGCTCGGAGGCGAAGACCTGTACCGGCCGCCGGGTGACCGCCGGCGTGCCCACGCCGTTGGTGCCGACGACGTCCTCCCGCCAGTCCGCGCCCAGTTCGAAGCCGAGCCCGTCGGCCTTCCGCAGCACCGGCGTGCTGCCCTCCCGCCACAGCACCCGGCCCTCGTCGTCGGCGACCACCATGATGTGGTGGGCGACGTCCGCGACCGACAGCAGCCCCTCCCGCAGCACCGGCAGCACGTGCCGCAGCGGCGAGGCCTCCCGCCGCCGCTGCACTTCCTCCCGGGGCAGCAGCCCGGCGCGGAAGTCGTGGTCCGGGTCGACGCCGCTGCGCAGCATCCGCTCCCAGGACTGCTCGATCACCGGACGCGGTGCCGCCGGAGCGCGCCCGCCCGAGAGTCTGGCGGAGCGGACCTCGCTGAGCATCCGCGCCGCACGGGCCGTGTCGACGGCGGCGAGCTGCGTCACGTCCCTCGGCGAGAGCGCCACTGGTCGTCGTCCTCCCGGAAGCAGGGACCGGGACGGGCGCCCGAGCGGCCGGCCGGCGGCGAGCCCGTGATCGTCCCGGATGTTCGTCTCATACTGACCGCTTCCCCATGGCGGACGGACACAGTCCGCACACAGTCGGCAGCAAGTTGCAACCCCTTGCAACCCTGGTGGACGGCCGTGCCGGTGTCCGAAACTTGTGACACGCCGTCCCGAGCGGCGTACGCGGCCTGAACGGGCCTGTGTGGCGGGGGTGGTGCCGTGTCGGCGCAGCACCACCCCCGTGCCGCCCGGCCGCCTTCCGCGCGGCGCAGGGCCGCCCGGAGAGGATCAGGCCACCGGACGGGCCCGCTCCACGACCGACGCCAGATCCAGGGTCGGCGGCAGCGTGCCGAAGGCCGCACCCCCGTCGCCGCCCAGCCGCGAGGCGCAGAACGCGTCGGCCACCTCAGGCGGCGCGTACCGCACCAGCAGCGACCCCTGGAGCACCAGCGCCAGCCGCTCCACCAGCCGCCGTGCCCGTCCCTCGGCGGCCTCCAGGTCGGCGAGTTCGGTCAGCAGGCCCCGGATCGCCGCGTCCAGGCGGTGATCGGCACCCCGGGCGAGGCCCACCTCCGTCAGATACGCGTCCAGGGCCAGCGGCTCCCGCCCGAGCGCCCGCAGCACGTCCAGCGCCTGGACGTTGCCGGCGCCCTCCCAGATCGAGTTCAGCGGCGACTCGCGCACCAGCCGGGGCAGCCCGGACTCCTCGACGTACCCGTTGCCGCCCAGGCACTCGGCGGCCTCCACCGCCACCGGCGCACAGCGCTTGGTCACCCAGTACTTCGCCGCCGGCACCGCCAGCCTGAGCAGCGCCGTCTCCCGCTCGCCCCCGTCGTCGTACGCCGCCGCCAGCCGCAGCGCGAGCGTGGTGGCCGCCTCCGACTCGATCGCGAGGTCGGCCAGGACGTTGCGCATCAGCGGCTTGTCGATCAGCTTCCCGCCGAACGCCTCCCGGTGGGCGCAGTGGTGCACCGCCTGCGCGACGGCCTGCCGCATCAGCCCGGCCGAGCCCAGCACGCAGTCCAGCCGGGTCGCCGCCACCATGCCGATGATGGTGCGCACCCCGCGGCCCTCCTCGCCGACCCGGCGCGCCCAGGTCCCGGCGAACTCGACCTCGGCGGAGGCGTTGGACCGGTTGCCCAGCTTGTCCTTCAGCCGCTGGATCAGGAACACGTTGCGGGTGCCGTCCGCCAGCACGCGCGGCACCAGGAAGCAGGTGAGTCCGCCCGGGGCCTGCGCCAGCACCAGGAAGCCGTCGGACATGGGCGCCGAGCAGAACCACTTGTGCCCGGTCAGCTCGTACGTCCCGTCCTGAGCCAGCGGCCGCGCGGAGGTCGTGGCCGCCCGGACGTCGCTGCCGCCCTGCTTCTCCGTCATGCCCATCCCGAACAGCACGCCGGCCTTGAGGTGCGCCGGCCGCAGCTCACGGTCGTACACCTGCGAGGTCAGCCGCGGCTCCCACTCGGCGGCGAGGTCCGGGTCGGCGCGCAGGGCGGGCACCGCCGCGTGGGTCATCGACAGCGGACAGCCGTTGCCCGCCTCGGCCTGCGTCCACAGGAGGAACCCGGCGGCCCGCCGCACATGCCCGCCCGGCCGGGTCCAGGCCGCGGTGAGGCCGGCCGAGACGCCCTTGCCCAGCAGCCGGTGCCAGGCCGGGTGGAAGTCGACCTCGTCGAGGCGGTGGCCGTAGCGGTCGTGCGTGCGCAGGACCGGCGGGTTCTCGTTGGCCTGCGCGCCCCACTCCAGCACCTGGGCGGAGCCGCAGCTGCGCCCGAGACCGGACAGCTCGCCCAGCGCCTCCTCGCGCAGCTCCGGTGCCAGATGCCGTTCGACCGCCGCCACGAGGGCCCGGTCGGTGGTGAAGACGTCGTAGCCGGCCAGCGGCGGGGCCTGGTTCGTCACGGTGTGGGTGCTGCCTGCCATGACGGCGAACCTACCGCGCCCGGGGACGGGACGGGCGCCGACGGCCTCCACGGAGGTCCGCGGATGAGTGCGGGCACCCGCGGCGGATACCGTTAGGGCGTGCAGCCAGCAAGTGAACCTTCCGAACGGCCCTCGGGCCGGCTCCACCGTGTCCGGGTTCTGTACCGGAACGTCTCCAAACGCAGGACCGCCTGGCTGCTGCTCAAGGACACCGTCAACTCGTGCATGGAGTACCGCATCCTCGGGCTCGCCGCCGAGGCCGCGTTCTTCACGCTGCTGTCGGTGCCGCCGCTGCTGCTGAGCGTCCTCGGCCTGCTCGGCTACGTCGACCTGTGGATCGGCGCCGACACCACCGAGAGCCTGCGCACCAACATCCTGGACGCCTCCCGCGCGGTGCTCTCCGAGCGGGGTGTCAAGCAGATCACCGAGCCGATCCTGGACGACGTGACGAAGGGCGGCCGGCCCGACGTCATCTCCATCGGCTTCCTGTTCGCCCTGTGGTCCGGCTCCCGCGCGGTCAACGTCTTCATCGACACCATCACTGTGATGTACGGCCTCGACGGTGTCCGGGGGATCGTCAAGACCCGCCTGATGGCCTTCCTGCTGTTCATCGTGGCCCTGCTGATCGGGTCGATCGCGCTGCCGCTGATGGTGGCGGGACCGGACGCCGTGGTGCGGGTCGTGCCCTGGTCGACGACCGTCGTGCAGGTCCTGTACTGGCCGGTCGTGATCATCCTGTCCGTGGCCTTCCTGACCACGCTGTACCACGTGTCGGTGCCCGTGCGCTCCCCGTGGATCGAGGACGTGCCCGGCGCGCTGGTCGCCCTCGCCATGTGGGTGCTGGGCAGCTTCCTGCTGCGGATCTACCTCACCAGTACCGTCGAGGGCCCGACCATCTACGGGTCGCTCGCCGCGCCCGTGGCCGTGCTGCTGTGGATCGGTGTGTCCGCGTTCGCCGTGCTCGTCGGGGCCGCGGTCAACGCGGCCATCGACCGGGTCTGGCCGGCCGCCGCCACCGCCGCGGCCCGCGAGGCCAACGAGCGGCTGCGGCAGGCGCAGGTCGCCGAGTACGTGGCCCGGGCGGCCGCGAGCGGCGAGGCGGACCCCGACATGCCGTCCGAGTTCCCGGAACGCTGGTCCCGCTTCCTGCCCCCGGAGGACGTCACGGCCCGCCTCCGCAGCCACACGAAGCACACACCTCCCACGGACCACAACAAGCCCGAGGCTTCGTAACCGGCCCGGCCCTTCTCGGGCCGGGCGCCGAGAGGTCCGGGGCCCACGTCCCCGCCGTCGCGGTCTCCCGGACGAACGCCCCGACGTCCCCCGGCGCACGGTGCGGCACCTGCCGGACACCGTCCGGGAGCCGGGCCGGCGGCCGGCGCCCCCGAGACCGCCGGCACCCGCCCGGCGTACCGGCCGCCCGGGGCCGGCGCCACCACCAGCGCGCCAGGCCGGCTGCGGCCCGCGCGCGCCCTGTCCACCGCCTTCACGCGGGTGTACGGCGTCAGCCCGCGGGGCGGCGTAGCCTGACCGGCGTGTACGCGGAACGTGCCTCCCGGCTGCCCGGCGCGGTGGTGTGGACCAGCACGCCGACCGGAACCGGCCCGGGACGTGTCCTGCCCGACGGCTGCATGGACCTGCTGTGGCACGACGGCCGGCTGCTGGTCGCCGGCCCCGACACCCGCGCCTACGCCACCGACGACGCGCCGGGCCGCTGGGCGGGCGTCCGCTTCTGCCCCGGCACCGCGCCCGCACTCCTCGGCGTCCCCGCGCACGAACTGCGCGACCGGCGCGTCGACCTCGCCGACCTCTGGCCCGCCGCCGAGGCACGGCGCCTGACGGCGCGGGTGAACGCGGCCTCCGACCCGGCGCGGGGCCTGGAGGAGGCGGCGCTGTCCCGGGCGGCCGGCAGCGATCCCCCCGATCCGCTGCTGCGCCGGATCGTGGCCGCCCTCGACGCGGGCCGCCCGGTCGCCGCCACCGCCGACGAACTCGGCATCGGCGCACGCCGGCTGCACCGCCGCTCGCTGGCCGCCTTCGGTTACGGCCCCAAGACCCTGGCCCGTGTACTGCGGCTGCAACGCGCCCTCGCCCTGGCCCGGGCCGGCACGCCCCTCGCGGAGACGGCCGCCCGAGCCGGGTACGCGGACCAGGCGCATCTGACGCGGGACGTGCGGGAGCTGGCGGGCGTGCCCCCGGTCGAGCTACTGGGACGCCGGCGGTAGCGCGGCGAACAGGTCGACGCCGTTGCCGTCCGGGTCGTGCACGACGGCGTACCGCTGCCCCCAGAAGGCGTCCCAGGGCCCCAGCTCACCGTGGTACCCGGCGCCGGTCAGCTCCTCGTACAGCGCGTCCACCTCCGCGGGCGCGTCGCACAGCAGCGCGAGCGAGGCCCGCCCGCCGCCGGCCGGGGGCTGCCACCCGGGGTGGAAGGAGCGGACGGTCTCCTCGGTGTCGAGCAGCAGCCGGATCCCGCCTGGCGGTCCGGCCTCGGCGTGCGGCTCCTTCTCGGCGCCTTCGGGGAAGGCGAAACCGAGCCGGCGGTAGAAGGTCACGGATGCGGCCATGTCGGAGACGACCAGGCCGACGGCGTTGAATCGTGCGGTCATGACGCCACCGTAGGCAGGACGGCAAGGGCCCGTCTTGAAGGAATCGGACACCGCGGCCGCCGGGTGGAACAGCTCAGAAAGGCCTCAAGTTCCTTGATCCGCAAGGCGGGCGGCGCCGACCATGGGGTCATGCTGGGACGCGGAAAAGAGGAATTCGACGTGCTGGTCCTGCGGGACTCGGACGTCGTCGCCGACGGCCTGCGCGAGGCGCTCGCCGAGGCCACCCCGGAGCAGCGGCCCGGGCTGGAACGCGCCGCCGCCCTGGTGGAGCGCGCGGCCGCCGTCCCCGACGCCGCCCTGCGCGCCCGGTGGGTCCACCAGCGCCTCGCCGCCGCCGGGTACGAGGGCCCGGCCGACTCCGTGCGGGCCGTCAAGATCCTGCGCGAGTCGGCACCGGGCCTCAGCCTGCTGTCGGCCGTCCGGCTGTCCAAGGACGCGGCGGCGCACCGTCCCTGACCCGGAGGCCGGGCGCGCGGGGACGTGGCCGCGGTGACCGGACGCGGAGCCGCCGGGAACACCCGTGCGACAGGATGGGCGCATGAACCGTCGCGCGCGCGTCCTGCCGCTGTTACTGCTGCCCCCGCTGCTGCTCACCGCCTGCGGCACGCAGAGGCCGGCCGACGACCCGGCCGCCGCGGCGGCTTCCACCGAGGCCGCCTCGGCCGGGACCGAGGAGCTCGAGAACCGGGCGCAGGCGCTCGGGATCGCCCCCGAACTGGTCTACGTCACCAGGACGCCCGGTCTCACCCTGGCCCAGCAGTCCGTCGGCGTGCTCGGCGACGACGGCTTCTCCGCCACCTACCTGACCGGCTCGGGCGCCCTGGTCCGCCTCTCCGTCGAACGGGGCACGATGACCGAGGACACCTGCCCGAACCGGCCGGTCGGCGACAGCACCGGCGGACGGGCCGTGTGCGAGCGCGACGCGGAGGCCTGGTACCGCGCCGGCGGCGGACAGCACGAGTACGCCCTGCCGGAGGACGGGCACGTGGTCCGGCTGTCCGCCGGGGCGGGCGCCGTACCGCGCGAGGTCCTGCGCGAGGCCGCAGAAGCCGTCCACCGGCCCGACGCGGCCGAGGCCGCGGCCACCCTGCCCTCGCCCCGGCCCGCCGCCGGGACCCCCGTGGAACGCGGCGACCTGCCCCCGGTGGGCGACGGGGCCCCCGACAACAGCGTGGACACGGGCGGCTGAACACGAGCCGGAAATAAATCCGGCGGCGATGTCGAGAAAGCGTGACCTGCTCCGTCCCCGGGGTGAGCGCGGCCACAATGGGCCGCACAGCACCGAGGAGAGTCACCATGGCCAAGTACCTGATGCTCAAGCACTACCGGGGCGCCCCGGCCGCGGTCAACGACGTTCCCATGGACCGGTGGACGCCGGAGGAGATCTCGGCCCACATCCAGTACATGAACGACTTCGCGGCCCGGCTGGAGAAGACCGGCGAGTTCGTCGACGGGCAGGCCCTCGCCCCCGAGGGATCGTGGGTCCGCTACGACGGCGAGGGGCGCCCGCCGGTCACCGACGGGCCGTTCGCCGAGACCAAGGACCTCATCGCCGGGTGGATGGTGATCGACGTCGACAGCCACGAGCGCGCCGTCGAGCTGGCCGGGGAACTGTCGGCAGCGCCCGGGGCCGGCGGGAAGCCGATCCACGAGTGGCTCGAACTGCGCCCCTTCCTGGCGGCGCCGCCCACCGTCCCGGAATGCCCTCACGGATGAACGAGGCACTGCTCCGCAGCCTCACCCCGAGCGTCCTGGCCGTCCTCGTCCGCCGCGGGGCCGACTTCGCGGCGGCCGAGGACGCCGTGCAGGACGCGCTGGTCGAGGCGATCCGCGTCTGGCCTGCCGACCCTCCGCGGGACGCGAAGGGCTGGCTGGTCACCGTGGCCTGGCGCCGGTTCCTCGACGCGACCCGTTCGGACGCCGCCCGCCGCCGGCGCGAGGACCTCGTCGACGAGGAGCCGGTGCCGGGGCCGGCGCCCGCGGTGGACGACACGCTCCAGCTCTACTTCCTGTGCGCCCACCCGTCGCTGACGCCGGCGTCCGCGGTCGCGCTCACCCTGCGCGCCGTCGGCGGGCTGACCACCCGCCAGATCGCCCGGGCCTACCTGGTGCCCGAGGCGACCATGGCGCAGCGCATCAGCCGGGCCAAGCGCACCGTCTCCGGGGTGCGGTTCGACCGGCCCGGCGACGTCGCCACCGTGCTGCGCGTGCTCTATCTGGTCTTCAACGAGGGCTACTCCGGCGACGTGGACCTCGCCGCCGAGGCCATCCGGCTCACCCGGCAGCTCGCCGCCTCCATCGACCACCCCGAGGTGGCGGGGCTGCTCGCCCTCATGCTGCTCCACCACGCCCGGCGCGCCACCCGGACCGCGCCCGACGGCAGCCTGGTGCCGCTGGCGGAGCAGGACCGGTCCCGGTGGGACACCGCGTCCATCGCCGAGGGCGTCGAGATCCTCCAGGCGGCCCTCGCCCGCGACCGCCTCGGCGAATTCCAGGCGCAGGCCGCCGTCGCCGCGCTCCACGCCGACGCGCCCACCGCCGAGGAGACCGACTGGGTGCAGATCGTCGAGTGGTACGACGAGCTCGAGCGCCTGACGGACAGCCCGGTCGTCCGGCTCAACCGCGCGGTGGCCGTCGGTGAGGCCGACGGACCGCGCGCCGGCCTGGCGGCCCTCGCGGCGCTGGACGACTCACTGCCCCGCCACACCGCGGTGGCCGCATACCTCCACGAGCGCGACGGCGACCCGGTGACGGCGGCACGGCTGTACACCGAGGCGGCCCACAAGGCCCCCAACCTCGCCGAACGCGACTACCTGACCCGCCGGGCCGCCCGCCTCAACAGCGGCCGGTGACGCTCGGCGGCGGCTCCTCGCACACGGTGACCCCGCAGGAGGCCGGCGGGCAGGGGCGCCCGGGTGACGGGATCATGGGATCAGGGCCGGAATACATCCGGGCGGTGCGGCGCTCTGATCCGAGCGGTGCGCAGTGCGGCGGTACGACGGTGCGGTAGCGCGGCGAAGGACTGGTGAGCGCATGACGGCAGGCCAGACGGACCCGGTGGTCGGTACGCCTCACGGGGCGGTACGCGGCAGACGCGAGCACGGGATCGCCGTGTTCCGTGGCATCCCGTACGCGGCGCCCCCCTTCGGTCCCCGCCGGTTCCGGCCCCCTGCGCCGCCCGAGCCCTGGGACGGAGTGCGCGACGCGGGGGCGTTCGGCCCGACCGCGCCGAAACCGCCGTACTCCGAGGCGTTCGCCCAGTACCTGTCCGACCCGGCGATCCCCGGCGACGACTGCCTCAACCTCAACGTCTGGACGCCGGAACCGGGCCCGGGAGCCCGCCTGCCGGTCCTGGTGTGGCTGCACGGCGGCGCCCTGACCAGGGGCTCCTCCGCCGTGCCCGTCTACGACGGCCGCACCTTCGCCCGCGACGGCGTGGTCTGCGTGTCGGTCAACTACCGACTGGGCGTCGAGGGCTACGGACTGTTCCCGGACGCCCCCGCCAACGCCGGACTGCGCGACCAGATCGCCGCGCTGGAATGGGTGCGGGACTCGATCGCCGCCTTCGGCGGCGACCCCGACCGGGTGACCGTCGCCGGTCAGTCGGCCGGGGCGATCAGCACCGGCGCCCTCCTCGCCGCGCCGCGGGCCCGGGGCCTGATGCGGCGCGCGGTGCTGCAGAGCGGGGCGCCGGAGGCGTCCGACCGCGACAAGGTGCGCCGGATGGTGCGCCGTATGGCCGCCCGGCTCAAGATCCCGGCGACCGCGGAGGCCTTCGCCGCCGCCGACCGCCAACAGCTGCTGCGCGCCCAGGCCGAGGTGGGCAGGCTCAGCAGCCCCGTGCTCGGCGGCCCCGCCTTCGGCATCGTCGTCGACGGCGACGTGGTGCCGGGCGACCCCCTGGACGCGCTCGTCGACGGCGAGGCGGCACGCGGCGTCGACCTGATGATGGGCTGGACCCGCGACGAGTACCGGCTCTGGCTGGTCCCCGGAGGCCTCCTCGAACGCGTCGACCGGCTCGGCGCCGTCGCCCTGGCGGGCGCGCGGGCCCGCTGCCACTGCGGCAACGAGGTGGTACGCGGCTACCGCGCCCTGCACCCCGACGCCGGCGTCGCCGAGACGGTCGGCCAGCTCGTCACCGACCACCTGCTGCGCCTCCCGCTGCACCGGGTGGCCGACGCGCGGCCGGATTCGTCCCACGTCTACGAGTTCGCCTGGCCGTCCAACCTGCCCGGCCTCGGCGCCTGCCACGCCCTGGAGCTGGGCTTCGTCTTCGACTCCGGGGACGGACCGGACGCGCGCAGGCTCGCCGGCGAGGGGGCTCCGCAGGAGCTGGCCGACGCGATGCACGGGGCGTGGGTCCGGTTCGCCGAGTCCGGGGACCCGGGCTGGCCGGCATGGGACGCCACGCACCCCGTCCAGGTCTTCGGCGACGGCGCCCCGCACATGGTGTACGGCCCGCACGACGCCGAGTTCGACCTGTGGAAGGCCGACGTCTCCACGCGGGCAACGCGGTCCAGGCGTCCGGTGCGACGGTGAGCCGACGCGACGACGCCTGATCAGGCCGGGGCCAGCGTCGCCGCGACCGACGCGATCTCCTCCGGGCCCACCCGGCAGCACCCCCCGATCAGGCGGGCTCCGGCGTCCCGCCAGCCCCGCACCTCCCCGGGGGCGAAGGTGGAGCGGCCGGTCCAGCCGCGGGCACCGGCGTCCCAGGACTCGCCGCTGTTGGGATAGACGACCACGGGTTTGCCGGTGACCCGGGCGGCCGTCTCGATCGCGCCCGCCGCGTCCCCGGGGGCGCAGCAGTTCACACCGACCGCGACCACCTCCTCCGCGTCCGCGGCCAGGGCGAAGGCCTCCTCCAGCAGCTGCCCGGCGCGGGTGCGGTCGCCCGCCACGGTGTACGACAGCCAGGCCGGCACGCCCAGTCCGCGCACCGCCCGCAGCAGCGCCGCGGCCTCGTCGGTGTCGGGGACGGTCTCCAGCGCGAGCACGTCCGGCCGGGCGGCGGCCAGGACCTCCAGGCGGGGCCGGTGGAAGCGCTCCAGGCCGGCGACGGTGAGCCCGTACCGGCCCCGGTACTCGGAGCCGTCCGCGAGCATCGCCCCGTAGGGGCCCGCCGACGCCGCCACCCACAGGCGGCGGTCCGTCTTCGCGCGGCGGGCCGCCTCCCGGGCCGACTCCACACTCGACGCCATGAGTTCGGCGGCGCGCTGCCGGCCGACGCCGCGCCGGGCGAAGCCCTCGAAGGTGGCCTGGTAGCTCGCGGTGATCGCCACGTCCGCGCCCGCCTCGAAGTAGGCGAGGTGCGCCCCGGTGATCGCCTCGGGGTTCTCGGCGAGCAGCCGCGCCGACCACAGGCCGTCGCTCAGGTCGTGGCCCGCCGACTCCAGCTGGTTGGACATGCCGCCGTCGAGCACGAGGGGACGGCCGGAGCCGAGGGCGTCGGCGAAATCGCTGGTCATGGCACGAGGTTAGCCAGTTGCCGGGCACCCGCCGGGCGCTTGTCCCCCGTGCGAGCTACGGCCAGGTGTCCACCCGGGGGTGACGATCTCCGGCTGCCGGATCCGTAGCGTCCGGTGCAGCCGGCGCGGCACTCGGCCGCCGGCCCGACGAGGGGGTCCCCGTGAGGTTTGTCCGGCAGTTCCTGGCCGTCCTGGCGATGTACGCCGTCACCGGCAACGCCGTCAACGCGGTGAAGGAGAACGACGCGCTCACGCTGGTCCTCGGCGTCACCGCGGCGGCGGTGGCGGTGCTGGTGTACGCATGGGTGGTCCGGCGCACCGAGCACCGGCCCGCCACGGACGTGGCGCGGGAGGGCGCCGTGTCCCGGACCGGCTGGGGCGTTCTGATCGGCGCCGGGATGTTCGGCGCCGTCATCGTGAACCTCTGGACCGCCGGGTACTACGAGGTGGAGGGCCTCGGCTCGGTGACGGGCGCGCTGGGGCTGGCCGGCTTCATGGTGGGCGCCGCCGCGACGGAGGAAGTGGTGTACCGCGGTGTGCTGTTCCGCATCGTCGAGGAGCGCATCGGCACCTACCTCGCGCTGGCGCTGACCGGTCTGGTGTTCGGCCTCTCCCACCTGCTCAACGAGCACGCGACCCTGTGGGGCGCCCTCGCCATCGCCATCGAGGCCGGCTTCATGCTCGCCGCCGCCTACGCCGCCACCCGCAGCCTCTGGCTGACGATCGGCGTGCACTTCGGCTGGAACTTCGCCGCGGCCGGCATCTTCAGCACCGAGGTGTCCGGCAACGGCGCCAGCGACGGGCTGCTGGACACCGTGACGTCGGGCCCGACGCTGCTCACCGGCGGTGAGTTCGGGCCGGAGGGCAGCGTGTACTCGGTGGGCTTCGGGGCGCTGCTGACCCTCGTGTTCCTGTGGCTGGCCCACCGGCGCGGCAACGTCGTGCCGTTCGGCTCCCGGAGTGCCGCGGGCGTCGACTCCGCCGCTAGGCTTCCCCGGTGATCGGTCGTCGGCGGGTTCAGGAGCAGTGGCACCGGCTCGATGTCACGGTCCGGGACCTCCCGCTCGGGGTGCTGCTCCTCGTCGCCTCGGCCATGCCGGTGTTCCGGGGCGACGGCACGGAGATCGGCGACCTGCCGACCCGGTCCGCCGACGCGCTCGCGGGCGTGGCGGCCGTCCTGCAGTGCCTTCCGCTGGCGGTGCGCCGGCGGTGGCCACTCGTCTGCCTCGCCCTGGTGTCGCTCGGCTTCGCCGTCGACCAGCTGCGCGGATACCACCTCGTCGCGGGCACCGCGCTGCCCATCGCGCTGCTGAGCACCGGGTCCTTTCTGGAGCGGTACCGGCGCGCCACCCTGATCAGCGCCTCTGTGGCGTACACGGCGCTGGCGGTCGCGCTCCACGAGCGCGGGCCGGGCCAGCCGGCGGCCGAGTTCGTGACCTTCTACCTGGCGCTGGCCCTCGCGTGGGGCATCGGCGCGTGGATGCGCTCCGCCCGGGCCGCGGAGGCCGAGCGCCGCCGCCGCGTCGCCGAGGACGCCCGCGGCGCTGAACGCACCCGGATCGCCCGCGAGCTCCACGACGTCGTCACCCACCACGTGACGGCGATGGTCGTACAGTCCGAGGCGGCCCGCTATCTGACCGCGAAGCCCGACCGCCTCGACCAGGCCCTGACCGCTGTCAGCGACACCGGCCGGCGCGCCATCACCGATCTGCGGCACCTGCTGGACCTGCTCAACCCGGACCACGGCACCGGTCACGGCGGCGAGGACAGGACGCCGCCCGTCGGCAGGCTGCTCACGCTCGTCGAGCAGACGCGGCGGGCCGGGCAGCCGGTGGAGTTCACCGAGGAGGGCACGCCGCCGGCCTCGACGGGCAGCGCCGACCTCGTGGCCTACCGGGTCGTGCAGGAGGCCCTGACGAACGCCCTCAAGTACGACCACGGCGGCCGGACCTCGGTCCTGGTGCGCCATGGCGAAAGGGAGATCACCGTGGAGGTCGGCACGGACGGTTCCGGGTCGCGGGACGCCGCCCCCGGCGGCAGCGGGCGTGGCCTGGAGGGCCTGCGCGAACGGGTCGGCGTCCTGGGCGGCGACTTCAGCGCGGGCCGCGGCGCGGCCGGTGGCTTCCTGGTCCGGGCGCGGATACCCGCGGGGGGACCGGCGTGAGCGCGCCCGTCCGGGTCCTGGTCTGCGACGACCAGGCGCTGATCCGCACCGGACTGGCGACGATCATCGACGCGCAGCCCGACCTGGAGGTGGCGGGCGAGTGCGGGGACGGGCGGAGTGCGGTGGAACTGGCCGGCCGGCTGCGCCCGGACGTCGTCGTGATGGACGTGCGCATGCCGGTCCTCGACGGCATCGAGGCCACCCGGCTGCTGGCCGGCGCCGGCGTGGAGCACCCCGTGAAGGTGCTGGTGGTGACGACGTTCAATCTGGACGAGTACGTCTACGAGGCGCTGCGGGCCGGAGCGAGCGGGTTCCTGCTCAAGGACGCGCCGCCGGACCGGCTGCTGCACGGCATCCGGACCGTGGCCCTGGGCGCGGCCCTGCTGGACCCCGAGGTGACGCGCCGGCTCGTGGGCCGGTACGCCGCCCGCATCCGGCCCGCCGCGGGCCGCGCCCAGGACATCCCGCTGACGCCCCGCGAACTGGAGGTCCTCCGTCTCATCGCGGACGGCCTGTCCAACAGCGAGATCGCCGCGGCCCTCGTGATCAGCCCCGAGACCGTCAAGACCTTCGTGTCCCGCATCCTCACCAAGCTCGGCCTGCGCGACCGCGTCCAGGCCGTCGTCTACGCCTATCGGCACGGCCTGGTCACCTGAGACCCCGCGCCCCGCGGCTCAGCCCTGCAGGCGGCGGCGCATCTGCGTGAGGCGGCGGTCGTAGTGGAAGTGCCACCAGACCATCCACGCCATGGAGACGACCGCGGCCGCCAGCATCCAGCCGCCCGCGACCACCGCCCCGGAGGCGAACCACAGGGCCGCGGTGCCGAAGAAGATCACGGCGAGGAGGGGGAGCGCCCACCAGCGGTGGCGCCGCAGCCGCTGCTGCCGGGAGTCGACCAGCGCCGCCAGCGCCCGCCGTCGCGCGGGCTCCTCGGGCGGCGGCGCGCCCTTGAGGATCTGCCGCTCCATGACGGGTACGTCGTCGGGATCGGTACCGGTGGCGCGGGCGTCGCGGTTGCGGCGCCGGCGTACCAGCCACACGACGTAACAGCTCGTCAGCGCGGCGCTCACAAGGGCCGGCAGCCATCCCGAGGCCCCGTTCAGGGCCATGCGGGTCACGAGCCCGATGACCAGGACCATCAGGCCCATCACCCATAACTTGTCCTGCCACCGCCGCTCGGGGCGGCCGTCCCGTCGCTCGATGCTTGCCATGTCCACCTTCCGGCCGGTCGAAGTAGCCGATGACTCGGGGTGGCCCTCCGGATACCCGCCCGAAGGGCCGGGACACTTCGGCGGGGGCCGAAACAACGGGACCGTAGCGTCGGGGACATGAGCGACACGAACACCGCCACCGCGACCGTCACGCCCGCCGACGCCGTCACCGGCATGGTCGACCACGTCCTCGCCCTGGCCGCCACCTGGACCGGCTGGGACGGGGAACCCGCCCACGTCGATGACCGGGTCTACACCCCGCACAAGGCCGTCCGGCGCGTCGCCGACCACCTGATCGACCATCTCGCCGAGCTGGAGGCGCGGTTGGCGGGGGAGCGGCCGCAGCCCGACCACTGGCACGCCTCGGCGATCACGACGGACGCGGACCGCGCGCCGTTCACCCGGGAGGACCTCGAAGAGGCCCGCAGCCGCCTCACCCGGCTCGCCCGGATCTGGGCCAACCGCCTCGGCGCGCTCACCGGCGAGCAGCTCGACCGGTCGCCGGGCGAGGGCTGGAGCTTCCGCGAACTCGCCCTGCACGTCGCGGAGTCCGCGTACTACGCCGACGCCGTGGGGGACCTGTCGTGACCGCCTTCGCCGGCCTGCACCGCGAGGGCGACCCCCTGCTGCTGCCGTGCGCCTGGGACCACGCCTCCGCCCTCCTCCTCGCCGGCCGGGGTTTCGCGGCGATCGGCACGACCAGCCTGGGTGTCGCGGCGGCGGGCGGGCTGCCCGACGGGGCGGCGGCGACCCGCGAGGAGACGTTCCGGCTGGCCCTCGCCCTGGGCTCGGAGCCGTTCCTCCTCTCCGTCGACGTGGAGGGCGGCTTCAGCGACGATCCCGACGAGGTCGGTGAGTTCGCCCGGCAGCTGGCGGCCGTCGGCGCCGTCGGCATCAACCTGGAGGACGGCCTCGGCCCCGTCGACCGGCACGCGGCGAAGATCGCCGCGGTGAGGTCGGCGGCCCCCGGCCTCTTCGTCAACGCCCGTACCGACACGTACTGGCTCGGTGACGGCGAGGGAACGTCACGGCGCCTCGACGCCTACCGGGAGGCGGGCGCCCACGGCGTCTTCGTGCCCGGCGTGAGCGACCCGCGCACCATCGCCGCCCTGGTCCGGGACCTCGACGTCCCCCTCAACGTCCTCTACACGCCGGCGGGGCCCGCCCTGCCGCACCTCACCGACCTCGGTGTACGCCGGGTGAGTCTGGGTTCGCTGCTGTACCGGCGCGCGCTGGGCGCCGCCCTGGAGGCCGTGGCCGAGATCCGGTCCGGGCGCGCTCCCGGCGGAACGGTGCCGAGCTACGACGACGTGCAAAAGCTGGGTAGTTGACCCCCTGGAACGTCGCTCTGTGTGAAGCTGTCCCCATGGATCACCCGCGTGATGAAGTCAGGGCCAGGCTGCAGACCGATCGCCCGCACTCCGCCCGTGTCTGGAACTACTTGCTGGGCGGCAAGGACAACTACCCCGTCGACAGCCAGGTCGGCGACGTCATCCTGTCGACGTTCCCGGAGTTCGCGGCCGTCGCGCGCCTGCAAAGGAAGTTCCTGGCGCGCGCCGTGCGCTTCCTGGTCGAGGAGGCCGGCATCCGCCAGTTCCTCGACATCGGCACCGGCCTGCCCACCGCGGACAACACGCACGAGCTGGCCCAGCGCATCGCGCCGGAGAGCCGGATCGTCTACGTCGACAACGACCCCCTCGTCCTGACGCACGCGGAGGCGCTGCTCACCAGCAGCGACGAGGGGGCCTGCGCCTACATCGACGCCGATGTGCGCGACCCCGACCGGATCCTCGCCGAGGCCGCCAAGACCCTGGACTTCGACCGGCCGGTCGCCCTGACCATGCTCGGCATCGTGGGCCAGGTCTCCGACGATGACCGGCCCGCCGAGCTGGTCGCCCGGCTGGTGTCGGCACTGCCCCCGGGCAGCTACCTCGCGCTGAGCGACGGCACGAACAGCAACGCCGCCCTCAACACGGCCGTCGAGACCTACAACGCGCAGTCGGCCAACACCTACCACCTCCGGTCCCCGCAGGAGATCGCGGCCTACTTCACCGGCCTCGACCTCGTCGAACCCGGCGTGGTGGCGTCCGCCGCCTGGCGCCCGGACGCCACCGCCTCCGCGGAGCCCACGGCGGAGGTTGCCGTCTGCGGGGTCGCGCGCAAGGCCTGAGCGGACGGCGAGCGCGGGTCAGTCGCCGGCCGGCCAGTGCTCCAGCGCGACGTGCAGCGCGTCCACGGCCCTGTCCCACGACGCCTGGACGTCCCGCGGGGCACCGAAGGCCCCGGCGGCCTCCAGGGCGCAGTAGCCGTGGAACGTGCTGCGCAGCAGGCGTACGGCATCGGTGAGGTCGGGCTCGCCGAGGCCGTACGCGCGCAGCATCCCGTAGGTGATCTCCGCGGTGCGGCGCAGCGCGGGGGAGCCGGCGGCGAGCGAGGGGTCGACACGGATCTGGGTCGCGGCGTACCGGCCGGGATGGCTGAGTGCGTAGGCCCGGTAGGCGCCCGCGAAGGCGGCCAGCGCCTCCTTGCCGGCCCGCCCGGCGACCGCCGCCGCGATCTCCTCGATCAGCTCGCCGCCCGCCAGCAGCGCCATCCGCACGCGCAGGTCGTGCAGGCCGCGGACGTGCGTGTACAGGCTCGCGTCCTTCACCCCCAGGCGCCGGGCCAGCGCGGAGACGGTGACGCTCTCGAACCCCGCCTCGTCGGCGAGGTCGGCGGCGGCCGCGACGACGCGCTCGGTCGTGAGGCCGGCTCGGGGCATGGGTCCACCTCTCCGGCGGGTGCGCCCGCATCGCGGAATGTTCCGCCCGCATCCTAGGACAGGCGCAGGTCCGCGCCCCCGGGTCCGGCCGTCCGCACGGACCGGCCCCGCACCGTCCGTGCGCCGGACGTCCTGCGAAGGCGCGGCGGCTGTGGCAGATTGGCTGCCATGGACCCGTCGACGATGAGCACCGAGCAGCGCAACGAGCTCAACCGCCAGGTCGCCGAGCAGTTCCGCGCGCAGCGGGGCAGCGGCAGGATCGGCGAGATGATGCACGCCGACCGGATGCTCCTGCTGACCCACACCGGGGCCCGCAGCGGCACGCGGCGCACCACCCCGATGGGCTTCTGGCGGCTCGACGGCGACCGTGTGACGGTCGTCGCGTCCAACATGGGGGCGCCCCGGCACCCGGACTGGTTCCACAACATCGTGGCCCACCCCGACGTCACCGTCGAACTCGGCCCGGACAGCTATCCGGCCGTCGCCACCGTCCTGGACGCGTCCGAACACGACCGGCTGTGGCCGCTGCTGCTCGAACAGGCGCCGTTCTTCGCCCAGCACCAGGAGGGGACCGATCGCGTCATCCCGCTGGTGGAGCTCCGCCGCACGACGGACTGACCGCCCGCCGCGCGCGCCTCAGCCGGCCAGCACCCCGCGCACGAACGCGTTGGTGAACTTGCCCTGCGGATCCAGCGACTTCACCAGCGCTCCGAAGTCGCCGAGCCGCGGATACCGCTCGCGCAGCACCGCCGCCGGGGTGGTGAACACCTTTCCCCAGTGCGGACGCGCGTCGAAGGCGTCCAGCGCCTCCTCCAGCCGCCGCACCACCGGCAGCACCGCCGCGGTGTCCTCGACCCAGGTGAAGTGCGCCGCCACCGTGTCCCGCCCGTACGCCGGGCTCAGCCACTGCTCGTCGGCGGCGACCGTGCGCACCTCGCAGGTCTGCAGCACCGGCGCGACGGTCTCCCGGATCGCGTCCAGCGCGCGCAGCGCGTCGAGGGCGTGCTCGCGCGGCATCAGGTACTCCGACTGGAGCTCGGCGCCGCTGCTGGGCACGAACTCCGCACGGAAGTGCGGCAGCCGCTCGTGCCACGGCCCCGGCACCCCGAACTGCTCGGTGCAGTTGACGGCCGGCATGCCCGGCACCGGATGCATCTTCTCGGCGGCCGGTGCGGCGTAGGGGAAGTCGGGCAGCGGCCGGTCGGTGCGCCGCTTGAGCCACACCTGGCGGAAGCCGGGCTCCCGCCAGTCGGTGAACAGGCTCACGCTGTAGGCCGCGGACATCACCGTCTCGAACGCCGCCGTGTCCAGTCCGGCCAGCGGCAGCTCGGTGAAGACGTGCTGCTCGACCTCGTACGCCGGCTCCAGGTCGAGGGTGAGGGCGGTCACGACACCGAGGGCGCCGAGGGAGGTGACCGCGCCGCCGAACCGCTCCTCGCCCCGTGTGACGGTCACCGTCGAACCGTCGGCGGTGACCAGCTCCACCTCGCGCACGACGGACGCCAGCGAACCGTTGCCCACACCGGAGCCGTGCGTGCCGGTCGCCACCGACCCGGCGACCGAGATGTGCGGCAGCGACGCCATGTTCGGCAGCGCCAGCCCCCGCGCGTGCACCAGCCGGGCCAGCTCCGCGTACCGGACACCGCCGCCCACCCGCACGGTACGGGCCGCCGTGTCCACGTCCACCTCGGGCGGCAGCGCGGCCAGGGACAGCAGAACGCCCTCGGAACCGGGCTCGGCGATCTCGTTGAAGGAGTGCCCGCTGCCCAGCACCCGCACCCGGGAGCTGTCCGCCACCAGCGCCCGCAGCGCGGCCGTCGAGTGCGGCCGGAGCAGTTCCTTGGCCGTGTAGGTGATGTTCCCGGCCCAGTTGGTCACGGTGTCGGTCATGCCGTTGAACCTACCTTCCCGCGACAGGGGAGTCATGACCTCCGATCCGCTGCCGCGCACCCTCCCCGAGACCGACCTCACCCGCCACCGCCGCCTCGCGGACGGAGTGCCCGTCTGCGTCACCGTCACCCAGGTGGACGGACTGGTGCCGGCGGCCCGGTCCGTCTTCGAGCACGGGGTGAACCACCGCAGCGCCGTGCTCCACGGTGAGGCCCGCGAGGTCACCGACCCGGACGAGAAACGGGAGGGCCTGCGCCGGCTCACCGAGCACGCCACGCCGGGGCAGTGGTCGTACGCCCGGCACCGAACCGCAGGGAACCCGCCGCCACCACCCCGCGTGCCCTCTCCCTGGACACAGGCCTCCGTCGAGATCCGCACCGGCGACCCCGACGACGGCGACGGGCCCGGCGCCGCGCTCGGCCCCTGGGCCGGAACGCTGCCGCTGACCGCTCCCTGGGGCACCCCCGCCCCGCCCCCGGGCTGCCGCCGGGCGCCGATCCGCCGGCACACCTCGCGCGCCGGAAGGGGACCCGGCACGGATGATGCCGGAGCGGGGGCATACCGTGAGGAGTCGTACGTCCGAACCGGGAGGAGACACGTCGATGGACAGCCGTACCGCGCTGGTCGAGGATCTGATGGAGCGGTTCCCGCACGTGCCGCGCGAGGCCGTCTTCAAGGAGGACCTCCTGCGGGGCGGCGTGGCCTTCGACCCCTCCGCGCTGAGTGACAACGAGGACGGCGAGGTCAAGCCGAAGTCGTACTTCATCTTCTCCTTCGACCACGGCACCCTGCCCGAACTGGGCGAGGCCGCGCTGCGCCGCCCGCCCGAGGAGATCATCCTCACCGGCGGCCCCTACGACCTGCGCCGCACCGTGGTCTCGGTGCGCGTGAACCCGGCCTCGCCCTACCGGGTCGCCGCGAACGACGACGGTGTCCTCGGCCTCTACCTCGACGGCAAGCGGATCGCCGACGTCGGCGTGCCGCCCATGCCCGAGTACTACCGGCACAAGCTCTCCAACGGGAAGTCGGTCATGGAGGTGGCCCCGACCATCCAGTGGGGCTACCTGATCTACCTGACCGCGTTCCGCGTCTGCCAGTACTTCGGCGCCAAGGAGGAGTGCCAGTACTGCGACATCAACCACAACTGGCGCCAGCACAAGGCGGCCGGGCGCCCGTACACCGGCGTGAAGGACGTCGACGAGGTCCTCGAAGCGCTGGAGATCATCAACAAGTACGACACCGCCAAGATCTCCACCGCGTACACGCTCACCGGCGGCGCGATCACGTCGAAGGTCCAGGGCCTGGACGAGGCCGACTTCTACGGGCGGTACGCCAAGGCCATCGAGGACCACTTCCCCGGCCGCTGGATCGGCAAGGTCGTCGCCCAGGCCCTGCCCAAGCCGGACGTCCAGCGCTTCAAGGACTACGGCGTGCAGATCTACCACCCCAACTTCGAGGTGTGGGACGAGTACCTGTTCAAGATGTACTGCCCCGGCAAGGAGCGCTACGTCGGCCGCGACGAGTGGCACAGGCGCATCCTCGACTCCGCCGACGTCTTCGGCGCGCGCAACGTCATCCCGAACTTCGTCGCGGGCGTCGAGATGGCCGAGCCCTTCGGCTTCAAGACGGTCGACGAGGCCATCGCGTCCACCACCGAGGGCCTGCGCTTCTTCATGTCGCACGGCATCACGCCCCGCTTCACCACCTGGTGCCCCGAGCCCACCACCCCGCTCGGCAAGGCCAACCCGCAGGGCGCGCCGCTGGAGTACCACATCCGGCTGCTCCAGGCCTACCGGCAGACGATGGAGGACTTCGGCCTGTCCTCGCCCCCCGGCTACGGCCCGCCCGGGGCCGGCAACGCGGTCTTCTCCGTCAGCTCCTTCATGGACAGCCTGCCGGCGGACGAGCGCGTCGAGGCGTGAGCCCACGCCTCACGAGGTGAGACACTCCGGCCCGGCTCCCGTACGACTCCCGCGGGGCCGGGCCGCGGTCCGCGCACCGGACCCGCGGGCCGTGAACACGGCGCTTGTCAGGTGTGCCGCAGGCATGCGAAGCTCTGCGCCTGCCGTGAGGCCCGTCCCCAACTCCGTCTCCAATACCGCGAGTTGGCCTCGCCCGTGGATGCAGGAGTCCGATGCCCGACCTGCCGAGCCCCCAGGGCGCCCTCGAGGCCGCCCTGTTCGCCGAGTGCTGGGACACGGTGCTCTCCTACGCCGACCTGTGCACCGCCGGATCCGAGGCGGCCGGCCGGCTGGCCGCCGAGGCGTTCACCCACGGCATGCGCGAGGTCCGCGCCGCCGACGCCGCCACGGCCCCCGGCACCGCCCGCAGCCCCTCCCGGCTGCCCCGCATCCCGCTTCTCCTGACCGCCGTACGCACCACCGCGGCGGCCTGGGCGGACGACGGGCGGGGACACGAACTCGACCCCGACCTGCGGCTGTGGCTGGGCTCCGGACAGGCCGCCCGGTACAGCGGGCCGCCGCCGCGGCGCCCCCTCGCACTGCGCGGCCTGAAGGACATGCGGGCCGCGGACGCCGAACTGCTGTGGCTCGCCGACGTGGAGGCGCTGCCGCTGCCCGTGGTGGCCCGCCGGCTCGGCCTCGACCCGGCCACCGCCTCCGACGAACTCGCCCAGGCGCGCGACCTGTTCCGCGACCGCTGCCGGCGCGGCCACCTCGACGCGCCCCTGGACCCGGAGTGCCGCGGCTACGCCCGGATGCTGGACGCCGTGACCCGGCAGCCCGCCGCCGACATGCCCGACGACCTCTCCCGCCACCTCGCGACCTGCGCCGACTGCGCCGGGGCAGCCGCCTGTCTGCGCCCGCACGGCGCCGGACTGCCCGCGGCCCTCGCCGCCGGGGTGATCGGCTGGGGCGGCCTCGCCTACCTGGAGCGCCGCCGCCGGGCCGCCGAGGCACGCCTCGGCGCCGGGCGCCCCGGACCGGACGGCGACGACCGCGCCGACGGGACAGGGGACGGCTCGCCCAGGGCCCGCGCCGTCCGGGGCGGCCTCCTGGCCACGGCCGCCCTGGTGTCCCTGCTGGCGCTCGGGGCCTCCCTGATGCCCGCCGACCGCTCCCCGGACACCGCGGCGCGCGCCGAACGCGCCGACGGCCGGCCGGTGGCCGACCCTCGCCCGTCACCGCCGTACACGACCGAGGCGCCGCCGTCGGACACCCCCCGGCCCTCCACCGACCCCACGGCGAGCACACCGGGCTCGGACCCCGGGAGCGCAGGGCCGAAGACACCCGACCCGGAACCCCAGGGGACGTCCACCCCCACCTCCCGCGCCACCGACGACGCCTCCCCGTCGGCCCCCGGCACGGCCGCGCCGACCGCCTGCCGCGTCCACTACGACCTCGTCCACCAGTGGCCCGACGGCTTCCAGGCCACCGTCACCGTCACCACCGCCGCCGCCCTCGACTCCTGGCACGTCGCCTGGACCTTCCCCGACGGCCAGCGGGTCGGCCAGATGTGGGACGCGACCTACGGACAGAGCGGCCCCCGGGTGACCGCCACCGCCGCCGACTACAACGCGGCCGTCCCCGCGAACGGCCGCCTCGCCTTCGGGTTCCTCGCCTCCTGGCGCGGCAGGAACTCCCCGCCGGACGACTTCACGCTCAACGGCCTGGACTGCGCCCGGGCCTGACGCCGACGTGCCGGAGAAAACCCGTTGACGGGTCACGGTGCCGACCGGCTACTGTGACGGCACGTCGCGCGGAGACCGCCGCGGGACGAGGAAGCAGACGTGAGGAGGTGTCGACCGATGGCTGTCATTGCGACGGGCGCTGCCCGCATCCCGGAAACCATCACGTCCACCTCCGTGGCCGCCGGCTGACACCATCCCTTTCCGCCGCGCATCGCGCGGCAGCCGGGGCCGCCCTGTGAAGGGTCACCCTTGACTTCCCTCTCCGCTTCCTCCGCTTCCTCCGCTCACTGCGCCCTGGCTCCCTACGGCTGGGACGAGAACTGGGCCGACGCGTTCGCCCCCTACGACGCCGAAGGGCTGCTGCCCGGCCGCGTGGTCCGGGTCGACCGCGGCCAGTGCGACGTGGCCACCGCCGACGGCGTGCTGCGCGCCGACACCGCGTTCGTCACCCCGCACGACCCGCTGCGCGTCGTCTGCACCGGTGACTGGGTCGCCGTCGAACCCGACGGCAACCCGCGCTACGTCCGCACGTATCTGCCGCGCCGTACCGCCTTCGTGCGCTCCACCTCCTCCAAGCGGTCCGAGGGGCAGATCCTCGCGGCCAACGTCGACCACGCCGTCGTCGCCGTGTCGCTGGCCGCCGAGCTCGACCTCGCCCGGATCGAACGGTTCCTCGCGCTCGCCTGGGAGTCCGGCGCACAGCCCGTGGTCGTCCTCACCAAGGCCGACCTGGTGACCGATCCGGCGACCCTGGCCCACCTCGTCCAGGACGTGGAAACGGCCGCGCCCGGCGTGCCGGTGCTGTCCGTCAGCGCCGCGCACGGCGAGGGACTCGACGTCCTCGCCGCCGTCGTCGCCGGCGGCACGACGGTGCTGCTCGGACAGTCCGGCGCGGGCAAGTCCACCCTCGCCAACGCACTGCTCGGCGAGGACGTCATGGACGTCCAGGCCATCCGGGACGTCGACGGCAAGGGCCGCCACACCACCACCACCCGCAACCTCCTCGCCCTGCCCGGCGGGGGAGTGCTGATCGACACACCCGGGCTGCGGGGCGTCGGGCTGTGGGACGCCGGCAACGGCGTCGGACAGGTCTTCGCCGAGATCGAGGAGCTGGCGCGGCGGTGCCGGTTCCACGACTGCGCCCACGAGAGCGAGCCGGGCTGCGCCGTCCTCGCCGCCCTGGACAGCGGCGAGCTGCCCGAGCGGCGGCTGGAGAGCTACCGCAAGCTGATGCGGGAGAACCAGCGCATCGTCGCCAAGACCGACGCCCGGCTGCGCGCCGAGATCCGCAAGGAGTGGAAGCGCCGGGGCGCCATCGGGAAGGCGGCGATGGAGGCCAAGCGGGGCCGCGTGCGGTAACCGCCACCCTCAGCTCGATGTCCGATTTCCGCCAGCCCGGTCCGCCGGCCTGGCGGAGACTGGACAGCGTGACCGAGAACGTGAGGGAGACCGCCGAACACGAGGACAGCAGGTACGAGGCCGTCCGCAGCCGGGACGCCCGGTTCGACGGGGTGTTCTTCTTCGCCGTCGAGACCACCGGCATCTACTGCCGGCCCAGCTGCCCGGCGGTCACGCCGAAGCGGAACAACGTGCGCTTCTTCGCGACGGCCGCCGCCGCGCAGGGCTCCGGTTTCCGGGCCTGCCGGCGGTGCCGCCCGGACGCCGTGCCGGGCTCGGCCGACTGGAACGTGCGCGCCGACGTCGTCGGCCGGGCCATGCGGCTCATCGGCGACGGCGTCGTCGACCGCGAGGGCGTCACCGGACTCGCCGGCCGGCTCGGCTACAGCGCCCGCCAGGTGCAGCGCCAGCTCACCGCCGAGCTCGGCGCCGGACCCGTGGCCCTCGCCCGCGCCCAGCGGGCGCACACCGCACGCGTCCTGCTCCAGACCACCGGCCTGCCGGTCACCGAGATCGCGTTCGCGTCCGGGTTCGCCAGCGTCCGGCAGTTCAACGACACGATCAAGGCCGTGTACGCGGCCACCCCGAGCGCCGTCCGGGCCGCCGCCCCGGCCCGCGACCGGGTCTCCCGGCGGGCGGCCACCCCGGCCGCCGGCATCCCCCTGCGGCTCGCCCACCGCGGCCCCTACCGGGCCGGACCCGTCTTCGACCTGCTCCAGCGGGAGGCGGTCGCCGGCATCGAGGAGGTGAGCGGCCCGCCCGGCCGCCGCGTCTACCGGCGCACCCTGCGCCTGCCGTACGGCACCGGGATCGTCGCCGTCGAGGAACGGCCGGGCCGGCCGAGGACCGGCAGCGGCGGCTGGCTCGACGCCCGCCTGCACCTCACCGACCTGCGCGACCTGACCACCTCCGTACAGCGGCTGCGACGCCTGTTCGACCTCGACGCCGACCCGTACGCCGTCGACGAGCGGCTCGGCGCCGACCCCCGGCTCGCCCCGCTGGTCGCCGCCCGCCCAGGGCTGCGGTCACCGGGCACCGCCGACCCCGACGAGCTCGCCGTACGCGCCCTCGTGGGGCGGGCGGAGGCCGAGCGGCTCGTCCAGAGGTACGGCAAGGCACTCGACGCGCCCTGCGGCACCCTGACCCACCTCTTCCCCGAACCGGCCGTCCTCGCCGGGTCCGAGCCCCACGGCACCGCCGGTGCCCTCGCCGCCGCCCTCGCCGACGGCGCCCTGCGCCTGGACCCCGGCGCCGACCGGGACGACGCCGAGCGCGCGCTGCTCGCCCTGCCCGGCCTGGACGCCCGTACGGCCGCCGTCATCCGCACCCGTGCCCTCGGCGACCCCGACGTCGCCCCGCCCGGCCCCGCCGTGCCCGACACCTGGCGCCCCTGGCGCTCGTACGCTTTGAACCACCTGCGCGCAGCAGGAGAGTGGGAGCAGCACCGATGACCATCACGACCACCGCCTCCGTGACCTACTGGAGCGAGCTCGACAGCCCCGTCGGCACGCTCCTCCTCACCGCCGGCCCGGACGGGGCGCTCACCTCCCTGTCCGTGCCCGGGCAGAAGGGCGGCCGCAGCGTCCAGGACGGCTGGCGGCACGACCCCGGACCGTTCCGGGAGGCCGAGGCGCAGCTCGCCGCCTACTTCGCCGGGGAGCTGTCGGAGTTCCGGCTGCCGCTGCGCGCCGAGGGCACCCCCTTCCGGGAGCGCGTGTGGGCCGCCCTGGACGCCGTGCCCTACGGGGCGACCACGACGTACGGCGAGATCGCCGCGCGCATCGGAGCCTCCCGCCCCGCGGTACGCGCCGTCGGCGGCGCGATCGGCGCCAACCCGCTGCTGATCCTGCGCCCCTGCCACCGCGTGATCGGGTCCGACGGCTCCCTGACCGGCTACGCGGGCGGCCTGGAACGCAAGACGCGGCTGCTCACCCTGGAGGGCGTCCGGCTCTAGCCGGCCAGCACCGCCCCGAGCCACGCCGCGGTCACCAGCAGGCAGGCGAACAGCTCCGTCAGGACGCTCGCGCCGCCCGAGCGCATCGCGGTCCGCAGGGACGCCATCGCCTCGCCGTGCCGGCCGAGACGCAGCCGTTCGGCCAGGTAGATGCCGCCCATGAAGCCCGGGACCGCCCCGACCACCGGGATCAGCACGAAGCCGAGGAACGCCCCGGCGCCCGCGTACGCCGCCATGCGGTGGGTGACCTCGTCCGAGCGCGGCGACCGGGGCGGCAGCGTCCAGCGCACCGCCCGGGACACGAGCAGCACGGCCGTCGATCCCACCAGGACGAACCACGAGACGGGCTGCGGATCCTTCAGCGACCACCACGCGACCCCGGCCCACACCAGCCACGACCCCGGCATGCCCGGCAGCAGCACGCCGCACAGCCCGAGCAGGATGACCAGGCCGGACAGCAGGAGGTCCCACGCTCCCATCTGTCCAGGGTGCAGGACGCCCGCGCGGTCCGCAGATCTCCGCGGGGAGGGCTCTTCACCGGGTTCGTCAGCCGGCCCGGGACACCCAGCCCCGTTCGTAGGTGTGCCAGCCAAGCTGAAGCCGGGTCGTCACCCCGGTCAGCTCCATCAGCCGCTTGACCCGGCGCTGCACCGTCCGCAGACCCAGGTCGAGCTGCTTGGCGACGCTCGCGTCCGTCAGGCCGGCCAGCAGGAGCGAGAGTATTTCCAGATCGGTGCCGTCGGGCCCGTCCGGACCCTGCTCCGTCACACCCGACGCTCCGAGCCGCAGCGGCAGCGCATCCCGCCACACCGTGTCGAACAGGCCCGACAACAGCTCCAGCAGCCCGCTGGCGTGCACGACCAGCGCGGCCGGCTCCGCGGAGTGCGCGGTGAGCGGCACCAGGGCGAGCGTCCGGTCGGCGATCACCAGCTTGGTCGGCACCCGGTCCACCACCCGCACCTGCTCGTCACGGCCCAGCGCGGCGGTCAGCTCGGTGATGCCGGTCGGCAGGTCCAGCACCGACCGCTCGACCACCACCCGGTAGCGGACCCCGCGTTCGGCGGCCTGCTCCTCCGCGTCGTTCTCCATGCCGGTGACGGCGACCGGGTTGCCGGTGACCAGCGCGCACACCTCCTCGGCGGCGCCGAGCTGGAGCTGCAGGAAGCGGCGCGCCACCGCCGCCGCGCCGATCACCACCTCCACCAGGTCGTGCACCGCGGGTTCGCCCGCCGCCGCCCGGTACTCCTCGGCCAGCAGCGCCGCCGCCAGCTCCGCCTTCTCCAGCTCGTGCCGCTGCTGGGTGAGCAAAGCGCCCAGCGCCACGCCCGGCGGCGCGGCGACCCAGCGGCCGGGCCGGGCCGACGACTGGGCCGCCAGACCGTTCTGTTCCAGCCGCCGCAGCGCACGCTCCGTGTCCTGCTCGCCGAGCGCCAGCCTCCGCGCCAGATCGGACACGTCGGCCGCCCCCACGGACACCAGCGCCCGGTAGGCCGACTCGTGTGTCTCCTCCAGCCCCAGCACTCCCAGCATCAGGCGCCGTCCCTCCCCGAAGATCGCCAGCATTCCGCGGTGCCCGCGCGTGGCGGAAAACAGCCACGGCACAAACCCGCCTCGGAACATCATCGCCGTACCGCCGGTCACTCTGCCAAGGTGGCGTCGCCGGGCGGCCCTCCCGTGGGGGGTGGGGCCGCCCGGCCACCCCACTCGCACCACCGTTCGACCCCGTCACCCGAGACGCCGTCCGGATGCCCGACGGCCCGGCGGATTTTCCGGATGCCCCGTTTTCATCCGGCCCCCGCGGTGGACAATCAGGAACATGAGCCAGCAGGGGGGAAGGCCCACCGGTCCCGAGGACGACTGGTGGGGGCAGCTGTACGACGACTCCACCGGCGACACCGGCCCCACGGCCGCGCCCGATTCCCTGGACGACCGGTTCGCGTCGGCGGCGGGGACGGTGGGCGGCCCGGACGAGGCCCCGGACGGCAAGCCGCCACCCGACGAGGGGCCTCCCTGGTGGGCGACGCCCGAGCCGTCGGCCTTCCCGGGACAACGCGGCCACCGCGAGCAACGGGGCGTCCCCGGCCCGCGCACCGGCGACGTGCCCCGGCCGGCCGGGGCGGACGGCGGCGGTACGGCGTCCCCTCCCGTCGAGGGACCCCGCTCCGCGCGAACGCCGCAAGACCCGCCCGACGCGGAGATCCGGCCCGACGGCGGGTCGGACACGCAGACCCCGTGGGACGTGCGGAAGCCGCGAGCGCCTCAGCGTCCACCAGGACCGTGGGAGGCGCAGGGCCCCTCGGAGAGCTCACCGGACGCGCAGGGCCCCTGGGACGCGAAGGACCCGCTGACGGCGCAGGGCTCACCGGCCCCGCCGGATGGGCAGGACCCGTCCGGCGTACCGGCCTCGCCGGAGGCGCAGGTCCCCGGACGATCCGGGGCGCGCCTGCCGCGTGCCCCCTGGGAGCCGCCGTCCGGTGCGCCCACCGGGCCGGTGACCTTCCCGCCCGGCGGGACGCGGCGGACCGCCGGGACCGGGCAGCGGGCCCGCACGGAACCGCCCGCCCGGCCGATACCCCCCGATCCGGCCCCACCCACGCCCCCGCCCTCCGCCTCGCCTCCACCGCCGCCCCCGCCTCCGGCTGTCGCCTCCGCCCTGCCGCCCCCTCCACCGCCGTTCCTCCCCTCGCTGCCGCCGCAGCCGCAACCGCAGTCACCGCCGCCCCGCGACGACGTCGCCGACGGCACCCGGCCCGTCGCCGACGCGCCCGCTCCCGGTCCTGACTACGTCGGTTCTCGACCGCCCACCTACGACGCCGAGCCGACCGCCCTGCCGCCCGCCGACCCCGACGCGCTGGACGGTCTGGTCGCGGACACCGTGCTGGAGGGCGCCCGGTACGGGGCCTGCACGCTGCGCGCCGTCTCCGTGCGGGGCGACTCCGCGCGCTACCGGGGCGACCCGCGCCGCGACGCCCTGCTCGTCGCCCGGTTCGGCGCGGGGGACCAGGCCCTGGTCCTGGTGGCGATGGCGACCGGCGCCCGCGGGACGGCCGGGACGCACCGTGCCGCCGCCCAGGTCTGCCGGTGGATCGGCCGGGCCGTGGGCCGCAGCCACGCCCGCCTCGCGGAGGACCTGCGGGCCGCCCGCCGCGGCGACCTCAAGTCCGGCCTGCACCGTCTCACCGACCGCAGCCTCGGCCGGCTCCGGGCCGAAGCCGCCGAACAGGGCCTCGCCCCGCACGAGTACACGGCCACCCTGCGCTGCCTGCTCCTGCCCGCCGCCCCCGAGTGCCGCACGCGTGTGTTCTTCGGCGTCGGCGCGGGCGGACTGTTCCGGCTGCGGGACGGTGCCTGGCAGGACATCGAACCGCGCTCCGGCGACGTCACCGGCGAACCCGTCGTCGGCTTCGGCTCACCGCCGAGCGAGACGCCCGAGGACGACCGGCTCACCATGGACCTGGGCATCACCACGCCGCCCGGCCCGTACGCCGGACCGCCCGACGAGCCGTCCCACGAGCCGTTCCGCTTCCGCGCCTCCGTAGCCCGCCCGGGTGACGTGCTGCTGATGTGCAGCGCGGGCCTGGCCGAGCCGTTGCTCGGCGAGCGCGAGCTGGGCGAACTCCTCGCGCGGCGATGGGCCGGCGCCGGGCCACCCGGCCTCGCCGGGTTCCTCGCCGACAGCGGCGTCCGGGTCAAGGGCTACGCCGACGACCGTACGGCCGCCGCCGTTTGGGAGGCGTGACGCCGCGCGCTGTGCCTCCATGGACCCATGGCCAAACAGAACGTCGCGGAACAGTTCGTCGACATCCTCACCCGTGCCGGAGTGAAACGCCTCTACGGAGTCGTGGGCGACAGCCTCAACCCGATCGTGGACGCGGTGCGCCGCCACTCCGGCATCGACTGGGTGCACGTGCGGCACGAGGAGACCGCCGCCTTCGCCGCCGGCGCGGAGGCCCAGATCACCGGGAAGCTGACCGCCTGCGCCGGCTCCTGCGGCCCCGGAAACCTCCACCTCATCAACGGGCTGTACGACGCCCACCGCTCCATGGCCCCGGTCCTCGCCCTCGCCTCGCAGATCCCGTCCAGCGAGATCGGCCTCGGCTACTTCCAGGAGACCCACCCCGAACAGCTGTTCCGCGAGTGCAGTCACTACTGCGAGCTGATCTCCAGTCCCCAGCAGATGCCCCGGCTGCTCAACACCGCCGTCCAGCACGCGATCGGCCGCTCCGGCGTCAGCGTGGTCTCCCTGCCCGGCGACATCGCCGGACAGCCCGCCCCGGAGAAGGCCGCCGAGACCGCCCTGGTCACCTCCCGGCCGACCGTCCGCCCCGGCGACGAGGAGATCGACCGGCTGGTGCGGCTGATCGACGACGCCGACAAGGTCACCCTGTTCTGCGGCAGCGGCACGGCCGGCGCGCACGCCGAGGTCATGGAGTTCGCCGGGAAGATCAAGTCGCCGGTGGGCCACGCGCTGCGCGGCAAGGAGTGGATCCAGTACGACAACCCGTACGACGTCGGCATGAGCGGACTGCTCGGCTACGGCGCCGCCTACGAGGCCACCCACGAGTGCGACCTGCTGATCCTGCTCGGCACCGACTTCCCGTACAACGCCTTCCTGCCCGACGACGTGCGGATCGCCCAGATCGACGTCCGGCCCGAGCACCTCGGCCGGCGGTCCAAGCTGGACCTCGCCGTGTGGGGCGACGCGAAGGAGACCCTGCGCTGCCTGATCCCCCGGGTGCAGGAGAAGAAGAGCCGCCGCTTCCTCGACCGGATGCTGAAGAAGCACGCGGACGCGCTGGAGGGCGTCGTCAAGGCGTACACCCGCAAGGTCGACAAGCACGTGCCGATCCATCCCGAGTACGTCGCCGCCGTGCTGGACGAAGTCGCCGACGACGACGCGGTGTTCACCGTCGACACCGGCATGTGCAACGTCTGGGCGGCCCGCTACATCACGCCCAACGGCCGCCGCCGCATCATCGGTTCCTTCTCGCACGGTTCGATGGCCAACGCCCTGCCGATGGCGATCGGCGCCCAGCTCCCCGACCGGCGCCGGCAGGTCGTCTCGGTGTCCGGTGACGGCGGGTTCACCATGCTGATGGGCGACTTCCTCACCCTCGTCCAGCAGGACCTGCCGGTGAAGGTCGTCCTGTTCAACAACTCCTCCCTCGGCATGGTCGAGCTGGAGATGCTGGTGGCGGGCCTGCCCTCGCACGGCGTGGCCAACCGCAACCCCGACTTCGCCGCCGTCGCCGAGGCCTGCGGTGCCTTCGGGGTGCGGGTGGAGAAGCCGAAGGAGCTGGCCGGGGCGCTGAAGGCGGCCTTCAAGCACAAGGGGCCGGCCCTGGTCGACGTCGTCACCGATCCCAACGCCCTGTCCATCCCGCCGAAGATCAGCGCCGACATGGTCACCGGCTTCGCCCTGTCCGCCTCGAAGATCGTCCTGGACGGCGGGGTGGGCCGGATGCTCCAGATGGCCCGGTCGAACCTGCGCAACGTGCCGCGGCCGTAGCCGCGGCGCCGTACCGGGCCGGGGCGGAATTCGGCCGGTTCGACCGCCCGTGTGGCCGAACGGGCGTTGGTTGACCATTCGACATGACTGTCCCGGGTCCTATCGGGCAAGGATTCCCCCGTGAACGTGTTCGAGGAGTAGAAGGGAACCGACATCGGCACGCGGACGGGGGACATGGAGAGGCAGGCGGTGCCACAGCTCAGGCGCAGACTGGGCCGGGCGGATCTGCGGGCGGTGCCCGAGGCCCGCCGGGCGCTGCGCGAGCTGCTGCGGCACTGGGGCAGACCGGAACGGTCGGAGATCGCGGAACTGCTCACCAGCGAGCTCGTCACCAACGCGCTGGTCCACACCGACGACGACGCCGAGCTGACCGCCACGGTCTCGGAGCGCGGGCTGCGGGTGGAGGTACGGGACCGCGTCGCCCGGCTGCCCCGGCAGCGCGCCCCGGAACCGGACGAGAGTACCCACGGCAGGGGCCTGGTCCTGGTGCAGTCCCTGGCGGACGCCTGGGGCGTGCGGTCGCACGACGTGGGCAAGTCGGTCTGGTTCGAGCTGGGTGCCGGGGCCGCGTGAACGCCGGAGGGGCGTGACACGCGGGTCACGCCCCTCCGGCGGTGCGGGCCGGCCGTTCCGGCCGTGCCGTCCTAGCCGAACTGCTGCTCCAGGTCCTTGAGCTTGCGCTCCAGGGAGTCCAGGCGCGGCAGGGCCTGGGTGTCGTCCTCCGCGGTGAGGTCGACGGTGCGCTGGTCAGCTCCGCTGCGCACGGGCTGCAGCGAGGGAAGCTGGCGTACGGGCAGCTGCTCCGGGGTGGATATGGCAGGCTCCGCGGCGGCCCGGTCCGAACCGCGTTCCACCTGCTGCACGTCCACCTCGACCTGACGGCCGCCGCGGCCGGGGAAGCCCCGGCCGCCGTGGCCCCGGCTGATCGCCTTCAACTGGGCCCGCTCCAGTCGTTCCTGCTCGCGACGGCGCTGGCGGGTCTGCTCCTTCTGGCGCTTGTCGTCGCGCACCTCCTCGACCGCCTCGTCGAGGCTGCGCACACCCTCCAGGAGCATCAGCGACCAGGCGCGGTAGGTCTCCCGGGGGGCCCGCAGCCAGCGGACCATGCGGATCTGCGGCAGCGGACGCGGCACCAGGCCCTGCTCGCGCAGTGCGGCCCGGCGGGTCTGCTTCAGGGCCCGGTCGAACAGCACCGCGGCCGACAGGGACATGCCCGCGAAGAAGTGCGGGGCGCCCGCGTGGCCGATGCCCCGGGGGGCGTGCACCCAGTTGAACCAGGCGGCCGCGAACGCGAAGGTCCACACGAGTATCCGGGAACCGAGCGCCGCGTCACCGTGGCTGGCCTCGCGCACCGCGAGCACGGAGCAGAACATCGCCGCACCGTCGAGCCCGAACGGGACCAGGTACTGCCAGCCGTCGCTCAGGCCGAGGTTCTGCTCGCCGAAGCCGACCAGTCCGTGGAAGGAGAGGGCCGCGGCGACCGCGGCACAGCAGAAGAGCAGCACGTAGGAGAAGGTGCCGTAGAGGGCTTCCTTGCGCCTGCGGCGCTCCTCGGCACGCTCCCACGAGTCGTCCGCGCCCGCGTCCTTCCCCGAGGATCGCTTTCCGCGCGCGAGCACCGCCACCGCCGCCAGCATGCCCAGGAGCAGTACGGCGCCCGGAAGCAGCCAGTTCAGCGATATGTCGGTCAATCTCATCTGGGGGTCCCTTGCCTTGGGATAGGGCGTAACGCCCGCCATGGTGGCCCAAACCCGGCAGCCCTCAGGGGGTTTCGGGGCAAGAGGCCGCCAAGGGAGTGCGGGGGGATGCCCGGGGACGGCGATTTGCTCGAACTGCCGCTTGAGGGACGGGAGTTGAGTTCGAATAAGAATACCCGTACGGGTGGTTCCGCGGAAAGTTCCCGCGACGCGTGGGGAAGTTGTGAAACGTCGAGCGGGCGTCGCGTGATCCCGGCCCGGACGATCTTAGCGGGTGCCGCCGGACGGCCGGACCCGCAGGTGGCTCAACCGGCGGTGGCGAGCAACTTGTTGACACGGTCCGCGTCGCAGGTGCGCGGGCAGGTGGCGCACGTGTCCTCGGGGCGCAGCGTGTAGAACATGCAGCAGCTCGCCCGGTCCCGGGTGTGCAGCGGCTCGCCGTCCGGCCCGGTCAGCTCCCGGAACGCGGCCTTGCCGACGTACGGCCTGGTCGCCCCCGGCAACAGCAGCTCCAGCTCCTGCCGCGCCCGCTCCTGCTCGCCGAACAGATGGGCGACGTACCACAGCCCCTCCACGACCTCGTCGGTCGCCATGCCCCACAGGGCCCGTCCGCGCCGGCGCATGCGCGGCCCGAACCCCGCCAGCACCGGTTCCAGATGCTCGGCGACCGCGGCCCGCACCTCGGCCCGCAGTGCCTCCTCGTCGGCGACCACCCGGGCGCCGGGCAGCGCGGCGGCGGGATCGCCGGGCAGGCAGGCGAAGCCGGCGGGCCGCGCGGCCATGCGGCCCAGCGGCAGTCCCGCGGCGGTGCGGTCGTAGGCGACATGCGCGGCCGGGTAGCGGGGCACCCTGCGGTGCAGGAACCACGGCACCGTGATCAGCAGGCAGGCCGGCCAGGCGTACCGGTGCAGACCGAAGCTCGCGATCACGTCGGGCCGGGCCCGCTGCCCGTAGTCCCGCACCACCTGGGCGTCGTCCCAGGCGAGGAAGGCATCCAGCTCCGCCCCGCCGGCCGCGAGCGAGGAGGCGGCGACCCAGCCGCCCCCGTCGGGCAGCTCCTCCCCGGCGTCCGGCACGGTGACGCCCAGTCCCGGCAGGACCTCGGACAGACGCGCGTAGGAGTCCGCGACGGCCGGGTGGGAGACAGGCATGCGGGACCACCGATCCACATCAGGGCAACGGATTGCTTGAGGTAAGCCTTACCTTACCCAAGATCCTTGATGGGGGAACAGACGGGTCGAGCCCTTATGGTGCTTGACGGACCGAACGCCAACCCGTCGTAATGACCCCAAGTACCGATACGTCCTGGAGGAGGACCCCGTGAAGCAGAGCACGCAGGGCTCCGCCGGGACGGACGGCCCGCGCCCGGGCGCCGCGGGGCGGATCCGGGTACCGGCCCAGCCCGGTGCCGCGGACCGGGACCGCACCCGGGACCGGGACGGTGTCCCGGACCCGTCCGGGACCGCGCGCGGCGAGCACACACACGGCGAACGCCCGCTCGACGGCTCCCGCGCCCTCGTACAGCGTTCCTCCGTGCGCGGGCAGGTCCTCGACGCCCTGCGCACCGCACTGGTCGCCGGAGAGCTGCGCCCCGGCGAGGTCTACTCGGCGCCCGTGCTCGGCGAACGCTTCGGTGTCTCCGCCACCCCCGTACGCGAGGCGATGCAGCAGCTCGCCCTGGAGGGCGCCGTCGAGGTCGTCCCCAACCGCGGCTTCCGCGTCGTCGAGCGGGG
Organism: Streptomyces flaveolus; assembly: GCF_044765825.1. Lineage (NCBI taxonomy): Bacteria > Bacillati > Actinomycetota > Actinomycetes > Kitasatosporales > Streptomycetaceae > Streptomyces > Streptomyces flaveolus. Next base: position 49,981 of record NZ_JBIWKU010000014.1, on the reverse strand, counting down.
CGCCCGGGAACTGGCCGAGCTCGCCGAGGTCCGGGCCCTGATCGAGGTCCCGGTGCTGCTGCGGCTGGCCCGCACGGTGCCCGCCGAGCGCTGGGCCCGGCTGCGCCCCGTCGCCGAGGCCACCGTCCGGGCCGCGTCCTCCGGCTGCCCGGCGACCTACGCCGAGGCCGACCGCGCCTTCCACCGCGAGATGCTCGCGCTCGCCGGCAACGACCAGCTCGTCCGGATCGCCGGCGACCTGCACCGCCGCGCGCAGTGGCCGCCGGCCGGCGCCCCCGCGACGCGGGGACGGGCCGGCCTGATCGCCGACGCGCACGAGCACACGGCGCTGCTGGACGCGCTGATCGCCGGCGACCAGGACGTGGTGCGGGCCCTGGTGGCGGAGCACTACGCCGCCACCCCCTGAGCCCGGTTCCGCCCGCGGCCCCCCTGCGGCCCGCTCACCACGCCTGCTACGGGACCTCCTGCGACACCTCCCCGGGCTTACGCTCCCGCGACCGCTGCCGCGCCGCCGGTTTCCCGCCGGTCCCGCCCGTGCGGTGCGAGGTGCGGCGCCCCGTGTCGCGGCCGTGCAGCTCGACGGCGAGCGGGGCGGCGGTGAACACCGACGAGTAGGTGCCGACCACCACACCGATGAGCAGGGCGACGGCGAAGTCGGTGAGCGAGTCCTGGGCGAGCACCGCCAGCGAGGCGAGGATCAGCACCGCGCCCATGCCGGTGTTGACCGTGCGCGGCAGCGTCTGCAGGATCGCCTGGTTGGTGAGCCGGTCGAACGGCGTCGCCCGGTCCTTCCCGAGCAGCTCCCGGATCCGGTCGAACAGGACCACCGAGTCGTTGACCGAGTAGCCGATGACGGTCAGCAGCGCCGCCAGGAACACCCCGTCGATGGGCTTGCCGAGCCAGGCGAACACCCCGACCAGGATGATCACGTCGTGCGCGAGCGCGCTGACCGCGGCGGCGCCGAACAGCAGACGGAAGCGCACGGCGAGGTACAGCAGCTGGGCGCCGAGGGCCAGACCGAGGGCGATGAGGGCGTTCCGACGCAGTTCCTCGCCGAGGCTCGGCCCGATCAGCTCGTCGCGGACCTTCTCCGTTTCTCCGCCGAGCCCGGCGACGGTCTCGGTGACTGTGGTCGCCTCCGCGTCGGTCAGCTCCTCGGTGCGCACGGTGAGGCCGTTGTCGCCGGAGGACTGCACGACCGCGCGCGGGAAGCCCGCGTCGGCGAGTGCGGTGCGGGCCCGGTCGGGATCGACCTCGGTCGCCGTGGAGTACTCGATGAGCCGTCCGCCGGTGAACTCGATGCCGAAGTCGAGGCCGCGGGCCACGATGCCCGAGCCCGCCAGCACCAGGACGATGCCGGAGGCGGCCAGCCAGCGGCGCGGCCGGCGCATCAGGAACGGGTCGCGGCGCAGCAGGGCGTCGCGGACCGGGCCGGTGGTGGAGATGCCGGTGATCCGCGGGCGGCGGAAGACCGACGGGCGGCCCGCGGCGAACTCGGCGAGCACCCGGGTGATCACCAGGGCGCTGACCATGGAGGCGAGGACACCGATGCCCAGGGTGACGCCGAAGCCCTTCACCGGACCGGAGGCCAGGAAGAACAGCAGGGCGGCGGCGATGAGCGTGGTGATGTTGGAGTCGGCGATCGCGCTGAAGGCGCTGCGGAAACCGGTTGTCAGCGCCGAACGCGTACTGGGCCGGGTGCGCAGGGCCTGTTCCTCCCGCGCCCGTTCGAACACCAGGACGTTGGCGTCCACCGCCATGCCGATCGCCAGGACGAAACCGGCCAGGCCCGGCAGGGTCAGCGTCGCGCCGACCGCGGCCAGGGCGGCGTAGGAGATGACGCCGTAGCAGAGCAGGGCGACGGTGGCGAGGGCGCCCATCAGCCGGTAGACGACGATGATGAACAGCGCGGTCAGCGCGGTGCCGACGACGGCGGCCCAGGCGCCGGCCGAGATGGCCTCGTCGCCCAGGGTGGCGCCGATGGTGCGCTGCTCCACGGTCTCCACCGGCACGGGCAGGGCGCCGCCCTTGACGAGCAGGGCCAGTTCGCGGGCCTCGGCGTCGTCGAAGGAGCCGGTGATCTGTGTGGAGCCGCCGGAGATGCCGGCCTTGCAGGCCACCGAGGGGTCGACCTGCGGCGAGGAGATGATCTTGTCGTCGAGCACGATGGCGACCCGGCGTTGCGGGTCCCCGGCCGGGTGGCAGGCGGCCTCGCCGGTCACCCGGGCCCACTGGTCGCTGCCCTTGTCCTCGAAGTCCACGGTGACGTGCCAGCCGGCGCCGTTCTGCTGGTCGAACCGGGCGTCGGCGCCCTTGACGTCCTGACCGGTCAGGGCGGCCGCCGCCAGCCGCAGCGGCTGGCCGGACTCGTCCGGCAGAACGCGCTCCTTCGACGCGTCGGCCGGCCGCTCGGCGGAGTCACCGGGCGTCTCGGCGGTGCCGAGCACCGGGTGGACGGTGAGCTGCGCGGTGCGGCCCAGCACGTCGGCCGCCTCCTTCGGGTCCTGCACACCCGGGAGCTCGACGACGACGCGGTTCTCGCCCGAGCGGACGATGGTCGGCTCGGCGACGCCCAGTGCGTCGATCCGGCCGCGCAGCACCTCCACGGTGCGGTCGGTGGCCTCGCGGCCGGCCTGGGTGGTGGACGTGGATCTGGTCTCCAGCACGATCTGGGTGCCGCCGCGCAGGTCGAGTCCGAGGCGGACCGGCGTGGTGACGGTGATGGCCACCGAGGCGGCCATCACGGCCAGGGCGAGCAGCGCCCGCAGACGCGGCGCCCGGGACTGCGAGCGGGAACGGGATCGGGGACGGGTACGTGAACGTTTCACACGGGCCTCCGGCAGGCACGCCGCGGCGGCGGCCTGCGCGGCCGCGACGGAAGAGGAAAGGGAGAGGACGGATCGTCAGGTGCCGGGAGGCGCGGGAGGTGCCCGCCCGCGGTCGTGGCCCGTGCGGCCGGGGGAGACGGACGGGGAGCCGGGCGTCGTCGGGGTCCGCCGCTCGTGGGCGGCCGGGACGACACCGGTCCCGTGCGCGGTGACGGCGAGGTGGTCCGGTGCCGAGGGGCGTTCGCCGAGGTGGTCGTGGCGGAGCCTGGTCTGGGTGGCGCAGGCGCTCGGGCAGCCGTCGTCGGCGTGGAACCCGTTGTCCGGGCGGGGGACGGCCGTGACCGAGTGGACCGGGAGCGGCCCGCCGGGCGCCACGCGCGCGCCGGGCGCGGGCCATGCCGGGACCAGGGCCAGCAGGACGGCCAGCAGCACGGTGAGCGCCACCGCGAGCCACGGACCGCCGGCGCGGGGACCCACCGGGAGGGCCCGCCCGACGGACAGACCGGGGGAGTGCACGCGGGGCCTGCGGTGGGGGTCCGCGTGGGGGTTCTTCGTGCGGGTCGGTCGTGGGGCGGGCTGGGGTGCCGCCGTTGCGGGCCGGGGCGTGGGCTGGTCGGGGGAGTGCGGGTGGGGGTCCGCGTGGGGGTTCTTTGTGCGGGTCGGTCGTGGGGCGGGCTGGGGTGCCGCCGTTGCGGGCCGGGGCGTGGGCTGGCCGGGGGAGTGCGGGTGGGGGTCCGCGTGCGGGTTCTTCCGGCGGGTCGGTCGTGGGGCGGGCCGTCGGGGCGTCCCGCCGGCTTCGGGCGCCGGGAGCGCGGGGACGTGCACGCCGGGCTTCGTGGCCCCGGGATCGTCCGGGTGCGGGGCGCAGGGCGCGGGGCGCATGCGCCGTCCCCTTTCGTGGTGGGGTGAGCCCGGAGCTCCGGCCGGGGAGTGGGCGGCCAGAGCCCCGGGCGGTCCGGGGGGCGGAGGGGGTCAGGGTTCGATGAGGCCGGCGCGGATGGCGTACCGGGTCAGCTCCAGCCGGTCGCGCAGCCCGAGCTTCTGCAACAGGTTCGCCCGGTGCCGCTGGACGGTCTTGATGCTGATGAAGAGGATCTCGGCGATCTCCTTCGACGAATGGCCCTCGGCGACGAGCTTGAGGACCTCCTCCTCGCGGGGGGTCAGGATGTGGTCGGCGGTCTCCTCGCCGTGCCGGACCCGGTCGAGGTAGTTGCGGATCAGGGCCGTGACCGCGCCGGGGTAGAGGAACGGCTCGTCGCGCATCGCGGCCCGGCAGGCGGCGACCAGATCCCGGTCGGCGACGGACTTCAGCACGTAACCGCAGGCGCCCGACTTCAGCGCCTGGAACAGGTACTGCTCGTTGTCGTGCATCGTCAGCATCAGGATGCGCAGGCCCGGTTTGAGCGCCGACAGCTCCCTGGCCGCCTGCAGACCGGTCAGCCGGGGCATCGCGATGTCCAGCACGGCGAGGTCCACGGCATGGGCCCGGGCCATGTCGATGGCCTCGGCTCCGTCCCCGGCCTCGGCGACCACTTCGAGGTCCGGCTCCCGGTCGAGGATGAGGCGCACACCGCGGCGTACCAGCGCGTGGTCGTCGGCGAGCAGGATGCGGATCCGGGACGGGTCGCGCGCGGGCGGCCCGGACGCGGCCGGTACGGACGCCGTCGCCTCGGGGGCGGACGGGGCGGGCAGGGACGGGTCGGACATGGTCAGGGCTGCTTCCTGGATGCGGGTACGGGTGCGGCGAGCCGGATCCGGGTGCCGGTCCCGGGCGCCGAGGTGATGTCGAGGGCGGCCCCGATCAAGAGGGCCCGTTCCCGCATGCCGCGGATCCCCGCGCCCTCGCACGCCGCCTCGATGCCGCGGCCGTCGTCGGTGATCGTGAGCACCACCGCGCCGTCGGCCCGGCCGAGGCTCACCTCCAGGCGCTCGGCGTCCGCGTGGCGGGCGGCGTTGGTCAGGCTCTCCTGCGCGACGCGGTAGAGGACCAGTTCCGTCTCGTGGTCCAGGGCGGGCAGGTCGGCCTCGAAGCGGCGGGTGACCCGCAGGCCGGTGTGGGTGGCGAAGTCGTGCGTGAGCGAGGTCAGCGCGCTGATCAGGCCGAGGTCGTCCAGGACCCCGGGCCGCAGCCGGCGCACCAGGCGGCGGACCTCGTCCAGGCTCTCCCGGGTGATCTCCTGCGCCTGGTGCAGCTCGTCGCGCAGCGGCTGGTCGGCGTCGTCCGCCGCGCGCCCCAGCACGAGCAGGATCGCGGTCATGCTCTGCCCGACCTCGTCGTGCAGCTCCTGCGCGATACGGCGCCGCTCCGCCTCCTGGGCGAGCAGGACGCGGGCGCTGCTGGTGGCGCGCTCGTGCTCCAGGCGGTCGAGCATGGCGTTGAAGGTGCGGATCAGCTCGGGGACCTCACCGCCGCCGGACACCGGGAGCCGCTGGCCGGGTCGCAGCAGGTCGACCGTGGTCATCAGCTTCGTGAGCCGGTCCAGCGGCGACAGGCCCCAGCGCAGCAGGGCACCGTTGGCGACCAGCATGACGGCCATGCCGCCGAGCAGGACGACGGCCTCGGTCAGCAGGACCGGTACGGAGACGGTCACCGGAGCCCACAGCAGCAGTGCCGTGGCGAAGCCCAGCACCACCGCGTTGAGCCCGAAGATCCGCCAGAACAGGGACACGGGGGGTACGCCTCCTTCTGCGACGCGGCAAGCCTCTACCTTCGGTCATCGCGCACCCCGGTCGGAGCTGCGGCCCTTGGTCACGACCGAGCCTGTGCCCAGCCTGCCCCTTCCGCCCCGCCGGGTCGATGGGGTCCGACCCCCATTTCCCGGGTGCCCCACACCCATGCGGACGCCCCCCGGACGCCGGGGAGTGGATGCTCCGCCCCCGGGCAAATGGGGCCTGCGCCCGATGGGAAACCGCCGCCGGCCCGGCCAGGGTTGAGGGTGACCAGGACTTCGTCGTGCCGTACTCCCGACGACCTGCTCTCCCGACGACCTGCCGTACTCCCGAGAGAAGGACTCATCGTGTCGCTCGACGCCTCCCGCATCGAACCCCGCCCCGAGCGGCTGACCGCCCACGAGGCCCGCCAGCGCCTCGAGCACGCGCGCAACACCCGCATGACCCAGCTCCAGGCCCTCGGCGAGAGCAGCCAGGACGACCAGCTGATGTCCGCGCAGAAGACGGCCATCGAACGGGTGCTCAAGGAGATCGAGGAAGCCTTCGCGCGCGTCGAGAACGGCAGCTACGGCACCTGCCTCGGCTGCCGCAAGCCCGTCCCGGGCGAGCGCCTGGAGATCCTTCCCTACACGCGGTACTGCGTCGCCTGCCAGCGCCGCGCCGCCGCCTGAGCACCGCCGTCCGGCTTACGTCTCCCGCCCTGCCGAGGGGTGAAGTGGTGAACCAACAGATCATCGACGGCGACACACGTCTGTCGCCCGAGGACCTCGCTGTGCTCCGTGACAACCTCCTCGAGCAGCGGGCGTTCCGCGAGGAGCAACTGCGGCAGATCACGACCGTCCCGACCCGCGCCGACGAGCGGCGCCGGCGGCGCTCCGCCGCGCAGACCGAGGTCCGGGGCCAGCTCGCGGCCTCCGCGCGCATGGTCCTCGCCGACGTCGAGGCGGCACTCGTCCGCATGGCCGAGGGCCGCTACGGCTCCTGCCACCTGTGCCGGCGTCCCATCGCCCGCGAGCGTCTGACGATCGTGCCGCAGGCCCGCTACTGCGCCCGCTGCCAGCAGGTGCGGGAGGCCGGACGATGACCGTGCTCCGGCGGCCCCGTGCCGCCCTGTCCCGGCACCGGCCGTGGCCCCTGTGCCGGCAGTGCAGCGGCGTCGCCCTCGACATGGGCAGCGCCCGCACCCGTGCCTGGGTCGCCGGGCGGGGCATGATCCTGGACGTGCCGACGGTCACCTTCCCCGGCGCCGGCGCGGTGTATCCCATCCAGCGCGGCTCCATCGTCGACACCGAGGGCACGGCCCGGATGCTCGACCGGCTGCTCGGTCACCGCCTGCCCCGCTTCGCCCGCCCGCTGGTCGTGGTGACCGCGCCCGTCCTGGACGGGTTCGCCTACCGCGCCGAGGCCCGTACGGCGGTGGAGGTGCTGCGTCCGCGCAGCGTGCTGACCGTCCCCAGCGCGCGGGCCGTCGCCCTGGCGGCCGGAGCGGACCTGTCCCGGCCGCTGCTGGTGGTGGACCTCGGCGCCCATCTCACCGAGGTGGTGCTGCTGGTGGACGGCGCCGTCTTCGACGCGCGCCGTACCGCGCTGGGCACGGGCGACCTGGACGCCGCCACCCCGGCGACACGGATCGCGGAGGCGGTGGTCGACATGGTGACGTCGATGCTGCGCCAGGACCGTACGTCCCTGACCGTCGACGCCCTGGGCAGGGGACCGCTGCTGGCCGGCGGGGGCGCCCTGCGTCCCGAGATCACCTGCCGTCTCACCGCCACGCTGCACGCGCCCCTGCGGGCCGTGCCGGCGCCGCACACCGCCGCCGTCCGCGGGGCCGCGAGGCTCCTGGAGGCCGCCCACGCCCACCCGTCGACCACGGACCCCGGCCCGGACGCGGACCCACCGGACCGGTGCCCCCACTGACCACGGCCGCGGCCCCACCCCCGGAGCCGGCCGCGGCGGCGACGCTCCCGTCCCCCGCCGCCGCGGCCGGCACCGGCCCACGGCCCCGCTCCGGCTGCCCGGACTCTGGAAGGAGGCATCACCGTGGCCGGCGACATACCGCGAGCGCAGCCACCCCCGGCACCCGCGCCCCGCCAGCACCCGTACGTCCTGCTGTGGCGGTGGCGCCGCAACCCCCTGCGGCGCCGTACCGACCGGATGCAGGCGTGGATCGTCCTCGGACTGCTGCTCGCCGCGCCGGCGGCGGCCCTGGCGGCGATGTTCGCGGCCGGCGACGCGGCGTACCGGCACTACCGCGACACCGCCGCGCACCAGGAACGCACCCGGGACCACGTCCCCGCGGTCCTCGTCCGCGACGCCCCGCGCCACCCGGAACCCGGGTCGGACGAGGCGCGGAAGACCCGCTACCCGGTCGAGGTCCGCTTCACCGCGCCGGACGCCGGGACGAGGACCGGGAAGGCCGACGTCGAACCCGGGCTGCCCGCGGGCAGCACCGTCCTGGTCTGGGTGGACACGGCGGGCGGGATCACCGACCCGCCGCTGGACGCCGGGCAGATCCGCAGCCGCACCATGGGCTGGGCGATCCTCGCCTTCCTGGGCGTCATCCTCACCGGTCTCGCGGCGCACGGCGTCACCGGCCTGCTGCTGCACCGGCGCAACCTCGCCGAGTGGGACAGGGCATGGGCGGCCACGTCACCACGCTGGAGCAGATCCCCCTGATCCCTTCCGGCCGGCCCGGGCCGGCGTGCCCCCGCCGTCAGGCCGTCGCCGCCCCCGCGGCCGGCGGGGTGAGCTGGCGGGCCAGCCAGGTCGGCACGCCGCCGAGCAGGCGCAGCAGTCGTCGTGCCTCCTCCCGCAGCCGTGAGGCCTCCGGCTCCGACTCCGCGTCCGCGAGCGACACCAGCGCCGGGGCCGTACCGACGAGGTACCCGAGCTCCTCGCGGATGCGGAGCGACTCGGCGAAACCGTGCCGCGCCTCCGCCAACTCGCCCTCCCTGAGCGCGAGTCCGGCCAGATGACGCCAGGTGCCCGACTGGAGCAGCGGATCCCCGTGCGCGGTCGCCCCGGCATGCGCCCGCCGGTAGGCCGCGCGGGCGGCCTGCGGCGAGCGGGTCAGGTTCTCCGCGACCAGCCCGCGCCGGAAGTCCAGCAGCGCCCGCCCCCGTGCCCCCGGTGCGATCAGCGCGGCCGCCCGGCCCAGCGCGGCCCGCGCCTCGTCGGCCCGGTCGCGCACGCCGTGCACGGTGGCTGCGTAGGCGAGCTGACCGCGTTCACAGGCGGCGGCTCCGCGCTCGTCGTCGGTGTGGGCCAGCGCCTCGGCGGTGCGCAGCGCGTCCTCCGCCTCCGCCCAGCCCTGCTCGGTGTACAGGCACCGCTCCACCAGCAGCGCCGCCCGTTGCAGCGCGCTGGCCGCGGTGACCGGCTGCAACAGCGCCACCGCGTCGGCCCAGCAGGCGCGCGAGCGCAGCCGCCACACCGCGGTCTGGAGCGGATCGTCACCCTCGGTCGTTCCCCAACCAGAACCAGCCATGGCGGAATGCGCCACGTCGCCCTCCCCAAGCACGCCATCGAGCCGTCGAGTGGTGGCCGCATCTCAGCACGGATCGAGGGGCCCGGCCAAGGGGGTGGGTGAAAGATTTCACAAAGTGGTGGGAGTTTCGGCGGCCGAGGTTTGGGACGTCTCGGACCCCGCGTCTCAGCTCATCCGCAGTGCCAGGAAGAAATCGAGCTTGTCCTCGAGGCGCGACAGGTCACGCCCCGTCAACTGCTCGATCCGCCCGACGCGGTAGCGCAGCGTGTTGACGTGCAGGTGGAGCCGGGTCGCGCAGCGCGTCCAGGAGCCGTCGCAGTCGAGGAAGGCCTCCAGCGTCGGGATGAGCTCGGCGCGGTGGCGGCGGTCGTAGTCCCGCAGCGGGTCCAGCAGCCGGGCCGTGAAGGCGCGGCGCACGTCGTCCGGGACGAAGGGGAGCAGCAGCACGTGCGAGGCCAGTTCCTGGTGGCCGGCCGCGCACACCCGGCCGGGCCGGGCCGCGGCGACCCGCCGCGCGTGCCGGGCCTCCTCCAGCGCCCCGCGCAGGCCCTCCGCCGAGTGCACGGCCGCGCTGACGCCGAGCGTGAGCCGCCCGTCGCCGTCCAGTCCGGCGGACAGCGGGTCCCTCACGGACGTCAGCAGCGCGTCGGCGAGGATCCCGGCCTCGGAGCCGTCGTGCTCGCTGGAGACCGCCGGCAGCGGCACCAGCGCGATGGCCTCCTCGCCGGTGTGCGCCACGGCGATGCGGTCGGAGGGCTCGGGGCCCGCCGCCAGCGGGTCGACGAGGATCTCCTCCAGGAGCCGCTGGGCGACCGGCCCGTCCTCGACCCCGCCGTCCTCCCACTCGACGCGGGCCACGACGACCTGCCAGTGCGGAGCCGCGCCCGCACCCGGCAGCAGCACCGGCGCCGCGACCCGCAGCCGGGCCGCGATCTCGGCGGGCGCCGCGCCCGTCTGCACCAGTTCCAGCACCTCCTGTGCGAGCCGTCGGCGCACCGTGCGCGCCGCGTCCCGACGGTCCCGCTCGACCGCTATCAGCTGGGTGACGCCGTACAGCAGGTCGAGCCGTTCCTCGGCCCACTCGCCGGCGTCCGCCTCCACGACCAGCAGCCAGTCGGACAGCACGCTCTCGCGCACGTCCCGCGGGGCCTGCGGAGTACGCCCGCTGCGCACCGGGAAGAGGCTGTACGTCGTCCCGCCCACCGTCACCCGGTGCGGTGCCCGGCGGCCCGTCCGGGTCGCGGCCAGGTGCTCCGCCGCCAGCTTCGCGCACATCTCGGCGGGCAGCGCCGGACCCGCGTCCTTGGGGACGGCGACCGGCCGCCCGGTCGGGGACAGCACCCAGGCCCGCAGGTCGAGGTCGGAACCGAGCAGATCGAGGACGACATCGGGGCCGCCGCCCGCCGGACCGGACGTCATCATCCGCCGGTGCCGGTCCACCACGGCCGCCAGGTCCCCGGCCCGCTCGCCGGACACCTGGCGCACCACGTGCTCGGTGATGGTCGCGAACGCCACCGACTCGTTCACCGCGAACAGCGGCAGCCGGTGCCGCGCGCACGCCACCACCAGGTCCTCCGGCACGCTGCCGAGCTCGGCCTCGCCGGCGGCGAGGGCCGCCACGCCGGCCTGCACCAGGATGCGGACGAACGGTTCGGAGTCGGCGGTGTCCCGGCGCCAGGCCAGGCCGGTGAGGACCAGCTCTCCGCCGGAGAGATAGCGGCTGGGGTCCCGCAGGTCGGTGGTCATCACGCCCCGCACGGAGCGGTCCAGCTCGTCCTCGCCGCCGAGCAGCTTGAGGCCCAGCGCGTCGGTGTCCAGCAGTGCGCGCAGCCGCATTCTCGTCGCCGCCGTTCTTTCGTCTCGAAATGTTCGCTTGATCTAGGGGGTCCGGGTCAAGGGACCGGTCGGCGGGCCGGCGAGCGCCGCTCGCCCGCTTCCGAGCTGTGTTCCAGGTCACGCGGCTGTTGCGCCCGTTTCCAGAGGAAGACGAGGAGGTTACTGAGGACCTCCGTTCATACGAATCTACAAGATGCCTGCCGTGGCCAGCCAACTCCTTCATGGTTTCTGCGACTGACCCAGGTGGAGCACCGGGCGGTGTACTGAGCCCACTCCACGTGAACAGCACATGAACGAACCGGGCCCGCCGCTGACGGATTGGCTCAAACCCGTACGCCCCACAAGACGATGAAGAGAGCCGGTCATGGACTTCCTTCGCCCCGCCAGTTGGGAGGAGGCGCTCGCCGCGAAGGCCGAGCACCCCACCGCTGTGCCGCTTGCGGGTGGCACCGACGTGATGGTCGAGATCAACTTCGACCACCGCCGGCCCGAGTACCTCATGGACCTGAACCGCATCGGCGATCTGACCGAGTGGGAGGTCCAGGAGGATTCCGTACGGCTCGGTGCCTCCGTGCCCTATACGAAGATCATGGAGAACCTGAGCACCGAGCTGCCGGGTCTCGCCCTCGCCTCGCACACGGTCGCCTCCCCGCAGATCCGTAACCGCGGCGGCGTGGGCGGGAACCTCGGCACCGCCTCCCCGGCCGGCGACGCCCACCCGGCACTGCTCGCCGCCGGGGCCGAGGTCGAGGTCGAGTCGGTGCGCGGCGCCCGCCGCATCCCGATCGACGCGTTCTACACCGGCGTGAAGCGCAACGCGCTGGAGCCCGACGAGCTGATCCGCGCCGTGCACATCAAGAAGGCCGACGGCCCGCAGCAGTTCTCCAAGGTCGGCACCCGCAACGCCATGGTCATCGCCGTCTGCGCGTTCGGCCTGGCCCTGCACCCCGGCACCCGCACGGTCCGCACCGGCATCGGCTCGGCCGCGCCCACCCCCGTGCGGGCGACGGCCGCCGAGGACTTCCTCGTGGCGGCGCTCGACGAGGGCGGCTTCTGGGGCAACGGAAAGATCATCACGCCGTCGGTCGTCAAGCAGTTCGCGGACCTGTGCTCCGCCGCCTGCAACCCGATCGACGACGTACGGGGCACCGCGAGCTACCGCCGCCACGCGGTCGGCGTCATGGCTCGCCGGACCCTCACCTGGACCTGGGAGGCGTACCGCGGCGCCCACCGCACCACGGAGGGAGCTGCGTAATGCGCGTCAACTTCACTGTCAACGGGCGGCCGCAGGAAGCCGACGACGTCTGGGAGGGCGAGTCCCTGCTCTACGTCCTGCGCGAGCGGCTCGGCCTGCCCGGCTCCAAGAACGCCTGCGAGCAGGGCGAGTGCGGCTCCTGCACGGTCCGCCTGGACGGCGTGCCGGTCTGCGCCTGCCTCGTCGCGGCCGGTCAGGCCGAGGGCCGCGAGGTCGTCACCGTCGAAGGACTGGCCGATTTCGCCCAGCAGCGCGCCGAGGGCTGCGCCGCCGGCGACGGCGGCGACCGGGGCACCACGCTCGACGAGGCCAAGCGGTGGCGGGCCCAGGGCACCGACTCGCATGCCGGCGAGGGCACGGAACTGGCCCCGATCCAGCAGGCGTTCATCGACGCCGGAGCCGTCCAGTGCGGCTTCTGCACGCCGGGTCTGCTGGTCGCCGCCGACGAGATGCTGGAGCGCAACCCGAACCCGACCGACGCGGACATCCGCGAGGCGCTGTCGGGCAACCTGTGCCGCTGCACCGGCTACGAGAAGATCATGGACGCGGTCCGCCTGGCCGCCGCCCGCCAGTCCGAGGGGGCGTGAGCATGGCTGCCAACGGCGCACCCACCAAGATCACCCAGGGTTCGAAGACCAAGGGCGGCATCGGCGAGTCCACGCTCCGCCCGGACGGCGTCCTCAAGGTCACCGGCGAGTTCGCGTACTCGTCCGACATGTGGCACGAGGACATGCTCTGGGGCCAGATCCTGCGCTCCACGGTCGCGCACGCCGAGATCGTCTCCATCGACACCAGCGAGGCCCTCGCCCAGGCCGGTGTCCACGCGGTCATGACGTACGACGACCTGCCGACCGACGTGCGCCACTACGGCCTGGAGATCCGGGACACCCCGGTCCTCGCCCACGGCAAGGTGCGCCACCACGGTGAGCCGGTGGCGATCGTCGCCGCCGACCACCCGGAGACCGCGCGCCGCGCCGCCGCCAAGATCAAGGTCGAGTACCGGGAACTGCCCGTCATCACCGACGAGGCCTCCGCGACCGCCCCGGACGCGGTCCTCGTCCACGAGAACCGCGACGACCACCACATCGGCCACGTCCCGCACCCGAACATCCTGCACCGCCAGCCGATCGTCCGCGGCGACGCCGACCAGGCCGCCCGGCGGGCCGACGTGATCGTCAAGGGCGACTACTGGTTCGGCATGCAGGACCAGGCCTTCCTCGGCCCGGAGTCCGGCCTCGCGGTACCGGCCGAGGACGGCGGCGTCGACCTGTACGTCGCCACCCAGTGGCTGCACTCCGACCTGCGCCAGATCGCCCCGGTCCTCGGCCTGCCCGAGAAGAAGGTGCGCATGACGCTGTCCGGCGTCGGCGGCGCGTTCGGCGGGCGCGAGGACCTGTCGATGCAGATCCACGCCTGCCTGCTGGCGATGCGCACCGGCAAGCCGGTCAAGATCGTCTACAACCGCTTCGAGTCCTTCTTCGGGCACGTCCACCGCCACCCGGCCCGGCTGCACTACGAGCACGGCGCCACCAGGGACGGCAAGCTCACGCACATGAAGTGCCGGATCGTCCTGGACGGCGGCGCCTACGCCTCCGCCTCCCCGGCCGTCGTCGGCAACGCCTCCTCGCTGTCCGCGGGCCCGTACGTGATCGACGACGTCGACATCGAGGCCCTCGCCCTCTACACCAACAACCCGCCCTGCGGCGCCATGCGCGGCTTCGGCGCGGTCCAGGCGTGCTTCGCCTACGAGGCGCAGATGGACAAGGTGGCCGCGGAACTCGGCATGGACCCGGTGGAGTTCCGCCGGATCAACGCCATGGAGCAGGGCACTCTCATGCCCACCGGCCAGCCGGTCGACTCCCCGGCCCCGGTCGCCGAACTCCTGCGCCGCGTCAAGGCGAGGCCCATGCCGCCGGAGCGCCAGTGGGAGTCCAGCGAGGGCGCCGACGTGCGCCAGCTGCCCGGCGGTCTGTCCAACACCACGCACGGCGAGGGCGTCGTACGGGGCGTCGGCTACGCGGTCGGCATCAAGAACGTCGGCTTCTCCGAGGGCTTCGACGACTACTCCACCGCCAAGGTCCGCATGGAGGTCGTCGGCGGTCAGCCCGTCGCCACCGTGCACACGGCGATGGCGGAGGTCGGCCAGGGCGGCGTCACCGTCCACGCGCAGATCGCCCGCACCGAGCTCGGCGTCACCCAGGTCACCATCCACCCCGCCGACACTCAGGTGGGCTCGGCGGGCTCCACCTCGGCCTCCCGGCAGACGTACGTCACCGGCGGCGCCGTGAGGAACGCCTGCGAGCTGGTCCGCGCGAAGGTCCTGGACATCGGCCGCCGCAGGTTCGGCTCCTACCACCCGGCCTGGGCCACCGCCGAGCTGCTCCTGGAGGGCGGCAAGGTCGTCACCGACGGCGGCGAGGTCCTCGCCGACCTCGTGGACGTCCTGGAGGGCGAGGCCGTCGAGGTCGAGGAGGAGTGGCGGCACCGGCCGACCGAACCCTTCGACCTGCGCACCGGCCAGGGCAACGGCCACGTCCAGTACTCCTTCGCCGCGCACCGCGCCGTCGTCGAGGTCGACACCGAGCTCGGCCTGGTCAAGGTCATCGAACTGGCCTGCGCCCAGGACGTCGGCAAGGCGCTCAACCCGCTCTCCGTCATCGGCCAGATCCAGGGCGGCACCGTCCAGGGCCTGGGCATCGCGGTGATGGAGGAGATCGTCGTCGACCCGAAGACGGCCAAGGTCAGGAACCCGTCCTTCACGGACTACCTGCTCCCCACGATCCTCGACACGCCGACCATCCCCGTCGACGTGCTCGAACTCGCCGACGACCACGCCCCGTACGGGCTGCGCGGCGTCGGCGAGGCACCCACCCTGTCGTCCACACCGGCGGTCCTCGCGGCCATCCGGAACGCGACCGGGCTGGCGCTGGACCGCACGCCGGTACGACCGGAACACCTCACCGGCACGGCGTGAGAAGACCCTCCGGGCGGCGCACGGAACGTCACACACTCCGCGCCGCCCGGAGCACACCCGGGGTCCCGCTCGCTCACGGGCCCCGAAGCTCCACCACCCATGCGTTCGTCTCGGGCCGTCCCCCGGGTCGTGCACGTCCCAAATCCCGCAGCCGCCCCAGCGGTTGACGCGGGTGCCCCTCTGAACCTTGGGAGACGACCCCATGACCCAGCAGTCAGTCGAGCCCAAGACCACAGCCGAGGACGCGGGCGCGGGCACCCGCGTCCCGGCCGGCCGGTCCTGGCTCGACCGCTACTTCCACATAACCCACCGTGGCTCCACGGTGGCGCGTGAGGTGCGCGGCGGCATCACCACCTTCATGGCGATGGCGTACATCGTCCTGCTCAACCCCATCCTGCTCGGCGGCGAGGACGTCGCGGGCAACACCCTGAGTCAGAAGGCCCTGATCACCGCGACGGCGCTCGCCGCGGCGGTCACCACGCTCCTGATGGGCTTCGTCGGCAAGGTGCCGCTCGCCCTGGCCGCCGGACTCTCGGTGTCCGGAGTGATCGCCGGACAGGTCGTTCCCCAGATGACCTGGGGACAGGCCATGGCCATGTGCGTGATGTACGGCGTGGTCATCATGCTGCTCGTGGTCACCGGGCTCCGCGAGATGATCATGAATGCCATCCCGCTCGCCCTCAAGCACGGCATCACCATGGGCATCGGCCTGTTCATCGCGATCATCGGCCTGGTGAAGGGCGGTTTCGTCCACCCGGGCAAGGCCACCCCGCTCACCCTGGGCCCCGCGGGTGAACTCGCCGGCTGGCCGGTCCTGCTCTTCGCGGGCACCCTGCTGCTGATCTTCATGCTCCAGGCGCGCAACACCCCAGGCGCCATCCTGATCGGCATCGTCACCGGCACCGTCGTCGCCGCGGTACTGAACGCCACCGGGGTCATCGACCCCGAGCAGTGGGCGAACGGCGCTCCGGAACTGCACGGCAGCGCGGTCTCCATGCCCGACTTCTCGCTCTTCGGCCACCTGGAGTTCGGCGGCTGGGGCGACGTCGGCGCGATGACCGTCGGCATGATCGTCTTCACGCTGGTGCTGGCCGGGTTCTTCGACGCGATGGCCACCATCATCGGCGTCGGCACCGAGGCCAAGCTCGCCGACGACAAGGGCCGGATGCCGGGTCTGTCGAAGGCGCTGTTCATCGACGGCGCCGGCGGTGCCATCGGCGGCGTGGCGGGCGGCTCCGGCCAGACCGTCTTCGTCGAGTCCGCGACCGGCGTCGGGGAAGGTGCCCGCACCGGACTCGCCTCGGTCGTCACCGGCGCGTTCTTCGCGGCCTGCCTCTTCTTCACCCCGATCACGGCGCTCGTGCCGCAGGAGGTCGCCTCGGCCGCGCTGGTCGTCATCGGCGCGATGATGATGATGAACGCCCGGCACGTGGACTGGGCCGACCGGGCCACCGCGATCCCGGTCTTCCTGACCGTCGTCCTGATGCCGTTCACGTACACCATCACCACCGGTGTCGCCGCGGGCGTCATCTCCTACGTCGCCATCAAGGTCGCGCAGGGCAGGGCGCGGGAGATCGGCGCGTTCATGTGGGCACTGACGGTGATCTTCGTCGTCTACTTCGCCCTCAACCCCATCGAGAGCTGGATGGGCGTGCACTAGCCGCCCCCGGGGGAACCCCTTTCATATCACCGCGGGCAAGGAGACCGACCATGCTGGACATCGCCGAAGAGCTGCACCGGTGGGTCGAGCAGGGACGCGACGTCGCCGTGGCCACCGTCGTGGCCGTCGGCGGCAGCGCCCCCCGTCCGCCCGGCGCCGCCCTCGCGGTGGACGCCGGGGGCACGGTGATCGGCTCGGTCTCCGGCGGCTGTGTGGAGGGGGCCGTGTACGAGCTGTGCCGGCAGTCGCTGGAGGACGGCCGAGCCGTCCTGGAGCGCTTCGGCTACAGCGACGAGGACGCCTTCGCCGTGGGCCTGACCTGCGGCGGAGTCATCGACATCCTCGTCACGCCGGTACGGGCGGACGACCCCGCCCGCCCGGCCGTCGCCGCCGCTCTCGCCGCCGCCGCGCGGGGGGAGGCGGTGGCGCTGGCGCGGGTCGTGGGCGGCCCGGCGGAGCTGCTGGGCCGCGCCCTGGCCGTCCGTCCGGACGGCTCCCGCACCGGCGGCTTCGGCACGCACCCCGAACTGGACCGCACGGTGGCCGCCGAGGCGGGCGCCTTCCTGGACGCCGGCCGTACGGGCACGCTGGAGATCGGAGAGCAGGGCTCGCGGTGCGGAGCACCGCTGACGCTGCTGGTCGAGTCCTCCGTCCCGGCGCCCCGCATGATCGTCTTCGGCGCGATCGACTTCGCCTCGGCACTGGCTCGCGTCGGCACGTTCCTCGGCTACCACGTGACGGTGTGCGACGCGCGCCCCGTCTTCGCGACGCGGGCCCGCTTCCCGGACGCCGACGAGGTCGTCGTCGAGTGGCCCCACACGTACCTGAAGCGCACGGACGTCGACGCCCGCACGGTGCTGTGCGTCCTGACCCACGAAACCAAGTTCGACGTACCGCTCCTCGAACTCGCCCTGCGTCTGCCCGTCGCATACGTCGGGGCGATGGGCTCCCGCCGCACCCACCTGGACCGCGAGGAGCGCCTGCGCGAGGCCGGCGTCACGGACCGGGAGCTGGCCCGGCTCAGGTCCCCCATCGGTCTGGACCTCGGCGCCCGTACGCCCGAGGAGACGGCCCTGTCGATCGCGGCGGAGATCGTCGCCGCCCGGCGCGGCGGCAGCGGCGTCTCGCTGACCGGCGCCCACACCCCCATCCACCACGAGGACGCCTCGCCCCCGGCCGGACGGACCGGCTCCCTCGGCGCGCGCGGCACGCATCCCGTCACGGCTGTCTGAGCAGCCGGTTCACCGCCCGTCCGAACACGTACCGCCCCGACCGGCCCAGCACGCCGTCGCACAGGGACGGCAGCAGGCGGACGTCCAGCTCCTCGCGCCAGACGACGCGCGCCCGGCCGCCGGGGCCCGGCCGGACCTCGATCTCCGCCCAGCCCCTGACCAGCCGGCCCCGCTTCTCCAGCCGGCACCGGCCGGGTGCGCCGTCGTGCGGGGGCTGCCAGACGGTCACCTCCATCGTGTCGTCGACGGCGAACGGGCCGAGCCCCGAGCGGGCGACGACCACCGTGCCCACCCCGGTGGGCGGGGGAGTGGGCACGCTGACCCGGGTCAGCGGCACCGCGTCGCCGTGACGGTGCCATGCGGTGAGCCGGCGCCATGCCTCGTCCGGGGCGAGCGGGGCGGTGCGTTCGAGCGAGAAGAAGGCCACGCGACGATCGTAGGCAGTGGGAGCCGTCCACCGCTGCGCCCGTCCGGGCCGACGGCCTAGCGGTAGACCTTGCCCGGTTCGGCCTTCCCCGGCGCGAGCAGCTGCGGCACCGTCACGAACGCGTAGCCCCGCTTCTTGAGCGCGTCGATGATCCCGGGCACGGCGGGGACGGTGCCGTCGTAGATGTCGTGCAGCAGGATGATGCCGTCCCGGGACGACTGGTCCAGGACCCGCTCGGTGATCAGGTCGGAGTCGTCCGTCGTGTAGTCCTTGGCGGTCACGCTCCACAGCACCTCCGCCAGCCCCAGCTCGCGGCAGATGTCGTGCACCGTGTCGTCCGTGCGGCCCTGCGGCGGACGCATCAGCGTGGGGCGCTGCCCGGTCAGGCGCTCTATCTCCTGGTTGGGGCGCTCCAGCTCCTCGCGTATCCGGTCCGGTTCGGCGTCCGTGAGGATCTTGTGCGTCCAGGTGTGGCTGGCCACCTCGTGTCCCTCGGCGGCCATGCGCCTGACCAGGTCCGGATACGTGTCGATGTGCCGCTTGCCGAGCAGGAAGAAGGTCGCCGGGACCTGCTTCTCCTTGAGTATGTCGAGCAGCCGGGCGGAGTTCTCGCTCGGCCCGGCGTCGAAGGTCAGGGCGATGCACTTGGCCCTGCGGCAGTCCACGGTGCCGAACCCGGCCGCCCGCGCCTGGCCGCCCGCCGCGCCCCGGACGGAGCTGGGCGAGCTCGTCTCCAACGTGGTGCAGCCGCTCAGCGCCAGTGTCAGCGAGGCGGCCGCCGCGAGAATCGCGGCCCCGCGCAACCTGGTCCCCGTTTTCGTCATCTTGCTGGTCAGCAAAGGCATGCGAGGACTATACACAGCGAGTATATACGCGGTGTATAGTACTTTCTCGTCTCTTTGTTCGAGGTAGTGGGCGCTTTGTCCGGGTTACTCAGCCGACACGTACGTGTCGGCGAGAGTGAGGAGAGACCCGTGAGCGAGAGTCCCGTGAGTGGACGCGCCTGGCGCCGGGCCCTGGTGACCGGCGGCGCCGGGTTCGTGGGATCCCACCTGTGCGGCCGGCTGCTGGACGCCGGCGCCGACGTCGTCTGCCTCGACAACCTGGCCACCGGTTCCCGGAGCAACGTGGCCGACCTGGAACGGCACCGCGGCTTCCGGTTCGTCCGGGCCGACGCGACCGACCCGGCGGCCCTGCGCGGCCTGCCCGGCCGCTTCGACCTCGTCCTGCACTTCGCCTGCCCGGCCTCGCCCGCCGACTACCTCCGGCTGCCCCTGGAGACCCTCGACGTCGGCAGCACCGGCACCCGCAACGCCCTGGAACGGGCCCACGCCGACGGCGCCCGCTTCCTGCTCGCCTCCACCTCCGAGGTCTACGGCGACCCGCTCGAACACCCGCAGCGCGAGAGCTACTGGGGCAACGTCAACCCGATCGGCCCGCGCAGCGTCTACGACGAGTCCAAGCGCTTCGCCGAGGCCCTGGTCACCGCCCACCGCCAGGTCCACGGCACGGACACCGCCATCGTCCGCATCTTCAACACCTACGGCCCCCGCATGCGCACCGGCGACGGCCGCGCCGTGCCCACCTTCATCGCGCAGGCCCTCGACGGCATGCCCCTCACCGTCGCCGGGGACGGCGGCCAGACCCGCTCCCTGTGCTATGTCGACGACACCGTCGCCGGCGTCCTCGCCCTGGCCGCCTCCGGCGAGAGCGGCCCGATGAACATCGGCGGCGCCGACGAGATCACCGTGCTGGAGCTGGCCCGGCGCATCGTGGAGCTGACCGGCTCCGGGTCCCGCATCCGGTTCGTCGAACGCCCCGTCGACGACCCGTGCCGGCGCAAGCCCGACACCACCCTGGCCCGGGAGCGGCTCGGCTGGCGGCCGCGCGTCGGCTGGAGCGAGGGGCTGGAGCGGACCATCGGCTGGTTCGCCCACTCCGTCGCCGCGTAGGGCCCGGCGGAGCGGTCGTCCGGGCATCGTCACGATGCGTGAGATGTCGGCTCATGTCCGGAATTGAGCTGTATCCAAGTGTTTGAGGCAGCTGTCCCGCGGCACCCGCGAGGCCAGACAGACCCCAGCAGTCCCCCGGGACGGAGCACACCCCATGCGCATCCTTGGTATCAACGCCCTGTTCCACGACCCGGCCGCCGCACTCGTCGTCGACGGCCGGACCGTTGCGGCCGCCGAGGAAGAGCGTTTCAGCCGCCGCAAGCACGGCAAGCGCCCGGTGCCCTTCTCCGCGTGGGAGGTACCGGAACAGTCGGCGCGGTGGTGCCTGGAGCACGCCGGGATCCGGCCCGAGGAGCTGGACGCCGTCGCGTACTCCTTCGACCCCAAACTGGCCCGGCCCGCCCGCGACATGGGCCTGGACGACCCGTGGGACCCGCTGCGCCTCGAATACGCCCGCCGGGCCCCCGAGTTCCTCGCCGACGCGCTGCCCGGGCTCGACCCCGACCAGGTCGTCTTCGTCCCGCACCACGTGGCGCACGCCGCCTCCGCCGGACCGGCCTCACCGCACCCCGACAACGACGTCCTCGTCCTCGACGGGCGCGGCGAGTCCGCCTCCCACCTGGCCGGCCGCTACCGCGACGGCAAGCTCGACACCCTCGCCGCCCAGGCCCTGCCGCACTCGCTGGGCCTGGTCTACGAGGAACTGACCGAGCACCTCGGCTTCCTGCGCAGCAGCGACGAGTACAAGGTGATGGCCCTCGCCTCCTACGGCACACCCCGCCACCTGGACCGGCTGCGCGCGCACGTCCACGCCACCGGCGACGGCGGCTTCCGCGCCCACGGCGTCGACTGGGCGGCCCTCGCCCCGGCCCGCGCCAAGGGCGAGGACTGGACCAGGGACCACGCGGACCTGGCCGCCAGTACCCAGGCGGTGCTGGAGGAACTGCTCCTCGAACTCGTCCACTGGCTGCACCGCGAGGCCGGGGGCGAGGCCCTCACCATGGCGGGCGGCGTCGCCCTGAACTGTGTCGCCAACTCGAAGATCGCCGCCCGCGGCCCGTACCGGCACGTGTGGGTGCAGCCCGCCGCCGGCGACGCCGGCACGGCCCTCGGCGGCGCCCTGCACGTCGCCGCCGCCCAGGAGGGCGCCGCACCCGAGCCGATGCCCGGCGCCGGCCTCGGCCGCGGCTGGAGCGACGACGAGATCCGCGCCTGGCTGGAGACGGCCGCGATCCCCTACGAGGAACCGGACGACATCGCCGAGACCGTCGCCGAGGAACTCGCCCGGGACGGCATCGTCGCCTGGTTCCAGGGCCGCAGCGAGTTCGGGCCGCGCGCCCTCGGCCACCGCTCCCTGATGGCCCACCCGGGCCGCGCCGAGAACCTGGAGCGGCTCAACCGCGTCAAGGGCCGCGAGGAGTTCCGTCCCGTGGCGCCGATGGTGCTGGCCGACCGCGCCGCCGACATCTTCACCGGGCCCCTCCCGAGCCCGTACATGCTCTTCGTGCACGACGTCGCCCCCGCCTGGCGCGACCGCATCCCGGCCGTCGTCCACGTCGACGGCACCGCCCGCATCCAGACCGTCGAGGAGCGCCGCGAGCCCCTCGTCGCACGGATGCTGGCCTCCTTCGAGAAGCGCACCGGACTGCCCGTCGTCGTCAACACCAGCCTCAACACCGCCGGGCGGCCCATGGCCGACGACCCGCGCGACGCGCTGGAGTGCTTCGGCTCCGCGCCCGTGGACCTGCTGGCCATCGGCCCGTTCGCGGTGCGCCGGGGGAGGGCGTTCGCATGACCGGCGCCCCCATGACCGGCTACGCCGTCGTCGTCCCCACGCTCGCCCGCGACACGCTGGCCGACTGCCTGGCCGCGCTGGCCGCGGCGCACGGGCCGCGCCCCGACGAGATCGTCCTCGTCGACGACCGGCCCGCGCCCGACGCCGACCCGGCGGCGCTGGAGCACGCGCTGAGCGTCCTCGGCGACCTGCGCGAACGCACGGTGGTGCTGCGCAGCGGGGGCCGCGGGCCCGCCGCCGCCCGCAACACCGGCATCCGCGCGGTCACCTCGCCGTGGACCGCCTTCCTCGACGACGACGTCCAGGTCGGCCCGCACTGGTGCGACCAGCTGGTCCAGGACCTCGCCGAGGCCGCCCCCGACACCGGCGCCGTGCAGGGCGTCATCGCCGTGCCCCTGCCCGGCGAACGCCGCCCCACCGACTGGGAACGCGGCACGGCGGGCCTCGCCCGGGCCCGCTGGATCACCGCCGACATGGCGTACCGCACCGACGTGCTCAAGCAGGTCCGCGGCTTCGACGAACGCTTCCCGCGCGCCTTCCGCGAGGACGCCGACCTCGCGCTGCGCGTCCTCGACGCCGGCTGGCGCATCCAGCGGGGCCGCCGCACCACCCGCCACCCCGTACGCCCCGCCTCCCGCTGGGTGTCCCTGACGCAGCAGCGCGGCAACGCCGACGACGCCCTGATGCGGCGCCTGCACGGCCCCGACTGGTGGTCCAAGGCGGTGGCCCCCCGGGGCCGTATCCGCCGCCACGCCGCGATCACCGCCGCCGGCGCCGCCGCCCTCGCCCTCGCGGCCGCCGGCCGTCCCCGGGCCGCCGCGCTCGCCGGGCTCGGCTGGGCCGCCGGCACCGCCGAGTTCGCCTGGGCCCGCATCGCCCCCGGACCGCGCACCCGCCACGAGGTGACGACGATGCTGGTCACCAGCGCGCTCATCCCGCCCGCCGCGACCTGGCACCGGCTGACCGGACTGTGGCGGCACCGCGGCGCCCGCGCCTGGCAGGAGGTGACCGCATGAGCCCCGTCGAGGCGGTGCTCTTCGACCGCGACGGCACCCTCGTCCACGACGTCCCCTACAACGGCGACCCCGAACGGGTCCGGCCCGTCGACGGCGCCCGCGAGGCGGTGGCGCTGCTGCGCGGACACGGTATCCGCGTCGGCGTCGTCACCAACCAGTCCGGCATCGCGCGCGGCCTGATCAGCGACATCGACGTCCGCCGCGTCAACCGGCGCGTCGACGAACTGATCGGCCCCTTCGACGTCTGGGCGATCTGCCCGCACGGCCCCGACGACGGCTGCCACTGCCGCAAGCCGCGGCCCGGCCTGGTGCAGTGGGCGGCCGGACGCGTCCGCGCCGCCCCCGCCGACTGCGTCGTCATCGGCGACATCGGCGCCGACGTCGAGGCAGCGCGACGGGCGGGAGCCCACGGCATCCTCGTCCCGAACGAACAGACCCGCCCCGAGGAGACGGGCGCCGCGGACCATGTCGCCCCCGACCTCCTGACCGCCGTACGCGCGCTCCTCACCGGCCTGCCGAAAGGCAGGGTCCTGGTGAACGAGCGGCCCGTCCGGGCGGCGTTCGGCACGGGCGGCGACGGCACCACGGGAACCACCGTGGTGCCGGCTCCGGCCGGCCCCACGGCAGCCGGCCGGTCCGCCTTCGACGAGGCCCCGCGGACCTCCGCCGGACCCGCGACCCGCCGCGACCGGACCCCGCCGGACCGGGACGCGCCCCGGCCGGCGCGGCACCGGCCCGGCGCCCGCCGCGGCGGGGACAGCACCGGCCCGCGGCAGGACGGACCCGGCACCGGCCGACCGGCCGCCGGCACCGGTGAGGGCACCCGCGGCGACGGCACCGCCGCGCCGAGCCCGATCGGCGCCGACACCCGTGGGAGGCCCCGATGAAGGCCCTGGTCACCCGGCTCGACAGCTTCGGCGACGTGCTGCTCGCCGGGCCCGCCGTGCGTGCCGTCGCCGCCCGCGCCGACCACGTCACCCTGCTGTGCGGACCGCGCGGCGCCCCCGCCGCCCGGCTGCTGCCCGGCGTGGACGAGGTCCTGGTGTGGGACGCGCCGTGGGGCGGTTTCCAGCCGCCCGACGTCAGACGGGAGGACATCGACGCCCTGGTGGAGCGGATCGACGCCGACACGGCGCTGGTCCTCACCTC
Source organism: Streptomyces flaveolus (assembly GCF_044765825.1). Taxonomy (NCBI): domain Bacteria; kingdom Bacillati; phylum Actinomycetota; class Actinomycetes; order Kitasatosporales; family Streptomycetaceae; genus Streptomyces; species Streptomyces flaveolus. The sequence goes on along the minus strand of NZ_JBIWKU010000014.1, from coordinate 25,700 downwards.
CTTCCACCAGTCCCCGCTGCCCACCGCCCTGGTGCTGCGCCTGGCCGGCGTCCGGTACATCGCCGCGGACAGCGTGGACTACCCCGGTTCCCTGCTCGACCTGCGCCACCGGCGCGCCCCGCACGCCCACGAGGCCGAGGCCGCCCTCGACCTCGCCGAGGCGGCCGGGTTCCCGCGGCCCGACGACGGGCGGCTGCGGGTGCACCCGCCGCCCCGCACCGACGACCTCACCGGACCCGGCCCGTACGTCGTCCTGCACCCCGGCGCCAGCGTCCCCGCCCGCGCCTGGAGCCCCGAGCGCAGCGCGGAGGCCGTCCGCGAACTGGCCGCCGCCGGACACCGCGTGCTGGTCACCGGCGGCCCCGAGGAACGCGACCTCACCGCGTACGTCGCGGGCTCCCACGGCACCGACCTCGGCGGCCGCACCGAGGCACCGGAACTGTCCGGCGTCCTCGCGGGCGCCTCGGCCGTCGTCACCGGCAACACCGCGCCCGCCCACCTCGCCGCCGCCGTCGGCACCCCCGTGGTGTCCCTGTTCGCGCCGGTCGTACCGGCCGAGCGCTGGCGGCCGTACGGCGTCCCGTACGTCCTGCTCGGCGACCAGGACGCGCCCTGCGCCGACAGCAGGGCCCGGGACTGCCCCGTCCCCGGCCACCCCTGCCTGAACACCGTCACCGCCACCGACGTGGCCGCCGCCGTCGACAAACTCCTGGGGGAGGCATGAGGATCCTCATCTGGCACGTGCACGGGTCGTGGACCACGGCCTTCGTGCAGGGCCCGCACACCTGCCTCGTCCCGGTCACCCCGGACCGCGGACCCGACGGCCTCGGCCGCGCCCGCACCTGGGACTGGCCCGAGTCGGTGATCGAGGTCCCGCCGGAGCGACTGCGGGACGAGGACATCGACCTGGTGATCCTCCAGCGCCCCCACGAACTCGCCCTGGTCGACCGGTGGCTCGGCCGCCGCCCGCCCCTGGTCTACCTGGAGCACAACGCCCCCGACGGCGACGTGCCCGACACCCGCCACCCCGCCGCCGGCATCCCCGGCGTCACCCTCGTCCACGTCACCCACTTCAACCGGCTGATGTGGGACTCCGGACCGGCCCACGCCACCGTCATCGAGCACGGCATCGTCGACCCGGGACACCGCTGGACCGGCGAACTGGAGCGGGCGGCCGTCGTCGTCAACGAGCCGGTCCGGCGCGGCCGCACGACCGGCACCGACCTGCTGCCCGCGTTCTCCCGCGCCGCCCCGCTCGACGTGTTCGGCATGCGCACCGAGGGACTCGCCGAGCACCTCGGCGTCGACCCCGGGCGCTGCCGCACCCAGGACGTCGTCCAGAGCGACCTGCACACCGAGCTCGCCCGCCGGCGCGTCTACGTCCACCCCGTCCGCTGGACCTCCCTCGGCCTGTCCCTGCTGGAGGCCATGCACCTGGGCATGCCCGTGGTCGCGCTCGCCACCACGGAGGTGACCGAGGCCGTGCCCCCGGGCGCCGGAGTCGTCTCCAACCGCATCGACGTACTGACCGACGCCGTACGCGACTTCCTCGCCGACCCGCTGCACGCGCGGACGGTCGGCGACGGCGCCCGTGCGGCGGCCCTGTCCCGTTACGGGCTGTCCCGCTTCCTGGACGACTGGGAGCGGCTGCTGAAGGAGGTGACCCGATGAGGATCGCCATGGTGTCCGAGCACGCGAGTCCGCTCGCCGCGCTCGGCGGCGTCGACGCCGGTGGACAGAACGTCTACGTGGCCCGTCTCACCGAGGAGTTGGCCCGGCGCGGCCACGACGTCACGGTCTACACCCGCCGTGACTCGCTGGACCTGCCCGACCGGGTGCCGCTGCCCGGCGGCGGCAGGGTCGAGCACGTGCCGGCCGGCCCGGCCGAAGTCGTCCCCAAGGACGACCTGTTCCCGCACATGCCGACGTTCGGCGCGTACCTGGCGCGCGCGTGGAGCCGCGAGCGGCCCGACGTGGTCCACGCCCACTTCTGGATGTCCGGCATGGCGTCCCAGATCGGCGCCGGACCGCACGGCATCCCCTGCGTGCAGACCTTCCACGCCCTCGGCACCGTCAAGCGGCGCCACCAGGGCATGCGGGACACCAGCCCGTACGAGCGCATCGGCATCGAGCGGCAGATCGGCCGCACCTGCGAACGGGTGCTTGCCACCTGCACCGACGAGGTCGTCGAACTCGGCGACATGGGCGTACCGCCCCGGCAGGTGTCCGTCGTGCCCTGCGGCGTCGACGCCGGGCAGTTCCGCCCCGGCGCCGCCTCCGGCCGCACCCCCGCCCGGCGACAGCGGCACCGGCTGCTGGCCTGCGGCCGGCTGGTGCCCCGCAAGGGCTACGACCAGGCGATCCAGGCGCTCGTCGACGTCCCCGACACCGAACTCCTCATCGCGGGCGGCCCGCCGTCCGACGCCGTGGACGCCGATCCCGAGGCCCAGCGCCTGACCGCGCTCGCCCGCCGCGCCGGCGTCGCCGACCGGGTCCGGCTGCTCGGCGCGGTCGACCCGCGCGACATGCCCGCCCTGCTCGGCAGCTCCGACCTGGTGCTGTGCACCCCGGTCTACGAGCCGTTCGGCATCGTCCCGCTGGAGGCCATGTCCTGCGGCGTGCCCGTCCTCGCCACCGACGTCGGCGGCCACCGCGACTCCGTCGCCGACGGGGTCACGGGCCGCCTCGTCGCACCGCAGGACCCGGACGCGATCGCCGAGGCCGCCTGCGAACTCCTCGCGGACGAGGAACTGCGGCGCCGGTACGGGGCCGCCGGTCGCGAACGCGTCCTCAAGCACTACACCTGGCAGCGCGTCGCCGACGGGGCGGAACAGGTGTACCGCCTGACCCTCGCCGACCACGCCCTGTCGAAGGAGGTGGCGTGATGACCGTGCACCCGCCCGTCGTCGGACACTGCGACGAACTGCAGGAGGCGCTGAGGGCGTTCCGCGCCTCCGCGCACGTCACCGAACGCTGGGGCGAGCGGCTCGCCGGCGTCCTGTCCGGCGGCGGCAGACTGCTGGCCGCGGGCAACGGCGGCAGCGCCGCCCAGGCCCAGCACCTGACCGCCGAACTCGTCGGCCGCTACCGCGAGGACCGGCCGCCGTTCTCCGCGATCGCCCTGCACGCCGACACCTCCAGCACCACCGCGATCGCCAACGACTACGGCGTCGACGAGGTGTTCGCCCGCCAGGTGCGCGCACACGGCCGTGACGGCGACGTCCTGATGCTGCTGTCCACGTCCGGCGCCAGCGCCAACCTGCTCTCCGCCGCCGACGCGGCCCGCGCGGCCGGCGTCCGGGTGTGGGCCCTCACCGGCTGCGCCCCGAACCCGCTCATGGCGGGCAGCGACGAGTCCCTGTGCGTGGACGCCCCCTCCACGGCCACCGTCCAGGAGATCCACCTGGTCGCCCTGCACATGATCTGCGCGGCCTTCGACGCCGCCCTGGAACGGGGCGTGCCCGGCAAGAGGACGCGGAGGTGACGCGACACATGGCTGACAGGACCCCGCTGGTGGTGGTCGGCGACGCCCTGCTGGACCGCGACCTGACCGGCTCCGCCGACCGGCTCGCACCCGACGCGCCCGTACCGGTCGTGTCCGGGTGCGCCGAACGGGTACGGCCGGGCGGCGCCGCGCTCGCCGCCTACCTCGCCGCCCGCGACGGCCGCGAGGTCACGCTGATCGCGGGCGTCGGCGACGACCCCGCGAGCCGGGTGCTGCGCGAACTGCTGGACCCGTGGCTGACGTTGGTCGCCCTGCCGCTGACCGGCGCGCTGCCCGAGAAGACCCGCGTCCTCGCCCAGGACCGGCCCGTCGTCCGCCTCGACCGCGGCGGCGGCCGGGCCCGCGAGGCCACGGACGAGGCCCGTACCGCGCTGCGCTCCGCCCGGGCCGTGCTGGTCTCCGACTACGGCCGCGGCGCGGCGGACGCCCTGCGGGACGTACTGGCCGCCCGCCCGCCCCTGGTCTGGGACCCGCATCCGCGCGGGGGCGCCCCGGTGCCCGGCACCCGGCTGGTGACGCCCGCCGAGAAGGAGGCGCACGGCTTCGCACCCCAGGACGGCCCCGGCGGCGGCCTGCGCGCCGCCGCGCACCACGCCGCCGCGCTCGTCCGCGACTGGCGGGTGGCCGCGGTGACGGTGACCCTCGGGGCGCGCGGCGCCCTGCTGTCGTACGGGGAACACCCGCTGCTCGTCCCGGCCCCCGCCTCCCACCACGGGGACTCCTGCGGCGCGGGCGACCGGTTCGCCGCGACCGCCGCCGGGCTGCTCGCGGACGGCGCGCTGGTGGGAGAGGCCGTCGAGGGCGCGGTGACCTCCGCGACGGCGTTCGTCGCCGCGGGCGGTGCGGGCGCCCTGCCCCCGGCCGGCTCCGGCCCGGAGCCGGGCCCGCGGGGCGACACCGACGACCCGCACGCCCTGGCCGCCCGCGTCCGCGCCCAGCACGGCACCGTGGTCGCCGCGGGCGGCTGCTTCGACCTGCTGCACGCCGGGCACGTCGGCCTCCTCCAGGCCGCGCGGCGGCTCGGCGACTGCCTGGTGGTGTGCGTCAACTCCGACGCGTCGGTGCGGCGCCGCAAGGGCGACGGCCGCCCCGTCAACCCCCTCGCCGACCGCGTCCGGGTCCTGCGCGCCCTCGCCTGCGTCGACGCGGTCGCCGTCTTCGACGAGGACACCCCGGAACGCCTCCTCGGCGACCTGCGGCCCGACGTCTGGGTCAAGGGCGGCGACTACGCGGGCGCCGACCTCCCCGAGGCCGCCCTGCTCCAGGAATGGGGCGGCCAGGCGGTCCTGCTGCCGTACCTCGACGGCCGCTCCTCCACGGCCCTGATGGCCCGGGCGGCGGAGGGCGTCCGATGAACGGCCCCACTCCGCCCCGCCCTCCGGTTCCGCCGTCGGCCGGGGGCCCGGTGACGGGCGACCCGGTGCATCCGCCGCCCGCCGCCCCCGCGGGTGAGCGGACGGCGCGTGAGGCGGCAGGTCCGTCACGGGATCGCGGCCCGGCGGTACGGGCCGGTGGCCGCCGTGGCCCGTCCCGGCCGGCCGGCTCGCCCCTCGCGGGTCCCGCCGACGGGAGGACGGCGCGTTTGCCGTCGGCCGGGGGCCCGGTGACGGGCGACCCGGTGCATCCGCCGCCCGCCGATACGGCGTACGCGCGGCCGGCCGAGTCCGCGTCCGCCGTGCCCGGAGGGCAGGCGCGTCCGCGGGTGCTCGTGCTGCGTGCCCTCGGGCTCGGGGACCTTCTCGCCGGTGTCCCCGCGCTGCGCGCCCTGCGCCGGGCGTACCCCGGTCACGAGCTGGTGCTGGCCACCCCCGCCGAGCTGGCGCCCGTCGTCGCGGCGACCGGTGCCGTGGACCGGGTGCTGCCCGCCGCCGAGCCCGGCCGGGCCGTGCCGCGCACCCTCGACTGGACCGGCCCGCCCCCGGACGTCGCCGTCGACCTGCACGGCAACGGACCGCCCAGCCACCGGCTGCTGATGCGCCTGCGCCCGCGGCGACTGCTGGCGTTCGCCCACCCGGAGACCCCCGAGGTCGAGGGCCCGCCCTGGTACGCGGACGAGCACGAACGCGACCGCTGGTGCCGGCTCCTGACGGCCTACGGCATCGACGCCGACCCCACCGACCTGCGCCTGCCCCGCCCGGGCACTCCCACCCCGGCACCCGGCGCGATCGTCCTGCACCCCGGCGCGGGCGCCCCCTCCCGGTGCTGGCCGGTCGAGCGGTACGCCGCCGTCGCCGACGCCCTGCGGGCCCGCGGCCGGCGGGTCGTGGTCACCGGGGGAGCGGACGAGGGCGACCTCGTGGCCCGCCTCGCCAAGCTCGCCGACCTGCCCGACGCGGACGTGTTCGCCGGCGGTCTGCCCCACGACCGGCTCTCCGCCCTCGTGGCCGCCGCCCGCGCCGTCGTCAGCGGCGACACCGGCATCGCCCACCTCGCCGTCGCCCACGCCGTCCCCTCCGTCACCCTCTTCGGCCCCGTCCCGCCCAGCCGGTGGGGCCCGCCGGACCACCCCCGCCACCGCGCCCTGTGGCACCCCGGGCCGGACGGCGACCCGCACGGCCACGAGACCGACCCCGCGCTGCTGCGGATCGGCACCGACGACGTCCTCGCGGCGCTCGACGCCCTGGACGCCCTCCGGGAGGCACCATGAACCACGGCACCCCCCACCGCACCTCCCACGACACCGGCCACGCGCCGGACGACGGCACCGGCACCCCCGCGAACCGGGGCGCCGGCCCCGGCCGTGCCGCGGCGACCACTCGCGAACGACCGCACACCGACCCGGCGGGGCACGCCCCCGTCGGCGTCGTCATCGCCACCCGCAACCGCTCCGCGAGCCTCGCCGTGACCCTGCGTCACCTGCTCGCGCTGCCCGAGCGGCCCGAGGTCCTCGTCGCCGACAACGCCTCCACCGACGACACCCCCGCGATGCTCGCCCGCGACTTCCCCCGGGTCCGCGTCCTCGCGCTGCCCTTCAACCGCGGCGCCCTGGCCCGCACCCACGGCGTCCGCGCGCTCGACACGCCGTACGTGGCGTTCAGCGACGACGACTCCTGGTGGGCGCCCGGCGCGCTCGCCACCGCGGCCCGCCTGTTCGACGAGCACCCACGGCTCGGCCTGCTCTCCGCCCGCACCCTCGTCGGCCCCGCCGAGGACCCCGACCCGCTCAACGACGTGCTCGCCGGCTCCCCCCTCGGCCGGGCCACCGACCTGCCCGGCACCCAGGTGCTCGGCTTCCTCGGCTGCGCCGCCGTCACCCGCCGCGAGGCCTATCTCGACGCCGGCGGCTACCACCCCCTGCTGTTCTTCGGCGCCGAGGAGACCCTCCTCGCCTACGACCTGGCCGCCCGCGGCTGGGGCGTCACGCACTGCCCCGAGGTGGTCGCCCACCACCACCCGGACCCCGGCCCGCGCACCGACCGCCCGGCCGTCGTCCGGCGCAACGAAGTCCTCACGGCCTGGCTGCGCCGCCCCCTGCCGCACGCCCTCGCCCGCACCCGCGCCCTCGCCGCCGAGGCCCGCCGCGACCCGCACGCCCGCCGCGCCCTGCGGGAGACGCTCACCCGCCTGCCCTCCGCGCTGCGCGCCCGCAGGCCCCTGCCCCCGTACGTGGAACGGGGCGCCCGCCTCCTGGAGGAAGCGACCCCATGACGGACCCCCGCACGACCGTCGTCGTCATCACCCACAACCGGTGCCCCGAACTCCTGCGCACCCTGGACCGTCTCGCCGAACTCCCGGAGAAGCCGCCGGTGATCGTCACCGACAACGCCTCCACCGACGGCACGGCCGCCGCCGTGACCCGCCACCACCCGGACGTACGGCTGCTGCGCCCCGGCCGCAACCTCGGCGCCGTAGGACGGAACCTGGCGGTCCGCCAGGTCCGCACGCCGTACGTGGCCTTCTGCGACGACGACTCCTGGTGGGCGCCGGGCTCGCTGTCCGGGGCCGCCGACCTGCTCGACCGGTACCCCGCGGTCGGCACCGTCACCGCCCGCATCGTCGTGGAACCGGACGGCACCGAGGACCCGATCGTCAGGGAACTGCGCGATTCGCCCGTGCCCCGCCCGCACTGGCTCCCGGGACCCGCGCTCGGCTCCTTCCTGGCCGCCGCGACCGTCCTGCGCACCGACGCGTTCCGCGCCGCGGGCGGCTTCCATCCCCGGCTGTGGCTGGGCGGCGAGGAGGAGCTCCTCGCCGCCGACCTCGCCGCCGACGGCTGGTGGCTGACGTACGACGACGACCTGGCGATCCACCACCACCCCTCGGAAGTCCGCGACCCGACGCTCCGCCGGGCGCACGGCATCCGCAACACCCTGTGGTTCACCTGGCTGCGCCGCCCGGCCGGCTACGCCCTGCGCCGCACCCTGCACCTGGCCCGGACGGTCCCGCGCGACACCGCGTCCCTGCGGGCCTTCGCCGAGGCGACGGCCGCCCTGCCGTGGGTTTTGCGCGAACGCCGGGTGCTGCCCGCCGAGGTGGAGGCGCGCCTGCGCGCCCTGGAGCCGGCCCAGCGCGCGTCGACGGCGCGCAGCTACACAGGCTGAGGAACCGCACGCACCCGGCCTCCCGCCGAGGGGACAGGAGGCCGGGTGCGTGTGCGGCGCCGTAGGGGCCGGGGCCGTCAGCCCCGCGACCACCGGCACAGCAGCCGGAACGCCGCGAACAGCGTGGGTGGCCATACGACGGCGAACGCCCAGATCACGCCGGGTTCGGAGGTGACGATGCCGGTCACCATCAGGGTGACGGACAGCGCGAGCAGCAGAGCGACCGTCAGGGTGCGCGGACGGTAGGACGCCAGGCGCGTGAGGTCGGGACCGCGGCGCAGCCGCAGGGTGCGCAGGCGCCGGTCGAGCCGGCGGTCGCGGCGCAGCGCCCGTTCCACTTCGTCGAGTATGCGCTGTTCGTGATCGGGGAGGCGGTCGATGGTCATGAGGTCTCCTCCTGGGCACGGACCGACCACCACCGGGTGCCCGTCCGCGCGAGGAGTCAACCGGCCGGCCGCCGTCCCAGTGCCGCCACGAGAGCGTCGGCGCCGTCCGTTCGCGCGTCCGCCCGGAACCCGGCGCCGATCCGCCGCGCGGCCTCCCGCCCGTCGGTCAGACACCACCGCCACCAGCGGTCCAGCACGCCCGTCTCCAGGTGCTCGGCGGCCACCAGCGCGGGCCAGCCGCAGGCGCGGGCCTGCGCCGTCACCTTCGCGCCGCCCTCGACCGGATCCACGGCCAGCGCGGGCGTCTGGGCCCGCAGCGCCAGCACCAGCCCGTGCAGCCGGTCGGTGACGACCAGGTCCAGCCGGGACAGCACGGCCTCCAGCTGGGCCGGCGTGCCGCACAGCCGCCAGTCGTGCGCGTCCAGCCGGGTCTCCAGCTCCAGGCGCGCGCAGTCCCGGCCGGCCAGCCAGTGCGTCACCTCGGCGGCTACCTGGTCGTGCCGCCGCCGGGCCCCGTACTCGTGCTGCCCGTGCGTGAGCACCACCCCGACGACGGGACGGGCGGGCAGCGCGGGGGCGCGGGCCGCGAGGTCCAGCGTCGGTTCGGTGCCGGCGGCGTCCCGGGCCAGGACGCGGTCGAAGCCGGTGACGGCGGGGGAGCCGGGATCCACGACGGAGACGCCGACCGCGATCCGCACGCAGTGCGCGAACCGCCGGTGCAACTCCTCGACCTGCGGCCCGTGCGCCGGCCCGCACACGAACACCAGATGCGACCAGTCCGCCGGGTCCACGTCCGCGAAGTGCAGCGCGTCCGCCCGGAACCCGGGGCTCCACACGACGTCGTGGGCGAGTCCCGCGCCCCGCAGTTCCTCCTCGACCCGGCGCAGCGCCAGCACGTCCCCGGCGGTCGCCTCCCCGTCCAGGAAGCTGAACCACCCGGTCACCAGCACCCGGTCCCGCCCGGCCCGGCCGTCGCGTTCGTCCGATCCCTGTAGTCCCTGCACAGTGGCCCCGGGTGCCCGCCCGGCCGGGGGGAAACCGCGGTGTCCCCCGTTCGGCTACTCCTCCTCCGTGGCGACGTTCATGTCGGCGTCGAGCACGCCCTCGGCGTGGAACAGGTCGGAGGTCAGCCGCACCGCGTCCCCGGTGCCCTCCAGCCGCAGCAGGACCCGGGCGGCCGGATCCGTACGCCCCGGCAGCCGGTCGGCGGTCACCCGCAGGATGCGGAACCCGCGCCGCGTGCACGTCTCCATCAACTGCGGCAGCAGCGCCCGGCCGGTCAGATAGGTCAGCCGGATCTCCACCGTGGTGGCCGTCTCCTTCGCGATACGGGAGGCCAGGGCCGGATAGCCGCGCACGACCAGGAAGTGCAGTGCGGTGGTCGCCAGCGCCAGGATCGGCAGCCCTCCGCCACAGGCCATGCCGACCGCGCAGGTCAGCCAGATGGTCGCCGCGGTCGTCAGGCCCCGCACCGCGTCCCGCCGTACGAAGATCAGACCGCCGCCGATGAAACCGATCCCGGAGACGATCTGGGCCGCCACCCGGGACGGGTCGAGGGAGACGCCTTCCATGCCCAGCACGGCGGTGAAACCGTGCTGGGAGATCTCCATCATCAGCGCGCTGGCCACGCCGACCAGGGTGTGGGTGCGCAGCCCGGCGCTCTTCTGCTGGGCCTCGCGCTCCCAGCCGATCAGGCTGGACAGCACCAGGGCGAGCCCCAGCTCGGCCAGCTGACGCGGCCCCTGCCCGTTGCCCACGCCCCACAGCGACTCCGCCAGCTCGCGCATCCGCGGCCTCCCTCGCGATCACGTCGTTCTCACAGCGTGCCGGTGACCGTGACGGTCGTGCGGTCATCACCTCCGTCAGGTGTGGGCTGATCCCGACCTTCTCCGCGATCCTCTCGTACGACAGGCCGTCCAGCTCCCTGAACACCCCGCGGACCGCTGCTCGGCGGACGGCGCGACGGCGGCTGCGAGTCCGTGGCGGGGTGGCCGGTGACGAGCGTGCGGCCCCGGTGCGCGAGCTCGTCCAGGACAGAGGCTGACCGCAAGCGGCGCTACCGTGCACGGCATGACGTCCAAGGCACCCACGACGGCCCCCGTGCTCGGCATCCGCGCGCTCAACCGCGCGACGCTCGCCCGGCAGTTGCTGCTGCACCGCGCGCCGATGCCGGCCGAGGACGCGGTCGCGCACCTCGTCGGACTCCAGGCCCAGAACGTGAAGCCCCCGTACTACGCGCTCGCCGCCCGGCTCGACGGCTTCGGCCCCGAGGACCTGTCCGCGGCGATGGCCGACCGCCGGGTCGCCCGCATCGTCACCCTGCGCTCGACCATCCACACCCACACCGCCGAGGACTGCCTGACCCTGCGTCCGCTGGTGCAGGCCGCCCGGGACCGGGAGCTGGGGACCTTCCGCAAGGGGCTGGTGGGGGTCGACCTGGACCGGCTCGCCGTCGTCGCCCGCGAGCTGGTGGAGGCCGAGCCGCGCACCATGAAGCAGCTGCGGCAGGCGCTGCTCACCGAGTGGCCCGACGCCGACCCGCAGGCCCTGTCCGTCGCCGCGCGCTGCCGCCTCCCGCTCGTCCAGGTGACCCCGCGCGGACTGTGGGGTCGCAGCGGCCAGGTCACGCTCACCACCGCCGAGCACTGGCTCGGACGCCCCGCGCGGCCGGTGCCGGCGCCGGACGACACCGTGCTGCGCTACCTGGCCGCCTTCGGCCCGGCGTCCGTGAAGGACATGCAGATCTGGGCCGGCCTGACCCGGCTGCGCGACGCCTTCGAACGGCTCCGCCCCCGGCTCGTCACCTTCCGGGGACCGGACGGCACCGAGCTGTTCGACCTGCCCGACGCGCCGCGCCCCGACCCCGGCACCCCGGCCCCGCCGCGCTTCCTCCCCGAGTTCGACAACCTGCTCCTCTCCCACGCCGACCGCACCCGCGTGGTCCCGCCGGCGCACAAGGGCCGCACCTGGCGGGGGAACCTGGCGTACCGCGTCCTCCTCGTCGACGGCTTCGTGGCCGGGCTGTGGAAGCTCGAGGACGGCGCCCTCGTCGTCGAACCGTTCGACCGGCTCACCGGGGCGCGGCGGGACGAGGTCGTGGCCGAGGGCGAGCGGACGCTGGCCACGCTGCACCCGGGTGAGCCGTACGACGTCCGGTTCGGGACCGTGCGCGGCTGAGCGGCGGCGCCCGTCCGGTGGGGCGGCGGGCATGGAGAGGGGGCGCTGCGGGCCGCTCGTGGTGGCTCGCAACGCCCCCCGGTCTTGCACCTGAGGGATACTCAGGAGTCCTGCTGGGGCAAGGGCTACGAGGTGACCTGCGCGGTCACCAGGTCCGAGAAGGTGGTCAGCCGGGAGTAGACCCCCGGGTAACCGGCTCGGGCGCAGCCCTCGCCCCAGGAAGTGATCCCTGCCAGGACGCCCCCTATGAGAAGGGGCCCGCCGCTGTCGCCCTGGCAGGTGTCCACGCCGCCGGAGGTGTATCCGGCGCACACCATGTCGCTCGCGACGAAGTCGGAGCCGTAGGAGGTACGGCAGCCGGTGTCGGACACGACCGGCACGGTCGCGGTCCGCAACTGGTTGGAGGAGCTGCCGTTCTCCCGGGTCGTGCCCCAGCCGAGTACGCGGGCCTCGGTGCCGGCCGCGTAGACGGAGGTGTCCGACGAGGAGACGTACGTGACCGGCGTGTACGGCATCGACGTCGACAGGGTCAGTACGGCCACGTCGTCGCCGTCGGCGGCGTCGGTGTAGCCCGGGTGCACCCAGATCCGGCTGACCCTGGCGACCGTGCCGTTGGTGCCGTTGAGGTAGGTGCGCCCGCCGACGACGCGCACGCTGCGCGTGGTCTCGCCGGCCATGCAGTGGGCGGCCGTGACCACCTTGGTGGGGGAGACGAGGGTGCCGCCGCAGAACTGGTTCTGCGAGGCGTCGGTTATCTGCATGACGAACGGGTGGGCGCCGGTCGTGGTGGTCGTACCGCCGACGATCGGCTGGGGTGCGGCGTGGCCGGTGGGGGCGGCCAGCAGTGCGGTCGCGGCGGCGGCAGCGGTGGCCAGGGCGGCGGTGACCGATCTGGCGCGAGTGAGGCCGGACATGAGTCTCCTCGGGATTGCCGGTGGGGGGTCGCACGGGCGTGGGGGGAGCACGGGGGTCTCGGGACAGACCCCCGTATGCCCGGGCGAGCGGCACGCCCTCACGCTAGAACCGGTGGCGTCGGCGCCCCAATGAGGGAAGCCCCTAAGGGAGTCGGGCAGGGATAACCCTCGGTCGGCCCCCGGTAAACCCCGCTGCCGGATGCCCGGACCCGGCCGCCTCTCGGACGCGGCGGCGGGCCGCGCGGTTCCCCTTGACAGCCCAGGCTAACGGCATTAGCTTCTAGCTAACAATGTTAGCCAATCGGGGCCGGGGGATGTCATGACCGAGTACCTTGCCGTGGACGGCGGCACGATCGCGTACGAAGTGGCGGGGGCCGGCCCCCTGATCGTCCTCGCCCACGGCGTGGGCGACAGCCGCGCCGCCTACCGTGCGGTGATCCCCGCGCTGGTGGCGGCGGGCCATCGGGTCGCCGCCGTCGATCTGCGCGGCTGCGGCGAGTCCAGCGTCGACTGGCCGGCCTGGAGCCGCACCGACATCGCCGGCGATCTACTGGCCGTGATCCGGCACCTGGGCGGCCCCGCGGTCGTCGTCGGCCACTCGGTCTCCGGCGGCGCCGCCACCATCGCCGCCGCGCAGGAACCCTCGCTGGTCACCGCGGTCGTCGAGTTGGCGCCGTTCACCCGCAAGCAGTCGCTCCGCCTCGGCGACCTGCGGGTGAGGCGCTTCAGGCGGGGCATGCTGAGGCTGCTCGGCGCGGGCGCGCTCGGCAGCCTGCCGCTCTTCCGCTCGTACCTCGACGTGGCCTACCCCGGCGTCAAGCCGGCCGACTGGGCCGAGCGGCTCGGCCGCTTCGAGGCCCTGCTGCGCGAGCCCGGCCGGATGAAGGCCATGCAGGCCATGGGCCGCAGCGCCCCGGTCGACGCGGGCGCGCGCCTCGCCGACGTCCGCTGCCCGGTCCTGGTGGTGATGGGCACGCTCGACCCCGACTGGGCCGACCCGCACGCCGAGGGTTCCGCGATCGTCGACGCCCTGCCGGCCGGCCTCGGCCGCCTCGAGCTGATCGAGGGCGCCGGGCACTACCCGCACGACCAGTTCCCCGACCGGGTGGTGGAGCTCACCCTCGACTTCCTCCACTCGGACGCCGCCCGCGCCTAGACGGGCCGGATCCGGCGGCCGGTGCCGCCGTCACCGACGGGGCGGGTGCGGGCCACCCGACGACCGGTCTGCCGGCCGGCCCCCGCCACGTACCGCCCGCGCCCAGGACCGGCCTTGCCCGCGGCATCGGGGGCCGCGACAGGTGCCGTGCGCACCGACGGGACGCGTACGGCCGGCCCGACGACCGGTCTGCCGGGGGAGCCCGGCCGAATACCGGCGGTGGACGGGGCGGGCGGTGGCTCCCGGACGATCCGGTTTGCCGGCAGGGTCACGCGGTGTACGGCCCGCGCTCAGGCCCGGCCCTGGCGGCCGTCGCCGCCGCCGGGCGCGTGCGGCCCGCCTGACGACCGGTCCGCCGGCCGCGCCGGCGTCCGGCCGTCCCAGCCGCCCACCCTCGCCGGGCTCGTCGGCGCTAGGTCTTGCGGCCCGCCGCCAGTCTGACGATGTCGACGCGCGACCGGATGCCGAGCTTGCGGTAGACCCGGGTCAGCGTCGCCTCGACCGTCTTGACGCTGACGAACAGCCGGGCGGCGATCTCCCGGTTGGTGGCGCCCTCCATGACGAGCGACGCCACCTGACGCTCCATCGAGGCCAGCCCCGCCAGGCAGTCCGGAGCCGCGGCGAGCCGCACGGGGGCCGGTTCGGCCGCGGCCGTCCGGGCCGCGACGGCCGCCTCCAGCTGCCGCAACCAGGGCAGCGCCCGGCAGCGCCGGAAGAGCCGCGCCGCCTCGTCGTACGACACCGGCCCCGGCCGGTCCGCCCGCAGCTCCGCCAGCGCGTACGCCGCCCGCGCCTCCTCCAGACCGAACCCGAGCTCGGCGAGCCGGTCCCGCGCCGACATCAACCGGCCGACGGCCGACCGGTGTTCGCCCCGCACCGCCCGCAGCCGCGCCTCCGCCCGGTCCAGCACGGCCAGCACGCTCCCGCGGCCCAGCCGCAGCGCGTGCGCGCGCGTGACCTCGATGACCTCCTGGGCCTCGGCCGGCTGCCCGGTCCGCACCAGCGCCTCCGCGAGATCGCCCTGCCACCGGCCGCGCGCCGGGTCGGTGATGCCCGCGCCGGCCTCCAACTCCCGTACCCGGCGCAGCGCGTCCACGGCCGCACCGGCGTCGCCCGCCACCAGGTGGGCGTGGCCGAGCGCGGCCAGCGCGCGCGAGAGGTAGACGGCGTCGCCGTCCTCCTCGGCCCGCTTCACCGCCTCCCGGGCCAGCGCCAGCGCGCGTTCCACGTCCCCGCCCGCGGCCTCGGCGAGCGCCGCCTGCATCGCCCCCGCGCCCTCGCCGATGCCCGCGTCCCGCGCCAGCGTCAGGCTCTCCCGGGCCAGTTCGAGGGCCCGGCCGCAGTGCCCGGCGTGCAGTTCGGTCTCGGAGAGGAAGCGCAGGTAGTGCACCTCGCTCTCGGCCATGCCGCGCCGCCGCACCTCGCGCAGCAGCGCGGTGACGGTGGTCCGCGCCTCGGCCAGCCGGTCGCTCATCACCAGCCAGCGGAACCGGGAGGAGCCCGCCCCGTTGTGATGGCACGCCACCCGCGGGTCCTGCGGCTCCTGCCGCGCCCGCTCGATCGTCACGGGGGCGTCCGGATGACCCATCAGCGTCTCGGCCTGGGCCTGGAACGCGAGCGCGAGCAGCTCGGTGCTCCGGTCCCCGGCCCGCGCCGCCAGCCGGGCCGCGTGCGCCGCCTCCTCCCGGCCCTGAGCGAAGTCGCCCTGCACCACCAGACCGCGCCAGGCCAGCTGGTAGTGGACGAGGGCCAGCAGCCGGGGGTCGTCGCCCGCGTCGGCCAGGGCCTGCGGGAAAACGGCGTCGACGTCGCCGATGGCCTGCCCGGCCGCCTCGATGACCACCATCCAGGCCCGTACGCGCTCGCCCGGCGCGGTGGCCCGGGTCAGCACCTCGCGGGCGACGTCCCGGGCGAGGTCCACCTCGCCCGCGGTGATCGCGTCCTCGGCGGCCTGGAGCCGGCGCCCGTCGGGCCCCGGCGCACTGTCCGCCGGGGTGTGCCGGGCGGCCAGCAGCCCCAGCGAGGCGGCCACCGACGGCGCACCGCGGTCCCGGGCCAGCGCGGCGGCCTCCGCGAGCCG
Source organism: Streptomyces flaveolus (assembly GCF_044765825.1). Taxonomy (NCBI): domain Bacteria; kingdom Bacillati; phylum Actinomycetota; class Actinomycetes; order Kitasatosporales; family Streptomycetaceae; genus Streptomyces; species Streptomyces flaveolus. The sequence goes on along the minus strand of NZ_JBIWKU010000014.1, from coordinate 9,941 downwards.
CGCCGCCACCTCCGGGTCGGTGCCGGTGGTGGCCAGGGCCAGGTGCCGGGCGCGCTCGATCGGGTCGGACGCCGCCGTGGACAGCGCGGCGTGCGCGGCCCGCCGTTCCGGCGCCGGCGCCTCGGCGTACAGCGCGGCCGAGATCAGCGGATGCGCGAACCGTACGGCCGGACCCTCCGGGTCGGTCGCCAGCAGGCCCAGCTCGGCCGCCTGGGCGGTCTCGGCCTCGGCGTTGACCCGGCCCGCCGCGTGCAGCAGGGCGGGGGTGGGCCGGGCGCCCGCGCTGGCCACCAGCAGGGTGCGGCGGGCCTCCTCCGACAGCATCTCCAGGCGGCTGAGCACCAGCGCGCGCAGCGAGGTCGGCACCGGCAGCGGCTCGCCCGGACGGGGCGGGGTGGGGCTCTCGGCCAGGGCGCGGCCCAGTTCCAGCGCGAACAGCGGGTTGCCGCCGCTGGTGCGGTGGATGTCGCGGACCGTGGAACGGGGCAGGCCGGGGAAGCCGCGCTGGTCGAGCAGCGCCGACACCTGGGCGCGGGTCAGCGGATCGAGGCGTACCGCCCGGGTGTCCGGCGGGGAGGCGCGCAGATGGCGGTCGTACTCCTGGCCGTCGGTCCGCACCGCGCACAGCAGCCGCACGGGGGTGTCGCCGAGGCGGCGGGCGGCGAAGCCGAGCAGTTCGGTGCTGGCCGGGTCCAGCCATTGCAGGTCGTCGGCGACGACGAGGATGGGGCCCTCGGCGGCGAGGGCGCGCAGCGCGGAGAGGACGGCGAGGCGCAGGGCGAGCCCGTCACGCTGGAGCGTGGACTCGCCCCGGCCGGTGAGCGCCGACTCCAGCGCGGTGCGCTGCGCGGCGGGCAGGGCGCCGGACACCTCGTCCAGCACCGGGCCCAGGAGGTCGGCGAGGGCAAGGAAGGGGAGATGGGATTCGGACTCCGTGGCCGAGCAGCGCAACACGGTGCGTGCCGTGCGGGCATATTCGGTGGCCAGTGTCCGCAGGACGGTCGACTTTCCAATTCCGGCGGGGCCGTGCAGGAGCACACTGCCCCCTCTGTCGAGCTGCTCACGGGCCGCGCCGAACGGTGCCTCCCGCCCGATGACCAGGTCGGAGCGGCGCCCGGCAGGCTCCGTGAAGTCCCGTCGCACGATGACCGCTCCCCTCCGCGTGTCGTGTCCCGGCCAATATTAGGCGTCGGTGCAATGAATTACGGGAGAGCGAGGAGGTGAGGGAAATAACAAGGCGGTGAACACAGAATACAAAACCTTCGAAATGCCCACGGCCGCCGCCCCCGCCATCCCGCCCGCACCGGCACCCCCCAGGGGCGCGGGGAACTGCGCGACGAGTCACGACGGACCCGCAGCCGCACGACGGCACCGGCCCTCGCGCACGGCCCCTCGGGCACACCCGTCCAAGCCCCCGCACCGGCACCCTCCAGTGGCGCGGGGAACTGCGCGACCAGCTCAGCCACGGCGGACCCGCAGCCACACGACCGCGCACCCGGCCCTCCGAAACGCCCAGCACGCCCCCGCGCCGCCGCCGGACGGCTACGGCAGCCACCCCGCCCGCCGCGCCGCGACGACCGCCTCGCCCCGCGTGCGCGCACCCAGCTTCCGCATGGCCGACCGCAGATACCCCTTCACCGTCTCCGAACCCACCCCCAGCCGCTCCGCGGCCACCGCGTTCGTCGCCCCGGCGGCGACGCACGCCAGCACGTCCACCTCACGCGGAGCGAGCCGCACCCCGCCGACGGCGGAGCCGCCCGCGGCCAGCATCCCGCACGCGCGCAGCAGCTCGTCCCGCAGCGCCGGGTCCGCGATCCTCGGCGCCAGCGCCCGCAGCGCCGCATGCGCCTCCCGCACCTGCTCCCACGCCGCGGAGCCCGCCGGATCGCGCGCCGGCTCCGGCCGGGCCGCCGCCAGCAGCTCGCCCGCCTCGTCCCGCAGCAGCAGCGCCTGCTCCACGTCCCGCGCCGCCTCCACGGCCGCGCTCAGCGTCCGGTCGCCCAGCGGCTGGGCCGCGCGCAGGGCGCCGTACAGCACGCCGCGCACCCGGCGCCGTACCACCACCGGCACCGCGACGACCGAGCGCAGGCCCTCGGCGGCGACGGGGAGGTCGTACTCGTGGCTGATCTGACGGGAGACGGAGTAGTCGGTGACGGCGCACGGCCGGGTGAGCGCGACCGCCTTGCCGCCCAGGCCGTTGCCGGAGGTCACCGCGAGGGCGCTGAGCGCGGCCGTCGCGGTGCCGCTGAGTTCGCTGATGCGCACTTGCCGCCGGCCGGACTCCACCAGCCCGCCGAACGCGACCGGCAGCCCGGTGGCGCGCCGCAGCCGCACCAGCGCACTGCGGATCTCCCCCACGTCAGCCGCGTCCACCGCCACTGCGCCCACTCCTTCGCGGCCCGTTCCGTCGCGCACACCCCCGTTCGGGGGTAGTGAGACCTGCATCACGGATTACACGATGGCAGAGAGCCGCCCGGCAATGGTCCGGCACCGAGGAGGACAGATGACGACGGCGACCGACCTGTTCCGCAGCGCACGCGATTTCCTGCTGGAACACCGTGAGGACTACGCCACCGCCTACGAGGGCTTCACCTGGCCCCGCCCCGAGAACTTCAACTGGGCGCTGGACTGGTTCGACGTCATCGCCGAGGGAAACGAGCGCACGGCGCTGCACATCGTGGAGGAGGACGGCTCCGAGGTCCGGGTCTCGTTCGCGGAGATGTCCGCCCGGTCCGACCGCGTCGCGAACTGGCTGCGCGGGCGCGGTGTCCGCGCCGAGGACCGCATCCTCGTCATGCTCGGCAACCAGGTCGAGCTGTGGGAGACCGCCCTGGCGGCGATGAAGCTACGCGCCGTGGTCATTCCGGCCACCACCCTGCTGGGCCCGGCCGACCTGCGCGACCGCGTCGACCGCGGCCGGGTGCGGCACGTGATCGCACGGGCCGAGGACGCCGCCAAGTTCGACGACGTGCCCGGCGACTACACGCGCGTCGCGGTCGGCGGCACCACGGCCCCCGGCTGGCAGCCGTACGAGGAGGCCTCCGCGGCCCCCGACGGCTTCACCCCGGACGGCCCCACCGCCGCCGACGACCCGCTGATGCTGTACTTCACCTCGGGCACCACCGCCCGCCCCAAGCTGGTCGAGCACACCCACGTGTCCTACCCCGTCGGGCACCTGGCGACCATGTACTGGATCGGCCTGAAGCCGGGCGACGTGCACCTGAACATCTCCTCGCCCGGCTGGGCCAAGCACGCCTGGTCCAACCTGTTCGCGCCGTGGAACGCGGAGGCGACCGTCTTCCTGTACAACTACACGCGCTTCGACGCGCCCCGCCTGATGGCCGAGATGGACAGGGCCGGGGTGACCACCTTCTGCGCCCCGCCGACCGTGTGGCGGATGCTCATCCAGGCCGACCTGACCCGCCTCGCCACCCCGCCGCGCGAGGTCGTCGCCGCCGGGGAGCCGCTGAACCCGGAGGTCATCGAGCAGGTCCGGCGGGCCTGGGGCGTGACCATCCGGGACGGCTTCGGCCAGACCGAGACCGCCGTGCAGGTGTCCAACAGCCCGGGACAGGTGCTGAAGACGGGTTCCATGGGCCGCCCCAGCCCCGGCTACCGCGTCGAACTCCTCGACCCGGTCACCGGCGCCCCCGGCGCCGACGAGGGCGAGATCGCGCTCGACCTGTCCGAGAGCCCCGTCGGCCTGATGACCGGCTACCACGGCGACCCGGACCGCACCGCCGAGGCCATGGCCGGCGGCTACTACCGCACCGGCGACATCGGCGCCCGGGACGCCGACGGGTACCTCACCTATGTGGGCCGGGCCGACGACGTGTTCAAGGCCAGCGACTACAAGATCAGTCCCTTCGAGCTGGAGAGCGCCCTGCTGGAGCACGAGGCGGTCGCCGAGGCGGCGGTCGTGCCGGCCCCCGACGAGCTGCGGCTCGCGGTGCCGAAGGCGTACGTCGTCCTGGCGGCGGGCTGGGCGCCGGGCCCCGACACCGCGAAGGTCCTCTTCGAGCACTCCCGCGAGGTCCTCGCCCCGTACAAGCGCATCCGCCGCCTGGAGTTCGGCGAGCTGCCCAAGGCCGTGTCCGGCAAGATCCGCCGCATCGAGCTGCGCGAGGCCACGGCGGCCGGCTCGCAGGACGAGTACCGCGAGGAGGACTTCCGGTGACCGAGCTCTCCTACGCCCACGGCACCAGCGAGACCCCCCTCCTCGGCGACACCATCGGCGCCGGCCTCGCCCGGGCGGTCGCCGCCCACCCCGACCGCGAGGCCCTGGTCGACGTCCCGTCCGGACGGCGCTGGACGTACGCCGAGTTCGGCGCCGCCGTGGACGAGGTGGCGCGCGGACTGCTGGCGAAGGGCGTCACCAAGGGCGACCGGGTCGGCATCTGGGCGGTCAACTGCCCCGAGTGGGTCCTCGTCCAGTACGCCACCGCCCGCATCGGCGTCATCCTGGTGAACGTCAACCCGGCCTACCGCGCGCACGAGCTGGAGTACGTGCTCAAGCAGTCCGGCATCAGCGTGCTCATCGCGTCCCTCGCCCACAAGAGCAGCGACTACCGGGCGATCGTGGACCAGGTCCGCGGCAGGTGTCCCGCGCTGCGGGAGACCGTCTACATCGGCGACCCGTCCTGGGACGCGCTGACCGCGGGCGCCGCCTCCGTGCCGCCGGAGCGGATCGCCCGGATCGCCGCCGAGCTGAGCTGCGACGACCCGGTCAACATCCAGTACACCTCCGGGACGACCGGCTTCCCCAAGGGCGCCACCCTCTCCCACCACAACATCCTCAACAACGGCTACTGGGTGGGCCGTACGGTCGGTTACACGGAACAGGACCGGGTCTGTCTGCCCGTGCCCTTCTACCACTGCTTCGGCATGGTCATGGGCAATCTGGGCGCCACCTCCCACGCCGCCTGCATCGTCATCCCCGCCCCGTCCTTCGACCCGGCGGCGACACTGGAGGCGGTGCAGCAGGAGCGGTGCACGTCGCTGTACGGCGTCCCCACCATGTTCATCGCGGAGCTGAACCACCCGGATTTCGCCTCGTACGACCTCTCCTGCCTGCGGACCGGCATCATGGCGGGCTCGCCCTGTCCGGTGGAGGTGATGAAACGGGTGGTCGCCGAGATGCACATGGAGGAGGTCTCCATCTGCTACGGCATGACCGAGACCTCCCCGGTCTCCCTGCAGACCCGCATGGACGACGACCTGGAACACCGCACCGGCACCGTCGGCCGGGTGCTGCCGCACATCGAGGTGAAGGTCGTCGACCCGGTGACCGGTGTGACCGTGCCCCGCGGCGAGGCGGGTGAGCTGCGCACCCGCGGCTACAGCGTGATGCTCGGCTACTGGGACGAGCCGGAGAAGACCGCCGAGGCGATCGACCAGGGCCGCTGGATGCACACCGGGGACCTCGCGATGATGCGCGAGGACGGCTACGTGGAGATCGTCGGCCGCATCAAGGACATGATCATCCGGGGTGGCGAGAACATCTACCCGCGCGAGGTCGAGGAGTTCCTCTACGGCCACCCGAAGATCGCGGATGTCCAGGTCGTCGGTGTGCCCCACGAGCGCTACGGCGAGGAGGTCCTCGCCTGCGTGATCCCGCGCGACGCGGCCGACCCGCTGACCCTCGAGGAACTGCGCGCCTACTGCGAGGGGCAGCTGGCCCACTACAAGGTGCCGAGCCGGGTGCAGAACCTGGACGCCTTCCCGATGACCGTCTCCGGGAAGGTACGCAAGATCGAGCTGCGGGAGACCTACGCCAACTAGGGCCCGTAAGAGCGAAGTTCAGCCGGCCGTGGCGTCCAGCGCCACGGCCGGCGCGTTGACGGGTCGGGCCACGCCCGAGGGGTCGAGGACGAACAGCGGGACCTCCAGCAGCCCGGCACGGGCGCGGGCGTCGTCGGCGTACCCGGCGAGGGAGAAGTAGAGGCCCTGCGCGGACTCCGCCATGGCCGTCAGCCACAGGCACTCCACGTCCCGCGCCGACGCCGGGCCCACCGTCGGGTCCACCTGGGCCACGATGCCCGGCGCGGCCAGCCCGATGCCGGCCGTGGGCCGCTGGTCGGCGCGGCGCACGTCCCGGTGACCGAGCCCGCGCAGATACAGGACGGCGGCGGTGACCGCGTCGCGGGCCGTGCGGATCGGGACGGCCCGGTGGGCCGGGACCCGTGAGCCGGGAGGCCGCCCGGTGCGGCCCGCGGCCGTCCGGTCCACCGGCACGCACAGCACCGTCCCGCACGGACAGCCCAGTTCCGGGCGCGGCCACTGGCTCTCGGTCCCGCAGGCCGAGCAGCGCACCCCGATCCACTCCTCGTCCCAGGCCCGGTGGGTGACCACCGTCGGGGCCCCGCGGGGATCCAGCGGCGGGGCGACGGGCGTGCCGCAGACGCACGGGTACGACGGTGCCGTGTAGCGGTGCCGGCGCCCGCAGGCGGCGCAGCACACCGAGATGGTCTCGGACATGACCCCCATCGTCCTCCGGACACCCCCGTCCTGTCCGTGTCTTGGCCGCCCCGGTCTCTTGACGGCCCCCAGCCGCCCACTTACATTACTTCCAGATCGTAGAAATCAAATTTCGCTATACGGAAAAGCTAAGGATCTGCTCACCGCGGGGCGCGCCGGGAGTGCGAATCCGACAGCCGAAGCAGGAGTACTCGATGGCTCGTATGACCGCTGCCCGAGCGGCAGTTGAGATCCTCAAGCGCGAGGGCGTCACCGACGCGTTCGGTGTGCCGGGCGCGGCGATCAACCCCTTCTACGCGGCACTCAAGGCCTCCGGCGGTGTCAACCACACCCTCGCCCGTCACGTCGAGGGCGCTTCGCACATGGCCGAGGGTTACACCCGGACCCACGCCGGCAACATCGGCGTCTGCATCGGCACCTCCGGACCGGCCGGCACCGACATGATCACCGGTCTGTACTCGGCGATCGGCGACTCGATCCCGATCCTGTGCATCACCGGCCAGGCGCCGACCGCGGTGATCCACAAGGAGGACTTCCAGGCCGTCGACATCGCCTCCATCGCCAAGCCGGTGACGAAGATGGCGGTCACCGTCCTGGAGGCCGCGCAGGTCCCCGGCGTCTTCCAGCAGGCGTTCCACCTGATGCGCTCCGGCCGGCCCGGCCCGGTCCTGATCGACCTGCCGATCGACGTCCAGATGACGGAGATCGAGTTCGACCCCGAGACCTACGAGCCGCTCCCGGTCTACAAGCCGGCCGCGTCCCGCGCCCAGATCGAGAAGGCGATCGGCATGCTCAACGCCGCCGAGCGCCCGCTGATCGTCGCCGGCGGCGGTGTCATCAACGCCGACGCCGCCGACCTCCTCGTGGAGTTCGCCGAGCTGACCGGCACCCCGGTCGTGCCGACCCTGATGGGCTGGGGCCTGCTGCCCGACGACCACGAGCTGAACGCCGGCATGGTCGGCCTGCAGACCTCGCACCGCTACGGCAACGCGACGTTCCTGGAGTCGGACTTCGTCCTCGGCATCGGCAACCGCTGGGCCAACCGCCACACCGGCAAGCTGGACGTCTACACGGCCGGCCGCAAGTTCGTCCACGTCGACGTCGAGCCCACCCAGATCGGCAAGATCTTCGCCCCGGACTACGGCATCGCCTCCGACGCCAAGGCCGCGCTGGAGCTGTTCGTCGAGGTCGCCAGGGAGCTGAAGGCGGCCGGGAAGCTGCCCGACCGCTCCGCCTGGGCCGCCTCGGCCCAGGAGCGCAAGGCCACGCTCCAGCGCCGTACGCACTTCGACGACATCCCGATCAAGCCGCAGCGCGTCTACGAGGAGATGAACAAGGCCTTCGGCCCGGAGACCCGGTACGTCTCCACCATCGGTCTCTCCCAGATCGCCGGCGCCCAGATGCTCCACGTCTACCGGCCGCGGCACTGGATCAACTGCGGCCAGGCCGGCCCGCTCGGCTGGACCGTCCCGGCCGCGCTCGGCGTCGCCAAGGCCGACCCCGAGGGGCAGGTCGTGGCGCTCTCCGGCGACTACGACTTCCAGTTCATGATCGAGGAACTGGCCGTCGGCGCGCAGCACAAGATCCCGTACGTGCACGTCCTGGTCAACAACTCCTACCTGGGCCTGATCCGTCAGGCGCAGCGAGGGTTCGACATGGACTTCCAGGTCAAGCTGGAGTTCGAGAACATCAACTCGCCCGAGCTGGGCGTCTACGGCGTCGACCACGTCAAGGTCGCCGAGGGCCTGGGCTGCAAGGCGATCCGGGTGACCGACCCGAACGAGCTGGGCGCGGCGCTGGAGCAGGCCAAGAAGCTGGCCGCCGAGTTCCAGGTCCCGGTCGTCGTCGAGGCGATCCTGGAGCGCGTCACCAACATCTCCATGTCGGGCACCAACGACATCAGCAACGTCGTGGAGTTCGAGGAGGTCGCCACCGAGCCCGGACACGCCCCGACGGCGATCCGGACGCTCAAGGTCTGACCCGTACGACCCGTAGGACCCGCACGATCCGTGCGGCCTTCGCGAGGGCGGTCCGTCACCTGGACGGGCCGCCCTCGCGCATGTCCGGGGCCGCTCAGTCCACGCCGCCCCCGCCGCAGCCGCCCGACTGGTCCCCGTGGCCCGCGCCCCAGTCGCCCGAGACGGAGTCCTCGTACTCGTCGCGCCACCTCAGGAACCTGCCCCGTCCCAGGGAGAAGCGCACTCCCTCGGCCGGGGCGCCCGGGTGCATGAGCCCGGCCCGGAGCGCGAAGCGCGGCAGGAGCAGGCGCAGGGCGGCATCGCCGTGCAGGGCGACGGCGAGCAGCGTGTCCTCGTCCGTCAGCCCGTGCCTGGCCGCCGGCAGCGGGTACCGCTCCCGCCAGAACGCCACGCGGCGGCGGGCGCCGCGGGTCGGCCCCAGCCGGGGGTAGCGCAGCAGCCCGTCCTCCGCGAGCGGAATGCGCGTCAGGGCCAGTGCCAGACGCACGTCGGGGTGCCGGACCAGCTCGCGCGCGGTGAGCGGCTCCCGCAGGCAGTCCAGGACCGTCCCCTCGAACGGCCCCAGCCCCTGCGGCTCCGGCCCTGTCGCGCACAGCGTCCTGCGCGGGCCGGTCTCGACGGCGCCCCGCAGATGCAGCGCGACCAGGGCCACCGTGACGGCGGCTCGCGGCCCGCCGCCCAGCAGCGCGATCTCGTGCGGCTCCCAGCCGATGTCCGTGTCACTGTCCATGGCCTCACCCCCCGTGTGTCCGGGGATGTGCCCGGCGCGGGGGGTGGTTCAAGCGTGCGGCCGCGTTCTCGGAGGAAGACGTGAGGGAGACCCACGCGCGTTCAGCTCCCGTGGGGCTCGTGATGCTCGTGCAGCCCCGGCCAGTCGTCCGGGCCGCCGCCCTGCCACTCGACGAGATCGCTGGTGGCGACGTCGGTCACGTACAGGTCGGCCAGCCGCAGGATCTCGGCGACGTCGTCGAGGTGCGAGGCGACCCCGAGCGTCTCCTCGCCCGAGGTGACCCGGCGGGAGCCGTCCAGCGCCGCGGGACGGACCACGATGTGGGGATGCTCCGGTGGATGTGCCATGACTCCAGACTGCTGCGCCCGGGAGACACCCGCACCCCGGCCCGCACGGGACGCGCGGCGGCGCCGGACACGTGTGGAGCACTGGGCGCGGAGCGGCACCGGGCAGGAAGAAGCGCCGGGCACGGAAACGCCCCGGACACAGAGAAGCGGGGGGGGGGGGGGGGGGGGGCGGCGCGGGGGCGGGGGGGGCGGGGGGGGGGGGGGTGGGGGGGGGTGTGGGCGGGGGGGGGGGGGGGGGGGGGGGGGGGGGGGGGGGGCGGGGGGCGGGGGGGGGGCCGGGGGGGGTGGGGGGGGGGGGGGCCCCCCCCGGGGGGGGCCGGGGGGGGGGCCGGGGGGGGCGGGGGGGGCCGCCCGCTACGGTGAGGCGCATGCCCGACACCCCCTCCGAGACCGCTCCCGTCATCCTCG